>CAVTXC010000017.1:0-135510 GCA_963738525.1 Bryobacterales bacterium
TGAAGGTATTGTTCGAGTTGCCGAAGGCAATATAGGCGGATCCACCGCCGGTAACCAAGTCCCCGATTCCGTCGCCATTTACATCCCCGATTTCGAGCGCCCGATCCACAGTGAGATTGAGGAAATGCGGCCCGGAGAAGTGGCCTTTGCCATCGCCGAAGTAGACGGCGGTTACCGATGAATTCGTCAACGGGGACAGCGCGAACCCGGCATGTCCACCTTCACCTAGTGCTCCCGCAGCGACCGTATAAGGACGTACCGGGCTGGGAAAGTGCTGAGCCGTCTGGAATGTTCCATCTCCATTCCCCAAGAACACGTATGTCCCATTGCCTTGATTTTGCTCGCTGCCGGCGTATGCTATGGTCACCACCAAATCTAACTTACCGTCCTCATTAAAGTCCGCGGCTGCAATCTCTGCTGCTCCTGTCAGAGGCACGGTCAAAACACTAGGATTGAATGTTCCGTCGCCGCGGCCGGTGAACAGCCAAATCCCGCTTGAGCCGGTCTGGACAACGTCCTGAATGCCGTCCCCGTTGAAGTCGCCGAGGACAACGCCCGAAATGAACCGACCAGTGTCCACCCCTGCTTGGTAGTACGTCCCTGCTTGAAAGGTGCCATCCCCATCGCCAAGGCAGACGGTAAACCCTCCCCCATATGAACCTAGATCAGAAGAGGTTGTACCCAATACGAGATCAATTCGCCCGTCGCCGTTCAGGTCACTCATCTTCACATCGAAAACAAACGAGTCGCCGCACTGCTGAAAAGCTGCGCTATTCGCAAACGTACCGTCCCCGTTCCCCAGGAGAATGATAGAGTCGCTACCGTTATTTGCAATCAGGTCCGGAATGCCGTCTCCGTTTACGTCTGCAGCCGCTACACTCTGGGTATACAGATTCACGTAGTCGTGCCGTGCGAAGAATGCCGGAACTTTCGGACTCGTTTGAGCAGAAGCTGAAAAGCATAGACCACACCATGCCACGCCAGCTAAACATAGTTTCCGGACACGCATTGCATCCTTCTTTCTCGGCTTACAACCCAGCTCAACTTATCACATGGTTCACGGCGGTAAACTACCGTCAACGCACAAACTTTGCTGGCCTATCGAATCGATACCCACTTGCTAAAGCCCGCGCTTGAGCGCAAAGCCCCGAGTAGTTGTCAGTGGCGCATCGTACTCGCTCCCATCTACCCCTTCCGCTTCGCCGCCACGCCCTTCGCCACTAACTCCGCCAACACTCCCAGATCCACATCCGCCAGCTTCTTGATATAAAGGCAGCCTCCGCCGGTCGTATGCTTCCCCAGCTTCGCCAGCAGTTCGTCCGCTCCCGGAACCCCGACCGTTCCATACACCACTGTGGCCGGCTTGCGCGGTGAAAAACTGGCCAGTGGCATATCGCCCTCGCGCCCGCTCTCATATTTATAGTGATAGCTGCCAAACCCGACAATCGACGGACCCCACATCTTCGGCTTCTCCCCCGTCGCCTTCTGCATCAGCTTCACCAGCGCCTGGGCATCCTTGCGCTTCCCCTCATCCGGCAGCGCCTCGAGGTATTCCGCGACCGTCTGCACGGTCGGTTTCGTCTTGTTCTCCGCCACCTGAAAATCTCCTCCGCCTATTTTCCTCGAAAACCCCCCAGGCCTGATCGCCAGGACTCTTGTAAACTACCCCGTAACTGGATCATGATGTCCCCACTCGTTCCCAGGCTCGCTCTCCTCTTCCCGTTATTACTCCTAGCCCAAGCGCAAAGTCCCCTGCCTCTCCGCGATGCCGCCGCTTCAAGAAATCTCCTCTTCGGAGCCGCCGCCGACGCCGACGAATTCGGCATCAATCCCAGCCGTCTCCTCGAGCCGGCCTACGCATCCACCCTCGGCACGCAATTCAATATGCTCGAACCCGAGAACGCTATGAAGTGGGCGGCCATCCACCCCACGCAAACGACTTACAATTTCGAGCCCGGCGACCAATTAGTTTCCTTCGCGCAAGCACACGGTATGAAAGTGCGCGGCCACAATCTCTGCTGGGACGTCTACAACCCCGATTGGCTCATCAATGGCAGCTTTTCCCCCACCGCGCTCAGCCAGATTTTTCAGGACCACATCGCCACCGTCGTCTCCCACTACAATGGTCAGATCGTTGCCTGGGATGTGGTCAACGAAGCGGTCAGCGATAGTGCATCCGGCATCGGTACCGACCTCAAAGACTCCATCTGGTACAACCAACCCGGCATCGGCCAAACCGGAACCGGCTATATTGAACAGGCTTTCCGTTGGGCTCGCGCCGCCGACCCCTCCGCGCTCCTCTTCTACAACGACTACAGCATCGAGCAGGACAGCCCCAAGTTTGAAGCGGTCTTCAACATGGCCAAGGACTTCGTCTCGCGTGGCGTCCCCATCAACGGCATCGGTTTCCAAATGCATATCGATGCGGGCGGCTCTTATCCCGACCTCACCCAGCTCGCCTCCAACATCGACCGCCTCGCCGCCCTCGGCCTCCAGGTCCATATCACCGAAATGGACGCCAAGATCCCCGCCGCCCAATGGACGGATCCCGCCGCGCTCGCCGCCCAGGCCACTACCTACTCCAGCATTCTCACCACTTGCCTTCAACACCCTACCTGTACGGCGTTCCAAACCTGGGGCTTCACGGATAAGTACTCGTGGATTCCGGGTGCCACGAACAATCAGTACGGCGCCGCGCTACCTTTTGACGCCAACTACGCTCCCAAGCCCGCTGCTTCGGCCCTGCTCGCCGCCCTTCAGTCGGTCCCTCCGCAACTTCTAGCCGCCAACATCGTCAACGCCGCAACCTACGCGGGTGGAGCAGTTGCGCCCGGTGAACTCGTCACCCTCTTCGGCGCCAACTTCGGACCTGCCTCGCTTACCGGCTTACAACTCGACACCCCCACCCATGTCGCCACGAACTTAGGTGGCGTGGAAGTCCTTTTCGACGGCGTGCCCGCCTCCGTCATCTATAGTTCCGCCGCTCAGACCAGCGTGATCGTGCCCTACGAAGTGGCCGGTGCAACATCCACAACTGTCGTCTACCGCGCGAACGGCATTGCATCGCCCAGCATTTCGCTCCCGGTCGTCGCTGGGGTTCCCGGCCTGTTCTCGCAAAACGCCTCCGGCAAAGGGCCGGGTTCGGTCCTCAACTTCGACGCAAGCACCTCAGCTTTCACACTGAACACTTCGGCGAACCCCGCCCCCAAGGGATCCACGGTCGTCATTTACGGAACGGGTGCGGGTCTCACGCAACCTGTCGCCGTCGACGGCCAACTCGCCCCCGGAGTCGCCCGGCAGCAGTTATCGGTCACCGCCACCATCGCCGGCTTAAATGCTGCGGTGCTCTACGCCGGAGCCGCGCCCGGTGAGGTCAGCGGCGTCACCCAGTTCAACGTCGTCGTCCCCGCGACCTCCCCATCCGGCGATCAGGAACTGATCGTCACCGTAGGCGGCATCTCCTCCCCAAGCGGCTTGACACTCTCAGTCGAGTAACCCCACAGCCTCGACAGAACTGGGGATTTACCGCCCACTCTCCCCAACGTCGCTCTACTGCTTTCGATCTTCTGTTTAACAAACGTTCCCCATGTGCCGATGACGTATTGAAATGGTCATCCCGCGGCGGGCGAGCCACTCCACAAGCGCCTTTACCGCCACTCCGAGTTACACGAACGCATGGAATACCCTTCTGATTGCGGAGACCGCTTTCACCAATATGCGGATCAAGCGACGCAATCCTATGCGCAATGCGTTCAAAAACTACAGGAAGAAGTGGCAGGCCGTCAGCCGCAGCACGACAGCGCGAGCAAGAAGCGTGGTCACCGAATCAAGCCTCTCGTTCAAGCCCTTGCGCCGCTGCGGAACAGTTGTCCGGAGTCAGCGGTCAGCTTCGTCTTAGCGTCAACGGCTCCTCGTCCCGGCAGGTGCTCTGCGCGGCGTCTCTGCCCGCGTTGCGGTTTCGGTAAAACAGATGAAGGGGCTGTTCGCCAGGTGGCGAGTAACGCGGCAGAAAGCTCCCAAGTGGCGGTATCAGCCGGCAACATGGGGCAGAGCGCCGCCCCTCACAAGAAGCAACTCCAACACAGCAGCAAAGAAATCGGCGGAATTCTGAAGCTCACACTTTTGCGATCGCAGCGCACCAACCTCCTTGCTTTGAATGCCGCGATCGAGGGGCCGAGCGGGCTAAGCGGGCCGCGCGGTTTTGCCGTTGTTGCCTAGCTAGCGAAGTGGAGAACCTTGCCCAAAAGACCGCACCGCTTGTGAAGACATCCGGGTCAAAGTAGATTTCGCAACGCGTCACTACCGAAACTGCGGAAGCCATTGTTGAACTTCGCGCAGTCATCAAGAACAGCACCCGGTTTTCTAGTGTGATTGCCAGTGCCGTCGAGGAGCAGTTCAGCACTGTAGGGCAGATTGCTCTCAACATGCCAACTGAGGCAACAGCGACGGACGAGGTCTCCGGAGCCGTCGTGCAGTTGGCGAGATTGACCGAGGTCCAGGCGACTGGCTGGCAAGATCTCGAAGCGGCAGCCTCCGGCTTAGCGGGCTTGGCAGCCTCGCTCCAAAATCCTAAATCCAACAAATTCGCGTCTAACCGCGCGTTGCGCCGGGCAAATCCCTTCGCGTGACCATTACAGGTGGCCGCATCACGAACGAAACCAGTCTGCCGCCACGTGCCAATGGAAGGCACTTTCCACATTGGGCGATGCCCCTCGCACCTACGGCGAAACGCCTCAATCTCAGACACGGTGCTTCATGAAACTTCGGGTTTGAACCAGACGACGCTGCTCCCCGGAGCCCTGTGTGTATTGTCTGTCCTGTGCTCCTAGATCCCAAAGTCCGTGTGGGTGACGTTGGGAGTACAAGACTCGCTCTGGAGAAGAGAAATCAAAATTCACGGTTCTTAAGATCGATACTTCCCCCAGGATCGGCGTGATCATTCACATCGCGGTGGACAACCTTACTTGGAAGACCTGTGACGGAGTCCGCATCCCAGAGCAAGTTCCCCACATGCTTTTCACGCGGAAGGCTATACAAGCCAGCGCCAAGGGACGTATTCGAGAGAACGCTTCCCTTCCTGAGTACGAAGAAGGCTACGCGGGCTGGAAAGCCGGCTTTCTTGCCGGACATGCTGGTGCCTACTCAATTTCAATCGGGGATGCCGTTTCCATAACCGAGCAGACTTGGCACGCCATGATGGGTTGCGGCAAGGCCCCTTGACCACGCGTGAAGCGAGGGAACTCGCGCAAAAGTCAGTAACGTCGAAACCGCCGCAATTTTCCGAGCCGTCTCAACAACTTGCCAGAAAACTCACCCACTCAGCGCTTCTTCAGCGGGTACCCTAAAACCGAAGAAATGCAGGTGATGAATGAGAAGCCAAAATGGGGGGGACAATCCGACGATTTCAGGAAAATGGCGTTGCTCTCCCAAGCTCCATCTTGGCTTTGTTCCGCACATTTTCCAATTTGAGCATTGTCGCCTCAAAACCATGCACAATCCTGCACAAGACACCTGCACAAGACCCTCGCCAACCCACCCCGCCGCTTCCGTGGCTTCGTTCCGCACATTTTCCCCGGCCCTTGTGCACGATGCACAACGCACAGCCGCTCCGTCTGCCATGCACAAGCCCCTAAATGACTGAAGAACAGCCACTTACGTCGTTTAGAACCCGATTGTGCATCACTCCAAAACCGTGCACAATCTTGCACAATGCCCCTGCCTCAGCTCGCCAGAATCGCGATCTTCGCCGCATCCGCCGTCCGGATCAGCTCCTCCCGGTCCAGCAGCAGCGTCCGCCCCGCGTCGATGGCCAGCGCCGTCGTCCCCGTATCGCGCATCACGGCAATCGTGCCCGTCCCCACCACCGGAACGTCGAACAGCAGGTGTCCCCGCCGCGACGCCGACTTCACCAGGCACAGCGCGCTGCGGCCTTCCGTCAACGACGCCGCGCGCCGCAGCATCGCGTCCGTCCCCTCCATTGCCTCGATCGCCACGCACGCCCGGTCCGCGATCGCCACGCTCTGACCCAGGTCCATCGTCGCCAGGGTGTGGGCAATCCGTCGCCCGTATTCAATGTTCCCCAGCTCTTCCTTATTCGGCTTTCGTTTGGTCAGCGTCCCCGCTTCCGCCAGCAGGTGCTTCAACAATCGCGTCGAGTCCACCAGTTGAATGCCCTCGTCCGCCAGCACCTTCGCCACTGCCCCGATCAGCGCGTCGGTGTTCTTCCGATCGAGCGCCGCCAGCAGCTTGAACAGCCGCCAGTCAGGCCGGATCGACGAGAAGATCTTGGCGTGCTTCACCTGCCCCGCCATCAGGATCTCCGTCACGCCTTCCTTATGGCAGGCGTCGATCAGCTTCCCCAATTCCCCCAGCGAGACCCAGTAGCACCGCGCCGCCAGCGCTTCCACCTCCGGCGCCGCTTCCTCCTTGATCGCGATCACCACCACTTCGTCCCCCGCTTGGCGCGCGCTCTCCAGCGCCAGAAGGGGGAACCGTCCGTTGCCGGCGATCAGGCCATACTTCACTTGATGACGCCGCGGTCCGATTCCGCGATGAACCGCAGCAGCTCCTCCACCTCGGGCGTCTGCGGCACCTCTTCTCGAATCCGCGCTGCCGCCTGGGATGTGTTCAGCCCCGCCCGCGTCAGCAGCCGGAACGCCGTTTGCAGGCTCTCGATCGTCTCCGTTGAATATCCGCGCCGGTCCAGTCCCACGCGGTTCGCCCCGAATACCTTCGCTTCCCGCTCCGTCACCGTGTTCGAAAACGGCATCACGTCTTGGGTGATCACGCTGTATCCGCCCACGATGGCGTGCCGCCCGATCCGGCAAAATTGGTGCACGCCCGTCGACGCGCCCACCCATGCCCAATCGCCCACCACCACGTGCCCGCCAAACGTCACCGCGTTGGACAGCACGCAATGGCTCCCCACTCGAACGTCATGCGCCACGTGGACGTACGCCATCAGCAGGTTGTCATCCCCGATCGCCGTCAGCAGCCCGCCGCCCTCCGTGCCCCGGTGGATGGTCACGAACTCCCGAATGCGATTGCGGTCCCCTATCCGCGTTTCCGCGCGCTCGCCTTTGTATTTGAGATCCTGCCCGGCGACCCCCACCGTGGCGTACGGGAAGAACAGGTTGTCCTCGCCGATCGTGGTCGGTCCCTCGCAGAACACGTGGCCCATCAGCCGCGTCCGCGCCCCGATTGCCACCTCCGGACCAATCACGCAAAACGGTCCGATCTCAGCCTCGGGATGGACACTCGCCGCTCGATCGATAATCGCGGTCGCGTGTACCGGCATCTCAGACCGCGGCGGGTGCTTCGGCCGGCGTCGGTGCTGCCTCTTCCACCTTGTCTTGCAGCGTGCAGATCAGTTCCGCCTCGGCTACCAGCTTGCCGTCTACCGTGCCTCGCGCCGCGATCTTTGCCACCGAAACCTTGTTCTTGATGATCGTGATCTCCATCCGCAGCTGATCCCCAGGCAACACTGGCTGCCGGAACTTGGCCCGCTCGATCGAGGCCAAAAACACCAGCTTCTTCGCCCGGTCCGGGATCTTGCCCAAAATCAGCACCCCAGCCGTCTGCGCCATCGCCTCAATGATCAGCACCCCGGGCATCACCGGAAACTCCGGAAAGTGGCCCACAAAGAACGGCTCATTGATGGTGACGTTCTTGATGCCCACGATCCGCTCGGATTCGAGTTCAATGATCCGGTCTACCAGCAGCATCGGATAGCGATGCGGCAACAACTGCTGAATCGCCTTGATGTCCAGAATGTCCATGGAAAGCCGTTATTATACAACCCGTAGTCCCCATGCCCCGGAACTCCCTACTCGATTGGGCTTCTGCCCACCAGCGTGACACCGTCGACCTCATTCGCGAGATGGTCGAGATCGAATCCCCCAGCGACGATCCCGCGGCCCTGGCCAACTGGGCCGACTGGTTCGCCTCCCACGCCTCCTCGTTCGATTTCACGCTGGAACGCCACGCGGGCGGACACCTCGTCGCCGTCTTTAGCTCCGGTGCCGGCTACCCGGACCAGATCCTGGTCCTCGGGCACTACGACACGGTCTGGCCCACCGGCACCCTTCTTTCCATGCCCTTCCGTGAGGCGGACGACCGCCTCTGGGGACCCGGCGTGCTCGACATGAAGGGCGGCGTGGCGATGTTCCTCATGGCCATGCGCGCGCTGCGCGAACTAGACATCCCCGTTGCTGCCCGTGTTGTCCTCCAGTTGAATGCCGATGAGGAGACCGGAAGCCACTCGTCGCGTCCCCTCACCGAGTCGAATGCCAAGCTCAGTCGCGCGGTGCTCGTGGTCGAGCCCGGAACCGGACTGGGCGGCAAGTTGAAGACGGCCCGCAAGGGCGTCGGCGGGTACCGCCTTACCGTCACCGGTCGCGCCTCGCACGCCGGCGTCGATTTCGACAGCGGCGCCAGCGCCATCCTCGAACTCTCCCGGCAGCTCCTGCGCGTTGCCGAGTTCACCGATCTCACCCGTGGACTCACCGTCAACCCCGGCGTCATCGCCGGAGGCACGCGGTCCAACGTGATCGCCTCCGAAGCCCACGCCGATATCGACATCCGGATCGCCCGGTTCGACGACGCAGCCCTGATCGAACGCAAGTTCCGGGCCTTGAAGCCCGTCGACCAGCGGTGTTCCCTAAACGTCGAGGGCGGACTGAACCGACCGCCCATGGAACGGACACAGGGCATCGTCGACCTCTTCCGCACCGCCCGAACCTTGGGTCGCGTAATCGGCGTCGCGCTAGAGGATTCCGCTACCGGCGGCGGTTCGGACGGCAACTTCACCGCCGCGCTCGGTGTTCCCACACTCGATGGCTTAGGCGCCGTCGGCGAAGGAGCCCACGCGCCCCACGAGAGTATCCTGGTTTCACGCCTCGCGGACCGTACGGCACTGTTGGCGATGTTGGTTGCTCAAAAGGAGAATCGAACATGAAGCACTCTTCCGCAACACTCCTCCTGATTGGATGTGGATTCCTTGCTGCCGCGCTTCCCGGCAATGCTCAGACCGGTATCGCTCCCCGGTCTTCCAAACGCCTCGTCGCGGACTACGGCTACTGGAGCCGAACGCAAACCCCGGCGTATAGCTCCGCGCAGATCCCGTTCTACAAGGTCACGCACGTCAACCACTCCGGTGTCAGCTTCGCCTCCGACGGCACCCTGGTCATTCCGGACGGGTTCCTGGAACCGGCGCTCATCGCGCAAGGCCATGCCATGGGTGTGAAGGTGATGCTGCTCTTGGGTGGAGACTTCCCGTCGCTTGAGACCAACCCTGGCGCGCGTGATGTGCTCATGAGCAGCCTCTACGCCTTCATCAAGCAGAACGGTTATGACGGGGTCGATGTGGACTGGGAATACCCCAGCACAGATGCGGATCGCGCGGCCTTCCTCGGACTGCTGGCCGCCATTCGCCAGATCCTGCCGAGCCCCCAATATGTCCTCTCCGCCGATGTGCCGCCGTGGGGTGGAACTGGTTATGCGTTTAGCGAGACCGAGCCGCTCGTCGACTACTTCAACATCATGATGTACGACTGCGCGGGGCCTTGGACAGACGATGGGCAGCTCAACTCGGCCATCTTCCAGGACCCAACCAATCCGGAGCCGTACGAATGCGATCCGGGTGGCAGCGTGAAGTACGCCGCCGACATCTACCTCAACGACCTGCACATACCGGCCGCGAAACTGAACATGGGAACGCCGTTCTACGGTTACTTCTACACCAACGTCACGGCTCTGTGGGGACCGTGCGACCCCTGTACGGATAGCACGGTAATTGGGGAGAACTACGGCACGTTCATCAAACAGCGCATCAACAAGCTGGGCTGGAAGAGCTACTACGACACCGCGTCGCTCGTGCCGTATATGCTGCGTGCGGATGGATCGCCGGGCTTCATCACCTACGACGATCCTCTATCTACCTATCTGCGCATCAAGTACTCGGTCTGGGACCGTGGACTCGGAGGGAGCTTCCTCTGGGCTGCGGATGAGGACTACGACGGCGTGACCCAGGATCTCTTAGACGCGATGTATCGAGCGACTATCGGTAAGTGACGACTGTAAGTGAATGACTTAGATCTCGGCCAGAGCCGCGACCAGCGCGCCCTTTGCTGTTGAGTGCAGCGGATCGGCGGCCATGCGAACTTCGGAGATGCGGATGGGCAGCTCTACCGTGGCGAGGATCTTCTCGAAGCGCTCTTTGAATCCGCTCGGTAGTGCGCTACCGCCGCTGATTACGATCGGTACGGCGCGGTCGAGTCTCGGGACATTGCGTGCCTTCGAAAGGTACTCGCTCAACGCGTTGACCACGGTCTGGATCATGTCCTCGTAGTACACGGTCAGCGCCTGCTTCACCTTGTCCTGGTAGAAGCCGTTGAAATGGAAGGACTGCTCCTTCACCGCGCGGACGCGCGTGGCGCCTTCGTCGGCGACGGATGCCGCGCTCTGGTCGATGAAGTCGCCCGCTTTGGCGACGCTGAAGCTGAAGACCGGCATCGAGAGATAGGCGAGGCACAGATTGCACATGCCGCCGCCGCAGCTCAGGCCGATGCCGGTGAAGTTCGTGTCTTCCAGTTCGGAGAGCACCACGGCGAGGCCTTCGTTGATCTTGTCGACCTGGTAACCCATGTCGGTCAGGATGTGGCCGATGGTCGCTTCATGGTGCGTCAGGTCCTGCGGGGACTCGGACGGCGCGCCGGGAATGCTGTAGCAGATGCGCCGGCCGTCCCCGTTGTCTTCGCCCAGTAGCGAGGTCAGCAGTTGCCGGATCACCGCGGTTCCGTTGGTCTCTTCCGGGTTCAGAAGACCGCGCGACATGGGGCGTCGCGTCTCGAGGTGGAACATGTTGGCGAACCGCTCGGACTCGTTGCCGTAAATCACGAGTTCGTCGCCGTGCTTCTCGTGAGGCACGTTCTCCTTCGCGAGAGACGACTGCGTGAGCTTCGAGAACGGCAGGGTGAGGAAGGCGTTGAGTTCCGTTTGGTAGTCGAAGCCGTCGGCCGTCTTGGAAGCGGCTACGAGGCGGCTGGTGCCGATGTCAAGTCCGATCGCTTTCTGGGGTGCGTTCATGTGAGTTTCTCCTTAAGAAACGGTATTGCTGCTGTAACTGCTGGCGGTAAGTGGTTGCGGTCACGCCGTGTTGGGCGGCTTGCCGGAGAAGGTTGGTCTCGGCGTCGATCACCCCGTCCCACGGGTGTCCGCCGATCGCATGCAGGAAGTGCTCGTCGTACGCGAAGCCAAAGACTTCGATGGATGCGACGGGCAGGGAATAGCCGGAACGCAGACCGAGTTCGCGGAACGGGAAGTCCGCGGCCCAATCCGTGTGGAACCCGATGCGCATGTTGTCCGGGTTAACGGAGACCTGCGCGTGCGTGACGCAGTTGGCCTCCGGGATCTTGTAAGTCGAGCGCAGCAGGTCCGTCAGCATGCGGCCGGATCGAAGCTGCGCGGCGGAAGGTTCGACCGTGCCGGTGCGCTCCTCGAACGCTACGCCGATGAAGCTCTCGTTCAGGTTGACGTACACCGACTGGGCGTCCGCCCACACCGAGTGCCCGGCATGGAAGGCGACTTGTGTCTCGGGAACGACCCGAAACACCTGCCCGAAGCGGTCGATGACGAAGTTGTAGCAGCGCTCGTTCTGCACATGGTGCAGAAGGTCTTCACGGGTGCGGACGAGCGAGCCGTTGCGCGCCGGCTCGAGCGGGAGCAGCAGGCTCTCCGTCGTGTGGAATACGATGCCAGCGGGCTCGGTGCGTTCCGCCGACGGAGTCAAATCCTGCCGCGAGAACACTCTGTAGCGGCGAGGAGCGGAAGCGGCGGTGTATTCGGTGCGGATCTGCAGTCCGTTTGAGTAGACGGCGTAAGTGCTCTTCTCTTCGACGGACCATATCGGTTCGAAAGGCGCAACATCTGCCGCAACGTGCTTGCGCATCACCCCGTGGATTAAGGCAGGGGCAATGTGCTTGCGAGGTCCTACGAGAGCGAAGCAAGCCAGGCAACCGACCAGTCCGGCGCCAACGAAGTGGAGCGCCGAAACCCCCGGCCGCTTGCCACGAATGGTGCTGCGTAGGTAGCGCAGCCGCTGTATCCCGTCCGGGATGCGGGCTGCTCTTACCTCGATGGAAGGGAATAGCTCCACTGAATTCGGAGGAGTAGTGCAACCGTCATGCGGGCACTCTCACAGATATTCGGCGGGTTATCTTGGAGCTATCTTCTGCACAGGAGCTGTCCATGAGCGACCCCGCGTTTCCTCCGCACGACGCAATGTTTCGGCACGATCATGCTGATGTGCACCATACACGGCTGCATTACGTCACGGCCGGTGCCGGCGACCCGGTGCTGCTCTGGCACGGGTTCCTGGGGACTTGGTATTCGTGGCGCAAGGTGATCCCGCTGCTGGCCGAGAACTACACCGTGATCGCACCGGACATGCGCGGCTTTGGCGATTCCGATAAGCCGATCTGCGACTGCGACGCGCGCACCCTCTGCGAGGACTTCCGGGCGCTCACCTCGAAGCTCGGGTTTCAGAAGCTTCGGATCGTAGCCCACGATCTTGGTGCGCCGCCTGCGTTGCTGTGGGCCGCGCTCTATCCGGGCGAAGTTGAGGACCTGGTCTACCTGGATCACCCCGTGCTGACGGCGAAGACCCTGAATCAGATCTTCCAATTCACCCCCGAGATCATGAACCAGGGACTGCTTTGGTGGTGGATGACGGCGACGGCTCCGGACCTTGCCGAACTCCTGATCAAAGGGCGGGAACGGGAGTTTCTGACCTGGTTCTATCGAAACCACGCAATGCATCCTGACGCCGTGGACGACGCCCTCTCCGAGTACCTCCGGACCTTCGCCGGGGCGGGAGGCGTGAGCGGGAGCCTCGGCTCGTTACGGGCCGTCTTCCGATCGATTCAGCAGACCGAAGACGCAACCGCCGGCAAGAAGATCGAGACCCCGATCATGGCGCTGGGAGGGGAAAAGAGCCTGGGTGATCGGGTGCGGCACATGATCGAGGAAGTAGCGAGCAACGTGACCGGAGGCGTCATCACGGACTGCGGCCACTTCATCGCGGAGGAGCAACCGGAACTGCTGGTCGGCAGAATCCGGTCGTTCTTCGAAACCAACTAGCCGATCGATCGATTACTGCTTGAAGGCGGTCCGGCCGGCGAACTTCGCGGCAGTGCCCAGCTTCTCTTCGATGCGAAGCAGTTGGTTGTACTTGGCGATGCGGTCCGTTCGGCTGGCGGAGCCGGTCTTGATCTGGCCGCAGTTGGTGGCCACCGCAAGATCCGCGATGAACGGGTCTTCCGTCTCTCCCGAGCGGTGCGAGGCGATCGACGTGTAGCCCGCGCGCGCAGCCATCTGCATCGCTTCCAGAGTCTCGGTCAACGTGCCGATCTGATTCACCTTGATCAGGATCGAATTCGCGATGCCGCGATCGATGCCTTGCTTCAGGCGTTCCGTGTTGGTGACAAACAGGTCGTCCCCGACGAGTTGGACGGTCTTGCCTAAGCGCTTCGGTCAGCATCTTCCAACCCTCCCAATCGTCTTCGGCCATGCCGTCTTCGATCGAGATGATGGCCGGGTACTGACGTTTCAGGTCGACCCAATATTGGACCATCTGTGCGCTGGTCCGTTCGCTCTTATCGGACTTCTTGAAGATGTACTTGCCGTTCGAGAAGAACTCGCTGGACGCGGGATCGAGGGTGATCCCGATGTCGACTCCGGCCTTGTAACCAGCTTGTTCAATGGCTTCATGAACGACCACCAGAGCTTCTTCGTTGGACCGCAGACTGGGCGCAAAGCCGCCTTCGTCACCGACAGACGTGGAATACCCGCGCTTCTTCAGCACGCCCTTCAGCGTGTGGAACACCTCGACGCCCCAGCGCAAGGCTTCGGAGAACTTCGAGGCGCCATAGGGCGCGATCATGAACTCCTGAAGGTCCACCGACGAATCGGCGTGTGCTCCGCCGTTGATGATGTTCATCATGGGGACGGGGAGAACACAGGCGCCGACGCCGCCCAGGTAGCGATAGAGCGGTGTGCGTTCGGAAGCGGCAGCAGCGCGCGCGAGCGCCAGCGAGACAGCCAGAATGGCATTCGCTCCGAGACGGCCCTTGTTGGAGGTTCCGTCCAGGTCGATCATCATGCGGTCGAGTTTCGACTGCTGTGCCGCGTCGTGGCCTTTCAGCGCCTCGGCGATCTCGCCATTGATGTGGGCCACGGCTTTCGTGGTCCCTTTGCCGAGGTAGCGGTTCTTATCACCGTCCCGGAGTTCCACAGCCTCATGCTCGCCGGTGGAAGCGCCGGAAGGAACGGCAGCGCGGCCCATGGAACCGTCCGATAAGTAAACGTCAGCTTCAACGGTGGGGTTGCCGCGCGAGTCGAGGATCTCGGTCCCCTGAACGGCCAGGATAGATGCCAAAGTAGTTCAAATCTCCTTAAGGATGTGGTGATCTTTCAGTGTACAGTGGAGGGCGCGCTCAGGAAGTAAGCGGCGATTTGTCCGGAGACGAATGGAACGATGTCTTCGTTGTTTGCATTGTCCCGGGTGAACACGACGAAGATATACTCGGCGCCGTTCGGCAGTCGGACGAAGGCCGAATCGTTTCGTGCCACGCTGGTCCATCCCGCTTTTGAGTAGTACTCCGACCCGCTCGGTAACGCTTTGCCCCCGAACGATGTGGCTTGCTCGTCGGGGTTGTCCTTCAAAAACGGGTCGCGGCGAAGTAGCCGGAGCATGGCATTCGACCGCGCAGGGCTCACCGCTTCCCGGCGAACGATGCTCAGCCACAGGCGCGCCACGGCATCAGTGCTGAGCCGGTTGTTGTTCTCGAAATGGGTACCTCGGGCCTGGCGTTCCCGCCCGTATGGATCTTCCGCGAAGGTGGGCTGGTTTACGTTGATGCCTTTGTAGCCAAGTGCTTCGAAATACTGGTTCACCGCCTCGCGTTTGGCTAGCCAAGGCTGCAGTTCGGCAGGCGCCAACTCCCAGCCACCGGTGGTTTGGGTCAGCATGCTGAATACGAGCTGCGTTGCGTCGTTCGATGACGAGACGATCATGTCGTGAAGGGCGCGATCCAGCTCGGTGCTCGCCGTTAACTTGCCGCTTTCCATCCAAGCATGCGCGGCCACCAGATAGAAGAGCTTCACCACGCTCGCAGGGTAGAACATCTCGGAACCGTTGTTGCTGGCCCAGATTGCGTGCTGCCGGTCATGAAGATCGATTACGGTGATCGCCAAGGCCGGCGCCTTCAATCCGACGGCGCGGAACTTCGCGACCGTCGCAGCGGCAGCGCTATCCACAGCGGTTTGAAGCGTCTGTGCACCAGCCGCCGCGCAGACGAGGAGAAGACCGGAAAGCAGCCGACACATTTCCAGTCAGGGTAGCGCGATTAGACTTGCGTTGCCGGAACTGGCCGCTCGGTGACTTTACGCTCAACAACGATCGTGAATTTGGCCGCCAACGCAGAAATGGCGCCCACTGCAGCCAACACGGGAGCGGCTACGGCACCGATCGCGGCAACCGTAAGTGGAATCTCGATAAAGGTATGTCCGTGTTCGTCTTTGATGATGATGCGCTGAACATTGCCCTCGTGAATCAACGTATGTACCCTATCGACTAAATGACCGCCCGCAACCTGAATCGTTTCGACTAGTTCGTGAATGCCCATTGAATTGGCTCCCGTAAAAGGTACGCAGCCGCCCGGCGTAAAGTTCAGCCGTTCCCGCCGGAAATGAAAAAGGCTGCGGGATCCCTTGGGATCCCGCAGCCTGTGGTGCAAGTTCTACTTGATCGTCAGAAGTGATACTTCAAGGCGAACTGGATCTGCCGCGCGCCTTGCGCGCTTTGCAGGAGGCCGAGCGTGGTGCCCAGTCCCGTGTTAGGTGAGTTCAGAATCGGCGTGTTCGTCAGGTTGATGAACTCGCTGCGGAACTCCAGCTTCTGATGTTCGGTGAAGTTGAAGAACTTCGTCACACTGAGATCGAACGGTATGCAGACCTGGACCGCGAACGGTGCCGACTCCGCAGGTTCCGAAGGTTCCGGGCGCCGCGGGCCATAGGAAGCCGGATCGAACCACTGATAGCCGCCGGAGGGCGAATTCTGCTTCGCCAAAAACATCCGGAGGAGCGAGACAATCGGCGCGCGAGCACCGCGGGAGTTGGTGCCGGAGGCATCCGGGCCGGAAATGGTCAGCGGGAAGCCGGTGTGGAGGCTCGAGGATGCCGTTGACCTGCCAGCCGCCGACGAACGCGTCCGCGACTTTGTTCATATCGTTGCCGAAGGTGCGGCCGCGGCCGACCGGGAAGTCGTAGGTGGCATAGCTGGTCAGAACGTGCGTGGCGTCGTAGTAGCAGGGACCCCATTCCGCTTTCTTGTCATAGAGGTTCTGCCAATAGGGCGAAGTCGGCGTGGTCTGACCGCCCCAGGATCCGTAGTATCCGCTCGAGTCCGTCATGCACTTCGAGTAGGTGTAGGCGACCTGAGTATTCCAGTCCATTGCTGAAGCGCTTCAGCAGACGTAGCCTGAAGAGCGTTGTAGCTCTGGTTGCCATTCGACGCGGTACCGGAGATCTGGCCGATCTCGTTCTGCAGCGTCGGGATTACCGGCCAGGTAATCGCTCGGGCTGACAGTGCCGTTCGGCAGCAGTTCTTCCTGCAGGTACGGCATCGGGACCATCAGGTGCGTGGTGCGCTGGCCGACGTAGCCGACCTGCAACGTCGTGTTGTTGGCGAATTGCTGCTGGACGCGTGAAGTTCCATTGGTTGGAGACCGCCGGCCGGACATTCGGATCCCAGAGCGCGCAGAGTGGCGCCGGCGTAGGGATTGCTCGCCGTTGCCGCTGAAGGTAGCGAAGCCCTGACTCAGCGTGGTCGCCGGATAGCGTCAGCGAAGTATAGTTGGCGTCCTGCTCGTGCGCGAACGGAGGATTGATGGGCAGGCGAAGGTTGGTGCCGGTGCCTTCCAGATAGGACGACAGCGTGTAGGCGGCGCGAACCACCGTGTTCTGCCGAACGGATTCCAGGCGAACCCAACGCGCGGCTGGAAGTTGGTGATGCCGTTGTACTGGTTGTAAAGGCCCGGCTGTTGCCAGTTCTGGCCGGCGATTTCAATTGCGCCGCTGATCAGCCCGAAGTTGGACTGGCGATTGTCCACTTCGACCCACGGCGTGTGCAGTTCCCAGCGAAGTCCGACGTTGATGGTCAGGTTGTGGAGAATGTGCCAGTCGTCCTGGCAAGAACGTCGAGAAGATATTGGCGCGCTGTCCCCAGGTTCCGCCATTGACGCCCGCCGCCGATATTGGAGGGCAAGCCCAGCAGGAAGTCCGCTTCGGCGAAGCCGCTTGCCGCTGCCGGAGGTGGCCAGTGGATCCGGACCGGCGGTGTAGCGGCCATCGAAAGTAAACGTGCCCGCGTCGCCGTTGTTGCCGGAGTAGAAGGTATCGATGCGTTGACGCCAGCCCTGGAAGCCGAAGTGCATGTTGTGCGCGCCCTTGGTCCAGATGCAGCGTATCTTCGTATTGGATCACGGTGTCGGCAAAGAGCTGGTACACATCCGAGTTGCCGATAGTCGCCGGCGTCGCCGCCCGAGAAGCTCATAGCGGGCAGAATGCTGGACGGATGCCGGGCAGTCCGACCGTCTGGCGGAAGATTGCCAGTCCGTTGCCCGCGGCGCCGTTGTTGATGAACACGTAATTCACGCCGACGCGCGCGTCGTTCACGAGCGACGGCGAGATGGTGCGCGACCCAATCCAGCACACCGTTGTGGGTCGGATAGTTGTCGAAGCGAGTTGTAGAACAAGGGCAGGTTGTTGGTGCTCGGATTGTTCAGATATGGCTTTGCGAATAGCGGCCCAAAATGCGGTCCTTGTCAGAGGCGTTCCAGTCGATTTTGACATCGCCCTGGTCGCCGTTGATCTGGCTGTGTGGAGGCGTAGAAGATAGTTGTTGATCAGTCCGCCGCTGGTGGGCAGCGGATAGACTGCGAGTTCGAGGATTTTCGAGGCCACCGGGCTCGAACAGGCTGGCAGGGATGATGTTGCCCGGAAACGGGCTGCGCTGCCCGTTCAGCATCGATTGAAGGGGTTGTAAAGCTGACGGGGTCGGCGAGCGTCAGGAGCGCCGAGAAGTCGCCCTGCGTTCGGCCGGCGGTCAGAACACGGTGGCGGCTCCGGTAGCTGGTGGGTGTATCGAAGCGCTGGCCTTGATAATCGGCGAAGAAGAACAGCTTGTCCTTGATGATAGGGCCGCCAAGGGTGCCGCCGAATTCATTCCAGCGCAGCAGCCGGTCGGGGCGCATCGGTGAAGTTGTTCGACCAGGTGTTCGCGTTCAGGACGTCGTTGCGGAAGAACTCGAAGACGTCGCCGTGAAATTGGTTGGTTCCGGACTTGATGGTGGATGCTGACGATGCCGCCCATGAAGTTGCCGAACTCGGCCGGGGCATTTTGCGTGATCTCGTTGAATTCCTGAATGGCGTCGACGCTGGGCGCGTAGCCGACCAGATTGTCCGAGACCTGGTTGTTGTCCATGCCGTCGAGGATGAAGTTGTTCGCCTGCTCGCGGTTTCCATTGATATAAGGACGGCCGCTGCTTCCGGTCGTTTGACCGTTTTCGAAACTAGACGGGTTCGGATTCGTGGAACCGGGGGCGAGCAGTGTAAGCTGCACGTAATTGCGCGTGGCAAGCGGCAGTTCCTCGTTCGTCTTGGCATTCAAGATGGTGCTGATTTCGGTGGTGTCGGTTTGCAGCAGCGGAGCCGCAGAGGTCACATCTACCGACGAAGAGACGTTGCCGACTTGAAGCGGGAAATCGGCGCGGACCGTTTGATTGAGGTCCAGGATGATGTTGTTTTGTTGAGCCGGCTGGAAGCCGGAAGCCTCGACGCGGAGATTGTAGGTACCGATCGGAACGCGCGGAAGATTGAAAATCCCGTCATCGTTCGTCACGGTGGGGAACTGCGAACCACGGTCAACGTCGGTTGCGATCACGCGTGCGTTTGGAATGGCCGCACCGGAGGCGTCGCTCACCTTCCCCGTTAACGCCGCGGTGACTTGCTGAGCGAATGCTCCTTGAGGGATCACTGCGAGCAAACCCGCGAGACTGAAAAGCAATAAAGCTACGGCGTATGACTTCCACTTCATCGGAAACTCCTTTCGCTAACTCCCGCACAGCTGAGATGACCTCAGGCGTGCAAGCTTGGCTATACCTTGTGCCGTCTATAGTCGTTGCATTTGGATGATCGTGTCTAGTTAACAACGGTTGCCGGGGGGTTAAGAGACCGTTCGCTACGCCAGTGAACTCCTCTAAATACAAAGCTTTACGAGCGAACGTTAGGAGCCTTTCCGTGATATAGTCTTTTAATTAACGCTTCGGAGAACAGAGTTAGGAATGGCTGAGGGGCGGCAAATTCCTGCCCATGTAGCGGGCGACGACTCGGGTGTCTTACGGCAACCGATTCCGGCTTCGCTCGTACGGGAAGAGCTTGCGCGAGTACTCGCGAGCAACGAATTCCGCACCAGCCGACGGTGTCAGGACTTTCTACGGTATGTGGTAGAAACGTCTCTCGAAGGCAAAGCCGATCAGCTGAAAGAGCGAACGATCGGCATGGACGTATTTGGACGTCCGGCTGCGTACGATCCCAGTGACGACGCCACGGTGCGGGTCAAAGCCGGCGAAGTTCGTAAGCGTCTGATTCTCTATTACGCAGGGCAGGGTCGGGCGAATGACGTTCACATCGATCTCCCAGGGGGCGCGTATGTTCCCGATTTCAAAATTGTCAATAGAACGACCACTGTAACAAGTGTTAATTCGGCAGCAATTCCAGAAATTCAAAAACCGGCGTCGGCAAATTCCAAAAACCACAACGTTTTTATTCTGGCGACAGTAGCCATTTTGGCACTCGGCTTGGGATTTCTCTTGTTCCACGTGTTCAGTTCGAGCGGGGAAAGACGGAGCATTCTGGACCGGTTTTGGGAGCCCGTGTTGCAGCAATCCGCCACTCCGGTACTGCTTTCGGCGGCTTATGTTCCGGTCTACGCCATGAACCGCGTGCCGGGTTCCGGGCCCCCAACGTCGCTTCAGGATTTCACACCGTTAAACGATCAATTCATCGGAGGCGGTGATCTACTAGCGGTAGTTTCGCTGGCGCAGATGCTTGACCGGATGCACCGTACGTGGCAGGTGAAGATTGGGACGGAGGCATCTTTTAGTGATCTTCGGAGCTCTCCGACCGTGTTGATCGGGTACTCGTACACGCGGTGGCGGCAGATCAGCAAGGAAATGCGTTACTTCATCGACGCCGAAAAACGGCCGCTGATGATTTTGGATAATGGAGCGCCGACCCAATGGTCCCTGCCCAATTTGAAAGCTGACCTGCGCACGGACGAAGACTACGCAATCGTTTCGCGCGTCTTCCATCCGGACACGCGAACACTGCTTGTCGAGGTAGCCGGCATCACGCAGTACGGAACTACCGCGGCAGCCGAGTTGGTGACGAATGCGGAGCTGCTGCAAAACGCGCTGCATGAGGCCCCGACCGGCTGGGAAAAGAAGAATCTACAGCTGGTGCTGCATACGAAGGTAATCTCCGGCGTCGCGGCGTCTCAAAAGGTAGCAGCCACGTACTTCTGGTAAGCAGCCTGTTTTTAATTGCTTGGCGTTGTATCGAACAGGTGTTACACGCGCCCGCAACGGTTCGGTACTGGCACTTGGCCGTTGGACGTTACACCATGACAGGACATTCTTAAGGGTTGGCGCGTTGAAGCGTTGTCCCAATCCCCTGGATCTGTAAAGAGGCCTAAACGCTTGCATCTGACCTTTCTCGATTGGTTTGTCGTCGCGCTCTACTTCGCTTTCAACATCGGCATCGGGCTTTATTACAAGGCGCGAGCCGGCGAGAGCGTGAGCGAGTTCTTCCTGGGTGGCCGGAACATCCCGTGGTGGCTTGCCGGCACGAGCATGGTGGCGACCACGTTCGCTGCCGACACGCCGCTGGTGGTGACCGGGCTGGTGGCGCTTGGCGGGATCGCCGGCAACTGGCTCTGGTGGAACATGGTCGCGAGCGGAATGATGACCGTGTTTCTGTACGCTCGTCTTTGGCGCCGATCAGGCGTGATGACGGACATCGAGTTCGCCGAGATCCGCTACTCCGGTAAACCGGCCGCCTTTCTTGCGCGGGTTCCGCGCGCTTTATCTTGGGCATTCCGATCAACTGCATCATCCTCGGCTGGGTGAATCTGGCCATGGTGAAGATTCTGATGATCGTGCTGGAGGTCACGCGGTTGCAGGCGCTTGCGATCGTGATCGGCATGATCGTGCTGACGTCGTTCATCTCTACGCTGTCTGGGCTCTGGGGCGTGCTGGTGACGGATCTGTTCCAGTTCGTCATCAAGATGGGAATGGTGATCGTGCTGGCGGTGTACGCCGTGCAGGCGGTGGGCGGGAATGGATGCGCTGAAGGCGAAGCTGGCGCTGATCGATCAGGCGCGCGGAGTGGCCACAGGGCGGGCAAGGTTCCGTGCTGAGCTTCATTCCGGACCTGAATTCCGCTTGGATGCCGCTGATCACGTTCTTCGTTTATATCGCCGTGAACTGGTGGGCATCCTGGTATCCCGGCGCGGAGCCGGGCGGCGGCGGCTACATCGCGCAGCGCATGTTCAGCGCGAAAGACGAGAAGAACTCGCTGCTCGCGACGCTGTGGTTTAACATCGCGCACTTTGCAGTACGCCCTTGGCCTTGGATTCTCACTGCGCTCGCTTCGCTCGTTTTGTTTCCGAATATTGCGGATCCGGAGACCGGGTACATCCGCGTGATGGTGACGTATCTTCCGCCTTACTTGCGCGGCCTGATGATCGCGGCGTTCGCGGCGGCGTACATGTCCACGATCGCGACCCAACTGAACTGGGGAGCGAGTTACATAGTCAACGACTTCTACCGGCGATTCCTGAAGCCGCACGAAACCGACCACCATTATGTGAAAGCGTCGCAGTGGACCACGGTGCTGCTGACGGCGGTATCCGCGGTGATCACGTTCTATATGACGTCCATCGCCGCGGCGTGGAAGATCCTGCATCATCACCGGCGCGGGGACTGGCCTGGTTCTGATCCTGCGATGGTTCTGGTGGCGCATCAACGCGTGGAGCGAAGTTTCCTCCATGATCGCGGCGTTTCGTGGTCTCAATCGCGCTGCAAACGGCTTCGGGCATTTGGACACGCAACAACCCGCGCGAGTTCGCATACATCATCCTGATTACGGTCCGCGTCACGACCGCCGTTTGGCTGATCACGACGTTCCTGACGAAGCCGGAGTCGACTGCGACGCTGCGTGGCGTTTTACCGGCGGACGCGGCCGGGCCGCATGGGATGGAAGCCGATCGCGGCGCTCGCGCCGGAAGTGCCGATTGCCGGGCGGATTCATCTGGAATATCTTGGATTGGATCGCGGGTTGCGTGCTGATCTACGGGCTGCTCTTCGGAACGGGCAAGCTCATTCTCGGGTAACCGGCCTGGGGCTCGGGACTTTGCGCTATGGGTTTGGCCGCGGGAGCGTTCATTTACCTGGATTTTCGCGGCGGGGTTGGAGCACCATTGCGGAGTAGGCAAAGACGCGAACAGGCAAAAAACATGATGAGTTGGATGTTTTCCGTCGGCCTGATCTTGCTGTTCGCCGGGAGCGCGGCTGCCGATACGGCAGAACTGCCTCTGATGCCGATGCCGGCTCGAATCGAGCCGGCATACGGTAAACTCCCGATCACGGCGGATTTCAGGGTGGGCGTGTGCGGCGTGCAACCCGCGAGAGCTCGAAGCGCCGTGCGAGTTTGCAGGCCAACTTCAGACGCAGACAGGCATCTTCTGCCTGCGGCCGTTCGGCTATCCGATTGCGCACTAGGCGACGTTGGCTGTCGGAGTGCCAGCGCATTTCGGTGGCACCTGCGCTTGGGAACGACGAATCGTACACGCTGGAAGTGACTGCACAATCCGCGCAGCTGAGTGCGCCGACATCCGCTGGAATGCTGCGCGGCCTGGCGACTTTTCAACAGCTTGTTCAACCAGATGGGCAGAGTTTTCCGCCCCAGCGGCGTCACGATTGAGGATCGTCCTCGTTTTCCCTGGCGCGGTTTCATGCTCGATGCTTCACGCCACTGGATGCCGGTCGATGTGGTGACGCGGAATCTGGACGCAATGGCAGCCGTGAAGCTGAACGTGTTCCATTGGCACCTTTCCGACGATCAGGGATTCCGGGTGGAGAGCCGCGTGTTTCCAAAGCTTCAAGAGGATGGCTCCGGACGGACATTCTATACGCAGGAGCAGGTTCGCGAAGTGGTCCGCTACGCAGCCGATCGCGGCATTCGCGTGGTCCCGGAGTTCGACATCCCCGGCCACGCGACGAGCTGGGTGGCCGCTTATCCGGAACTGGGTAGCGCGCCGGGACCTTACAAAGTGGAACACGACTGGGGTGTCTTCGAGCCCACGCTGGACCCCACAGTTGAGGGCACGTACCAGTTCCTCGACCGGTTTGTGGGTGAGATGGCGGGATTGTTTCCGGACCCCTACTTCCACATTGGAGGGGACGAGATTGACGATAAGCAGTGGCGATCGAATCCCGCCATTCAGCAGTTCATGCACGCTCACTCGATTGATTCGAGCGTGCGGCTTCACGAATATTTCAACCGTCGTTTGCGTGAGATACTCACACGGCACGGCAAGAAGATGATTGGCTGGGACGAGATCCTGACCCCGGACCTACCGAAAGATGCCGTGGTGCAATCGTGGCGCGGACAGCAGGCGCTTGCCGATGCGGCGCGCCGCGGATACCAGGTGCTGCTCTCTTACGGCTACTATCTGGATCACATGCGGCCGGCTTCTTATCACTATGAGAACGATCCGCTTGGAGGTGAAGCGAAGTCGCTCAGCGGTGCGGACGCTTTACGCGTGCTCGGTGGGGAAGCTTGTATGTGGACTGAGTACGTGAGTCCGGAGACGGTGGACTCGCGGCTGTGGCCTCGCTTGGCGGCGGTTGCGGAAAGGTTGTGGTCGCCGGCGAATCGGACCGACATGGAATCCATGTACTCCCGGATGGAGGTAGTGAGCCGCGATCTTCAATGGCTAGGGCTGAAACATCTTAGCGCTCAGGACCGCCTTCTCGATCGCATGGCGGCCAACCATTTGGATGCCACGCTATCAGTCATCGCGAATTCGGTAGAAGCGGCGGGAATTCACGATCGATATCCCGCGCACAAATACAACAGTGTGGAACCGCTAAACCGGATGGTAGATGCCGCGCGAGCGGAGAGCGAGTGGATGCGGCACCTGACTGCGGACGCTCGTTTGGCCGTCGGATCCGGCGAGGGCGCGGAAGTAGCCCGAGGGCATCTGCGAACCGCGTTCGATGAGTGGCGGAAGGCTCCTCTGGCTCTGAGTGCGAGCGAACATCGGACGTTTCTCACTGTAGAGGCAACTCCGGTGGCGAATATCCTGGCAAAACTTGGCGAAACAGGTGTGCAGGCGCTTCGCTTTCTAGAGAGCCGTGAAACTCCGCCTGAGGGATGGGTCGCCGCACAACAGCCATTGCTTGCGTCCGCTGAAGGTTTGACAGCTGAGGTGAGAATATCGGGCTCTCAACCGGTGCGGATTCTGCTGGAGGCGCTTGCGACACTGCGGAATATGCACTCTGTTTCAGCAACGCCGTAAATAGGCTGCTTCGCTTCAGCGTTGCTGAACGGCCTCTCGCATGCAATCTGGCTTGCAGGAGATCTCACAAGTGCCCAAGAAAGAAGAGGAAAATCGCTGCTGGCCCGGTTACGAGCCGGTGCCCGGCAAACCGGAGCATTCACAAGGCAGCTGCCGCCCCAAAGCGGATTCGAAGTTGGCCCCTAGTGAAAAGACATTTAGAGCCAAACGGGCAAAGCAGCTGAGTGACTGGAAGGCGAGTCACAAGAATTCGCCGAAGAAGGCTGCGCAGCACCTTCAAAAGCCTGGGACCACCACCAAAACTGCGACAGCTACCAAGAAAACCGCGGCTCCCAAGAAAGCTCCGAAGAGGGCAACGTCTAAGAAAACGGCAGCACGCTAGTTCTACGAAACGGAAAGAAGATAAGCCGCCATAGCAACACCGGTGACAACGAGTGCGATCGCAATGAAAATCGCGAATTTCGATGGCCGGTTCAGCAATTCCCCTTTCCGGATTTTGTCGATCGTTTTGCCGTATTGAAGCGCTGCAACACCGTTCATCACTACTCCAATCGCAACGAGCGTCGTTCCAAACCCGACAGAAAACCCGCCGTGGTGTGAAGATGCCTCCAATTGAGGGACCTCTCGCAGGAACAGCCCGAATCGAGCGACGACAAAGCCGAAGCCCATCAAAGACAACCCTGTGCGGATCCAGGCGAGAAATGTGCGTTCCGCCGCCAAGAAGAATCGCGGATCAGTCTCCTCGCGCACTACACTTTTCAATTCCATTCTTCGCTCACTTTCTCAGCAGTTCCCGCACAGCGGCGGTCATCGCCGCGATCCCTGTATCGATCGTAGGCTGCGGAACCGGCCAATACTCACTCGAATGAAGGCTAGGAAGATTCTTTCCCGCCTGCTTGGCTGCCTCGAGCCGCGCCTTATCAATCGTGCCCAGGCGAAACAGAAAGCTCGGAATCTTTGGCTCGGCTAGTCCATATTCCGAGAAGTCTTCGCCGCCCATCTCCGGGTCACGCTCGACCACGTTAAGGGCTCCGAGCTTCGCCTGCCACACTTCCACGAGGCGAGTGACGAGGGCCGGGTTATTGAAAGTCGAGGGCGTGTACTCATCCTCGGTTTTCACAATGGGCATGCGATCTGCGGGCACGCCCGCGGCCATCGCAATGCCGTTACAGATGCGAGGAATGGCCGCTAAGATGTGTTCGCGAACCTGAGGGCTATAGGAGCGAACAGTAATCTGCAGCTTGACCTCATCGGGAATGATGTTGTGCTTGGAGCCCCCGTGAATCGAACCGACGGTCACGACCGCGGGATCGAGCGGACGCGTTTCACGGCTGACAATCGTTTGAAGGGCAAGCACTGTTTCCGCGGCAATCACAACGGGATCTTTGGTGAGATGCGGATAGGCGCCGTGGCCGCCCGCGCCGCGAATCGTCACGTCGACCGAGTCCACGCTGGCCATCACGAAGCCCGTGTGGTAACCGATTTTACCGGTTTCGAGAGCGGCGTCGGTGTGCAGAGCAAGGTTGAAATCCGGACGGGGAAACCGCGTGAACAGACCGTCCTTGAGCATGGCTCGTGCGCCGCCACCTCGCTCTTCCGCCGGCTGCGCGATCATGATCAGGGTTCCGTGCCATCCATCCCGGCTTTTGCTGAGCGCGCGAGCCGTCCCGATAAAAACGGTCATGTGAATGTCGTGACCGCATGCGTGCATCACGCCCACATCGTTTCCGTTGTCGTCCTTCACACGCACTTTGCTCGCGTAGGGCAATCCAGTCCGTTCCTCGACGGGGAGGGCGTCCAGTTCCGTCCTTACCAAGACCGTTGGGCCTTCGCCGTTGCGAATGATCGCGACAAGCCCCGTCCCACCTACCCCGGTGATGACGTCGAACCCGGCGGCCTTTAGCTCTGCAGCTATCCGGGCGGAAGTCTCCGTCTCGTGATAGGACAGTTCGGGATGGGTGTGGAAGTATCGGTAGAGATCCTCCAACGGTTCACCGGTTTGGGCTTTCGCGGAAATACAGGCGATCAGTCCGAACAGCCACAATCGCTTATACATAACTGTACCCGGAATATAGCAACTCCCGAGCTCGCTACAGCCGGGTTGGGAACTAAAACGGGGCAACCGGTGTCTAACTGATTGCGGGGAATTTCGCTTCCTGCTAGTTTGTATTCAGCCGATATGGCCTCATCTGTCGTTGTTGATATTCTCGGGAGGTCCTACCCGGACGCCAGCGGCCCGGCGGCCGCGGCAGAAGATGCCCGCCTTGTGGCCGGTCTCCAAGCGGGTCGGGAACTGGATTACGAACTCCTGATCGAGCGATTCCAGCAGCCGGTTTACAATCTTGCGCTGCGCTTGGTGGGGGATCCTTCAGACGCAGGAGATATTGCGCAGGAAGTCTTCTTTAAGGTGTTTCGGAATGTCCACACGTTTCGCGGGCAGAGTAGTTTGCGGACGTGGATCTACCGCATCGCGGTGAACGAAGCGCACAATAAACGCCGCTGGATCTATCGTCACAAGCACAACGAAGTGGGTCTGGAGGACTCTTCTTCGAGTGAGAATTCCCGCGACTGCCGCGTGCCTGATGACGATCCCTCGCCGTTTGATCGCGCGCTCAGCAGCGAACAACACTCGCTTATCGAACAGGCATTAGCGAAGATCAACCCCTGCTTTCGGGAGGCCGTAATGTTGCGCGATATCGAAGATTTCAATTACGACGAAATTGCCGAGATTCTGAACATATCAATCGGCACCGTGAAGAGCCGGATCACCCGGGGCAGGGAAGCTCTACGGCACCTGCTTTCAGGCAAATTGCACGCTGATCCTGCGCCTACGGTAACGCGGTCATGAGCAACGAATCCGTGCGTCGCGTTTTATCGGAGTTGCCGCCGCGCGCTGTGCCGGCAGAACTGAACGCTCGTTTGCGCGTGATGGCTTCACACGAATGCCAGCGCCGGCTCCGCCGGCATACGTGGCTGGAGCGGTTTGCGCACCGGTTGGATCTCCTGTTCCGACCGTTGGCGGTTCCGGCTGCGGGAGGGTTGCTGTCTTCGGTTCTGCTGTTCTCCGCGATGGTCGACACGCTGAACGTGCGCCCGTATCTCAATCAGGACATACCGCTAGGACTCTACACGCAAGTATCGGTCGGCAACATTTCTCCTTTTGCGGGCGATGGCGAAGACGTTCTGGTGGAAGTGACAATTGACGCCCAAGGCCGCGTGTCGAATTATTCGATTCCGAATGGGAAGATCAGTCAGGGACAACTGCAACAGATAGGGAATCTGATTCTGTTCAGCACCTTTACCCCGGCGACGGCATACGGTCAGCCTGTTTCGGGCAAAATCCTGGTCGCTCTGCATCACATCAACATCCAGGGCTGAAGCGAAGCTTGTCTCGTCAGCGATGGGGCCAGCACTTTCTTTCCAGTCCGCGAATACTCGAGCGCATTGCCGCGGCCGCATGCGGCGAGCACGCGGGGAGCGTCGTAGAGATTGGGCCGGGAACCGCCGCGCTCACCGAACACTTGTTGCCGCGCGTCGACCGGCTCATCGCGATCGAAATCGATCCGGATCTTGCGCGCGAGCTTCGCGATAGGTACGCGCATGAACCGAAGCTGACGGTCATCCACGCGGATGCGTTGGAACAGGATTTTAGCCTTTATGCGCCAGACGTGATCTGCGGGAATCTTCCCTACTACGTGGCAACGCCTCTGTTGGAGCGGGCGGCCCGCGTTGGTGTTCCTACGGTTGCGTTGATTCAAAAGGAAGTGGCGGAGCGCATCACGGCTCATCCCGGGACCCGAGACTACGGGTTTCTCACCTGCCAAATTGCTCTGTTTGCCGAGGCCAAGTACCTGTTCTCCGTCAAACCGGGAGCATTCCGGCCGCCCCCAAAAGTCGATTCCGCGGTGATACGCCTGAACCCACGCCACCGCGCCCCCGAACTCGGAGTAGATGCAGAGGCATTCCTCCGGTTTCTCTCGGAGTGTTTCCGATTGAAACGCAAGACCCTGCGCAATAATCTCTCAGCCACCTTTCCGCGCGAGCGGTTTGACGGAATGCCACAGGCCGACCTGCGCGCGGAACAATGCTCTCTCGCCGACCTGGCGATTATCTACCGACGCCTCACGGAGCAGTAGACAAGCGCGGGGGCAAAAGGATTGTCAGAGCGTCGGGTACAACATCGATCTTTACCGGTAATTTGCCGAGCAACTCACCGTCTGCTTGGAGGTACACGTTCTGGTCGACTAAAAGGCGGAGTTCCAGAGAGGCAGTACGCGCAAACCAAACGCCGGGCGTGTGCGCGAGGTGCTTGGTAGCCACCCCGACGAGGTAACGCAGATATTTCCAGGAGTTCTTGCCTTCAAACGCCACGACCTCGAAATCGTTGTCTTGCAGCCGTACATTCGAGGCGATCTCAAAATCGCCGCCATAATTGCGCACCTTGCTGATGAGAGCGAAGGAGCACGGACGCGCGAGTCCGTCGATGACTACTTCGAACTCGGGCAAATCCCTCCCGACACGCCTCAGGCCGCCGAGGAAGTACGATAGCTTGCCTAATCTATCTTTCCAACTGGCGCTCAGATGGTAGATAATTTCGGCATCAAATCCTGCGCCGGCCATCAAGAGGAAGTGCCGCACCTCGTGGACTCCCGACGTCACGCGCCCGACGGAAACACGTTGTGGTACGCAGGTCGCCATCTGCCGAGCGGCCGCGGCGAGCTGTCGTTTCAGCCCGACTTCGTTAGCCAGCACGTTAGCGGTTCCCGCCGGTAGAATCCCCAGCGGAATCGGAGAGTTCACGAGCCCGTCCACTACTTCGCTAATTGTTCCGTCGCCGCCCACCGCAATGATCAGGTCCGCGCCGTGCTTGATTGCCTGGGTAGCGAGGGCGCCTGCGGTGCGGGGTCCCTCAGTAGGGATAAACTGCACGGTAGATGCTACGTCACAAAGATCGTCCGAGACTCGTTCGAACTGCCGCGTGCGCGCGTTTTTCAAATGCCCGGCAAAGGGATTGTAGATGAGGGTCGCGCGCGAGTAGAGAGCGATAGCTTTGTCCTATTCCCCGGAACATTATAGTGAAAAGATGACCGACTCCGAAGTGCGTCGTCAGGCAACACGTCTTCGCGAGGAGATCCAGCAGCACGAATACCTATACTACGTTCTCGACCAGCCGGCGATTAGCGACGCCGAATACGACGACCTGATTCGCAAGCTGCAAAAGCTCGAGGAGCAGCATCCCGGCATTGAGGCGCCCGACTCGCCTACCCAGCGCGTAGGGGGCAAACCCCGCGAGGGCTTCCTCAAAGTGGCGCACAGTTCTCCTATGCTCAGCTTGGATAATGCGCTCAACGAGGCGGAACTCCGTGACTTCGATCGCCGCACCCGTGAGCTTCTAGGCGGGGAGGAACTCGAGTATGTGGCGGAGCTGAAGATGGATGGTCTGTCCATGGCGGCTCTCTATCGCTCCTCCGCGTTCTACCGGGCGATTACCCGCGGCGACGGACTGATCGGTGAAGATGTGACGGAGAACGCTCGCACCATCCGGTCTCTCCCGTTGCGAATCTCGGGTACGATTTCCGATCTGGAGGTGCGCGGCGAGACGGTGATGAACCGAGCGGCTTTCGAGAAGCTCAACGCGTCACGCGAGCAGCAGGGCCTAAGCCGTTTTGCGAACCCGCGGAATGCGGCGGCCGGATCGTTGCGGCTCCTGGAGCCCTCCATCACCGCTTCGCGCCGTTTGGACTTCTACCCCTACTACGTGCTGGTTGATGGACGGGCCGCCTTTCCGACACACTGGGAGTCGCTCGAATGGCTGCACGAGCATCACTTCAAAGTGAATCCTCGACGGAAGCTTTGCACCAGCATCGATGAGGTGCTCGAGTTTTGCCGCGAATGGGAGCTGCAACGGGAGAGCTTGCCCTACGAGATTGATGGGGTCGTGGTAAAGGTCAACTCCATCTCTCAGCACGACCGATTAGGGTTTACAGCCAAAGCCCCGCGCTGGGCAATCGCTTTCAAATACGCGGCTCGCCAGGCGGTTACCGAGGTCGAAGATATCTCAGTCCAGGTTGGGCGCACCGGCGCTCTCACCCCCGTGGCTCACGTGAAACCTGCGGTGATTAGCGGGGTGACCGTGGCGCGCGCGACGTTGCACAACGAAGATGAGATCGAACGCTTGGGATTGAAGATCGGCGACTTCGTCGTTATCGAGCGAAGCGGCGATGTGATTCCGAAGATCGTGCGCGTACATAGCCAGGGATCCTATCGCCGGGAATTCCACATGCCTTTGAAGTGCCCGGTGTGCGGCGGGGAAACCTTGCGCGAAGCCGGCGAAGCGGCCACGCGATGCATCAACGTAAGTTGCCCCGCGCGATTGAAGGAATCTGTCCTGCACTTCGCCTCACGAGGCGTGATGAACATTGACGGGCTGGGGAGCGCGTTGGTCGATCAGCTCGTAGACGCGGGCTTACTCCACTCTGTTGCCGACCTGTATCAGCTGACTGAACAAAAGTTGATGACCTTGGACCGCATGGGCAAAAAGTCGGCAACTACCGTTCTCCAGAACATTGCAGCTTCCAAGAAAGCCCCACTCTCCCGCGTTTTGGCCTCGCTCGGAATTCGTTTTGTTGGTGAGCGGACGGCGAAGCTTCTCGCCGATGAACTCGGCAGCATGGATAAGATCTCGAGCGCCACTCTAGAAGATCTGCAGAAATCAGCCGAGGTAGGCCCCAAAGTAGCCGAAAGTATCACCCAGTTTTTCAAAGAGCCCCGCAACTGCGAACTTATAGAAAAGCTGAGGGAAGCTGGGCTCACCTTCGAGCAACAGCGACCCGGGACCCCGGCGCGGGCCGCCTTCACCGGCCTGGTTTTCGTCATCACCGGAAAGCTAAAGCTCGAACGCGAAGAGATTACAGCGCGTATCGAGCACGCGGGTGGAAAGGTAAACAGCTCGGTTAGCCGGAAGACCAATTATGTAGTGGCCGGGGAGGAAGCCGGATCCAAGTTGGAAAAGGCCAAAGACCTGAACATTGAAGTAATCGACGAGGATACGTTACTGAAAATGCTCGAAAGTGCGGGCAATCACAAATAAACCGTTTCGTGGCTTTCGTTTCAGATACCTCGTGTTACTCTACCTCGGAATGAGCACCATACTCGTGGTAGACGATGAGCCGGAGGTTCTGAGGCTGGTCGAGACGGTTTTGACGCGCCATGGATATAAGGTGTTAACCGCATCAAACGGTGAACGCGCACTCGAGAAGATACGAAAACACGGCGGTCCGCCCGATTTGCTTTTGACGGATGTGGTGATGCCTGGTTTGAGCGGCCCGATGATCGCTGAACAACTGCACGGGCAATATCCGGCAATGAAGGTTCTCTTCATGTCGGCTTTCGAGGACAGGCAAGTTGTCCGCCGGTATGTGAAAGATCCAGGACATGAGTTGATTCCGAAGCCTTTCTCCATTGAAGAGCTTGCGGAAAAGGTCAAAAACATTTTGGCTACGCAACCCGATTCGGCCGGAGGAGCTTCCTGACGCACCATGGCCGCTGAGGCCACTATCGGCCGGCGTTTCTCCGTTCGTGGTCGAGTGCAAGGTGTCGGCTTCCGCGATTTCGCCCAGCGCGAGGCGCGGCGGCTCAACATTACCGGGTATGCGCGCAATCTGCCGGACGGCTCCGTCTTAATCTACGCAGTGGGGCTCGAGAAGTCCGTTAAGGACTTGGAATCCATGCTCCGGAAGGGACCCCGTTGGGCGGAAGTGCGTGAGGTCGAGGTCGAAGAAACAACAAGTCAGGACTTCGGGGACTTTCGAGTGTTTCCGTGACGCAAAGTTCGGAAGGTGATGGAATACCGGGTCTCGGCTGCGGGCGGGATTCCATGCTGCCATACAGCGCGGGCTTCCCCGGTGAGCGCGTAGATCGACCGGCGTTCCACCACCAGCTCCCGCTGAAGCTTTTGCTCTTCATGCCGTAACCGGAAGCGGCAATCCGAGGCGAGCGAAATGCCGACAATGACTCCGAACGGCGGAGCATCCCTATGCCATCCGATTCCTGCACCGGGCTGGTACTCAGTAACGAGACCCTGCACCAGCGATCCTGCATCGACTCCGGCCCACTCCGAGGCCCGGTCTTGAAGCGGCTCCAAAAAAGGCGGAAAGGGATTGGCAACGGAAATTTCGCCTTTGTCGAAACTGTAGCTCCAGCCGAATGTTACGGTCCGCCTTTTCCCCGTGAACTCGTGCCATCGGAACTGACGGAACTCTAGCCGTGCGATCTCTTCGAGGAGCGCCGATTCCTCGCCCGGCTCGAGAAATTCCGGTTGATAGCGAAGCCCAGCCGGGAGCTCCGGGGCAAACTCAAAAAGTGAGGGCTGCACGACGAACTTCTTCCAAAACGCCCGGCCAGTCCCCAGGGGAGCCCTGTCGAAACAAACGCATGGTGGGATACCAGGGGCTGTCCGAACGGTGAAGCATCCAGCGCCAGTCTGCTTCGAAGGGGAGCAGAACCCAGACCGGTACCGCCAATGCGCCAGCCAGGTGCGCAGTCATGGTGTCCACTGAAATCACCAGATCCAAACCCAGCATGTCGTTCGCTGTGTCGAGCACATCGCCCTCGTTCCGGTGCAACACCGGAAAGCGCTCGCGTTCGGGCCCATGTTGCAGGCTTACAACCTCCCACGGTAGATCGCGTAAAGCACTCGCGAGAAGCTGTGCTGGAACCGAACGCGCGGGGTTCCACTGGCTGGAAGACCACACCACCCCAACCTTCTTGCGGGCACTCGGTGCACGAGTGGAACTACGAGGGACCGAAAGGTAAGGAACATCTGCGGGTATCGTCTCCACGGTCGTTCCAAATATGCGCGGAAGTTCCGTTACTTCGATTTGCGCGTCCCATTCCGGTTGGATCGCCGGAGCGGCGGCACCCCATGTAATGACTTCATCGATTCCTTGGACACGGCGTAGCAGGCGGGTAATCTCGGGATGAGCCTCTACCACGAGCGATTGCGCTTCGCGGCGCACCCAAGGCGCGTACCGGATAAATTGAACCGTATCTCCAAGTCCGTGGAGGCAACGCAGCATCACTCGTTTTTTTGTGAAAGGCTTCCCGTCCCAGAAGCGGTGAGGGTCCGGCTTTCCTCGTTGCTCGATGGAAGCGCTTTCCGCCCATGCCTGATCAAATCGGCCAAGAAACATCCAACAATCCCACCGGGCGGCCGCGCACTGGTCGGGATCGAATCCGCCTCGCTCCGCTGCGTCCAGTTCAAATAAAGCTCTTTCAATTTCGCGAGCTTCCAGGAATGAAGCTGCGGAGACGTAGTGCGAATGGGGATCTCTTACCAAGGAAGCATCTTACCGATTAAGCGGGCACGAAAAAAAGCCGGAACGAATGTTCCGGCCTTAACTTACAAAAATTGGGTTGCGCTTAGCCGATTTTGGCTTTTTTCTCGGCGCGTTGTTTGGCGTATTTCTTTTCAAACCTGTCCACTCGTCCCGCGGTATCGATCAGCTTTTGCTTGCCCGTAAAGAACGGATGGCAGCTGGAACAGATTTCAACGCGGATGTCGCCTTTGTGAGTGGAACGGGTGGGGAACGTATGGCCGCAGGCGCAAATAACGTTCACTTCGTTGTAAGCAGGATGGATCGCGGCTTTCATGGAACCTCAATTATACCAGAACTACAAATCCCCGGCGAGGCTCTCACGAGTCGCCGGGGATAAGCCGCCTAGAGAAGAATCTGAGGCAGTGTTACTTGCAACCGAGCGAAGCGGCTACCCTTGAAACGCGTCCGGCACTGAACCTTGAAGCGTCTCAGAATAGCAGTCTAGCAGTCGGCCACCTCGCACGGTTTACAACTATCTATCATATATAGTCTGGACCACCTCCTTCTTCAGTGATGTCTTCAAAATAGACCCGTTAAACAGGTTTGTCAACCAGCACGCGGCGAAGAATTCGTCAGTTCTGAAAGTTCCCGAACACAATATCCGTAGAGCGCTTCTCAGCTATCATTCACAGGTGTTTGTGCGCCGTGGAAATGCCGGGATCCCCACTTCCGCCAGCGCTTTGGTAGGGTTCGCTCTATCCGGGTTTCTGTTCACATTCTTAGGACCTATGCTGCCCGTTTGGGGATACGACGTCGCCGGAGATTTTGCCGCAGTGGGCCGCCATTTCCTGGCTTTTGCGGCCGGAACTCTTGCTGGCGGCGTTTTCGTCCGCCGTTTTCGTCCGCGTGTCGCGACCCACACCTTGCTTGTAGCAGGATGCGCCATGGCGGCCGCCGGGCTAGCTTTGTTAGCTCTCCTGCCTCCGCAACTCCCGTGGCGTTTCACCGGAATCGCACTGATCGGCATTGCCGCCGGTTTGCTGCATGCGGGCCTCTTCGAGGCAATTTTTCCCGAATACGGCAAGAGCCCTGCCGTTACTTTGAACAGTGGGGGCATCTACTTCGGGTCTGGCTCCATCGTCTGCACGCTGCTCGTCTCGGGGACTTTCTGGGCCTACTCGGCCTCAACCATTCTGCTGATTCTCGCGGCCGTTCCGATCGCCTTCCTCTTCTTCTATTCACGCCGCCGATTTCAGCCGATCGGAATCATTTCCCATCCCGAGGTGCTGAAGCAATTCCGCTCCGCGGCGGCTATCCTGTTTTCACTCCTCCTGTTTTTTCAGTTTGGGAATGAGTGGTCGGTTGCTGTGTGGCTTCCGTTATTCCTCATCCACCGTTTAGGCATGAGTCCCGTCGGTTCTTTGGCGCTCCTGGTCTTTTACTTCGTGTCGCTCACGGTGGGGCGCATCGCAGTGTATTATCTTCTCCCTCGAATCAATCAATGGCGTCTTCTCGCCGCAAGCGCCGCCGCTTCCCTCTTTGCCTGCGTTGTGCTCGCCGCAACGAACAGCCGTTTTGGAGCCGGAGTTTGCGTCTTCCTTCTGGGTCTTGGGTTCGCTGCGATCTACCCGCTGGTGGCCGCGTGGATCGGCCGCCGGTTCCCGTATTACCACCCCGGCTTTTTCAACGGCATCTTCTCCATCGCACTCGCCGGCGGGATGCTCTCCCCCTGGCTGCTCGGCGAAATCGCTGGCAAATCGGGTATCTGGGCGGTTATGACTTTGCCGGCGATCGGCACGTGTATGGTGATGGTTCTCCTCTGCCTGATGTGGGTCGAAAGCAAGGTAATCGAATAAATGCGCATCCCGTTCGTTGTGCTACTTGCCGCGGCGGCCCCGCTTTTCGCGGCTGGACGGCCGGTCGCAAAAATCAAGTCTCTTCTCGCTCACTCGCCTGTTCTTCGCGCCGGCTACGCAGGGGTGCTGGTCGTGGATGATCGCGGCCATCCGATTCTGTCCATCAACTCCGACCGCGCCTTTATCCCGGCGTCCAATCTCAAGCTTTTCTCGACGGCCCTAGCTCTCGAGCGGCTTGGCCCGGAGAAGCGCTTCCAGACAAGGGTTGAGCAGCGAGGAAACGATTTGGTCATCGTGGGAATGGGCGATGCAAATCTCTCCGGACGCGTGCTGCCCTACCAATACGATTCGGCGCCCGGTCCTTCGCTCGCCGCGATCGACGATCTCGCCGTCCAGATCGCCTCGCACGGCATACAGGAGGTAAAGGGCGACGTAATCGGGGACGATACGGCCTTCGTTTACGAGCCGTTTGCACCCGGTTGGGCTGCCGAAGATGTGCTCTACGATGACGGCGCTCCAGTCAGCGCTCTCGTAGTAAATGACAACTGCCTCACGATGAAGCTCACTCCGGGCGTTGCGGACGGCACGCCCACCACGATCTCTCTGGATCCGCCTCTTTCTCTCTTCGACATCGAAAATCACTCTGCCACCGGTGCTCCGGACAAAGTGGAAACCGACCGTGTTCCCGGGACAGCGCTCTGGCGAATTTGGGGAACGCTGGCCGCCGGCGCTCATCCTCATGTTGAGCTGTGGGCGGCTGATGACCCCGCCCGCTTCGCCGCGCTCGCCCTGAAGTATTCACTCGAACGGCATGGTATTTCCGTGGCCGGATCGGCGCGTGCCAGGCATCGCTTCACCGGTATTCCCTTTGTGCCGCCGCCCGGAGGCGCCGTTGTGGCCGAACGCCAGTCGTTGCCGTTACTTGAAGATCTGCGTGTTATCGCCAAAACCAGCAACAACCTTCATGCAGATCTTCTACTTTTCGACGTCGGCGGCTCTCGCGAAGCCGGGCTGGAGGCGCTCGCTCGCTTTCTGGGCGAGGCAGGTGTGAAGCCGGAGGGCTACCGCTTCTACGACGGGTCCGGCCTCTCGCGCATGAACTTGGTGACGCCGGCGGCCGTTGTCGGACTGTTGCGATTCATGGCCAATTCCCCTCACCGGGAGGATTGGCTCAGTCTCCTCCCCGTCTCGGGGATCGATGGATCACTGGCTACGCGTCTCACCGGCAAAAGGGTGAAAGGTCGCATTCACGCTAAAACAGGTTCCCTCAACCACGTCAGCGCCCTGTCCGGCTATTTGGACACGCAGAGGGGAAAACGCCTGACCTTCTCGATATTCGTGAACAACGCGACGGCCGGCACACTCGAGCAGCGTGACCTCATTGATAAAATCTGCTCATTATTAGTGGAGCTCTAACTTATGCCGATCTTCGAGTACAAATGTGAGTCCTGCGGGACCCGGTTCGAGAGGTTGTTGCGGCGGTCCGACGATCGCGATCACCTGACGTGCCCCGATTGCGCGGGTCATGAACTCAGCCAGCAGTATTCCACGTTCGCAGCGCGTGCGAATGGGGCAGCCGCTCCCGAAATGCCGTCGTGCCCCAGTGGCATGTGCAGCAATCCCAGCGTCTGCGGGCGCAATTAAGTGCCCTCGTCCGAAGATGAAGTTCTGACCTCTGAAGCGCGCGCTTTCCTCGAAGCCTTGGCGCGGCGTTTCGAATCGTCACGCCGCGCGATGCTTCACCGCCGCGTGTTGCGGCAGAGGGAAATCGACGGAGGTGACTTCCCGTCGTTCCCCCCGGAAACGGAGGGCATCCGGCTCGAATCCTGGGTGGTCGCGCCTATTCCGCCGGAGCTTGAAGATCGCCGCGTGGAGATCACCGGCCCAACGGATCGCAAGATGATCATCAACGCTCTCAACTCGGGCGCGAACGTGTTCATGGCGGATCTTGAGGACGCGAACTCGCCGACGTGGTCCAACATGATCGAAGGGCAGATCAATCTTCGCGATGCAGTCGCCGGAACTATCGCTTACCGCAGCCCGGAAGGAAAGTATTACGAGCTTGGGGAAAATCCGGCAGTTCTAATGGTGCGCCCTCGCGGATGGCACCTTCAAGAATCCCATTTCCTGGTAGACGGTCAGCCCATCTCCGCTTCGCTGTTCGACTTCGGTCTGTTCTTCTTCCACAACAACGCCGAACTCCTCTCGCGTGGAACCGCCCCGTACTTCTATCTCCCGAAGCTCGAGAATCATCTCGAAGCACGCTTGTGGAACGACGTGTTCCTCTTCGCGCAGGAGTACTGCGAGCGTGCCGCGAGGCACCATTCGCGCCACGGTTCTGATCGAAACCATCACCGCCGCGTTCGAGATGGACGAGATCCTTTATGAGCTGCGCGAGCACTCCGCCGGTCTCAACTGCGGCCGCTGGGATTACATCTTCAGCTACATCAAGAAGTTTCGGAACTTCCGCGATCGCGTGATGCCCGACCGCGCCCAGGTCACGATGGAGCGTCACTTCCTGGCCAGCTACGTCGACCTGCTGATCCAAACCTGCCACAAGCGCGGCATTCACGCCATGGGCGGCATGGCTGCACAGATTCCCATCAAGAGCGATGCGGCGGAGAATGAGCGTGCACTCGACCGCGTTCGCGCGGATAAGCTGCGCGAAGTACGAGCCGGTCACGATGGTACCTGGGTCGCGCATCCCGCGCTGGTGCCGGTCGCCAAAGCCGTTTTCGACGAACACATGCCGGGTCTGAATCAGCTGCAGGTGAAGAGGGAAGACGTGACCGTCTCCGCCAGGGATCTGCTCGAAGTTCCCTCTGGCACGATCACCGAGCAAGGCATTCAACTCAATATCGATGTGGGTCTCGAGTATCTGAATGCATGGCTGCACGGTTCCGGAGCCGTGCCAATTTACCATCTGATGGAGGATGCGGCCACTGCCGAGATCTGCCGCGCGCAGCTCTGGCAATGGGCGTACCACGGGGCTAAGAGAAACGACGGCGCACCCATCACCACCAATATGCTGCGGGAGTCCATCCGTTTACGTGCGCACGCTATGCCCGTCGCAGCGGAACTCTTCGAGAGGCTTGTCACCGCGGAACAGTTTCCGGAATTTTTAACGCTCGAGGCTTACGCCAAGCTCTCCTGACATCACATCGCGTGCTGAAAGAGCACGAGCGCTGGTGATGACGTTCGGCTGGAACGCCACTGCCTACCAGATCTTGAATCCTGGTATGGAGCACTGGTTTTCAGAAGACGGCCAAGCTGTTGTCGGGTATGTGAAGCGCGGACGTTATTTACTCGCGGCGGGTGCCCCGATCTGTGCCGAACCGAGTCTGGCCCCTGCCGCTCGTGCGTTCGAATCGTTCGCACATTCGCAGCATCGCACCGCCTGCTTCGTGCTGGCCGAAGAACGTCTTCTCCGCCTTACTGAATCATGGTCGGAACACTGTTCGGTTGTGATCGGTGCGCAGCCCGCATGGAATCCCACCGGTTGGCAAGACGTTCTCCGCCGTCATCGCTCATTGCGCGCTCAGTTGAGTCGCGCGCGTAACAAGCATGTGACCGTTGAAATCGGCGACGCGGCTCGATGTGCGGGGGATCCTGAACTGCGCAGCACGCTCGCCGCATGGCTCCAGACACGTGGCCTGCCTCCCATGCGTTTCCTGGTCGAGCCGAATATCCTGGACCGCGCGCAGCACGATCGTGTGGTTCTCGTCGCCCGGAGGGAAAGTCAGGTGGTAGCGTTTCTTGTTGCATCCCCAATCGTGCTCCGTAACGGATATCTGGTGGAACTCGTGGCTCGCTCTCCCCACGCTCCGAACGGCTCGACTGAACTCCTGATCGATGCGATGATTCGCTTCGCCGGGGAGCGCGGATCCGCATATGTAACGCTAGGTCTGGTCGCTCTCGCTACTCAGTCGAAACTCGCGATGGCAAGTAACCCGTTTTGGCTGCGCGCCCTGACAACCGCAGCTCGCGCGCACGCCAATCACTTCTACAACTTCCGTGGCCTCGAACACTTTCGCGCGAAGATGCTGCCTTCGCGCTGGGAAACCGTTTACATCATTGCGAACCAGCGGCGCTTCTCTCCGTTTGCGCTCTATGCGATTGGGGGCGCGTTTTCGGGCATTTCTCCCGTGTTCGCTATCGCGCTGGCCCTCGTTCGAGCCCTGACACAAGAGCTTCTCCGCGGCGGGTCGTTTCTGCGCGACCGTCTTTTCCGGGCTGTTAGATCCAAAGAAAAAGGGTGACCGCAGGCCGCTCGGCCCACGATCACCCTTTGAGAAGAAACGTCTGAATTAGAAGTTCAGACGCAGCGTGAATTGGACGTTCCGGGGAGCATCCACTGTCCCGGTCACCAAGCCGAACGTCGGACTATTTGGACCGTTATCCGGCAGCGACCAGATATGCCGGTTGAACGCGTTCAACAGCTCCGCTTTCAACTGCATCGTGACCCGTTCCTTGATCGGAAAGTTGCGGATGATGCTGAAGTCCTCATTCTCGTAAGGCTGCATGCGAGCATCGTCGCTCACGCGCGGCATGGTGCCGAGAACGAAAGGTTCATTGCCCGTCCGGGTCGCGTTCGCGTCATAGAAAGCAGCCGGGTTCCAGTACTGATTGACGAACGGATCGAAGGTCCCGTTCTGGACTGTCGGGTTGTAGAGCGACTGACCTAGCACGCGGCTGAATCGAATGCAGTTATCCCAGCCAGGTATGCCCGAGGCGCAACCGAATGAAACCGGAATGCCGCTCTGATAGCGAAGCACGCCGCCCAGCTGCCAGCCGCCTAGAATCGCGCTCGCGAATCCGTTGTTCAAGAAAGGCTTCCCCTTGCCGAACGGCAATTCGTATAGGAATGCGGCCGTGAACATGAACGGCACATCCTGTGAACTTACCGCCTTCTCGAGGTTCAGGTTGTCCGGGCTCTCTACCTGGTTCACCACTTGGCCAACGCCCGGAAGCGCGCTATCCGCATCGGTCAGAATCTTCTGCCAGGTAAACGAAGCCTGCACGCTTAAGCCCTTCGTGAAGCGGCGCTCTAAGGTGGCCTGCAGAGATTCATAGCTTGCCTGCCCGACATTCTGCAACACGTCGGCATAAATCCACTGATACTGTGGGAACGGCCGAAGCGCCTGTTGCACCTGACCGGCAAAGCCCGCGTACGGAGAGCTCACTCCCGCGGTGTTGCCGTTGACGTCCTGCTCCAGTTGGTTGCCTAACGCGAAATCCTGAATGGGAATGTTATTGATGTTCTGCACGGCGGACCGGAGATGAGCAGACCGCTGTCCGACCCACGCCACAGTCCCAATCATGTTGCTGCCGAGTTGCTTCTGAACCTGCAGGCTCCAGCTTTGAATCATGCCCGGACGTCCGTAGCTGGGCTTGATGTAGTCCAAACCAGATGAGCCGTTGGTGCCGTTCAACGCCGAGGGATCCGTGTTCGGCGTCTTGCTGAATGCCGGGAACCCGTTATCCCAATTAAACGCCGGCGTGAAATTGTCCGAGTTGTGGAATGACGGCGTCGATGTATACCCCGCCTGCTGATCGCCGCCGAAATCGGTGTAGATCAACGGCGAATAGTAGATGCCGTAACCGCCGCGAACCACCAGACGATTGTTGAACCGCGTCGGCGACCAGGCAAATCCGATTCGTGGAGCAAAATCCTTGTAATAGGTATCAGCCCACCGCGCATTGCAATTACAGGTCGTACCGTACACCATAGCTCCCGGGTGGTTGCCCGCGGCCGGATTCGGCGTTGTGGGGCTGAAATTCGACGTATCGTTGTACGACTCGCGGCGCGGTTGATCCAGATCCCAACGCAAACCCAAATTCAACGTTAAGTTGGGTCGAATTTTCCAGTCGTCCTTCACATAGACCGCGTAGTATTGAGATACCCAGCGTGCCACGTGTAGCGTGTACTCCAGCGTTCCCGTATCGGGATCGCCCAAGAGGAAACTCGCGAATCCGTTACCGGACAGAGCCGAGAAGTTCTGCGTTGCCGCGGTCTCGGCGCGTGCGAAGTTGTAGGTTCCGCCGTCGTTGTCATATCCGAATGTCGAATACAGCTGGTTGCGGAGGTCCACACCGAAAGCCAGACTGTGTTTGCCCTTCGTCCAGCTCAACTGATCGGAGAAACGCTCTCCGTTGTCGACGTTGTCGTCGTTGTGGCCGGAACTGAGGTTGGGAAAGCCCTCGCCAAACGTGACGATCGGGAAATTCTGCCCCGTCACGTTTCCAATTCCCAGTTGCGTAGCCCAGCTATAGCCGCCGGTCCGAGCCTCGAGCGCACTGGAGTTGTAATTCTGGCTATTTGTCCGGTTGTACCCGATGTTTACTTCGTTCACGAGCGAAGGTGTGAAAACGTAGTCCCACCCGGCGCGGCCGTAATGAGTAATGAAATCCTGGTTCCACCCGCTCGGATCGGCCGGGGCCGGCAATACCAGAGCCGAAGCGTACCGGCCGTTTTCGCGTGCATGATACGAAGCGAAGAACTTGCTCTTCGGCGAGAAGTTGTTGTCAATCCGAATCTCGTAAGCCGTGTTGTAGAGAGGGAACGCGCTGGCTAGAGTGTAGTTGTTCACTGCGCTGCTGTTCTGAGCAGTCGGAATGTACTTCAACACATTCTGGGAAACCGTCGAGAACCGGCTTGCGGGAATCACGTTGTTAGGAAAGGGCGTCCGGCAGAGCACCCCGCCCGCGCCCGTGGTGGTCGTGGCAGGATCGAATATCTCTCCCTGGTATACCGGCGAGTTGTTGCAGGGGTTTGTTCCCAGAACGTTCGCGGTGTTCAACGTGGAAGAGAAGTCACCGCCCCGCTCAGCGTCGGTCGGCACCGTGCTCGTGATGGACGCACCCTGTTGCTGCTGGTATTGCTCCCAGTTGAAAAAGAAGAAAGTCCGGTTTCGGCCGTTATACACCTTTGGGATCCAAACGGGGCCGCCCAGGTTCACGCCGTAGTCGTTCTTCCGGTCAAGCGGGCGCTGATTGCGATCGCGGCAAGCCGTGTCGCCTTCCGCGCACTCCGCCAGATAATGGTTGGCGAACCATCCGTTCGCGTCCAGATCCTCGTTGCGGAATATGTCATATGCTGTCCCGTGAAAGTCGTTCGTCCCGTTCTTGATCGCGAAGCTTTCGATTCCGCCCGTCGTACGGCCATACTCGGCGGAGATGGTCGATGTGAGAACCCGGAATTCCCCGATCGCCTCGACCGATGGGGCCGCCTCGTCAAACGACGAGCCATTTTCCGTTCTCTCAATGTCGGAGCCGTCCAGCAAAACCTCATTTCCAAAGTTTTGGCCGCCGCCGATCTTGGAGATAAACACGCCGTTATTGCTGTTTGACGTGCCGGGCCCAGTCACTCCCGGAGCCAAAAAGATGAAAGCCTCAGGCGATCGAAACGCTCCTACGCCTCCCAGCGCGAGCGGCAGTTCAATCTCCTGTTTGCTGTCGATGACGGTACCGATGTCCGAGCTTTCTGCTTGAATCGTGGTCCCCCCAGCACTCACCGTCACGGTGTCGGACACATTTCCGAGAGTAAGTGTGACATTAGCGCTAGTAGTGGAGCTGACCTGAACATCAACCCCTTGCTGCGTCGTCGTCTGAAAACCTGGCGCAGTAACCGTCAGGTCATACCGCCCTACCAATAGCGCCGGAAAACGATAGGTGCCGCCCGAAGTCGTTGTCGCGGTAGAAGTGGTCCCGGTAGTAAGATTCTTCGCGGAAACCGTTGCACCATCAACCGACGCTCCAGTTGGATCGTAGATCACACCTGCTAGCGCACCCTGATTCGTCTGGGCCTGCAAGTTGCATATAAGGGTAGCGCTCAATATAAAAAGCACTACCGCAGAGTCGAGTGAGCGGCGAAGCCTCGCCCTCGCTCCTTGGTCGGACATGGTCTCTCCCTTGGAAAACCGATTGGACTAATAAAAACCCGCTATGGAAAACTTATAGCACCGGTCTTTATCTGCTCCTACTACAAACACACTTCACGCTCAATAGAATGTAAGTTCCATCTCAGATTTGAACGTAAAGCAGATGTAGGTCTGGAATTGAGGGATTTTAAGTAGAGGGCGAGAGCGGCGTAACCGCTCCCGTCGGTGGTGTTCCTGTTTAAGCTCCTAAGTAGGACACATGCACGTAGGTTCCGAGCCTGGTGTTGTAAGCGAGGTACCACCCGGAATGATCCGGGTCCTCATAGATGACAATCGAATCCGAGTCCCACAGCCAGTCTCCGACGTACCCGTAATCAAATGGCGCCACACCGAAGTAATTGCCGCCGAACCAGAACCGCGCGCGATTGCCGCCCTCGAGCCGGAAAACATGGCCGGGGCCGAATCCGCCTCGGAAAACACCGTGTTCAAAGGGGCGCTCCACACGGAATCTTGTGTCATCCCGTTGAAAGTCATGGCCGACCCAATGGTTATCGTGCGTCACGTACGGCGCGTTCGGGTGTCCTGCCGGCTCATGAAACTCATGCCGAGTGTCCCCGCGCATCGGCTCTGGCCCGTGCTGCGGGACGTAGCCGCCTCCGGCTGGCGGCCCTCCATGGGACCCTTCATGCGACCCTCCCCGCTCCTGAGAAAACGATGGACCGCATGCGACAAGCAACAAAGCGATCGTGGAACCAATCAGTCTCTTCATAAATCACTCTTTCACGTCTAATCGTGCAATCAGAGCGCCAACAAACGCAACCATCGTGCAGACCAACGGCTGGCCGCAAACGAGATCGGCATCTTCGCGTGCGCGTGAGCATCTTCAAAGAGAATGCCCTTTGAACTCGGACTCTACACGTTCGCAGATATAGCGTCCGACATCGATACCGGCGAAACGATTAGCCCCAGTGACCGGCTGCGCAATCTCATTGAAGAGATCGAGTTGGCGGATCAGGTTGGCCTGGACGTGTTTGGCTTGGGCGAACATCATCGGCCGGATTATGCTGTTTCCGCACCCGCCGTGGTTCTTGCGGCAGCCGCTGCCCGCACCACGCGCATCCGGTTGTCCAGCGCCGTCACCGTGCTGAGTTCGGACGATCCCGTTCGTGTCTTTCAGCAGTTTTCCACGCTGGATCTTCTATCGCACGGCCGGGCGGAACTGATGGTTGGACGGGGTTCATTCATCGAATCCTTCCCGCTGTTCGGCTATGAACTGGAACAGTACAACGATCTATTTGAGGAAAAGTTAGAACTCCTCCTAAAGCTGCGACAGTCCGAACGCATAACTTGGTCCGGCGTACACCGCGCGCCTCTGCACGATCTTGGTGTTTACCCCCGACCTCTTCAGGACCCGTTGCCAATCTGGGTGGCAGTCGGTGGAACTCCCCATTCCGCGCAGCGCGCCGGACGGCTGGGGTTGCCCATGGCGGTTGCCATCATCGGTGGTATGCCCGAGCGCTTCAAATCGTTTGTCGATCTCTACCGCTCGGCCGCCACAAAGGCTGGACTGGATCCACTTCAGCTGCCGGTTGGCATCAACTCTCACGGCTACATTGCGGAAACGTCCCAGGCAGCTCCCGACGATTTTTTTCCGCCCTATATCGCCATGATGAATGGACTCGGCCTTGGCCGAGGCTGGTCGCCGATGAGCCGCGCGGATGTGGAAGCATTATCTTCCTTGCGAGGAGCCCTTGTGGTGGGGAGCCCTCAGCAGGTGATCGATAAGATCCTGTTCCAACACCAAATCTTCGGGCATCAACGATTTCTTGTTCAAATGAGTCTGGGCTCCCTGTCCCACCGCAAGGTATTGCGTTCCATTGAACTGTTCGGAACCAAAGTCGCTCCCGCTGTTCGGAAGAGCGTTGGGGATCGTGTTCACGCAGTGGAATAGAGTCGCGGTAATCCCTGGAATTCGCGATACTACGTCCGTGATTGCCTTTGATGTTTTGCACAGCTCCCTAGGATCCACTTGGTCCGACATGTGGGTCATGAAAGCGCCCATTGTTGAGAAGGTTCTTCGCCCTGTCGTCGTCTATATAGCGCTTATCTTGCTCCTGCGCGTCTTTGGAAAACGCGAGCTAGCGCAGTTGAATCCGTTCGATTTGGTCGTACTGCTCTCAGTCTCGAACACGGTCCAAAACGCGATTATCGGTGACGATAATTCGGTAAGCGGTGGTTTGATTGGGGCTGTTTCTTTGTTCGGAATCAACTACGTGGTGGTGCGCTTTCTGTTTCACCACCGCCGGCTCGACCAGGTCTTCGAAGGCTCTCCAACAACTTTGATTCGCGAGGGCGCCATCGACCGCACTGCTCTCGCCCGTGAGCTCCTCAGTGAAGCCGAGCTCCTGACGGTCGTGCGGCGTCAAGGCTTTGACACTCTCGAAGAAGTAGACACCTGCATTTTAGAGCCGGGCGGCGTCTTCTTTCTCAAAGGGCGTACGCCTTCGAGCGACTCGCAGCGCTTCTCGGAACTCCTCACGCGGCTGGATGAGATTGATCGCAAACTGGCGCAAATCTCGTCCGCCGCTTAGCACTTTCCGACTGCGAGGCTGTACGTTCACGCTTACTGTTGGTCGCATCCCTTTCAACGGTGGGGTCCGAGAGCGATATACTTTTCCCACCCTATGTTTCACAAATCCTACAAACGTGGTTCCATGCTGGTCCCTGTACTTGGGATTTCGGCATTGGTTCTGACTTACAGTTCTCTCGCCTCCGCACAGGCGCCTGCTTTGATCACGCAGCCTGTAAATGAAAACAATCTGGTTACACTTACCGGCAACACGCGCCCGGAAGCAACCGCTTCGAATGATCTCGGGCGAGTCGACGACAACCTTCCGCTCCAGCACATGTTGTTGCAGTTGAAGCGATCTTCCCAACAAGAAGCTGCGCTCGAAACCCTGATTAGCCAGCTGCACGATTCCACTTCCCCGAACTTCCATCAGTGGCTAAACGCGGACCAGTTCGGTCAGCAGTTCGGCCTGGCGTCCCAAGACATCGGCGCAATCAGTTCCTGGCTCACCAACCACGGCTTCACCGTGAACACGGTATATCCCAGCGGCGTCTTACTTGATTTTTCGGGTACCGCCGGACAGGTTCGCACGGCCTTCCATACCGAAATTCATAACCTAAACGTCGGTGGTGTTGCTCATATTGCGAATATGACCGACCCGAAGATCCCGGCGGCTCTGGCCCCCGCGGTTGAGGGCGTTGTCTCCTTGCACAATTTCATGCCGCACCCTGCTGTGACGCCCCGTCCCAGCTATACGTTCCCCTCCAGCGGATTCACGGAATACGCGATCGTTCCCGCCGATCTGGCGACGATCTACAACCTGAACCCCGTGTTCACCAGCAAGGTCGTGGGTACGGGCCAAACCATCGCCGTGCTGGAAGACTCGGACGTCTACAGCACCGCCGATTTCACCACGTTCCGCACCACCTTCGGTCTTACGCGCTTCGGGAACGGCACCTTGACGCAAGTACATCCGCCGTCGTCGGGCACGAACAACTGCACGGATCCCGGAGTGAACTCGAACGATTTCGAAGCGATCCTGGATGCCGAGTATGCCAGCGCCGCCGCGCCGGCCGCCGCCATCGAGTTGGCCTCCTGCACCGATACCACCACGACCTTCGGTGGCCTGATCGCTTTGAACAATCTCATCAGCGCGAAGAAGGTCCCGGGCTCGATCAGCATCAGCTATGGTGAATGCGAACCTTATCTCGGTCAAGCCGGCAACGCGAGCTTCAAGACGGCTTACCAGCAGGCTGTGACCTTGGGTGTTTCGGTCTATGTAGCCGCTGGCGACTGGGGCGCTGATGTCTGCGACGCGAGCTTCAGCAACGGTGTAGTCGCCACTCACGGAATCAATGTGAACGGATTCGCCTCGACGCCTTACAACGTGGCGGTCGGCGGCACCGATTTCAGCGACCTCTACCAGAACGACTCCAGCACCTATTTCAGCTCGACCAACTCCAAGTACTACGGCTCGGCCAAGTCCTACGTGCCGGAAGTGCCCTGGAACAACACCTGTGCCAGCACCCTTCTGGCGAACTACTTCGGCTTCTCGACCACCTACGGCACGACCGGGCTCTGCAACTCCAGCACCGGCGCAAGCTTCATCAGCATTGTGGCCGGGAGCGGCGGACCGAGCGGATGCGCGACTGGAACCGCCAGCATCTCCGGGCAGGTTAGCGGCACGTGCAAAGGCTATCCAAGACCATCCTGGCAAACCGGTGTTCCCGGCCTGCCTGCCAACTCGGTGCGTAGCCTGCCTGACGTCTCGCTGTTCGCTTCCAACGGGTTCCTAGGCCACTACTACGTGGTGTGCTACTCCGATACGGCCAATGGCGGTACCGCCTGCACCGGCGCTCCGAGCGGCTGGAGCGGCGCGGGCGGAACGTCTTTCGCTTCCCCGATCATGGCCGGTGTGCAAGCCTTGATCAACCAGAGCCAAGGCGCCCGTCAGGGCAATCCGAACCCGGTGTTCTACAAGTTGGCGGCTGCGCAATACGGCGGCACCGGCTTGTCGACTTGCAACTCTTCGCTGGGTAACGGGACAGCCACCACCTGCACCTTCTACGATCAGACGCAAGGTGACATGGATGTGCCGTGCCAAGGCAAGGTCAACTGCTACGATCCGTCTGGCACTTATGGCGTCCTTTCGAAGTCCAGCACGGCTTACTCACCGGCGTTCCCGACGACTTCAGGTTGGGACTTCGCGACTGGTCTGGGCAGCGTTAACGTGTCCAATCTGGTGACCAATTGGAGCAGCGGTAAGTAACCACCGTCTGTTTTGGGGCAGAGAGTGTCCAGGCACTCTCTGCCCGTAATAAGATAGACCCGTGCCTGGCCCTCCTCGGACGTTCCTCGTCATCGTAATCGCACTGCTCGCCTCTGTCGGAGCTCCCCGACCGTCGTTCGGGGCGGACCCGTGGTTCGAGGCGTTGCACGACCGTATCACTCTCTACGGACATCGCAACTGGATCGTGATCGCCGATTCGGCTTACCCCGCCCAGTCGCGGGAGGGAATCGAGACCGTGATCGCTAACGCGGAGCAGTTGGATGTCGTCCGCCGAGTACTGGGAATCGTCGGCAACTCGCGCCATGTGCGTGCCAACATCTTCACCGACCAGGAACTCAGCTTCGTGCCGGAATCGGACGCCCCAGGCGTCTCGCAATACCGCCGCAACCTCGCCGGACTGATAGGCAGTCTTCCGGTGACCACTCTTCCGCACGAGCAGATCATCTCCAAATTGGACGAGGCGGGGAAGACGTTCCGTGTTCTCATTATCAAGACGAACATGGCGATTCCCTATACGTCCGTGTTCATACAACTCGACTGCGCCTATTGGGGCGCGGATGCGGAGAAGCGCCTCCGCGAGGCCATGAGCGCGTCGCCCAGCCAGTAAGAGTTGCTAAACTCGGGCCTGAATGACCAGGCCATTTCGGGTGGCGCTCACGGCAGCGGGCGGCATCATTCTGCTGCTTCTGATCGTGGTGATCGCCGGCTTGACCATTGTCCGCAGCCAGTGGTTTCATGACAAGGTTCGCGACCGCATCGTGAGCGAGGTGGAGAAGTCCACCGGCGGCCGCGTCGAGATCGACCGGTTCGACTTCGACTGGCACACCATGACCGCCACGGTGCATGGGTTCACCATCCATGGCACCGAACCGGCCAACGACCCGCCGCTGCTGCACGCAGACGACATCGTCGTCGGGCTAAAGATCATCTCCATTCTGAAGCGGGACGTCGATATCGCGCTGCTCAAGGTGGATCAGCCAAAGGCCTTCCTGCTGGTCGCTGCGGACGGCACGACGAACGTGCCAAATCCCAAGGCGCCGAAGAAGTCCGACAAGACTCCAGTCGAGACGATCCTCGATCTGGCGGTCGGGCGCTTCGAGTTGAACAACGGCAGTGCCGAGATCCGCGGGGCGGGGCAGCCGCCCAAGGCGCAGAGCTATGCGGCGAAGGGCGACAACCTCCATGTCGTGTTCACCTTCGATCCCGCAGTGCCCCGCTACCACGGGGATATCTCGCTTGCGCCGATGGATGTGGCCTATGGCGACTATCGTCCGCTGCCGGTCAACCTTACGAGCACGATCTCGATCGAGAAGAACAAGCTGGTGCTCGAGACGGCGAACCTGACAAGCGGCGACTCGCAACTCCACCTCAATGGACAGATCGAGAACTTCACCGCGCCTGTAATCACTGGTGAGTACAAGGCCAAGGTATCGGTGGGACAGGTGGGCTCGATCCTCAAGCTCCAGTCAAAGCAGTCGGGCTGGCTCGAGGCGAACGGCAGCGCCAGCTACAAGACCGCCGCCGACTACGCGATCAGCGGCGTGGTGAAGGCGTATGACGTGGATTATCGTGCGGCCGGAATGAGTCTGCGCAACCTTCGGGCGGAGGCCAAGATCGATGGCGGTCCGCACACCGTCTCGATCAATGACTTGAAGGCCTACGCGCTTGGCGGCGAGATCACGGCCAAGGCCGAGATCGTGGAGTTCGACCGTTATAAGGTGAACGGCGAACTCCACCACTTCGACATTCGACAGGTGGCAACGCTCGCCACGCGGGAGAAGCTGCCTTACGACGGCAACGTGTCCGGACCCTTCTTCGGTGAAGGCCGAATCCAAGACCTAAAGTACAACCGGTTCATCGCGACCGCGCGTCTCGCGATCTCGCCGGCGGGACGCGGGATGCCAGTGCATGGCTTGCTCGACGCCAAGTACAACGGGGGCAAGGACGAGCTTGACCTGGGCAAAAGCTTCCTGGCACTACCGAACACCAGGCTGGAAGTCTCCGGGATCCTGGGCCGGCAACTCCAAGTGCATCTGGCTTCAAGCAACCTGAATGACCTTCTGCCCGCGATGCAGACCGCGGCCAAGCCAGGCCAAGCGGTGCCGGTGATCCCGGTGACGGTGACGCCGACTGGGAAGCTCGTGTTCGACGGCACGGTGACAGGCAAACTCGCTAACCCGGTGCTGGCCGGGCATGTGGGCGGTTCGAACTTCACCGTCCAGAACCAGACCATTGACGCGGTGAACGCCGACATCACGGCCAGCAAGTCGGGGGCGAGCGTCCAGAACGGCAGCCTCCGCCAGAAGAGCGTGACGGCCAACTTCGCGGGCACGGTGGGCCTGCGCAACTGGAAGCCCGACAACGATCTTCCGGTGACTGCTCAGCTGGCTCTGCAGAATGCCAGCCTGGCGGACCTTCTCGCCCTCGCCGGCCAGAAGAGCGTGCCGGCCTCCGGAACGCTGAACGCCAACGCGAAGGTTGCAGGGACAATCGGCAACCCGCAGGCAACCGCTGACTTGACCCTGTCGCAGGGGAATCTCGAAGGCGAGCCCTTCGACCGTTTGACGGCGCATTTGGACTCACCGAGCCGCACCACGCAGGCGCTAACCGCCCAGCTAATCGCAGGACCCAAGCAGGTGAACCTGAACGCCTCATACAGCCATGGATCGGACGATATCGCGCCGGGCCATCTGACCTTCGATGTCAAGAGCAACGACATCGCGATGAACCAGGTTGTGACACTGCGGCAGCGTGAGCCCGATCTCCAAGGCACGGCCAAGGTGATCGCGAACGGCTCCGTCGACGTGACGCGCGATAAGGCAGGCGCCATCGCTGTAGCCGTCACGCGCATCAACGCGGACGTTACCGCGAGCGCCCTCCAGGTAGGAGGGCGGCGTCTCGGCAACCTGGAACTGACAGCCAATACGGTGACGTCGGGCGGCCCGGCGCCAGTGGTCGAAGCCAAGCTCCGATCCAACCTGGCGGACGCGACCATCACGGGTGACGGACGCTGGACGCTGGCCGGCGACTACCCGGGTTCGGCGAAGCTCCAGTTCCGCAACGTCAACCTCGATACCGTAAGGCGCCTGGCGCTGACGCCGGAGCAGGCCGAGTCGGTGCGGGTGGGCGGCAGCATCGAAGGCTCGCTCGACATCTCGGGTCCGGCCACCAAGCCGGAGCAGCTCCGGGCGACGCTTGAAGTCCCGAAGCTCGAAGTCCGTCCGCTGCCTGGCGCAATGAACGCCAACCCGCCGGTGGATCTGACGGTGCGCAACTCCGGACCCATCCGGGTGTCGCTCGCCAACAACGTCGTCACCGTTGAGAGCGCCAAGATCGTGGCTCAGGATTCGGTGTTCTCCTTAAGCGGAACGGCGACCATTGCGCCGCAACCCGATCTCAACCTACACGTAGACGGCAACATCAACCTGGTGCTGGCGCATCTGTTTAACAACGACATTGTGTCCTCCGGAGTCGTGGTGGCCAACGCGGGTGTGCGTGGCAATTTCGCCAATCCGTCGCTCAACGGCTCGCTGCAGCTCAAGAATGCCAACTTCACCATGGTGAACATGCCCAATGGCGTGAGCAACGCTAATGGGACGATCACCTTCACGGGAACGCAGGCCCGGATCCAGAACCTGACCGCCGAGAGTGGCGGGGGCAAGGTCACGATGGGCGGGTTCGCCTCGTTCGTCGGAGGCAACCTCAGCTTCCGGCTCCGCGCCAATGCCGACCGCGTGCGCGTGCGTTCTCCCCAGGGGATCAGTACCGTGGCCGACGCCCAACTCGCGCTGGTGGGCACGACAGACCGAAGCATCCTTTCGGGGACGGTGACGATCGATCGGATTGCCTTCAACCCGCGGACTGACCTTGGATCGGTGTTGTCGGGAGCGTCATCTCCCCCGGAGACACCGTCCGCACAAACGGGCATGGCGAGCAGCCTTCAGTTCGACGTCCAGATCCAGACTTCTCCGGACATCACGTTCCAGAGCAGTTATACGGACAGCATCGCGGCCGATGCCCAGCTGCGGCTGCGCGGATCGCTTGCAAACCCGGTGCTGTTGGGCAGGCTGAACATCTCCCAAGGCAACCTCACCTTCTTCGGTAACACTTACACGATCAACCAGGGGTCAGTCTCGTTCTTCAACCCGGTCAAGCTCGACCCCATCCTGAACGTCGACCTTGAGACGGTGGCGCGCGGAGTGGATGTCACGTTGACGGTGTCGGGACCGGTGACCAAGCTGAACGTCAGCTACCGTTCCGATCCGCCGCTGCAGTTCTCCGACATTGTGGCGCTGCTGGCAACAGGGCGAACGCCGAACGATGCGACGATCGCGGCTCGTCAGCCCACCGCGCCGCAGCAGAGCTGGCAGCAGATGGGCGCCTCGGCGCTGGTCGGCCAAGCGATCGCCAATCCCGTCGCGGGGCGGCTGCAACGCTTCTTCGGAGTCAGCAAGCTGAAGATCGATCCGACGATCTCCGGCGCAACAGGCAATCCCCAAGCCAAGATCACGCTCGAGCAACAGGTGACGCCGGACATCACATTCACCTACATCACCGATGTTGCGAACGCGGAAGAGCAGGTGATCCGCGTGGAGTGGGCGTTCTCGCCGCACTGGTCCGCCGTTGCGCTGCGCGACGAGAACGGCGAGTTCGGGATCAACTTCCTCTACAAGAAGCGCTTCCGCTAGGGCTCTCTAGAAGGCGCCCGCGGTGGCCGCTGCCCTGCCTCGTCCGGTCAACTGCCGGATGAGGGAGACCTCGGCGGGATCGAACGGCGTGCCGTCTTTACGGAAGATGTCGTGGAACCAGACGGCCGGTTCGGGGGTTCCTTCCTTGGAGCCCCAAGGGAAGATCGTATTGGTTTTGCCGGCTACGAAGCCCCAGCAGATGTTGCCGACGTTGTACTGCTTGAAATGGCGAGGTTATTGGCGTCAAAGGTGCTGTTGCGCGGGCGCGCCATCCACTCGGTGAAGATCACGGGCCGTCCGGAGAGCTTCATATCCTTGACCATCTGTTCAGTGGTCGACCTGTCGGCATACTCGTGTGCGTTGATCACATCCGAGTTGTCCCAAGCATAGCGATCGATATTGGGATAGGCCCCCCAGACATCCACGGAGACCGGCTGGGAGGGTTCGGCTTCGCGAGCCCATTTGAACACGGACTTGAGGAACGGGATGGAGTTGTCCCGGTTCTGCTGCGGCGGTCCGCCGTTGCCGGGCTCGTTGTAGAGGTCCCAGAAGAGCACGCGCGGGTCATTGCCGAAGCGCTTGAGCACGGCCTTCTCATACTGCTCGAGCGGACCCCAGGTGGCGGGGTCGTTGACGCGCCGGAAGCCCGGCGCCTGCATCCAGCCGGAGTTGTGGACGCCCGGGATGGGATCGGGCTGCTTGCCGAGTTTGGGATCCGGGATTCCAGCAATCGTCGAAGAGGACGAAGAGGATCTTGATGTGGTGCTTGTCCGCGATGGTGAGGAAGTTGTCCATACGGTCGAGGAAGGCGTCGTCGTCCTTCTCCCAGACGAGGTTGTGAAGGAAGACGCGGGCGATGTTCATGCCCAGGCCTTCTTCCCAGCCGAGCTCACGATCGATAGTTGGGGGATCGTAGGTCTCCTTCTGCCAGAACTCGAGCTCGTTGATGGCGGAACTGGGGATGTAGTTACATCCGACCAGCCAGGGCGGCTTGGCATACCAGGCGTTGGCGCGCTCGCGGGTCCACTTCCAACCGGACTCGGCGGGCTCGGTGGGGCCGCGATGCGGAGCGCTAAGAGTGGCGGCAAGGGCAAGGAAAGGAGACAGGGCGCCGCACTTCTTCATACGCCCAAGAGACTATCATGGGGACATCACTGACCATCCGGAACTGCTCCTTAACTGGTGAGCGAGGCGGCGCTGGATGGTTTCTGCTCCGCTTCGCGGGAAGGGACGCTGCCAAAGGCGACGTGGACGCACGCCGCGCACATCGCCATGGCGGCGGATTACAGTCTGCAGTTCCGACGTAGCCGAGTCGTCTGGAGCGTGCGCGGCGGGACATCCGGCATTTCAACGAGAGCGTGGGCGGGAGGAACACGGAGGACGGCGGCTATCACGAAACGCTGACCGTGTTCTGGCTGGGCGTCGTGCGGGCGTTCCTGAAGGAGCAGTCGCGGGATGCCCCGCGGCTGCGAATAGTGCGGCGGCGGTGCAGGCGTTCGCCCGCGGCGCGACCTGTTCAAACGCTTCTACAGCTTCGACGTCGTGCGGCTCAAGGAAGCGCGGAAGCAGTGGGTGGAGCCTGATTGCGAGACCTAATTGGCACCCGCTGAAGCGGGCTGCAGGTGCTGGCGGGCTGGGGTGGGTGCGGCTACGACTACGATGGGCGTGCGCGGGAAGGCGAACTTCTTGCCGAACTGGCGTCGATCACATCCACCTGGCAGGTGTACTTGCCGGGCTGCAGGTCTTTGAGCGGCGTGTTGATGTTGCACGGGGAGGACGCCGTCGCCGCGCGCGCTAGGCGGTTGAGCGCACGGGTTTGGATTCGAAGACCTTCTTGTCGCCCTGGTAGAGTCCGACCGTGGCGGAGACGTCGGCGACACGCACAGCGGCGTTCGCGAGCGCTTCGGGAGTGCCGGGATCATAGACTTCGAAGTAGACGAGCAGGTCCTGCCCGGAGCGGAAGACGCGGGTCACGTTGGGGACGGTCTTCGATCCGTCTGGATCGATCAGCGGGTTCTGCGCGAGGAGCTTCTTGTTGTTCTCGGCGCTGGCGATCTGCGCGGATTTGATGGGTCGCGCTGGTTGCTGAGAATGACGGAGCTGAGGCGCAGAGCAGTGCCGGAGCCGAGGTCGGGGACGGTGAAGGCCGTCTTCGAAGGTGCCGGTCTTTACCCTCGTCCGTTTTCGCGCGCGACGAAGCGCAGCTTGTACTTGCCCGGGGCGAGGGTGAAGCCGGTATCGTATTGGATCTGTTTGCGGCCTACTTCGGTGGCTTGGTCTGGTCGAGCTTGAGCGGGATGGTGTCGCGCACGGCGGAGGCGGCATGGCCTTTGGCTATCGGTGATTTCGGCGGCGAAGTCGAGTTCGGTGGCGGCCTTGGAGCCCTTGTTCTTGAAGCTCAAGGCGGAGCCGGGAATCTTGACGGAGATGGGGACGAAGTACTTGCCCTTCTGCGAGGCGGAAGTAGTCGACCTCGACGGCCATGGGGAGATCGGTAACGGGGTTGTCGCTGTTGAGCGCCTGTTGGAGCTGAGCTTCCTTGTCGGAGCCGTGTCATGCGGGCGAAGGTAGTGGGGCCGTAGTAACCTTCGCGGTAAGTGAGCTTGGGTTTCATGCGCGGCCACGGCGCGGGGAGAGCTTGACCTGGATGCGCCGGTAGCGGCCATCTTCGGCGGTGTTGGTGCTCTGGTAAGCCAGGATGTAGTAGCTATCGACGTCCTTCTGCACCTGGCGCATGCCGACGGTGAGGTCGTTCGAATCGAGCATGGCTTTGCCGCCGGTATCGGCGGCGAGCGAATCGAGCGTCTCCTGCTGGTTGAAGAAGCTATCGCGCAGAGGAGCGCTGGCCGGCGCCGCTGTAGAGATTGGAGCCGACTTTGGCGGCCTGGTGGCGTCGCCGCCGGGCGCGCTGGCGCTGAGGCCGCGGGCATCGATGGGATAGAAGGCGACGTTGGAGCGCACGGCGGTGTTGATGGTGGCGCGCAGCTGCGACTGGTTATCGACGCCGGTCTTCTCCACGCCGGAGGAGAAGTAGATGAGCGACTTCTTTTCGGGGTACGGCGCGAGCGCGCGCGGCGTCTTCAAGGGCCATCAACTTGAGATCGGTATTGAAGATGTTGAACTCGGTTTCGTCGGCGACGAACTGGCCGCTTTGATCTTCGGCGTCGGCGCCGGTATCGGCCAGTGCCGTTGAGTTCGCTGCCTTCGCCGATGTGCAGGCCGCTTGAGGGTGGTGAGCAGCAGGTCGCGATCGTCCGTGAAATCCTGCAGGGTCTTGAGCGAGCCGGAGTAGATCATGAGGGAGACGGTGTCGCTCGACGGTCATCTGGGTGGAGATGAACTTCTGCGGCGGCGTTGACGGAGCGGACCTGTTCCGGAATCGTCCATGCTGGAGAAGTCGAAGAGCATGACGATGAGGCGGCGGTCCTGAAACTTGGTGAGCGCGGTGTGCATATCGACGGGGCAGGCTTTGCGGCCGCGGGTGGCGGCGTGCGCGTGTCTGCAGAGTGGGGTCGAACGGCGGGAGCGCGGTGGCGTCGAGATGCTGCAATTCGACGGTTTGGAGGCGCTGCGGCTTGCCGTCCTCGAAGACCTGGAAGTCGTCTTGGTCAGGTTCTCGATGGGCTTGCCGTCACGGTCCGGTGACGGAGACATTGACCACGACGAGCTTGACTTCGGTGCGGAAGACCGGATCCTGCGGGACGCGCAGGAAGCGCCAGCGCAGAGTAAGCAGAACAGCGCAAGAGCGGCTTCAAAACCGGAACCTCACGACCAGAGTTGACGGTGCGCATGGCGCTAGGTGGCGAGCGGCGCGCCGTAGTTGATGGCGTTAATAACGGTGTTGACGTTGGTGTAATTGACGTTGATTGAGAGCGTTATTGGCTTCGACGCGGAGCTTCGAGACGGCGGCGCGACTCGCCCAGGGTGAACGAGCGGCCGAAGGTGAGCATTGAGGGTGACGAGATCGGGACCGGGGATGGTGTTGCGTCCGGCGTCGCCGAAGGTGCCGGGCGGGGGAACGGTGAAGGCGCCGAGGTTGAAGAACCCGGTGCCGGAGGACAGGTCGGCGCCGGTGGCGTCGGCGCGTTCGCTGCCGACGCCGTTGGTTTGCGCGAGTTGGGCGGTGTTGCCGAGGCACGCGCGCGGTGAGCGGGGTGCCGGATTCCGCGGTGAGGCTGCCCGTCAACTGCCAGTCTTTGAGAAGGCGCGCCGATGCGGCTGTCGGAGGCGAAGCGGGAGCCTTGCGCCGCCAATGGGAGAGGTGAGAGTCCAGCTGCCGGTGAGCACATGGCGGCGGTCGAAGCTGGAGAGGCCGCGCTCGGCGCCGAGGTCGAGCCAGTTCTGGGCGACGGTGTTGCCGACGCCGCCGAAGGTAGAGGAGTCGTCAATGGATTTCGAGAAGATGTAGTTGAGCTGCCAGGACACGCCGCGGCGGAAGCGCTGCTGGATGCGCACCTGAAGCGCGTTGTAGATGGAGTTGCCGTCGGACGAGTTGAGGATGAAGCCGACGGCGTTGCCGAGTTGGTGCGCTGGCTCGAGGTAAGGCTGCGCCGCGGGGCCTTCGTTGGGCAGGGTTTCGACATTGAGGTGCGTGCCCTTGGTGCCGAGATAACTGACTTCGGAGACGATGCCATGGCCGCAGTTCGTTTTGGATGGCGAAGTTCCAGGTCTGGGCGTAGGGACGCTTGTAATTCTTTGCGACGGCGAAGGTGTTGGTGAGGTCCTGCGGTTCACCGCGAGGAAGCCGTTCTGCAGGGTCAGGATCTCCTGTGGGCTGGTGTTGATGGCTGTAGGAGGTGGCGAAGGGCGGCTGTTCGGCAAGCTGCAGCGCGAACGGGTTGTAGGCCTGGGTGTTGTAGTAGATGCCGTATCCGGCGCGAACGATGGTGGAGCGTTTGAACTAAGGCATCTTCCAGGCGAGCCCGACGCGCGGCGAGAAGTTGTGGTAGTTCGGGGTTGATCAGTCCGGACGGGAACGTTCCGCTGTAGGGGCCGATGCGACCGGGGGTGACCACGGCGACGGCTGCGTAGTCAGGCGCGATATCGAGATTCGCGATGTGATTGTACTTCTCGGAGAAGGGTGAGAAGTATTCGTAGCGCAGGCCGAAGTCGAGAGTCAGGCGGGGGTGAATCTTCCAATCGTCATTGACGAAGCCGGTCCAGATGTTCTGGGAGAAGTAGGTGTCGGTGTCGCCATAGCGGATGGAACTGGATTGCGGAAGGCCGAGCAGGAAGTCGGCCAAATCGTAGCCGGTATTGGCTTGGTGGCAGACCGTCGCTGCCGATCTGCGCTGGTGGCGACGCCAGTGAAGTTCAAGTGCCGCGGCCGTTCTGATCGGTCTGGGTGCTCAGGTCATTGCGCTGGAACTGAAGCGCCGAGGGTGATGGAGTGCTCGCCGCGGATGAGGGTGAGGTTCTCACTGCCGCCTTGTCCCTGGTTGCGGGTGAGCATGGGGTTGGCATCGGAGAGCGAGGCGAAGTTGGTGAAGTTGAGGGTGGGCGGGCCGTAGTTCAAGGGATTAGTGGAGGTGCCGGGGATGCCGAGCTCGGCCGCGACGTTCGTGCCGTCGGCGAAGTACGGGATGGTCTGGTTGACGTTGCGGTTGAACTGCACACGCGCGTTGCTGATGAGGTTGGGCTGAAGTTCCGCGTCCAGGTAAGTCGGTGGTGAGCCCGTAGCCGTGGTGGTGTCGGTGAAGCCGAAGGACTGCAGGTTTGACCGCTGCGGTCCTGGAAACCAATGTGATAGGCGAGGCGATCTTTCGCGGTGACATTGCGTTCAATGCGGGCGTTGAGGTTATCGGTGTTGCTGATCACGGCGGCATCATAGAAGTAGTTGTTGACCAGGCCGGGCGCGTTGGGCAGCGGAACGAGTCCAAGGAGTCCAGTGGCGATAGGGCTGATGGGCGACGGCAGGGATGATGTTGCCGGGGTAGGGCATGTTAGTGGCGGGATTGTAGAGCATGACAGGGGCGGTCTGGTTGGCGCCGGCGGACTGGACGGCTTGTGAGAAGTCGCCTGTACGCTCGGCCGCGGTGGGCACGGTGGCGAAGTTGATCTGCGGGTTCTTGGCGCGCGTGCCGAAGTAGCTGACGAAGAAAGTAGTGCTGGGGTCTTTGACGATCTTGGGGATGGAAAGCGGACCGCCGGCAACGATACCGAAGCGGGACTGGGCGTAGGCGGGCTGCATCGACGTCGGCGCCGCTGAGCGAAAGGGCCGCGCGTTGGCGACGGAGTTGTTGAGCGTGAAGAAGGCGAGCCCGTGGATGGCGGCGGCGCGGCGGCGATTGCCGAATTGCGCGGGCCTTGGACGCGCACCGCCGCGTTGATCCGGCGCGCTGCCGAAGCCACCTCCGCCGCCGCCGGATCCACCGCCGCGACCGCCGCCACCACCAATCCGAAACCACCTCCTCCTCCGAATCCACCGGCACCGCCCGCTGCTCCGCCGCCGAAGCCGGGAGGTTGACGTTTTGGCCGGCGATGCCACCGTTTCCATCGCCAGATCCGCCGCCCTGCGGGAGGTCCGAAGCCGGTATCGGGCGCGGCGCATTCTGGGCCATGCCCTGGCTGAGGCTGCCGGAGACGAGGAACGATTCGTTGTTCCCGCTCGGCGCCGGTAGTGACCGGCGTGGCGGGAAGCGGCCTGCGTCTGCGCGGATGCGATCTCATTCTGCAGCTGCGTGTCGCCTTGAGTTGCCTGGTTAGCCCCCGCGCGCGCCGGACTGGGAGATGCGCCGCGCCATTTGCGACGGGGCAGTTGGAGGTTGAAATCGACGCGGGGCCCAGCGGACCGAGAACGGCGGGTTTCGACCGCGGCTCGAAGCCGAACATACGGACCTCGATGGCGCCGTCTCCGCCCCGGCAGACGGTAAACGTGTAGCGACCATCAGGTCCGGTGACCGTGGTGAGGGTTTGCCCGCCTACTTTGGCCGTGACGGTGGCGCCTGGAATCGGCTGGTTGCCGGACCGGACAATGCCCGTTTGGGCGTAGATTGCCCCGGAGAGCAGGAAAATGAGCGAGAGGCGCAGCAAGCTAGAGAGATGGACAGAACCGGTCAGACGTTACCCTCCTTCAGGGTGAATCCAACCGGGCGGGAAAGTTCCTCGAATCCGATTTTTATTTGCGATCGACGGGGTTGGCGGGGTTGCGGGGCGCGGCGGGGGACGCTGCTGGCGCGGTGTGCGGAACGAAGCCACCGGGTCGGCGGAGGGAGAATTCGCTCGCGGCCTTGGCTTTCTGTTCTTCGATCTGCTTGACGCGGAACTGCATCAGGCGGGTGAGCATGCCTTCGAGCGCGTCCTTCTCTTTGAGCAGCGCATTTTCGTGACGGCGGAATTGGGAAAAATGGCGGGCGTTGGCGCGCCAAGCGGCGGCTTCGGCTAGCCCACGGCGGACTTCGAGATCTTCTTCATCGGCGAACGTTGCGAGATTCTCACGGATGCCGAGAGAGAGGAGATTGGTTTCGGCTTTGCGAATGCGGTCTAGACGCCACTCGCATTCTTGGAGTTCGGCGAAGATTTTGTTCTCGAGTTCGGTGGAGGGGCACCAAACGCGGCGGAGTGCTTCACCGAGCTCGATGAACTTTGCTTTGTCCTCGTGGGGCAGGAGGACGGCTTTGGCGCAGACGCCGTGCTTCAGCGCGTTAAAGCGGACTTTCTCTTTGCCGGCATCGGTGACGGGGCCGGTGGAGTGCTGAGCGTTGGCAAGGTTGGTGGCGGCGCGATTGGTGTTGGTCGTGGGTGTCATGTGTTTGAAGTCTCTTTCTGAGTTCAACGTACAGGACGGACTCGGCGATGGGGGCTGACGAAGGAGCTAAGTGCCTTTGTTTGCTACGCGAAATATTTGTTTTTTTCTGTGACCGCGACGGGATGATTGCAGTAGAAGCGGGCGCACCGGCGTTTACTGTCCCTCGCAGTCTTTTGAGCCGATACGGTGCTAGCGTAGGGGTCGCAGGGCGAAGCTAATCCGCAATCAGGAGCAAATCCCGATGCGATTCGCAAGTCTTAGGCCGCCAATGGCGCGAATTCCGGAACACATTTGCCGGCGGTAAGAGGGTGTGTACTGCGTGACAACTGGAGCCATTCCCTTGCACGCGCTTCAGGCGGAGCTGCGGTACGACTTTCCAGTTCTCGGTGCAGCAAGCGTTTGTATTGATGGGCGGCGTCTCCTCGCTGCTGCTTGCAGGTTTTCGATATTGCGACCGCTTGCTGCTTCACCTGGGTGTCTTCTCGATTTTGTACGCCGGCCTCTTTGCTGGTGCAGAACAATCTGATGCAAGCGGCGCTGGGGCGAGCGATCAGCACGTTCTTCTACGGAGCGTTTGCGTAGCTTACATGCTCCCGATGCCGTGCGCGTTGTTTGCTCGGGAACTGCCATACCAATGGCCACCTTTGCCACCAGTTCAATTCACCTAGGTGGCGCGGAGCGTTCCGGTTATCGGCGGCACGGTTCTGATCTTGCTGCATGCGATGTCTTGACCAGGGGGAGCAGGATCGATCGCGAAGGGACTCAGATGGCCGCTGATTGTGTTCGGAGGCTTGGTGCTGCCGCGGCCGGGTGGAATCGAAGTGGAACCGCTCGGTTTTTGGGTTCTCCTCGGACTGGGCTTAGCCGTGACGCGCCATGCCATCGGGCGGGAACGCAAGCTGGTGCAGGCGGAACAAGAGCTCGCCACCGCTTGGGAAGATTCAAAGCTTCATCGTTCCGCAAGCGACCCCGGAACTGGCGCGGCTCGAGATTGCGACACGCTATCAGCCGATGACATCGGTAGCGGGCGACTTCTTCGATTTCCTTCAGACAAGCGATCACTCGCTGACGATCCTGATCGCGAATGTTTCGAGACACGGTGTGCCGGCGGCGCTGGTGGCATCCATGCTTAATGTCTGTTTGGCCGCGTAGCGCGAGAATGCAACGAATCCGGCGGAGGTGTTGAGCCAACTGAATTTTATGCTGTATAGGAGTTTGGGAGGTCAATTCGTCGCCGCTGCTTGCGCGTCCATCGATCTGGCCGGAAACGTGATCACTTATTCCGGCGCGGGTATCCGCCGGCTCTGCTGCTTCATTGCAGTGGCGACGAAGTCACACAGCTTGTGGAGAACGGCCTCATTATCGGGCCATTCCCCAAGGCGAAGTACACCAATACCAGTGCTCCTTTTGAAAGGGGTGATCGATTGCTGCTTTACACCGATGGAATTGTGGGAGCCACAGGACCAGACGGCGAGGAGTTCGGACTGGAGAATGTAGCAGGTCTTTTGCGCGCGACAAAGAATGCGATGCTCGGGGAGTTCATTCAACAGCTGTTTCAGAAGATCTCGGGGGCAATCCCAACAAGATGATTTAACGGTGGTGCTGGCGCAGTTTCTCTAGACGGGCGTTCGGGATCGCAGTTACCGTTCTTTCAACGTGAGGAAGACACTGCCGATGACGAGGGCGGAGCCGAGCAGAGTGCGGACGGTGATCTCTTCTCCGGCGACGAAATAGCCGAGCGCGATGGCCACGACGGGGTTGACGTAGGCGTGGCTCGCGACCTTGCTGGCGGGCATGCGACCGAGTAGCCACACGAAAGCAGTGAAGGCGATCAACGATCCGGCGACGATCAGGTAGAGCAGAGCGCCCGCGGCGCGGAGCGGGATCACGGGGAAGGGATGGAGTTCCCCTGTAGCGGCCGAGAGGACGAGGAGGAACGCGCCGCCGAGCATCATCTCGGCACCGGCGGTAAGCGGCCGGGAGCGCGGGAGAGGTAAGGCGCGGGACCAGACGGAGCCGACGGACCAGGACGTCCCGCCGAGGAGAATCACGAGACACGGGAAGGCGGGAAGCGGCTGATGCCCGTCCTTGAGAAGCATTACGGCTACGCCGCAGAATCCGATCAGCATGGCGGCGAGCGCGCGCCAGCGGAACTGTTTTTGCCGGAAGACGAAGATCTCGAGCAGAATCGTGATGAGCGGCAGGGTGGCTTCGAGAACCGAGGTGACGCCCGACGGAACGAACTGTTCGCCCCAGAAGAGAGCGGCATAAGTGAAGGCGAACATCAGGACGCCGACCAGGGCGAGGCTGCGCCATTCGAGAGCCGTGGGGCGGGGCACTCCGCGCAGACGGCTGAAAACGTAGAGAATGACACCGGCCGTGAAGAACCGCGTGCCGGCGGCAAACCAAGGTGGGATCAGCAGAACGGTGACGCGGATGGCGAGGAAGGTGGAGCCCCAGAGGACGTAGATGGCGAAGAAGGCCAGAATCAGGCGGGTGTCGAGGCGTTTTTTCGCCGGGGTTTGCGTAACCTCTAAAACCATTTTTACAGGTTAAATCATTTCTGCTCGTTCGTCACCCTTAAAATGAGATTTGGTGGTTACTCCATATGCGCGGTGAGCAGGCGAAGCCGTTCCAACTGGTGGCGGGGCACGTGGTGTTGGATTTCGTGAACACGCTGGACAACCGGTTTGCGGAGGATGGGCCGGAGGAACTGCTGCCGAGCTATGGGGAACTGGCGCGGTTCCTGGTGCAAGCGGGATGCCTGAGCGTGGAACAGTGCCAGAAATTGAAGCGGCTGGCGGGGCGGGCGGAGGAGGAAGCGGCGGGAGTGCTCGCGCGTGCGGTCGGTTTGCGCGAGGCGCTGGCGCGCGTGATGTATGGGCTGGTGGAGGGAAAAGGCGCGGCGGCTCGCGATCTGGCGGCGCTCGAGAAGTATTTTCATGAGGCGAATGGGGCGCGCGTGCTGATTGAAGCGGGGGACCGGCTGCGATGGAGATGGCGCAATATGACCGACCTGGAAACGCCTGTCCGGCTGATGGCGAGCGCGGCGGAGGAGTTGCTGCTGACGGATCAGGCCGCGTTACTGCGGAGCTGTGCGAGTGACACGTGCCGCTGGCTGTTTCTCGACACGAGCAAGAACCATACGCGGCGGTGGTGCGATATGAAGCTGTGCGGGAACAGGAGTAAAGCGCGGCGTTTCCGCGCGCGAATGCCAGGGGAGTGACGCGATTGAAAAAAGGCCGGTCCAGTGTGGGGACTGGACCGGCGCGGGATGCAGGGTTAGAGGCTGGAGAAGCGTTTCGTGATTTCCGGCCAGTTGACGACGTTCCACCACGCCTTCATGTAGTCCGGGCGGCGGTTCTGGTATTTGAGGTAGTAGGCGTGTTCCCAGACATCGAGGCCCATGACGGCGTGCTTGCCTTCCATGATGGGGTTGTCCTGATTGGGGGTAGAGGTGATCTCGAGACCGGAACCGGTCTTGATGAGCCAAGCCCAGCCGGAGCCGAAGCGGCCCGCGCCCGCGGCCTGGAACTTCTCTTTGAAACCGTCGAAGCCGCCGAATGCGGAGTTGATGGCATTCGAGAGTTCACCGGTGGGTTCGCCGCCGGCGTTGGGCGCCATGATCTGCCAGAACATGGAGTGGTTCATATGGCCGCCCCCGTTGTTACGAACGGCGGTGCGGATGTTTTCCGGCACGCCGGCGCAATTGTTGGCGAGCAACTCTTCAATCTTCTTGCTCTGAAGGTCCGGGAAGGGTTCGAGCGCCTTGTTGAGATTCGTCACGTAGGCGCCATGGTGCTTATCGTGATGGATCTCCATCGTCATTTTGTCGATGTGGGGCTCGAGAGCGTCGGGCGCGTAGGGTAGCGGGGGTAATTCGAATGGCATTGTGTCTCCTCTGTGATGCTTCTATGCTACCGAGGTCGGAGACGGGGAATGGGGCGGGCCGCCGGAGGAAATGTATCCGGCGGCCCAACGAGCTAGAAGCGGACGTGCAGAGCGAGTTGGACGATACGGGGGTCGCGCGTGTCGGAGATCTGTCCGAAGGTGTTGTCGTCGATGTTGGTATCGGGGTTGGCGAAGTTGGCGTGATTGAATACGTTGAACATATCGGCGCGCAGTTCGGTGTCGAACTTCTCGGAGAAGTAGAAGTGCTTGGCGAGGGACAGGTCGAGGTTGATGAACCCGGGGCCGCGGAGCGCGTTGCGTCCGAGGGTGCCGTAGGTGTACTGGCCGTTTAACTGAGAAGCGTCGTTATAGGCGATGTTGTCGAGATTCAAGAGATTGGTGTTGGTGTAGTCGGACGGGTTCAGGTAATAGTTTCCGGTGCTTCCATTGATGGTTTGGAAGTTCTGGGGATTGTAGGTGGTGGGGTGAGAGGTGGTGAGGTCGGCGCGGACGTTGCCCGCATCCCCGGCGCCGGAAGGACCGGGGTCGGTGCGGCTGGTGGAAAGCCCGGCATACACCTCAATCGGGAATCCGGTATGGAACTGCATTATGGGGTAGAGGGACCAGCCTTTGGTGAGGAGTTTGGGGCCGTGGGTCCACATCTTTTCGAACGGCAGTTCCCATCCGCCGGAGATAGCGAGCGTGTGGCGGAGGTCGGTGTCGCCGGAAGCGTGGAAGAGGTCGTGATCGTAGTAGGGAACGGAAGAGTTACGTTCGCGGAATCCGGAAACGTTATCCAGTTCGTGACTCCAGGTGTAGGAGACCTGCAAGAAGGAGTTATTGAAGTAAGAGCCGGATCCACCGCCGAAGCGTTTAGTGAACGAGGCCTGGAGCGCGTTGTAGTTCGCCTTGCCCACGTTTTCGAAGGTGCTCAGGTAGCTATAGTCGGCGCCCGGAAGCGTGTTCTGCAGGCGCGTGTTGGTACCCAGGATAAATGGGTTGTTATCAACTAATGACGTCATCTTGTGCGCGTCATAGCCGACATAGGAGAGTTCGAGGACGGTGTTGGAGGCTAACTGCTGTTCGAGCGACACATTGTACTGGTAGACGTACGGGGTGCGCAGGTTGGGGTCAACGAAGTACACGCCGCCGCCACCGAAGGGGAGGAAACCCTTGGCTCCAAAGTCGAGGTTAGAAGGCGGCGGAGTCGAGGGGAACGGATTAGCCGCGCCGGCGGCAGGGTAAGGAGAGGCGAACGGACTGACCGAGGCGCTGGTTGAGTTGGGCGCGTTGAAGTACAGGTCCGAATAACCGAAGAAGGGTGCTTGTCCGTTGAACTGGAGGTTGTCCTCACCTTTGAGGATGTCGTAGAAGACGCCGAAGCCGCCGCGGAGACTGGTTTTGGCATTGCCGAAGACGTCCCAGGCGAAGCCGAAGCGCGGTGCCCAGTCGTTCTTGTCCGGGAAGTTGGAGCCCTTCGGGGCACCGGGGTCACCGGGGAAGAGGAGGCCGGTGGGAGCGTTTACGAAGCGTTGGGACTGGGCGCCGGGAAAGTAAGAGAACGAGCGGCCTTGAGTGTCGTACTTGGGCGTCGAGTATTCATAACGCAGGCCGACGGTCAGGGTGAGGTTTTTGCGCACGTGCCACTGATCCTGTGCAAAGGCCGAGTACTGATTTGACCGGATATTCGAGGGGGCGCTGCCGAATTGGAGATATTCGTCCGGAGCTCCGAGGAGGAAGTCGGCGAAGTCGTTACCCGAACCCGTGTAAGTGCTGGGGCCATACATATAGTAAGCGCCGTTGACATAGAAGTCGTAGAGAGTGTTGTTCTGATACGGCGAGAAGTAGAAGCCGTACTTCATGCTGTGCTTGCCTCGGGTCCAGGAGACGTTGTCGTAAAAGGCGTAGGTGTTATCGATCAAGGAAGTGGGGCCATTCGGACTGTAGCCGATACTGAGCCCGCTGCCGAGGAAGTAAAGATCGGTGGGCCCGGTAGCTTGATCGGGCGTGATGCCGATGCCCAGGGAGTTGGAAGTGGCGCTGGCGAAGGAGCCTTGCGGGGTAGCATTGGCGCTGTGATGGCGCTGCGCGGTTACGCGGAACTCATTTAGCAGGGTGGGAGCGAATGTATGGGTGTAGGTGACGTTACCGAAGTAGGAGATTACTTCATAAGCATCGGTGAAGCCGGTGACGTTCGCGTTGGCGAAGGGACTGGTGTTGGGGTTGTCCGTGGTGGTGAACGTACCGCTGATCGTGTCGCGGCTAGTGAGGTAGTAATCGAACTTCCCTAAGAACTGATCGTAGTTATTCAGCGCGCTGGCTTGCGGGAATAGGTAGCCGGTGCTCGAGGTGGGAATCAAGCCGAGAGTCAGATATTTCTGGGCGATGGGATCGATCTTAGTGGGATCGATGACGCCTTGCGCGGCCAGAGTGGAGTTGCTTTGAAGGTACGGATTGTTCTGCAGGAAGGTGACGACACCGGGATCGGGTCCGCCGCCGCTCCCTGCCTGAGAGAAATCGCCATTCGCCTCGGCAGGCGTGAAGGTGTTGACTTTGCCGGCCTGGACTAACTGAGTTTGGCGCTGGCCTTCATAGGAGAAGAAGAAGAAGAGCTTGTCTTTGCCGTTGTAGAGCTTGGGAACGGTGATGGGTCCGCCGAGGGTGCCGCCAAATTGATTGCGTTTCAGAATGGGCCGGTCAAGACCCTGTTCGTTGTTGAAGAAGCGATTGGCATCGAGATCCTCGTTGCGGAGGTAATCGTAAGCGGTGCCGTGGAATTGATTGGTTCCGCTCTTGGTGACGATGCTGACAACGCCACCGGCGTTGCGGCCATATTCCGCTCCGTAGTTACTTTCGAGGACGCGGAATTCGGCGACGGAGTCGGGATTGGGATTGGCGACGACGCCGTTGCTAAGGAGGTTGTTGTTGTTGCCGCCGTCGAGCAGGTAAGTGACTGAATCGGTGCGCTGACCGCCGATGCTGTAACCTCCGGCTGCGCCGCTATCCGGGTTGGTGGCTGTTACGCCGGGCTGCGTGGCGAGCAGATCGAGCGTGTTGCGGCCGTTCAGAGGAAGTTCGAAGATGGCTTGTCCGCTGACGACGTTGCCCACCACAGCCTGCTCGGTTTCGACGGTGGAGCCCTGACTTTCGACGGTGACGGTGTTGCTGGTGGCGCCGACCTGAAGGGCTATGTCAACGCGCAGAGTCTGGTTGATGTCGAGCACAGTGTCGGGGCGGTTGACGGCGCGATCGAATCCGGCAAATTCGGCAGCGACCTCGTATTTCGCTCCGATGGGGAGTTGAAGGACCTGGTAATAACCGCTGGCGTTGGTGGTGGTTTCCTGGCTGGCTTGGGTGCCGAGGTTAGTGACTGCTACTTTGGCGCCCACGATGGCAGCGCCGCTCGGATCAGTAATATTACCGGCTATTTTCCCGGTGGCATCCTGCGCGAGCAGGGGAACGGAAGAAGAAAGGACAAGCAGCGCCGCAAAGACGGCGCGCGCGGAAGAGAACTGCATCGGCTAACCCCCTGGTGCGGATCGCTACTGGGCGGTCCGAGTGGAAATGAATTCCATGAGGCTAACACAAATGGGCTAGGGTGGTGGCGGCTGAGGCAAGATTGCACCGGCCCGGTCAGTCGACCGGGCCCGTGTGATGAGTAGAAGGGGAACTAACGGGAGAACTCGGCGAAGAAATCCTGGAGGCTGATGTGGGTGCGGACGCGCCTGTGGAACTGGTGGAGGAGACTTTAATGCTCTGGGCATCGCGCGTGGCAACCGGAAGGTTCTTGGATAGGCTGGATGCGCCGGCAGGGCACGAGGTAATGGTAACCGGGCCGGAGTTGCTAAAGAGATTTTTCGCGTTGTAAAGCTCGAGTGTTCCGGTCAGAGAGGGCGGGTCGATCACGACCTTGACTTCGATCGAGCCGCAGCCGACAGCTACGGCGCTGACGAGAAATCCGAGGACAACGTTGCCGCTATCGGCGACGAAGGAGCCCGTCAACGGGAAATTGCCGTTGGCGCCACAGGAGGCAAGGGCGCCGTAGGATCGTCCGGTCACAGAGCCGGAGCTTTGGCGGATACGGTGCCGGCGAGTTCGCGGTTAAGCGCGTAAGGTGACGGTTCCACTGAACGCGTTGATGCAGATGTTTTCGGCGCGGAGGTTGGATCCCCACGCGGAAGTCAGGAGCAAGATGCAATGAGTGGTAGCGGTTTCTTCGGCAAGTTTCCCTCCAGCTGTAACTGCGGGGTGAGGGTATCGCCAGCGTTACTCCCGGTCAACGATTGAAACGCGTTTACGCGCCGGCTGTTTCGAACGCGTGGGCGAGCCGGAACATACGGGTTTCGTCGAAGTGTTTGCAGAGGATTTGGAGGCCGACGGGGAGGCCTTCGGCGGTGAGTCCACAGGGGACGCTCATGCAGGGGATACCGGCGAGGCTACCGGTGATGGTGAAGATGTCGGAGAGGTACATGGCCATGGGGTCGTCGACCTTCTCGCCGAGTTTGAAGGCAGGGAAGGGAGAAACGGGCGCGAGGATGGCGTCGACCTCGGTGAAGGCGCGCGAGAAATCATCGGAGATCATGGCGCGGACCTTTTGGGCCTTAAGGTAATAGGCGTCGTAATAGCCATGGCTGAGGACGTAGGTGCCGAGCATGATGCGGCGCTTGACTTCGGGACCGAAGCCTTCGCCGCGGGTGGCGCGATACATATCGCTGAGAGTGCCTCCATTGACGGAGGCGCGCATGGTGTAGCGGACGCCATCGTACCGGGCGAGGTTGGAGCTGGCTTCCGCGGTGGCGATGACGTAGTAGGTATCAATCGCGTAGCGCGTAGCGGGGAGCGAGATTTCGCGGACCTCGCAGCCGAGGGCACGGAAGCGGTCGGCGGATTGAGCGATCTGGTCGACGGTTTCGGCGTTGGCGTCCTGCATATACTCGCGCGGAAGCCCGAGCTTGAGACCGCGGACATCGCCCGTCAGGTGAGCCGCGTAGTCGGGGACGGGCGCGGGCGCGGAGGTGGCGTCGAGCGGGTCGCGTCCGGCGATGACCTGGAGCAGCGTGGCGGCATCGGCGACGTTGCGCGCGAAGGGACCGATGTGGTCGAGGGAGCTGGCAAAAGCGACGAGCCCGTATCGGGAGACGCGTCCGTAGGTGGGGGTGACGCCGACGACGCCGCAGAACGCCGCGGGCTGGCGGACGGAGCCGCCAGTATCGGAGCCGAGCGAGACGACGGCGGTGCCTTGGGCGACCACGGCTGCCGACCCACCGCTCGATCCGCCGGGGACACGGTCGAGAGCGACGGGGTTGCGGACGGGTCCGAAGGCGCTGTTTTCGTTGGACGAGCCCATAGCGAACTCGTCGCAGTTGGTCTTGCCGAGGATGATGCCGCCCGCGGCTTCGAGGCGCTGGACGGCGGTCGCGTCGTAAGGGGGAACGTACTTCTCGAGCATGCGCGAGCCGCAGGTGGTGACGATTCCTTTGGTGACGATGACGTCTTTTACGGCGACGGGGACGCCAGCCAGCGGACCGGGTTCCACGCCATCAGCGAGTTGGCGATCGACGCGGAGTGCGGCATCGCGGGCGCGTTCCGGGGAGAGGCGGAGATAGGCGTTGGTGGAGGGGTTCTCGCGCTCGGCAAAGCGGAGCACGGCTTCGGTGAGCTCGACCGCGGAGAACTCTTTCGTGCGGAGCCCTTCGCGCACGGACGCGATGGTGAGGTTCGAGATGTCCATGGGATTAGCGCTCGATTACGCGGGGTACACGGAAGTAGCCTTGACCGGGGTAGACAGCGTTGGCAAGGGCTTCGTCATTGGTAAGTGTGGGGCGCGGTTCGTCGGCGCGGAGCGTGGCGGTCTCCTCGGCGGGGAACAAGACCTGGCGCATGGGCTCGACGCCGTCGGTGTTGATTTCGCTGAGGCGGTCCATGTGCTCGAGGATGGCGCCGAGCTGTTTCACCATGTTCTCCACTTCGGGTTCGGTGAGGCGGAGGTTGGCGAGATCGGCGACGTAGCGTACTTCTTTTTCCGTCAGTTTCAAGCGAGTTCCTTTTGGCGGGCGGCGCGGTAGAGGCGGCGCATGCCAGGGTCTTCGATGGCGTCCGACTCGTCAGCGGCGAGTAGCGGCAGGCTGGATACGGCACGCTGCGGTTCCCGGCGCGGGGGCAGGATGCGGAATTCGATATCGGTGACAATATCAGCGCCGAGCGCTTTAGCGAGGTTAGAGAGCACGTGGCGGCTGAGGGTGAACAGGCTGCGCTGCCACATGGCGTCTTCAACTTCGACGATGAGGCGATGGCGGACGAGTTTGGCGGCGCGGGCGTGGCGAGCGATCTTCTTGCCTACCGCGGCGGGCCAGGCGGCACAAGCGATCTGCTCGATATCGATAAGCGGATCGGCTGAAGATTTGGCATTCCGGGCGCGCTTCGGAGCAGCCGAGATCTTGCCGATGATTTGGCTGGCACGTTCCATAGGCGGGGGGAAATCATTCGAAAGTCTAGCATGCAGGCGGAAGTGAAGAGGGGATCAGCGGTGGGGATGAAGGGTGGGGATGGCGGTGCGGAAATCCATTGACTGGGACGCGGAGGCGGAGAAAGGCATGGCCCGGTAAGTGACCTCTTCGGTTTCGGGTCAGATGAACCACCACACCGGAGACTAATGGCAGCTCAGCAGGCTGCGCCAAGGAAGACCGGCGCGACGCAGAAGTAAGGAGGCCGGCAGGGGCGTCGCGGGGCCGAAACCTTTCTAGTAGAAACCTGGGATGCCGAGCCCTTCGGCGCGGAGGCGCTTTGCCATCAGCAGGGGGAAGGCGAGGTCGATGAAAGTTTGCACACCGGCTGACTTGCGCGGCTTCGGATGGCCTTGAAGGGTAAACACGGCGGCAATCAGCGATTTTGGGCGGCTACCAGGAGGAGCGAGCGGGCCATGACGAGCGTGGGGACCCGGTCCAGGCCATAAGGGTGAGGTTAGTACACTTTCGGAGAGGAAACTTGCTGTCCCGATTCTTTTTGTTCGCCTCCGCTGCCGGAGCTGTTTGGATGCTATGCGCATGCGGGGGGGAGCGGCCGGCTGCGCCGGTGGGCGGTACGGCATTGCGAGCGCCGGTGTTCGATGCCGAGTTCCGGCGGCAGTGGGACGACGGAGCGGCCGAGGTTTCGAGTTATGAGACGGTGCGGCTAAGAGACGGCGCGCTGCGGAAGGGCACGGCCACGGTGATTGTGCGCCGCGCGACTTACTCGGAAGACGAACGGGTGCCGGTGGAGAACGGGAAGGCAGCGCCGGCGGACGGTTTTCCCGCGATGCAGATGTTGTGGATCGAGCGGTACGCGGAGGGTTTGGAGAATCGCGAAGAGATGACGACTTCCGTGGTGGCGCTCCAATCGGTAGACGGGCGAGTGCCGGGGTCGGCGACGAAGGCTGATTTTTCGTTCCATGGGTGGGATGGACAACTCTTCCATCAGCTGCTGCTGGATGCGACTGGCGTGCGGTCTCACCAATACAGCTTTTTCGAGAGCGAGGGCGACGAACAGATCACGCTCGCTTACCCGCGGAACGGGATTGCGGGAGACGCGCTTTGGTTTTGGGCGCGCGGGGTAGCTGCACCCGCGCTAACACCGGGAGAGCAGCAGGATGTCGTGCTCTTGAACAGGCTGAGAGATGCGCGCTTGCAGCATCATACGCTGGCGTGGAAGGGAGCGGCATTGAGCCGTTCCGGCGAGCATGCGGTGCGTAACGGACGCGTGGTGGACTCGTATGCCGTGCGCAAAGAAGACGGTTCGAGCGAACTGTTCGTTGTGGAGGCGGCTGCGCCGTTTCGCGTGCTGCATTGGGAGGAGTCGCGGGGCGAGCGAGCCGATTTTCTCTCCGCCAACCGGCTCAAGTCCTGGACCGGATTAGTACCAATGGTTCATTCTCTCCCTAATAAGTAACGAATGAACGTTGTTTCACAAGCGTTTTATTGCGTACTAAGTTACTGCGCGATATCTTACAAGAACCTTACATGAAACCGGTGTTGTTTGTATTTTGCATTTTGGTTGGAACGGCGTCGTCGCACGCTGCGACCGACGAATTAGCGGCTCCGCATGCCGTCCCGACAGGGCAAGTCGCGGTTACACATGTTTTCAATGGTTCCGGCGACAGTCCGGATCCGCAATTCGGTTTGCTGGAACTGGCAAACGGAAAATTTCTAGGGGTCACGCAGGGCACGGGAAATAATCAGAGCGGAAGCCGGATGATTTACTCGATGACGGCCGCGGGTCAAGTTACTCCGATTGTTACGTTCGCCGATAAGTCGGGACAGCTTGGCTACCACTTATACGAAGGTTCAGGTAACTATCAGCTGATGCAGGCGAGCGATGGAAACTACTATGGCGTTTCGAATGGGGAGCTGCCGGACCTGGGGAATATTTTCCGCCTGACGCCATCCGGTGTTTACTCGACCGTCTACACGTTCACGGCTGCCGAGGGTGGAATATCCGCAGGTCAAGGAGCGCTGGCCGAGGGAATCGATGGAGCGTTGTATGGATTCGGCGGCGGCGATGGACCGGGCGGATGGGGCATTTACCGCGTGGATCTTCGGTCGGGCGCGGTGACACGGGTTTATTACGACACGAGCGGCCTGTTCCTCCCGGTGGGAACGCCGGTGTTCGCGAACGGCACCGTGCTTTACGGAATTTCGAGCGTAGCTCCTTATCCAACCCAAGCGACGGTTTTTTCGTTCGATATCTCAACGTCGACGTTTACAACGGTCGCAGAGTTGTCGACGGACCAAGCGTATGCGCGCCAGTTCAGCGATCCGCTGGTGATTGCGCCGGATGGCAGCTTGTGGTTTACGACGATCCGCAGCAACTACACGCAGCCGGGATGCTCGCCGGATTGCAGCGAGGTGATTCAAGTGGCGAGCGGACAGGCGCAGACGGTCTACACTTTCCCTTCGCAGCCGGGGATTGAAGCGCCGGTTTCGCTGTTGTTAGGAAGCGATGGGAACTTCTACGGTGAGGAGTACAACCCGCTCAGTGCGACGCAGGATGCTTTGTTTCAGTTCAATGTCAATACGCGCGCCGTCACGTTATATGCGAGCCCATCAAAAGCGGGGACGAATCCAAGCGGGGGCTTAACTCTCGATTCGCAGGGTTACCTCAGGGGAACCCATGGAGCAGGCGCCAATGCGACGAGTTCCGGGGCGACATACTTACTGAACCTGACGCTGCCGAAGCCGATACCGACATTGCGCGCTTTCCGTCCGGCGACGGCCAGCGCGGGAACATCCATCACCGTGCTTGGTGCGCACTTCGTAGGGGTGACGGAAGTGATGGTGGGCGGGATGCCGGCGTCGTTCAAGAGCGTAGGATCGGGTGTTTTGAAGTTCACGGTACCGGCGGGCGCGGTGAGCGGGGATATCGCGATCACGACAGCGGCGGGCACCGGATATAGCTCGAACAGCCTCCAGGTGAAGTAAGACGGTTCCGCGGACCGGGCGTGTCTGACAGTGTGCTACGGAAAACTGAGATGTTTCGTTTTCGGGGCGCACTGTCTGCCTAGGATCCCGTAAACTCAAAGACACCAGATGCAAAGCTACGACCTGATCGTGATAGGTTCCGGGCCGGCCGGGCAGCGGGCGGCCATTCAGGGTGCGAAGTCGGGGCGGCGAGTGGCGGTGGTTGAGAAGCGGGAAGTGGTCGGCGGCGCTTGCATCAACACCGGCACCATTCCCAGCAAAACAATGCGGGAAGCCGTGATGCACTTATCCGGCTACCAATACCAGAGCATCTACGGCATCAACTACCGTGTGAAGGAAAAGATCACGATGGCCGATCTTTCTTTCCGCGTGCAGCACGTGATCAAGACCGAAGTGGACGTCACGCAGGCGCAGCTTTCCCGCAACAACATCGAAGTGCTGTTCGGGAGCGCGCCAGTTCACCAGCCCGACGACGGTCAAGATCACCAGCGTCAAGGGCGTTTCCGAGTACGAAGCCCCCATCATTGTGATCGCGACGGGAACGCGCCCGGCGGTGTCGTCCGAAGGTGCCGCTGAACAACACGACGATCATCAACAGCGATCAGATGCTGCAGATGCCGGATATTCCGAAGTCGATGATCGTGGTCGGCGGCGGCGTGATCGGGGTGGAGTACACCTGCATGTTCGCGACGCTCGGCGTGCGCGTGATTCTGGTGGAGAAGCGGCCGCGGCTGTTGGAGTTCGCGGATGCGGAGATGATCGAGGCGCTGTCTTATCACCTGCGCGACCACCGCGTGACCATGCGCCTGAACGAGGAAGTGGAGAGCGTGGAAGAGGTGCCCGGGGGCGGCGTGGTTGCGAATCTGCTGAGCAAGAAGAAGATCGCCGGCGACACGCTGCTTTATGCGGTGGGCCGGCAGGGCAGCGTGGACGATCTGAACCTGGCGGCGGCGGGCATCGAAGCCGATTCGCGCGGGCAGCATTCCGGTGGATGCGGAGTTCCGCACGAAGCAGCCGCATATTTTCGCGGTGGGCGACGTGATCGGTTTCCCCAGCCTGGCGTCGGTATCGATGGAGCAGGGACGCATCGCGGCGGCGCACGCTTTCGGTGTCGCCGCGCATTCGAATCCGGCCAACTATCCGTACGGCATCTATACGATTCCCGAAATCTCATTCATCGGCAAGACGGAAGAGCAGTTGACCGACGAGGACGTTCCTTACGAAGTCGGCGTGGCGTACTACCGGGAGATCGCGCGCGGCCAGATTCGCGGCGATACCACGGGGCGCCTGAAGCTGATTTTCCATCGCGAGACGCGCTTGCTGCTGGGCATCCACATCATCGGCGAAGGCGCGTCGGAACTGCTCCACATCGGGCAGGCCGTGTTGATTCTGGGCGGCAAAGTAGACTATTTCGTCGAGACGGTTTTCAATTATCCGACTCTGGCGGAGTGCTACAAGGCGGCGGCGTTCAACGGGCTGAACAAACTGGCCACGTTTGCAGTAGAGGGCAAAGGAAGGTCGCATGCCTGTGGAAAGCCGGATCACGCGCGGTGGGAGTGGTGGCCTCGGACCATCATTGCGGTGGGCGATTGTAGAGGATCACAAGGTAATCGGGCGCGTGCACGCGATTGAGGGCTTGCTCTCGCTTCCGCCGGACGCGTTGGCGCGGACGCCTATACGAGCAGATCGTGGGAGCTTGCCGCGAGAACGCCGTGGATCCGCAGACGATAAATGCGATCGGGATCGGTTTCCCCGGGATCATCCGCGACGGGGTGGTCGAAGACTCTCCGAACGTCCAACAGGCCAAAGGACTGAACCTCGCAGCAGGCGATGGGGGCGGTGTTGAGCGGCGTGAATTCCAAGGTGCCGGTGCTGGTCATGAACGACGCCGACGCGATGGCCGCCGGTGTGGCGGCGACGCATGGCGCGCTGGAGAAGCTGGTGCGGGTCTGGACGCTTGGGGAACGGGATCGGCTTCGGGCGCTATCCGCGGGCTGAGGGCGCATGGGAATGCGGCCACATGGTGGTGACGCTCGATCCCAAAGAGCAGTACTGCGGCTGCGGCGGCGTCGGCCATCTCGAAGGCATCATGGGATACCGCGCGATGCGGCTGCGCTTCCTCGATATGGAGCCGGAGGAAGTGTTTGAGAGTTCGCGGCTGGGCGATTCGAAGTGCGGGGCGTTCGCCAAGATGTGGCACCGGGCTCTGGCCGCGGCCACGGCGAACCTGGTTCACCAGGACGGTCCGGGGAAGTTCTACATTACGGGGCCAAACTCGGTATACATCGAGATCTCGCTGCTGAACCAGTATTTGCACGAGATGGTCAAGATGACCCCGCTTCAAGGTACTTCGTTTGAGGTGATTCCGACGAGCGACGAAGTGGCAGTGGTCGGGGCGGCTGCATCGGCGCGATTTGCGGCGGAAAGCGCTTCGCGTTTCTAGGAAGTCTGAGCTTCTCTTAATGGAAGTCGTGCGACGGCGCGGCTTGCGTGCGGTAGGGTAGCTTTTCGATTTTGGCGGGAGGACGTGGATCCACTTTAAGATTTGGAAGCGGGCTTTGGTGGCGGCCACGGTGAACTTGATTCACCAGGACGGTCCGGGGAAGCTCTATATTACGGGGCCAAACTCGGTGTACATCGAGGTCTCGCTGCTGAATCAGTATTTTCACGAGATGGTCAAGATGACACCGCTGCAAGGGACGTCGTTGAGGTGATTCCGACGAGCGACGAAGTGGCAGTGGTCGGGCGGCTGCATCGGCGCGATTTGCGGCGGAAAGCGCTTCGCGTTTCTAGGAAGTCTGAGCTTCTCTTAATGGAAGTCGTGCGACGGCGCGGCTTGCGTGCGGTAGGGTAGCTTTTCGATTTTGGCGGCGAGGACGTGGATCCACTTTAAGATTTGGAAGCGGGCTTTGGTGGCGGCCACGGTGAACCTGATTCACCAGGACGGTCCGGGGAAGTTCTATATTACGGGGCCAAACTCGGTGTACATCGAGGTCTCGCTGCTGAATCAGTATTTTCACGAGATGGTCAAGATGACACCGCTGCAAGGGACGTCGTTTGAGGTGATTCCGACGAGCGACGAAGTGGCAGTGGTCGGGCGGCTGCATCGGCGCGATTTGCGGAGGAAAGCGTCGCGTTTCTAAGAAGTCTGAGCTTCTCTTAATGGAAGTCGTGCGACGGCGCGGCTTGCGTGCGGTAGGGTAGCTTTTCGATTTTGGCGGCGAGGACGTGGATCACGTTGTCGACGTTCTGGATTTTGCCTTCGACCAACAGCCAGGGCTCCGTCACCAGCAGCAGACGCCGGTCGGCAAAAATGTCGGGCATGACGACGGCATTAGCGATTCCGGTTTCATCCTCAATACTCAAGAACACGATGCCCGCCGCGGTACCTGGGCGCTGGCGGACGATGACGTTTCCGGCGATTCGCACCAAGCCGCCGGGGCGAACCTTTTTCAGATCATTCGCGGGAGTGACGCCCAGTTGGTTCATCTCGGCGCGGCGGTGAGCCATGGGGTGCTTGCCGACGGTGACGCCGGTGCCGTGGTAGTCGGCAGTGATGCGCTCCTCGGTGGACATGGGCGCGAGCGGGGTATCGGGCGCAGTTTCGGGGACGGTTTCGAGGAGCGGACCAGCGGGACGGGCGGCGCGTCCGGCTTTCCAGAGAGCGTCGCGGCGGTGCGCGGGATCGAGCGGGTTGAGTGCGCCGATTTCGGCGAGCCGATTCATTTCGTCACGGCGAAGGGTGGGGACACGGAGAGCGAGGTCGTCAACGCTTTGAAAGGGCGCATGGAGGCGTGCGGAGACGATGGCTATGCCGGTTTCGGCGCGGAGTCCACGGGCGTAGCGCAGGCCGAGGCGGACGTAGCGCTGGACGCCATCCTCTTCAATGGTGCAGTTCCAATCGGACCGGGTGATGTTGACGGGAAGGACGCGGAGGCCGTGACGCTGCGCGTCTTTGATCAGGACGGCGGGATGATAGAACCCCATCGGCTGGTTGTTCAAGATGGCGCAGGTGAAGGCCGCTAGGTAATTCGTTTTGAAGTAGCCGCTGGCATAGGCGAGCAGGGCGAAGCTGGCGGCGTGCGATTCAGGGAATCCGTAGAGCGCGAATGAGGTGATGGACTGGACGATGCGGTCTTGCGTGTCTCCAGCGATGCCGTTACGGGTCATGCCGGCGCGCAGTTTGACCTCGATCTCGTTTCATGCGCTGTTCGGAGCGTTTGAAGCCGAGGGCGCGGCGGAGTTCCTCGGCTTCGCCGCCGGTAAAGTCGGCCGCGACCATGGCCATGCGGAGGAGTTGTTCCTGAAACAGGGGGACGCCGAGGGTGCGGGCGAGGACAGGCTCGAGCAGGGGATGGAGCGGTTCCACTACCTCGCGGCCTTGACGGCGCGCGAGGTAGGGATGCACCATTTTGCCCACGATCGGGCCGGGGCGGATGATGGCGACCTGGACGACGAGATCGTAGAAGCGCTCGGGAAGCATGCGGGGCAGGGAGGCCTGCTGGGCGCGGCTTTCGACCTGGAACCAGCCGATGGTGTCGGCCTTTTGGAGTGCGCCGTAAACGCCGGGATCATCGGGCGGGAGGCAGCCGATGTCGATCTCTTCGCCCCAGTGGTCGCGGATGAGAAGGAGGCAGTCTTCGAGGACGGCCATCATGCCGAGGCCCAGCAGATCGACCTTGATGATGCCCAAATCTGCACAATCTTCCTTGTCCCACTGGACGACGACGCGGCCGGGCATGGACGCGGGTTCGAGGGGGACGACGTTGGCGAGGCTGCCCTGACAGATGACCATGCCGCCGGAGTGCTGGCCGAGATGGCGAGGAAGGTCCTGAAGGCCGACGACCAGTTCGAGGAACTTGCGGATCTTCGGATGGTTGAGATCGAGGCCGGCATCGCGGAACTGTTTATCGGGGGTGTTGGCGGGGTCTTTCCAGCCCCAGATGGGGACGAGGCTCGAGAGGCGGTCGAGGGTTTCCACTTCGAAGCCGAGCACTTTGCCGGCTTCACGAGCGGCGGAACGGCCACGATAGGTGATGACGTTGGCGGTCATGGCGGCGCCGAGTTTGCCGTACCGCTGGTAGACGTGCTGGATGACGCGCTCGCGGCGGTCGCCCGAGGGGAGGTCGAGATCGATATCGGGGCATTCGCCGCGCTCTTCGGAGAGGAACCGTTCGAAGAGCAGTTCCATGCCGACGGGGTCGACGGCCGTGATGCCGAGCGAGTAGCACACGGCGCTGTTGGCGGCGGAGCCGCGGCCCTGAACCAGGATGCCTTCCTCGCGGCAGAAATTGACGATGTCCCAGACGATGAGGAAGTAGCCGGGGAGGTTGAGCTTTTCGATGAGGGCGAGCTCGCGCTCGATCTGGTGGCGGGCGCGGTCGTGATAGGGACGGTAGCGGCGGCGTGCGCCCTCGTCGGTTCGTTTCCTCAGAAAAGACATTTGGGTGTCGCCGGGCGGAACGGGATACTCGGGGAACTGATAGCCGAGGTCGGAGAGGGTGAAGTTGAGCCGGGAGGAGACGCCTTGGGTGTTGGCAAGGGCGTCAGGAAGATCCGCGAAAAGGCGGGCCATCTCTTCGGGGGGGCGTAGATGGCGGGCGGAGTTACGGGCCAGGAGACGTCCGGCCTGGGCGAGCGTAGTTTTGTGGTGGAGGCAGGTGAAGACGTCCAGGATCTGGCGCTGTTCAGGACGGGCATGGCAAACGCCGCCGGTAGCGACCAAGGGAATCTTGAGGGAGCGGGCAAGCGAGATGGTGGCTTCGTTCCGCATTTCTTCCTCGCGATCGGAGTGACGCTGCACTTCGGCGTAGACGTTGGAGCGGCCGAAGGTGTGGATGAGGCGCTCCAGGCAGGCGCGGCCGTTCTTCTGCGCGAGAGCGCCGGCGAGAGGGCCGGATTCGTCACCGGTGAGGCAGATCAGGCCGGAGGCGAATTCGGCAAGTTCTTCCGGGGTAGCTGCGGTGGGCGTGTTCTTGGGAACGCGCATCTTCATGCGAGTCAATAGGCGGCAGAGGTTCTGGTAACCGGTGCGGTTCTTGATCAGAAGCGGGTAGCGGCCGCCGTCGGTACAGGAGATCTCGGCTCCGATATGGGCGCGGATGCCGACTTTGGTGGCGGCGAGGTGAAAGCGCGGAGAGCCGTAGAATCCGTCGGTATCGAGCAGGCCGAGGGAAGAGTAGCCATATTCCGCGGCCATGGCGGCGTATTCTTCGGGGAGGCTGGCGCCCTGGAGGAAGCTAAAGGCGGAGCGGACGTGGAGTTCGGTGTAGGGCCGGGAAATCATTCGCCTTTTGTTCGCCTATCACTGTACTTTTGCAGAATGCGGCGGGTTTATCAAGAGGTAGTTTGGAGTAAGCTTGGGAGGAAAGGAGGATTCGCGTGAAACTACCTCCACTTAATATCAAAGATCCCGAGGTTTACCGACTAGCGAAGGCGCTTTCCACACGCACGGGGGAGACTCTTACTGAAGCGGTTAAAAACTCTTTAAGGGAGCGACTGGATCGACAACCACGTTTTTCTCCCGATCGAGAGATCATGCTTGGACGGATACAGCTCTTGGTGGAACGCGCATCCGAGCTTCCGGTTCTCGACGCACGCACGCCCGATGAAATCATCGGATACGACGAGCAAGGCATTCCTGAATGAGATGGTGATCGATACATCGGCCATTTTCAGCGTGATCACCCAAGAACCAGACGCGCTACTTATTCGCTTCGCCTTGGCAGACTCGCAGCGGCGTCTCGTTTCCGCCGTCACGCTGGTGGAGGCGAGCCTTGCGCTGGAAGGCCGATTCGGTGCGCAAGCGGCGTTGATTCTGGATTCCTTTCTAGGGGTGATTCAAGCCGAAATCGTCAGCTTCACCGAGGAGCACGGTCAGCTGGCGCGCATGGCTTTTCGGCAATTCGGAAAGGGTCGACACAAAGCGTCGCTGAATTTCGGCGACTGCTGTGTTTATGCACTGGCCCGGGCGTCCGGGGAGCCGATTCTTTGTAAGGGGAACGATTTCGCGCAAACGGATATAGCGGTTGTGGCGTTTGCGCGATGATGAGGGCAACACCGCTATGCATCTGGTTCAGATCCGCCATCCCGAGCACGGCCGCCGCGTGGCAGTGGTCGAAGAGGCCGAACTTCAGTTCTTAGGAACGTACTGCACGATGTACGACTTGGCTAGTGCGGCGATTGAGCGCGGCTTGATGCTCGACAGCGTGGCCCATGCCGACAGGAGCGGGGAAAAGCTCTTCTACGAAGACGTGTACGCGGGACAGTCGGAATGGAAGTTGTTGACTCCGTTTGATCATCCGACGGAACCGGCGCGCTGCCTCGTGAGCGGGACCGGGTTGACGCACAAGGCGAGCGCGGAGAATCGGGCGCGGATGCATCAGCAGCAGCCTACGGTGGTGACCGATAGCATGCGGATGTACCAGTGGGGATTGGAGGGCGGATCGCCGGCGCCCGGGCAGATTGGGGTGCAGCCGGAGTGGTTCTACAAGGGGAACGGCTCGATCCTGCGAGCGCATGGTGAGCCGCTTCATGTTCCCGCTTTTGGGGACGATGGTGGGGAAGAACCGGAGGTGGCGGGTGTTTATCTGGTGGGGCCGGATGGGACGCCCTACCGGCTCGGGTTGGTTACCGGGAACGAGTTTTCCGATCACAAAATGGAGCGGAAGAACTACCTCTATCTGGCGCCGTCAAAGTTACGGGAATGCGCAATCGGTCCGGAACTGGTGACGGGTGTGGATTTCGCGAGCTTAGACGGGGAGGTTCGCATTGAACGTGGCGGCCATGTCGTGTGGTCGGCCGCGATCTACTCCGGGGAGCGGAATATGTCGTATTCGGTGGAGAACCTGGAGCATCACCATTTCAAATATCCGGAACATTGCCGGCCTGGGGACGCGCATGTGCATTTCTTTGGCGCGGACGCATTTAGCTTCGGGGCGGGCGTGGAACTGGAGGATGGCGATGAAATGGTAGTTTCCTGGCCGACGTTGGGAAAACCGCTGCGGAGTACGGTTCAGATAGCGGGAGAGTCCCAATTGAGCATGAAAAAAGTAGCCATCTTAGGCTAAACTGAGCGTCCATGGACTGGTACTACACCCGAAACGGAGCGCAGGCCGGCCCTGTTTCCGAAGAAGAAGTACAGCGGTTAGCAGCGGAAGGGGTTATTACTCCGGATAGTTTGGTGTGGCAGGCCGGGATGAGCGAGTGGCGTCCTTACCGTGAGGTGATGGGCGGTGCGGCGTCTCCGGTGGGCGCGGCGTCAGTGGGGACCTTCACGGAACATGCTCATGCTCCCGGCGCGCATGCTCCGGGATCGTTCTGCACCGAGTGTGGGCGGAGTTTTCCCGCAGAGGACCTCATGCAGTACGGGCAGAGCCGGGTTTGCGCGGACTGCAAGGACAGATTTCTGCAACGCGTGCGGGAAGGCGTGCCAGTGAGCATGGCGCCCGTCCGTTATGCGGGTTTTTGGATTCGGTTTGTGGCCATTTGCATTGACGGGCTGATTTTGGGTGCGGCCAACTTACTGGTGAATCTCGTGGTGGGGTTGGTTGCCGGGAATCCTTTAGAGGTGAGCCGGCCGCTGGGAATCGGAAGCCATTTCTATGCAACGCTCGGCATCACTTACCTGGTCAACGCCGCGATCGGTATTGGTTACCAGGTGTACTTTCTCACGCGGCATGCGGCTACGCCGGGTAAGATGGCGCTGGGGCTGAAAGTAATCACAACGAACGGAGCGCCGATCTCCACAGGTCTGGCGACAGGCCGCTACTTCTGTTACATACTCGACTCGCTGATTTTGTTCATCGGCTACATCATCGCGGCCTTCGACTCCCAGAAGCGCGCCTTGCATGACCATATCTGCAACACGCGCGTGATCTATGCTCCGTAGGACATTTTAACCACCGGGCGTGTCGATCGCGTGTACAGGCTGCGGAAGCTTTCTTCCGCCGGAGACGTTGAACGCTCCGGAGATGCGGGTGTGTCCGGGATGCTCAAACAGCATTCTAGTGCGAGTATTTCCGGCGATGTTCCGGGCGGCCGAGACGATTCCTGCGTCCGCTTTAACTCTGGCCGAAGGGGAGGCGAGCTGCTTTCAACATGCGACAAAGCGGGCAGTAAACGCTTGCTCGCGATGCGGACGTTTCATTTGCGCATTGTGTACGGTGGAATTCAGGGGCACGACGGTTTGCCCGGGGTGCTTGGAGTTAGTAAGCAGAGAAGGCAAGGTAGGCGAGTTGGAGACGCACCGTACGCTTTGGGATTCGTTGGCGCTGGGGGTGGCGATAGTTGCCGGGCCGATTTATCCCTTTTGGGCGGTGACCGGGCCGGCTGCTATTTTTCTATCTATTAAGAACTGGAGCAAGCCCTCGAGCTTAGTGCCACGCAACAAGTGGCGGTTCATCTTGGCGATCGTGATCGGCACGCTCGAGACAGGTGGGTTGGTGGCCCTAGTTGTGATCCTCTATTACACGCTTCAGCTGCATAGGTAGCGTCTTTCGATGGCAGATTTCCCTTATCGAAGATTGCCCGGGGGACGGCGCGGCGTGTTGCGCGGAGCGAGCCTTTGGCTGGGCAGCGATCACATTCTGGCAGTTAAGAATCTCCGCGTTTCCGAGGAGTACAAACGCTATTACCTCAAAGACATTCAAGCGGTGATTCTTCGAAAGGCACCGCGCTTCGGTTTTTCGGTTTGGGTGATGGGCGGGTTTGTCGGGAGTTTAGTGGCCGCGCTGATTCTTTACTTCACGCGTTTCGCGTTGGAGTACGACGTGGCGCTCGCGCTGATCTGGATCTTTGCGGGCTACATGGCGTATATCAGCTTTTTCCGCAGCTGCGTGTGCCACGTACAGACGGCCGTGAGCCTGGACGAATTGCCGTCGCTGCACCGCATCGGCAGCGCATGGAAGGCGATCGATGAAATTGCGGGTCATGCGCGCGCGGCGCAGGGCGAACTGGTGGAGGACTGGATCCCGCAACTGGAGACGCGGGAAGCCCAGATGCTGGAGACGCAGGCGGGGACATCGGTCCAAGCGCCGGAACAGGGAATTGCCGTGGCGGGCGTGTGGGGAGGTGTCCCGATCTCGTGCTGGATCGCGGTGGGCTCGATGTTTCTGGGGGCGGTGCTCGACTGGCGGCACGTCGGCTCGCTGGGCAATTTCGGGAAAGTGGCTAATTATGCGGTTTTCCTGGGAAGCATGGTCGCCGTAGCAACTGCGTTGATTCAGACGCTGCGACGCAAGGGGACGAGGGCTGTCCGCGTTCTGATGATTGTGCTGCTCGGGTTTCTGGGAGTGGAGCTTTACACAACCACGATGGTGCCGAGCGTTTTGCAAGCGGTCGCTATCGCGCAAGGGAGGCGGAACAACACGACGAGAGCGCTGACCGCGTTCAATCGATTGATCCTGGGCGGGGAAGTATTGCTGGGCGTGGTGGGGAGTGCCGTGTTGTTGATGAATGGACGGGGGCAGAGCGAATGAGCGCGTTCGCATTTGCGCAGCGGCGATGTCGCAACCACCCGGCGCGCGAGGCCGCGTGCCGTTGTCCGGAATGCCGTCTGGATTACTGCCGGGAGTGCGTGACCGAACACGCGGGGCGACTGCTGTGTTCGGGGTGCATTGCGAAGGTGAGTGCGAAAGCTGGCGCCGGGGGCGGAACTCGCCGGCGGCTACGAGCGGTGGGCGTGGCAGCGGGCGGAATGCTAGCGGCCTGGCTGTTCTTTTTCCTGGCGAGCGAAGGGGCGGCAACGATCTTTCAACCCCATCCCGAGGTGCGCACCTGGCACGCGCGATAACGGAAAGGCCGGCGCTTGAGGTTCTGGAGGACGCGGTGGCGCTGCTTCGGTCCGCGAACTCGGCGGCATGGGTCAGGTACGCGTTGGGAGCGGTACCGATGGTGCTGGCGACGGTGTACGCGGTGGGGCGGTTAACAACCAGCGAGACGACGCGCGGCGAACGCGTGTGGGGATCGATGGCAATGGCGGGATTGTTTTTCGGGCTACAGATCTCTAAGCAACGATTCGCGGCGGAGTTGCGAGCGAAGCTGGCCGGACATATCGCGGGACATAGAAATCGGCGGGCGTGGAGTCTCGCACAGACTTTTGCGCAGGGGATCAAGCTGCTGATGCTGCCGCTGAGCATTGTCGCGGTGCTGCCTTTCGCCTGGACGGTGGCTTTCTTTCGAAACCTCATTGCATTGGAAGAAGATGACGCTTCGGGGGCAGCCGGGTGGTGGCGGGAAGCGGCACGACAGGCCGGGCTGGGGAAAGCGCAGAGTTGGATGATTCTGGTTTGGTTGACGCCATTCACCGCGATGGTGATGGTGAACGCGGCTGCGTTGCTGGCAGCGCTTCCTTACCTTTCGACTGTCTTTACGGGCTATGACAATGAGCTGGTGAGCAATCCGCGCGCAATTCTGACGTGGACGTTCTTCATGGCGGCGGGTTCGTTGACATGGCTAGCGATCGATCCGTTGCTGCAGGCGGTGTATGTGGTGCGCTGCTTCGCGGGGCAGTCGGTGCAGACTGGCGCGGATCTGCGTGCGGCACTGCGCAGGGTTGCGGTGGTGCTGCTGGGATTAGGGCTATTGACCGGACCGGGAACGGCGCGTGAGGTATCGCCTGCGGAGTTGCAGGGGCGTATTCACCAGGTTCTGCAGAAGCCTGAGTACGCATGGGCCGCGGTCCGGCCAGGCACCGGAGAACCGACAACGGGTAACACCTGGCTCGATGCAGCGGTTGACGGGCTGCGTCGTGCCGGCCGGTGGATCGGGCGAGTTTTGGACCGATTCGGGGAGTGGCTCCGTCAGTTGTTTCTCCGGGAACCGATCGAGATCTCGGCGTCGCGAGGAGGTTCTCCTGGGGAGACAGTGCGATGGGCGATTATTGCGTTGCTGGGTTTGATCGCACTGCTGCTGTGCGCGGGGTTGCTGCGGGTATTTTTTAAGCCGAGAAAGTTAAGCGTGACTGGATTGAATGGGCCTGGGCGCGCAGTGGATCCGCTGGCGGAAGAGGTGCTGGCGACGGAACTGCCGGAGGACGAATGGCTCCGGTTGGCGCGTGATGCGATGGCGCGTGGAGATTACCGGGTGGCGCTGCGGTCCGTCTACCTAGCGAATCTGGCATGGATGGGAACTGCGGGTTTGGTGACGGTGAGCCGGTTCAAGTCGAATCGCGAATATGAGCGCGAGCTGCGGATACGGAGCCGATCGGAAGAAGCAACGCTGCTGTTTTCGAAGAATCGAGCGGTGTTCGAGAGCGCGTGGTATGGAGACCGCGAAGAGGGTTCGGGCGAAGTGGAGTTGATGGAGCGGAACCTCATGGCGATGCGAGCGCTGATCGGTGCGTAGCCTGGCGGCGCTGGTTGCTTTAGGAGTTCTGCTGCTGTCTGGGCTGGTGTTTGTTTTTCACCTGCGGCTGCGAATGGGCGACTTGTATCCACCATATTCGTCGCTGCGTGCCGACCCTCAGGGGCTGAAGGCTTTGTATGAAGGGTTGGAAGCGACGGGCGCGTGGGACGTGCAGCGGTCTTATCGCCCGTTGGTGAGTTGGCGCGGCGACGGAGCAGCGATTGTGGTGGTGGGCGTGGATCCGTTCGGGTGGCTGGATAGGTCGGATAATTTGACCGCAGTGCAGGCTCTGGCGAACGCCGGGAATCGGGTGGTGGTCGGGTTTAATGAACGCGCACGTGATTACCGGAAGAGCGACGGGGCGAAGAACTCGGCGTTGGCGAAGCGCTGGGGAATTGTTGTCGAGAGCACCGGCGGAGACAAAATTTGGCCGCTGGTTTTCGGCGCAGGCAAGGAGTGGAGTGTGGTGCGGAGCGAAGGAGACCGGCCGGTGATCGTACAGCGTTCGTTTGGCAGCGGCAAGGTGTTGCTGGTGGCTTCATCCTGGCTGCTGACGAATGAAGCGATGAACGACGATCTGCGACCTGCGTTAATTTTGCAACTACTCGGGGAAGTACCGCGCATTCGCTTCGACGAGACGCACCTTGGTTTAGAGGAACGTGGCACGGTGATGGGGTTGGCCCGCAAGTATCGTCTGGATGGATTCCTGGCAGGGTTGCTGGTGTTAGCGGGATTGTTCCTGTGGCGCAGCACATCCAGCTTCCCTCCGCGCACCGCGGACACGATGGAACCGATTGCAGCGGGGCGCGATGCGCTGACCGGATTCGCCATTCTGCTCGAGCGCAACGTGCCCGCGAGTGAACTACTAGCGACGTGTATAGCGGAACGCAAGAAGGCGGGCCACCCTCTCAGCGGGGAACTGATTCGCGAGATGGAGGTGGTCTCACGTGCGGAGACCACGCCGGTCAACGGCTTTCGCGCGGTTCAAACGCTGCTCCGATCGAAACGGATCATTTCATGATTGCAGATCTAGAGACATTTCGCGCGACGATTGAGCGCGTGCAGGGCGAAATCCGGAAGGTCATCATCGGGCAAGAGGACGCTATTCGCGCTTCGCTAATCGTGATCCTTACGGGACAACATGCGTTGATCGAAGGCGTTCCGGGATTGGCGAAGACGCTGCTGGTTCGGACACTAGCGCGCGTGCTGGGCTGCGATTTCGCGCGGATTCAGTTTACGCCCGATCTGATGCCGGCGGATATCACGGGGACGAACGTGTTCAATCTGCAGCGGAATGAATTTACGCTGGTGCGAGGACCGGTGTTTACGGGGTTCCTGCTGGCTGATGAGATTAACCGCGCGCCAGCGAAGACGCAATCGGCGTTGCTGCAGGCTATGCAGGAGCGATTGGTGACGATCGATCGAGAGACATATCGGCTGCCCGCGAGCTTCACCGTTTTCGCGACGCAGAATCCAATCGAGTTCGAGGGCACGTATCCGCTGCCCGAGGCGCAGAAGGACCGGTTCATGCTGAAGATCCCGATGGGTTGGCCCGAGCGCGAGCAGGAGCGACTGCTGGCCGAACGCATGTTGGGCAGCGATTCGCCGGAGGAGTCGCTGGCGCGGGGTGATGTGCAACCTGCGTTTCGGCGTCGGACATCGCGGCGTTGCGGGTAACGTTGCAACGCGCGGTGATGCGCAGCGAACTAGTGGATTACATCGTGGACGTGGTGCGGCGCACGCGCACACATGAAAGTGTTCTGCTGGGCGCGGGGCCGCGGGCGACGCAGGCGCTGCTACTCGGCTCGCGTGCGTTTGCGGCGATCGACGGAAGGGACTTTGTGACTCCGGACGATGTGCGCGCTATGGCGATTCCCGTACTGGAGCACCGGCTGATTCTGCGGCCGGAGTCGGAGATCGAAGGGGTTAAGGCGAGTGAAGTGATTGACCGGATCTTGCATGAGGTTGCTGTACCGCGATGATGGTTCCGGGCCGCGGGATGGTGTATGTCGCGGTCGTTCTGATCATTCCGCTTTGCACTCTGGCGGGTCTTCGTCCGGGTTGGGCGATTTTACTGTCTAGGGGGCGTTGTTCCTGACGGTAGCGGGAGCCGGCGTGGATGCGTGGATGGGGTTGCGCGACATGGAGAACTATCGGGCGTCCGGCCCAAGCATGCTGCGGCTGGTGAGGAACGGAACGGGCGAACTGCCGGTGACGATCGAACGTGCCAGAAGGGGAGGGTGCCGGGTGAGCGTGGAACTGCCCCCGGGGATCGACGCGCCCGACGTTTATCAACAGCTGGAGAATTCGGGCGTCGTGGTATGGACGTTCACTCCGCGGAAACGCGGCGACTTCGTAGTGGAGCGATGTCATGTAGAAGCACCGTCGCGCGGACATCTATGGTTGATGCGAGCTCATCTGCCGATGCGGACGGAACTGCGCGTGTATCCGGATCTGCGGGGGGGACCGCACTGCGGCAGCGCTTTTGAGCCGGCATAATCCGGGATTGCGAAACTACCGTCAGGTTGGGCGAGGGCGTGAGTTCGAGCGACTGCGCGACTACTCACCCGGGGACACGTTTGAGGAGATTTCCTGGAAAGCTACGGCGCGACACGGAAGGCCTATCGTGCGCGTGTCGCAGGTGGAGAGAACGCAGGACGTGTACGTAGTTCTCGATGCTTCGCGGTTGAGTGCCCGGGAGGATGCAATTGAGGACTTCGTTCGCTCCGCACTGCTGCTCGGGCTGGCGGCGGAGCGGCAGGGAGACCGGTACGGCCTGGTTGTATTCAGCGATCGCGTGGACCAGTTTCTGCGCGCGGGCAGTGGTAAAGCGCAGTACGCGGCGTGCCGCGAGGTGCTCTATCGCGTGCAGCCGCGCAAGGTGTCGCCGGATTTTGCGGAGCTGTTCGCGTTCTTGCAACTCCATCTGCGAAGGCGCGCACTGCTGGTGTTTCTCACGGCGCTGGACGATCCACTGTTGGCGGAGACCTTCGCACGAGATATGCAGGTGATTTTGCGCAAGCACGTGGCGATTGTGGCGGTAATGAAACAGGCCGTGGTACAGCCCATGTTCGCCGGCATCGCTCCGGACACGGAGCGCGATATGTACCGGGAGCTTGCGGGACACTTGGTCTGGGTGCAGCGTGAAGAAACGCGCAAAGACCTCCAGCGGCATGGCGTGATTTTCGCGGTAGTGGATCCATCACGGGTGGGGGCTCAACTGGTCGATTTGTATGCGCGGACCAAACAGAGGCAACTGCTGTGATCTACGATCTTGCGGGCTTTCTGGAAGGGGAGCGACCCTATTGGGAGGAACTGCAGCAGGTGCTCGCGCGGCGGGAGCAGGATCCGCACGGACGCATGGGGCTGAGCGAAGTTACGCGATTTCACTATCTGTATCAGCGCGCGGCCGCGGACCTGGCGCGCATCGGGTCGCTATCGACCCGGCCGGAGGCATCACGGTACCTGGAAGGCCTGGTAGCGCGCGCGTATAGTGAGTTGCACGACGTTCCGGAGCGAGGCAAATTCCCGTGGAAGCAGTGGTTGAGCGAAACGCTTCCCCGGACGTTCCGACGCAACGTTCGCGAGTTTGCGTTCTGCGTGCTTCTGACCGTGGTGGGCGCGGCATTTGGGGCGGGCGCACTGGCTGCCGATCCCGACGCGAAGAGCGTGCTGATGCCATTTGCCGGTTTAATGGGCGATCCCGGCGCTCGGGTGAAGCAGGAGGAGACGGCAAAGACGGACCGACTTCGGGGGCAGCACGGGACATTCTCCGCGCAGTTGATGACGCATAACATTCAGGTGTCGTTATTCGTGCTGGCGTTGGGGATGACGTGGGGGCTGGGCTCGATCATGGTGCTCTTCTACAACGGCATCACGCTGGGCGCGGTGGCCTTCGATTACGTGCATGCGGGGTACACGCCCTTCCTCCTGGGATGGCTGCTGCCGCATGGGGTGATTGAGATTCCGGCCATTCTGGTGGCGGGACAAGCGAGTTTTGTGCTGGCGAGAGCGTTGATTGGATGGGGCGATCCGATGCGCCGGGCGGAGCGGCTGCGGGCCGTGTGGGGAGATGTGCTGACGCTTGCGGCTGGGGCTGCGCTGATGCTGGTTTGGGCCGGCATTGTGGAGGCGTTTGTTTCGCAACACCATCAGCCAGTTTTGCCTTACTCACTAAAGATCGCATTTGGATGCGGGGAGTTCATTCTCCTGGGGCTGTACTTCTGGCGGGCAGGGCGGGCGTGACCGCGGAGCGCCGCGCAAGAATCTCGATTGCTACGCCGGAAGGGGTGACGTTTTCGTATGCGTTAGCCGGTCCTGTCTCGCGCTTCGCAGCGTGGATGCTCGATTCGGCGTTGATGGCGGCGGCCTCGAATACGCTGGGGCAAGTGTTGAACGCGCTTGGTTTCGTGACGCGCGAGTGGGGCGCGGCAATCGGGACCCTGGGCTATTTCGTGATTTCGATCGGGTACGGAATTTTCTTCGAATGGCGTTGGCGCGGTCAAACGATTGGAAAACGGGTGATGCAGATCCGCGTGATGGATGCGGAGGGATTGCGGCTGACCTTTCAGCAAATTGTGATCCGGAACTTGCTGCGGCCGGTGGACGCTTTGCCAGTGCTCTACCTGGTGGGTGGTGGAACGATGCTGCTGACAAAAAGCGCACAGCGTTTGGGCGATGTCGGGGCGGGCACGGTGGTGGTGCGCGAAGCCAACAAGGACTTCATTATTCCGGATCACATCCGCACCGGCAAGTTCAACACTTTTGCGTCATACCCGCATCTGGTGGCGAGACTGCGGCAGAAAGCCCCACTGCCGCTCGTGGAGATCGCGGTGAATGCGCTCGAACGCCGCGAAGAGTTCGACGCCGCGGCTCGGGTGGAGCTCTTTCGCGAACTAGCCGAGAGATTGAAGGGCTTGGTGGAGTTTCCGGAAGAAGCGCGCGTTTATCTAACCGACGAGCAGTATGTGCGCGGCCTCGTGGACGAGATTACGAAGACCCGTAGAAGTGAGATTAAGGTTGACGGGATCAAAGCTTGAGACGCGCGATGCGTCCCTGGGGACCGACTGCCCAGCAGGCTTGGGCGGAATGGCCGCCGATGGCGTTGAACGATCCATCATCGAAAGGTGTCCAGCTTTGGCTGTTGTCGCGCGAGACCTCGGAGCCGTTCGGCCCAGTGGTGATCCACACGCCGGGGTCTTGCAAGAAGACGACGGAAGAGCGGTAGCCACGTGGACGCGCTCCGGAGGGTTCGGTCCATTGCGGCCTAGGGACTGCTGCGTTGGCGGAGAGTGCGATCGCGTGCGCGGATTCACGCGGTTTGGCGTAGTCCCCTCCCGCCGCGACCAGTTGTGTTTTGGAATCTAACGCAACGGAGAAGATACCGGCTCCGGCAGCGTCGTTGCGAAGCGGCGTCGGAATAACGTTCCAATGCACACTGTCTCGAGAGTGGAAGACGCGTGCCGCGCCAATGCCCCCGGTGGCAAAGAAGATCTCGCAGCGTTTGCCGTGTTTGCATTTGCGAATTGCCAAGCTGCTATTGCTGGCCGCGAAAGCGCCTTCGCCGGGGAGCGCGGGCGGGAGGGTGGCACGGGCCCAATGGCGACCCTGGTCCGCGGTGAGAAACAAGGCGAAGCTGCCGCTAACCGGATCCCCGAGAAGCGCTCCGTGAGCGGGGTCGGCGAAGGCCAGGGAGTCGAAGAATCCTTTGGGGTCGGGATTGGGGAAGAGCAGAGTCCAGGTGTGCCCTGCGTCTTCTGTTTCGTAGAGAGTGGATTTCGCGCCTTCGCCGCTGCTCATCAGAATGGCGCGTTCAGCGGTGAAGGCGTGGATGCCGCGAAAATCAAGCGTTTCGGCGCCGGGGACGACTGAGTGGGTCCAGGTTTTTCCGCCATCGACGGTGCGGAGAAACGTTCCTCCCGATCCGCTCGCCCAGGCGATGTTTGCATCCACAACGCTAACGCCGCGGAGCGACGCAGAGGACCCGCTGTTTTCGAGAACCCAAGTCTGAGCGAACGCCGGGACAAGAAACAGTATCGGGAGGAAAGATCGCATGCCGGTGTGTAACAGTGTCGCATTCGGCACCGAAACTGCTTCGGCGAACTGAATCGATAAGATGGCTTAGAAACAAAATCGACATTCACCGTGCCTGATCCACTTTGGTTTAAAGACGCAGTCATTTACGAAGTCCACGTGCGCGCGTTTCAAGACAGCGACGGGGATGGGATGGGAGATTTCCGAGGGCTGACGCAGCGGTTGCCATACCTGGCGGACCTGGGTGTGACCGCCTTATGGGTACTGCCGTTTTGCCCGTCACCGTGGAAGGACGACGGCTACGACATCTCGGACTATCGCAATATTCATCCGGCGTACGGGACACTGCGGGATTTTCAGCATTTTCTAGAAGAAGCACACAAGCGCAAGATCAAGGTGATCTCGGAGTTGGTGTTGAACCATACCTCAGATCAGCATGCGTGGTTTCAGCGGGCGCGACGAGCGGCGCCGGGGTCGAGGTGGAGAGAGTACTACGTCTGGAGCGACACGCCGGAACGGTATCAGGATGCGCGCATCATCTTCAAGGATTTTGAGACTAGCAACTGGACGTGGGATCCGCTAGCAAAGGCGTATTACTGGCATCGTTTTTACTCGCATCAACCGGACTTGAACTTCGATAATCCCGAGGTTCGCCAGGTGATGATGGAGACGGTCGATTTCTGGTTCGACATGGGCGTGGACGGATTGCGGTTGGACGCCGTGCCCTACCTCTATGAACGCGAGGGCACGGATTGCGAGAACCTCCCAGAGACGCACGAGTTTCTGCGCGAGCTGCGCGCGCACATCGACGCGAATTTCAGTGACCGCATGCTGCTGGCAGAGGCCAATCAATGGCCGGAAGACGCCGTGGCTTATTTCGGGAAGGGCGATGAATGTCAGATGGCATTTCACTTCCCGGTGATGCCTCGCCTGTTCATGGCGACGCGGATGGGCGACCGCTATCCGGTGACGGATATTCTGCGCGTTACGCCGCCGATTCCGGAGAATTGCCAGTGGGCGCTTGTTCCTACGCAACCATGACGAATTGACGCTCGAGATGGTGACGGACGAAGAGCGGGATTATATGTACCGTGTATATGCGCACGACCGATCGATGCGCATCAACCTGGGCATCCGCCGGCGGCTGGCGCCGCTGCTCGAAAACGATCGGCGTCGCCTGGAGTTGCTGAACGGTTTGTTGTTCTCGCTTCCGGGGACGCCTGTAATTTATTACGGCGACGAGATCGGCATGGGGGACAACTTCTACCTGGGCGACCGCAATGGCGTGCGCACGCCCATGCAGTGGAACCGGGATCGCAACGCGGGATTTTCGCAAGCGAATCCGCAGCGGCTTTATCTGCCGATTGTGATCGATCCCGAGTATCACTACGAAGCGCTAAACGTCGAGAACCAGCAGAACAACTCGAATTCGCTGCTCTGGTGGATGAAGCGGCTGATCAATCAGCGCAAGCAGTGGAAGGCGTTTGGACGGGGAACGCTGGAGTTCATCTATCCGGAAAATCGCCGCATTCTGGCGTTCATCCGGTGTTTTGAGAACGAGCGGATCCTGGTCGTAGCGAATCTGTCCCGGGTGGCGCAGGGGTGTCATTTGCCCATGCAGCAGTACCACGGAATGGTGCCGATGGAAATGTTTGGGAACACTGAATTTCCGGTTATTTCGGAAGACCCGTATTTTCTTTCGCTGGCGCCGCACGCGTTTTACTGGTTTGCCCTGTTGCCGCGCCGCGCGGAGTTGGAGTCCTTGCGATCGCCGGAGGACTCGAGTTCGATCCCTACGTTCGGAATTGCCTCGTGGGATGCGGTGCTGGTGAACGAGAATCGACAGGATGTGGAGCGCTATCTCCCTTACCTGGTGCGGGAGCGGCAGTGGTTTCAGGGTAAAGAGCGCCACATTGCGTCGGTGACCATTCACGACGTGATTCCATTTCCGCCGGCGGCCACGTGGTTGTTGATGCTGCGATTTGAGTACAGTGCGGGAGACGCGGAGTTGTACAGCATTTCGTTGAGTCTGGTGGAAGGGGCTCGCGCGCAGCAGGTATTGCATGAAGTGCCGCAAGTCGTGTTGTGCCGGGTTCGGACGCCGGAGGGACGCGAAGGGATTCTGTATGGGGGTTCGCACAGTCCGCCCTATCGCGAAGAGCTGTTGAGCATGGTGTCGCGTCGCCGGCGCTTTGCGGGTCAGCATGGCGTGTTGACGGGTTTTCACACCACGGCTTTCCGGAAGATCTGGCAGCATGATCCGAGCCTCGAGTCGACGCTTTGCAAGGTGGATCAGAACGGGACGTCAATCAAATTCGGAGAGCGTTTCATTCTGAAGATGTTCCGGCGGGTCGAGCCGGGTAAACACCCGGAGATCGAAATCGGACAGGCCTTAAGCGGTTTGAAAGAGCGGCCGCACACGGCACGTTTTGCAGGTTGGCTCGAATACCGCGGGAGCGACGGCGAGGCGCTCGCGTTTGGAGCGGTCCATGCCTATATCCCGCATGAGACCAGCGCTTACCAATTCACACTGGACAACTTCCACGTTTTTCTCGAGACGGCCCTAGCCACTGAGCACGCGCAGTTGGCGACTACACCGGAGAAGGAAAGCGATCGCGGAGCAAGGAACGATTCGGCCGTAGACGCGGCGAAATCGGTGGTGAGTTCGTACCTGAACCTGATTGGATTGCTGGGACGCCGGACCGCCGAGTTGCATCTAGCCCTGTCGCGGGTGGAGGAGCCGGAGTTTCGCTCCCGAGCCATTTACGGAGTTTTCATCGGCTGGGTTTGTTTCACTCGTTGATGGCCCGGCAGAATCGCACGTTCGAGCATGTCAGGAACTCGCTGGCTAGTGTGCCGGAGGACGCCCGCGCAGACTGTGAGCAGTTGCTGGGAATGGAAGGGAATGTCGTGCAGCTTCTGCACGAACTGCGCGATCGAAAGATGAGCGGACAGCGGATCCGCATCCATGGCGATTACGAATTGCGTCAGGTGCTCTATACCGGTAAGGATTTCTACATCATCGACTTTGAAGGCGAAGTAGAGCGGCCGCTTGGGGAGCGCCGCATCAAGCGTTCTCCGTTGCGCGATGTAGCGGGTTTGACGCAGTCGCTCTATGCGGCTTCGCACGGGGCGATATATGGGCGCATTCCGGGAGTCGCTCATTCCGAGGCGCCGCAGCCCGTGTTGGCGTCGATTGCGGAGCGATGGTACGGATGGGCTGTCGCGGAGTTTTTACGCGGGTACTTAGCGGTTTCGGGAATCGACAGCTTGTTGCCGTCGCGAGCAGACTTCCCGCACTTGCTGAACGTACTGACGTTGGAGCGGGCGTTCCGGAAGATTGATCAGGATCTGGTGAATCGTCCGGAACAAGTGAGGCTGGCTGTGCGATCCGTGCTTCACCTGCTGGGCGCGCAACACGGACCGGAGGAGGCCGGGTCTTGAGCAGGCCCGCGCCTTTGGCGACCTACCGGCTGCAACTGCACGCGGAGTTTGATTTCGCCGCAGCGGGGGCGATTGCGGACTATCTGCATGCGCTGGGGATCTCGCACGTTTACAGTTCGCCGTATCTACAGGCCGCCAAAGGGAGTATGCATGGCTATGATGTGGTCGATCATAGCCGCGTGAATGAGGAGCTGGGAGGCACGCCGGCGCACGAGCGGTTCTGCGCTACGCTTGGGCGAAATCATCTGGGCCAGGTGCTGGATATCGTTCCTAACCACATGGCCATCACGGGGCGGGAGAACGCGTGGTGGTGGGATGTGCTGGAAAATGGCCCGGCCAGTCCGTACGCGTTTTACTTCGACGTGGAGTGGCATCCGCCCGAAGAGAAGCTGCGCAACAAGGTGCTAGTGCCAATTCTGGGGGAGCCATTACGGGCGGGTGCTCAACGCCGGGCAGATTCAGCTGGCGCGGCACGAGGGAAGTTTTGAGATTCGCTACTTCGATCATGTCTTGCCCGTGGCGCCGCGTTCGTTGAGCGAAGTGCTGGGGGAAGCGGCCAGGGAAGCGAAGTCCGATTTTCTGGCGTTCTCTGGCGGATGCGCTCGCGAGTTTGCCCGCGGCGACGGTGACGGATCGAGGAAGGCTGCTAGCGCGCAATCGGGATAAGGAAGTGATTCGGGGATTGCTGCACGCGCCTGTGCGGAGAGCGTCGGGATGTTTGCGATGCGCTCGATCGCGCGATCGAACGGATCAATCAGGATTTCGGCCGACTGGACGAGTTTCTCGAAAAACAGAATTTCCGCATCGCGTTTCTGGAAGACGGCCGGGCGCGAGTTAGGCCACCGGCGGTTCTTCGACGTGAACACACTGGTGGGTCTGCGTACGGAGGAGCTGCAGGTGTTTGACGACACCCACCGTCTGCTGATCGACTGGCTGAGCGAGGCGTAGTGGATGGATTGCGGATCGATCATCCGGACGGATTACTGGATCCCAAGCAGTATTTCGAGAGGCTCGCCCAGGCTGCGCCTAACGCGTGGATCGTCTGTCGAGAAGATTCTGGAGCCGGGCGAGCAGCTTCGGCGGGATTGGCCCGTCGCGGGCACGACGGGTTATGAATTTCTGAACGTGCTCGGGGGCATGTTCGTCGATCGCGAGGGCGAAAGGGCCTGACCGATTTCTACGGCGAGTTCACCGGAGAATCGGTCGACTACGCCGAGGTGGCGCACGCCAAGAAGATGCTGGTCATGCGCGACGTGCTGGGCAGCGACGTGAATCGGCTGACGGCGCTTGTTTTACCAGATCTGCGAGAGCGACCGGAATCATCGCGACTACACGCGCCACGATATTCATCAAGCCTTGCGAGAAGCGATTGCGTGCTTCCCCGTGTACCGGACTTATGTGCGTGCCGATTACGGGGAGATGCCATGACACCGATGTGCAGTACATCGAGGCGGCCGATGGCGGCGGCGAAACAACGCCGGCCTGATTTGGACGAAGAGCTGTTCGACTTTCTGCAGAAGGTGTCTGACGCTGGAATCGAGCGAGTCCGCTGAAGCCGGAGTTCGTGCTTCGGTTCCAGCAGTTCACCGGTCCGGCGATGGCGAAGGGAGTCGAGGATACGACGTTCTACTGTTACAACCGATTGGTATCGCTGAACGAAGTGGGCGGCGACCCGGGCCGATTCGGGGTGGACGTAGACCAGTTCCACGCCTTCTGCCGGGATGTGCACAGTTCGCATCCGGAGACGATGGTCTGGACGTCGACGCATGACACGAAGCGGAGCGAAGATGTGCGGGCGCGGCATGCAGTCTGCTATCCGAGATTCCCGACGAGTGGCGCGACGCGGTGTGCCGGTGGTCGGGCGCGGCGGAACGTCATCGCGTAAATGGGTTGCCCGATCGCAACACAGAGTATTTTCTTTACCAGACACTGGTGGGCGCTTGGGACATTTCGGTGGATCGGTTGAAGAACTACATGCAGAAGGCCTGCCGCGAGGCCAAGCAGCAGACATCCTGGTTGAGTCCGAATCGAGCAGTTTGAAGACGCGCTGAATCAGTTCATTGACGCTTTATACGGATCGAGCCGGCTTTTCTGGCTGATGTGGAGACGATTCGTGGGCCGGCTGATCGAGCCCGGGCCGTGTGAATTCGTTGTCGCAGACTTTGATTAAGTTAACCGCGGTGGGTGTTCCGGACTTGTACCAGGGAACCGAGCTTTGGGATCTGCAGCCTGGTGGATCCGGATAATCGGCGGCCTGTCGATTACAAGGCGCGCAGGAGCTTGCTGGAAGAACTGCAAGGGATACGCGTGGAGGAAGTAGTCAGAACGTGCGGATAATGGGCTGCCGAAGCTTTGGACGACGCACCAGGCGCTGCTTCTACGCCGCGAGCGGCCGTCGAGTTTTGGCAAGGGCGCTCCCCACCGCGCTCTTCATGCCCGCGGCGAGAAGGCCGGACATGTAGTTGCATTCCGCCGGGGAGACGACGTGTTTGTGGTGACACCCCGTTTGCCCTTGAAGCTTGGGGGGAATTGGGGCGACACGGTGATGGACATCCCTGTGGGATCGTGGCGCAATCGGTTGACAGGAGATGAGGTGAACGGAGGCGTGATCCGGATGGCCGATCTGCTGAAGCGGTTCCCTGTGGCGCTATTGGCGCGAGAGAACGACTGATGTGGGCGTTTTCGGTATGGGCCCCGAAAGCGAAAACAGTGGCGGTGCGGTTGAAGGGCGAAGTTCAGGTAGATCGCGATTACCCGATGGAGCACGGTGAAGGAGGGTGGTGGCGAGTCGCCGTTCCCGAAGCGCAACCCGGTTCCGACTATTTCTTCGTGGTGGATGGCGGTAACTCGGTCCCCGACCCACGGTCCGCTTGGCAGCCCCGAGGAGTTCATGGACCTTCGCGGGTGGTGGATCACACTGCATTTGGATGGAGTGATCAGGACTGGCAGCCTCGTCCTCTTTCTTCGGCGATCATTTACGAACTTCATATCGGGACGTTCACGCCTGACGGAACGTTTGAGAGTGCGATCGAGCGGTTGCCTTACTTAAAGGAGCTGGGCGTCACCCATGTAGAGTTGATGCCGGTGAACGAATTTTCCGGTGACTGGGGCTGGGGATACGACGGCGTGGATTTGTATGCGCCGCATCACGCATACGGCGGGCCGGATGGATTGAAGCGACTCGTAAACGCCTGTCACGAGCGAGGGCTCGCGGTGTTGCTGGACGTGGTCTATAACCACCTGGGTCCCACCGGGAATTACCTTGCGATGTTTGCACCATACTTCACCAAACACTACTCAACTCCATGGGGCGAAGCGGTGAACCTGGACGGCCAAGGGAGCACGGAGGTGCGTCGATTTTTCATTGACAACGCGCTGATGTGGCTGAGGGACTATCATCTCGACGGATTGCGTTTGGACGCAGTGCATGCACTGGTCGACACGTCCGCAACGCATTTCCTTGAGCAGCTGGCGGAAGAGGTGCGCGGACTGGAAGCGGTCACTGGAAGCCGGAAGGTATCTGATCGCGGAAAGCGACTTGAACGACCCGCGCGTAGTGCGCTCACCGGAGACAGGGCGGCTACGGCATTGATGCGCAATGGAGCGATGATTTCCATCACGCGCTGCATGCCGCGCTGACGCGGTGAAACCATCGGCTACTATCAGGATTTCGGCGGAGTGAGCACCGATCGCGAAGGCGCTGCGGGACACGTTTGTTTATGACGGAGCCACTTCGTCTCATCGCGGGCGAGCGCATGGACGGCCGGCAACGGGAGTATCGTCAGCACCGATTTCTGGGCTATTTGCAGACGCACGACCAAGTGGGGAACCGCGCGCAGGGCGAGCGCATCTCGCATCTGATCAGCATCGGCGCGAGCGAAGATCGGGGCGGCGCTGGTGATGATTTCGCCTTTCATTCCGATGATTGTTCCAAGGCGAGGAGTTTGCCGCTTCGACGCCGTTTCCAGTACTTCACGCATCACGAAGATGAGGAGCTGGCGAAAGCGGTTTCCGAAGGGCGAAAGCGCGAGTTCGTGGACATTTGGGTGGGAACCGAAGGACGTGCCCGACCCGCAAGATCCGGCGACGTTCCGCAAGTCAAAACTCGGATTGGTCCGAGCTGCGCGGCGGAACCGCATCGCGAAATGCTGGAGTGGTACCGAGCGCTTGATCTCGTTGAGAAAGTCGCTATCCTCATTTGGCAAGTGAGCGGAAGAACGATCTTTCGCGGTCCATGCACGGAAGCGATTGGTTGTACGTCCGGCGAGGGACCATTCACGTGTTTTGTAATGTGGCTCCCAAAACCTGCACTATTCGGATCGAAACGGATGCCGATGTACTGTTAGCCTCCGGCAAGGCTTTCTTAGCGGGGAACGGGGATTGCGTTTTCCCTGCCAGACAGCCTTCTCGCGCTCAGCGCGACCCATCGAGACTGAAAGTGGGCGCAATGAGTGAAGTCGTAAACAAAAACTCGAATGAGCAGAACGATTCTTCCCGGTAAACCATATCCGCAGGGCGCTACCTGGGACGGCACCGGCGTTAACTTTTCGATCTATTCCGAATGCGCGACAAAGGTGGAACTGTGCCTTTTCGACGGCTTGCATGCAACCGGCGAAGGAGACTATCACACTGCGGGAGGACACCGGATACATCTGGCATTGCTACCTGCCCGGCATGAAACTGGGACAGCTTTACGGGTACCGGGTGCATGGGCCTTACGAACCCGAGCGGGGCCTGCGCTTTCAATCCCGCAAAAGTTTTGATCGATCCTTATGCTAAAGCGGTTTGCGGTGAAGTCGATTGGACTCAGCCGGTATTCGGGTACAATTCGGGCAATCCTGAGCAGGATCTGGTGATCGACGATGGCGATAGCGCGCTCGGCGTTCCCAAGAGCGTGGTCACGAGCTCGCACTTCGATTGGGAGAACGACCGTCCGCCCTGTACTGCTCTGCATGATTCGGTCATCTACGAACTGCACGTGAAAGGGTTCACGGAGCCGCATCCGGACATTCCGCCGAATCTGCGCGGCAAGTATTCGGGGCTGGCGCATCCGGTTGCAATCGACTATTTGAAGCGGCTGGGAGTGACCGCGGTGGAACTGATGCCGGTCCACGAGTTCATCGACGATAAGACGATTGCTCGATCTCGGATTGAAGGAGTACTGGGGCTATAGCACCATCAACTTCTTTTCGCCTGCGGCCCGTTATTCCAGCGCCGGACAACACGGGGAGCAGATCGGCGAATTCAAGAACATGGTGAAGGCGCTGCACCGCGCCGGCATCGAAGTGATCCTGGACGTGGTCTACAACCACACGTCGGAAGGCAATCAATGGGCCCGACGCTAAGTTTCCAAGGCGTCGATAACACGACGTACTATCGCCTGGTGAATGGTAGCGAGCGTTTCTACATGGACTACACCGGGACCGGGAACACGATTAACATCCGACATCCGCAGGTGCTGAAACTGGTCATGGATAGCCTGCGCTATTGGGTGCTCGAGATGCACGTGGACGGATTCCGCTTCGATCTTGCCGCGGCGCTGGCGCGTGAATTGCATGAAGTCGATCGTCTCTCCGCCTTCTTCGACATCATCAATCAGGATCCCGTGATTTCGCAGGTGAAGCTGATTGCCGAGCCGTGGGATGTAGGGGAAGGCGGATATCAGGTGGGCAACTTCCCACCGTTATGGGCGGAGTGGAACGGTCGATACCGGGACGTTGTGCGCCGCTATTGGAAGGGCGACGAAGGCCAACTTGCGGAACTCGGTTATCGTTTAACGGGATCGAGCGATCTCTATAAGCGGGACGGTCGCAAGCCCACCGCGAGCATCAATTTCATTACTGCTCACGACGGCTTCACGCTTCGCGATTTGGTGAGCTACAACTTCAAGCACAATGAAGCGAACGGTGAGGATAACCGTGACGGGACCAACGATAACCACTCCTGGAACTGCGGGGTGGAGGGCCCCACAGACGATCCGGTAATCGACGAACTGCGGCAAACGCAGACGCGCAACTTTCTGCTGACGCTGCTGGTTTCGCAAGGGGTTCCGATGATCTGCGGGGGCGATGAGATCGGGCGGACGCAGGGCGGCAACAACAACGCGTACGCGCAGGACAACGAGACGAGCTGGATTAACTGGAATTTGAGCGATGAGCAGCGCGCTTTGTTCGAGTTCACGCGCAAGTTGATCGAGGGCCGCGAGCGCTCATCCGAATTTGCACCGCCGCAAGTTTTTCCAGGACAGGAGGATCGAACCGGAGGCCCCGGAAATGGAGGTTAACGGCCGACACGAACACGACATCCTCTGGTTGCGTCCGGAAGGCGGCGAGATGACCGCCGGCCGAGTGGAACACCGGTTGGGTCTCGGTGCGTGGGGCTTTATCTGAACGGGAGGACGTTGAATGATGTGAACGCTTTCGGTGAGCCGATTGTAGACGACACGTTCCTGATGCTGCTGAACCCCGGTCACGACTCGCTCCCGTTCCACCTCCCAGACCCAAGGCCCGGTTTCGCCTGGGAGGCGATAGTAGACACGCGCCACCAGCTCGACGTCGACCCAGTTATCATGCCATTGGGCGCGTCGTACGATCTTTCTGCGCGTTGTTCTGTGCTCCTTCGTGAGGTAATTCTCCTAGCGGAAGAACAGCCTTCAGGGGCGTCCCAAAAAACGGAGAAGACGGTGCAAGCTTCGTTAGACGGAGAGTCGACCGAAGTGAGCAGGGCAGTACTCAGCAGGTGAGGTGATTCGCATGGAATACGTAAACCTTGGTTCGACGGGTTTGAAAGTCTCGAAGCTGTGCCTCGGGATGATGATCTACGGGTCGAAGAAGTGGCGTGAATGGGTGCTCGAGGAGGAGGAAAGCCGTCCGTTTATCAAGCGCGCTCTCGAACTGGGGATCAACTTCTTCGATACAGCAGACATGTATTCGACCGGCGTGAGCGAAGAGATTACCGGCCGGGCGCTGAAGGATTTCGGGCCAAGTCGCGATAAGGTCGTGATTGCAACCAAGGTATTCAATCCGATGGGAGACGACCCCAACCAGCGCGGCCTTTCGCGGAAGCACATTATGCACGCGATCGACGACAGTCTGAGCCGCCTCGGCACGGATTACGTGGATCTTTACCAGATTCACCGCTTCGACTATTCGACGCCTATCGAGGAGACGTTGGACGCTCTGGACGACGTTGTCAAACAGGGGAAGGCGCTGTACATCGGGGCGTCCTCCATGTTTGCGTGGCAGTTCGCAAAGATGCTCTACAGATCGGACGAACTGGGTCTTTCCCGCTTTGTGACGATGCAGAATCACTACAACCTCATCTATCGCGAAGAAGAGCGGGAGATGATTCCTTTGTGCCGTGAAGAGAAGATCGGCATCATCCCGTGGAGTCCGCTCGCGCGCGGTTTTCTGGCCGGCAATCGCACAAAAGAGAATCATGGGGAGACGGTGCGGGCCAAGACGGACGAGTACGCTCAGGGTTTGTACTACCAGGATTCCGATTTCCAGGTGGTAGACCGCGTGACGGAAATCGCAAAGAAGCGCGGCGTGAACAACGCCCAGATTGCACTGGCGTGGGTGTTGGCTCAGCCCGGCGTCTCTGCGCCTATCGTGGGCGCCAGCAAGCCGCACCACCTCGACGATGCTATCGCGGCTTTGTCGATCAAGCTTGACGACTCAGAACGAAAGTCGCTCGAGGAACCGTATCAGCCGCATCGAATTCTCGGGCATAACTGATCCTTCCTGGGTCAGCGTGCGGGGCGGGGCCGTGTGAAGAGCCAGCCAGTGATGGCTCCGGCGGAGATCGCAATCACCAGAGCGCCTATATGGCACGCCATGATGTGCGCGGCGTTTTGAATCGGACAGTGAAGTGCCAATACGCCGACTCCCAGCAGTCCGGCGAGTGAACCGAGGGTAATAGCGGCCGGCAGAGGATCGGTAACGTACCCGCGGCGCAAGAACCACGCGCCCAGCGCGGCCGCCGGAACGGCGCAGAGTATTCCAAGGCGTAGGCAGGGAATGCCGCGGTGAACGAAGTTCGCGGTGGAGGTGTCCGGAAAAATCCACGGAATAACTATACTTAAAGCCACCAGCGGGAACAGAACTGAGACTGAGGCCGATACTCTCTGCCTGGAACCGGGTACCATGAGCTCCACCAAAGCGCTCCCGGCCAGCAGCACCGAGACGAACACGGTGGAGTATTCCACAAGCATCTTCGCCATACTGAGCGACTTCCACCCGGCGAACCCAAAGACCGCCGCCAGAACAACAGCGAGGGCCACGTAACCGGCGGCGCAGATGGCAAGCAGGGTTGAGCTGGACGCAATAGGACGGGCGGGCGTCAAGCCCACCGTGAGCAGCCGCTGAATCTCACTGACGCGAGAAGCCGAAGGAGCTTGGTTCTGAATTGATTCGAACTCAGGTTCCATGATCGGTCTTTCCGAGCACGCCACGCAGCTTTTCATAGGCCCGGTGCGCCTTCTGCTTTACCGAGCCCACGCTGCTGCGGGTGGCGCGCGCAACTTCCTCTAAACTTAGCCCTGCCACTTTGAGCATAAGTACTACTTCGCGCTGACTAGCGGGAAGGTTCGCGAGCGTGGCTTGCAGGTCGATTCCCGGATTTGACTCTCTCGCCGCAGCTGGATATTCGGGTAGGTGGTCTACCGCGACTTCGTGAATGCCGATCCGCCGATCCTTCCGATAGCGATCTACGCGCACACGTCTTGCGATTGCGTAGATCCAAGGCAACAGTGGCTCGCCCTGCCTGTACGTGTGCCGAGCGGAGTGGATACGCAGCCAGAAATCCTGCAAGAGATCTTCCGCGAGCGATCGATCTCGCACCTGAGCCACAAAGAAGCGAAACAATTGCGGACTGATCTCACTTACGAGCGAAGCCGTCGCATTTGCGTCCCCTTGTTGATAGCGCGCCATCAAATCTTCCAAGCCAGCGCTCACAATACTGGCTCCCCTATAGAACTTCGCCCAAAAGCGGGAAGTTGTTACGATCGGCGGCGGGCAATCGTCTCACGGTCTGAAGTAGATTATCGCAAGAGGCGGCGTTTGCGTAACTTCGATCCGGCGTGAAGACGAATACGCACTTGAGGGTTATATTCAGATGCGATACGCCGTGGTTTTTCTTGCCGCACTTGCGACAATGCCTTGGATGAGCGCTGCACAGCGGACGCCGATACTTCTCGAGTTATTCACCTCGGAAGGCTGTTCCAGTTGCCCACCCGCTGACCGGCTCTTGGAAAAGCTTGATCGGGAGCAAGCGACTGCCGGCGCGGAATTGATTGTGCTTAGCGAGCACGTCGACTACTGGAACCACCTCGGCTGGGTGGATCCCTTCTCGTCACCGATTTTCAGCAAACGTCAGCGCGAGTACGCGGATCGTATGAAGACGGACGAAGTCTATACCCCGCAACTGATCGTAGACGGGACAGAGGCGGTAGTGGGGAACGACGCGCCGGAGGTTGCTACAGCCATTCAGAAAAGTACGCGGCAGCCGAAGTCGGACTTGGCCGTTACCGCTGTTCGCTCCGGCGATTCGGCCAATGTGACCGTGCAAATTGCCGCGATTGTCCGAGGGGCGGATTTGATGATCATTGCGGCTCAAGAACATGCGCAGTCCGCCGTGATCCGTGGAGAAAACTCCGGGCACTCGCTCAGCCATGTGGCAGTTGCCTACTCGATCCAAAAACTGGATCCTGGCGTCAAACAGGCGCATGTGAGGTTGAAACCGGGAGCGGTCCGGGTGATTGCGTTTCTGCAAGAGCGGGCGAGCGGCAAGATTCTCGCGGCCGCCCAGACCCAAATCTAAATCTCCGGCTGAGCTAAACTTGAACATTCAGTCCTGAATGGCGTGGCGCGGCGATCTCAAGTTTCTCTATAAGCAACTCATCCTCAAAGACTTTCGCATTCGCTATCGGAACATGTCGTTGGGCGTGTTCTGGTCGCTGCTGAATCCTCTGGTGATGATGGCGGTGCTGACGTTTATCTTCACCAAGGTTTTCGTTTCGCGCGAGCCTCGATTTCCCATTTTTGTTCTTTGCGGGATCATTCCATTTAACTTCTTCTCGCTCGCCTGGTCGACGGGCACCATGTCAATTATGGGAAACGCCGGTCTGATTAAGAGGGTGGCGGTGCCGCGGGAGGTTGTGCCGATCTCTACCGTGCTGTCAAGCGTTCCGCACCTGCTAATCCAGCTCGGTTTACTCGTGGCGATTGCGCTGGCTTACGGAATTCATCCGGGCCTTCATTGGCTGTGGATGATCTTGGTGTGGGTTTTGGAAATAGCCTTTGTCTGCGGCTTGGCCTTGCTGTTCAGTGCTTTTAATGTGTTCGTGAAGGATACCCGCTACTTCGTGGAGTCGGTCAACACGGTGCTGTTCTGGCTAGTGCCGATCTGGTATGACTTTTCAGCGGTTCCACAGAAATACGCCAACATCTATCAGTACAACCCGGTGGCGGCGATCGTTCTGGCCATGCGCGAAATTCTGCTGAACGGCCACGCTCCGAGCGCCTTGTTGCTGATGAAGCTCACCTTTGTTTCAGCTGCGGCGATCGCGATTGGGCATTTCGCGTTTCAAAGAGTGCAGCGCAGTTTTTACGAGCACCTCTGATGGCGATTCTCGAGTGTACGAACGTTTGGAAGAGCTTCCGCCTGCACAGTGGAACGCGTCTGCTACGCGAGCGATTCAAGGACGTGGTGAAACGCCGGGAACGGCAGGCGTTCGTAGCACTGAAGGGTGTTTCGTTTTCTGTGCAGGAAGGCGAGAGCCTGGGCATCATCGGCCGTAACGGAGCGGGGAAGAGCACTCTTCTCAGCCTGATCAGCGGCTTGGCAAAACCGGATAGGGGCAGCGTGGTCGTGCATGGGCGTGTGGCGCCCCTTTTGGAACTGGGCGCCGGCTTCCATCCGGATCTGACCGGCCGGGAAAATCTCTTGCTGAATGCTGCGTTGATGGGCTTCACGGAGAAGGAGATTCGGTCCAAGCAGGACGATGTAATCGATTTTTCCGGGATCTCCGAGTTCATTGACGAACCTATGCGCACGTACTCAACTGGCATGCGTCTGCGCTTGGCATTTTCGATTGCGGTGAATGTAGAGCCGGAGATTCTGATCGTGGACGAAGTGCTAGCCGTCGGTGATCAGGCGTTCACACAAAAGAGTTTGGAGCGCATTCTGGCGCTTCGTAAGAACGGAAAGACTTTCATCTGTGTCTCGCATAGCCCGATGCTGCTGAAGTCTCTATGCGATCGAGGGCTTTGGCTTGATTCGGGAGAACTCATGATGCAGGGGCCTATTGGTGAAGTGTTGGCAGCCTATCACGGGGACGTGGTGCAAGCGGCTTCCAAGCCCGCGAGCTAATCGCCCAATTCTGGCTTGGTGCCGCGAACTTCGATAGTTGAGAGCAGGCATTGGTCCGGCTTCTTGTCGGGACGCCAGCGCAGCAGCCTGGTTCCATGCCGGAAGCGTCCGCCGCTGAAGTGGTCGTACTGCACCTCAATCGTTAGCACTGGTTTCAGAGGCTTCCATTCAGCAGAACGCTCAGTGGCCCAGCGGCTGGGGCCGCCTGGAGCGCGTCCGGTGAAGCCGGGCGACTCGATCAGAGCTTCAAGTTTTTTGGTGAGCGCCGGCTTCTCGGCTGTTTTCAATCCGGAACAGAAACCGACGTGATGGAGCAGTCCCTCGTCGTCGTACATGCCCAGAAGAAGAGAGCCCACGACTTCCCCCTTTTCGGCGTAGCGGAATCCCCCGACGACGCAATCCGCCGTGCGAAGATTTTTGACCTTCACCATCCCCTCGCGGTTGCCGGATTGATACGGCAAATCCACCCGCTTGGCGACCACCCCATCCAAAGCGCCCGCCCCACCTCGCAGCCAGGTCTGGGCCAGATCGGGATCCCGCGTGAAAGGCGAGAGCACAATCGACTTGCCATCGAAGTATTCATCGGCGAAGCGGTCTAATGCTTGCCGGCGCGCCTCCAACGGCCTTTCCGTCAGATTCTGCCCGTGCTCGTCCACCAACAGATCGAAGACGATTAACCGAGCGGGCGTATCTTTCGCCAGCTTCCGAATGCGGCTCTCGGCCGGGTGAATCCGCATGAGGAGATCGTCAAAGGAGAGAACCTTGTCGCGCTCGATTACGATTTCGCCATCCAGGACGAATTGCCGGGGAACGACTTTGAGCAACGCTTCGACCAACTCCGGGAAATAGCGCGCCAACTTCTGTTCCGACTTGGACTGCAAGTCGACTGTGGCACCGTCCCGGAAGGCGAGGCAGCGGAATCCATCCCACTTCGGCTCATACTGCCATTCCGGACCGGAGGGCAGCTTTTCCCGCGTGGTCGCCTCCATGGGTGAATACGGAGTCGCGAGCATTAGAGGAATTTCTCCAGTTGTATTCGGCCTTGATCTGACAGCAATGGGGCGAAGAGATCGCCCTCATTTTGGACTCGTTCCGGCATGTTCCGCAACCGGAAATCGCGAATGTGAAATCCTGCTCTTACCTCGTCCCAGGTTACTGGTGCGGATACGGTAGCATCCGGTTTAGGCCGGACAGAGTACACCGATGCAAGCGTTCTGCCCCAGGCATTTTGGTTGTAGTCGACTAACACGTGATTGTCGGGCCTTTTGGCGACGCGGTACTCCGCTGTGATCAAGTTGGGGTATTTTGCAGCTAACGACTGCGCGAATTTCTTCGCGAACGTCCACACCTGCTTTTGCAGAGGCCCGCGCACGATAGGGACATAAATATGGATGCCGCGTGACCCGGTCGTCTTGGGGTAGCTCGGAATGTGAAGTTCGTCTAGCGCGTCCCGGACGGCGCACGCTGTTTCGAGCACCTGTTTTAGATGAGCGCCGGAAGTTGGATCTAAATCGAAGTGGAGGTAATCCGGGCGAGTCACATCGTCGCATTTCGCGTACCACTGATTCAGATCGATGCAACCCAAGTTGACGATCCATAAGAGGGCCGTCAAGTGATCGACTACGGGGAACGCGATAATGTTTCCCGAACCATGCTTAATGGAACAGGTCTGCAGCCAATCGGGTTGAGGCTGTGGTGTCCTCTTCATAAAGAAGAACTCACCCTCTGCTCCATTGGGGTAGCGTTTCATGACCATCGCGCGCTGTGCAAGATGGGGGAGCAGCACGCCTGACATATCCGCATAATACTGGAGGAGATCCCGTTTTGTGATCTTCGGCTCCGACCAGAAGAGCTTGTCCAAATTTGTGAGCCGGAGGTGACGACCGTCAATCGTCATCTCCGGTTCAACCGTTACCGGCATAGGTGAAACAATTCTATGCTGTTCTGGCTTTAATCGCGTGCTTCCCTTCGGCAATCGCTTCGATCATCTTCTTATTGAAAGCGGGGATGTCGTCCGGTTTACGGCTGGTAACCAGGCCGTTGTCTGTTACGACTTCTTGGTCGACCCACTGACCGCCCGCATTGCGGATGTCGGTCTTGAGAGAGGGCCAGGAAGTGAGAGTGCGCCCGCGAACCTGATCGGCTTCAATGATGGTCCAGGGGCCGTGGCAAATAGAGGCGACCGGTCGCCCGTCCTGAAAAAAGGCTTTAACGAACTGAACGGCTTTTTCGTTGGTTCGTAACTTGTCCGGATTCATCACCCCGCCGGGCAGCAGGAGGGCGTCATAATCTGCTGGATTGGCCGAATCGAGTGCGACATCGACCGGAACTTCCTGGCCCCACTCGGTCATGTTCCATCCGCGCACCCTATCCTTCATAGGCGAGATAACAACCGCTTGAGCTCCCTCCGCCTCCAGCGCCTTCTTGGGTTCAAGAAGCTCGACCTGCTCAAATCCCTCGGTGACGAGCACCGCCACCTTTTTACTTTGTAAACGTCCAGCCATTGTGTGGGTATCCTCAACGCGGGTAGAGGCAGATCGAGTGCCGGGCGGGTCCTGTGTTTGAACTGCTCTGTGAGAATTCACTCTCGCGTTGTTAGAATCGACTTATACCGCTTCAGGAGATTTCATTGAAAAACGCTCGTCCTCTTCTTGCACTTACTCTGTCCGTCTGCTTCGTCGGCGGCGCGATCGCGGATGAAGGAATGTGGACCTTCGACAATCCCCCTACCAAACAGCTTCAGGAAAGATATCAGTTCACACCCACCCAGGAATGGCTGGATCACGTGCGCTTGTCCAGTGTGCGTTTGAATGATGGGGGTTCGGGTTCTTTCGTAAGCGCTCATGGATTAGTGCTCACCAACCATCACGTCGCACGCGGGCAACTACAGAAGAACTCCACGCCGGAGCATGACTATATCCAAAATGGGTTCTACGCGGAGTCGCAAGATCAGGAGATCAAATCCCCCGATTTAGAAGTGAACGTACTCGTTTCGATGGAAAACGTGACGGCTCAAATCCAAGCTGTTCTGAAACCAGGACAGAGCGAGAAGGACGCGTTGACCGCTCGAAAGACGGTTATCGCGCGGATTGAAAAAGAGAGCACCGACAAGACCGGATTCCGCTCGGACGTCGTGAGCCTCTACCAGGGTGGCGAGTATTGGCTCTATCGATACAAAAAGTATACGGATGTCCGCATTGTGTTCGCACCCGAACAACAGGCCGCGTTCTATGGCGGCGATCCCGACAACTTCACGTTTCCACGGTATGACCTCGACATGGCTTTGTTCCGCGTTTATGAGAACGGCAAACCCATAAATAGCGAGAACTACCTGAAGTGGAACGTAAAAGGCGCAGCTACAGATGAACTGGTCTTTGTTTCCGGCAACCCGGGTTCAACGCAGCGGCTGGACACCATGGCCCAGTTAATTCAAGAACGCGACCTGATCGAGCCCAATGTTCTGAGGCTTCTGAAAGCGAGGATCAATGCGATGAAGGCCTATTCGGCTCGCGGGCCGGAACAGGCGCGTCAGGCGGCCTCCATGATCTTCGGTCTGGAGAATAGCCAAAAAGCATATCTCGGACGGTACGAAGGCCTGCAGGATCGACAGATCTTCTCGAAGAAGCAGCAGGAAGAGAGTGATTTTCAAGCCAAGGTGAATGCCAATCCAGAGTGGAAGAGGGAGTACGGGCACGCGTGGGCCGATATCTCCGATGCCACCACCAAAGGCGGATCGCGTTTCGTTGAGCGCTTCTACCGTCGACCTGATTCTAGCCTGGCTTCCCTTGCGCTGCAGCTTGTGCAGTACGTGGCCGAGGTAAAGAAGCCGGATGGAGAACGTCTTCCGGGTTACCACGATGCCCAGCTGGAATCGCTTAAATACCGGCTGCTTTCCCCCGCTCCTCTCTATCCGGAGATCGAGACTGCGCGGCTTGATTCGAGCTTGCAACTCGCTCAACAGCAACTGGGAGCGAACGATCCTTATGTGAAGACGATTCTGGACGGACGGTCGCCTTCGGAGGCCGCCAAAGCTCTAGTAACCGGCTCCAAATTGGCTGACCCTGCTGTTCGGAAACAACTTTTGCACGGGGGAGTCGAGGCTGTTAATGCGTCGAACGATTCGATGATCGTGATGGCGCGTAAAATCGATCCTCTCGCGCGCGAGATGACTAAATGGTATGAAGACAACGTGGAGAGCGTAGAAACGCGTGCCGGCGAACAAATCGGGAAAGCGCGGTTCCTGGCGTATGGTAAATCTACCTATCCCGACGCGACCTTCACGCTTCGCCTCTCATATGGGTCGGTGAAAGGCTATCCCATGAACGGCACCATGGCGCCGCCCAAGACGACCATGTTCGGGCTATACGATCGCGCGGCAAGCTTCGACTACGCCGGACCGTGGTATCTCCCTTCCCGGTGGAAAGAAGGAAAAGACAAGCTCGATCTATCTACTCCGATGGACTTCGTCAATACGTGCGACATCATCGGGGGAAACTCCGGATCTCCGGTCATCAATCGTAATGGTGATTTGGTCGGCCTGATCTTCGACGGCAACATCGAGTCTTTGCCCGGCGATTTTGTGTATGAAGGCGAAAAGAATCGCGCAGTTGCGGTTCATACGGCCGCGATGACCGAGGCGCTTCGAAAGCTGTACGGGGCAGGAAAGCTGATGGACGAGTTGATGGGCAGCGCGCAGTAGACGCTCAAGGTGTACGCACGAGCAGGGCTTCTGCATCTCGCCGGTTGCAGAGCCCTGGCGTGTTCGGCCACAGCCGCTTCATTGCCTGTATGGCCGTCGCGATCCCTTCGTAATCCAGCGCCGGTACAAGTTGCTGTATTCGGCGCATCTCCATTCTGGAAGGGCCATTCATGGCAGTTCCACGATTGAAGACGAGCGAAACCAGTGCCCCTTTTGCGTTGTCGCGCAGAGCATCGAAGCCAGGAAACGCCTTTTGGGCCAGAGCGTAGAACTTTGGCACGGTGACGTTCTCAAAAACCGCGATTGCGGCGCTCCACGGCACCTGAACGTCTTTCAGAGCCGCTAAGACCGCTTCCGCGGTAGGTCCTTTGGTCCCGCAGCAACCTCCCAGCCGGTCTACGATGTCCGGTGGAAGCTGGGCTCCCCAAGTCTGCTTGAACTCCTCCGGTGTGTTGTAACCGAGGTCGTAGCCTACTCCAATGGTGACGCCGCTTTGTTCCCCGGGCCAAGCTGGCGAGGCGCAAAAGCGGTTGTAGTATGGTTCCCCTCCACCCACTTCCCAAGTCAACAGGAACTGGAAGCTGGTGTCGTTCAGACGAGGCATATTGCCGTTTCTCGTGACGACAATACCACTCAGGTCCAACGAACGCTACAGAACTCTTACAGCACGATTACTCGGGAACCTAGGGCCGGACGTGGGTTTTCCATTTCGGGCCAGAAGTCTCGAAGAGCGACGCCGCCTTCTTTCCAATTCTCGGCGACTCTTTTGATCTTCAATTCGAGCACAGGATCAAGATAGTCACTCTGGTAAAAAACCGGCAAAGCGCGTTCCTCCGGAGTCATCGCCTGAAGCGCAAGTAGCAGGTCTTCGCCGGTCACCTCAACATCCTAACTCGGGGCAATAGTGAGGCGAAGATTCTGTTCCCTGCGCCAAGCTGCTGTAAAAGGGAAGAAGTTTTGGTGGCCTAAGGGGGAGTCGAACCCCCACGCCCTTTCGAGCGCCAGTACCTGAAACTGGTGCGTCTGCCAATTCCGCCATCAGGCCAAAAACAGCGTTCAAAGCTAACGGGTTAGCTCTAAGCGGTTAACTTCAGTTTCGCAGCCGACCCGGAAGATGTCAAACGTATCGGTCGTACGCATCAGTCGTAAACGGAATGGAGAACGGTTTTCAAATCTTCCCACGCTTCCCGTTTCGCATTTTGATTGTAGGGCCGCAGCAAATAGCTGGGATGATACGTGATCATCAGCGGAATTCCGTTCCACCTGTGCCACTTCCCCCGAAGTTTTGTCACGCCTTCTTTGCCACCCAGCAGGGCCTTCGCGGCTGTCGAACCTAATGCACAAATCGCTTTTGGCTGGATCGCGGAGAGCTGTCGAAAAAGGAAGTTCCCGCAGGTGGCCATCTCATCCGGCTCCGGCGTCCGATTCTCCGGCGGACGGCACTTAACGACATTGCAGATGTAGACGTCAGCCCGTTTCAACGGGATTCCCTCTTTGGCGGAAGTACCTTCAATCATTTGAGTGAGTAGCTGGCCGGCGCGACCCACAAACGGCAACCCCGATTCGTCTTCGTCGGCGCCGGGACCTTCGCCGACAAAGACCAGTCGCGCGGCTTCGTTTCCCGAACCGAAAACGATCTTGTTGCGCCCGACATGCAGACGGCACCGTGTACATTCTCCAAGATCGGTGCGGATCTGGTACAGCGAATCGTTGGCGGGGGCCATGGACGGAAGTGCAATTTCCAGAAGCTCTTTGGGAGGTGCCGAGGACGCAACCTCCGAGGCCGGCAAGACACCTTCGGCACGAGCCTTCCAGATCTCCTTCACGCCCAAGTCCCGGTAAAACTCAAGGTACCGTCTAATCTCATTCGGTTGCATAGTGTGCAAGGGGGATTTGTTTGAGAGCTAAGACGCGGTTGAATATCTGGTGAGCGATCACTGACTTCGAAGCAGCTGGTAACAGCACAGATCCAGCGCGGGTCACCGCGAGCACCTCATTCTGCTCACTATCAAAGCCGATATCATCGCGGCTCACCAGATTTCCAACTACCATGTCGCAATTCTTGGCTTCGAGTTTACGCCGCGCTTCTTCGGCCAGATTTTCCGTTTCCGCCGCAAACCCGATCAGCAGTTGCTTTCCTTTGCGACGACCGAGTTCACTCAGAATATCGGGGGTTCGCTCCAGCTCGAGTGTCAGTTTGGAATCGGATTTCTTGATCTTCTGTGACGCGGGATGAGGCACGTGAAAATCGGCCACCGCGGCGGACAGGACTGCGATCGAAGCCTCATCAAATCGTGCGACTACGGCTTCGAACATCTCCTGCGCTGTGTTTACGGAAACAAATTCGACCCCCATGGGAGCAGCAAGACTAGTGGGGCCGGACACCAACATCACACGCGCGCCTCGATCGGACGCCGCTGCCGCAAGTGCATAACCCATCTTCCCGCTGGAACGGTTGGAGAGAAAACGGACGGGATCGACGGGCTCTCGGGTAGGCCCGGCGGTGATGAGGACCACTTCGCCGGCGAGATCCCGCGCTTCTGATCGGGTCATCCCACTGAGCCTTATTGCATTCACCGCAGCCGCGATATCGACGGGTTCGGCCATGCGCCCGGGGCCGGTAGTCCCGCACGCCAGAAAGCCCGATTGAGGTTCCACGAACGCATGCCCACGGTGTCGCAGCATCTCGACATTTGCCTGAGTCGCAGGATGTTGCCACATGTTGGTGTTCATGGCGGGCGCAAGCAACACCGGGCCTGTGAACGCGAGATAGAGCGTGCTGAGAAAGTCGTCGGCTAAGCCATGTGCAAACCGGCTAAGGAGGTTAGCCGTCGCCGGCGCAACGACGAGCAACTCGTTTTCTTGCGCGACGCGGATGTGCTCCACGGCACTCGCGAGCGTAGCCTCCGGGCTAATGTTCGAAAAAAGATCTGTGATGGCCTTACGATTGGTGAGAGTAGCGAGCGTGAGGGGGGTGATGAATTCCTGGGCCGACCGGGTGAGAACCGCTTGCACCTCGTGCGACCCCTGGGTCAGCAGGCGGGATAGTTCGGCAGCTTTATAAGCCGCAATCCCGCCGCCAACACCAAGTACGATCCGCAAGCCGTTTTAGAAGCTCTCGACGGGCTCAGTTTCGAGGGGTGTCTCGGGCTCCTGAGCGCCCAGAAGATAATACTTCACGAGACCGCGCCGCGCTTCTTCCGTGGCGATTACCGTCGCTTTTTTGGCCGTTGTGGGCAGAATCGGCCGCGCCCCGCCCTGAAGCTGGCGAGCCCGCTTGGCAGCCACGATGATGTACCGGTACATGCTTTGCTCGGGGTCATCAGGCAACGTGCAGTGAGCATTACTTCTACGATCGTCCATTTATTACTCCTTCACCATCGTTCCGCGCGTTGTGTTCCGCGCGTTTCCAGCCTCGCGGAAAGTCTCCAGAATTGGCTGGATTGTTTCTTCTACACGAGACCTTCGCACTCTCTCCGCGCGAATGATCCCCGCCAGCGTCAGTGAGGACTCTTCCAGATTGTCATTGATCAGCACGTAGTCGTAAGACTCGTAGTTGCTGATTTCACGAGCTGCGTCACGCAACCGTCGCTCAATTACCGCTTCGGGATCTTCACTCCGCAATCGGAGCCGTTCCTCCAGCTTCTGTCGTGACGGCGGTAGCACAAATATGGTGACCGCCTGCTGGATCTTCTTTTTCAATTGTCCCGCACCCTGCACATCAATGTCGAGTACCAAGTCGCAACATAGGTTGGCGGCACTTTCCACTACGCTGTTATGTGTCCCGTAATAGTTTCCGAATACCGACGCGTATTCGAGAAACTCGTCGTCCGCGATCCTGGATTCGAAGTCCTCGCGAGACGTGAAAATATAGCTTTCCCCATTCCGTTCGTTGCCCCGCGGCGCACGCGTAGTATAGGACACGGAAAACGTCAAACCAGGGACTTCTTTGAGCAGTCGGGCGACCAGGGTCGATTTTCCGGATCCGGACGGCGCGGAGATGATGAATATGGTGGGATGATGCTTCATTCCAGGTTCAGGGCTTGCTCGCGCATTTTGTCGATTTCGGCTTTGGCGGAGAGCGCGAGATCGGTGAGCATTAAACCATGATCGCCTAAACCGCTCGTTTTCGACAAAATTGTGTTGGTCTCACGATTCATTTCCTGCAGAAGAAAGTCGAGTTTCTTTCCCTTTTCGCCGGAAGCATCGAGCAAAGCATGGATTTGACGGGCGTGAGTCTCCAGGCGCATGACCTCTTCGGTGATATCGCTTCGATCGGCAAGGATAGCCGCTTCCTGGACGAGGCGCTGGGGGTCTATGGAGTGTCCGCGCAAAAGTTCGCGCAGCTTTTCTTCTAAACGATGATGAAAGATTTGGCGCGCCGTCGACCGGATCTGGTTCATCTGCGCCGCGGACGCTTCGACCTGACGGACTCTTTCCCTAACCTCGCGCTCGAGTTCTTCCCCTTCCCGGGTCCGGAATTCGTTGAGAGCAGCGAGCGCGGTGGAAAGGCACTCGATCAGATCCCTTTCGATTGTGGGCGTCCATTCCGTAGCGGTATCGGATCGCAGCATACCCGCAACGCGCAGAGCATCATGAGGGTCGGGTGTCGCGTTCGATCCGAGTTCCCGCGCCGCTTCGCGGAACCCGGCCAGCCAGGTCCTGAGCATTTCTTGGTTTAGTGCGCCGGTCCCCGAATTGCCGTTCCTGCTCCAGGAGACGCTCACCTGCACGTGGCCGCGCTGTATCTCCTTCTTAATAGCCACACGCGCCAAAGGCTCGAAAGCTTCTAATACCGTGGGCAGGTGGAAGTGAATATCCAACCCACGATGGTTCACGCTCTTGAGACTGAGAACCAAATCGCCTTCCGCGCTCGATCTTTGCGCCCGGGCAAACCCGGTCATGCTCCGCGTACTCACCCGAGTTCCGCTCCGGCAGGCACCAGGAACTGCAACTCGTGAAGCCGCTGGTAAACCCCTCCCCGCTGCATAAGGGCATCGTGCGAACCTTCTTCGATAATGGCGCCGTGCTCGAGCACCACAATCTTGTCAGCCCGCCGGATAGTGGAAATCCGATGGGCAATCACAATCACCGTCCGGCCGACCATCAAATTGGCAAGAGCTTTTTGGACCAGCATCTCGGACTCCGTATCGAGGTGCGAAGTCGCTTCATCCAAAATCAGGATCGGCGCATTCTTCAAAAGCGCCCGGGCAATCGCCAAGCGCTGTCGCTGGCCGCCGCTCAGCTTGGTCCCGCGCTCACCGATTTCGGTTTGGTACCCATGTGGAAGCCGTTCAATGAATTCATCCGCGATCGCCGCGCGGGCGGCTGCTTCAATCGCCTTCCGATCTACCGCACGTCCGTAGGAGATGTTGTTTGCAACTGTGTCGTTGAACAGGAACGTATCCTGCGAAACCAGTGCGATGTGCTCCCGGAGAGAATCAAGCGTGTAAGTGCGGAGATCGTTCCCATCGATGCGCACAGCGCCTGAACTCACGTCGTGAAAGCGCGGGACCAGCCTGGCCAAGGTGGATTTTCCGGCGCCGCTCGGTCCCACGAGGGCGACGATCTGCCCCGCCGGAACTTCCAGTTCGATGTTGTTAAGCGCGAGGGTATCGGGTGCGTTGGGATACCGGAAACTGACGTCGTCGAACGTGATTCCACGCGAGAAGGTGCGCAGCGGCCGGGCTCCAGGTTGATCGGCAATCTCCTCCGGAGCGTCAAGATATTCGAAGACTTTCTGGGACGCGCCGATCGCTTGCTCGAAGATGTTGTGGATATTGGTGAGGCGCTTGACCGGCTCGTACAGCATCATGAGCGCAATCACAAAACTGGTGAATTGACCGGCTGTCAGGTAGCCGCTCTGAATTCGGGTGCGTGCAAACCAGAGGAGGCCGACAATCGTCAGGGCAGCGCAAAACTCAATCAGCGGCGAAGGAATAGCCTGTTGCAGGACGTATCGCAGATTGCCCTTCAGCAGACGCCTGGAAGCAGCGACGAAGCGGCGCAATTCGTAGTTCTCGGCGCCAAAAGCCTTCACCACCTCTTGACCGCTAATAGCCTCTTGCAGAATTTGCTGCACGTCGCCGGTCGCATCCTGCGTATTCCGGCTGGTCCGCCGGATGCGCTTTCCGATCCGCGCCGTGGGAATTAGGACAAAAGGAAGTACCGTCAAGCTCGCGAGAGCCAACCGCCAATCGGCATGGAGCACGACAAACAAGAGCCCGATAACGACGAAGACCTGCCGCATGGAATCCGCCAGCATGCTGGAGATCGCAGTTTGGATTTTGTCGATGTCGTTCATGATGGAACTCATGAGCCGGCCCGTCGAATGGGCCTCGTAGAAGCGCGCGCTATGCCGCAAAACTTTCTGGAAGACGTCGTTGCGGAGATCGGTGATCGCGGAGAACCCGGCGTAGCTGACCAGATAATTCGCGATGTAATCGAAGATGCCCTTCGCGGCAAACACAAGCAGAATGCTTACGGCGACCAGGGTCCATACGTCGTGTCCGGCAAAGGGCAACAGCGCGTCCAGATAAACGGGGTTTCCGGTGAATGGGTTCTTGAACAGAAACACCGGGGCATGCGTCGAACTAGGCGAGAGAACCCTATCAATGACGGGTTGAATCAGGAGGGCCATTGACGAATGCGCCGCTCCCACCAAAGCCATCAAGATGACTGATGCGACTATCTGGGGCAAATACCGCCGGGAATAGCGAAGCAGCCGGGAAGTCTCCGTCATCGCTCAGGCCGGCGACGCGCGAACCACATCAAGCGTGCACTCGCATGCGGCTAAGCGCCCGAATCACCATCTCCGGAGTGACGTTCTCAATTCGACCGTCCGACACCAGCATTTCCGATTCGGTCTTCCACGGCGCCCAAATCACCGGGTCCGACGGCCCGAAGATCACGAGCACCGGAATGTTCATTGCGGCGGCCATGTGGGCCGGCCCGGAATCGTTTCCCAGAAACAGAGATGCTTCCGCCAGAAGCGCTTTGATGGATTCGAGTGAGGCGCCCGAGATGGTGGGCCATCGCTGGAACAGTGAAATGTCTTCGCCCGGGCCCGCAATAAAAACAGGATGAAGTCCCAACTCTCGTTGAATGTACTGGGCGGCCTCAAGGAAGAAAGGAGAAGGCCAAGTCTTCGCTGTCTCTGAAGCCACTGGATGAATTACGGCATACGGTCCAGGATTCGGAAGCGACGGTGCGGAGACTGTCGGGAAGAGACAGGCCCGCGGTACTTCCTCTGGTGCAACTCCCAAGAAAAACATCGCCGATGCGGCATGCTCGGCGGTATGAACTTTCCGTCCCACATTGAGGATCGTTTGGGCTTTTGGGATGTGCAGGTTGTAGATCGGCCGAAATCGGAAGTGCTCGAACCCTGCGCGGTGCTTCGCGCCGGAAAACGCGGTCAGCCACGCGCTCCGCGTGCCTCCGTGAAGGTTCAAGCAGAGATCGGGTCTAAAACTGCGAATCTCCCGCACGGAAGGGGGCAGAACCACATCCACATCGGGATTTCCACGCCAAGCTGATGCGAATCGCGTTTCGGATACGACCGCAATTTGCAGATCCGGACGGCTCTTTTTCAGGAGGTGAACCGCTGGGGTGGTAAGGACCGAATCGCCGAGTGAACGGAGGCGCAACACTGCCAGGCGCGCTCCCAAAGGAAGTTGGCCTAACACCGTTGAACCGAGATCGCCGCTGCCGGCATGGGAACTCGAACTACTCATCGATAGGTGCTTCGTCGATTAGCATGATCGGAATGCCGTCGCGGATCGGGTAAAGGCGATGACAGGATACACACCGCAGCCCCGTCTCGCCCGGTTGAAGATCCAAGGCGCCTTTGCAAGCGGGACAAACAAGAATTTCCAGTAATTCAGCGCTGATTGCCATGATGTGCCACTCCTCCTGAAACTAACAGGAAGCTTTCAGAGTTTCAGGAGCTCCCGCAGGCGGCGCGTCTGCACGCGGCTCACGGGAATCTCCGTCCCTTTCTTATCGTCCACGCGGATCTGGTAGCTGGATTTGAACCACGGCACCACTTCCCGGATGCGATCAATGTTCACCAGGTAGGAGCGGTGCGCGCGCCAGAACTGATCCGGATCCAGGTTGGCCTGCAATTCCTCGATGGTCCGATAGCTCGAGACGCCTTCGACTTGGTTCGCGACGATGGTGATCACGCCTTCGTTGATGCGTCGCGTAGATGATGTCCTGCGCATCGACGATGAGAGTGGCGGTTGCCGTTCCGAACGACGATTTTGGCATGCTGCTGTGCCGTTAGTCTTTAGGCGCAGTTCTACGGAGGGGACTGATTCCGCGTCCCGGCCGCCAGCATGCGTTTGGCGCGGTCGATGGTTTCCGCCAGCCGCTCTTTATCCACCGGCTTCAGAAGGTAATCCATCGCCTCCAGCCGGAACGCTTCCACCGCGTATTGTTCATAGGCGGTCGAGAAGACGAAATAGGGCAGGGGAATGCCTTCTTTCGCGGAGGTGGCGCACCACGCTGATGCCGTCTAATCCGGGCATCTGCACGTCCAGAAAAACGATGTCCGGTTCGGTCTCTTCGATCAGGTCGCAGCGCGTCCAGTCCGTTGGCGGCCGTCGCAACGACTTCGATTTCGGGAAAGTCGTTCAGAAGCCATTGAGTTCTTCTCTGGCTAGCGATTCGTCATCGACTAAGAGGGCGGTAAGGGTGGCGGTCGCGCGGTCGCGCATCGACTTGTTATTATAACAAATTGTTTCGTTTCACGGCATTTCCTTCGGCTGCGAAACGCGCGTGCGGTCACACAAGGAGCGATTCACAATTTGTCCCGTAGTTCAGAGTCCAGTTCAGTCCACGCCCGACGCATCGGCCGCCTACAGAGAAACGCCGAAGATCCCGCCCGCCGAAGGGAAACTGGGCATCCTGATTCCCGGCATGGGCGCGGTCACCACCACATTGATCGCCGGCGTGGAAGCCATTCGCCGCGGGCTATGAGCGCCCGGTCGGTTCCCTAACCCAGTTGGCACCGATCCGGCTGGGAAAGCGCACGGATAACACCAGTCCCAAGATCAAGGATTTCGTCCCGCTGGCCGGCCTTGAGACCTGGCTTTCGGCTGCTGGGACATCTTCGAAGACAACGCGTACGAAGCCGCCGTCCATGCCGGCGTTCTGGATCGGCCGCTGCTGGACAAGTTGAAGGAGCCGCTCGAAGCCATCAAGCCGATGCCGGCCGTGTTCGACAGCGAATACGTGAAGCGCATCGACGGTCCGAACAAGAAGGCCGGCGGCTCCAAAATGGACCATGCCGAGATGCTGATGGACGACATCCGGCAGTTCAAAGCCAAGACCGGCGCCACCGGCTTTCCATGATCTGGTGCGGATCCACCGAGGTGTTCCATAAGCCCGCGGCCGTTCACGCGACGATCGAAAGATTTCGAATGCGGTCTGCAAAAGAACGACCCGGAGATTTCGCCCAGCCAGATCTACGCGTACGCCGCGATCAAGTCCGGCGTGCCTTATGCCAACGGCGCGCCGCATCTGACCGTGGATGCGCCCGCCTGATGGAACTCGCCCGCGAGCGCGAGGTTCCGGTCTGCGGCAAGGATTTCAAGACCGGCCAGACGTTCATGAAGACGCTGATCGCTCCGGGGCTGAAATCCCGCATGCTGGGCGTCAGAGGCTGGTTTTCCACCAACATCCTGGGCAATCGCGATGGCGAAGTTCTGGACGATCCCGGTTCTTTCAAGAGCAAGGAAGAATCAAAGCTCAGCGCGCTGGAGCAGATCCTGCAGCCGGATCTCTACCCGGAACTGTACAAGGACATTTATCACAAGGTTCGGATCAACTACTATCCGCCGCGCGGCGATGCCAAAGAGGGCTGGGACAACATCGACATCTTCGGCTGGATGGGATACCCCATGCAGATCAAGATCGATTTTCTCTGCCGGGACTCGATTTTGGCGGCTCCGCTGGTGCTCGATCTCGTCCTGTTTATGGACTTGGCGCAGCGCGCCGGCATGCGCGGCGTGCAGGAGTGGCTGTCGTTTTACTTCAAAGCGCCGATGACAGCTCCCGGGCTGTATCCCGGAACATGATATTTTCATTCAGCTGATGAAACTTAAAAACACCTTGCGCTGGATGAAGGGCGAACAGCTGATCACGCACCTCGGCCTCGAATATTACGATTAAGCTCGAGGCTCATCGTGTCACTGCCTATGAAGGTTCTGGTCATCGGCGGGACGCTGTTCATTGGCCAGCGGCTCGTCTCCGAACTTCTGAAGGAGGACCACGCGGTCACCATCCTGCACCGCAAGCCGAAGCACGCGCTGGGGCGGCGTGTGGAAAACCTGGTAGCGGACCGCAACGACGCGGAGCAGCTTCGCGCGCGCTCTCGAGGGCCGGCGCTTCGACGTCGTTTTCGACAATGTCTACGACTGGGAGCGCGGCACCACGGCCGCGCAGGTGGAAGCCACAGTTAAAGCCCTGAATGACCGTCTGATCCGCTACATCTTCTTGTCGAGCGTGGCCGCCTATGGCGACGGGCTCAATCATTACGAAGACGACGCGCTGGCGCCCGACGATCACCCCGACCCGTATGTGCGAAACAAAGCCATGACCGAGCGCATGCTCTTCCGCATGCAGCAGCGGACGGGGCTTCCCGTGGTCACCTTCCGTCCGCCGTTCATCTATGGTCCGGAGAATCCGTTCTACCGTGAAGCAGTTCTTCTGGGACCGCATGCGGGCCGACCGCCCTGTGATCGTCCCGGGCGATGGCGGCCGCCTGATGCAGTTCGTGTATATCAAGGATCTAGTGGCGGCCATGATGCGGTCTATGTCGGAGCCCGGCGCCGTCGGGCAATCGTTCAATATCGGCAACGAACGGCCCATGACGCAGATGGAACTGGTTCACGCCCTCGCCAAAGCGTGCAAAAAGCCCGTCAATCGCCCGCGTACCGCGTGAGCGCATCATCGAAGCGGGCGGAAATCCGATGGGGGAGCCGACTTACTTCGGCGTCTATTTCGACTTGCCGCCGATCACAGAAGCCATAGGCAAAATCAAGCGCATTCTGAAAATCCAGCCTACGCCTTTCTACGAGGGGTTGAGCGGAGACGTACGGCTGGTATGTCCGCCACCATCGGACAGCCGAACTGAACACCGCATTCGAAGATCAGCTAATCGCCCAGGCGCTCCCCGGCTAGAACTCCCGGATCGTCACGGCTTTGGTTTGTATTCCTTGCTGAATCCGTTTCCCAAATTGGTCACGGTGTAAGATCCATCCTTGCGAACACTGAGCTTGAGGCCAGATCCCTGGTCGGGATTCTCCGCGTTGTTGGCGACGAATTTCTCAGGGGCGTTGTTGGTATCACCGCCTGCCACGGCCCGGTGTATCTCCCAAATATCCTCCAGTCCCGGCGACGAGTGGATGACCTGGTAAGCTTCCGGCGTTCCGCCTTTTCGCGCGCCGTTGTCCATGATCGCCACACGCGGAGCCAACGCATGCACCAGGGTGGCCGAGCCGGACAGGTTCATTCCATGATGGGAGACCACGTAAACGTCAATTTTGCCGACGCGGTTCACCGGGCACATCAGATCTAATTCCTTGTTCCAGGTCAGGTCACCGAGATCGAGAATCCGGACCCCGCCAAAAGTGATCAGCGTGCCTATGGACCGGGCATTTTCGCTGGTATCGATCTCGCGCCGCGCCTCCGTCCCGCATAGTGGGTTTGGTTGCCCCGCCCCGGGAAGCGCGTCGCGGATCTCGTCCCCACCGGCGGTTAGCACGCGGACGTTCACGCTCTTCAACGGGAGGGTGTCGTTCGGTTTCACTTCAATGTGTTTCGCTTTAGCTCGTGTTTCCGCGTAAGCCTTGAAAAGTGCATCGGCCTCGGATCCGTGTTCGACTGATTCGCCGTGATCAATGAAAGTTCCGATCGGGATCCGCGCAGCGAGTTGAGGCACGCCTCCCACGTGGTCCATGTGAAAGTGCGTGATCAGCAGGTAATCGATCTTCGTTAATCCCGCGGATTTCGCCATTGCCACAATCCGGTCCGCGTCGCGTCCATTGTTGTCCGGCCACCCTGTGTCAATCAACATCGACTGCCCCGAGGGCGCTACAACCAGAGTTGCCTGTCCGCCCTCCACATCGGCGAAATACAGATCAAGATTCTTCTCGGCGGCGCCGGCCGTCGCCCAAGCGAAGAGTGTCACAAGCAGCCATTTCGACAACAGAGTTCTCCAATAGTAAGAATGGTTCGCACATACGCCAGAGTCGCATCTCATGCGCGGCTGGTGACATCATACATGGGTGGGTGCCGCTGGAACATTCGAGCGGCAAACCTCGTAATCTCAATCGACGATGCCATTTTGCAATCAATGCGGCCACCGGGTAGGCGATGCGGATCGTTTCTGCGGCGTCTGTGGTAATCGTCAACCGCTCGGCAGCCATTTTCCGCTACCTCCGCCCGTCGATCCTTTGGCTGGTGTGTCGCCCAGGGCATTCGCAGTGATGTGCTACATCCCGGTGTTCGGCTGGATCGCAGCTGTCATCGTGCTCGGCGCGCGCCGTTTTCGTTCCGACTTGACCCTCCGGTTTCACGCATTCCAAGGACTTTATATCTTCGCGACGTGGTTGCTCGTCGACTGGGCGATCGGACCCATCTTTAGCGCCCTCCCTCACCACATCTTCCCGGTGGATCACCTGCTGCACGCCCTGCTCTTCTTTGTTTGGATCTTCATGTTAATAAAGACCAGCCAGGGGGCTGTATTCTCTTTACCATTTCTGGGGGAACTAGCTCATCGTTCGGTACACGAGCGAGAGGTATAATTATTCAGAAGGATGAATAATTAATCATGCCCTGGCGCGTGGGCGTTGTTGGCCACAGCGGATACAGCGGGGCGGAACTGGTGCGCTTACTTGGCCGCCATGGGGAAGTTGAAGTCGTTCTCCTCGATCACCGAGAAGCCGGCGAAGCTCCGCGCTACATCTCGCCCGAACGCATCGAAAGAATTCCTTCAACTGCCCAAGGAGCCGTGGCAGCTGGATTGGATCTAGTATTCCTGGCCACCGCCCCGGATGTTTCGATGGAACTCGCGCCGGAGATGCTCGATGCAGGCGTGCGCGTGATCGATCTTAGCGGGGCCTTTCGGCTTGGCACTCCCGAGAATTACGAGCGTTGGTACAAGAAAAAACACAACCAGCCCGCGTTGCTCGCGGAGGCCGCTTATGGACTGCCTGAATTCTACCGGGCCGAGATTGTGCGGGCTCGGCTTGTTTCTAACCCAGGGTGCTATCCGACAGCGGCGAATCTAGCCATTCGACCTTTGATCGAACATCGATTAATCGACCGAGCCGCGGGGATTGTCTGCGATGCCAAGAGCGGGGTAAGTGGCGCCGGACGAAAGCCCTCGCTCAAAACCAGCTTCTGTGAGGTGACGGAGAACTTCTCGGCCTACGCTGTGCTCGAGCACCGCCACATCCCGGAAGTGCTCATGAATAGTGGCCTGATTGAACCGGAGTTCAGTTTCACCGCCCAGCTGCTTCCTTTGAAACGAGGGATTTTGGAGACGATCTACTTCCGGGCAATGCCGGAACTCACCCTCGCCAGCCTTCTCCAGACCTACACAACATGTTACGGGAGCGAGCCTTTTGTGCGGCTACAAGCCCTGGGATCCAGCCCGAATCTCCACGATGTAGCCCACACCAACTATTGCGATCTTGCTCTTCACCTGGATGAGCGAACCGGCCGGGGCGTCATCATTAGCGCCATCGACAACTTGGGCAAAGGCGCCGCCGGCCAGGCGATCCAGAACATGAATCTTTTATTCGGGCTGCCGGAAACGGCCGGTCTCCTTTGAGGCTCCTGATCAAACTGGGGGGTACCCTGCTCGATTGTGCCGAGCACAGGCGCGCTCTCGCGCAGCAGATCGCCGCCGCCAGCCAAGCGGGAAATCAGATCGTCATCGTCCACGGAGGCGGTCGGCAATTGAGCCGGTTCCTCGAAGAGAGCGGAATCGAGAGCCGTTTCGTCAACGGCCTCCGCGTCACCAGCCCGGAGGCCGTCGACGCAGTCGTGAAGGTTCTGGCGGGAACCGTGAACACCCAATTAGTAGGCGCCCTGCGCCGGGAAGGTATTCGCGCTGTAGGCCTGACCGGATTAGACGGAGGGCTCACGCACACCTCTTGCTTATCTCCAGAACTCGGCTGGGTTGGCCGCATCGATAGCTTCGACCCCACCCTGCTCGAGTTGCTGACGCGCTCCGGCTTTGTTCCCGTAATCGCGTGCGTAGGCGGCGACGATTCCGGTGACGTTTGGAACATCAACGCCGACCAGATGGCTGCGGCCTGCGCCCGATCCTTCGGCGTCGCCAGGCTGATCTTTCTCACTGATGTCGCGGGCGTCATGGATGGATCGGGCAACGTGCTTGCAACTCTCAATGCTGATGAGGTGCGGGGTTTGATTCATAGCGGTGTGGCACGCGGCGGGATGCAGGCCAAACTCGAAGCGGCACTCTCCGCCGTTTCGGAGGGAGTGGGAGATGTGGCGATTGCCCCAGGAGCGACGGACGAGATCCTTGACCGGCTGCTGCGGGGCGAGTCTGCCGGAACTGTGCTCGTGAATTCCTGATGACATCGATGTTTTCTGAAGAGACATCACGCGACAACGAAGCCCCCCGCCCGGCATCATCAATCCTGGTGCGAAAAGCTTCTATGAATGACATTCCCGGTCTTCTCGATCTCATCAACGGGTATGCTTCTCGCGGAGTAATGCTTCCCCGAACGGAATTCGAGCTTTGCGAGAACATGCGAGATTTTGCCATAGCGGTCGACGGCGAAAAAATTCTCGGGTGCGGAGCCCTGCACTTCTACAGTCCTGTCTCTGCCGAAGTCCGTTCACTGGCTGTTGCTCCCGATATCAAAACGCAGGGAATTGGTCGCTTGGTTGTCGAATATTTAATTAGAGAAGCAGCGAATTTCAAACTAGGAGCAGTTTTTGCGTTCACATATGTTCCCGGATTCTTCGAGCGGGTCGGATTCCGCCAAGTAGAGCGCGGAATTTTACCTTTGAAGGTCTGGAAAGACTGTGTTCGTTGCCCTAAGTTCCAGGACTGCGACGAGATAGCTGTATTACGAGTAATTGACTCCGAACGATGGCACTCGGTTAAGCCAGTAGACTTGCCTGAAAATGAATTTCAGATTTTATTGCCGGTATTACGGAAATAAAAAGCGAAATTTTAAAAACTCTCTTTCATCATTGCTGTAGAATCAAGCCAATTGATTGCCGGTGGGAAACGGATTGGTTCCCCGAGATGGAACCTGGCGAGGAACGAGCAACCCTGGGGGAAATCGTGAGAGGAACCCGTGGCCTGCCCACTATGAAATCGGATAGCGGTGTATGTTCGCTGAACAAACCACCGTTTGCCTGCTAAAAAGCGACTTCTTGAGGGTTTAATGAGAGCTCAGACCGTTGACGTCAAGGCATCTACCGGTAGGATATTATGCTGTACCGTGTTTCGCCCGGGGGGGAAGAAACTTCTCGCCAAAGGGCATGTAATTAGCGAAGAAGACATCCGGATCCTCGAATCCGAGGGAATGAACCACATTTGGGTCACCGAACTCGAAGAAGGGGAAATTGCCGAGGATGAAGCCGTATGCGCGGTAGCCGCCGAAATCGGCTGCGGCTGTTACGAAATTAAGTTAGCGGCGGGGGGCCGTGCAAATCTGCATGCCACCGAAAGCTGCTGCGTACTCGTCGACGATGACTTACTCAAACAGGTGAACTGCACGTCGGGAATGGTGATCGCGACGGCGCTGAACTTCAGCTTTGCGATGCCCGGTCAACGGATTGCCACTATCAAAAGTGCCCCTTTCGCTGTCGCTCAATCCGACTTAGACGGTTTGGTGAATATGCTTCGGGATCGCGGTCCGATCATGCAGGCGCGACCAATTCGGCAGCCCTCGGTAGGCATACTTTATACCGATCCCACCCACGGAGATCGCGCTCGGACGATGTTCGAAAGCATCATGCGCCAGCGCCTCGAAAAGTTTGGCTTTGTTTCGTCGTTTGCGCTGAGTTGCGTGGAAGAGGAAGCCGCGGTGACGCGCTCTCTCAACCACCTGTTGCGATCGAAGCCCTCCGTCATTCTTGTAGCTTCTACGACCGCCCCGGCGGGTCCGGAAGATGTTGTCGGAAGAGCGTTGGCTCAGGCCGGCGGACAAATCGAACGCTTCCTTGCCCCGGTCGAACCAGGCAATTTGATGCTCCTCTCCTATTGCGAGGACACTCCAATCCTTTCCGCGCCCGGCTGTTTCCGCTCGGCCAAACCGAACGTGGTGGATCTGTTGCTTCCCCCGATGCTTGCGCGCTACCGCGTTTCCACCTGGGAAGTCGCCAGCCTGGGCCACGGCGGGTTGTTAGCTTAAGTCGCGTAGCAGTCACACGCGCCAGTTATCCGGTTTCCAGACCCGAACCGCTTCCTTGATCTGATGCGGTGCCAGGTTTTCGGCCGCCGCTCGCCGCGCCAATGCCGGCGCTTCCATATCTGAGGCAAACCGCAGTGCAACTAGTTGTCTCTCCATAAGTCCCGCGGCCGCGTCGTTTAGGCGTAGCCGCTCCTCCAACCGGATTACGCGGTCCTGAACCTTCAGCGCGTACACCCGGATCAGCAGCACGGCAGTCACGGCTGCAGCCGCCACCACAATGCTCCAGAAATTCCAGATACTTGGGTTACGGACCGCCCGGACGATCTCGGTGATGAACGTGATCGCAAACACGGGAGCCACGAAAAAATGAAACGCCGGATCAAACCGGACGTGATTCGAGAAATTCTGCTCGGATGTAGGACTGGCCATCGGTCTATGCTACTCCTCTTCAGCACGATAGACTTTTAGCTGTTGAAAGCGTCTCCAACTCCGCGCCTGTTGATCGGATTCGCGGTTACGCTAGTCGCCGTTTCGCTCTACTCCCTCTTTACGCTTCGCCAGGTTTCAAATCTGCGTAAGCTCCAGTCGGAAATTGTCGAGCGGAATCGTCGCGACTCCCTCCAGTTACTTCGCATTCAAGATACTCTCACCGAAATCGGTCTCGCCCTTCACGACGTTCTGGAATCCAGCTATAAGGTGGTGTACTTCGAGCCTCAGTTCCGCAGGCTCCGCCGTCAGCTCGAGGACGCGCTGCGCAATGAGGCGGCACTTGCGCCGAATCCGCAGCGAAGTGCCAGCCAAGAGGAACTCGCCCGGCTGCTCAAACGGTTCGATGAAGATACCGATGAGACCTTCGCACTGGCTCGCGGGGGCGATGAACAGCAGGCCAGTTCTCTCATCTCGGGCCCCCTGAGGGCGCAAAGAGCCGCTTTATCGGATCGCGTGTACAACATGCTGCGGCAAAACAACGATCTCGATCGCGACACCGAGGCCCGAATTACGCAAATCTACGATCGCGTGGAACGAGACTTATACACCTTCCTCCTGGCTACCGTGCTCGCGATCGGCCTGACCGGTATCGCGCTCGTCTTCTCAAATCGACGCACGTTTGAGCAACTCGCCACGCTGTCGGACCAGAAGGGCATTCTCGCCCGAAAGCTGATCACCGTTCAAGAGGAGGTGCTCCGCTCCATCTCGCGCGAATTGCACGACGAGTTCGGCCAGATTCTGACGGCCGTGGGCGCAATGCTTTCCCGCCTCGAGAAAAAGGGAGTTGCCCCCGATTCGCCACTTCGGGTTGATCTTGGGGAGATCCGCGGCATCACGCAGGACGCGCTCGAGAAGGTTCGCTCACTCTCCCAGATGCTGCACCCCGCGGTGATCGATGACTACGGCCTGGAGAAAGCGATGGAATGGTATGTGCCGATGTTCGAGCGGCAGACCGGCATCGAGGTCGCGTATGAGAAGCATGGCACGGGTCCCGCGATACGCGATGAGACCGCCATCCACGTCTATCGCGTTCTCCAGGAAGCTTTGAATAATGTTGCCCGGCATTCCGGCTCCAAGCGTGCGACGGTTCGTGTGCACTATGCTCCGGACCGCCTCCGACTCGAAATCGAGGATAGCGGGAAAGGATTAGCGGAGCGATCTCCGAACGATCGCACTGGGTTAGGCTTGATTGCAATGAGGGAGCGCGCTGAACTTCTGCATGGGAAACTGGGTCTGCGGAGCGGCGCAAATGGAGGAACAGTTGTCTCTCTCGACGTGCCCATGTCCCCAAACTAAGCCGCATAAGTCCTAAGCCGCCTATGATTACTGTCCTGCTCGCCGACGATCACAGTTTGGTTCGCAAAGGTTTCCGCCGCATGCTGGAAGATGAGCCGGATCTCGAAATTCTCGGCGAGGCCAGCAACGGTCGGGAAGCGGTCGAACTCGTCGCGAAACTCGCGCCTAACGTCCTGGTAATGGACTTCTCAATGCCGGAACTCGATGGCGCGCAGGCGATTCGCGAAATCCGCAAGTTCAATCAAAGCACTCGGATCCTGATTCTCAGCATGTACTCCAACGAGAACTACTTTCGGAACGCGCTTGATGCCGGCGCCAATGGCTATCTGCTCAAGAACGCAATTGACGTCGAGCTCCCGGAGGCAATCCGTGCTGTCGCCGCCGGAAAGCGGTTCATCAGCGCGGCTCTACAGCAGCCGTCGGCCGACGACACATTCGACAAGCTGACACCTCGCGAGAAACAGGTGCTCACCCTGATCGCCGAGGGGAAATCGAATAAAGAAATCGCCGCGCTCCTGAATCTGAGTGTGAACACCGTGGCTGTTCACCGCGCCAATTTAATGGATGCTCTGAATATCCACAAAGCGGCCGAGTTGGTGCTGTACGCGGTTCGCAAAGGTCTGGTGACTCCTCCGTAGCGCAGATGCGCCGCCGTGATTTTCTTCTCGCTTCTGCCGCCCTCGGCGCGAATCCTCTTCCGTCCTTCGCTTCGGATGCGGCCGATGTCCCGTTCCGCTTAGCCGACGTTACCCAGCACGCCGGGATTCACTTTCAGCACAACAATGGTTCGTTTGGTCAGAAGTACCTTCCTGAAACATTAGGTCCAGGGTGTCTGTTTTTCGATTACGACAGCGACGGGTGGCAAGACATTCTCCTGGTCAACAGCATGGACTGGCCCAACCGTCGGCGGGGTCGATCCACGTTGGCCCTGTACCGGAACAATCGCAACGGAACTTTCACCGATGTCACCCACGCCGCAGGCTTGGATTTCGAGTTTTACGGCCTGGGCGTAACGGCTGGCGACTACAACAATGACGGATTCCCGGATCTCTATTTGACCGGCTTTGGCCAGAACCGCCTACTGCGCAATACGGGGCGGGGTTCCTTTATCGATGTCACTACACGGAGCGGGCTCGGCCACCGGACCGCTCTGTCGACCTCCGCGTTATGGTTTGACTATGATCGCGACGGTCATCTGGATCTGTTCGTGTGCAACTACGTGCACTGGTCACCCGAACTGGATGTCTTTTGCAGTCTGGACGGGATTCATAAGTCGTATTGCACGCCGCAAACGTTTCATGGCGAGACGTGTTGGCTGTTCCGGAATCGCGGAGACGGCACGTTCGAGGACGTCACAGCCCGTTCCGGTCTGCTCGATACGAGCTCGAAGTCCCTGGGCGCGGCCATGCTCGATTTGGACAACAACGGTTGGCCCGACCTCCTGATCGCCAACGATACGCAGCCGAACAAGCTTTATAAGAACAAGCGTAACGGCACATTTGATGAGATCGGCATGTCCGCGGGCGTTGCATTCAGCGAAGACGGAAAGGCCCGAGCGGGAATGGGCGTCGATGCCGCTGATTGCGATAACTCCGGACGTCAGAGTATCGTCATCACCAACTTCGACAACGAGATGCTCGCATTTTTCCGGCCATCTGGACCGGACACGTTCACCGACATCTCGGGGCGATCGGAACTTGGGCGTGCCACGCGGCGTTCCCTTGGCTTCGGATGCTTCTTCTTCGACGCCAACCTGGACGGTCTAATGGACCTGCTCGTAGTGAACGGCCACATCGACGATACGGTTCGAAATCTTGGAACTAAAACCGAATACGCGCAGCATCCACAACTGTTCATGCAGTCACCCGGTGGGGCATTTCGCAATGTCGCCGCGCAGGTCGGTGGCGGTTTTGCGGACGCCAAAGTCGGAAGGGGAGCCGCCTACGCCGACTTTGACAACGATGGCGACCTCGATATTCTCCTGACCACGAACAACGGCCCTGCTTACCTCTACCGCAATGATCTCGCCAACGGAAATCGATCGCTCCGGCTCCGGTTGGAAGGAACGAAATCCAATCGCGACGCCATCGGTGCACGCGTCCACGTGCAGGAGGGCTCAACCACAATGACCCGCATGGTGAAGAGCGGGTCGAGTTACCTCTCGCAATCCGAACTGACGCTTACCTTCGGAATGGGACGCGCCGACAAGGCGGACCGCGTAATCATCTATTGGCCCAGCGGCAGGACAGACGAATATCGCAATATAAAAGCGGGAAAGACGTGGCTTGTGCGGGAAGGGCAGAAGCCCTTCTAGACAGCTTTACCGGCCACAAACGCCGCGACCGGGCCGCCTCGGAACGAACGCTGGTGAAACGGCGAATTCCGGCTCTTTGACTGCGACCGGTTGACATCGTACGTCCATTGCAGATCCGGGTTCAAAATCGTTACGTCCCCCACGGCGCCTACTGCGAGCGTGCCACGATCCAGACGCAAAACCCGGGCGGGACCGCTTGTAAACAACTCGATCATCCGCGTGAGTGAGATGTGCCCCGCATGCACGAGGCACTCGAAAGCCAAGCCGATCGCCGTCTCCAGCCCGATGATTCCGAACGGGCAGGACTCCAACTCCTGCATCTTCTCGCTGCCGGCATGCGGTGCGTGATCGGTCGCAATCGCGTCGATTGCTCCGGTCGCCAAGCCTTCGATGACCGCATCCACATCGGCCTGTGAGCGTAGCGGCGGCTTCATCTTATAGTTACTATCGTAAGTACCTAGCTCCGCGTCCGTAAGAACGAAGTGATGGGGCGTCGTCTCCGACGTGACTGCCAGTCCTTTGCTCTTGGCAAACGCGACCATAGCGATCGAATGGCGGGCGGAGATATGCGCAACGTGATAACGGCATCCCGTCAGTTCCGCCAGCAGTATATCCCGCGCCACCATCACGTCCTCGGAAGCCGACGGTATCCCGCGAAGTCCCAGCCGCGTCGAGTGAACGCCTTCATGCATGTCGCCGCCTGCCGAGAGATGCAGGTCTTCGCAGTGGTTGATCACTGTCAAATCGAGCGATCGGGCAAATTCCATTGCCCGGCGCATAACGCGCGCGTTCATCACGGGACGGCCGTCGTCGGAGATGGCAACGATGCCGGCCTCTTTCATCGAACCGATCGAGGAAAGCTCGTTCCCTTCGCTCGCTTTGGTGATGGCGCCGATCGGCCGCACGTTGACGACTGCTTGATTGCGGGCCCGTTCGACGATATAGCTGGTCACGGTGGCGTTATCGTTCACGGGCAACGTGTTCGGCATGCAGCACACGGTGGTGAATCCGCCCGAAGCCGCGGCGCGTGCGCCGGTTTCAATCGTCTCAGCGTGCTCGAAGCCTGGCTCCCTTAGATGCACATGGATGTCGATGAAACCCGGAGCGACCACCAATCCCGACGCGTCGAATTCCGGTGAGCCGGTGGCGGGCTTATCTGCGAACCGTCCGCCAACGATGGCCACATCACCGATCCCGTCGCGCCCCGTGCTGGGATCGATCACCCGGCCGTTCCGAATCAGTAGATTCACTGCAGCACCTTCTCGAGAACAGCCATGCGCACAGCCACACCGTTTTCGACCTGGTTCAGGATTGCAGAACGCTGGCTGTCGGCGACTTCGGACGACAACTCGCGCCCTCGGTTAATCGGCCCTGGATGCATCACGATCGCATCCGGGTTGGCCAGAGCCATGTGCTCCAACCGAAGACCGAAGTAGCGGAAGTACTCGCCTTGCGCCATCGGAACTTCATGCTGCCGTTCCAATTGCACGCGCAACATCATGACCACGTCCGCCCCGCGAATGGCCGCATGAATATCGTTTGTTAGGGTGACGCCCGGAGCAAGCTGCGCCATCTCGCGAGGAAGCAATGACGCCGGACCGCACAGCACCACAGCGGAACCGAATCTGGACAGCAGATGAACATTCGAGCGCGCCACGCGGCTATGCGCGATGTCGCCGATGATAGCCACCTTAAGCCCTTCCAGCGTGCCTCGCCAATCCAGAATCGTCAGTGCATCGAGCAGCGCCTGCGTGGGGTGCTCGTGCGTCCCGTCGCCCGCATTAATGATCGGAATATTCAGATGCCTCGCCAGAAAATGTGGGGCGCCTGACGCCGAGTGCCGCATAACGATCGCTTGCGGCCGCATCGCCACCAACGTGTTCAAGGTGTCTACCAGGGATTCACCCTTCGAAACGCTGGATGCCGCAGCCGTGATCGAAACCGAGTCCGCACTCAACCGCTTAGCGGCAATTTCGAAGCTTGTGCGGGTTCGGGTAGATGCCTCGAAGAAGAGATTGACGATGAGCTTCTGCTTGAGGGTGTCATAGCGCCCGGGTTTTTGGAAGTACTTGGCACGCTCGAGAATGGCTTTGATCTCCGCGCGTTCCAAACCTTCGATCCCGAGCAGCCCCGCGTTCATACCTTCTCGACCAGGAGCACCTTTTCCATGCGTCCGTGAGCCTGGCCGCGTTGTTGTCGTGGTTGACGACGACGGTCCCGGGATTCCCACCGAAGAGCGCGAGAATGTGTTCGCACCATTCTATCGGCTGGAGCGCTCGCGCAATCGCGACACCGGCGGCGTCGGACTTGGCCTTGCGGTTGCCCGCACGGTCGCGCGCGAGCATGGCGGCGACGTCACGCTTGCCAATATCGACGGCGGTGGATTGCGCGCCCGTCTAGAACTGCCAGTTTAACTTTTTATTGGAGCCGTGCGCTAATTCAACACGCCGGCTTTGCGCAGGCCCTCGGCCATGCGCTCGACATCCTCGGTTCGCTTGAACGGTTGGCGGCCGACATGGGCGGCGAACGAATATTTCGGATTGATCTCCATCAGCTCCGCCCAGACCCGCTTGGCGTCGTCGATGTCGCCCAGATGGCCGAGCGCCGAGGTGAGATCGGCGCGGGAGAAATCCGTGTTCGGCACCAGGATGATCCGCTGCCGCAGCAGAGCGGCCGCGGTTTCGTATTTTTCCGCCAGCAGATAAGCTAGCCCGAGGAAGTGCA
>CAVTXC010000018.1:0-130783 GCA_963738525.1 Bryobacterales bacterium
AAGAAGGACGAAAGCTGATGGGTTACCGCTGCGCCTACGGGCCCCAGCTTGCCTGTAGCCGCAAGCAGCACCGCCGTTGCATTCAGCACCCCGGCAAAGACGATGATGTTCTGCCAAGCGGTTCGAACCGCGCTCCGGCTTACCCGAAAGAACTCCGGCAATTGATCGAGCGAGTGGTGAAGATAAACCACATCGGCCGCTTCCGCCGTGATGTCACTGGCCCCGGAAACGGCAACACCCACGCTCGCCATCGCCAACGCTGGAGCGTCGTTCAAGCCATCGCCGACCATCGCCACTCGCCGGCCGGAGTTCTCGAGAGCGCGGATGCGGTCCAGCTTCTGTTCGGGCAGGAGCTCCGCTTCGACATCATCCAATCCGGTCTCCCGAGCGATAGCTAACGCGGCGGCGCGCCGGTCCCCCGTTAACATCGCCTGCTTGCCCAAACTGAGTTGGCGCAGATGCAATAAAGCTGCGCTTGCACCGTCCCGAATCTGATCGCGCAATAACAGCGCGCCGCCAAGAGAACCTTCCACCGCCACGAAAACAGCGGTTGCTCCCAGCGAGTCGGCTTCCTCGAGAAGGGCGGCCGTATTGGTGATGCCCGCGTCTCCCAGAAGCACGGCGTTGCCCGCCAGAACCGTCCGCCCGTTTACCTGGCACTGAATGCCCCGCCCCGGCTTCAAAGTCGCCGAGCTCGGCTGGCTGATGTGCAACCCGCGCCGCTTCGCTTCGTCCTGAATCGCGGCGCTTAGCGGATGATCCGAGGCTTTCTCGGCGGATGCCGCCAGGCTGACTACGTCCGCCTCGCTCATGCTGGCGCTAACCACTCGCAGCACAGCGAAACAACCTGCCGTGAGCGTCCCCGTCTTATCAAATACAACCGTGTCGACGCGCGCACCGCGCTGCAACACCGCCCCGCCGCGCACCAGAATGCCCCGACGAGCAAGGCCGCCGATCGCTGCCACCATTGCCGTCGGAGTGGCCAAGATCAGAGCGCACGGACAGGCAACAATCAGCACCGCCACCGTGCGCGACCAATCCCGGGTGAAGTAGAAAGTCAGCGCGGCCGCTAACAGCAGCGCCGGCAGGAAATACTTAGCCGCCCGGTCCGCGATGCGTTCCACGGGAGCGCGCTTGTCCTGCGCTTCCCTCACCAGCTCGATCACACGCGCCAGCGTGGTGTCCCCACCGGAGCGAGTCACCCGCACCTGGAGAAGCCCGTGGCCATTGATTGAGCCCGAGAACACCTCGTCCGCAGGACCTTTCTCCCGCGGCAGCGGCTCTCCCGTAATCGAGCTCTCGTTGACGAAGCTGAATCCCTTCTCGATCACGCCATCCGCGGGAACCCGATCGCCCACGCGAACGGCAATCAGATCGCCGGGAGCCAGCGATTCCGCCGTGACATCTTCTTCCTGTCCGTTCCGCAACAAACGGGCGCGCCGCGGCAGCTGCTCGACGAACTTCTCGATCGCCGCCTGCGTGCGTCCGGCCGCAAACGACTCCAGCCCCTCGCCGACCAGCACGATGAACATGGCCTCGGCGGCCGCCATGTACTCTCCTACCGCGAGCGCCGCCACAACCGCTATGCATAACGCGATGTCCGCCGAGATGCGCCGCTCCAACAGCGCGGAGAACGAGTTGTAAAAGGTCTTATAGCCCGCGAGTAGCGTGATCAGGATCGCCGTATCGATCCCAAACACGTACTTAAAGATGCCGAGCCAATTCAGCAGCAGCAGGATCCCTACGCCGGCCGCGAAGACGTAGTAGTACAGCCGTTGTTTGCTCTCGTCCTTCATTCGGAGATTTACCGACTTCTACTTGCCCGTGTAAGTGATCCACAGCGGCGACGCCCACACAATCTCGCCGTTATCCTGCTCGCCGCGAACATAGTAGTAACTCGACTTGTCCTTATTCGGAGAATTATCGCGCCAGGTAAATTCCACTCTGTCGGAACCCGGATCGTTAGAATACACATACTTGCCGTTCTTGACAATCACGACCTTAGAGAACTTCGAGGTGCCTTCCAGCTTCACGTGCAAGCTGGGCATCTCGCTCGTCGAGAACACATCTCCCATGATGTACGGTCCGCTGCGCACGTCGGCGATGATGTTATCCGTGGATCCGTAGACATGCCGTTTTTGGAATGCTTCCAGAAGAGCATCGCGGCTGGTATCCTTCGCCAGAAGATTGCAATAGCTCATGTGCGTGGAGACATGGTCAGAGCTGGCTTCGAATCGCCAGCTTGTAGCCTTTGTCGAGCGCGACGCTCACGAATCCCTTCGGCCGCCAAAGCCCGATGGAGTCCTTCTCGGAGTTCGATCTCGGGCGCATCCGGCATCTCGTAGTTCTGCCGGTCGCCCTGATAGATCTCGACCACTGGCTCACTCGCGGATCATTGTTGCGCCAGTCCGTTCCCATCCAGTGGCGCTGGTATGAGACGCCGAGATGCCATTGAAGAGTTTCAGGTACTCATATAGCGAAAGAGTGTCCGGCGCCGGCGCGTTGTCGTTCTCGCTCGTGAGCGGCTGCCTCGGCAGCGTCCGTATTCCGCGCTGCGCAAAGATCACGTTGCGATGGCCTTCCGGATATTGAACGCTGCGCTCATACGCGAACATCGGCGTGAACTTGCTCGGCGAATAAAATAGTCGGTTAGTTTCTGAGTGAGCCACCACGTGTATTCCCGGCCCGCGCCGTTGTCGTGATCGCAGCAGCCAACCCAATCGAGTTCACCGGGGTCGATCGCGTACCGGAATTGTTCGATGATCGATCCGTCGTTGCCGCCGTCCATCGAAATCTCGCTGTGTCGGTGGAACTCGCCTCGCACAATCTGAAGATCGCCAATCTTATAGTTCCGCAGAGCACTTACTTTTTGGTCCTCGCGCGCACCGGACTTGCTGGTCCCGGCTACTTGGACCGTTCCTCCCGGCGTGAGCGCGTAGGAAGGGGATCCTGAGCCGAGTGAGATCTCGGTGAGGTACAAATCGTTGTTATACGGGTCGCTCTTCAGGGGCTTCATCACGGCGGACGTGTTATTCTGCAACTCCGCGACGTCAAAGCGTCGCCGGTTATCGCTCGACCCCAGAATGAACAGCTTACCGCCCGTAGCCACAAGCGCCGGCCGGTTATCCAGTAAGTTGTCGCTATGATTGATAAAGATCGGGTTTGTCCATTTCTGCCCGTCGAAAGAGACCAAGTGCTCCGTCCAAACCGTGCCTAGCGTCGTCCAAAACACGGGATGCGCGCTGCGAAAGGCTAGCCAGATGCGTCCTGAATCGTCAATCGTTAGACGCGGGTAGTTGTTCTTTGCGTTTTGTCCGTTTCGCGCCGTTTGATCTGCCTTTCGTGTCTTGGCGTTGGTTGGGTCCGCATCCAGCTTCTCGAAGTCCCGCTGCACTCCTGCTTTGTTGAAATGAATGCTCGGAAACCCGGGGAGTGTGTCGTCGAGAGAGGCCGACGTCTCCACTACGCGGTTATCCTGCTCGAATCCCCTGAGCCGGATTGAGCGACCCTGGTACAGCGCGATGCCACTGGTGTCGTAGGCCCCGAAATCTTTGCCCCAATAATTGCCGCCTTCTTCGTAAGCCACCCACAGCCGCCCGGAAGGGTCGTAAGCCAGTGACGGATACGCCTCGTAACGCGCCGTGGCGGCCACCGGGCTTTCCGCCGCCCACTGGCCGCCGTTTTCGGATCGCATGTAGATGTCATAGTTCCCGTTGCGGTACGAGTCCCACGCCACCGTCACTCGCCCATTCCGGTCGGCAGCTATCGCCGGGTTCCACTCATTGGCCTGCGATTGGCTTACCTTCTGCGCCGCGCCGAATCCCTTGTCCTCCTGCGACGCCGCAAATATAGCCGCCTTGCCCCCACGCCAACCTTGCCAGGCAACCCAGATTTTGCCCTTCGCGTCCGTCACGACCACCGGCGACACATCGTTTCCCGCATCGTTCGAGATACGCGCCTTGGCGCTCGGCTTCCCATTCACGATTGACGACCCGTATATCTCGAAATTCGGAATCCTGCTTCCGAAGTTGATGTTTTGCGACCAGATCACCCACGGCGTGCCGGAACCATCCACGGCGATTGCATCGCGATACAGGTCGAGACCTCCGGCCGTCACTGCTATGGGTTCGTCCCACTTACCGTTCGCGTATCTCCGGACGAACAGCTGGTCGCCGCCCGTAGGTAGCTTCCACTTGCTGAAATCCTTCGGAGGCGCACTGAGTGGCTCGCGGAGCTCATTGTGCCGGGGATTATGATGGAACTGAATATAAGCGGTCCACATCTCGCCGTTCTTCCCCGCAGCAGCGGACGGGAAATCCTCTTCCTCCTTCGTCTTTGTGACCTGTGAAGAAGGCGGAATCCGGTCAAGCATAACGCGGCCTCCCAGTTCCGGAAGTGAAGCTCCGTAACTGACCTCACTCAAGCGAAATTTGAAATCGCCCTGTGCTGTGGTCACCGCAATCTCCGCGTCGGGCGAAGACGAACTCAGGTCCAACAGAATTCCGTTCGCCACAATTCCATTCCCCGGCAATGACGCCGGAGTTGTGCCGTTGAATAGACGAACCAGGTGCGTCGAACAATGCCACACGTTGTTGCTGGAAATCCCATCGGAGCCCTCGAAGCGCCATGGAACAACACCCGTAATCGAGGCGCCGCTCGCCTGAACGGTCCCGTCCCAGCGATTCGAAGCGGTGTCTCCTACGCCAAGCAGAATCCTGATAGTGGAGTTGATTTGCGCGCTGGATGGCAGCACCGCCACGGCGAGCACGACGATAGTCCGGAACAGTTTCATAGGCTATGCGGAATCCTCATAAATCAAAAATATTGTTGATACTCCAGCCGGAAGCGACTTAGCGCGCCTCCGGAACGCCGCCTTTCCGAAAATTGTGGACGGCGTTTGAAATCCCCGTGGCGTCGATTCGGGCGGAAAAGAAAACAGAAGAATCGTGGCGATAATTAAAATTCATTTCCGTAGACAAAAATCCTCGCCCCCTCGAGTCGAAAGGTCAGAGCGCCGGACGCAGAACGCCGATGCCACTGAGAAAATTTCTATATGCGTTATGTCTATCGAGAATATGAAGGATACACTCAAAAGACAAGTGTTCTAGTAGAGAAAAGTTTTATCGCGGCTATTGACCCGGCCCTAGCGGCGCTGCTACCTTGATCGATTCCTGAGCAAGAATCGCCGATGGAGGTCGCGGTCTTGAAACGTGTGGTGATTGTGGGCGCGGGCCCGGCGGGGATTGGTTGTGCTCTGCAACTAGTTGAAAATGGGATCGATTGCCTGCTCGTGGACAAAGGCTGCATCGCCGATTCCGTGTACCGTTTCCCGGTCCGGATGCGATTTTTCAGCGACGCGCCGTCGCTCGAAGTTCCTGGCTATCCAATGGAGATCTCGGGGAGCCGGCCGACGCGCGACGACGCGATTGGCTACTATCGCAAGCTTGTCGCGAGCAACGAACTTGAAATTCTGCAGCGGGAAAAAGTCGTTCACATCGACGGAACGGCGCCCCGCCTCACCATTCGGACGAGCCGTCAGAGCTTCCCGGCGGTCGCCGTCGTCATCGCCACGGGGTTCTTCGATCAGCCGAATTTACTCGAAATTCCCGGCGAAAACTTAGAAAAGGTTTCGCACTATTTCACCGACGGCCATCCGTATTTCGGTAGCCGCACCGCCGTAATCGGGGGGCGCAACTCCGCCGGTATCGCAGCTTGTGAGCTTGCCGAAGCCGGTGCCCGTGTTTTGCTCATCCACCGCGGATCGCGCTTCGGAATGAAGCCGTGGATCCTCGAAGACTTGGAGCGTCGAATCGCTAGGGGTCAGATTGAAGTTCTGCGCAATTCGACTGTCGCGACCATCACCGAGGACCGCATTGCGGTCGATACTCCTCTCGGACGTGAATGGTTCACCAACGATTTTGTCTTCGCCATGACGGGATATCGGCCTGACTTCCGCTTCCTCATCGAGAACGGCATTCCGCTGCAATCCTGCGGCACGCGACCCATTGTGAATCCGGAAACCCTCGAGTCGGGCCGCCCCGGAGTCTACCTCGCGGGCTCGATCGTCGCTGGTATTCACTGCCACGAGATCGGCATTGAAAAGGCGCGCCTGCATGGCGTAACCATCGCGAACTCGCTTCGAGGCGCGGCAGAAGTCGCGGCCTAAATGGGTTCGCTCCGATTCATTCCCACGCGGAATATTGCACGTGTTCTCCTGCCCAGCGCCGTGTGCATCGCGGCTCTCGTCTGGAGCCCGCTTCGTTCGCATCCACAAACCCGGGTACAAACCTCCTCCACCGCAACGCCCAAGAACCTCACGTTCCGCGTCATTTTCGGCCAACAGCGAGGTGGAGAAAAGATCTTCGATGGCTCCCTTCACGTGAGTGGTGGACAACTGCTGAACCTGGAACCGTGGCGTTTTCTAAACGGGGATAGCTTGGACCGCACTGGCTCATGGAAGCTCCGCATCCGTCGAATCGCGTTTGAAAATCAACCGGACGAGCCAAGCCCGGTGGTCAACGCTTCCCTGGCCCGAAACTTGGTGCCTGCCGGAGTTGTTGCGACCGTCAGCCAGGACGCCTCTTCGGTGGACGTCGAAACCGCGCAAGGGCGCTTCCGGATCGCCGTGTCATCCCTCGATTACGGCCGCGTGTTGCGGTACCTCAACGACGATGTGACGGTCGAGCGTGTTCCGTCGCCGCTCCAACTGTCTCCGGAGAACGACGAGCAGCATGACTATCCATCGGTTGCGGTGATGAAATCCGGGGCAGTCTGGTTCGCGTGGCAAGCTTATCGCGATCGCGGAGATCGCGTGTACGTGATGCAAGCCGGCACCGTCCCTCAGGCGATCACGGAAGGCAAAGCGGATATCTACCGGACTTCCATCGCCGAGGACTCGTTCAGTAAAATTCACGTCGCTTGGTCCGAACGCAAGGCGGAAGACTGGCAACTCTGGGAGCGCACGTTTGACGGGAGTGCCTGGAGCGCGCGCCGTCAGCTCACGAGTGAACATAGCCCGAATGTTTTCCACAAGCTGATCGCCTCCCCTGGAGGCAAACTCTTCCTAATCTGGGTCGGCTATCAGGACGGCGTCTCCTACTTATACAGTTCCTCCTATGACGGCTCGAATTGGAGCAAGCCGGATCGCGTCGGCGGCCCGGGTGTTTGGAACCCCGATGGGGTCGTCGACTCCCAGGGCAACCTCTATGTTGCCTGGGATAGCTATAAGAGCGGTAACTACGATATCTTCTTCCGTAAAATTTCTGTTGATGGGTCTTCAGGCACTCCCGAGCAGGTCACGGCTTCGCCCAAGTTCGAAGCGCATCCCTCACTGGCGATCGATTCTCAGCAGCGCCCCTGGCTTGCATGGGACGAATCGGGAGTTAACTGGGGCAAGGATTGGACCCACGATTCTCCGTACCGCGGAACGGTGTTGTACCAGGACCGGAGCATTCGCGTAGCGGTGAAGGATGGAGCACGGTGGAAAGAAGCATCCGACTTCAGCGCCGCCGTGCCTGACCGCTTACGCCGTTATGCCCAACTGCCGCATCTCGCGTCCGATGGCCAGGGCCGGTTATGGGTGCTCTTTCAAGTTCGTACCAGCACCACAAACAACCGGCAGGACTTCTGGGCCGCCGGCGGACTCTGGGACCTTTACCTCACCACGCTTGATCGGGATGGATGGCGTCCCGCGGCGATGCTCTCCCACTCCACTTCGCGCAACGAACAGCCATTTCAGATCGCCTCCGGGGCGGACCGCGTTTGGATGACTTGGACCAATGACGGCCGCGATTTAGGCGGCCTTTCCGCCGGGTACAACGGCGCTACTATGGTTCACTACAACGTCTTCGCCTCGTCGGCCGCATCGCCCGGCGCGACACTTGCTTCGGAATTCGCACCACTGCACGATTCCTCAGCCGGAGCGGCGCCGGTGCACCGGAACGAAGTTCAGGACGTAACGAAGATGCGCTCCTACCGCACCGATGCCGGCGGCGTCACATACCGCATTTTGCGCGGAGACTTTCATCGCCATACCGACATCTCGGCTGACGGGTCGGGCGACGGCTCGCTCGAAGACTACTACCGCTACATGCTCGATGCCGCGGAAATGGACACCGGCATCGTCACCGACCACAATATGGGCGGAGATGTGGAGTACAACTGGTGGCGCACCGAGAAGAGCTACGACCTATTCCATGTCCGTGGGCGCTTCACGCCCCTATTCGGTTACGAGCGCAGCGTGCCCTATCCGAACGGGCACCGTAACGTCGTCTTCCCCGAACGCGGAACGCGCACTCTTCCGCTCGGAAAGGACGAAGCCAGCGGGAAGGTGAACACCGGCCCCATACTCTATCCATACCTTCGGCAAGCGCGCGGCATCTGCATGGCGCATTCGCTAGCGACCGATCAAGGCACCGACTATCGCGACAACGATCCGGAACTCGAACCGCTCGTCGAGATCTACCAGGGATATCACGCGGCCTACGAGTACGAGGGCGGGCCTCGCGCAGAAACGGCGTCGAATGCGGTCAGCATCCACGGACCTTATCGTCCCGCCGGTTTCTGGTGGAATGCCCTCGCGAAAGGATTGAAACTCGGGGTCCAAGCGAGTTCCGATCACATCTCGACCCACACCAGTTACGCCATGATTTATTCGCCGACGGACAAGCGCACTGACATCGTCGAAAGCATGCGGCAACGCCACGCCTACGCGGCTACTGATAACATCCTGGTCGATTTCAAGGCGGAAACGTCCGGCGGCGCTAGCCACCTAATGGGCGACGCGTTCGAGGATCCGCAGGGCCAGCCGAAATTCGTAGTGAAGGTCGTGGGTACCGAGCGCATTCGGCAAATCGACCTGATCCGCAACAACCAGTTCGTTTACACCAGCGCTCCCGGCGACATATCGGCGAACTTTACCTTCATTGACCGACAACCGGAGGCGGGCGAGAGCTACTACTATATGCGCGTCACGCAAATCGACGGCAATCTAGCCTGGACCTCGCCGATCTGGATCAAACGATGATTCTCCTTACAGAGACACCGATGGGGGGTTGCAGCATCTGCCGATCCGCCGTGATATGAGAGTAGTTCGAGAATGCGCAGGTGAACTCTTCCCGCGAAGATCACGTTAGCGCGTACTAATGGCTTTGCACGGGTAATCCGCTTTGTCGTATAGGGGCGCCCCTAGTGATCCCGTGATCCTCGACCAGAAAGACGTATCTGTCTGAGCCCATCATGATCGCTGGCTTCTGTTCTGGGCCGTGCCACCCGCCACCAGTCCGCTAACTCCGCAAAGATCCGTCTGGAACCTCGAATAGATGTGCCCAGACGAGACGTTGAGTCACTTCGCAGCCTTCCAGCGCGTATATCGTTAGCCGACACTCGGCCCAGAAAGATCGTCCACACGGGCAACTGACGAATACCCGTGCCGCTGCGAATCAGACCCGGGTATTACTGTGAGGTGCGCCGACCGTTCAAACGCAGCGAAGGCAAGCCCCACCTCCTTGCTAATGGGGTATAGCGAGCGGCAAGAACGGGTAATTGTCTACGATGTCTCTTTCAGGTCCGCAGTCCCGTGGGAGCCTCCGGGCCTTTGGGAGTGGATGTATCGGGTCACCTTCAGAAAGCCGATTGAGTAGATGCACTGGCATTACATTGACGAGTACAAGTCCGGCGCTCGAATCGAGTACGATTTCCGGCACTACCCGGACCGCGAGCGTCTTGAGGGAGTACAGCGCTTGTTGAGTGATCCCGCCGTTCCTAGCAGTTCCTAAGTAGCCGTGTTCAGCGGGCGTTATTCAGCAGCACCTCAATTCTTTAAACTCTAATCTTCTATTTCCAGATAGGCTTATGTATACTATGGAATTCCTCGATGAGACATTCGAATTCCGGCCTGCTTTTGGCGGCTCCCGATCGCGTCGTTGCACCAAGCGGAATCAGCGTGATCCGGAGATGGCGTTAACCGGCAGATAACCTTGCTCATCGTCAATGGGGATCCCATCAGCCGCGATCAGATACGGATCGAAGTGGGTCGACTTCGCCGCGCTCTCGAGGAATCTGGTCATCAGGTCACGCCTGAAGAGATCATCGCGATACGCGAAGAGGCGGAGTGGAACTTGATTGACCGTGCTCTGCTAACGCAGGAAGTCGCGCGTCTTTCACTCCAGGCCACCACTGAAGAGATTGACTCGCAATTGAGAGATTTGAGACCGGCTGGAGTGGGCGTCGCGGGATGCCGTTTCGGAGCGGACTCTTCTGATCTGCGCGAGGAGATGTCCCGCCGCATTGGGATCGACAAGCTCTTTGACCGTTGGTCTCAACAGGCCGCGCCACCCTCACAAAGGCAGATCCGTGCCGTGTACGAAGCCAGCCGCGATAAGCTTTGGGCGCCGGAGGCGGTCTTTGTCCGTCAGATCGTACGCAACGTGCACCATCCCGATGAACGGGAGCCGGCACGCGAAGTCCTGCAGAACGTTCTCGAGTCTCTTTCCGCTGGCGGCAATTTCGGCCACCTCGCGCAAACGTTCTCCGATTGTCCGGCAGATGGCGGCGCCCTCGGATACATCGTGCGCGGCGAAATGGTCCCGGAATTTGAAGATGTGGTTTTCGCCCTCGATCTCAACCGGCACTCTCCGATCTTCGAAACACGATTCGGATTTCACATCGCGCTCGTCACCGCGAAGCGACCCGCTGGGCGATTGCCCTTCGCTGATGCCGCGCCCGCGATCGATAACAACTTGCGACGCGCCGCGCTCGAAAAGGAGATGGGAAAGCGTCTCGATTCACTCCGCTCTTCCGCTTCGATCGGGAGATCCCCATCGTGATGCCGTGCTGCGTTCCCAGCATTGCGCGCGCGCAACATTTGGACGCTTCCGTTCGGACGCGCCGCGGCACGCGAACGCGTCACGCGCGGCTCTACAGAGAACATGATCAAACTGGATCAGTCCCGCTTCCTCATGGGCACGGAGTACGCCGGCGGTTTTCCAGCGGATGGAGAAGGTCCCGTGCGATCCATCCACCTGGATGGGTTCTACATGGACCGATCGCCAGTAACGAATGAACAGTTCGCCGAGTTTATTCGCGCAACCGGATACATCACCGAAGCGGAGCGATACGGCTGGTCCTTCGTATTCCAAGGCCGCGGGATCAACTCGCCGATCGATCTGCCTTGGTGGAGGAAAGTGGATGGCGCGAAATGGAACGCGCCGGAAGGGCCCGAATCCTCTGTCGGCTCGAGATTGGATCACCCCGCCGCGCACGTTTCCTGGAACGATGCGGCTGCCTATGCAGCCTGGGCGGGCAAGCGGCTCCCCACGGAAGCGGAGTGGGAGTTCGCCGCCCGAGGCGGACTCGAACAGAAGCTCTATCCATGGGGTGACGAGCTTACGCCCGGCGGCGTGCATCTCTGCAATATCTGGCAGGGTGAGTTCCCCGTCCACAACACTGTCGAAGACGGATACGCCGGCACCTCGCCCGTCAACGCCTATCCGCCGAACGATTTCGGGATGCTGACCATCACTGGAAACGTGTGGGAGTGGTGCTCGGATTGGTTCTCGCCGGACTATCACCAGGTCGCAACGCGGCTCAATCCTGTAGGCCCCGCAACTGGTCAAAGTAGGGTCATGAAAGGCGGGTCGTACCTTTGCCATGCGTCTTACTGCAACCGCTATCGCGTAGCGGCCCGCACCTCCAACACTCCCGAAAGCTCCTGTTCCAACATTGGCTTTCGCTGCGCTCGCGACCTCTGATACCAGAAAACCTTCAATGACTCCAAACTCTTCCACCCGACGGGGCTTTCTCCAGAAAGTGAGCGCCGGCGCGGCTGCGGTCGGCGCTGTCCCTCGAACATCATCCGCGGACAACCCTGCGCGACCAAACATCGTCTATCTGCATTCGCACGATTCCGGACGCTACCTGCAGCCCTACGGCTGCCCGGTTCCCACGCCTAACCTGCAGCGTTTGGCCGCCGAGGGAGTTCTGTTTCGCAATGCATTCAGCGGCGCACCCACGTGTTCGCCCAGCCGCGCCGCGCTGCTTTCCGGCCAATGCGCGCATCGGAGCGGGATGCTCGGCCTGGCGCATCGCGGTTTCCGCATGAACGATTACAATCAGCACCTCGTCCATACCCTGCGCCAGGCGAGCTATCACACAGTGCTTGCGGGGATCCAGCACGTCGCTTCTAAGCCGGATCTAATCGGCTACGACGAAATCATGCGTCCGCGCACCATGAGCGCTGCGGATGTCGCCCCCGCGGCCGTGGCGTTCCTCGACAAGCAACCGCATACGCCTTTTTTCCTCGACGTTGGCTTCTTCGAAACGCATCGCGAATACCCGCAGCCCACACCCCAAGACGACCCGCGCTTCATTCAGCCGCCTTCGCCGATTCCGGATACCCCCGCCACCCGCCTGGATACCGCGCGCTACCACGCAAGTGCGCGCATTCTCGACGACGGCGTCGGCCTGGTTCTCGCCGCCTTGGAGCGCAACGGTCTCGCCGCAAACACCCTCGTCATCAGCACGACCGACCACGGCATCGCATTTCCCCGCATGAAGTGCAATCTCGAAGATGCCGGCTGGGGAGTCTCGCTCATCATGCGGGGCGGCCGCGACTTTCGGGGTGGCCAGGTTTGCGACCGATTGGTTTCGCACATTGATGTCTTTCCCACTCTTTGCGACTTGCTGAGCATCGAGCGACCGTCGTGGCTCGAGGGCAAATCGCTGATGCCCGTAGTTCGCGACGAGAAAGAAATTAACGAGGAAGTGTTCGCGGAGGTGAACTACCACGCTGCCTACGAACCGAAGCGCGCCGTTCGCACCGGCCGCTGGAAATATATCCGGCGCTATGGAAGCATGCACACGCCGGTGCTCCCCAACTGCGATGACGGCCTGAGCAAATCTTTGTGGCTCGATCTCGGTTGGCGTAACTGCGTCTTGCCCGAGGAATCGCTGTACGATTTGGCGTTCGACCCCACCGAGCACGAAAACCTCGCTCGTGACGGCGCGGCTCACGGCACGCTGTTGGAGATGCGGGCGCGTTTAGACCGCTGGATGGAGCGTACGCAGGATCCTTTGCTTCGTGGCCCGATCCCGCCGCCCCCCGGTTCGGAGATCAACGACGCTGAAGGCACATCCCCCCACGAGAAAACTGTTCGCTACTAACGCGCTTTTGTCGCCCACCACGAGATGAGGAGAGATTTCACATTGCACAGCCGTCGCACTTTTTTGAAGTCCACGCTCGCAGCGGCGGGGACTACGCTCACCGGTTCGGCAGTCGCCCAGAACCGCCGCCCCAACGTTATCTTCATCCTCGCGGACGACTTGGGTTGGACCGACCTGGGCTGCTATGGAAGCAAGCTCTATCGCACTCCGAACATAGACCGCATGGCGCAACAGGGGGTGCGGTTCACCAACGCGTATGCGGCGTGTCCGGTCTGTTCGCCCACCCGCGCTAGCATTCTCACCGGCAAGTATCCCGCCCGGCTGCACCTCACGGATTTCATTCCCGGGCGCCGTCCGTGGCCCACGTCGAAGCTCCTGGCCGCCCCGTTTCGGCAAGAGCTTCCCCTGGAAGAAACGACGGTTGCGGAGATGCTCAAGCCTGCAGGCTATCGCTCGGCCAGCATCGGTAAGTGGCATCTAGGAAATCCACCGTTCACCCCCGAAGCGCAGGGCTTTGACCTGAATATCGCGGGCACCTATAGCGGAGCCCCGGCCTCTTACTTCGGGCCATTTAATTTGCCCGGCCTGCAAGACAGCCGCCCCGGCGAGTATCTGACGGATCGCCTCACCGATGAGGCTTTGCAGTTTATCGAGCAGAATCGCGCGCGCCCGTTCTTCGTCTATCTACCGCACTTCACGGTGCACTTGCCTCTGCAAGCGAAGCCACAAGTCCTGGACAAATACCAAAAGCTCGTCGACGAGAAAAGCCCGCAACACAATCCCACTTACGCGGCAATGGTGGAAGCTCTCGACGATAGCGTCGGACGCGTAGTGAAAAAACTCGATGAACTGAACCTCACTGACAACACAATCTTGTTTCTAAACTCCGATAACGGCGGACTGCTCTACGAGACCACCAGTCAAGACAACGTTACTTCTAACCGGCCTTTACGCGCAGGGAAAGGACACTTGTACGAGGGCGGGATCCGCGAGCCGTTGATCGTCCGTTGGCCCGGGGCCGTGAAGCCGGGGACTGTTTGCGACGAGCCGGTTTCGAGCATCGATTACTTTCCCACCATCCGCGAGATGTGCGGATCGGAAACGGCGGCAGCTGCGCCAATCGACGGGCAAAGCCTGGTTCCGCTTCTCAAAACCGGCGCCGGGATGCGACATGAAGCGCTCTTCTGGCACTATCCGCACTACAGCAATCAAGGCGGCCCGCCTGCCGGGGCGATCCGCATGGGCGACTACAAGCTCATCGAATTCTTTGAGGATGGCCGGCTTGAACTCTACAATCTCGCGAACGACATCGGAGAACGCAACAATCTCGCGCCAACGCAGCCTGCAAAAACGGCTGAACTGCACGCCCGGTTAGTGGCATGGCGGGAATCGGTGGGCGCCGTGATGCCTCAATCCAACCCGCACTATGATCCCAAAACGGCCGATCTGGGGCTCTACGGGTCTGACCCGGCGCATCAATAGATCTCATGACGAACTTCGTTGGCGGAAAGCTTCCGCGCCGCGCATTCCTCGCATCGTCGGCCGCCGTGCTCACAGGCGGCGCCCGAACGGTGAAGTCATCGCGCCGGCCAAACGTGCTCATCGTCATCGCCGACGAGTGGCGCGCACAATCCACTTCATGGAACGGAGATCGCAACGTCGAAACCCCGGCTCTCGATCGCTTCGCGCGCGAAAGCGTCTCATTCGACAACGCCGTTTCCAACTTGCCCGTCTGTTGTCCGGCGCGCGCCAGCATGATGACCGGCCAGTACCCGCTCACCCATGGAGTCTTCATCAATGACGTCGAGTTAAAGCCGAAGGGCGTAACCCTCGGCGAAGCATTTCGGAACGCGGGGTATTCTACCGGCTACATTGGCAAGTGGCATCTCTACGGCAGCCCCGATGGCAACTACGGACGTCGCTTGGCGCCCATCCCGCGCGAGAAGCGACTCGGATTCGACTACTGGAAAGCCTGCGAATGCACGCACGACTATAACCATTCCCTCTACTATTCGGGCAACGACCCGGAACCGAAGTATTGGCCCGGTTATGATGCCGCCGCTCAAACCCACGACGCCATCGCTTTCATTCAAAGCGCTGCAACCCGAGCAAATCCCTTTCTGCTGTGCCTATCGCTAGGGCCGCCGCACTTCCCGTACGCAACCGCGCCGGAGGAGTTCCGTAATCGCTATCACGATCGGGAAATCCAGTTACGACCGAACGTTCCGGGCGCAAAGCGGGCGCAAGCCACCGAAGATCTGCGCGGGTACTATGCGCACATGGCGGCACTCGACTCCTGCTTCGCGCGACTGTTCGGGTGCTTGGAACGCGCCCGCATCGCCGAAGACACCATCGTTGTGTTCCTCTCCGATCACGGAGATATGATGCTGTCCCAGGGGCTCACCACCAAGCTCTACCCGTGGGACGAATCGGTGCGCGTTCCCTTCTTGATTCGCTACCCGCGCGCCCTGGGGCGCAAAGGTCGGCGCAGTGCGACTCCGTTCAACATGCCGGACCTCATGCCGACGATTCTGTCACTCGCAGGGCTGCCCGTTCCCGAGGGCGTCGAGGGATCGAATTGTCTCGCGTCTGCAAGCGGTCACCCGGCTGCCCATGCCAGCCTTATCCTCCTTCCCGTGCCCATCACCGAAGCAAGGCGATATGGCTTTGCGGAGTACCGCGGGCTGCGTACGTTGCGTTATAGCTACATCCGGTCGATCCATGGACCGTGGCTCCTCTACGACAACCAAGTGGATCCGTATCAAATGCACAACTTGGTGAACGCTCCCGGCTCCCGCGAACTTCTGGAAGGCTTGAACCGGCAACTCGACGAGGAGTTGCGCAACCGGAACGACGACTTTCTGCCGGCGGAGGACTATTTGAAGCGAGCCGGCCTGACGCATTACAAGGAAGTGAATGTTCCCGTGGGCCGCTCAGCCAGCCCATGGGGTGATTGGGAATCTACGAACAAGGGGAATCCATCGTGAATCGCAGATCTTTCCTGGCGTCCACGGCCGGCGCCGCTGTAGCTCCGTTGTTAAACAGTCCGCTCCTGAAAGCTCAGCGCACTCGAAAACCCAACATAGTTGTCATTCTTGCCGACGACATGGGTTTCTCCGACGCTGGCTGTTATGGCGGGGAGATCGACACGCCCAACATCGATCGGCTGGCTTCGCAAGGGCTCCGCTTCACCCGCATGTATTCCACCGCGCGCTGCGGGCCCTCACGAAATTGTCTGCTCTCCGGTTACTACGCACAGCAGACGGCGATCGACATCATGACTCCGGGTAATATCCCCCAATGGGCGAACTTGCTTCCCGAGTACATCAAGCCCTTGGGATACCGCTCTTATCACTCCGGTAAGTGGCACATTCGAACTACCCCCAACCAAGGAGCGGGCTTTGATCACTCCTACACAATGCTCGATGAGCTACGTTTTTTCACGCAGAACTACCATGAACTCGACGGCAAGGCTCTTCCCAAACCGAAGCCGGAGGAACACTATTACTCGACCACTGCGATTGCAGACTATGGCCTTCGTTTCCTCCGGGAGCATTCGCAGCAGTATGCCGCTGACCCTTTCTTTCTCTATCTCGCCTTTCATGCGCCGCACTTTCCGTTGCAGGCGCCCGCCGAAGATATTGCTAAGTATCGCGACCGTTTTGCGGAAGGCTGGGATACCTCCCGTGAGCGCCGTCTGGCGCGAATGCACCGCATGGGCTTAGTCGATTGCGGACTGGCCCGGTTAGAGCCAGACGTGTTCCCGTCCTGGAACATCCCCGAAGCGGAACTCACCAAGCGGCTCGGTCCGGGCGAAGTCGGAAGGGCCGTTCCTTGGTCGACTCTGACCGCAGAGCAGAAAAAGTTTCAAGCCGCGAAAATGGCCATTCACGCCGCCATGATCACCCACATGGATACGCAAGTCGGGAAGGTCGTCAACCAACTCAAAGCCATGAACGCGCTCGAGAACACCCTGATCCTGGTCCTCTCCGACAACGGCGCTAGCGCGGAGATCATGATTCGCGGTGACGGGCACGACCCCGCAGCTCCCATGGGATCGGCGCAAACCCACCTCTGCATCGGACCCGGCTGGGCCACAGCCGCCAACACGCCCTTTCGGCTGCATAAGTCGTATGTCCATGAAGGCGGCATTGCGTCCCCGTTGATTGCTCATTGGCCAAGCGGAATTACGGATCGTGGCGGCCTGCGCCACAACCAGTGCCATTTTATCGACGTACTCCCCACCGTGCTGGAGCTTGCTGGAGGAAAGCCTGACCGGCCCAGCGACGCTCCGCCACTCGCCGGCAAGAGCCTCGTGCCCTCCCTTGCCAAAAATAGCCCGGTAAGTCGCGATTTCCTGTACTTCAATCACAACAATAATCGCGCCCTGCACGCGGGGGATTGGAAGATCGTTGCGAAAGGCGCAGCAGGACCTTGGGAACTCTACGACATGCGAACGGATAGGTGTGAGCGGAACAACCTAGCCGCAGCTGAGTCAACGCGACTCAAATCCATGGCGGCGATTTGGGCCAATCAGGACAGCCTCTATGCCAAGCAGCGCGAAGGTGCGCCTTCCAGCGCGAAACCTCTAATGCCGAGCCGCGCCTAGACGGGCCTCGATCTTGGCGTATGGAGCGACGGCGGGACTTGTTTGTTACAAATCAATGACTGTCCGGTCCCTGCGATTACCCCTAGATCCAGCCCTCGCTGAGATAGAAATTTCAAAGGAATAGTCCCGAATTTTGTTGCACCACGCAAGGTTTCTCGCTATTCTCTATTAACTTACCGAACAATTCAAACTCGCAAGCGATCGCCTATATGGCGGCTGGCGAATGAAGGGATCTTATTTATGCGAACGCCACTCGTGTCTTTACTCGCTGTACTTGTCACATCTCTTTGTGGCACAAGCCTTTATGGGCAGACATCCAGCGTGTCGGGGCGAGTTTTCGACGCGTCCAAAGCGGCCATAGGGGAAGCATCCGTGACGTTGACCCGGATTGATACTGGAGATACTCGCGAGGCCAAAACCAGCAGCGAAGGGTATTACGATTTCCCCCTTCTCATACCTGGACAGTACTCCGTCACCGCCAAAAAGCCCGGCTTTGAAAGCGAGACTCAGACGAATATCAAGGTGGAAACAGGAGAAATCAGCACCGTGGATTTCGTGATGCCTGTGGGCTCCATGGCGCAAACGGTGAACGTCGATGCCGTCGTTCCTCAACTCAAGACGGAGTCTGCCGCCGTCGCGGATGTCGTCGAGAACAAAGAGATCGCGAACATGCCGCTCCTTGATCGCAGATCCTCGCAGCTGCAACGGCTCAGTGGATTCGTCGTACCAAACGGCTCAGGCTCTGGGGCTACCTTCGCCATCGCGGGCGGCCGTGGCAACAATGCGAATTATCTGATTGACGGGGGAACCGCGCAGAACCTTACGCTAGGCGTCCCCACGCTGTCTTTCGACCCACCGGTCGAATCCATGCAGGAGTTTAACGTTTCCATCAGTAACTATGCCGCGGAGCTCGGGCGCACCGGCGGCGGGGTCATCCAGATGACGACGAAATCGGGAACCAACGACTACCACGGTTCGGCTTACGAATACTTCCGGAACGATGTCCTCAACACGCGGACGTTCTTTGCGAAAACCATCCCCACGTTGAGATACAACTTATTCGGCGCGAGCGTGGGCGGCCCCATCAAGAGAAATAAGACGCAGTTCTTTTTCAACTACGAAGGACGCCGCCAAGTCGCTTCCACCACCCAGGTGTTGAACGTGCCGACCCTTGCGGAAGATGCCGGGAACTTCTCCGCGGACAAGTATGTTGTGAAGGACCCGGTCACCGGTCAACCCTTCGCCGGAAACATCATCCCCGCCAGTCGGCTCGACCCGGTCGGCTCCAAATTGGCGCAGTTCTTTCCCGCTCCCAATGTGGCGGGGGCGACCTCCGGCAAGGGCAACTTTGTAGCGAACGATCCCGCGAACACTGTCGTCGACGACTACGTTGCACGAGTCGATCACACCTTTAACGACAATAACCGCATGTTTGTGCGCTTTCTAGGCCAGCCGGACCACACCACGACGGCCGCCATCCTTCCCACTGCGGCAGCGGATCCGTTCGCTGCTTCGAGCCTCAACCACTACTACAACCTTTCAGGAACCTACTATCACAACTTCACGCCCACCACGATCAATGAGGCCCGGTACACCTATACCAATCGCAAAGCCTTCGTCATATCTGCCGGTGTTGGGTCCAGTATCGATTCGCAAATCGGACTCACTGGCGTCGATCAGACCTTCTTTCCCACCGTCGTGGTCAACGGCTTCCAAACTCTGGGAGCTCCCAGCCAGCAACAGCGTTTACAGGGGCCCATTCGCAGTGACGCCGCTGACGATTATGTGACGATGATTCACGGTTCGCACGCCTTCAAGGTCGGGGTTGAGTACCGCTACTCTTCCAATCTCGACAAATATTCGCCCACAGCGGGCGGAGCGTTCACCTTTAATAACGTTGCAACCGGAAGCAGCTTGGCCTCTCTCGAGTTGGGATGGGTCTATCAAGGTTCCTTGCTCGCCACTTATCCCTTACACACTCGTGCCGATTCGTACGCGGCCTTTTTCCAGGATGACTGGCGCGTGACTCCGAAGCTCACTGTGAACTACGGGCTTCGCTGGGACATTGACCAGCCCCGCTGGGAAGAGGACAACCGCCAGAATTCGTTTAATCCCACCGCGATCAATCCCGTATCCGGTACTCCTGGCATCATTACCTTCTCGGGCATCAACGGCGTGAGCAAATATGCCAACCGTTGGGACCTGAATAACCTCGGACCGCGCCTTGGTTTTGCCTACAAGCTCACCGACAACCTAGTGATTCGAGGCGGCGGCGCCGTTCTTTACCTGGGCGAATACGACCAAGCAACGCCAATTGTGGCCAACACCGGTTTCAGCACGCAGGGAAGTTTCGTTTCACCGGATAACGGAGTCACCCCCGCATTCCTGCTGGCTAGTGGTCTTCCGGCAGTATCTTCGCCGACAACAACCCAGCTAACACCAGGCTATGGTGCGGTCCCGCTTGGCGCCAAACCGACCACCTCTGTTGCCTACTTTAACCCGGACCGCCAAAACGGCTATATGTATCAGGCGAGTCTAGACATACAGCGCCAATTCGCCCATGGAATACTGGTGGATCTGGGATACCTCGGAACCTTCGGCCACCACCTGGCAGCGCCCGACGCCGAAAGCATCAACCAGGTGCCCACAAATCTTCTTGGACCCGGCAACGCTCAGCTTCGCCGGCCCTTTCCGCAGTTCAGCAACGTTCAAATCATTGCCGCTGATATCGGAGCATCTAAGTTCAACGGCTTGAATATTGGCGTCGATAAGAGATACTCGAACGGTCTACTCTTCAAAGCGAATTACACCTTCTCGAAGATGCTGGATAACGTCGACTCCCGAAATGAGTTGGCCGCGTACCCGGGAGTCAACGCCTTCACCAATTTCTACAACCAGAAAAACGACTGGGGACTTTCCGGCAACGATGTTCGCCACCGCTTTGTGTTCAGCTCGATCTACGAGTTACCCTTCGGCCGCACCCGCCACTTCCACATCGAAAACAGAGCGCTGGATCTGGTTGCCGGAGGATGGTCTCTCGGCCCGATCGCCGAACTGCGTAGCGGGACACCTTTGAGCCCAATCATGCTGACCAACACGACGAACTCGTTCTCGGACGGCGAGCGGCCTAACGTCGTCGGGGACCCGAACATGTCCGGATCACGCTCGACGGGCGCGCAGCTTTTGGAGTGGTTCAATGTGAACGCATTTGCCGCGCCTCCCGCTTATGTGTTCGGAAACGCCGGAAGAACGTTTGGCACTGGCCCCGGGGCCATCAACCTGGATTGTTCGCTGATGAAAGACTTCACCATCCGCGAGAAGTTCGTCCTTCAGTTCCGTGGCGAGGCGCTCAATATGCTCAACCATCCGAACTTCGCCAATCCGGACACACGGTACGGCAGTCCGACGTTCGGACAGATCACCGCTCTCGTGCCCGGCACGCAATCGCGGATCATTCAGCTTGGTCTGCATCTGGGTTTCTGAGTTGAGGCATTACTTGAATTTTCTCTTAACTCGCGCCGCATGTCGCAGAATATGCGGCGCGCAATTAGTTGCAAATCTACTCTCGATGCCAATGTTGTCTCGAACTCAGTTGTAACTGCCTTCTCCGCGTCGCCCGCCGCTGTGAATGGCTGGCGTACAAAGACCTGAGTACGCCGGCAGGTGACTCCGGTCCGCAATCGCTGAAACACGCGCTCGCTCCTTTGGTTATTTTTAGCTCTCGATTGGGAGTTCTTAGCTCTACTCATCTCAAAGAGATTCCTCGCTACTGAATGAGAGCCGCGGAAACGCCAGTTCCCGAAGGCTCTCCCCACAGGAACTCCACCACAGCATCAATATGCGAGTCGTACAAGCTCCGTACAACCAGATTCTGTGACCTCCTCGTAAAGTTTGCCCCGCTCACCGCGTGCCTCCAAAAAGACATGATTGGCCCGACGAGACGATCTGTGCAGTCCCCTGCCGTTGGTAGCTTTGTCTAGCGTAACGACTCCGGCCCACTCCGCGCAGCTAGGCTAAAGGAACGCAGGAGACATTGCTGACAAACCCGTAGTGTTGTGCGCATAGAATCATGCACGCATAATGCGGCTTCGAGTACGCGCAGGCGCGGAATCTGGGTACGACTGGTTTATACGCGCGGTTTCGCCACCCGGTCTACGTATCACGGAACTCTATAACGCGGGACTCGCGCTCTATTTGCGAACCTGGTGGCCATTCGTCGTAGTGCTGGCGGAGATCCTACTGCAGGTCGCGCGTGCGCGGCGCGGGGCGCCGCTGACGGAGAACGCTCGCCCGAGTTGGTAGCGCGCCATTGATACCAGCGCAAACGCGAAAAGGCATAGCACCGCCCATGCGATACGCACCGGCGGCCATGGGCCATGCCAGAGCGGTAAACCCAGCAGTAGCGACAAGCCACTGAAACAGGTTCACGCTTCATGCTAACCCCAGCTCGGCTTTGGCTGCGATCTACCACGTTTTCGGCCTGCTCTCGAAAACCAAGTCCGGCACATTCGGATTTGAAAGAACAAGAATAGACAAAATAAGTCGGCCCCTGCCCCATTCGAGAAGATTCTTCATCCGCCCACAGCTTTCGCTGCAGGATAGTGTCTGCCATGTGCGCAGCTCACAGCATCAATTGGCAGTTCTCGGTCGTGAAAGCTAAAAAGTCCTCCTCTATCCTCAACCAAAGGAGACATCTGTGTCTGTCGAAACTTGGGGAATGATCGGAGCGGGAGGTGCAGCGCTATTTTCCGGGCTATTTCTGGTTCGGCCTCGATTTGCGGCCGCTTCCGGCGCCGGCAGAATTTTGGTGCTTGGGCCCGTCTTCGAAGCGACGGCGCTGGCGATGTTCGCCGCGGAACACTTTCTCGCAGCGCGCAATCTTAGCGGTATCGTACCGCGCTGGCTACCAAATCCTCTATTCTGGACCTATTTCGTGGGCGCTGCTCTATTGGCCGCGGCAGTCAGCTTCATCGCGTTTCGATATGTGCGCTGGTCAGCATCCCTGCTTGCGCTGCTGTTCTTAATAATCGTCGCCACAATCGACTTGCCTACCCTGCCAAAGCATGCACATGAGCGCTTGTTCTGGACGCTGACGGCGCGCGAAACAGCCTTCTCCGGGGGGGCATTGGTGCTGGCTGGCAGTCTATGGTCACGTCCGTTATGGGTAGGCGCCGCGCTTGCCATGGTGGGTCGATTCGTTGTCGCGTGTACATTCCTTTTTTACGCGATCGAGCACTTCTTCTTTCCCGGGTTCGTGCCGGGTGTTCCGTTGGAGAAAATAATGCCCGCTTGGATGCCAGCGCCAATGCTGCTTTCTTATATCATCGGCATCACCTTATTCGCCGCAGGTGCCGGTCTGATCATTCCTCGCACTCGCAGCATTGCGGCCGCGGCTGCGGGTACAGTGCTTCTGTTACTCACGGTCTTCTTCTACGTTCCAATTTTCGCAACAGAGTTTAGCTCCCCGCTCGCAGTGGAAGGGATGAATTATGTCGGCGATACGTTGCTATTTGCAGCCACGGCGTTGTTGGCGGGCTTCGGTGGGAGCGAAACGGGAGTCCTAGAACCCAAGCAGCATCCACATCTCGCTTGAATACGACATATCCGGTCCTTCTCAAGTAATGGGTGAGCCCTCGCGGACGCAAAGTCCAGAGGGTTCGTCGTTATGCGCATGTTACGCGTGGATCATGATCAGTCCCGCGTCTTTATAGGCCTTTACGGCACGATCACTCATGCTCTTCTCGGTGATAATGCCAGTTACTTCGGCAAGGTCGACGATCAGATACGGCGACGCGGCATTGAGCTTCTCGGCTGAAGCAAGCACGTAAGTTTCGGCGGCTGCACGGCTCAGGGCACGCTTGATCCCTGCCTCTTCGAAGTCGCCTGTCGTCAGGCCGGTTTGTGGATGCACTCCCGTTACGCCCATAAAGAAGGTATCGTCACGCACTTTACTGATAGCCTCAAGGCAGGCCGCGCCGACAGCAACGATCGAATGTTTGAACAAATGGCCCCCGAGGAGAATTATCTCGACGTATGGATGGTGTACTAATTCGAGTGCGATTGTCGGGCTATGCGTCACCACCGTGAGGTGCAGGTCACGTGGGATGTGCCTGGCTATCTCGCGCGAGGTGGTTCCGCCGTCCAAAATGACCACCTGCTCCGTTTGAATCATTCCCGCAGCCGCACTCCCGATGGCCATCTTTCCTTGGTGGCGAATGCCCTCTCTTACGGCGAAGTCCGCGATGGCCGGTGATGCTGGCAGCGCACCGCCATGAACACGGAGCAGAAGGCCTTCCTGCGCCATCTCGCGAAGGTCGCGTCGTATCGTGTCCTCGGAAACGCCCAGTTCTTGGCTAAGTTCCTTGGCAACAATCTTCCCGTCCCGCTTGAGTCGAGTAAGCAACTGCTGCTTGCGGTGCATTGTCAGCATAAGCGTTTTCTGCACGATTATACTTGACACTGCACGAACTTGCACGATACCGTGACTCGTATGGAGAGCGCGTCAAGTGACCTGCCAATCAAAGTTGTTCGAGTCAAAGATGTGCAAGTTCTTTCCAACGACTGGTATGTGCTGAAGAAAACGCGGTTCGAACACCAACGGCGCGATGGTACCTGGCAGGAGCTCACCCGCGAAACGTATGACCGTGGGAATGGTGCGACCATCCTGCTCTACAACCTGGACCGACGCAGTGTTGTCCTAACGCGCCAGTTCCGCTATCCAGCGTTTGTGAATGGGCATAACGGCATGTTGATCGAAGCAGCGGCAGGGCTGTTGGACGACGCGAGTCCGGAAGACCGAATCCGCGCCGAGGCGGAGGAAGAGACAGGATTGCGAGTCTCCGGCGTCAGACCCATTTTCAACGCATTCATGAGCCCAGGATCGGTCACCGAGCGGCTGCACTTTTTTGTGGCCGCGTACACGAACGACAACAAAGCCACTGATGGTGGCGGCAATGCCGCGGAGGGTGACGACATAGAGGTGCTTGAGATGTCGATCGATGACGCACTCGCGGCCATCGCTGCCGGCAGCATCCAGGACGGAAAGACCATCATGCTGCTGCAGTATGCAGCGCTCCATATCTTCTCGCGGGTGGGACAGCCCATCTAAGTCGGCGCAGTAAAACCGAAGCTTTGGTCAAGCCCGAATGTTCGGATGGGAAAGGGCCCGGTGGATGGGGGCGAATTGCCCGCGAGTTGGCATCCGGGAAACGCTCTGTGTTCGCGGAAGTCTCCTTTGCCGCTGGACACGCAACGTATCTTACGAATGTTTGCTCTCGGTGCCACTGGACGATAAAGTCAACCCTAGTACTCTTCAGCGCCCTGAGTTTCCAAACAATGATAAACTCCCACGTCTATGAAGCCTGGATTCGCCCTGAGTGCCTTTCTTTTCGCTGCCTCTCTTGCGGCGCAGACCTACGACACTTTCTTTTTCCCCGGAAGTACCGGAACTGTTTCAGTCAGTATCAACGGCTCGGACGCCGTATGCGGGTATTACGTGGATGCATCTAGTGTGCAGCACGGATTTGTGCGCAGCGCTTCCAAGGTGCTCACCGCTTTCGACCCTCGCGGCAGTAAGTTCACGGATCCCAAATCGATCAACAACAACGGAGTAATCGTGGGATATTTTGAATCCCCCAGCGGCGTCTACAACGGTTTTGTCCGTGCGGCTTCAGGAGCAATAACACCCTTCGCTGTCTCCGGCGCCAAGGCCACTTACGCGGAATCGATCAACGCCGGCGGAGTAGTCACTGGGTCTTACGTCGATGCGAGCAATGTCTACCACGGCTTCGTCCGCAGTTCGACGGGAACCATCACGACCTTCGACGTTTCCGGCAGTTCCAGCACCTACCCGGTGAGCGTCGACACCAGCGGCGCGGTTGCCGGGTCTTATCAGGACGCGAGCGGCGCATACCACGGCTTTGTCCGCAGTTCGACGGGAACCGTCTCCGTCTTCTCGATTCCTAACAGTTTCAACACCTATCCGCAGAGCATCAACTCGAACGGCCTGATCACCGGCTCTTATCAGAACGCTACCGGGTATCCGGGTTTCCTCCGCAACGCAAAGGGCGGACTGGTGTCTTTCATGGTGACGGGTTCCACCACCACGAGTCCCCTGAGTATCAACAGCGCGGGAACGCTCGGCGGTTATTATCTTGATTCCGCCAACATCGCCCACGGCTTCTCGCGCAGCAGCACAGGCACGATAACCTCCTTCGATCCTCCAGGCAGCACCAACACTTACGGGGAGAGCATCAACCCCAGCAACCTAATCACCGGCTACTTTAAGGATGCGGGTGATATTGCGAACGGCTTTATCTACACGCCTTAAGAAGCCGGAAAGCCGAGAGAACCTGCTCCGAAGGCACTTGGGAACCCACGCTGGTGGGAAGCCGCTCACAGCAGAGCGCCTGCACCGATCCTGGACCTGCCGAAACACGGCCGGTTTACGCTCGAGGGAGCGCCAGTGTCACGTTGGCCCCGACACGACGGTCAACGCGATTATGGTGGTCTCGGTCAGGCTGCCGGATTTGCCAGTGATCGTTACCGTCGACGTGCCCCCGGCCGCTGAACTCGCTGCCGCGAACTTCACCGCACTCTTGCCCGATGTGACCGCGCTGAAAGTCGCGGTAACGCCCTTGAGTAGACCCGATGCGGATAATGTAACGGCGCCGGTGAAGCCGGAGCTATCAGTGATGGCGATGCTGCTCGCGCCGCTCGATCCTCGAGTAACGCTCAAGCTGGCGGGAGTGGCGGAGAGTGTGAAGCTCGGCGGAGGAATGATGGTGAGCGCGATCGTCGCCTTGCTGCTCAAAGGTCCCAAAGTCCCCGTGATTGTAACGTTGGATGTGCCCCCAGCTGCGGTAACGGCGGCCGTAAGAGCCAGCGTGCTACTGCCCGAATTGACCGCGCTGAAGGCTGCCGTGACGCCCTTGGGTAGATCTGACATCGCAAGTGCTACCTTGCCGTTGAAGCCGGAGAGATTAGTGATAATAATGCTGCTCGCGCCACTCGCGCCTGGAGTAATGTTCAAGTTCGTGGGCATGGCGGCAAGTGTGAAAGTCGGCTGCGGAAGTAGTGTGAGCGCGATGGTGACCTTGGCGCTGAGGCTGCCGGACGTGCCCGTAATCGTGACCGCGGCGGGCCCGGTGGACGCGTTAGCGGTAGCACGGACTGTCGCTGTGCTGCTCAGGGCCCCCGAGGAGCTAAACGTCATGGTAACGCCGGATGGTAGGCCCGATGCTGAAAAAGCCACGGCGCCGTTGAAGCCATTCAACGAAGCGATGGTGATGGTGCTGACCCCCGTGGCTCCTTGAACAACCGTTAGGCTGGTGGGCGACGCCGTAAGCGCGAAGCTCGGCGGCGCAGCCACAGTCAAGCTGAGAGTCGCGGTGCCGCTAAGGCTGCCCGAGGTACCCGTGATCGTAACGCTGGATGTTCCTAGCGTGGCGGAGGCGCTGGCGGTCAGGGTCAGCGTTCCCGGCTTGGTAGTCGTAGCTGTGCTGAGCAACGCGGTTACACCTGTGGGCAAGCCCGATGCTGAAAAAGCCACGTTGCCACTGAAGCCATTCGACGGAGCCACGGTGATTGTGCTGACCCCAGTGGCTCCTTGAACAACCGTAAGGCTGGTAGGTGATGCCGTGAGCGCGAAGCTCGGCGGCGCAGCCACAGTCAAGCTTACGGCCGCGTTGCTGCTGAGGCTGCCCGAGGTACCCGTGATCGTAATGCTGGATGTTCCTACTGAGGCGGAGGCGCTGGCCGTCAGGGTCAACGTTCCCGGCTTGGTAGTCGCAGCTGCGCTGAACAACGCGGTTACACCTGTGGGCAAGCCCGATGCTGAAAAAGTCACGTTGCCACTGAAGCCATTCGACGAAGCCACGGTGATTGTGCTGACCCCTGTGGCTCCTTGAACAACCGTAAGGCTGGTGGGCGACGACGTGAGCGCGAAGCTCGGCGGCGCAGCCACAGTCAGGCTCACGCTCGCAGTGCTGCTGAGGCTGCCCGAGGTGCCCGTGATCGTAATGCTAGATGTTCCTACTGAGGCGGAGGCGCTGGCGGTCAGGGTCAGCGTTCCCGGCTTGGTAGTCGTAGCTGTGCTGAACAACGCGGTGACCCCCGTTGGCAAGCCCGACGCAGTCAGCACCACGTTGCCACTGAAGCCATTCGACGGAGCCACGGTGATTGTGCTGACCCCCGTGGCTCCTTGAACAACCGTAAGGCTGGTAGGTGATGCCGTAAGTGCGAAGCTCGGCGGCGCAGCCACAGTCAAGCTTACGGCCGCGTTGCTGCTGAGGCTGCCCGAGGTGCCCGTGATCGTAATGCTGGATGTTCCTACTGAGGCGGAGGCGCTGGCCGTCAGGGTCAACGTTCCCGGCTTGGTAGTCGCAGCTGCGCTGAACAACGCGGTTACACCTGTGGGCAAACCCGATGCTGAAAAAGCCACGTTGCCACTGAAGCCATTCGACGAAGCCACGGTGATTGTGCTGACCCCTGTGGCTCCTTGAACAACCGTAAGGCTGGTGGGCGACGACGTGAGCGCGAAGCTCGGCGGCGCAGCCACAGTCAGGCTCACGCTCGCAGTGCTGCTAAGGCTGCCCGAAGTGCCCGTGATCGTAACGGTGGACGTGCATAACGTCGCGGCGCTGGCCACACTGAGCTTCAGCTTGCTCGTTTTGGTTGTGCTGGCCGGAGTGAAAGATGCTGTGACGCCGGCGGGTAGGCCGGTTGCCGCTAGGGCGACGGTCCCTGTGAACCCGTTTTGCGGAGTGATCGAAACCGTCCTCGTTCCGCTGGCGCCTTGAGCAAGGCTCATGGTCTCGGGCGATGTAACCAGCGTGAATGCCGGAAGCCCGGTCACTGTCAGCAACAGTTGCACGGTGTTGGTCAGTCGGGCTGAAGTGCCGGTAATTGTAATCGTTGCTGTTGATGATGCGGCGGAACTATTTGCGGTGAGCGTCAGCGTGCTTGTCGTGGTAGTGGTGGCAGGGCTAAACAATGCTGTGACTCCCTCTGGCAGGCCAGATGCCGCTAGGCTTACGGAATCACTGAAACCGTTCTGCGCGCTAATCGTAATCGTGCTGGTGCTGCTTGTTCCCGCAATGATCCCGACGGTGGACGCAGAGCTAGTCAGGCTGAAGGATTGCGGGCCCGTGCTCCCGGTCAAGGTGTTAATAAGCGGCTGGCCGGTAGGGCTGCCCCATCCGGTGGCAAGATCGTAGCCCGACAGCGCAGTGAAGCCGCCGTTATCTCCCGTAACGACGTCATGCAGGTCGCTTTGATAGCTCGCTCCGGCGCCGATGGCGTAGAGCGAGGGATTGACGAACCCAACGGGCGGTGTTCCATTGATCGTTGCCTGCTGATTGGCCAAGGCCATGAATCCGGCCCACAAAGGTGCTGAGGCGCTGGTTCCGCCAATCTCGAGACCCTGTCCGTTATTCGCGAACAGAAAGATCTGGACGGAGAGCATGGCCACATCCGGAATGTTGCGCATGGTTGCCGATCCGCCAGCGGCAACCATGTTTACGGTCTGTTGGTAACTTGGAATTGTAAAAAAGGTGCTGACGCCGCCGCCCGAGCCTGACCACGTGGATTCCGATTGCCACGCCCCGCCTGGGCCCGCCGTGATCAACACGGTGCCGCCCACGGTGGTGAGGTTAGGAACATCAGCCGGTGGCATAACTCCATCCAGATATGCCCCGCTGTCACCGGAGGCCTGGAAGAACGCCTGCCCTTGGGCAACCATCTCGGTGAAGATCTGCAGCGTCGTGTCGCCAATCGGGCCCCATCCCCACGACGAGCTCAGTTGGCTGGCCAAGTTGTCCGTGGCCATGCGATTCAGCACATCCTCCGGATTAGTGCCTTCATAAACGATCACGTTGGTGAGGCCTGGCGCCATGTAAGCCGCCATCATAATGTCCAGGGTCACTTCCACATTCTCCTGGCCAGGCGCACCACTGAAACCGTCCACCAAGACCGTTTTCACCGGCACATACGGCAACCCGATCTCGTCGAAATTGCTTGTCACGTCATTGGCGTAAAAGCCGTCAAACTCCAACAGCCCAACCGATTGGCCGGCGCCAGTCAGCGTCACGGCCGGGGCGTAGGCGTTTCGAAAATCGGTGCCGTCGAAAAGCCCAATCGGCCCCGTCCCGCTGTACAGCGGCTTCGCCGTCGCGAGAAACCGAGACTCGAGGCGCCGCGCCTTAAGATCCATGGGGTGCGGGACAGCAAAGTTATCCAGGCCCGAGATATCAAGAACCGGCATGCTGACGTCGAGCGTAGGCTCCCGATCCGGCCCGAAGAACTCGCCCCGCGTAGGATGCCGCCAACACATCATGTTCACGTGAAACGCGCTCTCGATTGCAGCCGCCGTGCCCCCGACATCCAGAATCATGCGGTTTGGGTGCGTACCCGTTATCGTCAGACCCTTCGCTTCCATCAGAGAGGCGATTGCTTGATAGTCGGATTCAGTAGGGCCGAAGCGTTCGGCAAACTGCGCGGGGGTCAAGTACCGGTGGAAGTTCGGGCTATGGGGATCGAAAAGCTGATTGAGAAGCGTATTCAATTCGTCCTGGTTGCGTAGCGGCAGGCCGATAGCCAACGTTAAACGATCCAGCCGCGCCATTTGTCTGACCGCCGTGGAAGCAGCTATTGCCGCCTGTACATGACTATCCTGTACATGACCATGCAGATATGGTCTGCCCCCACCCTGCATTGTGGCCAATGACAGAATGAGCACAGCTGTCCAGCGAGTCCCATGAGCAAGGCGAACCTTAGAATTCCTCGCTTGCTGCTTCACGGCCCGAGCCCGGGTGGGGAGGTCGAACACCAACGTGCCGACTCCAGGCAGGTCTCGGGATAGGAGGAATGACATCGTATGATTTCCTATCGGGTGCGTTGACAACTTACTGCGGTCAATCGGCACCTAGATTTGATAGGAAATCGCCCTAAAAAGAGCTTGGTGAAAGCACTTAGACGAATAGTTATTTTTCGTTACAAGATGCAGCGAAGAACGATGCCACCGAATAAAGGCAAAAGGAAGTTGGCATTTGCGTTTCTGTATCCAGAGCCTCCGCTCCGAAGCTCCACTAAATAATGCGGTATTCGAATCGAAAACAACCCCACGGGGGCGCAGAGCCGGGTGGGGTGGGTTTACCTATCACTGCGGAGCCAGCTCCGTCGCATCGGCTCTGGACTCCGACCCAGGCGCGACCCCGGTACGGGTCGGGTTCAACGTAACAAGCACTCTCTGTGACAACCCGCCTGACCGGACATTTCTACTTGGCCTTTACAGCTTGATGCTGATCTTTCCAGCAAGGTGTTGTGCGACGGTCCGTAATGTCTGCTCGGAAACAAGATAGCGGTCTGTACCCGGCGGGAGCCTCGAGAATCTCTTGTTGGATATCGGGAGCGAGCCAGATGAACTGCATCACCTGGCTCAAGCGCTCGGGCGTGCCATTCAGTTCGCGAGCGAGTTGGGCGTAGCTGGAGGTTTCTCCTGAGCGGATACGTCCTCGATACTCCCCTAGCGTTGGGCCGGGTCTAAGCTCACGGTTACGTTTTTGATCGGTTTGTCGGCGCTATCCAGGAAACGGGCGCAAAAATCGGTCGCTCCGCCGCCGTTGATCACGGCAGTGCGCACGGTGTTTGGACCCTTCCGAAGGGTGAGCCGTTTTGAGACGCCATCGTCGATCACCGTTTGGCGATCGCCGTAGATACCGATCACTTCCTGACCGTTGACCCACCAGACGGATGCGGCGTTCGAGCCGATCGCGAGCCGGACTCCGGGCATCTCGCGCGGACAGTTTACGGTGGTTACGGCCCAGAACAGAACGTCCGATGTGGGTTTGCCGAGTGCTCGGGCGAAGTGGTAGAGGTTGACGTTATAGAGCTTCGTATCTACTGCATGCCAGGTAAGCTCCGCCTTGTCGATCGTCACATGGTCGCCATCCTGAGGAACCACGGAGAGCTGCTGGGGGAAGTACTCGCGTTTAACCGTCGCTTGGACAGCGGCGTCCCCAAGGCCTTTGGCGGGGATAGGCTCCAGAACGAGCCATCGCCGGATGAAGCCGTCGGCATCCGGAACACTCTGTCCCGCAGGAGCTTTGACCAGAGTCGGCCATGTGACTTGAGAAGCCCCGTAGGCGGCAGTCAACACCAGAAGAGCGGGTACAGCTACACGGAACGAAGTCATAGGGAATGTAAGGGAAGGCTCGTTGGCTCGTTTAGGGCGCCTGAAACAGCCAGCGTTGCCGGTCGCTTTGAGGATCAAACTCGGCCAGCGTCACGGAACTGCTGCCCACTGCCGAGAGCGCCAGAGGCTTGCTGGAGTTTGGCACTGCTTTGGGACGGATGCGCCAAGAACCGTCTGCGAGCTGATCCATGCGCCACAGCTGTTCAGCACCGCCGGTGAAAGCCGGCAGCACCACCAGTTCGGCATCGGGCGTCGCCGCGAGAACGCGTTCCGTACCCGCAATGCCGATCTTGAAGAAAGGCGATCCTGGATAGCCACCTGCCCCCGGGGCGGCGGTTACTGTCCACTTCTGTTGGGCTTGGCATAGATAGTTGGCCATCCGTACTTCGACGTTGCCGGCGGGCCACTTCGCGGAAACCTGGGCAGCATCTTGAGCGGGAATTGGCACACCCGTGCCGGCGAACATCCCGCCGGGAGTGGGCGGGCCGGCTCGCCGTCTGGGAGGACCGCCGACCGGCACACCTTCCACGGCAAGCTCCAACGCAGTTCCGGTGCGCACGGACGCAATCGCGTAAGTGCCCTCTTTCAGATTCTCGCCCGGTACTGGCCAACCGTCCTTCCACAACAAGGGCCGGATATCCAACACGCTCGCGCCACCCCGATCCAGGTCGGCCTCCCAGTGGAGCGAGAACTTCTGGACGCCGTCCCCGAGGTCGAGAAGGCCGAAATGTCCGGGACCGATAAGCCGCCCACCAGAACCGATCAGCAACTTGCCGCCGCCTCGTATCATGTCGATTCCATCGGCATCGAGGAACGGACCGGTGACAGCGCGCGCACGGCCAACGCGGATGTTGTAACCGGAATCAGCGCCACGACAGCAGCTCCCATGGGTGGCGAGCAGGTAATACCATCCGTCGTGAAACATCACGTCCGATGCTTCGCAATTGATTGCGAGATCAAGGGGGTGATCGTTAGGGTTCAGGCGCTTCCCTGTTTTGGGATCGAGTTCCACCAGCCGGATGTACCCGAAGTAGGAGCCATAGGTGAGCCAGAGCTTGCCGCTTGCCGCATCCAGAAAGATGCCGGGATCGATTGCGTTTGCGTCTTCGATGCCGTCGGACAACGCAACAACCCCGCCCTCTTCCCACTTGTAGTCGGGGGATTGGGGATCAAGCGTCTTGTTCCAAAGCATGTTGACCGCGGCTTTGGGCTGAGCGCCGATGTTAGCGGCGATGTAGAGGTAGTAGCGGTCGCCAAGGTGAATGACGTCGGGGGCGAGTCCACGGCGTGGGAGCGCCACGCCGGCACGCCACGTCCACCCGTCATCAGAGACGAGCGAAGATCCACCTGTTCCGTAGGTGTAGAGTTTCCGGTCGCACATCACCACGGTGGACGGGTCATGAATTACAACCTGACCGTCTAACGCAAAGGCTGTGCACGGGCATAGCGAAAGGATCAGGAGGAGTGCGTGTCTCATCAACAGGACCGTTACTTCGCGTCGATTGCGAGCACCTGAATCGAGTAGGGCGGGAGGACGTGGTCGATTCTCCCGCCCTTGACCGTCACTTCCGAACGCATTGGAACAATGCGAGCGGGATCCGTGATCGTGTTGGTCGCCCATATGGTGTTGCCCCTCAAAGTATCGAGCGTGGCGGCGTGATTCCCCGCTCCGAGCCCGTTCAAGGTAATGGCGACGGGCTGTGTGGTCGACGAGGCGTTGACCAGTTTCAGGCACACCTTCGAGTTTGCCGAGGCCGTCACAGAATAGAAGAACTTCTCACCAGCTCCCGAAACATTGGACTCGACCGTGTGGTCACCAAGGCAAGAGGAGAACATCACCTGAGCATAGTAGGATGGGGAACCATAGCTCGTCATCGCATCGTACCCGATCAAATCAGTGCTCCACTGCATCCCACCCGGGTTGACATTCACAAAGAGCGGCGCATAGGCCGCCATGATGACTACGTCGCTGTTCCGCTCCAGGCCGGTCATGAACGCGGCATCCCCCAAGGCGCCCCCGAGATTCGGAGTGGGTGTGCCCTCTCGAGTGGCCCATTCACCGACGAAAATCTTGGGACCTTTCCGATCGGTGTTGTCGTATTGCTTGGCCAGTTCGAACATGCCCTGCTCTCGTTTGTAGTAGTGATCATCCACGACATCGGGAACCACGCCCTTCACAGGCAAGGTAGCAATCACTTTGAGATCGGGGTAGCGCGCAGCGATGGCTTTCTGGAACTGAGCGAAGCGGCCGTCGTAGGTTTTGGCTCGATCGAACGAGTCTTCGTTGCCGACTTCAACATACCGAAGCTTGAAGGGCTCAGGATGGCCATGCCGAGCACGCAACGCGCCCCACTTCGTGCTCTGAGCGCCCGTGACATACTCGATCTCCTCTAAAGCCTCCTGCACATACGGATCGAGGTCCGGACCCGGTTTGATCACTTGACCACCTAAGGAATAGCCAGCATAGACCGCGAGCAAAGGCTCCATGCGCAAGTCTTCGCACCATTCCAGGAACTCCAGCAAACCCATTCCATCGGAGGAATGGTAGTTCCAGGTTGTGGGATGAGTGGGCCGGTTGACGAGTGGACCGATCATCTTCTTCCAGTCGAAACGGGTTTCTACGCGGCCACCTTCGAGGTAATTACCTCCAGGGAAACGTAGAAAAGCGGGATGCATGGCGGCCAACTTCTCCATGATGTCAACGCGATTTCCGTTGGGCCGGTCGTGATAAGTGGGCGGGAACAAGGAGACGAGTTGCAGCCACAGGGTCGCAGGCCTGTCCAGTGTGATCTCAAGATGGTTTTCAGAGGAGCGGGCCGAACTGCCGGACCGCATCTCGAATTTGTATTCCTTCCAAGCTTTCCCGTTTACCGCGATGGAAGTGGTGGCGAGCACTTCGCCGGACTGATTTGCCACAAGAGCAATGTTCAGCGGCAGCGCGCCTGGGGCCTCGGTCTTAGCGAACAGCGACCCGGTATACCGCGAATCGGGGCGGACTGCCATTCCCCAGTAGCCCTCATTCAGCAGACCTGCCCGGGATGCCGGGTCCGCCTTCAGCACTTCCAGTTTTGCGCTGCTGTTCAGTTCCGGGGAAGGCCCATCTTTCGGGTCGATGCTGATCTTCGCTGCTGACCCGCCGCCTTCCATGAGGAACCAATTGAGGATGCCGCTCCAGTCCGAGCGGAACGTACGGTTGCGAATCAACTCGCCGTACAGTCCACCGTCGTAGGAATAGTTGATTTCCTCGGTCATCAAGCCATACAAGGTGGGGCTCACCCTGGCTTTGGTGCGGGCGAGATCAACATTCAAGTTGGCGGCCTGTTGAGCGAACATTTCGGGAACAAAGGAGGCAATCAACAGGATTGCCGCGTGTGTGTGTTTAGTTGAATTGAAGCGATAGCTCATGATGGCTGGTCGAGTGAATGGAGGTCAGAGCGTTCTGAACACGGTTCTAGAAATCATATGATCTCTCGTCCCGTGTGCCGGAACAAAACTGTGAGTGAGCGGCTTTTGAACATTGGGAGAACTAAGAAGTCGTGAATAATTGGTCGGGGCGAGAGGATTCGAACCTCCGGCTCCTGGTCCCGAACCAAGTGATGACGGAGAATCAGAGGATTAGCCCCGTTACTACAAGTTGCTCGGGACTCCCCTAGCCTGCAGATATCAAACGAGGGAAGAATGGGTGCTGACCTCCTTGAGAAGTCTTGCACACGATTCTCGCCTCGCCAAGAAGGATGCGACCTGCTGTTAACGGTAAATGCGCGGCTCTGCCAATCGCGGAGCTACAATTTTTCCGTTTCTCTCGATCCAAGGCCCAGACGATGCGGCAGTACGGAGTGCTGCATGCGAGGGCGGCGAGGTAGGCACAGGCAGAAAAGGGCAGAAACACGAGTCACGCAACGGGCTCGGCCTCGGGACAATATCTACCTTGACGCGTATATGCTTTGTATCGTATATAAGAATTGTGGAATCTGTGTTCGAAGTTATTGCGGAGCCGCATCGCCGTGCGATATTGAGCCTCCTGGTCTCGTCCCAACAGTCAGTCGGAGAGATCGAGCGTCAGCTTCGTATGCCGCAGCCGACCGTATCGAAGCACTTGCGAGTGCTGCGCAAGGCCGGTTTTGTGGAATCCGCGGTAGACGCTCAACGGCGTCTCTACCGACTGAAACCTGAACCGCTTCAGGAGGTAGATGCCTGGCTGGCTCCGTTCCGTCGATTCTGGTCCGCACATGTAGATGCTCTCGAGCGCCACCTCGACCGCATGGATCAATTGACACCGACGGAAACGACGACGAAGAAAAAACAACGCGGCCCGAAACCGCCGAAGGGAAGAAGGAGAAACGAAAATGAGAATTAAACTGACCACAGTTTATGTCGACGAGCAAGAGAAAGCCCTAAGCTTCTATACCGAAGTGCTGGGCTTCCTGAAGAAAGCCGACTTCAGCCAAGGGCCGTTTCGCTGGCTGACGGTAGCATCGCCCGAGGAGCCGGACGGAACTGAGCTGCAACTGGCGCTGAACAACAATCCAGCGGCAAAAGCGTACCAGCAGAGTCTCTTCCAGCAGGGCCAGCCCGCGGCCATGTTCTATACGGATGATGTCAAGCGCGACTACGAGCGGATCAAGGGCCTCGGCGCCGAATTCACGATGTCGCCCACCGACGTGACCGCCTCGATGATCGCGATGCTAAAGGACACCTGCGGCAACCTTATCCAGCTCATTCAGCTAAAACGTTTTTAAGCTGGCGGCGTAAAGCGTGAGCACCAACGGGAAAGACGACAAAGAGAAGAGAGTGACAGATCGGGAGCAATACACGCCGGGTCCGCCAAGCGGGGCGCAGATAAGAAAGAACGGAGAGAAGTGGACGCTGATTCTCGTCAGGGAATTGCGCCACTCGCCGGAAAAGGTCTGGCAGGCGCTAACCGACCCAACGCATTTGCGCGAGTGGGCTCCCTTCGAAGCCGACAGCACCTTGGATATGGCTGGAACCACTGTGCATCTTACTTGGGCGGGAAGGGCTATGCCGCTCGAAACACGAGTAACGCGAGCCGACGCTCCCAGGTTGCTCGAATACGGCGATATCAGGTGGGAACTCGAAGCCCTTGCTGGCGGCACGAGATTGACGCTGTGGCACAACATCGACGGCCGCTTCATTTCTTGGGCTGCGGCGGGATGGCACATTTGTTTCGATGTGCTGGATCGCTTCCTCATGGGAACTCCGGTTGGCCGCATCGCCGGTTCCGAGGCGATGAAATCCTCCGGCTGGCAGCGCCTGAACGCGGAATACGCGAGACAGTTTCGCGTTGAAAACCAAACCTTGCCAGCCCGCGCAAACTATTAACTCTGAGCAGAAACGGAGAAACCCCAAAAATAATGCACGCCGCGCTTTGACGGGGTATTCATCGGCTTCTGGACGTTCACTGCGCTACTCTGCTGCGAGCACCGCAGGTGCTTATGGCCAGACCAAACATGTAAGCAGGCGCTCAGAACGGGAGAGCAACGATCTCGCCGCGGCAATGATAACTTCGAATCGCAGATTTATCATTCATTTGAAAGTAATTTCAAGATAACCCTCCGGGATTCATCGGTCCTATTCAAGCTGGGATTCCACTACCGTTCAGAAGTGTTCGAGATACCGACTGGCTGCTATCCTCTCCAGTCGAAAAGACGCCTAATCCTCGCTTCAGGAGATAGTAAGGACGCGCCCGCTCCTCGTCGATGTCGACGAGGATCAACCCGTCATGTGACATTGCGATTCGTTGCCATTCGCCGCCTTGAATTGAGATGCCGATTAGATGGATCGAACCCGATGTTCAACCTTGTCGTCCACCAACGGTTCGGGCATAGGTGCAGCTATAACATTCTTTTCGCGGCCATTCTAGTCCACCGCATCGAGTGTGCGGACCCGAAGCTCCTGACTTGGCTGTGTCGCCAACAACTAAGTCAAGGTTTCCCGTTGCCGTTTAAGTCGCCCGTCGCGAAGGTAGCCGCATTTGAACACCCTGAGGTTGATTGGATCGGCGCTTGAAAGTTCCCTCGCCAGTCCCTAACAAAACCAGGACTCCGGGAGGCCTTTGTGTCTTCGAAACCACGTTATAGGCGCTAGTCTAAGACTCGCGTGCGAATCCATCAGAACTGGAGGACGCCGGTGGCCACCGCTGTCAAGGTCATCACCAGAGACGCACCGAACAGGAACGGGAACGAGAATCTCTGGTGGGTACGAAGTTCAACACCGGCCAGTCCGACTATGAGGAAGGTTGCTGGGGTGAGAGGGCTGACAGGAAAACCTGTCGTATGAACCCCCATCAGGGCTGCTTGCGCAATTTGTGAAGCCGGGATCGCGAATGCTTTGCCTGCCTCCGTCAGCACAGGTAGTACCCCGAAGTAGAACGAATCTGGATCGAAGATGAGGCTGAGAGGCATTGATACCGTTGCCAGGGTGACGGGCAGATGAGCCGCGACCGGCCGCGGTACGAAGTCCACCGCCGCTTTCGCCATAGCGCCCAGCATACCGGAGTCGTGCATAATGCCAGTGAAGGCGCCGGCAGCCAGCAGGATTGCAGCCATCAGCAAGGCCGCGCGCGCATGTGCATCAACACGTTCTTGTTGCTGTTTCAAGTTGGGGTAGTTGACCTGTAGCGCGATCACCACGCCGACCATGAACACCGTGACAGGTTCGAGTTTGAATGCGACCATGGCTCCGGTCATTAGCAGCGTCAGGCTCAAGTTGATCCAAAAACGTCCGGGTCGTGCCAGCGACCGACTTTCCTCAGTCAGCGGTCTCATGTGAATCATGTGTGTGCCAGGCTCTGGCACTCGACCCGATGCGGCTAACCGCTTCCGTTCATGGCTTCCCAGCAGCCAGGCGCAGGTGAAGACAAACGTGAGCCCGGCCACCTGTGCCGGGATCAAGGGGTTAAACAAGAATGTGGTGGGAACATGCAGAACTGCGGCCGCCCGAATGGTGGGTCCGGTCCAGGGCAGGAAGTTGACGCCCGCGGCCATGGCGGCCACGCACGCGAGCACGCGTCGATCCATTCCGACCCGGTCGTACACGGGCTTCATGACGGGAATGGTCACCAGAAAGGTCACCGCGCCGGATCCGTCCAGGTGAACCAGCAAAGCAAGCAACGCGGTGCCGACCGTAATTCTGGATGGTTCACTGCCGACGGCTCGAAGCAAGCGGTCGATGATAGGGTTCAGCATCCCAGCATCCGTTACGATGCCGAAGTAGACGATGGCGAAGATGAACATTCCGGCCACACCCGCGACACTCTGAATCCCATGCAACATGAAAGCAGCCGTCTTGGTGCCGAATCCCGCAATCAGTGATGCGACGACCGGAACGATGATGAGTGCGGACAACGGCGTCAGCCTATTTGTCAGGATCGCAGCGAGCAATGTGAGGACCGTAAGACAGCCTAAGATGGCAAGCATTGTTTAGTCACACCCAGTGAGAGCAGTTGAATGATAGTCTCGCGTTATGAATCTCAACTTGCGGCATTTGGAGGCCTTTGCCGCAGTGGCGCGGCTGCACAGTTTTACCAAAGCGGCTCGCTCCCTTCGAGTGTCCCAACCGTCCTTCACGGTCCAGATTAAGCAACTCGAGGCGGAGTTGGGCGTACGCCTGCTCGACAGGAACACCCGGTCCGTCAATCTCACGAAGATTGGACAGGAACTGGCTCCTGTGGTCGAACGGTTACTGCGGGAGTTGGAAAGCATCGTCGCAAATACTCGAGCTCTTTCGGCAAAGAGTATTGGTGCAGTTGCCATCGCCGCGTTACCCTCTGTTTCTGCGACGCTGCTTCCCTCGGTCATCGCGCGTTTCAGACGAGGGTATCCGGGTATTGGGTTCCGGGTGCATGACGCGGTCGGCAAGCGCATCGTGGATCTTACGCTGGGCAACGATGTTGATTTCGGAATCGGATGCATTGAGGACGGCTATGCCGACGTCACCTTTGACCCGCTTTTTAATGACTCGATGAGCGCGGTGTTTCCCGCCTCGCATCGATTTAGACGGAAGAAGTTCATCCAGGTGGGCGAGCTCTTGTCGGAGCCGCTCATATTGACCGATCGCGACAGCACGGTACGACACCTTGTGGACTCAGCATTTGCAGCGTTAGGGCAAGCCGTGGTTCCTGTCCAGGAAGTCACGTATATGTCAACCGCAATAGGGATGGTGAAAGTGGGGTTAGGCGTTGCCATTCTGCCATCCTCAGCTTTGGAACTGGACCAGTTGCGCGCGCTGAAGGCGATCCCGATCGATCATACTCAGTTGCATCGGACTGTGGGAGTGATCCGCAAACCACACCATAGTCTGTCGCCCGCCGCCGGCGTTTTCCTCGATGCCCTTCATGAGTATCTACAGCTCCCCGAGGTGATCCGGCAGTTCGAGTTCAAGCAGGATCGAACTTAGGCACTTGCCGTGAGCGTCGAGTGCCAGTGAGCGTGTCACGCCGCCACTCAAGGCGTGATGCATGACGAAATTCAGAGCTGAAATTTTCGGCAACTCGTACCGCTCGACCTCGCCTTGCGCGAGGTCTCGGAAATGTTCCGCAACAGCATCGGCCGTGAGATAACGCACGAGCCACGGATAGTGTTCGTCATGGAAGGCAAAAACCGCAATGTTCGAGATGTTGCCCTTGTCGCCTGCGCGCGCATGCGCAATGCTCCTCAGTTTCATTGGGCTACCAGCATTTCAATTGCAGGACGCACAGTGTTCCGAGGTATTAACGTGGACGCAATGGCGATCACGGGCCGTACGAAACGAAAAACACCGCCGCCCGCCGCCGGACCGTTTGTATACAGCGCTTCGACGATTGCCCCGATCATGTTTGCTTCCTCGCTTGTTTCCGTGCGACCCGCTATCCGTACACGCACCTCGGCAGGTTCCTGGTTCTCCTTGCGGGTCCAGCCGCTTGAGTTCAGCCCGATCAGTTCACTTCTCAGCTCTCGGATTTGGCAGCCATAGGACTCCAACTGCGCACTGACAATGTCTATGGCGAGTCGACCGCGTTTTGCGGCGCCGCTTCCAACGTATGTAATGTGGCCCTCTCCGATGTAGCCGTCTGAATATCCCAACGATACCTTTAGCGCATCGGGTCTATGGACGCCTGTCGCCCCGCTTGCCCGCACCCGGTCAGGCCCGCGGTTTTCAAGCTGAACTTGGGAAAAGTCAGCGATCACGTCGGGCGTGAGATAGCGAGTAGGGTCGTGAATCTCATATAGCAACTGCTCTTTGCAAGTGGCCAAGCTGACCAACCCGCCCGTTCCCTGCAGCTTGCTAAATTCGGCTATCCCGTCCGGCTGCACATCTGCGAACGGGAATCCGAGGTTCGCTAAGTCCGGCACTACCTTAAAGGGCGGGTCAGCGAAGTATCCTCCTGTCAGTTGTCCGGCACACTCCAGAAGGTGCCCGACCAGGATACCTGCACCGAGTTTCTCCCACTCGTCAAAATTCCAGCCGAACTCGTGGGCGAGTGGCCCGAGGAAGAGAGCTGGGTCGGCAACGCGTCCGCCGAGGACAACGTCCGCCCCCTCTCGCAGGGACTCCATGATGGGCTTAGCGCCTAGATAGGCGTTCGCTGAGATCAATCTACCTGCGATGGAGGACACTGCCTGACCGGTTTCCAAAAGCTTAGCCGACGTATATTCGCCAGACTGGAAGAGGTGCAGGACATCGTCGCCCTCGATAGCAGCTACTTTCACTCCGCGCAATCCGAGCGATGAGGCGATCGCACAGGTCTTGGCGGCCGCTGCGGTCGGATTGGCCGCACCCATGTTGCTGATGAGACGCGTGCCGTTTGCGTTGCAGGCCCTCAGCACCGTCCGCATACGCGGTTCAAGCAACGGATCGTAGCCTGCGTTTGGGTCTTTGCTCTTGGCCTGCTGAGCGAGAGCGATAGTTCGCTCCGCCAGGCACTCGAAGACGATATAGTCGAGGCGACCGCGCTCGATCAGATCGAGTGCGGGCTGAATTCGATCTCCAGAATACCCGGCCCCCGCTCCGATGCGAACGCTAGTCATCGGTTGCTGGCACGGAACTAGAATAGGAACCTTCACGCGCGTTGTGAATTGAATTTTTCCTATGGCAGTGATTCAAACATCGGAATTCCGCCGGCGCTTTTTCGAAGGTATAGTATGGCTTGCTCGTGCGGTCCATCTTGCTTCTTCTTTTAGCGATCGGCGCCGCGTACGGATCCGGTTGCAACCAACTTGCGGGTCTGACCATTCCGTTGACATCGGTAACGGCTGCCACCGAAGAGCACAATCAGGATGGGCGACCATATTGCCGCGTGCTGACTGCGGCGTCGCCGGTAGTCGATTCCAAGATTCGCGTTGAAAACTGGCTGCCGCTTCCGGAGCGATGGAACCGTAAGTTTCTCGGAACCGGAAATGGTGGCTATTCAAGCCAAATTAGTTACGGAGAGATGCGAGAGGCGCTCGCGAAGGGGTACGCAGTGGCGGGATCCGATACAGGGCACACCGGTGGTGACCTTGATTTCGCAGTGGGGCATCCGGCCAAGATGGAAGACTGGGCGGATCGGGCCGTCCATGTGATGTCCGAGTCAGCGAGGCCTGTGCTGCGCAGCTATTACGCTCAATTCGCGCGATATTCGTATTTCGCCGGTTGCTCGACGGGAGGTCAGCAGGCTCTTTCGGAAGCGCAACGGTATCCGGCAGACTACGACGGAATCGTGGCCGATGACCCTGGTAACGATCGCGTGCATCTGAATGCGGGCTTCCTTTGGTCGTGGCGTGCCTTAAACCGCACTCCCGAAACCGGACTGCCCGTTGCGAAGCTGCCCGTTCTCTACAGTGCAGTGATGGCGGCCTGCGATTCTATGGATGGCATCAAAGACGGTATCCTCAGCGATCTAAGACGGTGCCACTTTGACCCAGTCGCTCTTTTGTGCAAGAACGGAGATGCTCCGTCCTGCCTGACTCAACCGCAAGTGGAAGCAGTGCGGAAGATCCACGCGGGAGCGCACAACCCCCGGACGGGTGAGCGCATTTTTTCTGGTCGGGTGCCAGGCAGTGAGTCTCTGCCGGATGGCAGTGAAGGCTGGGCGGCTTGCTTCGTGCATAGACCGGAGCCGGCTCGCTTGGACTTCTGGCGATATTGGGTGTTCGACGATCGGAACTGGAGTCCGTTGACGTTCGATTTCGATCGCGATGGCCAGTTCGCGGATAGCACGCTCGGCTTCGTTTCTGCCGTTGACCCTGATCTTTCCCGCTTTCAGCGGGCGGGCGGCAAACTGCTTGTCTATCGAGGCTGGGCTGATCCGGTGGTGGGGCCTGAGGACACCATCCGGTACTTTGAAGAGCTAGAGCAAAGCATGGGCGGGCTAAGACGGACAGCAGCTTTCGCTCGGCTCTTCATGGTTCCCGGAATGGCGCACTCTAGAGGCGGCCCGGGGCCCGACACCTTCTATCCAGTCGAGGCGGTGAATGGATAGGTTGAGAACGGACACGCACCAGATCGGATTGTTGCAACGCATTCGACCGACAAGGTGGTCGATAAGGTCGTCCGCTCTGTTCTTATCCGATGCATGCAGTGTGGACTGGGCGGGAAGCGCCGACGATGCGCGAAACTTCGTCTGCTCCGCTGCATGGAAGCAACAATGAACACGCTGCGTGATCTGAGGCCGCGAGTGGCCCGTCTCCTTCTGCTGCTTGGCTTTGCCTTCAGCTGCCGTGCGCATGTGGTCCGGATCGTTGTGGATTCTCGTGAAACACCGGTCTATGCTCCGAACTATGAGCGTCTGCGCGGGCGCTTCTTTGGCGAGGTAGATCCAGCTGATCCATTGAACGCCATCATCAACGACATTGAGCTTGGGCCTCGGAACTCCCAAGGCAAGGTGGAATACTCCGCCACCTTCACGCTGCTTATGCCCCGCGATCTCACCAAAGCGAGTGGCGTACTTTGGTACGAAGTTCCAAACCGAGGCAATTCGCCACTGAATCCCGCTCCTTCCGCGGATGCGATTGCAGCAGGAAACATCTTGCTGAGCAGCGGTTGGCAGGGCGACCTCGCTCCGCAGCCTGATCTTGAAACAATCAGCGTGCCGATCGCGAAAAATGGTGACGGGTCCGACATCACTGGCCCGGTGCTGGCGGAATCTCGAATCTCCCTCTCGGTGCAAAGACGGCGAGACTCGATACCGGCTTCCCGGCGCTCCGGTATCAGATCCCCGCCAGCCGTGACACCAGCAGAGCGGTACTGACCATGCAGGCATCCGACGATGGTGAACTTGTTCCGGTCGCCTCACAGGACTGGGCGTTCGCTAACTGCGATGTGAAGCCGTTCCCTGGTGAGCCTGACCCACACAAAATCTGTTTGAACGGCGGGTTCGATGCCGGGAAGCTTTATGAATTGACGTACCCTGCCAAAGACCCGCTGATTCTCGGCATCGGCCTCGCAGCGACCCGCGACATCGTCTCCTTCCTGCGCTATGGCGGCAAAGACGCCACGGGTAATCCCAACCCGGTGCGAGGAATCGTGCGTTACGCCCTCGCGTTCGGCACTTCTCAGTCGGGCAACTACATCAAGACGTTCCTCAATCTGGGGTTCAATCAGGACGAGAACCGACGAATGGTCTGGGATGGTGTGAATCCCAATATAGCGGCGCGCCAGACCCCGATGAACTTCCGTTTCGCGATTCCGGGAGGAGCGGCCAGCCTATACGAACCCGGCAGCGAAGGCGTTCTCTGGTGGAGCAGATACGATGACCGGAAGCGTGGGCGCGGGCCTGGATCGCTGTTCGATCGTTGCAGCGCTACCCACTCCTGCCCAAAGGTCATCGAGACGTTCGGATCGTCGGAGTTCTGGGGGCTTCGGATGTCACCGGGCCTTGTGGGAACAAACGGGGACGTCGACGTTCCACTGCCGAGCAACGTGCGCCGATATTACTTCCCCGGTGTCACCCATGGAGGAGGCCGCGGAGGATTCAGCCTCGATCCTCAGCCCACAGGAAGCAGCGCTTGCAAACTGCCGGCAAATCCGAATCCGATGTACGACAGTCTGCGCGCATTGCGGTTAGCTCTCTCGGATTGGGTAGTCAAGAACATCGCGCCTCCTGACAGCCGCTATCCGACTCTCGCGAACGGAGAACTGGTCCGGCCCAATCATGAGGCCATGGGCTATCCCGTCCTCCCGGGTTTGCCGCTGCCTGACAACATGATCAACGCAATGCCAGATTATGACTTCGGCGTGACCTTTCGATACCAAGATCTTTCTGGTGCAATCTCGAAACAGCCCCCGCCGATACGGCAGTTCATTCCTCTCCTGGTGCCCAGGACGGATCGAGACGGCAACGAGATTGGCGGAGTCCCATCTCCTCTGATGCAAGCGCCGCTCGGGACGTATCTAGGATGGAATGTGACTGCGAACGGGTACGGGAGAGGTCGATCGTGTGGGTTCCAAGGTGGCTTCATTCCGTTTGCGCGAACTAAAGAACAGCGCCTAGCCTCGGGTGATCCGAGGCTTTCCCTGGAGGAACGCTACAGTACTCATGAAGCCTACGTGGCTCGCGTCCGCAAGGCGGCGGAACGACTGGTTCAGCAGCGATTTCTGCTCCAGGACGACGCCGACAGGATTATCCGCGAGGCTCAAGACAGCCCTGTGCTGAAATGAACCGTTATTAAGTTGCCCGATGGAGGACCTTTGAAACACCTATATATACCGTTCACCTGTGCGTTAGCGTCCCTCAGCCACACTCTCGCCCTACGCCGTAGCGGCGAGTGACCCGCTGAAAGTGATGACGGCCGATGGAACAGTCCACGGCAAGACAATCAACATGGCAAAGTGCGGGCGTGGCTCGGCCTTCCCTATGCTGCGCCGCCGGTGCAGGATCTTCGTTGGAAGATGCCTCAACCTGCCGCCAAATGGACCGACGTCGCGCGATGCCACGAAGTACGCCCCGCACTGCGCTCAGAACCACGTCTTTGATGACATGGTGTTTCAGGACAACGGCGGCAGCGAAGACTGTCTGTACCTGAACGTGTACGCGCCGGCGACCGCGGGAGCAACAGTAAACTGCCCGTCATGTTCTGGATCCACGGCGGCGGCTTCTCGGGCGGGGCTAGTGACGAGCCTCGACACAACGGCGACTTTCTGCCGCTCAAGGGGGTCGTACTGGTCACCATCAACTACCGCTCGGGTGTGTTCGGGTTCCTCGCCACAGCCGACTTGGCGAAGGAGAACGGCGGGTCGGCGGGCAACTACGCGTTTGCAGACATGATCGCCGCTTTGCAGTGGGTCAAGAACAACATCGGCGCGGTTTGGCGGCGACCCATCGAACGTCACCATCTTCGGCGAAAGCGCGGGCTCTTTCGCAGTCAGCACCCTGATGGCATCACCCCTCGCGCAGGGCCTGTTTGCCCATGCGATCGGAGAGAGCGGCGGCGCCGTCGCCGGCAACACCATGACCTATGAGGGTCTCGCGGCTCGTGAAACGAAGGACGAGAAGTGGACCGCTAGCCTGAACGTCAAATCGCTAGCTGAACTTCGGGCGCTACCCACGCAAACAATCCTCGATTCCACCAAAAAGCCCGGCATCGGCTTCTCGCCGGTTATCGATGGAAAAGTGCTCACTGAAGCCGTCGGCAGACACTATGCAGCCGGGAAGCAGGATCACATCCCGTTGATCGCCGGATGGAACGCCGACGAGTTCCCATACTTAGCGATGCGGGCATGACCACCTCGCAATGGAAGGAATGGGCCGAAAAAAATTTCAAGGACCGCGCGCCGGAGGCCCTCAAACTCTATCCCGGATCGACCGACGACGCAAGCACGGCAGTCCGCGATCGACATCGGGGGCGACATGTGGATCGCGTACGGCACTTGGGCGTGGCTTGAGGCTCAGCGCAAAACCGGGAACGCGACCGTGTACCGATATCATCTTGAGCTTCCCGCCACGCCAAGCAAGTACCATCCGGGCACGTTCGCCTTCCACTCCGACGACATTGAATACGTGTTCGGCACGCTCGACACGCGTCCCGGGTGGAACGTGCGGCCAGAAGATCGCAAGCTGAGCGAAGCCATCATAACTTACTTCACCAACTTCGCCAAAACCGGCGATCCGAACGGAAACGATCTACCTCACTGGCCGAAGTACAACGACGCCGGGTACCCGTTGATCCACTTCAACACTACGGTCACAGCCGGCCCCGATGCGCTCCGGGATCGCTACCTGTTCTTGGAGCAAGGTATCCCCACTCTACATCCCTAGCTAGCAATCTTGGAAGGCGACAATCACCTGTTTCTCGCCCCTGCATACCCAAACGCAACGACTTCGTCCGTCAATAATCGGATGCTGATCCAGCGGGTCCGGTAGAACAACAAGAAAGCTACACCGGATGTCGCGCCTGCATAGGTCGAGCATGCTTTCTGGAACCTGAATAGACGGCCGTTCAGCCAGCATCATTGCCTGCTCATGGCCGGTCCAAATCGCCGTCGCTCCTATTCCTACGCCAGAGGAAAGCGGCGACAAGAAACGTTCGAGACATGAGAATACGCGACAACGGTCCATCATTCCCCCGTGCGCAAGACGGGCCGCCGAGTTGTCTTGAAAATCGGCCACCAACAAAATAAGTAAACTTGGTACGGCATTCAGCGGATTACATGAACTTGGGTCATTTCTGAAGCTGTACAAGTGTTTGGCAATGCGCAGCCCCGTGATGGTGCAGTCGAGCGAGACTTTTTCAGCGACATTAGCCACCTGGTTTGGAGTATTTGACCTTGAACGCGCCTGCTATCCCTGGAGGCTGAGGGCGACGGATGTTGAAGCCGGATGAGGAGTTAATCGCGATTCGAGCGAGCCGCAGCAGGCACCTGCGAAAATCTCGACTGAGGCCTCCAACCTCCTCGCGGGTATTTCTGCAGCTAAAGTATCTCTGTATAACTTCATTCGGTTCGCACCTCAAGGTGATTACCGGACGCACGTTGAAATGATGAGAACGTTCGGGGTCATCTCTGGCGATCTCGGAGTGCTCAAAGCCTTGCTCCAGGAATTGCGGAAAAAGATCGGCGAGCACCCGGATAGTGGCAAACACTCTGAAGAAGTTGAAAGCAGCTTCTGCCCAAAGATGGCCTAGGAGGTTCGCGAAACTACTGATGCGACGAGGTGCTGCCTTTAGGCGAAGACCTTCGCTCTTGTCGGGGGATGACTTTGAAACGTGTCTGGCGCAATACAAAGCGCTACTGCGCATGTAGAGGACTCGTGGGCGAGTGCAGCACAGGAGTTTAAGAGCGACATCTTCCCATAGCCACATTCCTTGCAATCCTTGTACTTAAAGAAATCGGTAAGCTTGGGCGGCTTCCTAAAGACCTTATCAACATGATGGTCCACGCATCACTACTAAGGATGATGTCATCGAACGTGATCATCGTCGCAAGCACTTTGTCGTTGTAGTATCAGGCGCTCTAGTCAAATCCCGGCTGGTCCGAACAAAGTTCCATTTCGCTAACCCGATATCGCACTTTATCGGGTCAGAAATCAACGGTGATCGGCAACCAAGGGTCGCAACACCCTAACTACGAAAGCCCGAGCCACGACGAAGTGTTTCCAGACCACGAAGTAGCCACACAACCCTACTTAAGTCGCCGGTGATTAGATTGCTGGGGTTGACGCTCACGCCATAGGTGTTGGTGCCGCAGCCTGGGCGATCGAAGGAGGTGATTGTGCCGGTGTCGCTGCGCGAGAAGCCGTGAGCAGTGTTGGCGGCGTCGAGGTAATAACCGACGATCGTTCCGGCGGTGTTGATAGTCAGGGGAATGGTTGTGGGCGAGCCCGTCACCTTGAAGGACGCCAATTCGTCGTTCGCGGAGGAGGCCCGAACAGCCGACTGGGCGAAGTTTGCACTTGAAGGAAACTTTGCTCAGAGTCTAGCGGCCCCGGATAGTCGGGCGACGGCGCCATCGCGGGCATCCGAGCTAAGTCGGTTTCTCGATGCGAAGGCGCTGGTAGATGCCTGGTGCGCCGCCTTCATATGGCGGAAGGATAGCTTGTACGATTATCCGAATATGGAAGAAGTGTTCCGCCGAATTGAAAACAACCCGCAGACCGTTGCGCCGGCCATGCGGGATGAGATTGAGCGCCTCGCACTCGATTACCGTCTCTTCAACTGGCACTTGATTATCCGGACGTGTCTCGTGTACCGCCGGAAGATCAGGAGCCGGAGAGCAAAGAATACGGCTGGTCAGGAGGCTTCGATGTTGTGCTCGGAATCCACCCTGGGAGGAAGTCAAGCTCCAGGAAAAAGCACGATTGGTCTTCACAGTTTGTCTATCGCTGCGAGAACCGATTCCGGCCTGGCCCGCACTCGGATGTCATCGGTCAGGTTCACCCACCGGATCGTGCCGGCCGCGTCAACGAGAAATTCGGCAGGCCGTGCGATGTCTTTACCTGCCTCGCCGCCCCTCGCATGTAGCACCCCGTACTGCCGAATCGTCGCAGCCTTGGGATCCGAGAGAAACGGAAAATTGTAACCCCGCGATTGGCAGAGCCTTTGTGACTCGGCAGGCGAATCGACGCTGATCGCTACAACCTCAATCCCACGCTGATGGAACTCACTGAGGTGCTGCTCGAAACTCCGCAACTCGGAGTTGCAGAACGGTCACCAGTATCCACGATAGAAAACAAGCAGAAGACCCCGATGATTTCTCAAAAGATCAGAGGATGAGATTTCGTTTCCAGCAATATCTGCGAGCACGAATGGCGGCGCTTTTTGGCTCAGCCTCAAGGCAGTTTCTGCGGATGGGATCTGCTTCGAGTAGTAAGTAACGCTCACAACAAAAAAAGCAATTAAAAGGGCACTCAGCGCAGCGACGATGGAGCCGCTGATTTTGCCACGGGTGCGCTCAGGATCGAGGAATGCGCGCCTTACGCCTGCGGCAATCAGAGCACTGCCGATGAGGAAGAGTAAATAATTCACCCACGGAATGTCACGGGTGGCTGGGAACAAGGCGAACAAGGGGATGTAGCTTACGAGCGCGATAAGGATGACCGCGAACCCGGCCCAGATAAGAAAATTCCTACGACGCTTCACGCCACGAACCCTCACCATCAGTATAGTCGGGGTGAGCGCTCCGTGTCGTCGTTATCAATCGACAAAATCGCCGGGTTGAAACGGTGCCGCCGAAATCCAATAGGACAACCCGGGCCAGGAGGCATTCAAGCATGCAGCTCGGGTGTAATAGAACTGGGCACTCCTCTTTCTTCCCTCAAGTTCCCATGCTGAGCGCCCACCGCCGTAGCCAGTCTCGTTTCCGGCTACTGCGAGAACTTCCGCTGGCGTGACTCCATTGCCGTCAACACAATTACCAATTTCAAAAACGGCGACGTGAGAAATGTTGCTTTCGGATTTAAGAGGCCACGACGTGATCTTCCACTTCGACGCGAGTAGTTGTCGAGATGCGCGTAGCCAGTGCCCTGGCAGCATGCGGGAGACGCATCTGTGACAGTTTTGGCGCCCTCGCCATATAAACACACTCTTTGCCCCGTCCTATACAACTCGCTCTTAGAACAAGCCGCGACCGTGGAGTCGCTTAATGAACTAAGCGTGCCTGTGATTGTTACAAGTCCGGAAAGTTCGTCGATGAATACACATGGCCAAACTGCTCAGGTTGCACAGCTCCATAGTTGTCTGACAGGCCGCTTCCGGCTCCCGTTGCCGGATCCGCAACACGAAGAGTGAAGCCGATTAACATAGGTCCAGCGGTTGCGCCAGCAAGGTGTAAACGACTTATTAAGTGCACCAAACCTTCGCTTTTCAGCTTCCAGAGAATTCAGGTAATATCGCCATCGGGAATCACGGCCCGAAAACGCGCCCTGCCGCTCGATAGAGAGAACTGCGCGCAGCCACCAGCGCACTTTATCTCATGCCGGAGCCGAGCCATCTCAATCGATTCACAGCCATGCTTAGTAGCGTCCCCTTCCACTTCCACGATGACCAACGTCCCTTCGCGGCGGACGCTCATTGCAACCCCGCTTACCGGCGGGTAGAAGAGAAACTCGGCCATTGCCCGCTTGGCTGCCGAAAAAGCCGCGGCGGCAGTTGTGGGCCGGAGTGCGTCAATGCTGCCCGAAAACTCTACGCGCACCGCGATCCCCGTCCGCGCAGTGTAAACCCGCACATACTCCGAGAGCATATCTTGAAACCCCGGCGAATCCGATGTGGATGGCGAAAGTATGTGGGCCAGAGCACCCATGTAGTAAATAAAACGCCCCGCGAGTGCGACTCCTTCCGAGAGTGCATGATTCTCCGCCTCGTTCAGCGCCGACGACTCTTTCAGCTTCAACAGACGCAAAGCGATGGCCGCCATCAATTCCGCCGTGCTCCCTTCCAGTTCAACGGCTATACGGCGGCGTTCTGAAAGTTCATCATTGCGCATATGTTCCACAAGACGCCGCGTTCGGTCGTTGCCTGTTTTTACTGCGCGCCGGGAGTTTCGCCACTCCGTGATGTCTTCCGTCAGAGCCACAACGTTGGCGAGACGTCCCTTGGAATCGTTGAGCACGGTTACGCTATTTCGGACCCACCGGATCTCGCCCGACTTCGTAATATAGCGCTTTTGATAAACCGCGTCGCTAATTTCCGCCGCATACAAACGGTGCGCCAACCTTATGTTTGCAAGCAAATCGTCGGGATGAGTAACTGACTGGTAATTGGTGCGTGTAAGTTCCTGTCTGGAATAGCCGCTGATTTTCAGAAACGCGTTGTTCGCCCTGACAAACCGGCCAGAGCCGTCGGTAACGCTGAAACCCACCGATGCGTTGGCGAACAAAGCGCACAAGCGCTTAAGTTCACCGGTCCCATTTTGATTAGGCACGCGATCCACTCCTAAAAAGATTCCTCATTCTAACCCTTCCTTGAACCAGGGGGTGAGAAGGCGTATCGCGTTGTTATAGGCTTCGACGATTTACTGTGTTCCGTTAGTTCCTACAAGCTAGGGTCCAGCGTTGTAAATACATGTCTTGTCAACCAAGAGGTTGCAAATCAGAATCCTATCTGTGGAACCATGTTTCAACGGCACGGCCAAAACGGAGGCCTCGCCGGCGCAGGCGTGCCTCAACCGAGCCGGCAGTCTCTCTGGCGCCACCGCTGCGAGCGGGATCCTCTCCTCAACTTCTGAGTTCTGTGGAACTCAAGGGGTCGTCTGCAAATCCATCCCAAGGCATACCCGCCGTCATACACAGTTTCATGGAGGGAGCGATGGATACGCTCCGCACGCGAGCCTCGCCAGCGACGCCGCCGGCAATCTCTACAGCACCACAACTTGGGGCGGCACGGACGACGTCGGAACAGTGTTCCGCATCGACCAATCCGGTCAGGAAACCATCGTCCACAACTTCGATAGCATCGACGGACAGAGGCTAAGGTTGGCAGAACTAGCTAAGCAGCCAAAGAAGTCTCCGCGCCTACATCGAAGAGCCGCGTCTCGCACGCGGGCAGCAAGACCGCCGACATCCTCGACCTGCTGCAGCGCGAGGGTGGAGCCACGCTTCACGAACTGATGGCTGCAACTAGCTGACAAGCGCATTCCGTGCGCGGCTTCCTTTCCGGCACGATCGGCAGGAAAAATGGACCGCAAGGTGGATTCCACCAAGCGCGAGGACGAGACTCGGGTGTACTCGCTCGCCAACTGACTCTCGACTGCATCCAATCTCGCCCGCCCGGCTTCGGCTGCCGCAAGCTTTTTGCTTGTCCGCTCGTCTCCCTTTGGACCAGCCGCAATTCCTCCGACCCATCCGCAAGAACTAACAAAGGCCCTCTAGGTCCGCATGTCCCGCATAGATTGCGCTTTGATGACCGCGACCTCGCGATGGCAACGGGCCTCTCATGCGCCCTTCTCCTGACGGTTCAGGGAGCGCACCACGCCTCGCGCTCAGCAGCTACCTCGCGTCGCAACCCTGTCTAACGATCCAACCAGAACGCTTCAACACTTGGAGGCAGCGGACGTTTTTTACGCTGTACCGAAAAGCATGATCTAGATAGCTAAGTGTTGCCCGCGCTTTTTAAGTGCAATCCCCACAAAAGTCCCCACAGTCCGCGAAATTGGACGATTTCGGGAACGCGACTTGGGCTGTAAGTGTATGAAAATATTGGCTCCTCAGGTAGGATTCGAACCTACAACCCTTCGGTTAACAGCCGAATGCTCTACCATTGAGCTACTGAGGAGCGAGGCGGGACTCCCCCATTACACCAGCCCTTCGCCTTTGTGTCAAACCAGTTTCCCTTCTCGCGCCAACCTCCGGAAAAGCGCCAGTCCCTCCATCGAATCACCGTCCAATTCGAACCGGATATTCTCCGTTAAATACCGCTGTGCGACATCCACCGTCACACCCCGCGAAGTTGCCTCCGTCCGCGCAATTTCCGCAATCCGCTCCCGCCCGAACGCCCATGACGCGCGCAGAACTTCAGCCGTGTGCCCTGCTTCACACCCCTCGCGTGCCGCCCAAACCGCGAAGACCATCGGCAACCCCGTCATCTCCGTCCATTCCGCGCCCAAGTCCCGCATCTGCATCTCTGCATCTACCTGTTCCACCCGTAACGCCGGGTCGCCGATCACCAGGCAAGCATCCGCATCCACCAACATGGCCTTCACATCCGGATCTCTCGCGATCACCTCCGGCTGAATCCCATACCGCTCCTTCAACAAGATTCGCGCCAGCACCACCGACGTTCGGGAACTCGCGTCCACCGCTAATCGCCTGATCCGCTCAGGCCGCCCTTTGGAAATGAGCAGAATGCTCCGTACCGGTCCAAGTGATGCAATTCCCAGATTTGCGATTGGCTCGAGCCTCTGCCGTTCCAGTTCAATCACCGGCACCAGCCCGATATCTACTTCCGCATTCCTCAGCAGGTCCGCGCATCTCGAGGGGATTTCAAAGCGAAGATCGAGCGCTCCCTTTTGAGGTCCGCAAACCAATCCCCACACCAGCGGAGTCGTATTCAAATAGCTAACGGCGCAAACACGAGGTTTCAACCTTCAGTCTACGGCCACCTCCAAAGCCGCCTTGAACAGCCTCGGCCGCGGTTTGACCTGCCGTCTGATCCCTGCTAAAATGAAGCTTCGTTACAATCTTTCTCGGGTTCAGCAAGACTGTTCTTGTGTCTTAAGAATTTCACCGAGTTTTCCGGAGAAAATGAAGCAGGATTATTTCATTCTGGTGCTTGCCCACTCGATTCACGGGCGTTTGCGCCGCGTTCATATCCCGCACAAAGTCATCTACGGCGTTCTTGGTCTCGCACTTTTCGGCTTGATCTCATTGTTTGGCCTCGCATCCAGCTACGCTCGAATGGTCTGGAAGGTCGCTGAATTTAACCATCTCCGTCAGGAAGCCGACACTCTACGGACGCGTTATGCCAAGCTGCAGCGCAGCAACGCGCAGACTCACGAACAGCTGGCCACCCTGCAGATGTTCGCCACCGAAGTCTCAGCCGCCTATGGAGTCAAAGCCCGGATCGAAGGTTCGGATTCCGTCACCAGTGAAGCCCGTCTCGCCCCCACCATGAGTGAGACATTGGCCACCTTCAATACCCTCCGCAGCTTCACTCGTCCCCACTTCGATAGCACCTTCTTCGCGCAAGGCGCGGAAGGCATCACGGGAATGCTGTCCGGATCCTGGCCCGTTGCCGGCACCATCACCTGTCCTTATGGGTCGCGTACCGATCCGTTCTCGGGTGAAGGCGCCTATCACACCGGCATGGATATCGCCGCGCCCACCGGCTCCGCTGTCACTGCCACTGCGGACGGCACCGTCTCCCACGCCGATTGGATGAACGGCTACGGCCAACTGATCATCATCGATCACGGCAACGGCTACGAAACCTATTACGCCCATCTCTCGCGCGTGGACGTCATGGATGGCCAGTCCATTCGCCGCGGCGAGCGCATCGGTGCCGTCGGCACAACCGGACGATCTACTGGCCCCCATCTCCACTACGAGGTTCGCGTCGGCGGCGTCCCCATCAACCCCTATCGTTTCCTCTCGCGCGGAAACACCCTGCAAGTCTCCAACCCGACGAACAGTCTCGGGATGTAGGGAAGCGAACGCAGCTCGCCTTCTTCCCTGGCCCCGCTCCTCCTTCCCCGCGAAGCTCACTGGTAAATTGAAGGTTGCCCCAGGAACTTCTCGGCCGCCGGGCGTTCCTGGCACTCTCCGCCACATCCCTGCTCCGCGCTCAGAACGGCAAGGGCGCAAACTTCTCCTTCCCCCCGCAAGCCTTTCTTGACGCCGCTACGGAGTTTGATCTCTTCCGGCTCACCGACCCCAAGTTTTCGTCCTGGCTCTCCGCCCCACACCTTCATTTCCTCTCCCGTCGCGGCCGCTTCCTCATTCACTCGAGCGATCGCGCCGGAACACCCCAGATCTACCGCCTTGACTGGCATTCGGGAGAATCCCGCCAGCTCACCGTCGCCGCCGCCCTCGAACGCACCACTCCAACCCTCTCCGCCGATGAGCGTTCCCTCTTCTATCTCGACGGCCCATCCCTCAAACAACTCACCCTCGGAAATCTCCGGGACCGCGAACTCGATCGCCTTCCCTCCGGTTGGGAGCGCGCCCCCGGATTCTCCCTTAGCGCGGACGGAACCACCGCCATCTGGGCCGAACAGCAAAACGGGCGTTTCCGGCTTCGCTCCCTCCAAACCCAACGCGGAAGCGCCACCACTCTGGCCGAATCGCCCAATCCGCTCTCTCAACCGCAAATCCGCCCCGCACGTCCGCAGTTCCTCTTCCGCTCGAACGGCCTGCTCCAGCTCGGAAACTTCACCGGATCCGCTCCGCAATCCTTATCTACCGCCCCCGATGGTGTAATCGGCCAGGCGCTTTGGCGGCCCGACGGCCGCACCCTGCTCTATCTCTTCACTCCGTCCGATCCCAAACAACTGATCTCTCTGCGCGAATACAATCCGGACGACCACACCGACAGGCTCGTTTCCAAAACCAGCCAGTTTGCTTCTTTCGGAATCAATAGCGACGCTTCGGTCTTCGTGGGTGCTAGCCGCAGCTTTGCCTCGCCTTACATCCTCCTGCTGCTCCGCGTCGCGCACCGCGAGTTGACCCTCTGCGAACACCGATCCTCCGATCCGGTCGCCGTCGAGCCCGTGTTCGCCCCCGATAGCCAGAGCGTCTTCTTCACCAGCGATCGCCGTGGCAAGCGCGCCATCTATCGCGCTCATGTGGAAAAATTCGTTGAGGAAACTCCGGAAGAACAACAATGAGACGCTACCCGCAACTCGCCCGGCTGCTACCGGTCTCCGCCCTCGCAATTACCGCTCTCCACCTGGTCGCCCTCGATCCGTACGAAACCGAAATCACCGCATGGCGCAAGCAGTATGAAGATCGCCTCCGCGCTCCGGATGGCTGGCTCTCCGTCGCGGGCCTATCCTGGCTGCATCCCGGCGAAAACTCCGTGGGCTCCGACGCGAATAACGACATCGTGTTGCCAACCGGCCAACCTGCTCACCTCGGAACCGTCCATCTCGAAGGCAAAACGGCCGTTCTCCATGCCGATGGAAAGGACCAGACCCTCGTCGCCGATAAAGACCCGGTGACTCTCGCCGGCCTCTCTCTGGCGCTGATCGAGCGCAATCAACGCTTCGCCATTCGCCTGCGGGATCCCAACGCCGCAACCCGCCGGGATTTCACCGGAACCAAGTGGTTTCCCATCCGCCCCGAATATCGCATGGATGCTACCTGGGTGCCCTACTCGCCGCCGCACACCATTTCAATCGCCAGCATCCTCGGCTACTCCGAACCGCAGCAGACACCCGGCTACGCCACCTTCACGCTGGCGGGGAACACGCTGAAACTTGAGCCGATCGTCGAGGAGCCTGGCGAACTCTTCTTCATCTTTAAAGATCAGACATCCAAGCACGATACCTATGGAGCCGGGCGCTTCCTCAAAGCTCACGATCCAGTCAACGGCAAAGTCTTATTAGACTTTAATCAGGCGTACAATCCACCCTGCGCCTATACCGCCTTCGCTACTTGCCCCTTACCACCCAAACAAAACGTCCTCCCCGTTCGTATCGAAGCGGGGGAACTTCGCTATGGAAGCCACTGAAGTCCCTCTCGTTCTCGCTTCCCAAAGCCCCCGCCGCCGCGAAATCCTCGATGCGGCTGGCATTCCCCACACCGTGCGAGTCTCCGGCGTGGATGAGTCGGTGTTGCCCGGTGAAATTCCGCTCTCTTATGTGCGCCGCCTCGCCCGTGCCAAAGCGCTCGCCGTCTCTTGCTCCGATTCCGAGATCATCCTCGCAGCCGACACCACCGTCGTAGCTCACGGCGTCATTCTCGGTAAGCCTGAAAGTTCTGACGACGCTCGCCGCATGTTGCGCCTGCTATCGGGAAAACGCCACGACGTGATCACCGCCGTTTGCCTGCGGTCGGTTACCGCGCTCCATGTCCACCACGACATCACCGCCGTCTGGTTTGGCCCGCTCACTGCCGCCGATATCGACCAGTACGTCGCGTCCGGCGAACCGATGGACAAAGCCGGTGCCTACGCCATCCAAGGGCTCGCGTCCCGCTTCGTCGAACGCATTGATGGCAGCTATTCCAACGTCGTCGGTCTTCCCGTCGCCCTTGTCTGGCGCGAACTCACCCGCCTTAGAAGTTCTCTTTCTTAAGCATCTGCATATCGCGAGGCAGCGTGAAAAGCTTCGCGTCGAAGTTGTTCCCCACCGTAACGCTGTCCGAAAACATCTGGTAGATCTTCTCCCCATCCCGCTCACGCCCGATGTCCAGCGGCCACATCACGCCGCCCCCCGCGTCGCGATACTTCGTGAACCGCGTAATCTCTTCCACGCGTTCTTTATAAGTCGGATCGAGCCGCATATAACTCTGCATCACCGGCAGTTTCGTCGACTGAGTAAGCGCCACGGTAATCTTCCTGTCCGCGCCGTCGTACACCACCAGCGTCTCCACCTGCTGGTTCTCCATCACCTGTAATCCACCCGCTTCGAAACTGATCCCGGGTTCATGCATGCGCTGACGGAGAATGTACAGGATGTTCGTGATGGTCGATTCTTTATGCTTCGCTACGGCGTCATCCGGCAATGGCCGTACTCCGCGGAACGTAATGTCGAAACCGCCGTTCGGATTGAACAGCACGCCGTAATCCTGCTTCTTCCCAAAGGACTGGCGCTCCAGAATCCCGTCGTAACTCACCGGAGTCGGGCTAGGCGCTGTCTCATATCGCGTATATAAATGCGCGATCGACAACCCTGAGAGCTTTTCGCGGTAAAACGAGAAAGCGCGTCCCGTCTCCAACCGGTCCTGCATATTCAGAAACGCCGGGCCGCCCAAAGCGCGGATACAAGCATCCACTAACTCGCGCCCGCGCTTGATCCGGCTGCTCTCGTCTTGCGCGCGCCCCGCTCCCGCCAGCAGCAACCCGGCCGCGAAACTTCGTCGTGTCATTGACCGCCGCTACTCCCGCGCCTGACCGCCCGCGCCAGGGCCGCCCATCATCCCCGGCGGCATCGGAATTGTCAGATCCACCGGGATTACAGGCAATCCCAACTTATCTAGCGGAGTCCCGAAATCCTTCGGATTCCCCACCGCCAAAGTAATGAACTTAGACGGATCCAGATACTTCTCCGCGACCCGCTGAATATCCTCGCGCGTCAGCGCCTTCACCGCTTTCTGGTACTGGAAGATGAAATCCTTCGGATATCCAAAGTACGCGTAAAGCAACAAACGGTTGATCACCTTCGCCGGTGTATCGAGCGCAAATACAAAGCTGTTCAGCACGGTCTGCTTGGCGCCCTCTAACTCCTCCTCCGATACCTTTTCGCGCTTCAGCTTCTCAACCTCTTTTCGCGCCGCTTGAATCGCCTGAACCGTCGTCGACGACTTCGTGCTCCCGTTAATCACGAAGCTCCCCGGATGGTTCCATCCCGCCGCCCAGTTCGCATCCACGTCGTACACATAGCCCAGCTGAGTCCGAATTCTCCGCACCAGCCGGCTATTGAACCCGCTGCCCAAAATATCGGACATCACCTCCAAAGCCGCGTAGTCCGGACTCCTGCGCTCTCCCCCGCTCTGCCCCATCATGAACGTCGTCTGATTCACGTCCGTCTTGGTCGCAAGATAGCTTCCCGGCTTATACGTAAAGCGCACCGCCGGGAACGGAGGCACCGGCTCCTGCTTCACCGTCCAACTCCCGAACTTCTTCTCCAGTTCCGCCTTCATCGCGGTCGAATCGAAATCGCCCAACACTCCCAAAATCACGTTCGAAGGAAAGAAGTAGCGCTCATAAAACGCCTTAATGTCGCTTCTCTGGATCTTGGAAACCGTGGCATAAGTCATATCCCAGCCGTAGGAGTTATCCCGTCCATACAAAATGCTTGGAAACTCTCGCTGCGCGATCTCGCCCGCGTCGTCGTTCTGCCGCGAAATCTGGCTCATCATCCGCTGCTTCGCTAGGTCGATCTTGTCTTGCCGGAACTCGGGATGCGCCATCACATCCACGAACAGCGCCAGCACCTCGGATGTGTTCTCCTTCAAACAAGAGAAGCCCACCGTCCCGCTGTCCTCGCCAATCGAACTCTCAATCGACGCCGCAACGTTCTCCAACTGCACATCCAGCTGGTCGCCTGTCTTATCCTTCGTGCCTCCGGCGCGCAGCGTCTCGCCCGTGATCGAGGCCAGTCCCACCTTCTCGGCCGGATCGAACAAATTCCCCGTCCGAATGATCGCCGTCCCGCGAACCAACGGCAGCTCATGATTCTCGAGCAGCATCACACGCATGCCGTTCGATAGTGTGATCTCCTCCACATCCGGAAACTTAATCGGCGCCAGAGGCTTGTACTTCAACTCATTCCAGATCTGCGTTACGCGCGCCGAATTGCTGGCCGCGCTCCGTTTCGCGTCCGTTGCCGTCTGTGCCGCGCTCACGCTCGCCAGCGCCGCCGCTACCAATACCCCTATCACTCGCGAACTCATTGCGCGCCTCCCGACGGAGCCTTGATATACGCCACCGTCCGCGAGCGCTCGTCGAAGTACATCTTCGCCACGCGCTGCACATCGTCGGCCGTCACCTTCTCAATATCCTGAATCGAAGTGAATAACTTCCGCCAGTCCCCGTAATTGGCATAGTAAGAAGTCAACAAACTGGCTAACCCGGAATTACTATCCAATTGGCGAATCAACCCCGCCCGCGTCTTCGTCTTCACCCGCTGCAAAGTCACTTCATCTACCTTCTGGTTCTTGACCGTGTCCAGCACCTTATCCAAGGCCTTCTCGTTCTCGGCCAAAGTATGCCCCATCGCCGGATACAGATAGAAGAGGAATAAGTTCGGATACTTCGAACCAGGCAGCGAGGGATCCGCTCCCGCGCCCAGCGCCACCCGCGAATCCCGCACGAGTGATTTGTACAGCAACCCCGTCCGCCCGCTCGAAAGAATCTCCGACAACACGTCGAACACCGGATCGTCTTTGTCATATTGATCCGGCCGCGCATACGAGATCAGTTCAATGGGCTGCGACGGCGAAATCACCGCCACCGAGTTCGGCCCCGTCCGCGGCGGATCGATCGTCGTCGGCCGCGTCGGCAGCGGACGCTTTTCAATCGGGCCGAAGTACTTCTGTGCAAGCTGCTTCGCCATCCCCGGATCCACGTCCCCGACAATCGCGATCGTGATGTTCGCCGGAGCGTAATAAGACCGGAAGAACTTCTCCGCATCCTTCACGCGCAAATTCTCGATGTCGCTCGGCCACCCCACCGCCGGACGCCGATAAGGATGCGCCTCAATCGCCGTCGCCAGCAACTCTTCCACCAGCGCGCCCTGCGGGTTCGATTCCGTCCGCATCCGCCGTTCCTCGCGCACCACGTCCCGCTCCTTATAGAACTCGCGGTACACCGGGTCCTTGAAGCGCTGGGACTCGAGCAGATACCACAATTCGATCCGGTTCGACGGCAGGCTATAAAAGAAGTTGGTCGAATCCTCGCCCGTCGACGCGTTCAACCCCGCGCCGCCGTTCTCCTCGATTATGCGTGGATAAAGATTGGTATCCACCAACGACGCCGCCGTGTCGATCGCGTCCTTCAAATTCGCTGCCAGCGTCTTCACCTTCTCGGCATCGGCTTTCGGACCCTTCGCGCGCTCCGCATCCAGCTGGTCGTACCGGTTCTCGATGTCCGCGATCGCCTGCTTCTCTTTCACCCAATCGCGGCTTCCGATCTCCGCCGTCCCCTTGAACGCCATGTGTTCAAACATGTGCGCCATCCCCGTTTGCCCCTGCGGATCGTCGACCGCTCCCGCGTTGACATACGTATGGAACGAAACCACCGGAGCCTGATGCCGCTCCAGCACAATGAAATGCAAGCCGTTATCGAGCGTGAACTCGGTGACGCGCTTCTCAAATTCCTTCAGATCCTGCGCGCACAAGGCCGCAGGTAAAAGCGCCAATAGCGCCGTCCCGAGCAATTTCACGATCGGAAAAACTCCTATTTCAATCTAACAAGCGGCACTCGACAGGCGCTTCCCCACCCAGTCCACAATCACCCCATCCGTCCAGAACCGCGGCCCCCTTCGCGACAGGAAACCTAAATGTCCTCCATGCGTGGGCGCCAGCACTTCAATACAGCGATTCCCCGTCACTTCCGGCCTTAAGTAAGCCTCGAATGGGATTAGCGGGTCGTCCTGCGCCGCAATCATCAGGACGGGAACCCTGATTTGGGAGACGAACCGCAGCGCCGATTGCGTTTCGTAGTAATGCGGCGCCGTCCCGAATCCAAAACCCGGCGCCGTCACCTTATCGTCAATCTCAAAAATCGTCCGGCACTTCGCCAGTTCGTCCGCCGGATACCGCCCCGTGCGCGCCAGCCTCTCTTTCATGCGCTTCACGAATCGGTCCTGGTAGAGCCAGTTCTCCCGCCTCTCGATCGCCGCTGCACAAGCCCCCAAATCGAGCGGCGCACACACCGTGCACGTCCCCGCAATCAACTCCCCGCCCGCTTCCGCCGTCGCCTTCAGCGCCACATTCCCGCCCAGCGAGAACCCCGCCAAATACACCGGAACCTTCGCGCCGTTTTGCCGCAGAAACGAAAGGAGATCCCCCGTTAACCCCGCGTGGTACAGCGTTTGACAAAGGTGTTCCGTTCCCCCGCAGGTCCGCATGTGAAACCGGTGAACCGTAAAGCCGCGGCTCAGCGCCCGGTGCGCCAGGCTGATGATGTAGCCCGCTTCTCCGCTGCCCTCCAGGCCATGCAGCAGCACCAACTCGGCGCGCGGCTCCCCCGCGGGCCGCTGCGTCTGCACCAGCACCTGCACCTCTGGTTCTGTCTGAAACAGTCGCGATTCCGCCGGGAACGGCCCAAACTCAAAACGTCTGGGCCAGAAGTTCCCGAGGATCGTTAGTACGTGTGGATTTCGAAATAGCGGCTGGAAGTCCAACTACGATCTTAGTTCCCGCTTGCCAAGCCCCCCTACATCGTCTTCACCAGCGAGGCATTCGCGTCGTCGTCTTTCAAGTGCCCATCCGAACGTTCCGCGCAGCCCGCACTGCTTCACGTAGGTCATCTTGATCGCGAACGTTCCCGCGCTGTCGCCTCCTGCCAATATTGTTTGACCCGTCAGCCTCGAAAGCGCTCGGTAAGTCGCCACTCCCGGCGTCTGCGGGCTGTCGCCCACCGGGCTATGATTTTAGTTCCCGCTCGCCAAGCCCCCCGACATCGTCTTCACCAGCGAGGCATTCGCGTCGTCGTCTTTCAATGCCCATCCGAACGCTCCGCCCAGCCCGCCCTGCTTCACGTAGGTCATCTTGATCGCGAGCTCCTGCGGATTATCGAACGTCCACATCGTCCCCGTCCCCGCGCTATAGATCCACTGCGCCTTGGTCGCCTCCTGCCAAGACTGTGCGAACCCCGTCAGCGTCGAGAGCGATCGGTATGTCGCCACCCCTGGCGTCTGCAAGCTGTCTCCCGCCGGCGAAGGAGCCAACCCCGTCGACGGCTGATACATCCCGTTGTTCGTGCTCGGCACGCCAATCCATCCATAACCGTAAAACGGCACGCCCAACACGATCTTGTTCGCCGGCACTCCCGCCCGCAAGTAAGCCTTCACCGTGTTATTCACCCAGAATCCCAGCGCGTAACTCGGATCCTGCACCGCCCCGAATAGCGGAGCCGCATTGTTGGTCGAGCTCTCCCAATCCCCGTGATAGTCGTATCCCTCGATGTTGTACCAATCGATCTGCCGCGCTACCCCCGCTAGATCCACATTCGTATAGTTCTGGGATCCCGCCGATCCCACCGCCGTCAGATAGTAACGGTCCCTATAGTCCTGTCCGAGCGCGTTCAGTTGGTCCCGGAACTCCGCCAGCAGCGCCGTATAATTCGCCTTATCCGCCGCCGCCGGAAACTCCCAATCGACATCGATCCCGTCGAACACCCCCGCCGCCGAGATCCCCGGAGCCACGTTCCCCGCGATAAACATGTCAATGCACGAAGCCGCCAGTTGCTGCCGTCCCGTTGCCGTCGATGCCGCTGTCGAAAACGCCGTCGAGTTAGCAGCCGAAGCCCCGCCTATCGATATAAAAACCTTCAAATTTGGATTCAACTGCTTCAGCTTCAGTAACTCCGCAAAATTCCCATACAAAGGACCCGTGCTGACGATTCCCCCTGTCGGCGGCAAGTAAGGGTCCTGGTAATCCGCCCACGAATCCGCGATCGCGCAAGCCGGCGTCGGGCTCGTCGTTACATTTGCGAATGCATAATAGATATCCGTCAGCCGCGCCGCTGCCCCGCTATTCTGCACGTCGCTGATGTTGTAATCCGCTCCGTAAATGCTCCACTCTTCAAAGTAAGCGCCCAGCTTCTTCCCGCCATAACTCACCTTTTGCGCCTCGATATGCGTCGGCAAAAGAACGAACACCAATCCGGCGCAGATGGTAAATACGTTTAATTTCATCGGAATCTCCTTCGTTTCCACAAAACAACGCGAATTCGCGCGGCCATTAATCTACAACATCGCGAACCCGAATGCATTTTGAAAGGAAATAGCGCGACTCCGGGTACACTCAGCGTTTGCGCAGCAACCGCGTTAGCGCCTGCCCCATCGCTGTCATCCACGCGCCTATCGAAAAAGTGTGGACATTCTTATCGGAACCGTACAACTACGCCTCGTGGTGGGATGCCAGAACGTGCTCCATCAATTTCCGGAGGGCCGCGCGCAACCCGGACAGCGAATTCGCGCCAAATCCAGCGGCCTGAACATAAACGTCGCCGTCCAAGGCATCGATGAATCCACACATCGAATCCATTCTGACAACCGCAATCCCACTCGGAATCACTTTTCAGAACCACATCGCTTGTACGCCGCTCGACATGGAGATCTGTCAGGTTTCGTTTGGCTGAGAGTTCTCCTTCTCGCCTGTATGGTGGGCTGGTTTCTGACGCATTTCGCATCAAAGCAACTGCATGACGGCGTCTCCAAGCCTTGGCGCTACTCAAAAGCGCGGCCGAGAATTCGATTTATTCGTAACGCAAAGTGATCGCCGGATCCGTCTTCGCCGCTCGCATCGCCGGTCCATAACTCGCCAGCCATGCAATCGCCGCAAACGCTGCCACCACCGCCCCATACGCCCATACCTCGGTCGGCGCCGTCCGGTACAACATGGCCGTCAGATAGCTCGACGCGGCAAACCCCACCGGTATACCCGCCGCCAATCCGCCCAGCACCAGCGCGAGGCAGCGCTTCTGTACTTCCCACCGCACCGCGCTCGGTGTCGCCCCCAACGCCAGCCGGATCCCGATCTCCTTCCGCCGCTGGTTCACCCGATAACTCACCACGCCGAATAACCCAAACCCCGCGATGATCAACGCCGTGATCGCAAATGCCGCCACGCTCATCACTCCCGTCCGTGGACGCTCGATCGATTTCGCCAGCGTCTGCGGCAGCCGCCTCACCTCCACCGGCATCTCCGGATCGAGCGCCGCAATCTCCCGCCGCAGGCTCTCCGCCGTCGCCTCGCCCGCCAGCCGCGTCCGCACCACCATCGTCATCGCCGGCGAGGTCAATTGCGTATAGGGCCGAAACATCATCGGCGCGGGATCCACCGCCAGATCCACATCGCGCAGATCGCTCACCACGCCCACAATCCGCTTCGCATTCCCCGACCGTCCCCATAGAAGGTCCCGCCCCACCGGATCCTGCCCCGGCCAGAATCGTCGCGCCATCGCCTCGCTGATCACCACCACTTCCGTCGACCCATCCACGTCCCCATCCGTCAGGAACCGTCCGCGCATCAGCCGCAAGCCCATCGCGTGGAAGTAGCCCGGCGTCACGCTCCGCCATCCCGCCACCCGGTACTCCGCCGACCTCGGTTCCCCCTCCAGTCGAAACCGGTTCGCTGTATTGCCGCCGCTAAAAGGCTCCACGTTCGTCGCACCCACTTGATGTGTCCCCGGCACGCTCGCGAGCCTCCGCGCCAATTCCCCCAAAAACGCCACCCGGTGCGCTCCGTCGTATCGCGGCTCCGATAAGTTTAAGGCCACCGTCAACACGCCTTCCGGCTCAAATCCCGGATCCACCGCGCGCAAGCGTTGGAAGCTTTGAAACAGCAGCACCGCGCCGAGCAACAGCACGCTTGCTAGCGCCACTTGCACCACTACCAGCCCGTCCCGCCCGCGGCTCGGCTTCGCAATTCCCCGCCCGCTCCCCAGCCCCGTAAAATTCACGCGCCGCTGTGCCGCCGCCCACGCCGGTGTCGTCCCGAACAGCAGCGTTGACGCCACGAGCGACCCCAGCGCGATCACGGCCACCGTCCAGTCGATCTCCATCGCCGCTAGTCGCGGCAGCATCGCCCCGCCATACTCCGCAATCGCCGACACCGCCAGCTTCGCCAGCAACAGCCCGATCCCCGCGCCGCCTAGCGCCAGCAGGCAACTCTCCGTCAGCATCTGTCGGAACACCCGCCCACGGCTCGCACCCAACGCGAATCGCGTGCTAATTTCGTGCTCTCGCGTCGCCCCGCGCGCCATCAACATGCCCGCCACATTGGCGCAGGCCAGCAGCCACACCAACCCCACGGCCGCCGTCAGCATCCACACCGTCCGCACCGTCGCCGGACCCGTTACATAATTGAACAGCGGAGTCGTTCCCACATTCCATCCCCCATTGGTATGCGGTTGCTCCTGCCCGACCCCCCGCGCCAACGCCGTCAAGTCCGCCTGCGCCTGCGCCATCGTAATGCCACGCCGCAGCCGCGCGACCACCCCCACGTCATGCGCCGAGTACGATTCCGTCGCGCGCGGAATCAGTGGCGTGATCACGTCCGTCCCCGGCACCAATTCCTGCGGAAAGTCCGCCACCGCTGTAACCGAATACAGCACGCCATCCAGCCGCATCACCCGCCCGATCACTCCCCGGTCTCCGGCCCACTTCCGCTTCCACAACGCGCGGCTGATCACCACGCTCGACGCTCCCCCGCCTCCTTCAAAAAACCGTCCCGCCACGGGCTTCATCCCAAACGCTGCAAAAAATCCCGGCGTCGCCGTAGCGCCCGGCACCGCCTCCGCATCCCCGAAACCCGTCATCGCTACCGTCGCCTGTCGGTATCCGCCCACCACCGCCAGCGTCCGGTTCCGCTCCGTCAGCTGGAGCAACATCGGCTCTGAAAACGGCCACTCCCCCGCCCGCGGATCCACCTCATGCAGATACACCAAGCCGCCCGCATCCGGATAAGGCAATGGACGCAGCACCAGATTCGTCAACACGCACAACATCGTCAGCACTCCGGCGATTCCTACGCCCAACACGCCGGCCGAAGCCGCGGTAAACGTGGGTGCGCGCCGCAGCGTTCGCCACCCGTAGCGCAGGTCTTGAAGGAAGGTCTCCACCACCGGCAGCCCGCGCTGCTCCCGATACTCCTCCCGCAGCAGAACGGCGTTCCCCATCTCCCGCCGCGCCGCCTCGTCCGCTGTTTCCGGCGAAAACCCCCGCCGCATATACTCTTCCGCCAGCAGTTCCCGATGGGTCGCCATCTCGCTCTCGAAGTCCCCTGCCGGATTCCCCGCCAGAAACCCCCGCACCCGCGCCGCCCAGCTCCGCAGCCCACTCATTGCGCGCCTTCCAGCAGCCGCGTCACCGTAGCGACGGTCTTCAACCAGTTCGCTTCCTCCGTCACCAGTTGCTTCTTGCCCGTCCGCGTGATCGCATAAAACTTCGCGCGCCGATTGTTCTCGCTCACCCCCCACTCACTCGTGATCCAGCCCTTCTGCTCCAGCCGCAGCAGCGCCGGGTAGATCGTCCCTTGATTCAGCGCGAGCGAGTTCTCCGCCACCTGCTCGATCCGCCGCGCGATCCCGTACCCGTGCAAGCTACCCATCGAATCCAGCGTCTTCAAAATCATCAGATCGAGCGTGCCGTACGGAACCTCGGAAGTATCGGTGGCCAATTCGCAAAGTCCTCCTGTTGACTTTCTACAGGTTATGCCGGACTCCTGTTGAATGTCAACAGAGGCAGGAAAAGCAGGACTGCCTGGCAACTCAACAAAGCGTGATTCTGATACAGGACACCTGGCAATTGCTCCAGAGGCAACATGACCGTCACACTCGATCTGACTGCGGAATAGAGCAAGGATGGATGATCGGCACAGCAACGCCGCCACCTACCATCCAGGGCTGCGCGGCTAGTACTTACGACACTTTCGTGAACTCCGGATTATTTTTCGGGCGCTATAAGCAAACCGAGAATGCACCAGGTAACCTCCGTTTGCTGTCTGATCAAATATAGTGGGTAGGCGGTACGGGAGGAACGGTCTTGCGGCCGGGCTCCGGCCTACATCGCTGCGGCCCGGCTGCTATATAACGCGACCGGCTGGGTCGTCCATCACGCCTTTTTCAACTTTATTTCCCCTCCATTCCCAACCACTTACCCTCTCGGTTCCCCTCCACTCTCCATACCGACTCCTACACTCGGCTCAGGAGATATCTTGATGCCCAACCCATTCACGCCGTCCCAAAACACGGTTCTCGCTCACATCAATTCCGGTCAAACTCTGCAGCAAGCCGCCGAAGCCGCCGGCGTTCACCGCAATACCGTCCTGAACTGGCGTCGCACCGACCCGGAGTTCCAGAACGCCTGGCATGAAGCCCACTTCGATCAAGCTATGCACTGGCGCGACCAGGTCCTCCCGCTCGCCTCGCTCGCTATCGATACCATCCGTCAGATCCTGGAAGACCCGACGGTCGCCCCGTCCATTCGACTCCGCGCCGCGCTCGCCGTCCAGAAGATCGTCTCCGCGCCGCTCCCCGCCCCGCCGAAAGTTCTCGAAGCCGCCGACCTCCCCGCGGCCGCACAGCCCGAAATCGTGCACAATCTTGCACAATCGCGCACAATGGCCGACGCCCCAAACCAACCAGCCCAAGGGTCCGTTACCGCCGACCCGGTGAGATTGGCCGGCACCGTCACCGAACAGTTCGATCAACTCCTCAAAATGAAAAGGGAAAAGCTGGATGCCAGACGACGCGCGCTCGGCCAAGGCGTCGCCCACGCACCCGCGGTGCACAATCCTGCCCAAACCGCTGACAAATCTGCCCAGATTGCCTTGAACGCTTCTCCCCAAAATGCTACGCCCCTCCGGCACGCCGCTTAGTCATATACTTGGGGGTACAGGTTTCCTTTATGAATAAGAACGTCAAGTTTGGGGCCCTGATTGTCCTCATACTCGGTACTCTCGCCTGGATCGGCACTTCCGCGGTCAGCAGCAATAAAAGCTACTACAAGACCGTCTCCGAACTCCAAACACTCCCCGACGAAGCCCGCGCCCGCAACCTCCGTGTCGCCGGTGATGTGGTCGCCGGTTCCATCCACCGCACCTCGGGTGAAGTCCAATTCACTCTTACGCAGGAGCATAAAACCCTAAAGGTCTCCTACACCGGTGAGGATCCGCTTCCCGACACTTTCCGCGACGGCTCCCAGGCTTTGGCTGAAGGCCGCCTCGGTCCTGACGGCGTCTTCCGCGCTTCGCACATCCAGGCCAAATGCTCGTCGAAATATCAGTCCAAGCCGGGCCAGGCGCCCGCCGGTCTAAAAGCCGTTCCCGCGAACCAAGCCGCACTTTAAAAGAGAGGTCTCATGGAAAACGTTGGCGCTCTCGCCATCCTGCTCGCCCTATGTGTGGCCATCTATGCCGCCGCGGCCTCGGCCACCGGCAAGGTGAAGCGCAAACCCTTTCTCGTCATCAGCGCGGAGCGTGCCGTCCTCGCCATCTGGGTCCTGCTCACCGCCGCTTCCGGCATCCTGGTCTACGCCCTCATTCAAGGCGACTTCCACTTCGCCTACGCCGCCAATCACAGCAACACCTCCATGCCGGCGCTCTATAAGTTCACCGCTTGGTGGGGCGGACAGGAAGGCTCCATCCTCTTCTGGAGCTGGCTCCTCGCCACGTACTCGAGCGTCGTCGTCCTCCAAAACCGTCGCCGCCACCGTGAGTTCATGCCTTACGTCGTCAGCATTCTGATGACGATTGAGGCCTTCTTCCTCTTCCTCAACGCCTTCCTCGTCAGCCCCTTCCAGGTCCTCGCCGTCGATCGCGTCATCACCAGCGTCGCCGATGGAATCGGTCTCAACCCCCAGCTGCAGTACCCCGCGATGGCCATCCACCCGCCCATGCTGTACCTCGGCTACGTCGGTTTCTCCGTGCCTTTCGCTTTCGCCATGGCTTCGTTAATCACAAAACAGCCCGGTGATGCCTGGATCCATACCACCCGCCGCTGGTCCATCGTGGCTTGGCTCTTCCTCAGCTGCGGCATCGTGCTCGGTTCCGCCTGGGCCTATCATGCCCTCGGCTGGGGCGGCTATTGGGTTTGGGATCCGGTCGAAAACGCCTCGCTGCTCCCCTGGCTCGCCGGCACCGCCTTCCTCCACTCCGTCATGATGCAAGAGAAGAAAGGCATGATGAAGGTCTGGAACATGGTGCTCGTCGCCAGCACCTTCTTCCTCTGTATCTTCGGCACCTTCCTCACCCGCTCGGGCGTAGTCAGTTCTGTGCACGCCTTTGCACAATCGCCCATCGGACACTACTTCGTCGGCTTCCTCGCCATTGGCATCGCGGCGACGGTCTACCTCATCCTCATCCGCCGCAACTTCCTCCGCAGCGAATCGCAGCTCGAAAGCGTCGTCTCCCGCGAGTCGAGCTTCATGTTCAACAACCTCGTGCTCCTCGCCAGCTGCTTCGCCGTCCTCTGGGGCACCCTCTTCCCCGTCATCTCCGAAGCCATTTCGGATGAGAAGATCGGCCTCAGCCCCGAATGGTTCAACCGCCTCATGGTTCCCATCGGTCTGTTCCTCCTCCTTCTCACCGGCGTCGGACCGCTCTTCGCCTGGCGTCGCACCTCGGCCGAAAGCATCCGCCGCAACTTCCTCGTGCCCTGTGGAGCCGCCCTCGCGCTCGCCGTCGTCCTCTTCGCCTCCGGCATGCGCAACGCCTGGGCCATCGTCTCCTTCAGCTTCTGCATCTTCGTCCTGCTCGCCATTCTCCTCGAGTTCTATCGCGGATCCCGCGCTATCCGAAACAAGGAAGGCATTCGCTGGGGTCGCGCCGCCTTCGCCCTCACTCATCGCAACACCCGGCGCTACGGCGGCTATCTCGTTCACATGGGCATGGTCCTCATGTTCATCGGCTGGACCGGCTCGGCCTTCAATAAGAACTTGAATGCGGATCTCGGCATCGGCGACAAGACCCGCATCGGCGCCTACGAAATCCAGGCGGTCGACTTCCACTCCGGCAACAGCGGCAACTACGAATGGGCCAGCGCCCAACTCGGCGTTCGCAAAAACGGCTCCGCTCTCGACGATATGGAGCCCGAAAAGCGCTTCTACACCGCCAGCAAACAAGGCCTCACCCATGTCGCCCTGCGTAGCCGCCTAAACGAAGACCTCTACATCAGCCTCGCTGCAATGGAGCAGAACCCCGATACCAAGAAGATCACCGCCACGCTGCAGATGTGGATCTTCCCGCTCGTCAGCTGGATCTGGATCGGCGCTATCGTCGTCGTCTTCGGCACCCTCGTCGCCTTGGTGCCCGCCAAAGTAGCGCGCCAGTACGCGCGCACCGAAGTCGTGGGGATCACTCGCAAGAATGTCGTCGTCGAGGGCTAATTTGTCGACGCTCCAGTTGTCAAAAGCCGGTCTAATCGCGCTGTTCCTCGCCGCTTCGGCATGGGCGGATACGCCTCAGATCGATAGCCAGTCCGTGCGGCGCGTCGCCTCGCACATCGCCTGCCAGTGCAAGGCGTGTAAGGAGACCGTCGCCTGCCCCATGTCCATGCAGGGCTGCGGGTTCTGCGTGCCGGCTAAGAACCGCATCGTCCGCATGCAGAAGGCCGGCTTCTCGGATCAGGCCATCATCGATTCGTTCATCAAGGAGTACGGCCCCGACATCTATCGCGCCGGGCCGAACAACTTCTTCTGGCTGATCCCCTACGGCGCGCTCGTCCTGGGCGCCGCCGCCATCTTCTGGTTCGTCCGCACCTACACCAAGCGCACCGTGCCCGCCGCGGCCGGCGTCCCCCAGATCGACGACCCCGTCCTCGCGCGCTATCGCGACACCATTGAAAAGGAGGCAGCCAAGCTCGACTGATGACCGTAGTCGCCCTCGCGTCCGGCCTCCTCGCTCTAGCCCTGCTCGCCATGTTCTTCGTACGCGAGCGCGATATACCGGAGCCCGAGCCGCTCTCGCCCTTCCATCACCTCGATGAACGGAAAGCCGCCATCTACGAGAACCTCCGCGATCTCCAGTTCGAGTACCGCGTCGGCAAACTCTCCGATGCCGATTACCAGCAAACCAAGCTCGATCTCCAGAAGGAACTTGCCCACGTGCTCGCCGAAGTGGACCGCCTCAAAGCCGAACTGCAACTGGCGCCCCAACCCGCCGTGCGCGCCGCCAGGCAGCCGGCCGCTCCCAAACCCGCCACCATCTGCCCCACCTGCGGCGCGCAGTTCGCCGAAAACCTGAAGTTCTGCGGCGAATGCGGCGCTCCCATCGCGCTCCGAGGCAAAGCATGAACACTGCCGCCCTTGCCTCGCTGGTCGCGGTCACTCTCGCCGCCGGCTCCGCCTTCGCGATCGACGGCACGGTGCACAACGCCACCACGGACAAGCCTCAGCCCAACGCTACCGTCTCGCTCCTCCAGATGACCGGCAGCGGTCCGCAGAAGCTCGCTGCGGCTACTTCCGCCGCCGACGGAACCTTCACCATCACGCCGCCCGGCGATGCCGCGCCCGCTCCCGGACCGCGCGTCGTCCAAGCTCTTTACCAGGGCGTCACCTACACCACCATCCTTCCTCCCGGCAGCGCGGAACAGAACCTCCGCATCGATGTCTACGACGCCTCCACCAAACCCGGCCCCGCCAAGGTCGGCACGCACATGATGCTGCTTGAGCCCGCCAACAACGTCCTCACGGTCAGCGAAAGCTTCGTCTACAACAACCCGGGCAAGACCACCTTTAACGATCCCGCCCACGGCACCCTGCGCTTCTTCCTCCCCGCTCCGGCGGAAGGGCGCGTGAACATGACCGTCCTCTCTCCCAACAGCATGCCGGTCCGCCGCTCGCCCCAGAAGACCAACGTTCCCAACGTCTACCAGGTCGATTTCCCCATCAAGCCCGGTGACTCGCGTATCGATCTCACCTATCAGATGCCCTGGACCGCCCCCGGCAAGTTCGAAACCAAGGTCCTCTACTCCGATCCCGATACCAAGCTGCTCGCCCCCCAAGGCGTCAAGCTCGTCGCCAACGGCCTCAAGAACATCGGACAGGAACCCCGCTCCAAAGCCTCCATCTACGACTACCCCGGCTCCGAGCTCTTCGTCGATGTCGAAGGCACCGGTGCGCTCCCGCGCGGCAACGCGGGAGGCCAGTCCGATCAGAGCGCCGGCGACAACAGCAACAACGGCGACAGCGGCGGAGGCGCGGCCATCTCCGAGCTGTTCCCGCAACTCTACGGCAAGGTCAACCCCGCCGAAGGCTTTGCCGGATCCGTCAATTCGGTCAAGTGGATCCTGGCCATGATCTTCGGCCTGCTCGCGCTCGGCTTCACCTATCTGTACCGTCGCGGCGAACCCTCGCCCCGCGCCCCCCATGAGCGCGGACGCTGACGCCGTTTCCGCTCAGGGCGTCTGGAAGTATCACGGCGACTTTCCCGCGCTCCACGACGTTTCCCTCTCTGCCCCTCGTGGTACCTGCCTCGCGCTACTCGGCCGCAACGGCGCCGGCAAGACCACCATGCTCCGCATCCTCGCCGGCCTCTCCACCGCCTCCCGCGGTGAGGTGCGTGTCTTCGGAACTCCTCCGCGCGAGTCGTCCACCCGCCGTCGCACCGGCTACCTCGGCCATGGCATCGGCATCTACGAAGAGCTGACCGCCCGCGAGAACCTCCGCCACTTCGCCCGGCTCTACGACCTGGCCGATGCGGATCGCGCCGTCACCCACTGGCTCACCCGTGTCGACCTCGAACGCGTCTCGGATGGCCGCGCGCGCGAGTTCTCCCGCGGCATGCGCCAGCGCCTCGCCATCGCCCGCGCGTTCGTGCACGACCCCGAAGTCCTGCTCCTCGACGAGCCGTTCACCTCGCTCGACGACCGCGCCATTGCCCTGCTCCAGAACCTCCTCCGCGAAGCGCTCGCCGAAGGCCGCACCGTCATCCTCTCCACGCACCAGCTCCGCGAAGCCCTCGAACTCGCCACCGATGTCGCCCTGCTCGATCGCGGCAAGCTCTCCTTCCGCGGACCTCGCACCGCGGCCATGCTCGAACGGCCTTCCTCGATCTACGCCGATCGGGAGCGCGCCGGTTGAAGGGCGTCTGGGCGATCGCCCGTAAGGACCTCCTCTCCGAGTTCCGCTCGAAGGAGGCCATCAACGCCTCCGTCTCCTTCGCCCTGGTCATCCTGCTGATCTTCAGCTTCGCCTTCGAGCCTACCGAGCAGGAGACGCGCGCCATCGCCGGCGGCCTGCTCTGGATCGCCTTCGCCTTCGCCGGCGCGCTGATCCTCAACCGCAGCTTCGCCCGCGAGGTCCCCAACGACTGCCTCGACGCCGTGATCGCCTCGCCCGTCCCCGGTTGGGCCCTGTTCCTCGGCAAGGCCCTCGCCGTCGTTCCTCCTCCTATGGGCGTCGAACTCATCTCCATGCCCATCTTCGGCATCTTCTACAACGTCCGCTGGACCCGCTCCTTCTGGCCCCTGATGCTCGTCCTGGTCCTCGGCACCTGGGCGCTCACCGTGCTCGGCGTCAGCTTCGGCGCCCTGATCGTCAACATCCGCCTTCGGGAGCTGATGCTCCCGCTGCTGCTCTACCCCACGCTCTCGCCGGCCTTGATGGCGGCCATGACGCTCACCACCGCCCTGCTGGGCGGCGGCTCGCTTACCGGCGACAACGTCGCCTGGCTCAAGCTCCTGGTCGGCTTCGACATCATCTTCACCGCGCTCGCGCTCGCGCTGATCGAGTTTGTGCTCGTCCTTTGAAACAATGGGTGCTATGACCAAGCGTCAGAAGTTCGCCTTCGCCTTCGCTGCGCTCGGCGGCGTCGTTCTCCTCTGGAACCTGTACCGCATCCTGCTGGACCTCCCCGATGAGCTGAACCAGGGCGCGGTCTACCGCATCATCTTCTTCCACGTCCCCGCCGCCTTCACCGCGTGGACCCTGTTCTTCACCGGTCTCGTCGCCAGCACGGTCTACCTCTGGAAGCGCAACCTGCGATGGGATGGCATCGCCGCCGCGGCCATCGAGGTCGGCTTCGTCTTCTGCACCATCAACCTCGTCACCGGCAGCATCTGGGCCCGCAACCAGTGGGGCATCTGGTGGACCTGGGATGCCCGGCTCACCAGCATGTTCGTCTGCTGGCTGCTGTACGGGGGCTACCTCGTCCTGCGCGGCGCGCTGGAAGACCCCGGCCAACGCGCCACCGTCTCGGCCGTGCTCGCCATCTTCGCCTTCGCCGACGTCCCCATCGTCTACCTGTCCATCTACTGGTGGCGCACCCAGCATCCCTCGCCCGTCCTGACCCGTGGTGGGCTCGCCCACGAGATGTGGGCGCCGCTGTGGACCAACCTCGGCGTCCTGCTGCTCTTCGCCACGGCGCTGCTGCTCCTCCGCCTCGATCAGGAGGACGCCCGCCGCGAGATCGAGGGCTTCCGCCGCTACGCCCACGCGCTATAATCGCGAGGTCTAAACGCATGGATCCCAACGCCGAGCTGCGCAACCTCCAGTTCCTGTTCTACGGCTTCGCAGCCGCGTGGGCTGTCCTGGCCATCTACCTGATCGTGCTCACCCAGCGCAACCGCGCCATCCGCCGCGAGCTCGAGCGCGTCCGTCGCATGATGGACGATCGCCGGGTCTGAGCGCATGACGCGCCGCGACTGGCTGTTGACCGCCGGAGCCGTCGGCCTGCTTGGCACACGAGACGCCAGCGCTCAAGGCACGCCGGTTCCCCGGATCCGCGACATCGAAGTCATCGAGACCCAGCCTGCGGGCGTCCGCCTCTCGGTCGTCAAGGTCTCGACCGATCAGGACGGTCTCCACGGCTACGGCTGCGCGACGTTCACCCAGCGCGCCGATCTTGTCAAGCCCGCCGTCGAGCGTTACCTGAAGCCGTTCCTCCTGGGCAAGGGCACGGACCGCATCGAGGACATCTGGCAGTCCTGCTACAGCAGCTCCTACTGGCGCAACGGCCCGGTGTTGAACAACGCCTTGAGCGGTGTCGATCAGGCTCTCTGGGACATCAAGGGCCGGCAGGCCGGGATGCCGGTCTATCAGCTCGCCGGCGGCAAGGTCCGCGAAGCGGCCGACTGCTACAGCCACGCCGATGGCAAGGACGTCTCCGAGGTCGTCGCCAGCGCGCAAGCGATCCTCGCCCGAGGCTTCCGCCATGTGCGCGTCCAGATCGGAATCCCGGGCATGGCGGGTTACGGCAGCCGTGCCGGCCAGACCACGGTGAAGGCGCTCCACGATGGACCCGTCTATGAACCCGCGGTCTACATGCGCCGGACGCTCGAGATGTTCGCCGGAGTCCGGGCGCAGTTGGGCAACGAGGTCGAGTTGCTGCACGATGTCCATGAGCGCGTCTCGCCGCATCAGGCCGTTCAGTTCGCCAAGGACCTCGAGCCCTTCCGCCTGTTCTACATGGAGGATGCGCTCGCCCCCGAGGACATCGCCTGGTTCCGCCAGATCCGCGCCCAGTCGACCACGCCGCTCGCCATGGGTGAACTCTTCAACAGCCCGCACGAGTGGACTCCGCTCATCACCGAACGCCTGATCGACTACATCCGCTGTCACGTCTCCCAAGCGGGCGGCTTCACTCCGGCCCGCAAGATCGCCATCATGGCTGAGGCCTTCGGTGTTCGCACCGCGTGGCACGGCCCCGGCGACGTCTCCCCCGTAGGTCATGCCGCGAATGTCACTCTCGACATCGTGAGCCCGAACTTCGGCATCCAGGAGTACTCCGCCTTCAACGACGCAACCCGCGAGGTCTTCTCGGGATGCCCCGCGATGAAGGACGGCTACTTGTACGCCAACGAAGCCCCCGGATGGGGTATCGAGGTGGACGCCAAGGCCGCCGCGAAGTACCCGTTCGGAACCGGCGAGACAGGTGAACGGAAGCGTTTGAACGGCGGTTGGGGCGAGGTCCGCCGCCGCGACGGAACGGTCATCCGCCAATAGCTGCATGGTATTCTGAGATTCGATTCCGGAGAGATGGCCGAGTGGTTGAAGGCGCACGCTTGGAAAGCGTGTATAGGGGAAACTCTATCCAGGGTTCGAATCCCTGTCTCTCCGCCATTCACTCGAGTGCGCTTACATGGTTCAGCGACTTTCGGGTGAGTGGGTCATTTCCCCGTACGCCCAAGCCACCGATCTTGACCGCTGGGCACTACACCAAATCGCGGCCTGGGGTTGCGGCCTTCCTGCGTTTCAACCGTTGTGGTTGACGGCCAAACAGGATGCGTCTTTCCCGGGCCGAGTTGGGGTGTTTCCTCAATTACATTCCGGTCTAACAGCCGCTTACTGATCACATGTGGGTGCCCCGATTTCGGTGCTCGCGACTATGCGATCTCCTATCTGTTTCGGGTCGTCCGCCGAACCGCAGCTAAGGTCATAGAACCGGATGAGAATAGGTAGGCGTCAGCCTGGATCTGCTAGCACTTATCCCGCCTCCCTCCGGGCGAGAAGTGACTCATCTTTCCGGAACGTTCTATCACCTATGTCTCGGGTCGGACGCCAAACGTCTTAGCTCGAAGTCACATGATCGATCCGCTGTTCGGGGACCGGACGCGCGGGGCTGAAACAGGCGAGTCGCACTCCCGTTTTGGTGGCGGGTACGGATTCCAACGCGCGCTCAACGATGGCTTGTACCTGAACCGGGGTTCCCGAGGCACGGAGGTTCAGTAGCAGGTGATGCCGTGAACTCGGCGAGGCGTCGAGCGAGCCTTCGACCTGCGGCTCTTGTCCATTGCGCGTCTGCGCTGCTTTGACGAAGCCCTCGGGTGAACTGTCGATCGCCTTCAGGTGAACGATCTTGACGTCCGCCGCGGTAAGTTGTCCGTCGATATCGTCAAGCAGCGGGCCGAGCAGCACGGCCGGGGACCGCGGCGGATCGCATTCGAGCGTTACCTCCAGATTCAGCCAGGCAAGCGAAGCCTCAGCGCGCGCGTATTGGTCGTAGTCGATCTCGAGCACGCGGTGCCCGGCCGCCAGCGTTCCCGCCAGCACCTCATCCAACCACGCCGCGACGCCCTGCCCCGTCCGGGCGCTCAACTCGCGTGTCGCGCCGACGAACGGTGGATAGTGTAGATCTGACTTGGTCGAGCACACCAGATCCGCCTCCTCCAATTGCTTTCGAAACAGGAATGAGAGGTTCTCGTCGGCGTCTGCACTCATCAGCAGGTCGGACTGCGTCGGATCGATCAGCAGCGTATACGGCGCCAAGCGAAATTTTTCGAAATGCGAGAGACGAAGCGGCTGCAGAATCGTCGCCGAGAGATCCGTACAGCTCCCCACTGGCTCCGCGAAGATGACGTCCGGGTTGTGCGCCCGGAGTTGTTCGGCAGCGGTCACCATCTCCGTTAAGCGGCAACAGAAGCATCCACCGGTCACCTGGTCGGTCTCCATTCCGGACCGTTCAGCAAACGCGGTGTCGACCAGCGCATCGCCCTGGTCGTTCAGAATGACGACGCTCCGCATTCCGCGGCGTTCGAGTTCACGGGCCGCGGCAAGAATTAAAGAGGTTTTCCCGGCGCCGAGAAATCCGCCGACGAGTAGTAGCCAGGGTTGTTCGCTCATGCGCCGGCCTCCATAGGTTGGGCGGACCGGAAGATCGCGTTGGCTTTGTTCCGCACATGCTGGTTCGCGACGGTATCGCGGGGGGCGGGTGTATTGACGAATAGTAGCCGGAATTGGTCGCTCATGCGGGGCCTCGACGGGCCCGGTGGACTGGAGAATCGCGCTGGCTTCGTTCCGACCAGTTGGGACAGTGTTGCAGCCGGTGGGGCGCAAGCCGGGTACGTCGCGGAGAGGAGCCAGGGTCGATCACTCATGCGCGGGCCGAAGGGTCGAGCGCACCGGAACAGCGCGTTGGCTTCGTTCCGCGCATTCTGGTTCGCGACGGTATCGCAGGAGGCGGGTGTGTTGACGAGCAGTAGCCGGAGTTGATCGCTCATGCGGGGCCTCGATGGGCCAGGTGGACTGGAGAATCGCGTTGGCTTCGTTCCGCCCAGTTTGATGCGGAAAGTGTTGCAGCCGGTGGGGCGAAAGCCGGGTACGTTGTCGAAGGGTAGCAAAGTGGACCGCTCTTGCGTCGGCCTCGATGGGTTGAGCGCCACGGAAGAGCGCGTTGGCTTTGTTCCGCACATTCTGGTTCGCGACGGTATCGCAGCCGATGCGGCGCAAGCTGGGTACGGTGGCCAAGGGTAGCAAACGTTGTCGCCCATGCGTGGTTGGATAGATTTGGGTGGACCACAAGATCGCCTTGGCTTCGTTCCGCACATTCTCGTTACGACGATACTGCAGCAGGTGAAGTGGAAGTGGTGTGTGTTGACGAGCAGTAGCCGGAGTTGATCGCTCATGCGGGGCCTCGATGGCCAGGTGGGGACTGAAGAATTGCGCTGGCTCCGTTCTGCCCACTTCGATGCGGGACAGTGTCGCAGCCGGTGCGGCGCAAGCCGGGTACGTCGCCAAGGGAGCAAGGGTTGTCGCCATGCGCGGGCATCGATAGGATGAGGACCACGGAAGATCGCCTTGGCTTCGTTCCGCACATTCTCGTTGCGACGATATTGCAGCAGGTGAAGTGGAAGTGGTGTGTGTTGACGAGCAATAGCCGGAGTTGATCGCTCCATGCGGGACCTCGATGGGCCAGGCGGACTGGAGAATCGCGCTGGCTTCGTTCCGCCCAGTTTGATGCGGGACAGTGTTGCAGCCGGTGCGGCGCAAGCCGGGTCGTTGGCGGAGGTCAGCAAAGTGGACCGCTCTCGCGTCGGCCTCGATGGGCCAAGTGGACTGGAAGATCCCGTCGGCTTTGTTCCGCACACTTTCATGCGGGACAGTGTTGCAGCCGGTGCGGCGCAAGCCGGGTACGTCGCCGAGAGGAGCCCGGGTCGGTCACTCATGCGCGGGCCTCGCAGGATCGAAAGCGCCGCGGAAGATCGCGTTGGCTTCGTTCCGCACATTCTCGTTGCGACGATACTGCAGCAGGTGAAGTGGAAGTGGTGTGTGTTGACGAGCAGTAGCCGGAGTTGATCGCTCATGCGGGGCCTCGATGGGCCAGGTGGGGACTGAAGGAATCGCGCTGGCTTCGTTCCGCCCAATTCGATGCGGGACGGTGTTGCAGCCCGGGTGCGGCGCAAGCCGGGTACGTTGGCGGGAGGAGCAAACGTTGTCACTAATGCGCGGGCTCGGAGAATGAGGCCGCGGAAGATCGCGTTGGCTTCGTTCCGCACAAATGGATGTGGGCCGGTATCGCAGCCGGTGCGGCGCAAGCCGGGTACGTTGGCGAGAGGAGCCAGGGTCGATCACTCATGCGCGGGCCTCGGAGAATCGAGCGTCGCGGAAGATCGCGTTGGCTTCGTTTTGCACAATTCGGTGCGGGACGGTATCGCAGCCGGTGCGGCGCAATCCGGGTATGTTGGCGAGGGGTAGCAAACGTTGTCGCTAATGCGTGGTTGGGTGGCCCGCAAGATCGCGTTGGCTTCGTTTTGCACAATACGGTGCGGGACGGTATCGCAGCGCGGCGTGGCGCAAGCCGGGCATGTTGGCGAGGGGGAGCAAACGTTGTCGCTAATGCGTGGTTGGGTGGCCCGCAAGATCGCGTTGGCTTCGTTTCGCACATTCTGGTTCGCGACGGTATTGCAGCGCGTGGGTGTGCTGACGAATAGTAGCCGGGGTTGATCGCTCATGCGTCGGCCTCCATGGGCCAGGTGGACGGGAAGAATCGCGCTGGCTTCGTTTCGCGCAGCTTGACGCGGGGCGGTATTGCAGCCGCTGCGGCGCAAGTCGGATACGTTGACGAACGGAAGCCTGGGTCGACCGCTCATGTTGGCTTCTTTTCGTAGAATCGAGTCTGCGACGATATCGCCGCCCGGACAGGCGAAGGCCGGATTCGCGATGAGCAGCAGCCAGGGTCCATCGCTCATGCGCCGGCCCGCAGCACGAGTTCGCCGCCTTCGGCGATCTCGATCGGTTGGGCGAACCGAAAGATCGCGTTGGCTTCGTTTCGCACAATTTGGTGCGGGACCGGTTGTCCGTTCAATTGTGCGGAGCCGGCCCCGCCGGCCGCCTTCCACTCGCAGGACCGGCAGGGCAGCTTGCCGGAAAGCACCCGGAGACGGAAAGTGGAACCGGCCTCAAGGGAGAACGTCCCCCAACCCGTGCCCGTTGCCCAGAAGCAGCGGAAGTTGGGTTCGTTTACGCGTGGGAGCGCAGTTACGGCGCCGCGATCGCCACGGTAGTGGAAGCCGCTTAAGGCCAGGACTCCCGACCAGGACGACATGGCGCGGGCGTAGTGGTGGCCGCATTCGGGTTCGTTCCAGGGATTGCGCTTGTCGCCGTCGTGCCGTTCCCGGGCGCTCTGGAAGGCCTCGACGCCTTCCTGGACCAGACCGGCGAACATCATCTCGGAGGCCGTGGCGTACTCCATGCCCGTCCACTCTTCCGAGAAGTAAGGAAACGGGATGCGCGGCCGTTCGGTGTGCGCGTATTCGCAGACGATGATCGCGCCCTCGTCGTTCAGCGCGTAGGTGCGCTGGAAGTTGTCGTGATCGGCGAGGCTTCGCTTGTAGTTGTAACGGTAGATCGATTCCATCGTCTTGCGGATGTTGGCGGGAGCGGTGAGCGGCCCCAGTCCCGCGGCATCGGCGATGCACTGCCCGATCAATTGGTCGGCCAGACAACCGAGCCCGACCTGGTATTGCGGATTCTCGGTGTCGCTCGAGCCCATGTCGCTCAACAGCGAGGGAGCGATCTTGTTGCGGGGAAGGCCCTTGACCTTCTGGATGTAGAACTCGCCGTTGAAGAGGTTCTTGTCGGTCCAGGCGCGGCCCTTCTCGAAGAGCTGGCGGTACTGTGTGGCCGAAGCTTCGTCGCCGACCGCGCGGGCCATCTCCTCGGCGGCGCGCAGCGCACCCAGGTAGTAGATGCCGCAGACGGGGTTGGGTCCGTAAAACTCCACGTCGTAGGTGGTGTGTTGCGCGCCTTCGAGCACTCCGGTCTTGTTCGGGTCCCAGCCGCCAGGCACCCAGGCGAACTCGAGCGCCTTCTTGAAGCGGGGCCACATCTGGCGCAGCCAGGCGTCGTCGCCCGATAGAGTCCAATCCATGTAGGCGTGGATAATCTGGCCCATTTGCCCGTCGGCGGCGGCAAAGCCGGAGCGCCTTACGCCATCCGGCAGCACCTGGCGGAAGTGGATGGCCCCAGCGTCGTCGAGCGAGTAGCCAAACGATGCTTTGCGGAGCGAGCGGGCAAAGGTCGGGAACAGGTGCGCGGTCGCGGTCTCGTAGTTCCAGACGTGCGTGCAGTTGCCGAAGCAGCATCCGGCCGTGTTGTTGGAACCTTCGAATCCGTGAAACTCGCCGTCGGCGGTACGGAAGCAGGTGGTGGACGCAAGAGTCGAGAGGTTGGCGCTCGCCGCATCGAGCACGGCGGGCGGCAGTGTGCTCTCGCGGAAAGCCGTCGCAAACAGGCGGGTGCGGGCTTCGAGCCGGGGGAGATTCGTCGCCGCGTACTCCGCCGCGGCCCAGGCGCTCTCGAAGCGCTTGCTGTACCAGTTGCCGATCACGGTGTCTTCCTGACCGGCCGGCGCCTCCCACCCGCAGGATCGCGGCGACCGGTTGGGGAAGTGCCACGACAGAAGGAAGGGCACCTCGCCGGTTTGGCCGGGACCGATGGTCTGCTGCACGTTCAGCACGCCGACAAGGTTGCGCGCCGCGGGCTCCGGACCCAGGTCGCCGTCCGCCGAGAAGCGGTCCCAGAATTGGAGCGGCGAATCCCACCAGCGGCCTTGCGGCCAGCCGCGCCAGAAGCCAATGTCGCGCGCGTCGTTCTGCGGCGAACTGATTGCGAACGTGCCCTGAAGAGGGTGGTCGGGCAGCAGCGCGAGGTTGCTCATGATCAGCCCGGACAGACCATGGATCGAACTCCACTCGTTCTGCCGGGAGTTGGGATCGGGAGTGAAGCCCAAAGGGTTGTCGATCGAGAAGCAGATTGATACTTTGGCCGGCACGGAAGCCGGGTTGGTGATGCGGTATCGAAGGATGGCCACGGGCAGCCCCGAATCGTCCGGATCGTGCGGGATGAACGGAGAGAACGCCTCGAGCTCGACCTTGACTGGCAATCCGGGGTCATGGAACTCGATATGGGCGAACGGGTAGTTGCCGGTGAAGGTCGCTCCCGCCAGCCGAGCTAACCCCGGCACGTTGTTGGCGCCTAAGCCATCCGAACCTTCGAACGGTGGTGTGATGCGGGATTCGAGCACGCGGCAGAAGGGCTTGGCGTTCCCACTCTTCACCCAGATCGCCGGAAACTGGTAGGGAGGAACGGCGCCCTTGTTGGGCTTGTTGAACATCTCCCAGTCGCGCAACTGGCCGCGTCCACCGAGAGCGATGGTGCCGGAGCACACGCCGCCCAGCGGGAACGCGATGCGCGATAGCTGCCTTCCGGTGAACACCCGCGGGAACGTAAATCCACCCGGAGATGGCGGTTCACCGGCCGCGGACGAGACCGCGTTTTTGGATCGTCCGGAAGCCTTCGGTTTGGTGCCTGCCACGGCTGCGGCCTGGAAGAGGAAGTCGCGCCGGTTCGATCCGCTCATGGACGCGATTATTGCAGACGCACGGCTTGCATATGCTAGGGGGAATGAGAGCCGCCTTTGTTCTCGCCGCGTTGCCGTTGATCGCCTCCGCAGCCCCGGTCGTCGTGGGGAACCGGGCGCCGCTCGCGCCCAATGCCTTTGATCCGCTCCCGCTTACGGCGATCAAGCCGCGGGGATGGCTCGCCCGGCAGCTGCAGATTCAGGCCGACGGTCTCGGCGGCCACCTGGACGAGTTCTGGAAGGACGTCGGACCGAACAGCGGATGGCTGGGAGGCACGGGCGAGAGCTGGGAGCGCGGCCCTTACTTCCTTGACGGGCTGGTTCCGCTCGCATACCTCACGGGCGATGCGCGCCTTCTCTCCAAGGTGAAGCAGTGGATGGACTGGACGCTCGAACACCAGCGGCCGGACGGCGCGATTGGACCGCCCAAGAACACGGATTGGTGGCCCAACATGGTGATGCTGAAGGCGCTGGCGCAGTATCAGGAAGCGACCGGGGATCCACGAGTTGTGCCGCTGATGGGGAAGTACTTCGCCTATCACCTGGCGCATGCCGATGCGCAGCCGCTCAAGGAATGGGCGCAGTACCGCTGGCAGGACGAGGTGCTGACGATTCTGTGGCTCTACAACCGGACCGGCGACGCGAAGCTGCTGGACTTGGCTCGCAAGCTCCATCAGCAAGGCTTCGACTGGGAAGGCCAGTTCGCCGCGTTCCAGTTGAAGGAGAAGGTAGCGAAGCCAGACGCGCACCTGGATACGCATGGCGTGAACCACGGACAGGCGCTGAAGACGGCGGCCGTTTGGTCGCTGCTCACGCGGGACAAGGCGGACCGTGACGCGCTCTACCGGCAGTTCGACTTGTTGTATCGTTTCCACGGTCTGCCGAACGGCATGTTCTCGGCAGACGAGCATCTGGCCGGGCTCAACCCGACGCAAGGCACCGAGCTCTGCACAGTGGTCGAGACGATGTTCTCGATGGAAACGGTGTTGAGCATCCTGGGCGATCCGTCGTTCGGAGACCGCTTGGAGAAGATCGCTTACAACCCGCTGCCGGGCACGCTCTCGGCGGACATGTGGTCGCATCAATATGACGGGCAGCCAAACCAGATCGAGTGCAGCGTCAGCCCACGCGGAGTGGACGACCAACGGCCCCGATTCGAATCTCTTCGGTCTTGGAGCCGAACTTCGGCTGCTGCACCGCGAACTTCCACCAGGGCTGGCCCAAGCTGGTGGAGCATCTCTGGATGGCGACGCCGGGCGGCGGTCTGGCGGCCACGGTGTATGGACCGAGTGAGGTAACGGCTCCGTTGAAGGGCGGCGGGACGGTGAATGTGGTCGAGGAGACCGGCTATCCGTTCCGGGACGCGGTGAGTCTCGCCGTGAACCCTTCGAAGCCAGCCCGGTTCGAGCTCCAGCTCCGGATACCGGCATGGGCGACGCAAGCGACGATCCGCGTCAATGACGCGCCGCAGAGCGGGATCCGCGCGGCGGAGTTCTACCGGATCGACCGCACATGGAAGCCGGGAGACCGTGTCGAGATCCGCTTCCCGATGGCGATCCGCGCCAGCCAATGGTTCAACAACTCGGTCGCACTCGAACGCGGTCCACTGGTGTACTCGCTCAAGATCGGCGAGGACTGGAAGAAGCTGAAGGACGATTCCCAGCCGCCGCTCCAGTCGGCCGACTGGTCGATTCTCCCCAAGACCCCCTGGAACTACGCGCTGGTGCTCGATCCGCAGAACGCGGGAGCCGCTGTGACCGCGTTCGAGCGAAAGATCGGCGACTATCCGTTCAGCCCGGAGGGCGCGCCGGTCACGTTGAACGTGAAAGCGCGCAAGCTGGATGACTGGACGATGGACCACGATCAAGCGGGGATGCTGCCGAAGAGCCCGGTGAGTAGCGCGGAGCCCGAAGAATCGGTGGAACTGATCCCGTATGGGTCGGCCAAACTCCGCATCACGGCATTCCCCTGGACCACTCGCTAAGCCAAATGAACTGGAAACTCTCTCTCGCCTTCGCGGCGCTCGCATGCGCGATGACCGGCCAGAACAGCGCTTCGCAACGCGCGGATTGGAACAAGCCATTCCCGCCCTTTCGGATCATTGGCAACATCTACTATGTCGGCGTGGCCGGCGTGTCGTCGTTCCTGATCAAGTCCGATCGCGGTGACATCCTGATTGACGGTGCGCTGCCCGAGTCCGCGCCGCTGATCGAGAAGAACGTGGCTGCCGTGGGCGCTCAAATGAAGGACATTCGAATCCTCCTGAACAGCCACGCGCATTTCGATCACGCGGGTGGACTGGCGGCGTTGAAGCGCGTCACCGGCGCGCAGTTCGTCGCGAGCGCCGGCGACAAGCCGGCTCTCGAGACGGGACACGCGTTGAACGGGACCAGCGCCTTTCCGCCCGTCAAGGTGGATCGCGTGGTGGCCGACGGCGATACGGTGCAATTGGGTAACGTTACGTTGACCGCGCATCTCACGCCCGGGCATACGAAGGGTTGCACCAGCTGGGGAATGACGACGACGGAAGGAGGGAAACCGTATCGGGTGCTCTTCTTCTGCAGCACGTCCGTCGCGGGGAACCACCTGGTTCACAACCGAACGTACCCGGAAATCGTATCCGAATACAAGGGGAGTTTCCGGAAGCTGCGCGACATGCCATGCGATGTGCTGCTCGCGCCGCATGCCGGGATCTTTCAGCTGGAGCAAAAGAAGGCGCAGCTCGACCAGGGTAAGCGGGACGCATTCGTCGATCCGGCAGCTTTACGCCGGCTGGTGGATGAATCGGAGAGAGATTTCCAGAAGCAGCTTGCGGAACAAAAGAAGGCGGCGGGCAAGCGAGCGTAACGAAATGGCGGCGCGGTACGAATCCATGAATAGTGGCCGTGGTGGGCCGCATCTACTGAAGACAGGAACCATATGATCAAGAACTTACTTCGTGTAACACTGCCTTTGCTGGCAGCGACTTTGAGTGCGGCGAACTTCCCCGCACCGGCCGTAGACTCCCCGAAGGCTCCCACAAAAGGCCAAGCGACGGCGGTACTCGCTGGCGGATGCTTCTGGGGCGTCGAGGGTGTGTTTGAGCAACTGAAGGGCGTGAACAGCGTGGTGGCTGGCTTTGCCGGTGGGCAGGCTGGAACGGCCCATTATGATGAAGTCAGCACGGGTTCCACCGGGCATGCCGAATCCGTGAAGGTCAATTACGATCCGTCCCAGATCACCTATGGGCAGATCCTGATGGTGTACTTCTCGGTGGCGCACGATCCGACGGAGCTGAACCGCCAAGGACCCGACTCCGGCACCCAATACCGATCGTCCATCTTCTACGGGGATGACGAGCAGAAACGCATTGCCGAGGCGTATGTCAAGCAACTGGATGACGCCCATGTGTATAAGCACAAGATCGTGACGCAGATCGTGCCGTTGAAGGGCTTCTACGCTGCCGAGGGCTACCACCAGCGCTACCTGCAACAGCATCCGGACGCTCCGTATATCGTAATCAACGACATGCCGAAACTGCGTGCATTGAAGAAGGAATTTCCGGAGATGTGCAGGCGATAGCTGGTGGAAAAGAGCCACCTCTGCTTCATTTGCCGCAAGGGAAAACAGATTGTAGAGTATTCATTAAAAAACACTTAGTGAATGGCAACCAATCTGCATATCATTGCGTTTATAAGAGTGAGTATGAGAGTTCAAAACCATCTTCCAAAGCTAATTGCACTGGCAATAACTCTGGCGCCGGCGTTCGCGCAGGATCAAAGTAGCTGGCAGCGCTTTGACACCCCGGCCGGCGCTCCACCAGCGGACTATCCGCAGGCCGCGCAGAACGATCCGCCGCCACCGCCGCCTCCGGGGAATGATGGGAATTACCAGCAGCCCCCGAACGGCCCGCAAGGCAATCAACAAGGCTATCCGCAAAACCCGAACTACCCGCAAGGTCCGGGTGCGCAGCAGGGCCAGTATCCGGCAAATGGCGGTGCATATCCGCGGTTCCCGGATGGCAATCAACAGGGACAGTATAACCAGGGGCAATACAACCAAGCTCAAAACAATGAGGCTCCTCCGCCGCCGACGCTGACGGTTCCGGCTGGGAAATACCTTACGGTACGGGTCAATAACTTTCTCTCAAGCGATCGCAACCACGCCGGCGACTACTTCTCGGCGACATTGGCGGAACCCGTAGTGGTGAATGGATATGTGGTCGCTGCCCGTGGTCAGGTAGTCAATGGACGCGTGGTGGACGCGCAAAAGGCGGGCCGAGTTTCTGGACAGTCCAGCCTGCGCATCGAACTGACGGAGTTGAATACCGTGGACGGGCAACAGATTCCGTTCCACTCGCAGATGGTCTACCGCGAGGGCGGCACATCGATCGGTCGTGACGTAGCTGGTGTGGCCGGAACGACGGCTCTCGGCGCGGCAGCGGGATCCATGGCTTGGAACGCGGGGCGTGGTGCTGCGATCGGAGCGGGTGCAGGAGCGGCAGTCGGGCTGTTAGGAGTTCTGGTGACGCGCGGCAAACCGACAGTGGTAGCGCCGGAGTCGCTACTGACCTTCCGCGTTGAACAGCCGCTGCTGATTTCGACCACGCAATCGCCTAATGCATTCACCACCGTCGCTCGCGAAGACTATGCACAGTCGATGCGCCCTGGCCCAGGAATGGGTCAAGGAGGAGCTTACGGACGTCCGTACTACGGGTACGGACCGGGAGTGGGTGCGCCTTATCCCTACTACTACGGTGCACCGTATTGGAACACCGGGTTCTTCTTCTACGGTGGGCCTCGGTATTACCGTGGTTGGAGACGCTGGTAAAGTTCGTCTCAGAGACCGGTTCAACAAAGGGGAGGCTTCGGCCTCCCCTTTGTTGTGTCTGCCGTTCGCTTGCTAGACTCAAAACAGATTTCTATGCCGATGTACGAGTACAAGTGCGCGAATTGCGGGAAGCATTTCGAAGCGCTACAGAAGTTCTCCGACGCTCCGATCACGGTGTGCAAAGTGTGCGGTGAAGGTCCCGTAGAGCGGATCATTTCCGCTCCGGCTCTCCAGTTCAAGGGGACCGGCTGGTATGTGACGGATTACGCTAAGGGCGGATCGAACAATCCGAGTAGCGAATCGAAGAACAAGAACGAAGGGTCTAAAAGCGAGGGCTCTTCCGGTTCGAAATCCGATGGATCTTCGAAGACCGATTCTTCGTCGAAGGGTGATTCCTCTTCGAAATCGGACTCATCTTCCAAATCGGATTCTTCGAGCAGCAGCACTCCAGCTCCCGCGTCTTCCTCCAGCAACTCCGACAAGTAGCGCTCAGAGCTCGGCCACTCTCGCTACCGCATTTTCAGTTCACGAGCTCTGTTGCTCGCTCGCTGCGGTTTCCCTTCCACTGCCATACATAACGTAATAAACTGCTTTTTACCCATGCGTATGAACCAGGTAGTTCTCCGGCTCACTGTGTCGACCCTCGCTGTTTGTCTCCATGCTTCCCACGCGGTTGCACAGACGGATGCGTCCCGCTTTTCGCGGTATGATCCGCAGGTCCGTCCATTGCTCGAGAAGATGACGGTGGACGAGAAGATCGGGCAGATGCTGCAGGCCGATCAACAGTTTCTGAAGAGCCTTGACGACATTGAGAAGTACCACTTCGGTTCGGTGCTGAGCGGCGGCGATTCCGATCCGAAGACAGGCAACGATCTTCAATCCTGGACGACTCTCTACGAGACGATTGAGGCTCGATCACTCCAGACACGGCTGAAGATTCCCGTGATTTATGGGGTGGACGCGGTGCACGGCCACAACAATGTCGAGGGCGCCACGATCTTTCCGCAGAATATCGGCTTAGGCGCGACGCGAGATGCGGCGCTGGTCGAGAAGATCAGCCGGATCACCGCGGAGGAAGTACGGGCGACAGGTATTCCGTGGGCATTCGCGCCGTGCATTGCGGTGCCTCAGGACATCCGGTGGGGCCGGAGCTATGAAGGGTATGGCGAGACGCAGGAGATCGTCGAGCCTTTGGGGACGGCCGCGGTGCGAGGTTTACAAGGTTCGGATATGAGCGGGCCAACGCAGGTGGCGGCTTGCGCGAAGCACCTGGCGGGAGATGGCGGAACGATGTACGGCAGCGGGCTCAGGGACCTGATGGATCACGGCAACGTCGTCGCCGATGAGGCGGAGTTCCGCCGGCTATTCCTCCCCGCATATCGGGACGCGATCAAAGCCGGGGTGGCCACGATCATGCCGAGCTACAACAGCTGGAAGGGCGTGCGGTGTTCCGCGAACAAGCACCTGCTGACGGACATCATCAAAAACGAGTTCGGGTTCGAGGGCTTTTTCATTTCGGACTACAACGCGATCGACGAGATTCCGGGGGATTACAAGAAGGAGATCCTTATATCGGTGAACGCCGGGATGGACATGTTCATGGTGCCGCAGAAGTATGCCTTGTTTTTCGATGATTTGAAGGAACTGGTCACCGATGGATCCGTGCCGATGTCGCGGATTGACGATGCGGTGATCCGCATTCTGCGGGTGAAGGCGGCGATGGGGCTGCTGGACCCGAAGCATAACGTGCTGGCGGATCGAGCGCTGCAGCAGTCTTTTGGCTCAGAGGAGCATCGGGCGGTAGCGCGGCAGGCCGTGCGGGAATCGCTCGTAGTGCTGAAGAACGATCGCAACGTCCTGCCGTTGTCGAAGAGCGCGAAGCATATCCATATTGCCGGCAAGAGCGCGGACGATATCGGGAACCAGTGTGGCGGGTGGACGATTACGTGGCAGGGAAAGAGCGGCAGTGTGACTAAGGGCACGACCATCCGGCAGGCAATCGCCGCGGCCGTTCCGCCCAGCACGATCACCTCTTACACGGCGGATGGCACGGGAACCGAGGGCGCGGATGTCGGCGTACTGGTGATTGGCGAGAAGCCGTATGCGGAGATGTTCGGCGACCGGAAGATTTCCGGATTGTTCCTCGATGCGGACGACAAGGCCGCTCTGCAGAACATGAAGAAGGCGGGGATCCCGGTAGTGGTTGTTCTCGTTTCGGGCAGGCCGCTGTTTATCGATGACGTGATAGATCAGGCCGACGCTTGGATAGCCGCATGGCTGCCGGGCACGGAGGGATCCGGCGTGGCGGACGTGTTGTTCGGTGACGCCAAGCCGGTCGGGAAGCTGTCGTTCACCTGGCCGAAGTCCACGTCGACGTCATTACATCGCGGCGACGCCGGTTACCAGACGATGTTTCCGCTGGGGTACGGACTGCAGTACTGAGATCGCCGGTGACGGGAGGTTACTTCTCGCCTTTGCGCTGTTCCCAACCGGGCTGGAAGAGAGGCAAATGATTGCCGGCCTGGTAAGGGTGTTTCTTAATTTCTTCAAGGTTCAGATCGATGCCGAGGCCGGGACGGGCTGAGATTTGGATGTAGCCGTCGACGACTTCCACAGGGTTGGTGACGATCTCTTTTTCCCAGGGATCGTTAAACTCGTCGAAGATTTCGTGGATGAAGAAGTTGGGAATCGAGGCGTTGAGTTGGACGCAGGCGGCGGAACAGATAGGGCCCTGCGCGCTGTGGGGGGCGATTACGCCGTAATGAGCGTCCACCATGTCGGCGATTTTGCGCGCAGCGAACAGGCCGCCGAGGGCGAGTGGTTCCGGCTGGAGAATGCTGACTACGTTATGTGACAGCAGGTCGGCGAATTGCTGTTTGCTCGACAGGCTTTCGCCGGTGGCGATGGGGACCGGACTGCGCTTGGCCACCTCCACCACCGCGCCGATGTTGGCGTGATGAACAGGCTCTTCAAACCAAGCCGGACGAAAGCGCGCGATGGCGTCGGCGAACTGGACGGCGGTGGCGACGTTGAACCTGCTATGGCCCTCGATCAGGAGATCGACGTGATCGCCGACCGCCTCACGAACGGCCGCGATGATGTCGATGGCAAGATCGAATTCGGCACGGGACACCATGCGCCACGCACTACCAAAGGGATCAAATTTCAGAGCGGTGTAGCCGCGGGCAGCGACGATTTTGGCTTTTTCGGCGAACATCTCCGGCTTCCGGGGACCGCGATACCAACCGTTTGCGTAGGCGCGCAGCTTCTGATGACATCGTCCGCCCCAGAGGTTGTAGATGGGTTGGTTCGTGGCCTTGCCGATGATGTCCCAAAGGGCGATCTCGATGGCGGCAACCGCGCTGTTGTGGATTTGCGCGCCATCCGAGTAGACGTCCCGCAAGAGTTTCTGGGAGATCACCTCGACCTGAAAAGGGTCGGAGCCGATAATCAGCGGTGCAAGTTCCTGCACTCCTGCTTCCACCGTTTTGCCGAAGTAATTCAGGGTTCCTTCGCCGACCCCATAAAGGCCTTCATCCGTGTGGACGCGAGTGAAGAGCCAGTTCTTCCAGGGATTTCCGACGGTAAACGTCTCAACGGAAGTGATGCGCATTCTTTCTCCTCGCTTGAGCTTAGATCACTTTCATCAGGACGAACGTAAGATCGTCGTATTGCTCGGCATCCGCAATCCACTGCTTCAGATTTTGGAGGATACGGGATGCCATTTCGTTGACGGAAAGGTGAGCAACATCGCGAAGGATGTCTTTGAGTCGCTCTTCGCCGAACTCCTCGTCGTGGGGATTCAAGGCCTCGGGTACACCGTCCGTGAAGACGATCAGCACGTCGCCTTTGTGGAGATCGAGCAGGCCTTCTTCGTAGGCGGATTGGGCGAACATTCCGATGATTGTGCCGCCCGTGGTGAGTTCCTCAATGGGAGCGGTGGAGGCGACAAACGGAACCGGTGAAGAGGAATGGCGCAAGAGATAGGGCGGGTTATGCCCCGCGTTGACGTAGCGCAGTCGCCCGGTTTGTTCGTTCACTTCGGCATAGAAGAAGGTGGCATAGCTGTTGGAGCGGGTGGAGCGGTGAAGGAGGCGATTCATGCGGGAGGCAAGTTCCGCAAGAGAAACACCCGCAGCCCCCGCGAGACTGCGCAAGGAGGCCTGCACGACGGACATGACGAGAGCGGCGGCAATGCCTTTACCCGCCACATCGGCAAGTGCAATCCCGACGTGGTGTTTGCCCAAATCGAGGAAGTCATAGTAGTCGCCGCCCACCCCGCGCGCGGGGATGCAGACGCCGGTCAGTTCGATTTGCGTTGTCTCGGGGGCATGCTCCGGGAACAAGCGTTTTTGCACTTCGGAGGCAAGCAGGAGTTCGCGGCGCAAGCGTTCCTGGTCGACAATGCGGTCCGTCAGGCGGCCGTTTTCCAGCATCATGGCGAGTTGTGCGGCAACGCCTCGGAACAGGCGCCGCTCGGACGCAGAATACGTTTTCCGGGAAGCGGGACGCCCAACAAACAACAGACCGCTGATTTCGTCCTTGACCGCGACTCTGATCACGAGGACCGCGCCCGTTTCGCGCAATGTGGCAGTCTCTTCGAGACGTGCAGGAGCGTTCTCATGGGCCCATCGATCGAGCGAATCGAGATCGGCGGCAGAGAGCGGAAGAGCTCCGGGATAGTGGCGCAGGCGGCTAACGATCAACGCATCGGCCGGGAGAGTCCACTCGCCGCAGGCATCGGGAACTACTGTCGAACACCGGTAAGGAAGGCCGGGGCTCCGTTGGACGAACAGAGCCAGCGACTCAGCGCGGAGGCGCTCACGCACGGTTTCGAGAGCCGCGCTTAGAGCATCCGGATAGGAACCCGAGCGGCGTCCGGCTTCGGCGATTTCAGCGAGCAGATCGGACTCGCTGGTGGCGGTCTGTTCGTCCATGCCGGATACGAACTCGGTTACGTGTCCGACGATCCGCTGTATCCCCGAGCGCGCGCCTCCCCAGATCGAGCCGGGATCGTTGCGGATGGCCACCATGGGGGAGAGGAGCGTAGCGCGCCACGCGGGGACGAAGCAAGCCAGCGCCACAAATAGCGCCACGGTACAGATCGAGAACAGAAAGGGGAGCGGGTTATCGATGCGCAAGCCGGCGAGATTGGCACGAAGAATCAGCGAAGTTGCGGCCACAGCCAGCGCCCCGATCCCGATGCCGAAGGCGGCCATCTTTAATCCGTCTCCAACGACGAGGCGGAATAGATCACGGTTGGTTGCGCCGATCGCCATGCGAGTTCCGATTTCTACAGTACGCTGGCGGACTGAGTAGGCGATCAATCCGTACACACCGAGAGCTGCCATCATCAGGGCCGCCATGGCAAAGAAGGAGACCATCAACGACTGAAGCTTTTGCGTCCCGACGGAGCGATTAACGACATCGGTCATGAGCCGCGCTTCGTAGATGGGTTGCGCTGGATTCACGCTCGCGATGGCGCGCCGGAGAGAGGGGAGCAGCGACTCCGGGGGAAGCGGGGCGCGCACCACGAAGTACATTTGGTTCACGTTGGCTTTTAGATTGGGGAAGTAGACTTCGGGGACGGTGGATTCGGCCAAGCCGTTGTTCTTGACGTCGCCCACGAGGCCGACGATCTGGAAGCGTTGTGACTGATCCCCACCCATGAACGCGTAAGAGCCCAACGGGTCGCGACCCGGCCAATAGCGGCGGGCGGCGGCGGAGTTGATGATGATTTTGACATCACCGTTTCCGTCGCGATCGTTGAAAGGTCGGCCTTCCTTCAAGGGGATGCGCATGGTGCCGAAATAGCCGGGACTGACCGCCATGAAGCTGACACGCTCCTGGTGCCGCAGGTCGACGGGGACGCCAACCGGACTCAGGACGGTGCTGAAGCAACAGCCGTTCATGGGAAGCTGATTCACCAGATCGGCGCTCGCCACTCCGGGGATGTGTTGAATGGCCCGCAGAAGGCTCCACTGGTATGCAACGAGCCGGGGAAGGTCCGGGTATTGTGTTTCCGGGGCGTTCAGGCGGAAGGTGAACAGCTGGTTGGGGTCGAACCCGGGCGCAATGCGAGTGAGGTTGCCCAGTTGAGAAACCAGCAGGGCACCGACGGACAGAAGCGTAAAAGCCAAGGCGATTTCGGCGACGACCAAGCCACGGGACAAGCGCCGCATGCGGGCTCCGGCGGAGGCGCGAACACCATCCGTCAGCACTTCATTCGGACGGATGCGGATGGCTTGCCAGAGTGGCGCCATGCTGAAGAAGAGACTCGAGACGATAGCGGTTCCTAAAGCAAACAGCAACACGGTCCCATTCACGGCGATCTCATCGGCGCGGGGTATATTTTCGGCGGCGTAGAACAGGACCACTTTCACGAGCGCAAGGCTCACGAAGGCGCCGAGAGCGACCGCAACGAGCGAGAGGAGAAGCCCTTCCGCAAAGTATTCGGAGGCGAGTTGCCATCGAGCTCCGCCCAACGCCACGCGGATGGCGGTTTCGCGGGCACGAGCGACCGAGCGGGCCAGGAGCAGGCCGGCAACGTTGGCGCACGTAATCAGGAGTAGCGCGGCCGCGGCGCCGAGCAGCAACAGCAGGGTGGGCCGGATGTCTTGCACCACGAGGTCGAGTAACGGGAGAACCTTTGCGGTGTAAGCGGCATGACCTTCCGGGTGTTCGCGCGCGATCTCGACGGCGACGCGCTTTACATCGGCTTCCGCTTCCTGGAGGCTAACGCCTGGTTTGCGGCGCGCATAGCAGAAATAGGGGCTCACGTCGCGCCGCATCTCGGGGCCCTGCGGGTTGAGGGGCACCCAAATACTGCCGATGGACGCCTCCTGATTGAACTCTCCGGCGGGAAACCGAAAACCTGGAGGCATGACCCCGGTGACGGTGAACGGAATGCCATCTAGCGTGATCGCGCGGCCGACAAGCGTGGGATCGGAACCCAACTGCTTCCAGAGAGCGCTCGAGATTACAGCCAGATGGAGATTGCCGTTTTCGTCCCGCGCTTCACGGAACCATCTCCCGAGGAGCGGAGAGACGCCCAGGTTGTCCACAAGGGACGGCGTGACCTCCACGCCTTTCACGAGCTGCGCGGCGCCACGGGTAGTCAGGTTGAAGTCCCGCGGTTGGTACCAACCGAAAACGTCGAAGCTGTGGGTTCTTCGCTGGTAATCGATCAGGTCGGGATTGGAGGACGCCGCGCGAAGGACGGGCTCATTGACGCGTGCGCCAAAGATCGCAACGTAACGATCGGCGGAACCATAGGAGAGAGGTTTAAGGAGAACAGCGTGGATGACCGTGAAGATGGCGGTGGTGGAACCGATGCCGACGGACAGCGCGCAGATTGCCAGGAGTGCAACGCCCTTTGCGTTCTTCCAAGACCGCCAGGCGTGCAAAAGGACGGAAGGCATGCGGGAGTGCGTTCATCATAACTTGCACGCACTCCCCTTTCGGAAAGACGAAGCGACTACGGGCGGAGTTCGTGGCGGTCGTACGCTTCGCGCATTGCGCGGAGTTCATTCACATCACGATCAAGGGCCTGGCGCACACCGGGGGGCATGTGGTTGTTGTCGAGAACGTGTTGAATGGAGCCGATGGAATCGTCTAATTCGCCCTTATCGAAACGGCCGCGGTGCCATTTCTTCGCGAAGTCGCGCAGTTGCTTTTCGGCATTATTCAGCCGGCCGCGATCGCCACCGCTGAAGTGGAAGCCGCCATATGCCTGATTCAAGTCGACGTGAACACGCTCGACCAGCGCCGAGACTGAGTCGGGAGCGTACATCCCGTTAGGTCCGTACCCGGGACCCTGGGCATAAATTTGACCCCCCATCGTGGCCAGCGCCACAGCCATCAAAGCAGTTCTTACAGTTCGCATCTTGTAATTTCCTCCTACCCATCGATTGTGACGTGCCTCGACGAAAAAGCACTCCTGGCTTAATCCGAATTTAACGCGGAGGTCGCGAGACCCGCGATTTTCTATACTGACGAATTGATGCTTCGTGTTCGTTTTGCACCTTCTCCAACCGGTTTTCTGCACATCGGCAGCGCGAGAACCTTCATTTTCAACTGGCTGTACGCAAGGCGGCACGGCGGGACGATGATTTTGCGGATCGACGATACGGACGTCGAACGAAACACAGAGGCATCGCTCAATTCGATCTTTGAGGGTTTGAGTTGGCTGGAGCTCGGGTGGGATGAACAGTACCGCCAGTCGGAACGGCTGGCGCTGCATCAACAAGCGGCGGCTCAGATTTTGGCAAAGGGGCTCGCTTACCGAGACTTCACGCCGGCAACGGGCGAGGAGGGGGGAGAAGCGCGAAGGCCCTTGGCTATTTAACCCGGGGATGCGCGAGATTTCGGAGGAGGAGAGCGGACGCCGGGCGTCGGCCGGGGAGAAGTTCGTTCTGCGGTTTCGCGTACCGCGCGAACGCGGCGGCGAACTGGCCTTCAACGATCTGGTGTACGGGCGAGCAGTCGAAGGCGATTGCCGATGTGGAAGATTTCGCTTTGTTACGGAGCGACGGCACACCCACTTATCACCTGGCATCGTGTGCGGACGATGGCGACCTCCGGATTACGCATGTGATTCGTGGACAGGACCATCTGTCGAACACGTATAAACACCTCTTGATTTTCGACGCGCTGGATTGCCAGCGGCCGGAGTTCGCACATTTGCCGCTGCTGGTCGCACCGGACGGAACGAAGTTGTCGAAGCGGCGGCATGGGCCTGTGGTGAGTGTCACGACTTACCGGGATAGCGGCTTTCTCGCGCGGGCTTTTGTGAACTTTATCTGTCTGCTGGGCTGGTCGCCGAAGGACAACCGGGAGCAGATGTCGCGGAGCGAGTTGGTGGAGAGTTTTGGCTTCGAGGGCGTTAACCGGAGCAACGCGGTGATCAACTTCACGGAAGAGGATCCGTTCGACCCGAAGGCGCTATGGTTGAACGCCCAGCATATGCGATCCATGCATGTAGCCGATCTGGTCTGCTACGTCCGAAAGGAGGTGGAGCAGGAGGGTTTGCCGATTCCCTTCCCCGATCCTTGGCTGGAGCAGACGACGGACCTGCTGCGCGCGCGTTACACCACGCTGAAGGATTTTGGGACGCGTGGGCGCGCCTACTTTGCGGATGACTTCGTCATCGAAGCGAAGGCGCTTGACAATCTGGACAAACCGGATGCGCGCGAAGGGATGATCCGGCTGGCCGAGCGGCTCGAAGCGACCGAAGAGTTCACCGAGGCGAGCGTGGAAGCGGAGTTGCGTGCGGTCGCAGCGGAGATGGGAGTTAAGGCCGGTCTGTTGATCAATGCTGCACGGGCCGCGTTGACCGGGCAATCGGTGGGCCCGAGCGCGTTCCACTTGTTTACTGCGATCGGGCGCGAGCGATCAGTCCGACGGCTGCGGGCCGCCGCTCGATGAACATTCTAGGCATTGGAACGATCGCCAGCGACTCAGCGACGGCGCTCTTATCGAACGGCAAGCTGGTCGCGGCGATGGAAGAGGCGAAGGTCGCGCGCCGGACGCGCCGCGGCGAATTGCCTTCGGAGTCAATCGACGCGTGCCTGGCGATCGGGAAATTGTCGCCGCAGGACATCGACATTGTGGCGGTCGCGCGGCCCGTGCCCACCGGCGTAGCGGCGGGGCTTCACCTTCGCTTACGAGAGAGGTTTCCGCGGAGCCGGATGATCCTGGTGGGGCATCACATGGCGCACGCCGCTTCGGCATTTTACGCGTCGCCATTCAGCGAGGCGACGGTGCTTACGCTCGATCGCGGCGGAGACCTGCGTTGTGGCGCGAAGTGGTCGGGAACGAGTGCGGGCGGCCTGAGTATCGAGAGCGAGTTCTACTATCCCGATTCGCTAGCGGATTTGTACACGCGGGTCACAGATCTGTTGGGCTTCCAGCCGGATGCCGACGAACACAAGACGCAGTGGCTCTCGGCTGCGGGAGATGAATCGCTGGTTCCCGTGTTCCGGGAGATCATCGGCGGCGCGACGTTCGATCGAAGCTTTTTCGATCCGGGGCGGCTGACCCAGGGCGGGTTCAGCGCCAAGTTTCACGATGCTTTGGGAAGAGCGAGCGAGACGCGGCGCGAGGCGATTGCTACGGGTGTGCAGCGCGCGATCGAAGAAGAAGTGCGCAAGCTCGCGGGATCGGCGGAGAACCTTTGTATTGCCGGCGGGCTCGGGTTTAACGCATTCCTGATCACCGCGCTCGAACGCTCCGGGCAATTTCAGAATGTGTTTGTGCAGCCCGCGGCAGGCAATGCGGGAACGGCGCTCGGCGCGCTGCTGCATGTCTGGCACGACGTACTCCACGAGCGCGCGCGTCTGGATATCGCGGCGTATCTTCTGGGTCCGGAGTACACGGCGGAGGAGATCAAGCAGGTGCTCGAGAATTGCAAGCTGCGATTCCGCTATTTGATGACGGGCGACGAACTAGTTGAGACGGCGGTGAAGCAGCTTTCCGAGCAGAAGATCGTGGCCTGGATGCAGGGCCGGATGGAGTTCGGGCCGCGGGCGTTGGGGAACCGGAGTATTTTGGCATCGCCTCTTGATCCATACTCGACCGAGAACCTGAATCAGTTCATCAAGCGGCGCGAGTCCTTCCGCAAATTTGCGGCTTCGGTACCTGAGGAGATGGCGGGGAACTACTTCGAGGCTGGACCGAATGCGCGTTATCTGGCTTCGGTCAGCCGGGTGAAGCCCGAACACCGCAAGACATTTGAGGCGGCGCTGTTGGGGCAGGACTACATCCGCGTGCAGACGGTGCGGCGCGAGGATAATCCCCTGTACTGGAGCCTGCTACACGCGGCCGGGCGCCAGACAGGATTGCCGGTTCTCTACAACACGTCTTTCAACTTGTTCGGGGAGCCGCTGGTGTGTTCGCCGCGAGACGCCGTGCGCAGTTTCTACGCCTCGGGCATCGACGCCATGTTCGTCGGTCACTTCTTCCTCGAGAAGTAGATTCACTGCAGCGTGAGAGGGACTTCCACTGACACCGTTCCCGCCGAGGGAGCCGTGGGCATATTCATCCCGGCAATCTCGAGGGCTTGCCAGCCCTCCCTGGATAGATGCTCCTGAGCATCTTTCATGATGGCCGTCAGAATGGCTCGGTGGCCTGCCTGTATGTCGCGAAGCGTATCAGGATCCATCCACTTGCCCGCTTTCCGATCGGAGTCGATTCGAGTTCGCACGCGTCGACGTTCCTGGTTCATACGCTTGCGCCAGTCTGCTTGTAATCCGGCAAAGATGCGCCGGTCGTCTTCCGAGGCGAGGATGTCGGGATTGCGCTGGAGCAGGCTTTCAAAGCGCGATTCCGTGGTCCACACGGGCTGAGGCGGAGCCGTGCGAGGCGCCTGATTGTAGCGGGAGGGCACGGCTACCTCAGGCAGGTTCACCGACTGCGCGATCACAGCGCGGTGTGTAGACCACCATTCTTCCCAGAAGCGATGAATGGCCTCCGATTGGTTGGAATCGGGAAACGGAGACATGTTCGGACAATTGGCGGATATTGCGGGTGACCAAAGGTCTGGAAACGATCGCAGCAAACTGCAGGTAGCGAAAGCTGCGTTATCGGCCTTCATTCGATCGGGGCTCTGCGCCATGACAAACAAGTACGGCAGCATTTCCAGGCTTCCGGACCGACCGAGAAGACCGCTCAGCAGACCGTCCAAGCCGCCGAGATTCTCTTCGCCGAGAGACATGCGCGCTAGAGCGTGCATGGCAGGAAGATTCGACCGGGGATCGATGCGCATCACGACTTCCGTTAAGGGGTGACGTTTCAACGCAGGAAGAAGCGAAGGGAGTTCCGCTTCAATCGTGATCGCGGCTTCGGGGCGCCCGTTCCAAATCTGCTTTTCGAGGGCTAATAGGCGTTGCGTCGCTTCGTCAGATGCCGGCACGGATTGAGTCTGTGCGATGGCTGCGATTACAGCGAGAAGGAACAACGAAAGGGCTTTCAAGGCGCGTTCATCTTTTAACGGGTCCATTCTGACAGCGAACTCGGCTGTTGACAACTATCACAAATTGCGATATGTTGTATGGCGGATTGCAATAGCGATGAAACTAGGAGACAAAATCCGGTATTTGCGCGAGATGGAGGGCACGCTCCGAGGGCTCGGACGGGCTCTGACGCAACAGGAAGTTAGCCGTGAGCTGCAGGGCAAGATCTCGCAATCCTATCTGTCGCAGATCGAATCCGGAGCGCGTCCGCATCTGACGAATACGTCGCGGATGGTGCTGGCCCGGTTTTTCAATGTCCATCCGGGGTATCTGGTGGATGATCCGGACGGTTTTCAAACGGAATTGGTGTCTGACGTGGGAACACTGGAGGACAAGTTCGATCTTTGGCTGGTGAGTGGAGCGGAGCGATTTCGGAATGACCCGGGCGTGCGGCGGGCCTTGTTGCGGCTGGCGCGGCACGAAGATTCCCGGCGCTGTATCCAGTTGCTTGAGGCCATCCTGGATAACCCGGGGCTGGCGGAGCGGCTGTTGCATGTGTTGAGACCGCAAGAAGGGAGCAGAGAAGATGCCGTGGCCTGACTTTTTTATCCTTTGCCTTTCGGCAGGGTTTCTGTTTAGCGTGCTTTCAGTTTTATCGGGAGCGATTCACTTGCCGCACATCCATGTGCACTTCCACGGACGTGGGGGCGGGCACGGGAAGGGTGGGGCGTTCAGTCCCGCCACGATCGCGGCCTTTCTGCTCTGGTTTGGAGCGTCGGGATATGTGCTCTTGCGCCTCGAAGACTGGCGTCTGATTGCGGTGCTCGGAGTGGCGACTCTGTGCGGGGTAGCGGGCGCGGGCATCGTGTTTTGGTTTTTCGCCCGGGTGCTGCTTGCGTCCGAGAAACCGCTCGATCAGGCCGACTATGACATGACTGGCGTTCTTGGAAGGCTATCGAGCAACGTCCGGCCAGATGGGACAGGCGAGATGATCTTTACCCAACAGGGCAGACGGTGCGGGGTACCGGTGCGTTCGGAAAGCGGAGAGCCGCTCGAGCGCGGGGTGGAAGTGATTGTGACGCGCTACGAAAGCGGAATCGCGTATGTCCGCACATGGCGCGAGATGCAGGCGAAGTATTAGGAGATGACGAGTATGTCGACGAATTTGATTTTGGCGGTCTTTGTCGCGGTGCTGGGACTTACATTCCTATTGGCCGCACTGGCGAAGATGTTTCGGAAAGCCGGCCCGCACGAGGCTTTGATCGTGTATGGGATGCGCGGTACGCGAGTAGTGAAAGGCCGCGGAACCTTTATCGCGCCGATGATCGAGACGGCGCGGCAGCTCTCGCTGGAGCTCATGTCTTTTGATGTGGCTCCGCAACAGGATCTCTATACTCGCCAGGGTGTCGCGGTGACGGTGGAAGCGGTGGCGCAGATCAAGGTGAAGTCCGATCTGGAGAGTATTCAGACAGCGGCGGAGCAGTTGTTGACCAAGAACGACAACGAGCGGGAAGCATTGATCCGGTTAGTCATGGAAGGGCATCTGCGCGGGATCATCGGACAGCTCACCGTGGAAGAGATCGTGAAAGAGCCGGAGATGGTGGGCGACCGGATGCGGAACACCTGCGCGGGCGACATGAGCAAGATGGGTCTCGAGGTGGTTTCGTTCACGATCAAGGAAGTTCGCGACAAGAACGAATACATCACCAACATGGGGCGTCCGGATATCGCGCGCATCAAGCGCGACGCGGAGATCGCCGCGGCCGAAGCGGAGCGCGATACGGCCATCAAGCGCGCGGAAGTCCTTGCGCAGCGGCGGCGGTCGCGAAAGTCGCTAGCCGACCAGGAACGCGTGCTGGCGGAAACGCTGTCGCTTGACCAAACAGGCCGAGAGCCAGCGCGATCTGGAGATCAAGCGCGCGGAGTATCTGGAGACGGTGAACCGGCAGAAGGCGCAGGCCGACAAGGCTTACGAGATTCAGCAGAACATCATGCAGCAGCAGGTGGCGACGGAAGCGGTGAAGATCCGGCAAGCCGAAAAAGAAGCAGGAGATCAAGGTGCAGGATGCGGAGATTAAGCGTCGTGAGCGAGAGCTGGTAGCAACGGTGCTGAAGCCGGCGGAAGTGGAACGCCAGCGCATCGAGACGCTCGCCCTGGCCGAAAGGCAGCGCCGCATCTCCGAAGCCGAAGGCGAAGCGATCGCCGTACGAACGCAGGGTGAAGCGGAAGCGGAGATTACGTTCAAGAAGGGCGATGCCGAGGCGCGCGCCATGAACGTAAAAGCGGAAGCTTATCAGGAGTGGAACCAGGCCGCGGTGGTCGACAAGCTGATGACCGGGATGCCGGAGATTGTGAAGGCACTGGCTTCGCCTCTGGCAACGTGGACAAGATCACGATCGTGTCCACGGGCGATGGCGCGGGAACCGGCATGCGCAAGGTGACTGGGGACATCACGCAGATCGCGGCGCAGATCCCAGCGCTGTTTGAGACGTTGTCCGGCATGCAGATGAGCGAATTGCTGGGCAAGGTGAAGACCATGCGCGATGAGAAGAGCAAGCGTGAACCGTCGGTCAAGAGTGCGACTGACACCGCACAGCCCAATGGAACGCGCATCTAGTGAAGAGAGCGGACGGCCTGGGCCGTCCGCCTCCCAAGGAGAGGACAAATGGCGTTATTAGAGCGCGTGGCAGCCTTACTGAGAGCAAACCTGCACGACCTGATCGACCGGGCCGAAGATCCCGTGAAGATGTTGAACCAGGTGATTCTCGATATGGAGAATCAGCTTCTGCAAGTGAAGACGCAGGTCGCGATCGCGGTGGCCGATCTCCACAACCTGGAATTGAAGAAGAAGGAAAGCAGCGAGCGCGAAGCGGATTGGACGAACAAGGCCGACATTGCCATCAAAAAGGGCGATGACGCACTGGCGCGCGCGGCGCTCGAACGTGCGGTTGCCAGCCGCGAACTGGCAGCCGGTTTGGCCGGACAGGTTGCCGACCAGAAGGTACAGGTAGAGAATCTGAGAGCAGCATTTGGAGATCTTCAGACGAAACTGGCGGAGACGCGGCCGCAGCTCGAGGTGTTGAAGGTGCAACAGAGGCGGGCGCGAGGCGTAGTGGCGGCCATCGATCACCCGACTGTGGAAGAGCGATTCTCCCGGATCAATAAAGAGGAGGAGATCGAACGAATCCTGCTGGAGTTGAAAGCCAAGAACGGAAGAGCTTAATCGCGTTCAGGGTTGCGGCAAGCGATCGACCGGCCTTTCCGAGAACGTGATAATCGGGAAAACCTCGGGGATGTGGGAGTCGTAGTGACCGTGACGGTTCCAGGTCCAGCCGGCACAGGGGTCAAGCGATTCGCCGCCCGGCCCAATCTTCTGGAAGCGCGAGCAGTCGATGCGCCATTGATCGCCCTCACGCGGCGGAAGCGAGCGGCCATCGGCGAGCAAGGTGAGGCTTTGCCAGGGAATGGCGACCTCGGCGGACCAGCCCCGGTCTATATCGTCGCGCTTGTTCAGTGTTCCATCCACGTGAACCGCGTGGCGAAGTCCGGGCATGTCCCAGTCGAGAAAGCCCCAGCGTGCGCCTCGTTCGTGGACATGTCCGCCGACGCCATCGAGGACTAGCGTTCGCTCGGTCTCGGGATTAAACTCGGGACGTCCCCAGAGCGGCCCTCCCGGCACATGAACGTCTTTCCAGATCCAGAAGACTTCGTAGATGACATTCCGCGCGTTGATTTCGAATTCGTAATAGGTGTCCTTACCGGCGATGAACAGTTCGAGATCGTTCTCTTCGTAGATCTTGGAATCGCGCTCGGTCAGCGTGCTCCAGACATCGGTCTCCTCGGCAGAAAAGCCGAAGTAGAGATAGGTATCGTCCCAAAGGAGCGATACGCGCGTGTCGAACCACGCGGGCTCGCCCGTAACGATGTCGACGAAAGCGTTGGAGCGGGGCGCCTGCTGCCACGGGGCTTGGTCGAGTCGTCCGTTGATCGTCAGAGCCTCTGGCGTGCGATAGCAGGTGTAGCGTTGCGGCTCAATCCTGGGCATAGAAGTCCATTCCTTTTCGTTCGCGACCGAGCGCGGCGACGATCACGCCCCCGATGAAGACCGTTGCAGCGGTAAGCGCCATGGCATTTGCATACGAGGTGTGCTGGGCTAGGCGAGCTTCGATGTAGGCAATGGATCCGGCCACGAGAACTCCGCATTGATAGGCAAACCCGGGGAGGAAGCCGCGCACGGAAGCGGGCGAGAGCTCGGTGAGGTGTGCGGGAATCACTCCCCACGCGCCCTGCACGAAGAACTGAATCAGGAAGGCGCCGGTTATGAGCAGAGCCTCGGAGGGAGCAAAGGCCCAAAGAGGAACGGTGCAAGCGGCGAGGGTCAACGCTAAGACAATTGCCTTCCGGCGGCTCCAGCGATCGGACAACAGACCAATGAGGATGCCCCCGACAATCGCACCGACCATCGAAATGGCGCTGATGATCGAGCGCTTTCCAGGTCCGAAGTTCCAGTGGCGCTGCAGGAACGTCGGATACATATCCTGCGTGCCATGCGATGCGAAATTCATCATGGTCATCAGGAGCGCCAGATAAAGGAAGAGCTTCCACTGTTGGAGAATGGCGCGGCCCAGACCCGACCAATCTTGCTGACGTTTCTGTTCCCAGACGTCGGATTCTTTGACCTGCGTGCGCACGAAAAGCGCCAGCAAGGCCGGCAGTCCGCCCAGGAAGAAGAGTGGCCGCCAACCCCAGCGTTCAAACAGGAAGAAGAAACAGAGTGCCGCGAGAAGATTGCCGACCGCGTACCCCTGCTGGAGCACACCCGAGAGTACGCCGCTCCAACGCGCGGGAACTTTCTCCATGGCAAGGGACGCGCCCACGCCCCATTCGCCGCCCATGCCGATGCCGAATAGCGCGCGCAGAACCAGGAACGTGGTGAAGTTGGGAGCAAAGCCGGTAGCCACTTCTACGATGGAGTAGAAGACCAGATCGATCATCAGCGGGAGCCGGCGGCCATATCGGTCGGCCAGAAGCCCGAAGATAAAAGCTCCGACCGGGCGAAACGCGGAGGTGATGAAAAGCGAGAGCGAGATATCGGCGTCGGACCGATGAAACTCACGTCCGATGGCAGTCAGGCAGAAGACGACAAGGAAGAAGTCGAAGGCGTCGAGAGTCCAGCCGAGAAAGCTCGCGGTGAGCGCGGCAACGTGGTCGCGCGTTGGAGAGGCCGGCTTAGACATTCACCATATAGTAAAGCCGGCCTCGATTTCGATAGCGTAGAACGGTCTAGAGTAGTTTGTCCAAGGTGATGGGAAGATCGCGCACGCGCTTCCCCGTCGCGTGATAAATGGCGTTGGCGATCGCTGCGGCAACTCCCGTGATTCCGATTTCACCAATCCCGTGCGCACCGAGCGGAGTATGAGGATCCGGGATATCGAGGAAGTAGGCCTCGATCTTGGGAACGTCCGCATTCACGGGGACGTGGTATTCGGCGAGGCTTGGATTCATGATGCGCCCTCCGCGTTCGTCGAAGAGGGTTTCTTCCGTGAGAGCCATGCCGATGCCCATGATGATGCCGCCATAGAACTGCGAACGCGCTGTTTTCGGGTTGAGGATCCGGCCGGTATCGAAAGCTCCCACCCAGCGAGCGACCCGCACCTCGCCCGTCTGTTCATTCACGCGAACCTCGCAGAACTGAGCGCCATACGATCCCATGGAATACTTCATGGATTCGAAAGGTTGTCCCGTTTCTGCGTCCGCTTCAATGAAATCTTGTTTGGCACGGGCAAGAATGGCGGCGTACGTTTCTCCGGTTTCGCGTTTGTCACGCCGGAAGAGACCGCTGTCACAGGCCCGAACATCGTCGAAATGCGAGCCGGAGAGCGGTGAAGCGCTGTCTTTTTTTGCGAGAGTGAGTAGTTCCTGCTGTGCTTTCTCGCAAGCCTGCTGAATGGCAAGCGCTACGCTGACCGTCTGGTTGGAACCGCCGGCGACGGGAGCGTGGGGCAGGTCGGTATCGCCGTATTCGAAGCGAACCTTCTCCATAGGCAGTCCGAGACGCTCGGCGGCATGCTGGGTTTGGACGGTGGCGGTGCCCATGCCCATCTCCTGCGCGCCACTTTGTACGAGCGCAGTCCCGTCGGAGTTGATACGGACGCGGGCCGCTGCGGGAAACCGGTAAGCGGGATAGAATGCGGTGGCAACTCCCTGCCCGATCAACCAATCGCCGTCGCGCAAGCTCCGCGGCTTGGCTGGTCGTTTCTCCCACCCGAACTTTTCGGCGCCCAGCCGGTAGGCTTCCTTAACATGACGGCTGGAGAACTCGGTGCCTTTAGCGGGGTCGCGTTCCGCATCGTTCCGCAGGCGCAATTCCACAGGATCGATACCAAGCTCATAAGCGAGTTCATCCATGGCGGATTCGAGTGCGAAGGTGCCAATCGATTCGCCAGGCGCCCGCATAAAAGAGTTTGCGGTGGTGTGGAGGCGCATCACCGTTTGCGTGATGAACAGGTTTTCCGTGGCGTAGAGATGCCGTGCTGGAAATGAGAACTGTTCCGCGAAATCATTGGTCTGGGTAGTAGCCGTAACGCCTGTGTGAATTAAGGCCTTCAATTTGCCGGACTCATCGGCGGCCAAGGCTACTCGTTGTTCAGAAGGCGTGCGGCCCCCGACATTGCGAAAGACACCTTCGCGTGAAAGCACCAGTTTCACGGGCCGTTTCACGACTTTCGCGGCCAGCGCGCATAGAGGGACATGGCACCACATCGAGCCTTTCCCTCCGAATCCGCCCCCCACGAACGTGGCGATTACACGCACGTCTTCCTTTTTTAGAGAGAACATCTTGGCGAGCGAATCGGCTACGCCGCGGACGAATTGGCTGGCGTCATACACCGTGAGTTTGTCGCCGTTCCAAACAGCCGTTGTCGCGTGGAGTTCGATCGCGTTGTGGTTATAGCGAGGCGTGGTGTATGTGTGATCGACGCGGTATTTGGCGGCGGCCAGGGCCGCTTCCGCATCACCATGGCTGACTTCGGTTGGCTCACCCATGATGTTCTTCGGGACCTCGGCGTCGGCTTTGCCCTCCGCAAACGAGGTGTCCGCCTTCTCTACTTCGTATTCCACCTTGACCAGGGACGCAGCGTGCTCGGCTCGATCGAGAGTGGTCGCGATCACCATGCGCTACGGGCTGGCCGTCCCAATAGATGTCGTCTGTGTTCAAGACATTCGCTTTGCTTCCCGCGGCATCGCTCCCTCCTCCAGGGCTGAACAAGGGCGGGTTTTTCATCTTCGGCGCGTTCTTGTGAGTTACGACAGAAAGCACCCCGGGCGCATTCTGCGCCTCGTCTATATCTATGCTCTTGATCGTTCCTTTGGCGATGGTGCCGTAGACAAGCGAGGCGTGGGCGAGATTCTCAAGCGGATACTCAGCCGAAAACGGTGCTTTGCCGGTAACTTTTTCACGTCCATCCAGGCGATCGAGCGGCTTGCCGATGAGCCGGTCGGCTTCGCTGAGGTGATCGCGGTCGCGATCTGGGATAAGGTGGACGACAGCTTCGGTGACTTTGGAGAAGATACTCATCAGGCTGCTCCCTTTGGGGACAATTCCTTCAGAACACTGACGATGGTTCGTTTAGCCAATTCGATTTTGAAGCCGTTGTATGCAAATGGCTTCGCTGACTCCAGTTCGAGCGCGGCTGCCTGGTGAAAAGTCTGCTCGTTCACTGGCTTTCCGATCAAAAACTGCTCAGCGATGGAGGCGCGCCATGGCTTATGGGCTACACCTCCTAGCGCCAAGCGCACTTGCTTGATGGCGCCGTTCTCGATTTCAAGCGCCGCCGCAACGGACACGATGGCAAACGCGTAGCTGGCACGGTCACGCACTTTTCGGTACATCGAATTCCGGGCAAGCGGAAGGGCCGGAAGATCTACCGAGGTAATCAACTCATCCGGCCGGAGGTTGGTATCGAGTTGAGGCGTATCGCCTGGAAGCCGGTGAAATTCCAGTATGGGGATTTTGCGATCTCCGCGCCGCCCTGAAACATTGACCGTCGCGTCCAACGCCGCCATGGCGACGCACATGTCAGAGGGATGGGTCGCGATGCAGTCCGGCGATGTACCCAGGATGGCGTGAATCCGATTGAACCCATCAATGGCATCGCAGCCGGATCCCGGTACTCTTTTATTACACCGCGCGGCGCTGTCGTAGAAGTAGTAGCAACGTGTGCGCTGCATCAGGTTGCCACCCGTCGTCGCCATGTTCCGCAACTGGGCGGAAGCACCCATCAGGATGGCTTGTGACAACATCGGATATCGTTCACGGACGGTCTTGTCAGCGGCCAAATGACTGTTCCGAACCAAAGCTCCAATACGAACGCCTCCGTCGGGAAGCCCCACGATTTCGGTGAGAGGCAGGCGCGTAATGTCGACGACATTGTCTGGCTGCTCGATGTTCTCGCGCATCAGATCGACTAAGTTCGTTCCACCTCCGAGCACCTTCGTGGAGGGATTCAGATCCAGTAGATCCAACGCGGACTGCTGGTCTGTGACGCTGGCATAGGCGAAATTCTTCATTTTCCGACTTCCTCGAAAACCTGATGGATCGCCTCTGTGATGCCGCGATAGGCGCCGCAGCGGCAAAGGTTTCCGCTCATGCGCTCCTTCACCTCAGCGTCTGAAAAATCGATGTGCCCGTCGGCCGCGTCGATAGTAACCGCGCTGGGAACGCCGCTCCGGAACTCGTCGATCATAGCGATGGCCGAGCAGATCTGGCCAGGGGTGCAGTAACCACATTGAAATCCATCGTGCTCAATAAATGCGCGTTGTAGAGGATGGAGCCCGTCTGCATCCGCTAAACCTTCGATTGTGGTGATCTGCCGTCCATCAAACTGGACAGCCAACGCCAAACAGGAGTTGATTCTCTCGCCATCGACGAGGACGGTGCAAGCACCGCATGCGCCCTGGTTGCAACCCTTCTTTGTGCCGGTTAAGCCGATGTACTCACGCAAAGCATCGAGCAACGAAACTCGCGCCTCGATCTGCAGGTTGTGGTCGATTCCGTTCACGTTCAGTCGAACCGAATGCGCCTCACCGGGTAAATTCATGTGCGCCATACTTCCCAATAGTACAGATCGCCTTAGGCCGGTGCGACGAAGCCTCTGGGCGCAGGAATGGAGTTTGTGATGTTTTCCCCAATCCGCTCGTTGTTAGTTTGTTGCGGAGGGAACGGCACTCGCGCGAGCCGACAGGCTCTTCACATCCTCCACAATCTTTTCAACGGTGCGTTCGAAGTTGGCGTCGCGGTTTTTCTGTAATGCCGCGGGATCAGCTTCTTCCACAAAACCCCATAGAGAGACTCGCGTGGTGGGATCCACGATCTGAAGATCCACCACAGGATGGCTCTCCCCACCTGAAAAGGGACAGGAGACTTTAAGTTGGAAGACGAGGTCAGCGTCAGCCGGAGAAAGGGTAAGTCGGTATCTGCCCCAAGATTCGATTGCGGCGTAAAGAGTACCGTAGGCAGACGGGACTTGCGGACTCACAAGGCCATGATGAAGCGGCTGCCCCGTACCCGCAAATCCGGGCTGGCGGTAGTTGCTGCACTGCCCGCCCATGTTCGAGATAAATACGCGTTTTGCGGCGCTGATCTGAGGCGGCAGCGGTGCGCTGCCGATGATGGCAGCGACAGATCCGTCCGCGGCAACCAGCATGGAAACCGCGAGGAGTGAAGTCCGAAACATCATTGAAATCTCCTCATCCACTTTACAGCTGGGCGTGCGGTGAAGGGTCGCGGGCATCGCGACCCTTCGTGCTTCCTTATTGCACCGTAAGGGTGATGTCATCCAGGACGAAAGAGGTCTGCAACGATGAATCCTCCTTGCCGGTAAACTTAATCACTACGGTCTTGCCTATGTACGAGTTCATGCTGAACGTATGCTGGACATAGCCACTGGCGTGATTGAGATTAGAGTAAGTTCCGAGAGTTTCCAGAACCGACCCGGATGTACTCAGAACCTGAACCGTCAGCGTGTCGTATGCCGTGCTGGTGGTTGTTTCCGCTGTGTCGATATGGAGGTAGAAGGCGAGCGTCGCGGTTGTCTTTCCAGAGGGGATCACAACCTGCTGACTAGCTGTATCGGTGTGGGTGGTACCGTATCCATCCAGCCAGGCGAACCAACTCCCGGCATGCGCAACTTCTCCAGTACAGGTGCTATTGGAGCAAATGACACCGGAAGATAACGTCCACGGCGAAGTGTTGGTTCCATTCTCGAACCCGGTATTGAGGAGTAATTGCGTCGAACCTCCCGTACCGGTAGTAATGGTAAGCGCCAAAGTTGTCGTGTGGCTCAATGATCCCGACGTGCCGGTAATCGTAACGGTCGCGGTAGCCGCGGCGGCGGAACTGCTGGCGGTAAGCGTCAGCTTACTTGTCGTTGTAGTGCTGGCGGGGCTGAACGACGCGGTTACGCCGGACGGCAATCCACTGGCCGTTAGACTAACCGTTCCCGTGAAACCGTTCAAAGGGTTCACTGTGATCGTCGTGCTGCCATTTGCCCCAGCGGCGATGCTTAAGCTGGTGGGCGATGCGGAGAGGGAAAAGTCGGCGCTACCCGTGGAGCTGCCCGCGAGCGTCGAAATGAGGGTCGCTCCGATGGGACTACCCCAACCAGTCACCAAGTCGTAGCCGGTAACTGCATTGAAGCCGCTGCCACTTCCGGCCGTAGGCTTATTGTTGCCGCTGACAATGTCGTGGAAATTCGACGTAAAGCTTGAGCTAACCCCGATGTTATAGACCTTGGGATTGAGAAATCCGATCGTCCCTTTGCCATTTGCGACCGACTGTTGATTGGCGAGAGCGATCAGACCGGCCCAGCGGGGAGTCGCGTAGCTGGTTCCACCATAACCGGATTCGAAGGTGCCGTCGATTACCGTCGTGTTGTCGAAGTTAGCCTCGGCGGCTACATCCGGCGCATTCCGCAGGGTAGTCGATCCCTTGTTGGACGAGTTAATCACACCCGCCATCTGTTGGTAGCTGGGGATCGCGGTGCCGCTGATATATCCGCCGCCGCTGTCGGCCCAACCGGTTTCCGAGGCCCAGGAACCACCTGCCCCGTTAGTCGTGAGATCCGTCCCGCCGACTTGAGTGATGTTCGGATCGACGGACGGCGGCGCGTAGGTAGAGCTATTGAATTGACCGCTATCGCCCGTCGCGTTGAGATACGTCTGACCTTGCGCCTGGAACTGCTGGAAGATGGGATCCGACGCAGAACCAAAATCGCCGCCGCCCCACGAGCTGCTAAGCACCTTGGCGATGTTGTCCGTCGCCATTTTGTTCAAGACGTCGGTCGAGCTTGAGCCTTCATAGAACAGCACCTGAGTCAATCCGGGCGCCATGCCAATCACGTTGACGATATCCAGAATTTGCTCCCCGTCATCACAGGTGTTGTAGTTAATCGTTCCGTTGGAATTGAACCCAAAACACTGGCCGTTGAAACCGTTTACCAGAACGTTATTCACGGGCACATTCGAAGTCATCCCCGTGTTGGAGTAATACACTTGTATGTCGTTGGTCAGGTACCCGTCGTAAGAGAAGATACCCACCGTCTGGCCTTGCCCCGTAAGTGGGCCGGAGCCGTAATAAGCCGCGCGCATATCGCTGGGCAGATAAGTGTTTCCGGGCCCCGATCCGACGATGTTGGCGATCGCGTGCATCGACTCGGTAGCTCCCTCCGACGCAACTGTCCCATTTCCCTTTCTGTAATGGGGAACCGGCGGATTAACGTCCGTCAAACCTGTGATCGCGAGAAGCGGGACAGCAAGGTCGAGCACGGGCTCTCGATCCGGCGAAAAGAAGACGCGATTCGCGAGGGGGTCGAGATAAGAGTTCAGCCGAATATGGAGAGCGCTGCTTACGGTCGCCACCGACCCTTGCACGTCCACCAACCGGCGATTGGGCGTGGTTCCAGTTACGTTGAAGCCCTTCGACTGCGCCCATTGAACGACCGTATCGTAGTCGGTCTGGGTAGGACCAAATTGGTTGGTGAACTCGGCAGAGGTTAAATAGTGTTGATAATTCGGGCTTTGCGGATCATAAAGCTGTTGAAGGAGCCGTTGAAGCTGTCCTTGATTCCTGAGGGGCAAGTTCAGCGTCAATTGCAGAGACCGGCCGGCATCCAACGGGCCTGAAAGAATGGCTTGCCCGTTGCGGACGATATCAGGAACGCTCGCCGAGCTTACCGGTGTCTGTTGAGCACCGGCCAGACTGCATGTGAGCGAAATCAGCGCTGCCGTACCCGCTGCCGGCAGAAAGCTGAGAAGACGAATGCGCATCAATAGTGGCTCCTTTTTTTTCGGCCTACTTCACCACAAATTCGACCGTTTCTCACTTTACATCGATGGAGCCATTCGCGAGCCGATTTTATTTGAAATTGAAGGAAAATTCCCGGGAATTCGGACAAAAGTAACCGGAGGTGCGTCCGCGACCGATTCGCGTCGGACGCATTCGACCGCTCCGGAGACCTCGATTGCGCGACTTGGTCAGATCACCCAACTGGGCCGAATCGCGCGATCGATTCGCCTCAACCTACTCCTCAATGAATTGAAAAGAAATCACTTGCTGCGTTCGAACTCTGGCAGCGGACCTGCGTCTCTCAGTGTCGAGGATCTATGACAAGCTCACCTGTTTTCACCCAACCGGTTCAACTAGACACCGAAACTCGACCGATTCGACATCCATTCGAGGTGCACCAAACTTCGCCGGAAAAGGAAAATCCCGCCAGGAACTTCGCGTTTATGGGTTTGGCCTGGCTCACCACGCTGCTTCTGACGCTTGGTCTTTTCGTCTTGATCAACAGCTTATGATCAGCAGCTGAATCGTTTCGCGAGTCACAGGCGATATGCTTTCCGGACCAGGCCGTTAGTCAACTGATAAGCCACGTCAAACGCCTCATCCTCGTCCAATCGGTGGTCCGTTACCAGGCGAGCGAGAAAAGCGGCATCCACTCGGCGCGCAACATCGTGCCGCGCGGGAATGGAAAGAAACGCCCGGGTATCGTCGTTGAATCCGACGGTATTGTAGAATCCCGCGGTTTCCGTGGTGTACTCGCGAAAGCGCATCATGCCTTCGGGGCTGTCGTAAAACCACCAGGGGGGCCCGAGCAGAAGACACGGGTAATGCCCGGCTAAGGGCGCAAGTTCCCGTCCGTAAGTCGATTCGTCCAAGGTAAACAGGATGATCGTCAGGCGAGTCTCGTTTCCAAACTCGTCGAGCAGGGGCTTCAAGGCACGCACATAATCGGTCGCGGTCGGTATATCGGCTCCCGCGTCCCGCCCGAACCGCTGATGGACAAACTCGTTATGGTTCCGGAAACTTCCCGGATGGATTTGCATGACCAAGCCATCTTCGACGCTCATGCGGGCCATCTCTGTAAGCATCTGAGACCGAAACTGCTCGCGCTCCATCACTGACGCTTCGGATGCGCGCACTTTGCGGAACAACTCCAAGGACGCTTCTCGCGTGAGATTCGCAGTGTTGGCGGTCGGGTGGCCGTGATCGGTAGCTGTACATCCCAGGCTGATGAAGTGAGCCCGAGCTTTGCGTAATGCGCGTAAGTAGCCGTCCCATGCCTGCGTGTCTTCGTGATACAAGCTGCCCAGTTTTTCTAAATTTCCGGCAAACCCCGGGAAGTCGGGATCGACCACCGAATCAGGTCGAAAGGTGGGGAGAATGCGGCCATTCCAGCCAGACGCACGGACCGCCACATGCGCTTCCAATGAGGCAACCGCTGAATCGGTAGTCGCCAGAACCTCCATCCCGAACCGGTCGTAAAGCGCGCGCGGGCGGAATTCCGGCAAAGCCAACTTCTCCGAGATCCGATCGTAGAAAAGATCGGCCGTCTGTCCGGTCAGGTTCGGTTCTAGGCCAAAGAGCCGTTCAAAAACGAAGTCCAGCCACATACGAGTGGGCGTCCCGCGAAACAGGTAATAGCTATTGGCAAAGGTGCGCCAAAGCTCGCGCGGATTTTCGAGTTTGTCTCCGCCGATTCCCAACTGCTCCATGCGGAATTCCCGTTGGCTGTAGAGCATCCGGAAGATGTAGTGGTCGGGCACGATCAGAAGGCTGGCGGGATCCGGGAAGGCTTTGTTCTCGGCGAACCATTCTGCCTGCGTATGCCCATGCGGGCTGATGATGGGTAGCGTCGCAGTCGATTCATACAGGCGGCGCGCTACAGTTCGGGTGTCAGGATCGCTGGGAAACAGACGGTCGGGATGAAGGTGCGGCATGGAAATCAGACGGGTTGGTGCAGTGACGGCGCAGTGAAGATCACGATAATCATACTCTCGCGTCAACGCGGTGCTTGCCGATAACCGGGCACAGCTAGTGCGCCATTCCCGAGAGTTTCCGGCGAAGACCCTGCATCATTCTTTCGGTAAAGGTTCCGAAGGGCTGATCGGTGGTGAGGTAAGTCCATGTCGCTCCACGCTCAAACCTCCCCGGCGGAAAGCGAACTTCACCGTTCTGAACCTCGGCGTTCTCGAACACACTCGCAACCTCGTCTTCCAGACACTTGTGAAAGTCCGCGTATATCCGTTCTACGCCCGTAAGGAACTCATATAAGGGATCGCGACCGCCCCATGACAACCAATGAATGCCACTTCTTAGTTCCGCAACATTGGACAGGTAGTCGGACCAGAGCTCATCGATCACAGCCAAAGCCAAACGCCGGCCCGCGGTTTCCAGCGCTTGCGGGTTCACGGTTTGAAGCAGTGCGCCGTACTGCTCCTCGGGAAGCAGAGAACCAATGCTCCAACTGGATGAGAGTAAAACCGTCCGGCGTAAGTCGGCAACTTCACGGCGGTGATGCTCGACGAGCGACTCATACTTATAAAGCAGCTCCCGAATTTGGAGGCTCTGCCCTTCCGCGACGCGCTGCACGCTATCGACATCGGGGTTTTCCCCAATGCCGAATCGCACAAGCAGATCGTCTTCCAGGCTGATGAAAAAGCGAGAAGTGCCCGGATCTCCCTGGCGGCCCGCACGGCCTCGTAGTTGGTGATCGATTCGGCGAGCCGCATGGCGCGTGGTGCCCAACACATACAAGCCACCGAGTGCGATTACCTTTTCAGGATTGACCGGCGGGTTGCCGCCCAGCAGAATGTCGGTTCCGCGCCCAGCCATGTTCGTTGAGATTGTGACGGACCCAATGGCGCCCGCTTGAGCTACGATCGCCGCCTCGGCTTCGTCATTTCGCGCGTTGAGAACGCGATGCGATACTCCAACATTGGTCAGTTGACGGCTCAGCGCTTCGGAGTCCTCTACGCTGGCGGTGCCCACCAGCACAGGCCGGCCGGTACCGTGCACAGCGCGAATCTCTTCAATCAGCGCCTCGTTACGCGAGCGCTTGTCCGTATACAAGAAATCGGGGAGATCCTGCCGGATCAGAGGCCGATTCGGAGGAATAACTGTAACCGGCAGCTTATACACTTTCCAGAGTTCTTCGGCCTGCGTAGCCGCTGTGCCGGTCATCCCGCTCACTCTTTCGTACATTCCGATTAGGCTTTGGACGGTGATAGAGCCGAGGATTCGGCCCTGCGCCTTCAATCCCACGCGTTCCTTCGCTTCCAGTGCCGACTGCAGACCCGCAGGCCATCGCCGATTCTGCGCGATACGTCCTTTGAATTCGTCGATCAGTTCAACCGAACCATTCCTGACCACATAGTCCACGTCGCGTCGCAGCAGGACGCGGGCGTGCAGAGCGTCTTGAATCGCGGTCAGGATCCGGAGGTTTTGCTCGTCAAAGAGGTTTGCGCAGCCGAATGCCGTTTCCGCTCGAGATACGCCCGGGTCCGTCAACTGTAGATCACGTTGAAATTCACTCACCACATAGTCGATATTCGGCCGGAGTTGTGCGGCAAGAGCGTCGGCGCGCGGAGCCAGTGCAGGGTTGTCAGGCGTTCCGCCCGCAATTACCAGCGGAATGCGAGCTTCATCGATCAGAATCGAGTCCGCCTCGTCGATCAAGGCGAAGGCAAGAGGCCGCTGCACTAAATCACCTGGCTCACGAGCTAATCCGTCGCGGAGAAAGTCGAATCCAATTTCATTAGCCGTCGCGTACAACACATCGCATTGATAGGCGCGCCGCCGCTGATCGGGCGGCATGTTCTGGGCAAGGTGCGCGACGGAGAGTCCGAACCATTCATAAATCCCGGTCATCCACCTCGAGTCTCGATGCGCTAGGTAATCGTTCGCCGTGAGCACATGCATTCCCCGGCCTTCGATCGCGTTCCAGATCACCGCTGGCACGGCTGCCAACGTCTTGCCCTCGCCGGTCTGCATCTCCGCGATATGCCCCTGCTGCATGGCGAGAGCGGCGATCGTTTGCACATCGAACATGCGCACACCAAGCACCCGTTCGGCGATCTGAGCCGTAAGCGCGAATGCCTCAACCAGATCCGGTTGAGACCGCAGAGCGCGCGCCGCGGTCCGGAGTTCCTGGTCCGTGTGATCAGAAAGCTCCCTCCGTCGCTTGGTAATGGCTTCTAAACGATCCTCAGACTCGCTGCTTTGGAGTCCAAGGAAGCGCAGTACGCCTTTGATCGACAATACAGCCTCCTCAGTAGTCGCGTGCGGTCACGAACAACGTGCGGTCACGAGTGAAAGGAGATTCGAGGAGGAGGCCTTTGGAATTGAACTGCGTCACAAAACTCAAGGGGGACAGCTGAAAAGTACGCGGGGATGTGGCGCGGTAAGTTTCGCGGATACGACGGTGAGCTGCGTTCGTCGACAGCCTGTTCCTCGCCCTTCGCACACCAGACGATTGGGACGGAAGTTCTCAGGGACGGGGACGGCAACGGAGCATGCGCCGAGAGAAGCGCAAGCACCACGGCGATCAGGCATCTCGCAGCCGCTAAAGACATCCAGTCTGAGTGTCGCACGAGCAACCCGCTGAGCTACAGCGGAAGTCGTTGCTATACTGCGGCAAATCCATGATCAAGTTGCCCGCTCTACTGTTTTTCGGATCGATCGCACTACTGGCCCAAACCCCCGATCTCACGGGCGTTTGGAAAGCGGATTTACAGAAAAGCAAGATCCCCGGACCGCCGGGTTCGGCTCCCACTCGCTACTTGATCATGATCGAACGAAGGCAGGAAATGTTCAATCGGGCAACGAAGGAAATGGCCCCGGCCATTGTGGAGACAACAGGGATTTGGAGCGAACGAGGCGAACAACGCTCCGTGTTATCCGTCTTCGAAAACGGAAGGCCGAGCATCCGCCCTTATCAAGGCGTCCCCACGCGATTGACTGCTACATCCGGAGACAACTTGCTTACCGTCAAGGGTGAAGTGTCCGGCCGTCCGGACACTTTTACGCGCATTTATAAGCTCGGCGCAGACAGGCAAACGCTCACCGTGGACATCTCGTCCAGTCGCGAAGGCAGAACGACGACGTCCAGCCTGGAGTTAGTCAGGCAGCCGGACGCGGAAGCCAAGCCATTGCGCAGTCCGGAGGAGCTAGCCCAGACGCACTTCAAGAACGTCAAGACCGATGCATTGAAAACGCTGCCCGCCTCGGAATTCATCAACCAGATGCGGTACTTCGCTTGGGCTCTCAATCGCAATTGCGAGTTCTGCCATGTAGAGCATAAATTCGATTCTGACGAGAAGGAGGAGAAGCGGACTGCGCGCAAGATGATCGACATGGCGGCTTCAATCAACCAAACCTACTTCGAAGGTCATCCGGAAGTCCGTTGCTTCACGTGCCATGAAGGGCACGGGCATCCGCTCTCGCATCCGCAGTTTCCCGAGGAGGCGGCTGCGGAGAAAGCAGCGCTTGAAACAGAAGCAGCGCAGCACAGACCTTCCCTGCCCGGCCAAGCCCCGCCTACGAAGTAAGGCTCTCGTATAGCTGCCCGAATCGCCTTGCTTTCATTTGCCAGGTGCAGTCACAGTGGAATAATGCCGCGCTCCATGAGTTCGCCCAGGAGAGAACGACAGGTGCGTTATCGGTGAAGCCCTGGCGCAAGCCCAGCACCAGCTTGCGTTCCGCGCAATCAACGTCGATGGCCACGTTATGGTGTTCCTCTTTGAACATCGTGCCGTCGATGATCATCACCGAGAAGTTCAGGTCGCCAAAGGTGCGCTTCTGCAACTGCTCGGCGATCGCTGGTCGTTATCTTGTCCATTTCGTAGGCGTCGGCGAACTGCTGCAAAACCTCCTTGTAACAGCGCATGGAGAAGGGCGGGCTTGATCTTTTACCCGAGGCGGTAATTCCCTTCTGTGCATTTCCGGACGGAAGTGGGCTGAGTGGGGACCTTTTTCGAGCAAAAGGAGTCGCCCGTGAAATTCGCGTCCGTCGTGTAGACCATTTTCGTAGAACGTCAGCGACTCAGCAGAGCCGGTGACCAAAAATTCCAGGATATTTGACGTCTGGAATCAACCACTTACAGCCGTCACCCTCGGCCCGCGCCAAATCCGTCCTGTACTTTTGAGTCAGAAAGAGACTTCGAACCCACATGACGCCCCCAACCAACACCAATCGCGCCGCCACCAACCTTGCCAACGCCCAGCACTCCACCGGCCCCGTCACCGACGCCGGCAAAGAGAAAGTCCGCTTCAACGCCCTGAAGCACGGCGTCTGTGCCAAAGCCGTCCTCCTGCCCCACGAGGACAAAGCAAAGTTCATCGAGCTCGGTGAAGCACTCCGCCGCGTTTGGTGCCCCTCCACCGAACTCGAGAACAAGATCTTCGCCGAACTCCAGGAATGCGAGTGGCGTCTCGACCGCATCCGCAAAGCCGAAACCAATCTCCTCTCTCTCGGCATCCGTGAGAATCTCGCAACGTTCGCCGATGAAGAAGATCTCGAAGTGCGCCGTGGACTAGCCGAAGCCGCCGCTTGGCGCGCCAACGCCCGCCATTTTTCCCAATTCCGCCGTCACGAAAATGCGCTGCTCAAAGAGAAGGACGCGCTCGAAGGCATGCTCACCCGCCTGATGCAGTTCCGCGTCAAGCAGATCGAAGAACAGAAAGCCAAGGCCGCGAGCGAATTCTCCCTCCGCCGACCCGGTGGCTTTGTTCCGCACACCGCGCCAGCAGCGTCCCTGCCTTCCGCCCCAGCCCCGACCGCGTCGTTAAACGTCCCCGGAAAGAGCAGCGGCCGGTGAACCGCTTCACCGCAACGCACCGCGGGCCAAAAAAAAACAAACCTGAGGCGAAAAAGTGACTCTCCCTCGCCTCAGGTTTAACGTACGTCGGAAATGTATACCAGGCGTGCGCCTAAATTGCCGAACTGGTATCCGAAGATCCGTCTCTCGGTTGTGCATGGGACGTACCGAAGATCTGCTGGCTCATCTGGCTCTGTAATTGGTTGATGCTTTGCGCGTCGGTGGAGCTTAAGCTGCCGCCGTCGCTTTGCATGTCCGTCGCAATTTGCTGGTGAATCACCTGCATCTGCGCGTAAAGCTGCGTGGCTTGATCGCTCGTCACGCTGCCGGACGCCACATCGTGCTGAATGCGACCGGTCTCAAACATCTCGCGCATCGACGATAGGCTTACTGAGTCGCCGGTGTTGGCGCTCGCGTCGGCCCGCTTCGTCGTCGTGCCGGTATTCGTGTTGCGACTGGCGTATAGGTCTATGGAATTGCTGAAAGGGGAAATCGGATTCACTATGAACTTGCTCCTTACGTCATTAATCGGCCAATTTCAACGCTACTTTAACCGCTCTTTGCCCGTGGCAAGTCAACTGCAGCTCGCCAAAAGAATGTCATCTACTCTCTCCCGGCGCTTCCCCGTCGTCGTCCTCCTCTCCACCATTTGCGCCGCCCAGTCCCCGCCCGTTCCGCGCATCTCCGCCGACACTGTGACCGATCACCTCGAGCAGACGATCACCTGGTATCGGCACGTCGGCGCTTTGGAACAATCGGTGAGCGCCCCCGAGGACATCCTGCTGCTCGGAACCACCCACCAGGCCGCCCTCCGCACGCTTCAACTTGGGTTTGATTTTGCACACGCCGAAGTGGCTCTTCAGGCTGCCATCAGGAATCCGTCCGCATCGTCCACCGGCTCAGCTCCTGGAGCCGCGGGATCCGGCCCCGCCGGTTCCGCTTCCCGAAACATACAACAGGTCGCCGCGCGGGCCGCCGAGCGCGTCGCCAATGCCCAATCCAAACTTTCGGATCTGGATGCTGCGGCCGCCGCGGCCAAACCTCGCGATCGCGACGCGCTCCTCGCCCAGCGCAAAGAAATGGAGGCGCAGCTTAATCTCGCCAAGGAGATTCAGAAGTCTGTGGAAAACGTCGCTTCATTTGCGACCAACGCCGGTGGTTCGTCCGGGCCTAGCAGCGGACTCGCCGGTCAGATTGCCGAACTGGAGCGCACGGTACCCGAATCCCGGCATGCACCCGCCAACGCCCCGGCATCTTCGTCCACTTCCACTCCTGCGCCGACCGCTCCCAAGCAGGCACCGCTCCCAAAGCCGGTTAACCGAGTGGGCTCCGAGGGTCTCGTCTCCCTCGTCAGCGACGTCTTTTCCTTACGGGAAGACATCGGTGAATTCGATAGCCTGTTGGGCGATACCGATGCGCTCGTCAAACACGTCGATCAGGTCCGCAACCCCCTGGTGAATAGCCTCCGCGACTCCATTCGGCAGAGCGATCAGCTCGCCGATGCACCGCAGTCCACCGACTTAAACGAAATCAACGCGCATCAGCAACAAATCAATGCCTTCACCGCCCAATTCCGCCAGCTCTCCACTGTCCTCATCCCCCTTGGGGAACAACAGATCATGGCCGAAAATACGCGTGGCGACCTCTCCGAATGGCGCAGCACCGTCGTGGAGCAATATCATGTCGCCCTCCATGCCCTGCTCGTCCGCGCCGGAACCATTGCGGCCATGGTCTTCTTCATCCTGGTTGTATCAAGCGTGTGGCGTCGCGCGGCGCTCCGCTACGTCAGCGATCCCCGCAGGCGTCGCCAGTTCCTCCTCGTGCGTCGCATCGTCGTTGGCTCCGCAATCGCTTTGGTCGTCCTCCTCAGCTTCGTCTCCGAGTTCGGCTCCTTTGTCACCTACGCGGGCTTCCTCACCGCTGGCTTGGCTCTCGCACTCCAGAACGTTATTCTCTCCGTCGTCGCTTACTTCTTCCTGATTGGCCGCTACGGCGTGAGGGTCGGCGACCGCGTTACCATCGCCGGAGTCAATGGCGAGGTCATCGACATGGGCCTCGTGCGTATGTACATGATGGAACTCGCCGGCTCCCCTACCGATCTCCACGCCACGGGCCGCGTTGTGGTCTACTCCAACTCCGTGCTGTTCCAGCCCGCCGCTATCTACAAACAGATGCCCGGCATCACGTATGCCTGGCACAGCGCCACCCTCACGCTTACCCCGGAGAGTGATTTCGAAGTCGCCGAGCGCTCCCTAACCGCCGCCGTGAACTCCGTCTACGAGCAATACCGCGCCGCGATAGAGAAACAACACGCTACCCTCGAACGCTCCGTTGAAGTTCAGTTCGACACGCCCAAACCCGAGAGCCATCTCCGCTTCAACGACACCGGCCTCGAGTTCTCCGTCCGCTACCCCGTCGAATCCAACCGCGCGCCCGAAATCGACGCCCGCGTGATGCAAGCCTTGACCGACGCCATCAATAAAGAGCCGAAACTCACGCTCGCTCTCGCCGGAGCCCCCAAGCTCACCCCCACCTCTGACGCGCCTTCCGCATAATGAGAAACATGTCCCAACCCAACCAGTCTGAAATGCAGTACCGCACCCTCGGACACACCGGCGAGCGCGTCTCCCTCATCGGAGTCGGCGGCTGGCACCTCTCGCTCAAACACGTCGACGAAAAGACCGCCATTCGCATCGTGCGCACTGCCATCGATCGGGGCATCAACTTCATGGATAACTGCTGGGACTACAACGAAGGCGCCAGTGAAAAGCGCATGGGCAAAGCCCTGCGGGACGGCTATCGCGAGAAGGTCTTCCTCATGACGAAAATTGATGGACGCTCCAAGAAGGAAGCCGCCAAGCAGTTGGACGAATCCCTGAAGCGCCTCGACACCGATCACATCGATCTCGTTCAGCACCACGAGATTCTGCGCTTCGAAGATCCGCACCGCATCTTCGATCACGAAGGTGCGCAAGCCGCGCTACTCGAAGCCCGCGCAGCCGGCAAGATCCGCTATATCGGCTTCACCGGCCACAAAGATCCGCAGGTCCATCTCCACATGCTCGAAGTTGCCGATCAGCACGGCTTCACCTTCGACTCCGTGCAGATGCCGCTCAATCTCATGGACGCGCACTACCGCAGCTTCTCCAAGCTCGTCGTCCCCGAACTCGCCAAGCGCAACGTCGGCGTGCTCGCCATGAAGACCATGGCTAACGGCCATATCCTCAAATCCAACACCGTCACAGCCATCGAATGCCTGCACTACGCCATGAACCTGCCCACCTCCGTGGTCATCACCGGCATGGATCGGATGGAGATCCTCGACCAGGCGTTCGAAGCGGTTCGTACCTTCCATCCCCTCAGCGACGCCGAACTGGAAGCTCTCCTCGCCAAGTCCGCGCCCGCTGCTTCTCGAGGCGAATTCGAACTCTTCAAGACATCCTCCGTCTACGACGGAACCGCTCAAAATCCGGATTGGCTCGGCGAAGAACCCAAACGCTTGCAGGAGATCGCGCAGCCCGTCTAACTCTTCCGGTTCGCCAGCAGACCTTCCACGATCTCGTCCGTCTCCTGCTTCAGCTTGGCGTGCTCCGCGCCGGTCGCCACGCTCGCGAATCCGTCGTGGATCCCATGCACCAGCCCGTCTCGTCCGATGAAGATCGTGGTCGGGAAGGCGCTGAAGTTCTCCAGTTGCGGAAGCTTCGCCTTGGCATCATCGGTGGTTCCCGCAATGATCACCGGATAGGGTAAGTCATACTTCGCGACGAACGTCTTCACCCGCCCCCGATCGTACGGCGTGTTCCCGGATTCGAAGTTCAAGCCCACGATCTCCAGTCCCCGATCGTGATAACGCCGATAGAGATCGACCAGAAACGGAGCTTCGTCCATACAGTTGGGGCACCAGGATCCGCCGATGCTCGCGATCACGACCTTCCCCCGGAATCGGCTGTCCGTGGAAGACAGGGCATGCCCGTCCGCGTCCGTGCCTTCGAAGTGAAACGGCTCTTGGGGGTTCTTCATTGTCGTGGCATGAAAAGCGTCCGGCGCCGCCGCTTCGTCGTTGCGAACGCCTTTCAGATGGAGGTCGCGGTCCAGCACAAGGGCCAGGGTGCCGTCCGGCTTCAGTTGCCCTTCGAGCAGCGCCGGCCGTGCTCCGGAGAAGTGGCTGATTGAAAGCTTCCCATCTTGGAAGGTCCCGGTCATTGCGCCGGTGTCGCCGTCAAGGCGAAGAATGGCGCCGGTCACCTCGGCCCCGTTCTGCTGGAGGACCATCTTCCAATCGGCCTTCTCCTTCGCATCGAGCGAAGTCAGCTGCCAGGATCCGGCAAGCGATGCCGTCTGCTGCCCGGTCGATGGAGGCGTGTACCGGACGGCCGTCACCGTCCGCTCGGTGGTCTTCTTCCCGCCACGCCGCGTGTAAGTCCCATCCATCACGGTGCCTCTGACCGTCGCTTCCAGATCGCTGTTGTACAGATCGAAATGGAGATGGAGTTTGCCATCTTGATAGCTACCGGCGCTCGAAGCGATCCGCTGCTCCCCATCGAACAAGTAGCCCGTCGCCGTCGCGCCCTGGTTAACGAGATCGAGCCGGAATGGGACCGGAACTTGGCCCACCTTCAGCGTCGCGCTCCACCTCCCGTTGATGTCGCCGCCCGGCCGCGAACACCCGCTCGCAATGACCAGAATCGATATGAGGGAAAGCACACAGACCCACCGTCCCCATCCGCAAACGGTGCTGTATACTCGGCCACGAAAAGGAGTCCATCTTGGAAATTCGGTTCCAAACGTCATCAATGAAAACCTTTCTCACGGTGCTTGGGGCAATTGCCTTGGCCGCCTGCAATATGGAGGCCCAAAACCTATCACAACATAACCGCGTGCTCTCGCCCTCGTCGCCGGTCGCGCAAGCAGCTCCTACCTTATCCGCCGATTCCTCGCCCCAAGCCACCCCGTGCGTGGTCACCCTGTTCAACAACTACGTCTTCCAGGACTACAGCGCCCAGTACTTCACTTACACGCCGACCTGCCCCGGACCCTGGTCGAAGGTCCTCTTCAAGGGAAGCTTCAACGTCTCCGAAGGCATCCAGTACGATCGCACCGCCAACATCCAACTCGGCTATGTGAACATCTACTTCGGCACCACGGAAGAACCCTCGCCCACCAGCGCGCCGTCCTGGACGGTGCAGCGCGACCTCACCGACTACAGCTCTATCTTCGTTGGCCCTCAATCCGGCGAGGTCGACATCTATAACATCGTGAACTCCACCTATACCGGCATCATCTACGGCACCGCTACCCTTGAGTTCTACCCGGTTCCTGCGAACTCCAGCGCTCCCATCGTGGCCGACGCTCTCTATCCGCTGCCCAATGGACCCGGCGCTCCGTACCAGCTGTCCAACTCCTCGAGCCTTCTCTCGGAGACGTTCACCCTGCCCACCAATGTCGAGCGCGCCTACCTGGACGTGATCTCGCAAGGGCAGTCCGGCGATGAGTTCTGGTATCTGTGCGTCCCCAACGACGTCACCGGCGAACTCGAAAGCTGCGGCAATACGGCCTTCCGTGAAACCGAGATCAGCATCGATGGCCAGCCTGCCGGAGTCGCGCCCATCTACCCGTGGATCTTCACCGGAGGTATCGATCCCTATCTGTGGATTCCGATCCCCGGTGTGCAGACCCTCAACTTCGCCCCCTACCGCGTCGATCTCACGCCCTTCGCCGCGACGCTTAGCAACGGACTGCCCCACACCGTATCGATCGGCGTTTACAACGCGAACGGCTACTTCCAGGCCACAGGTACCCTGCTGGTCTACCTCGATCACGGCTCGACCACCGTTACCGGCGGCCTGCTCGCCAACACGCTCACCGCGCCCAATCCAGTGGTGAACGAGAACATCAACACCGACCCCAGCGGCAATGTCACTGGTACAGTATCGGTGACCTCCGATCGAAGCTACGTCATCGCGGGCTATGTGAACACGTCGCACGGCAAGATCACGACCGCTCTCTCGCAAGCCGCCAACTTCAGCAACGTCCAGAACTTCAACATCACCGATACCGTGTACGTTCAGGACGCCACTCAGAAGACCGCTGGTTCACTCTTGAAATCCGTGACGGTCAACGGTGTCACCAGCCAGACGACGAGCCAGTATCAGTTCCCGCTGGTCGTCAACATCGATGAAACAACCATCCCGACGGGCTACTCGATCCTGACCACCATCAACCAGAACTACCAGGTCACCGCTCCGTCCAGCTCGACCGAGAGCACGGTCCGCACCACCGACACGCTTCTCCTAGACAGCAACTTCGAGATCACGGGGAATACCGGTCAGAAGAGCCAGTCGATCTTCACTCAGACGACGAATGGAACTTGCTCCGGCCTGTTACTCACCGCTGCCAACAACCAATACACCGGAGCCAAGAAGAACCCGAACTGCCCGTAACCGCTCGCGCGAGGAACCGGATCTACGTGATCCGGTTCTTCGTGGCGTAATAACCCTTCCGTCCTTGAACTTCAAAGTCCGCGTTCTTGGGGCGGATCTCGATTTCCCGGTACTCTCCATTCCGTTCGGGGTTGGTCGACTTGTAGCCGATCGAGTACTGGCTGCGCAGTTCGGCTTGCAACTCGGTGAAGATGTCCTCAAGCGTGTGATCCTTGTCCACCGTGAACACCCGGCCGCCCGTCTCGTTGGACATGTGCTTGAGGTCCCCGGGACCGATGCTTGCCTGCCCATCGTTCCGGTCGCGCCCATGCCGCTTTGGATCGACGTAGTAGATGCTGTACAGGATGGTGTTGGCGCGCTGCGCGGCTTCCACCGCCTGGCTGCGAGTGTAGTAGCTGCCTCGGTCTTCCCCGTCCGTGATCAGGAAGAGCGCCTTGCGTCCCTGCTTGTGGTTGATCTCGTCTGTACAAGCCAGGTAGATGGCGTCGAACAGCAGCGTGCCTTTGCCGTTGGTTCGTTGCTGCGAACCTGAATCGGGCGGCCTGCCGCCGCCTCTTCGACCGCCGCCCATCCCCCCGCCGCCGGGCCACCCCATCCCGCCGCCCGGCCACCCGATTCCGCCGCTGGTTCGGCCTCCGCCACCCCCGGGGTAACCTCCGCCGCTCCCGCCGTTACCACCGCGTCGCTGGTTCCCAGGGTTCGGGTTCGTGTCAGCCTTGATCGAGTTCAACGCGGACTGCAGCTTCGGAACGGAACTGGTGAAGTCTTGCACCAGTACCGTGTCGTGCCCGAACGACAGCAAGAAGGACTCGTCCTTGCGCCTCATCACGTTGCCGAAGAAGGACGATCCCGCCTGCTTCTCCGTGTCGATGAGGTTCGCCTGGCTTCCGCTGATGTCGATCAGCATGCCCAGCTCGAGAGGCAGGTTCTGATCGCGCGAGAAGTTGGCGATCGTCTGCTGTTTCCCGTCCTCAAAGACCAGGAAGTCGTCCTTGGTCAGGTTCGGCGCCAGTTCGCCGGTCTTCGCCTTTCGGACCGTGAACAGAAGGTTGACCAGCTCCACGTCCACTCGGATGTCGGGGCTCTCCTGGCCCCGGAGCGCAAGCGAATGCCCAAAGAGCGAGCCAAGCAGAACGGCGCACTGACGCCGGGTAAGTACGAGTCTTTCCACGATACGAGAAAGATGTGCGGAAGCCCGGACGGGTTACACCTAACGTATCAATAGCGCGGCGCCGGCGTCGTGTAGATCTGCACCAGCCGCAGGTGATCGAGCATGGCCCGGTTGACAGTTCCGTTCATGTTCTCGTCGGCCGGATCGAAGCGGAGTTGCATCTCGTAAGTGCCCGGAGCAAGTTGCATCAACACACGGCTGCTGTAGCCCCAATTGGACCATTCGCCTTTGCCGCGCTGAGGGAGCACGATCGCTCCGGCGCCCTTCCCGTTTACTACTAGCCCACGGATCGCACACTTGTTATCGGTGTTGATCGGTCCGCTGCCGTTCGAATACCGGAAGTCAACGGCATAGGTCCCGGCTTCCTTAACCTGGACGTGGAAGTCCACCACCGGGTTGACCGTCCGGGAGAGTTCGATGAAGCCGTTTCCGGTGTAATCCTTGAGCGGTTCGCTGGAGGCGGTCGCGACGGTCTCGGCTTCGATGATCGTCTCACGCCCCTTCGCGTAAACCGGAACAGGTTCGCTGAGGAAGGAGTGCGCGCCATGCGCGTCGATCGCGCTGACCTGATACTCGGCGTAATCCTCCGACACCGGGAGGGCGAACGAAGTCGAGGTCGTCTCCTTCACCCGCTCGCCGTTACGAACCAGGACGTAATGGTCCACATCCGCCGGGGCGGTCCAATGAAGCATGGCGGAGTCCTGATTCAGGACCGGAGTCTCCGGCGAGACGGATGGGTCCACCAGGTGGATCCCCCCACGTGGCAGTTCGTCATTAGCCATCACGATGCGCACATCATGCGGCCCTTGCACATCCGCTGGCACTAAGCCGCCAGGCAGCGGTCGCCCATCCATCGCTACCGTACTCACCGTCGCTCCAAAACCTTGGGTGTGGATCGTCAGACTGGCGCCGCGGTAAGCGAAGTCGCTGAGTGACGCCGTCCCGCCCAGTTCCTTCGGGATCACCGGACTAAGCCGTAAACCGCCCTCTTCGAAGCTCATGCCAAACAACACCCGGTACGTCATCGCCAGGTTGCCGGCCACACTCCACAGTTGCCGCGGCGAGTTGATCTCCGTTCCCTCCGCGGTTCCCGCATCCGCCACCAGGTTCTCCTGGTTCGTCAGGAACAGAGCCGCGGCGCGGTAGATGGCTGCCATGCCCGGAAGCAGCGCGCTCCCGTTATGGCGCTTTGCCGCGGCGAGGTTCCAGAACGCCTGCACGAACGGCCACACTGCGTTATTGTGGTACGGCGGTATACCGGGGACCTGAGGGTAGATGCAAGGCACCCCGTAGTCCGCCACCGGCACGGTCTGGAATAGCCGCTCCTGCCGCTTGTCCGGCGCGATGTCGAACAGGATCGTCAACGCTTCCCCGAGCGCCTCCGATCGAGGGGACACCGTGAGCGCGTTACGGCCATAGAGAAACTGGCCATAGAAGCCGTTCTGCTCCAGCCAGAGATAGCGATTCACGCCATCCCGAATGCGTTCCGCCACTGCGTCGTAGTTCCCCACCGGCCGACAGCAGCTGGCGGATCACGCCGCGCCACTGCTGCTCCGACCACTTCGCGCCGATGCCGAAGGTGCGACAGCGTGCCGTGGCCGTGCTGCGTCGTCTTGTCGGTGACCTTGCCGCGCAGCACGTCGATCAGGTGGCCGGCGCCGAAGCTCAGGCCCGAGTGCTGGCGGAAGCGGTAGACGGTGGACAGCGCCATGCGCGCGGCCTCGGTCGCGTCCCAGGTGGCCGGCGGCGTCGAGGCAGTTGTCGCAGTTGCCGCAGGCCGAGCTCTGTCTCGCCGAAGTACGCGAGCAGGCGCACGCGCCGGCAGTCGTGCGCCTCGGCCAGCGTCAGCAGCGCGTCGAGCTTGCCGCGCTGCAGCTTCTTGAATTCCTCGCCGGCCGGGCTCTCGTCGATCATGCGGCGCTGGTTGACGACGTCGGCCAGGCCGTAGGCCATCCAGGCGTCGGCGGCCTCGCCGTCGCGGCCCGCGCGGCCGGTCTCCTGGTAGTAGCCCTCGATGTTCTTGGGCAGGTCGAGGTGGGCGACGAAGCGCACGTCGGGCTTGTCGATGCCCATGCCGAACGCGATGGTGGCGCACATCACGAGGCCGTCCTCGCGCAGGAAGCGGTCCTGGTGGCGGCGGCGCACGTCGGCGTCGAGGCCCGCGTGGTACGGCAGCGCGGAGATGCCTTCGGACGTCGAGCCACGCGGCGGTCTCTTCGACCTTCTTGCGGCTCTGGCAGTAGACGATGCCGGCGTCGCCCTCGTGCTCGTCGCGCAGGAAGCGCAGCAGCTGCTTGCTTCGCCTCGTCCTTCTCGACGATCGCGTAGCGGATGTTGGGCCGGTCGAAGCTGGAGATGAACTCGCGCGCGCCGGCGAGCGCGAGGCGCTCGCGCATGTCGGCGCGCGTGTGGTCGTCGGCGGTGGCGGTGAGCGCCACGCGCGGCACGTTGGGGAAGCGCTCGTGCAGCTGCGCGAGCTGCAGGTAGTCCTCGCGGAAGTCGTGGCCCCACTGGCTGACGCAATGCGCCTCGTCGATGGCCACCAGGCTCAGCAGGCCGCGCTCGTCGCAGCGCGGTGAGCATGCGCCATGAAGCGCGGGTTGGTGACGCGCTCGGGCGCGGCGTAGAGCATCACCAGCCGGCCGCTCATCATCTCGCGCTCGACGCGCTGCGCCTCCTCGCCGGTCAGCGACGAGTTGAGGAAGGCCGCGTGCACGCCCAGCTCCTCGAGCGCGCCGACCTGGTCGTGCATCAGCGCGATCAGCGGGCTGATGACCAGCGTGACGCCCAGCCCCGCGCGATGGCGCGCGATGGCCGGCACCTGGTAGCACAGGCTCTTGCCGCCGCCGGTGGGCATCAGCACCATCGCGTCGTCGCCGGCGGTCACCGTCTGGATGATGTCCTGCTGCTCGCCGCGGAAGGCGCTGTAGCCGAACACCTGCTGCAGGATGCCGTGCAGGTCCTGCCGGCGCGCCGCGGCTCGCGCCGGATCGGCCGCGACGCGCGCGTCGCTCGCGGTCAGCGGCCCGCGGGACGCGTGGTCGGGAGGGAATCGAAGTCGTAGTCGTAGTCGAAATCAGACACGGGAAAGCCGGAATGCCGGCGCGAGCGCGCGCGGCGCGCGGGACGACGGCGCCGGAGGCCGGGGATCAGGCCTCCATGGTACAGGGCGCGCGTGAAGCACCCGGCGGCAAAAGCCCGGATTTCGCGCGGAAATGCCGTCGCTGGCCGCATCTTGGCACGTGACGCAGAATGCCTTGCCCGATTCGCGATTCGCGATTCCCGTCACGCGACCCGTCCGCGCGCTGCGCAGCCCAAGGAGCATCCATGACCCACAAAGCCGACGAACTGCGCGCCAAGCTCATCCGCAACTTCAACGAGGTCGCGCTCGACGCACGAGACGCGCGCGCCGCTGTACGACGGCAGGGGCGCCCGCCTGGCGCGCGGCACCGCGGCGCTCAAGCTGGGCGCGAGCATCGACGTGGTCGCGCCCGGCAAGCGCGGCTGCCCGTACCACCTGCACCATGCGCAGGAGGAGATGTTCGTCGTGCTCGAAGGCAGCGGCACGATGCGCGTGGCCGGCGAGATGCTGGCCGTCAAGGCGGGCGACGTCGTGTTCATGCCGGCCGGGCCCGACTATCCGCACCAGATGATCAACACGTCCGACGCGCCGCTGAAGTACCTGTCGATCAGCACGAAGGAACGCCCGAGGTCTGCGAGTACCCCGACTCCGGCAAGGTGCTGGCGGACGCGCGCATCGCGGCGCAGGGCAGCGGGTTCGCCCGCATGAACCGGCTCGACACCGACCTCGACTACTGGGACGGCGAGCCTTGAGGCGACCGCGGGCGCGGCGTGACCAAAGCGGGCGAAATCGACCGATCCGCGCGGGAGACCCGGCGGCCCAGCCGGCATAATTGAGGCTCACACAGCAAATGGTTCTTCTACCTGTCGCCGCCGGCTACAACTACGTATTGCTAAGCTC
>CAVTXC010000019.1:0-237652 GCA_963738525.1 Bryobacterales bacterium
CGGTCGCTGATGTCGGACGGAACGCGCAATTCACTTCGTGCAATTCACCGTTTGTTAATCGATTTATAGAACAAACAGCTTGCCGCGCCTGCTACCATGATCGATCCGATGCTGGTACGTGGAACCCTCCTCATACTGCTGAGTGCAATCGCGTGCGCCGGGCAGTTCACCATTCGGGAAGTTGTAAATCTTGTATCGGCGCGCGATCCAGGTGTGGCAGCGGCGGCGGAAAGAGCGGCTGCGGCACACGCGAGTGTTCGCCTGGCCCGCACGACGTACCTTCCGCAAGCCAACCTGCTGGGCCAAGTTAATCGCGCTACTCATAACAATGTGTTCGGGCTCTTGGAACCGCAGCCGCTCCCGGTTATCTCGTCCATCACCGGGCCTGTACTCGGAACGAACAACAACGACAATGTTTGGGGTTCGGCCGTCGGAGCTTACATCGGTTGGGAGCCGTTCGATTTTGGGCTTCGCCGATCGAAAGTGGCTGAGGCGAAAGCCACTGCTGCTCACGCCGAAGCCGAAACCGCTCTTGCCAAACTACAGCTTGCCGCGGCCGCAGCTGACGCATTCCTGACCATACAGGCTGCACGGCTCACAGCCGAGGCCGCGCAGGCAGGCGCCACACGAGCAAATACTCTTCGTGACATCACCGACGCGTTGGCCCGTAATCAATTGCGTCCCGGCGCGGACGCATCGCGAGCTGCCGCCGAGTACGCAGCACAGCAGAATCGAGTGATCGAAGCACAAGAGAATGCGGCTCTCGCGCAGGCCGCTTTAGAAACACTCCTGGGCGCCGCGGTAGATCGTCCTCTGGATACCGCGTTTCTCTCCCGTCTGCCTGCCGGGCCGGCATTCGGGCAACAATCTGTGACCGAATCTACGCTGAATGAAACGGCGCATCCGGCAATGCTCCTCCGCAGCGCCGCCCTTACCGAGACTCACGCCCGCCAGACGGAATTGACACGTGAATATTTTCCGAAATTCACCTTGGAAGCCACCAGCTTTGCGCGCGGGACCGGAGTCACTTCCAGCGGTCATGATTTGGGTGGCGCAAACGGCTTGGGTCCTACTACCCAGAACTGGGCTTTAGGGATGAGTGTGACGTTTTCTCTGTTCGACTTCGCCGCCATTCGCGCCAGGGAAGAGAGGGAGGCGCACAACGAACGGGCCCTCCGCGCCGAGTACCAGAACACCCTACAGGAGGTGAACGGGGAGATTACCAAAGCGCGCATACAACTTGAGGCAGCCCGCAAAATGGCGGCGAATACGCCCGTTCAATTGAACGCGGCCGAGACTGCCGAGCGCCAGGCCAAAGCCCGTTATCAAGCCGGCTTAGGCGCCATCGCCGAGGTAGCCGACGCCCAGCGGCTTTTCACGCAATCCCAAATCGACGATCACCTCGCGCGGCTCTCTGTATGGCGCGCGCTTCTGCGGCTGAGCTTCGCGCAAGGCGATCTCACGCCCTTCTTGGACGAGGCATCGAGGTAACATATGCGGCTCGTCTTGGCAGCCATGCGGCGGCCAGTTTCCGTTCTAGTCGTCCTGGTTGCTCTGCTGCTAGGTGGGTTTCTCGCGCAGCGCCGTATGCCCGTCGATATTTTCCCGGCGCTTGGCGCGCCTGCCATCTATGTCGCCCAACCCTACAGCGGCATGGACCCGCAACAGATGGAGGGCTTCCTCACTTACTACTTCGAGTACCACTTCCTCTACATCACAGGCATCGAGCACGTCGAAAGTAAGAGCATTTCGGGTTTGGCGCTGATGAAGCTGGTCTTTCATGACGGCACGGACATGAGTCAGGCCATGGCGCAAGTCGTCGGATACGTAAACCGCGCGCGCGTCCTTCATGCCACCCGGCGCGGTGCCGCCTTTCATCGTTCGCTACGATGCGGGCTCGTGTTCCAGTAGGTCAACTCGTCTTCGAAAGTCCGACACGCAGCCCCGCCGAGATGCAGGACTTCGCGCTCAACCGCGTGCGCCCTCTATTCGCCACGCTGGACGGAGTTTCCGCACCTCCGCCATTCGGTGGGAATCAACGGACCATTGTCGTTCGCCTGAATCCGGACCTGCTGAACTGCATATAACGTCTCTCCCGAAGAGGCCATCGCGGCCATTAATCGCGCAACCGTGGTCATGCCCTCGGGTGTCGTGCGAACGGGCGATCTCACGCGCCTGGCAACGACTAATGCCGTGGTCGGCGGAAATTTGCAGGACCTTGCGGCTGCGCCCATTCGCGATACCAGCGGGTCCACCATCTACTTGCGTGACATCGGAACCGTTGAGAACGGAACCGACATTCTGGTCGGCTATGCGCATGTGAACGGCAAACGCACCGTCTACATCCCCGTCACCAAACGCGCGGATGCGTCTACACTGGATGTCATTCATCGTGTGAAGGACGCGCTTCCCGCCATGCGCGCGGTGGTCCCCGACGATGTGTCCATCCGGCTGGAGTTCGATCAATCGGACGTGGTTGTTGCCAGCATCCGATCGTTGCTAACCGAAGCCGCGCTGGGCGCTCTCCTGACCGGGCTCATGGTTCTGCTCTTCTTGCGGGATTGGAGAAGCGCGCTGATTGTGATCGTTACCATTCCTTTCGCGCTGCTCGGTTCTGTTGTGATCCTATGGCTCGCCGGGCAGACGATCAACATCATGACGATGAGCGGATTGGCGCTGGCTGTCGGCATTCTGGTCGACGAGGCGACGGTGGAAATCGAAAACATGCACAGCAATCTGGCACGAGGCGGATCGCGCGCTAGCGCGGTGCTCGAGGCCGCACGCAAAACCGCTATTCCGCGCTTGCTTTCGATGCTCTGCGTCCTTGCGGTCTTTGTCCCTTCGTTCTTCATGGTGGGAGTCGGGCGGCAGCTATTCCTTCCGCTTTCTCTGGCCGTCGGCTTCGCGCTGCTCTCGTCGTATATCCTGTCCAGCAGTTGGTTCCGGTTTTTTCAACTTGGATGATGAAGGAACGGCGAGAGGGAGAAGAGAAGCGGGGGGTGTTCGGGTGGCTTAGGCGGGTGTATGACCGGTACCTGCGGGTCGCGCTCGGCGCTCCGGTGGCTGGTGGCAGGGGTGTATCTGGTGGCGGTGTTCGGTTCTTTGGGTGTTGCTGCCTCAGATGGGAACGGAACTTTTCCCGGATCCGAATGCGCCGTTGTTGCGGATTCGGCTGCGCGCGCCGACCGGGACGCGGGTGGAGGGGACGCGAGCGTATGGTGCTGCGCGCGTTGGATGTGGCGAATCGGGTGATCGGCAAGGACAATGTCAGATCACGAGCGACTACGTCGGCGTGGTGCCGTCCAGCTATCCGGTAAATTTGATTTATCTGTTCACCAGCGGCCCGCAGGAGGCCGATGCTTTGATTTGGCACTTGCGCCCGAAAGCCTCCGTCGGCGAGGATCTGCAGGAGCGTTTGCGCGGGCGATTCCGGACGGAGCTGCCCAACGACGCATTCTGTTTGAAGCGGCGGATATCGTGAGCCAGGTGATGAGCTTCGGTTCTTCGACTCCCCTTGAAATCGCGTTCCAAGGCCCGAACCTGGCTGCCAACCGGGAGTTCGCCGAGAAAGCGCGTGTCCGGCTCGCCCAAGTGTCCGGGTTGCGCGATCTTCAGTACGCGCAGCCACTCGACTACCCGACCCTTCAAGTGAATGTCGACCGCGACCGCGCTGGTCAGTTCGGATTGGCGATGTCCGACGTCGCGCACTCATTGGTGACAGCCACCGGATCCAGCCGTTTCGTCGACCCAAACTACTGGCGCGATCCCGTGAGCGGCAACGGCTTCCAAATTCAGGTGGAGATTCCGCAGAATCGGATTGCATCGATAAGTGATGTCGCCTCGCTTCGCCTCTCCGGAGGAGACCGGCCCACGGCACGCCTCTCCGACGTGGCGGATCTCTCCTACGGAAAAATGATGGGCGAAGTGGACCGTTACAACATGCAACGCCTGGTTAGCCTGACGGCCAATCTACACAACGTGCCGCTCGGAGTGGCGATTAGGAACGTCAGAAATGCACTCGGGAAAGCCGGCTCCCCACCAAAGGGCGTGACCGTTTCCATCCGTGGTCAGGTTCCCGCTTTGGAAGAGACGGTCAAGGGTTTGCGCACGGGTCTATTGCTCGCGATCGGTATCATCTTTCTTCTGCTCGCCGCCAGCTTTCAGAGCTTTCGATTGAGCCTGGCTGTGATCGCCACGGCTCCGGCGGTGATCGTTGGTGTCTTGGTTGCTCTCCTGGTGACCGGAACCACCTTGAATGTGCAGTCGTTCATGGGCGCCATTATGGCTATCGGCGTCGCTGTTGCGAACTCCATCTTGTTCGTAAGTTTTTCGGAAGCGTCTCGACGGGGTGGAAGCGCTTCCGCCGACGCTGCGATTGAGGGGGCATCGGGGCGTGTGCGCGCCATTTTGATGACCGCGATCGCCATGATTGCCGGCATGCTTCCAATGGCCCTGGGTCTGGGGCAAAGCGGCGCAGAAGCCGCTCCCTTGGGACGCGCCGTAATTGGCGGACTTACTGGAGGAACCTTCGCCACTCTCGTGTTTCTGCCTGCGTTCTATGCCCTTCTGCAATCGCGTGCATCGCGCCAATCACCATCCCTGGATCCGGAAGATTCGGAGAGCCGAGAATATGTTCCTGCATAGCATTCTATTCTTCCTCGCCTTTACTGCCAGCGCGCAATCCGTGGATGCCGTGCGTGTAATCTCCAAATCCGTAGACCGAAAGGTGACGCTTACCGGAGAGATTCAGCCTTACGATCGCGTCACCATCCACGGTAAAGTCACCGGGTTTATCGACCGCGTGCTCGTCGATCGTGGCTCACCCGTAAGAGAGGGCCAACTCCTCGCAACGGTGATCGCGCCGGAGCTGAAAGCCGAGCGCGCGCAAGCTGCCGCTCGGTTGGAATCCGCCCAGTCCGAAGTCGCCGTCGCCCAGGCCCATGCGGCATCTGCTCGCGGCACCTACCAGCGGTTGAAAGCGGCATCCGCCACGGAAGGCGCCATCTCCGGAGATGAAGTTGCCCAATCCGAGCAACAGGCTGCTGCCGAAGAGAGCCGCGTGAAGGCTGCCGTCGCCGCCATGGAGGCGGAGAAGGCTGCCCTGCGGGCAGTTGAAGAAACGGAGGCCTACCTGCAAATCACCGCCCCTTTCAGCGGCGTGATTACCGAGCGCATGGCCAGCCCCGGCGTCCTCGCCGGGCCACAAATACCCCTCTTTCAGTTGGAACAGAACAGCCGGTTGCGGGTTGTCGTCGCCGTTCCCGAAGTCAATTCCGGAAGGATTGCCTTCGGAGCGAAGGTTTCCTTTAAGGTCTCCGCTTTCCCGGGCGAAGTCTTTACGGGAACGGTTGCCCGCTCCGCCCACACCCTGGATGTGAAAACCCGGTCCATGGCGGTCGAGCTAGACGTGCGGAACCCTCACGGCCGTCTCGCCCCGGGAATGTATCCCGCCGTCGATTGGCCCTTACAGAAAGGTAAGCCTGTCCTCCTCGTGCCGCCCACCAGTATCGTCACCACCACCGAGAAGACCTTCGTGAATTGCATTCGTGATGGCGTCGTGTCTTGGGTCCCGGTAAGCCGTGGCGCCGCCTCGGGAGACTTGGTCGAGGTCTCGGGCGCGCTCAGCGACGGCGAAATCGTGGCCCGCCGGGGAACGGATGAGTTGCGGGAGGGAACAAGAGTGACCGTAAAGTTTAAGACGCTTTAGTCGTCAAAGCTCACTGCCCAGCTAATTTCAGTCCGTCAAGTTTGGTTCGTTGTTGACACCCAGCTCGTTAGTTACTATTCTCTATAAGAATTAGGAACAATTTGCTGACGCGGTCGCGATCCTTCGTTGCGTCTGGCCGTGGATGCCGCTGCCATCGGAGCGAGTTGCTGGCATGGCTCGCTCGCAAGCGCCGAAAAGGTGTAGTTGCATCACGCCATCTCGAAAGCGCCGCCATAGACGGAGACCGCATGTTTGCCGATATTGCATTAATTATGAGGAAAATCATAGTGGGGATCTTGGTGACCGTAGTTCCCCTGGTGCTGCTGTTCGCCACCCTACATCTAGTGCGAAACGCACTCGACCGTCCTGCCTTCGACGCTAAGTTCTCGGGGAAGAGGTAACTCATGGAACTTCAGCCCCACGTTCGCAACAAAATCCTCCGGGATGTGGTGGTTAGCCTTCTGCTGTATGTGCTTCCTGTGCTGTTGATGTTCGCTGCGTTTGCCATAACGGGACAACGCCCCTGGGAGCACCGCAGCGTCGCGCCCGCCAATCCAAGCATGCTGTTCCAGGTGTTCCACGGAATCAGCGCGTACGGAATCACAATTTTCATGGTCGTTTGGGGCGCTCTCGAATTTGCACTCGGGCTTTATGACGAACATTGGACCGGCAACGAAAGAACTCTGGACATCGCCTGCTTTGGGATCTCTCTTCTGGTGATCAAGCCGCTCACGGCGTATGTGGGCCTCTCCGTGCTTCCCTGGCTGCTCCCCGGTTTGCACAACACCTTTAGCTGGATCCCATTTGGCTGGGGATTTCTGATCATCGCTGTGGGCGATGATCTAACCCAGTATTGGTATCACCGCTTGCATCATCAGCTCCCCTGGCTTTGGCGCTTTCACCGGACGCATCATTCCGCGCCCTATATGGGAATGGCAATGTCTGGGCGTCAAAACTTTCTTTACACGATCTTCTTTTCGCAGGTTTACCTTACCGTCACCCTGGCCTATCTGGGGTTGGGCGCGGCGGCCTTATTTGCGTTAGTGATTAAGAGTGTCATTGTTACGCTCTCTCACTCCAGCATTCCATGGGATAAGCCTCTCTACCGCTACCGGATCCTAAGTCCCTTGGCATGGGTAATCGAGCGAGTTATTTCGACCCCTGCAACCCACCACGCGCATCACGCGACCACTACTGACGATGGCGTCGGCTACTACAAAGGGAATTTCGGTAACATGTTTTTCCTTTGGGACGTAGTCTTTGGCACTGCCTGGATCTCCCGCAAATATCCCGAAGCATATGGAATTTCCCACTACGAAGGCGATGAGTGGTACGCCCAGTTACTCTGGCCGATAGTAAAATCCAGCGTTCATGGGAGCGAACTCGCGGCCGGAGGGCCCATGGTTCGGGCCGACATCGTAAAAGACGAGTAACTGTGGTTGGATCATCCGCTGCATCCCCGGCTGAAGGTGCAACATGTCGAAGACACTGCGACTGAGGATGCTCGCACCCGCCCCGGATTTGCTAGCGTTGGGCCCACAGCTGCGACATTAGTTCACAGCGGGAACACCGTCTCACGCTGCGACGAAAAGAAAGAGGAGAGCAGACATGAGTAAGACCAGTAGACGAGATCTCTTGAAATCCGCTGGACTCGCTGGATTAACCGGCGCAGTCGGGAGTACCGGCCACGCTGCACCCCGTCCTGACCCCGAAACCGGTTCACACTGGGAACGTCCGCCGAAGCAGGAGGGAAACAAACTCAATTTAATCATCCTGGTCTCCGACACATTCCGCGCCGATAATCTGGCGGCCTACGGAAGCAAATGGGTCGATACGCCAAATCTGAACAAATTCGCCGAACAGTCGATAGTATTCGAGGACGCATATCCGGAAGGCATGCCGACGATTCCCATCCGGCGGCAGCTTTATACGGGACGCCGGATTGTTCCCACCCATTACTACTACCAGCACGAAGCCGTGCAGCTACCTGGCTGGCACCAGTTGTTCAATGAAGACGTCACTTTGGCTGAGACGCTTCACGAGGCCGATTACCTGACGGCCCTGGTTGCAGATTTGCCTCATCTGCAGAAACCTGGGCGCAACTTTCATCGCGGCTTTAACTACTTCGAATGGATTCGCGGCCAGGAGATCGACTTCTACGCGCAAGCCCCTCGGACCAAACCCGATTTCAGCGCCCTATACCCCGCCGATTACTTAGCACACAACGAATTAAGTCGTCAATTCGGTCGCGAACCCCAGCAGGGATTCACCGACTTCCTGAATCAATACACGGCTAACCGCAAGCGCTGGCTCAAGCACGGAGATTCCATCGTGCAGCAGAGCGCAACCAAGGCCGTTGACTGGCTGAAAGAAAACCACGACCAAGGTCCCTTCTACCTTCAGGTAGAAGCCTTCGATCCGCATGAACCTTGGGATCCGCCGCAGGAGTTTCTGGAAAAATACTTGAAAGATCCGACGCCTCACAGTTGGCCGGAACCTCCTTATGGCAACGTGAAGGTTCCGGAAGAAGGTGTGAAGCGCCTCCGCGCCAACTATGCGGGCGAAGCCTCCAACGTGGATTACTGGTATGGCAAGGTTCTCGACACGATTCGCGAACTGGGACTCATGGAAAACTCGGTGGTCGTATTTATGTCCGATCATGGCGCCATGCTGAACGAGCAGGGACAATGGGTGAAAGGGCCCGATCGGCTCCGGACGCAAGTCACTCACGTACCGTTTATCATGCATGTTCCCGGAAGCCAGTATGCCGGCAAACGGGTGCCCGGCTTAGTACAGATTCCCGACTACATGCCGACCTTCCTCGGTCGCCTCAATCTAAAACCCGGGTCCCGAGTCACCGGTGAAGATCTTTGGAAGTATGTCACCGGAGAGAAATCCAACTCGCGTGATTACGTTGTGTCCGCATACGGCTATGTTGCCTCGGTTCGTACGCCGGAGTGGAATTACTCGGCCGTTTGGCAGAAAGAGAAGTTTGAGGGAACATATAAGCCTCAACTCTACAACCGCGCGAAAGACCCGCACGAGCTGAAAGATGTCGCGGATCAGTACCCTTCGGTAGCCAAAGATTTGCAGTCCAAGCTGGAGCGTTACATCGCGTCCGGCTGGAGCATTACCAACGGCAGTTTCAACGAGAAGGAAGCCTAGACCGGCGCGCTGTACGGCAAACCGCCCAGCGCGCTGGACCGCACTGAGTCGCCCGAACACTGCGTTGCGAGTGCTTGAGGGTTTCGGTAATTCCGAACGCCAACTAGTCACCGGAATTGAAGAGAACCGACAAGCGCCGTCTTCGTGTGCCAAGGATCTAACTTGCAGGAATTGTCACTCTCGAAAGTGGCCTCGCGAAACACGAGCCGTTCGTCGCTCGCCCACCTTACAGGCTCTCCGAGCATGTGAGGGGATGCTACGTCCACGGCGGCGACGGACGCGGGTCCTGTCGCTTTACTTGGAACACCTAAGTCGGCGACGAAAACGGAAGACGTGTGGTGGCATACGCCAGAAGACCATCCAACTGTATACGCGAAGCGGCGTCCAGACGGCGAAATCAACAAATCTCCTATTCCGGAATCCGCCCCGAGCAGACGTCGTATAGTATGCCGCGCAACGTCAGCCTCAAACAGGATATGAGGCACATTCTGCGCGTATGTGCCGGTCCATAAAGTAAAAAAAATCCGCGGCGGAGATACGGTAGAACCCACCTCGGTAGGCGAATGACCACAACCGCTCAAATCCGGGCTGATCGAACGATTCGTTCCCTCCGCCTCTGGCGAGCAATCGGATGGAAGGAACGGCAACGCCGCGCGATCGATCTTCCATTTGACTCCCCCGAAATGGATCGAAATCGCATCGCCTTCCACTTCCGTATGGAACTGTCCCGCGCGCGTCCTGGAAGTCGTGACGGTTTGACCGCGTATCTCAAAAGTCGCCCAGACAAATAGGACACACGTCAGAACTGCCCCCCAACACGCCACCCTTGAGCCTGTCAATCCGGTTCTGCGAAGACACTGCTGCGGCAACATGGACGATATCCGACCCACAAATCGTTTGCTACAGAGGACCTTTGCTACTCGGAGCAGCAGCGCAAGAAAGTTGCGCTGCTGGCCCATGTAACTCTACATATAAGCTTCAAGTCTCTAATGTCTAGCGGTGCCCCCGGGGAGCCTCGTGTCCGTGGGGGTCGTGCATCGCTTCACCGCGAAACTCCGCACGACGTTCCGCCGGGGCCGCGCCTCGTTCAGGCAAAGGCCCGTGATATCCCTTCCGATAATCGAATCGATGGTCAACGTGTCCGTAAAAGCGATCGCCCCCGTGAAACCAAGGACCTGCTCCGATGAAAACTCCGCCGCTGAACCATTCGGGACCGTAATACCCGTCTGGAGCGCAATTATACGGAGGAACCTCGTAATAACCGTAGGGACATACCGGTGGCGCTCCAATGTTGATCGAGACCTGCGCCGCACTTTTGCCCGCAGTCCCCACGAAAAGACCGACACCTAGCGTTAAGATGCTAAGCCGCGATATTGCTGTCATGATTTACCTTCCTTAAAGCACTGTTAGACCTGGATCTGTTAGCAACCACACTTAAAGCACGTAGAATTCCATTGATGAACGTCAGCATGACTACCTACTCGGCAAAATCCGGCTGATTAGCTGGCGCGCGTCACTGGAAACTGTCGAAGCGACCAGGCGGATGGACCGCGGGCTTGCTTCCGGCGAAGTGAAGCCTAGTCTCTCGTAAGCGGTGGGTTTCGCGATAACCTGGGAAACTGTAAGCATTCCCACCGCCGAAATAGGAGATTGTGATGGCGACGATTCTAGTCAACGGGACGAAGCGCGAGGTGCACGCACCAGGCGATACGCCTCTGCTCTATGTTCTGAAAAACGACCTTGAACTTTCCAGCCCGCAATTCGGTTGCGGTCTCGCGCAATGTGGAGCCTGTTCCGTGCTCCTTAATGGCAAAGAGGTTCGGGCATGCATAACGCCGCTCTCCACCGTGGGCGACAAAGAGGTGACGACGCTGGAAGGACTACCGGCACGCTGGGCCAAACAAAAGGGTTTGACAACCGAACAGGCCTCGCATACCCTCCACCCTGTCCAGGAAGCCTGGATCGCCGAACAGGCCCCGCAGTGCGGGTTTTGCCAAAGCGGGATGATGATCAAAGCCACCGAACTGCTGGAGCGTACGCCATCTCCCACGATCGCGGAAATCAAAGCCGCCTTCACATCCGGCCTCTCTCCACATCTCTGCCGTTGCGGAACTTACACCGCTATCATCCAATCCGTGCAGCGCGCGGCCGGGCGGATGACGAAAGCGAGCGAAATCCTATGATTCCCACTCGGCAGAGAAAGCTTCCCACCCGGCGGAAAGCACCCGACAATGTCACTGATGTCTTCGGCGCAACCCTTTCGCGTCGCGGTTTTGTGCAAGCCGGCGGAGCACTACTCGTCGGCTTCAGTCTGGTCAAAGCTCATGGAATGCCGGCGTCCGATGCACCCTTACCAGCCAATTCGCTCAACGCCGCGCTCCCGCAATCCTGGATCGAACTCCATCCCGATAACACCATTCTGGTCCGGGTCGGTAAGCCGGACTTCGGCACCGGCAGTGTCTTCACCGCATATCGCCAAATTGTCGCCGAAGAACTCAGCGTCCCGTTTGAATCCATCACCACAGTCATCTCGGGCGATACCGATCGCACGCCGGATGGCAGCGGCGCATTCGATTTCCTCGGCGGCGGTATGCCGAATATACGGAAAGCTGCCGCTTATGTGCATCAGGCTCTGCTCGACTTAGCCTCCGAACGCCTGGTGGTGCCAAAAGACCAGCTGTCCGTTAAGGACGGTGTTATATCCGGGGGTAAAAAGTCAGTCTCGTATGGGGATCTGGTGAAGAACCAGAAGCTGAATCTCACCATCCCGGTCAAAGGCGAGTTGGCCAGCATGTTCGGCCTCTCGGTCGATGGCGACCCGCCGCTCAAACCAGTCAGTCAATACACCGTGATCGGCAAATCTTTTCCGAACTCCGTCACCGTCTCGAAGGTAACCGCGAAGGAGACATGGGTCACCGACGTCCGTCTCCCCGGCATGTTACATGCCCGTGTCGTGCATCCGAAGACTCTGGGCTCCAAACTTATCTCCGTCGGCTCTCTGGATAAGACGCGTTTTCCGAATACGCGGGTAATCGTGAAAGGCAATCTGGTCGGCGTCGTAGCACCCACCGAATGGGAAGCCATCAAAGCCGCGCAGCAGGTCGCCCCCAACACCAAGTGGGCGGATTGGAAGGGGCTTCCAGGAAGTGACCGCCTGTTTCAGTTCCTGAAGGAAGATGCTGATTGGAAATCGGTTCCCCCCAAAAGCAGTGCGAAATCGGCTGGCGATGTTCCTGCCGCGCTGCAACAATCGTCGAAAAAACTCTCCGCGAGCTATGCGCTGCCGTTCTTCAAGCACGCTCCCATCGGGCCGGCCATGGCGGTGGCCGACGTTCGCCCAGATGGCGCCGTCTTTGTCTATACGCACACGCAGAACCCGCAGGCGCTCCGCTCCGGCATCGCGCGTATGCTCTCTACCTCGGTCGGCAACGTCGTCGTACGTACTTTCGCCGGCCCCGGTCACTATGGCCGGTCGAATGGCGGGAACGCCGGTGCAGAGGACGAAGCCGTCATCTTATCGCAGGCTGTGGGCAAGCCCGTTCGCGTGCAATGGATGCGGCATGACGATTTTCAATGGTCCACGCAATCGTCGGCGGCGTTATCCGACGTTCAGATCGGTCTCGACGCGCACGGGAACATGATCGCCTTTGGAATCGATCACTTCATGCCCGCCATGCAGGATGACCGCCTCATCGGTGCGGTTCTCGCCGGTCTGCCCACCATCCCCGCACCCGATGACAAGGGCTCACTTTTCGGCATCGCCAACGACGCCCATGACCCTTGGATCTATGACGGTACGCCCGCTCTGCGGGAACGCGCTTACGGAACCGGACAACTCGGGAAGAAATTGTCGCCCATTGCGGTCGGCATTCGCGATCACAGCATGCGCACGCCGGGCCAGTATCAGCAGAACTATCCACGCGAACTCGCCATCACGGAAGCCGCTACGCTCGCCGGGGCGGACCCGCTTCAGTTCCGCATTCGACACGCGCGGGAAAAACGGGTGATCGCTGTGCTCGAGGCCGTTCGCGACGCCTCCGGGTGGCAACCCCGTAAAGAGCCTCCCCAATCCGAAAACGGCGTGAAGCGCGGCCAAGGCGTCTCCGCCATGTTCCGCTCCGGAAGTTACTGGGCCTGCGTCGCAAACATTGCTGTGGACACCCATAGCGGAGTCGTTAAGGTCGAAAAGATGACGGTCGCCGTGGACCCCGGAATCGTTGTCAATCCAGACCAGTTGAAGCGGCAAGTCGAAGGCGGTACCGTCATGGGACTAAGCATGACCCTGCTCGAAGAAGTGCAATTTGATCAGAGCGGAGTAACGACCAGCGACTGGCGCAATTACCCGATTGCCACTATGTCCGATCTTCCGGAAATCAAAGTTGTACTCATTAACCGGCCGGAAGTCGGCAAGTACGGGCAGGGTTCGGAAGCGGCCAACGCCCTGGCTGCATCCGCGATCGCCGGAGCTCTCCTGGATGCTACCGGCAAAGTTGCTCGCCGGATTCCGCTGAAGCCGGCCTATGTGCAAGCGCTGTTGCGAGCTTGAGCCTTTTCGAAGCTGATTGCGTGATTAAGAGGAGATCCATGCCGCGTAAGACCTTCGCAGGCTTATTCCTGTTCGGCGCGGTGCTCGCCTCCGCCTTCGGCCAGAACCCGCCATCCGGCCTACCGGAGGAACTGATTGCCGCCGACCGCGGCGTCTGGGAGGCAATCGCCGGTTCACATCCCAACATGGAGCTTGTGAACAGTGTGCTCGCCCCGGACTACATCGATATCGACTCTGGGGTTGTCAGCCCGCGCGAGGAAGTTCTGCAGTATCTACGCGGACTGACCAGGTTTTCGTTTCAGTACGGCCATGCCAAGGCTTACCTTCTTTCGCCTACATCCGGGTACGTGGTCGCCCAGTTAAGTTACTCCTCCGTGCAAAACGGGAAGCCGGCGACAGGCAAAGTTCTGACCACGACCGTCTTCAACCAAGTGCACGGTCGCTGGATCGCGCACCTGCATACTGAAATGGATCTCAAGCCCGGCCACGATGAGCATGCGGCCGCACCCGGAGCGGTTGCTCCGTAACCCTTGCGTCCGTGTCCGCGATGTTACTACCCCGCTCCAAGCAACCTTGGCCCTCGCATCGGTTGCCGCTTCGGCCCTTCTCATAGGTCACGTTATCGCACCCCGGTTATCCGGTGCGCCGCTAGAGCAATTGGGAAAGAAGATCACTGTCGGAGCGATTCGTTGGGATGCCTGGCACGGCGATAGCAGCGAAGTTGGTAAAGCGGTTCAAAGGTCGCTCGGCCCTGGTAAGTGGCACAGCAGATTGCCGTTCTTTGCCAAAGTGCTCGCCGAGGACGAAGTACGAATCGACGGCGCGAGCCAGAAGATCGTCGACAAGGAGATACGATATGCCGGCCGCGCCGGTCTGGACTACTGGGCCTTTCTCTTCTATGGCGATGCTAGCCCCATGAACTTTGCCTTGCAGCATTACCTTGCAAGTACCGTTAAAAGTAAGCTACGGTTCTGCGTCATTTGTCTGCTCTCTGATTCTGCCGGCCGGTGCTCTGTTGATTTTCGCCGGTTCATCTCTCCCCGCCTACTCCCAATTGCCCATCGACGCTTCAACACTTACTCCCATAGTTACTGGCCTGGAGGGTCCCCGCGGGTTGGCCTTCGGGCCCGATGGTTACCTCTATCTTGCGGAAGGCTGTACCGGCGCAACCAATTCCACTGGCTCGAGTTGCACTCAAGTTCTTCCGCCCGTCGGTCCCTACACCGGCGCACCGACCGCGCGTATCTCGCGGATCGACTCCCACGGTACCCGTATCACTCTGGCGACCGGGCTGCCCTATGGGGCGAATGCCTTCGGTGACATCGCCGGCGTGGCCGACGTCGCATTTCTAAATGGTAACCTCTACGCGCTGCTCGCCGGCGGGGGATGCTCACACGGCAATCCCACCGTGCCCAACGGGATTGTGCAGGTAGACACCGGCACCGGTAGCTGGACCTACATCACCGACCTCAGCATTTTCGTTGCGGAGCATCCTGCCGCCTACACCAATCCACCCGACTTTGAGGCGGACGGCCAGCCCTACAGCCTGATCGCTTTCAACGGCGATCTATTCTCGATCGAGGCCAATCACGGGCAGCTAATCCGCCCCACCCCCCAAGGCGCGGATACCGTAATCGCCGACATCTCGTTTCACTTTGGACACATTGTCACCATCGGTCTCGCGCAAGCCAACGGCAATCTTTACGTCACCAACCTTGGACAGTATTCGATCACGCCGGACTGGGAGAAACTGATCACCTTCTCGCGCGGCCTGCTATTCGTCGACCCTACGCCGGGTATTGGGCCTAATCCCGGCGATCTCGTCAGCTTCCAAGGCGCGGCAGTGCGCGCCGGTCTTTCCGGAGCGCTTAGCCTGAAGTTCGGCCCCGACGGCTTGCTGTACATCCTGGAAATTTCCACCGCGGCTGCAGGTCTAAAACCAGAAACGGGCAAGGTAACTCGCCTCAACCCCGACGGAACGTTTGCGGATGTGATCACCGGACCGCCGATGCCCACGGGCATGACCTTCGGCCCGGACAAGGCCCTCTATATCTCCAACTTCGGCGCGGCGCCTACGGGGGAAGGGCAGGTCCTGAGGGTTCCTTTTCCGCTGTAACCGTGGCTTCCCGGTAAAGCCAGCGGCCTTGTACCTCGTACCCTGTGCGAACGACAGGGCCGCTCGACTCTTTTCACTTCCGCATATATTCCCCGGTCAGCGAATGCTCCGCGGTGAGTAGCTGCTGCGGCGTTCCTTCGAACATCACCTTGCCGCCTTTGGTGCCACCTTCCGGACCCATATCGATGATCCAGTCTGCATTCTTGATCACGCTGATGTTGTGTTCGATCACGATTACCGAGTTCCCGGCGTCCACAAGACGGTTCATAATCTCCAATAGGTGGCTGATATCCGACATATGTAAGCCGGTGGTGGGCTCATCCAGCACATAGATGCTGCCGCGCTTATGCAATTCGCTCGCCAGTTTGATTCGCTGGCATTCGCCGCCCGAGAGCGTGCTCAGTGGTTGGCCCAGCGTGAGGTAACCGAGCCCCACATCGCTCATTGCCCGTAGCTTGCTCGTGATCTTGTCGATCGTGAAGTACTCCAGTGCCTGCCGGACGGTCATTCCCAGAACGTCGTTGATCGACTTCCCGTTAAGCTTGTACTCCAGCACTTCATCTTTAAATCGTTTGCCATCGCAGCTCTCACATGGAGACTTGACCTCGCCCATCGCGGGAATTTCCGTGTAGATCACTCCGAGTCCCTGGCAGTTCTCGCAGGCGCCCTCCGAGTTGAAGCTGAATAGAGAGGGACTTACCTTGTTCGCAGCGGCAAACGCCTTTCGAACTTCGTCCATCATGCCGGTGTAGGTTCCCGGGTTGGATCGGATCGAAACGCCCACAGGAGATTGGTCGATCACAATAGCATCGGCGTGTTGACGGAGAAACGTCTGATGAATTAACGAGCTTTTGCCCGAACCCGCCACGCCTGTAATCGCCGTAATTACACCCTTCGGGATATCCACGCTCACATTTTGTAAGTTGTTGGCTCTGGCGTTCTTGATCGGCAGCTTTCCCTTGGGAGAACGGAAATCGCTTTTGATTGAGACCGGCTGCTTCATATATCTTCCGGTCAGCGTCTCCGCTCCCAACAGATTCTGGTACGAGCCCTCGTACATAATCTCGCCGCCTTGGCTCCCTGCGTAGGGACCCACATCTACGACATGATCTGCCACTTTAATGACATCCGGATCGTGTTCCACGACGAGAACCGTATTTCCTCGGTCGCGCAACTGCTGTAGAAGTTCATTCAGGCGATGCACGTCGCGCGGGTGGAGTCCCACGCTCGGCTCGTCGAAAACATACATCACGTCCACCAGGCTGCTGCTCAGGTGTTTGACGATCTTCACGCGCTGCGATTCGCCGCCCGAAAGCGTGTCTGTTTCGCGGTTCAAGGTGAGATATTCCAGGCCGATATCCACCAGATATTGCAGTCGCTGGACTAGTGTGTTCAAAAGGGGTGTGGCACTCGGTTCCTTGAGCGCCTGGATGACCCCGATCAACTGGCCCACTTCCATCGCCGCCATCTCAGCGATGTTGTATCCGTCGATCTTGCACCTCAGCACCTCATGACTCAAGCGCGCACCCTTGCACACCGTGCACGGCGCCATCGTGATGTAAGGCGCCACTGTATTTTGGGTGCGCTCCGACATCGTCTTGACGTCGCGCGTAATGTACTTAGCTGTGAATTTGCTGATGATGCCGTCGAACGTTATATTGAACTCCTTGCCCCCGACTTTGGTCTTAACCTTGTAGGGTTTGCTGTAGAGGAGCAGTTCCATCTCCTTCTCGCTGAACTTCGAAAGCTTTTTGTCCATGTCGAAAAGCTTCGTTTGGCCGAGCAGGTTCCAGCCCCAGCTGTCAACCGCGTATTCTGGAAACAGAACTGCGCCTTCGTTCAGCGTCTTGGATTTATCGAGGAACAAATCCAGGTCCACGCCCATCTTCCGGCCAAGCCCGTTGCAGTTCGGGCACATGCCCTTCGGGTCGTTGAAGGAGAATACGTTGGTATGTCCAACGTGCGGTTTGCCGATTTGGGAATACAGCCTGCGCAACACCGGATAGATGTCCGTGACCGTGCCCATCGTGGAGTGGGATCCGCCGCCTAGTCGCTTTCTGGTCCACCACGATAGGCATGCTCAGATTCTCGATAGCGTCCGCGTCCGGTTGCGAGTAGCGCGGCAGAAAGGTCCGGACGAACATGCTGAAGTTCTCATTCATCTGCCGTTGCGCCTCGGTCGCGACGGTGTCGAACACAATCGAAGATTTGCCGGAACCCGAGACGCCGGTGAAGATGGTGATCTTGCGTTTCGGGATGCGCAGTGACACGTCCTTCAGATTGTTTTCCCGGGCGCCGCGAATCTCGATGTATTCCTGAGTCATGGTTTCCTCTATAAACGCTTATCTTGATCAGCAACGGCGTTTTCTGGCGGATCTGACGCGCAGTTCGGGTCGCTTGTTTGACACCCATTGAACGAACTTCTGAATCTCGGGGTGCGTGCGCAAAGTCTCTAAGCTCGTGTACTCCGCGGCGAGTTCTTTCTCGCTTAACACGCTGTGGACAAACTTGTGACAAGCGGCGCACAGGTTGGCGATACGGCCGTTCAGTTCACCAGGTTCGAACGTTCGCGTCGTTCGGGGTTTTCGATGCACAGCGCGCGGGATGAGATGATGCCGCGTGATCGCTGTCCCCTCCCTTTTACATAGCTCACAACATGCCATTGCAACACCAGATTCGCACGTCCTCTCTGCTCGGCTGCGCGACAATCCAGCAACACCCAAAACGCTGATCCACCGTTAGTGATTCAGTAACTCAGAGTCTGCACCGGGTCGAAAGCCGGAATCTGACACACCGTTCCTTCAATCCCGGTGTTGGTCATTGCCGAGTAGCCTAAGTGGCCGCTGTTTAGTGACGCCCGGCGCGCTCATTCACGTGCTGCTGCATCGGACTCGATACCATTGCTTCGGTCACTGGGAAAACCAATTGAGAATATTCGGCCGAAACAGTGGACCGCTGCTGAATACATAAGCCAGAAAGCCCTCGGAATCCACACTGGTCATCCGCACCAAATGCAGTAGAGAAATTCCACGAATTGTTGCACTACGTGCGGAGTCGCGTCTGTTGGAATCGCCCATTCTCGCCGGGCATCATCCCGGCGTTCTCGATTTGGAAGGAAACATATCCGGCCGGTAGCTGCATGGTTGGGGACCGCGTCGTCCTGGCGGCGATCGGTTTCGTCGCTTGCGCACCACCTCATCTGTAAGTACGAGGTTCCAATGTTTCTCACGTCATCGTGGTACTCATTTGAGGACACGGCCGCGGATGAAAAGCGCGGCTGGTTCATAGCGCATGCGCACGGCGCCAGCATTCGATCCCTGAATCTGCCGATTGTGATGACTCGCAAGATGGAACACATCTTTCTCGCATCACCCGACCATTTGCCAATCGAACCCGCATCCGTCGTGCGGAACTGATCGCCCTCGGTGCCCCTGCCAAATTTGTCCACGCGGTATTATCCACACGACTCGCGACAGACTTGAGCAACGGCATGTTCTGGCCCACTTTCTGGTCCTTTCTGGTCGCCAACGCGGGAATGATCGACCCGGCGCAGGTTGCGCCGATGATTGACTTTATCCAGGCGATTCGCCATGAACGCACAGCTCTGGAAACGCCGGACGGACTAGTGGAGTTGGATCCGCCTCAGCCTGCGTTTTCGCTTAAGGGGCGAACCCTGCATTCGGTGCTGCGATCGATGGAGCCTTGGCGCCGAAGCCTTGGCGTGGGCAGCGGCAGTGTCGCGTGGACACCTTCGGCATTCCAGCCGATGATGCTGGAAGAGCCGGCTCAGGAAGCTGCAGCCCCGCCCAGGCGGTGGCAGATAACGGAGCTCACCAACAGTGCACTGCTCCGGACGGAAGGCACAGCCCTTCATCATTGTTTCGCCAGCTATGCCCACCGCTGCTGCCGAGGCGCGTCCCGCATTTGGTCACTCCGGGTCTGGCGGGGTGAAAGCGTTCAGCACGTGCTCACGATGGAGGTCGATCCGAAGCGGCGCGCTGTCGTTCAGGCGCGTGGTCGAGCGAATCGTGCGCCGTCCGGAAAGCCGCTTCAACTCCTTCGCCATTGGGCCGCCCGCGAGAGGCTTCAGCTGGAAATATGAGAGCGATTGCCATAAACACCCGGCTATTACTCTCGTCAGTTTTGCTCTCTGTTCGGCACGCTTCGACGAGTCCCATGCCGTTCACGCAACTTTGATCTGAGCCACACCACTCATCCGCAGATTTTTTATGTCCCGGATGGGTGGCTGGCCGAAGCATCGACTGTACTCACGGCTGAATTGGCTCACGCTCTCGTAGCCAACCTCGTACGCGGCCGTAGTCGCGTCAAGCCCGTCCATCAGCATTCGCTCTCTCGCGGTTTGAAGGCGCAGCAGTTTTTGGTACTGCAAAGGGCTCATCGCCGTTAACGAGCGAAACTGGTGATGAAGGGTGGACACTCCCATCCTGGCCGTTCCCGCCAGTTCCTCGATGTGCAGCGGTTTGGCGAAATTAGCGCGCAACCACGCTATCGCTCTCACTGTTCGCTGGCTGAGGTCACCGCTTGTCGCAATGGCGCGCAGCCGGTCTGCCTGTGGCGTCTTGAGGAGATGATAGAGAATCTCGCGTTGAATCAGAGGACTAAGAAACGGGATGTCCTCCGGTGTGTCCAGAAGGTCGAGCAGGCGATTGCAGGCACTGAGTAGCCTTGGTGTAGTCTTGCCCACAGCAAGCCCCTGGCCCTGGGGAGTTCCTTGCGGTTCGGGTATGTCGTCGCGGCTGAGGACCTCGCGTACTGTGGGCATATCGAACCGAATGAACATGACAAGGAGAGGCGTCTTCTCGGAGGCCTCCAGGATCTGGCTCTGAGCCGGAACGTCGATCGAAGACAGCAGGAACGTCGACTCGTCGCAAACGTATGGGGTCCCGCCAAGGATAATTCGTTTCTTCCCCTGCAAAAAGATGCTCAGACTTGGCTCATAGGAAGCCCGGTAGCACGGGGTGGGAGTGGTCCTGCGATAAAGCAACACCTCCGGTATGGCAGTCGCATGTTCCCCGGCTGTGCCCGAAAGCGCAGCAACACGTTGCGCCAGCGCATGCCTGCTTTCAACAACGAGCGGGTCTTGTGACGCAACGGTCTTTATCCTGGCAGCCATCGGAAGCCTCTTCGTACAGCCTAGCGCCTCGTGAACTTTGTTTACCCGAAATTCATTCCATGGGCAGGATTAGGCAAACAAATAGCAGGATCATGTAAGCAACCGCGACAGCCCTCCCACAAAATGGGAATAGCTCGAAAGAATTGAAAGCAGCCTTCGCTGCGAGAGGAGAACGTGATGCGAAAACGGACGCTGGGGAAGAGCAAGCTTGAGGTCTCGGAGATTGGTTTCGGCTGTATGGGCATGAGCCATTCCTACGGGCCTCCGAAAGACAAGGCGGATATGATCCGTCTCCTGCACGCTGCCGTGGATCGTGGGGTAACGTTCTTCGACACTGCCGAAGTATACGGTCCGCTCATCAATGAAGAGCTTGTGGGCGAGGCGCTGGAGCCCTACCGTGGCAAGGTGGTCATCGCGACTAAGTTCGGATGGGAAGCCAACGCGGAAGACGGTGGCAAGTGGAGCGCCTTAAACAGCCGTCCCGCCCACATTCGCAAGGTTGCGGAAGCTTCGCTGAAACGGTTGAGAGTTGATGCGATCGATCTCTATTACCAGCACCGCGTCGATTTGAACGTTCCGATCGAGGACGTTGCCGGCGCGGTGAAGGATCTCATACAGGAGGGAAAGGTCAAACACTTCGGCCTCTCGGAGGCAGCCGCTCCCACCATTCGCCGTGCTCACGCGGTCCAGCCCGTTACCGCCTTGCAAAGTGAATACTCGCTGTTCTTTCGGGAACCGGAAGAGCAGATTATTCCCACACTAGAGGAGCTGGAGATCGGCTTTGTTCCGTTTAGTCCACTGGGCAAAGGCTTCCTGGCAGGAAAGATGCCGGCCGATACGAAATTCGACCAGACCGACTTCCGCAGTACGCTCCCCAAGTTCTCTCCCGAGAACATGAAGGCCAATTACGCGCTGGTGGAGGTTGTCTCTCGATTCGCAGACCGGAAGAAGGTTACGCCTGCGCAAGTCGCCCTCGCATGGCTGCTGGCCAAGAAAGCATGGATCGTTCCCATCCCAGGAACAACCAAGCTCGAGCGCCTCGAAGAGAATCTGGGCGCCGCCAACATCGAACTGACAGCGGAAGAAATTCACGACCTGGAGGAAGCTTCTTCTCAAGTCAAGCTACAGGGGAATCGTTACTCGCCCTTTCACCAGCAATTAGTCGGTCGCTAAGCGACACCGAGAATCGGTTTCAGCTGGCATTCGAATCAGAAAGGGGAGTCAACAAAGCCACCATGATTATTTCATTTGAAGGAAAAGTAGCACTCGTCACAGGCGCCGCATCCGGATTGGGCCTGGCGACAGCCAAGGCTTTCGCGGAATCGGGAGCATCCGTCGTGTTGGCGGATTGGAACGAAAAGGAAGTGGAGGCGGAAGCCAAAAAGCTTGCCGACAAGGGACGCAAAACTCTGGGCATCCGCTGCGACGTCTCGGATGACGCGGAAGTGGAAGCGATGGTGAAACAGACGGTCGCGAAGTTTGGACGATTGGATGCCGCTTACAACAACGCGGGTATCCAGAACGTGCTCGCTGAGACGGCCGATTCGCCGCGTGATGACTACGACCGTGTGATGGCCATCAATCTCCGCGGCGTATGGAGCTGCATGAAGTTCGAGCTGCGGCAAATGCGCGAGCAGGGCAGCGGCGCTATTGTTAACTGCTCGTCGCTGGGTGGCCTGATTGGCGGTGCGCAGCGCGGAACATACCACGCGGCCAAACACGGAGTCATTGGCTTCACCAAGAGCGCGGCTCTCGAGTATGCGACCCGCGGCATCCGCGTGAATGCCATATGTCCTGGCATGATCCGCACCCCCATGAGCGACAAAATGGAGGCGGAGGGTCAGGGCGAGGCCCTGAAAAATATGCTGGAAACGTTCGTTCCCATGAAGCGGGAGGGACGGCCTGAGGAGATCGCCGACGCCGTTCTATTCCTGTGCAGTTCCGCCGCGAGCTACATCACTGGCCAGTCCATCTCGGTCGATGGCGGCTTTGTAATGCGGTAACGGAGAAACGAACTCTGCGTGGGAATCTTCTCTAGGAGACTCAAAATCACTAAGCCGCACAGTCACGCTCTCTAGTGTGTGATCGGCTCCTTCATTGCCTCTGACAAACCTGCCCCGCTGTAATTTCAGACATCGTGGCCGCAGAAGGAGTTCATGGGTGGTTGCTGCGTATCAGCATCCATGGACGGTGTTGCTCGATGCGATCTCGGAAGGCATCGCGAAAGCGAACAAAACGCCCGAATCGTCGCTCCGCGACCAAACGCGTCCACCCTGCGCCTCCACAAGATTTTTCACAGTGGCTAGGCCCAACCCTGTCCCGCCCATTGCGCGTTGGCGCGAAGGATCGACGCAATAAAAACGGTCGAATATATGGGCAAGCTCGTCAGCCGTTAGGCGACTGCCCGTGTTATGAACTTCCATCACGGTCTCGGGATCGCGTTCAATTGCACTTACAGTGATAATTCCTTCAGTAGCGAATGTCGCGCCGCGTTGCTGAGAAGGTTGAGCACTACCTGACGTAAGCGCAACACATCCCCGCGAACCTTCAACCGCTGCTCCAAGTTCAACCGCAACCGAACGTCACCGGTGAGCCCGGCTGCGCGCGCGACGGTGGCAGCGCAGTGCGGTCAGGGAGTGCGCAGTTCTTGTACCACATCGTGTACCAGGTTTCGGCGCAACGCCTATTGCTCTTCAAGTGCCGCTGCCATCGCATTGAAGCTTCGGCTCAACTCAGCGATCTCGTCCGAGCCTCGATTGTCGACGCGGCGTGCGAGGTTTCCTCGAGCAAGATCCTGAGCCGCTCCACGAAGCTCTTCAATTGGTCCGGCAATGCGACCCGTCAGCGTCCAAGTGGCGAGTAGGGCGATACCCGCAATCGCGATGGTCGCAAGCAGCAGTGAGCGATCCACTGATCGAGAAACACATCCTCAGGCCGCGCGACCTCGTATTCGGGCCAGGGGAATACATATAGATAGGCCGTGCTTCCGACCACCATCTTGACGGCGTTTCCACGCATTTCAAATCGCAGGCGAACACCCCTAGCGCTTCCACTGCGCGCAATGCATCGGGGGCGCAACACCGCGATGTCAGTAAAGCGGCTACTCGTTCGGAATCACCACTGGTGTTAGCCGCGGCTGAGAGCCTTACCACATCCTGAAAACGACGAAACTCCGAACGAGTGCGCTGCCCCGCCGCGAGCGCTACCGCAACGAGCACCCCGTATGTCCGCCACCTCTACTCGGGTAAACGGCAACACGATCCCCGTGCCCGCACGACGCGGTAACTATACTTGGGTGAAGGCCTCTACACCATGTCTGCCGACGGCCTTGCCTTGACCACAACACTTTCGGGTGTGGATGCGGAGCAGCGTAGGTTCACAGTACGGTGGTTTGAATACGCGAAGAGACGCCGTTCAAATAAATAAGTCGACGAGAGAAAGTTAACCGCTTCGATCGCGATGCTCCGGTCGGGACTGGCGAACGGCCACTTCCGCTACAACGGACGGACGCCCAGACCTACAACTTTCCCATCCGGCTCCATCGCGATTCGCCATTCCGTGGACCCGTGCTCAAATTTGACCTCGAAGATGTCGGCCCCGTCCGGCCCGACCCCTTTGAACACAACCGACTCTACCGCGCCCAGTTGCTCAATCATCCGTCTGAGTTGCGGCAACTGTTCCTGTGTGGCCTCCGCAAGCTCCTTCCTCATCAGCTCGTATTTTGGCTGCCCCGCCCTTACCTCTTCAATATTGCGGCGAATCGCAGCCTCCGATCCCGGCGCCGGCATCTGATCCTTGATCCGCTTTGCCGACACCTCCGCCATCGCCGTTGCATCACCAGCTTCGATTCGCTTCGCCGTTTGGTCTCTGCCGTTCTGATGGAGCACTGCTTCCGTCGCGCGACCCCGATCATCGGTCACAAAAGTGACTTGCGCGTCCACGACCTTCAGAAAAAACTGCTTCTCGCTCTCCGCAAAAATCGGAAACTTTGGTTGTCCCGTCAATTGTGTGAAGAATTGGTTGCCTTCGCGCGACATAGTCATAAGAACGTTAGGCGCTAACTGATAACTCCCTACATACCGGTCGAAAATCTTAACGTCCAGTGCGATCTCCCTATGTTCCTGAGGAGCACTGATCGTGCGCAAGGCATAACTCGCGTCCAGGAGATGAAAACCAATGTCGTCTGGCCCCTCGGGGGAAGAGATGTTCGAAAGCACCACAACACCGGCGCGGCTCTTGGGATCGAAGCCCATCCAGGTGCGGTATCCGCCCGTGCCGCCGTTGTGCCAAATAATAGAGTTCCCATTCTTGGTTTGAATCATCCAGTTGTAAGCCACCTGCATATCGGGAATTCCAGTCGGCCGGCGAATAGAAATCTGTTCAGCCATGGCCGCGGCCAGCGGCGTCTTCAGATAACCGAGGTTCGCGGCGAGAAACGTAAGCATGTCGTTGGCGCTCGATCGCAACGCTCCCGCGCCTGCCAATGCGTCCAGATCCCAATTGCGTGCCGGCTCCAGCCCGGGGCCATGCCCCGCCGCCAATCGCGCCTTCATCCCCGGTGTCAGAATGATGCGAGTGTCGCCCATGTGCAGCGGGTCGAGAACGCGGGATCTCACCATCGATTCATAATCCACGCCTGCCCGAAGACTCAACGCATGCCCCAGCAGGCCGACGCCCAAATTGGAATATTCAAATTGCGAACCGATATCGCGGGTCAATTTGTAACCGGACAGGAATGCATAAAGTAAATCGGGCGTGTAGTCCGCGTACGGATTCGCCGGGTCCTTTGGATTGAAGTTGTTCGGCATGCGCGGCAGCCCGGAACTCTGAGTCGCCAGATCCTGCAACGTAATCGACTTCCCATTACGCCCGGGCATCTTGACTCCGCGCGGCAGATACTTCGCTACCGGGTCGCTCACCGAGACTTCGCCCTTTCGCGCCATGTCCATCAGCACTAGCGACGTAAACACCTTCGTCATGGAGCCGATCTCGAAGATGGTGTTACCGTCCAACGGACGCTTGTCGTTTTTATTCACGCTGCCGTAGGCCACTACTCGACGGCCTCTCGCATCCACCACGCCGACTACGATGCCGATCCCTTTGTCTTCCGCGCCTATGCGATCGAGAAGTATTCTGCGGATCTCGGCGTCGCGCGGCACAGGCGTCTTTTCCGAAGCCGGCGCCTGCGCCAGCGCGACTGTCTGGACTAGTATGATCACCCAAGCGTAAACTCCTCGTGGCATAAGTCGCCTCCTTTACTCATCAACTGCTACGATTGGTTCCCCATTTCCCTCAACTCCCGAATGCTCTGGTCCAGTCTTCGAGAGGCCGACTCATTTAATCTCCAGATGCCTACGAAAATCAAGAGCACGGCACAGCCGAAAAGCACCAATCGCGCATCCATTCCACGATCCGCCGCGGCCACCACGAGTTCGGCCACAAGTCCCGGGACGAACGGAAGCAGATACCACGCCCATACACTGTGCAGCGCGTCGCGCTGACGTTCCAACTCCCTGAGATGGAAATCCACGGAAGCTCGGAGGCCCATCTCCTCTGGATGCGATCGGGCAGCTCCGCGCCGGTGAAGCTGATAGAGAACACATACCGCCCCGGCGATCATCAATAGCGGAGCAGCCAGACGCCAACCCCGAAAGTGCAAAAGGCTTGCTCCAAACACCGGAATCACCACCGCCCCTGCGACATATTCCCGCACGTTTCGCCAATAAATCCGTCCCTCCAGGCGGGTTGCCCGGCGGCGGACATCGTCAAGTGTGATGGCCATCGTGTCCTCTTCCTGGTTCTGCCAGAGATCCCGGACATCCCGAGTATGGGGATCATTGGACATAGCGTTCTCCCTCGTTGAAACTGCGCGCGAGAAGTGTTTTGATGCGATGAACCTTGGTCGCCACGTTTCTCCCCGACAATCCGGTCATCTCGCCAATCGCAGCCGCATCCATCCCTTCCAGCCACGCCAGAATTACTTGTCGATCCATCGGCTTTAAGCGGTGAATCAATCGTGTGAGCCGTTCAACCGCAATACTCCGATCGGCGTCGTGCGGCACCGGGATCTCCTCGATCTCCTCCAGGCTCACCATCTCCGCTCTCTCACGCCTCTGGCGGATCACCCACGAGGCTGCCGTATTGTGCGCGACACGGTAAACCCAAGTGCGCAGCGAGCAGCGCTTATCGAATCCCTTAAGGCTTCTCCATAGCGCAACATGAATCTCCTGCAACAGATCGCGCCGCTTCTCGGGGTCAGCCTCGTATCCGCGAGCCAGCCGGCCGAGCGCCGTCCCATACTCCGCGACGGCAAGTTCATAGCGGTCGTCTAGCTCGCTCACATCAGAGATAGTCGGCACCGAGCCGGATTTCTTACAATCATTCTCTGCGGGCGTACATCATTCTTCACCAATCGGGCTGATCCTACAAGTTCGCGCCGAAGGCGAGTAAACGGCCCTCACAGTCCTTTACGACAAACTCGCGTAAATTCCACGGCGTGTCGGCAAGATGTCGGGTGAACTCCACGTCTCGCGCTTTGTACTCGGCATACAGCGCGTCCGCATCCTCGACAAAGAGATAAGCGTCGAGCAGTTCCTCCGGATACTTGTCAGGGTTGGCTTTGGGCGGCTCGGCGCAGCGAAAATGAATCGCGTGCTGGTCACGCGCCACGATTGCATAAACCGGGGGATCTTGCCACGTGCTCAGACAAGCAAAGCCGAGCTTATCTTTGTAATAGGCGAGAGTAGCGGGAACGTTCGTGGTAAAGAACTGCGGCGCGATTTGACGAATCATGCACCAAGTCTAGTCCAGGCTATTCGGCCCTCATCAACTCGCGCGGTCTCCACGTTTCTCTTATGCTTGCTCCGCTTACTCCGGCCGCAAAGCAATAGCGGGATCGGTTCTCATCGCCCGGCGTCATGGTACAAAACACACCAGTGCCGCGGTCAACAGTAACAATGCCGAAACAATCCCGTAAATAGAAAGTCTAAGGGCCGAGCGCCGATAACAATACCGGCAAGAACCGGTATAAGACCTTGCGCAATGGTAACCCTCAGGATGCTCGACTCATTCACGCCAGGGGCCACGTGAAGGCCAATCTCACTAGTGCGGCGGCGGACCGTATACGAAAGAACACCATAGATGCCAAGGCTCCCCAGCAGTAGAGCGAACCCGCTGAAAGTGACGATAAAGGCGGAATTCATCCGCTGCGGCGAGACGGAACGGCTGACTACATCGTCGAAGGTGCGTATGTCGGCCATAGGCATATTTGGATCGAGGTGCTTCATCACGACGCGCACTGCGGGAACAACGGCCATCGATTCACTCGCGTTCGAGAACGAACTCAGAAGGTACGCTCACGCGTCCCTAGGGAAGATACACCGTGAGGGCCGGTCCGCGGTCAAGCCCGCGCTCCAAAGAGTCACCGGCAACACCGGCCACATCGGCATCGAGCCCGCCGCCTTGCCCTTCCACAAGAGTGTGTGTTTGCCGATCGGATCATCATTCGGAAACAGCAGCCGGGCCAGAGCGGAAACTGAGCACTCACGGTCCGGTACATCGCCGACTTGTGCCTTGATCGTCTCGACTCCTCCAGCCTCCATAGCCGCCTAGCGCCGCGCGGTTTCCCTATGGGCGCCGGCCGCCATCTTTTCGTCCCCAAGCAGTTGCATGTAGGAACGAATCTCCTCGTCGAGAGTGCTGTCCACCTCCTGCTTGCGAAGAGATGGCGCCAGGTTGCCCCGAGCCTTTGTATGGGGGTTCTCCTATTGAGTCTTCCGATGAAACGTCGAGCGCGCCTGCCATCGCAAGCGCGAGAAACGTGAACCAGGCTTCACATGAGACGTGTTGTTCGTCAACTGGGCTATGCGCCGGGATCATACCCAGTCCATGCATCGGCTCAAGCGCGAGCACTTTCAGAATGAGCCAGCTGAGTGTGCCTTGAAGCAAAGCAATGTTACGAGAAGACGGCATCTCGTACAGATCCTCGATAGGAGTTCCTACAGAGATTTCACAGGAACCGCGCAAAAGCAAGGGGTGCATGACAATCGGTCTACTGAAGCGTCCTAGCTCCAGTGCCCAGCAGTCAATTGACGGGTCCGAGCGCGGGTGAGCGACGCGATCAAGCTGAGAAAATAATCCTCTTACAGATCCCAGTGAAAATCGTAAAACACGCGGAGGAGATTGCCATCCGGATCGGCCACCAGAAACTCGCGCAGCTTCCACGGTTTGTCCTCCGGCTCGGACACAATCTTCGCCTGCGCGGTCCGCCACTCGGCGAACAATTCGTCCACCTCAGCCTTGCTCTCGAGATTGAGCCAGAAAATAAGAGGCCCCGTGTTCCCGTAAAACTCCCGGAACGACCGATTGGTAAGAAACAGTCTGCAGGCGCCCCTGGAAATACCGGCAATGCCGCCTTGCTCGTCTCCCCAGTTCAGAGTAAAGCCCAGCGTGTTGACATAGTAGCTTGCCGCTACGTCAATGTTGGCCACGGGAATCTCTGGTACACCACTAGGAAAAATCATATCGGGCTCATCGTAACAGGACCCGCTGCACAGCGGATCCCTTACGCGCAGAAATCAAGGCTTCGGAATCACATCTTCGATGAACTCCACAAAAGCTTTCAACTTAGGCGTCATGCTCAAGCGAGTGGGATAAAGAACATACAACTCGACAGGGCTCGGTGTCCAATCCGGAAGCACTCGAACGATCTGTTGCTTTCGCGCATGGTCGCCGGCCAGCCAATGCGGGAGAATGGCAACCCCAACTCCGTCCAGGCACAGCTGTAAGTGAATGACCGGGTCGCCTATCGAGATCCGGCTGCGTACTCGAATCTCCTGTGCCTTCCCTCCGCTTCTCTGTAAAGTCCATTTCGCATCCTCGCGCGTCGCCGTAAGCGTCAGACACGCGTGCTGCAGTAAGTCTTGCGGCGTACGAAGCGGCGGAGCGCTGCTCAGATAAGACGGACTTGCATAGATTCCCATCTGCACACGCAGCATTCGCTTCTGAATCACTTGCGAATCGGCCGTCGGTTTTGCAGTCTGAAAGGCAACATCGACGCGCCTCGCGATCGGATCCACCTGTCCGCCTCCCAAAGAAATCTCGAGCCGCAGTTCCGGGTAAATCCGCAGGAAGCGCGCCAACTTAGGCGCCACCGAAGCCTGCGCAAGCGTAACCGGCATAACCACGCGAAGCGTGCCCCGCGGTTTCTCAGTTAGCTTGGTGACCGCTGCCTCACCCTCGTTCGCCTCATCCAACGCGCGACGCGAATATTCCAGGTAAATCTCACCAGCTTCCGTAAGACGCAAGCGGCGCGTACTCCGTTCGAAGAGCCGCGCGCCCAAACGGCTCTCCAATCGTGCGACCGCTTTGCTCACCGTCGCCTTCGATATCTCCAGCGCGTCGGCGGCGCGCGTGAAACTCATCTCATCCACAATTGCCGCAAAAATTCCAAGCTCATTCAGATCGCGCATTGTTTCCCTGGAGAAACAATCAGTTTCGCAAATCCTCTTGTCCCCATGGGAGAACGCCCGCTAAATTGAAGGCGCATGCAGGAGAAAATCGCATGAAAGTATTGGTTGTCGGCGGCACTGGAAAAGTCGGTTCTACAGTAGTAAAAGAACTCCTCAAACGCGACGTCGCCGTTCGCGTATTGGTGCGGAACAGGAATGCCGCGTCGAAGATGCCGAAGGCGGTTCCGGAAAACGTCGAGGTGGCGGAAGGCGATCTTCTCGATCCCCCTGCAGTCGAGAACGCATTAGATGGAGTCGAAAAGCTCTATCTCCTCAATGCCGTCACTCCAGACGAACTCACGCAAGGCCTCATTGCGTATGATCTGGCGAAGAAGCGCAAGATCCATCACATCGTTTACCATTCGGTGTTCCGCGTCGAGCACTTCAAAGATGTACCTCACTTTGCCTCTAAGTTAGCCATCGAAGCCGCCTTACGGGAGTTCGATGTTCCGTTCACCATCATTCGTCCCAACTACTTTTTTCAGAATGATGAGTCGCTTAAAGATCCGCTCACGAAGGCCGGTCTGTATCCTATGCCGCTCGGGCGCGCAGGAATCTCGGCGGTTGACATCCGCGATATCGCGGAAGCGGCAGCCATCGCCTTGACGGACAGTGGCCATGAGGGTAAAACGTACAACCTCAACGGCCCGGAACCCTTGACCGGTCCCATGGCGGCCGGTATCTGGAGCGAACTCTTGCACAAGGAAATCCGCTATGGAGGCGAGGACATGGATGCCTTTGAGGAACGGATGCGGCAAAGCGCGCCTTCCTGGTCCGCGTTCGATATACGAATGATGTTCCAAGGCTACCTGGAACGCGGCTTCGTTGCCGGCGCGACAGACATCGCCGCACTCACGGCTCTATTGGGCCATGCGCCTCGCTCTTACCGGAACTTCGCCCGAGAGACAGCGGAAGCATGGGCGGCCGAAAAGAATCAAAATTAAAACTGGAAGGAAACTCTCATGAGCATTCCCGCGGATGATCCCAAACGTAGTCTCACCGTCGCAAATTCCGATAGTTCTGATCAGCCTCACATCGGCTTAGTCGGAGATACCTACACCATTCTTCTCTCTGGAAAGGATACGGCCGGGCGTTACTGCTTGATCGACATGCACATCCCGCCCGGAGGCGGCCCACCGCTGCACCGCCACGACTTTGAGGAGTCCTTCACCGTGCTCGAAGGAGAAATCGAAGCCGTCTTTCGGGATCAACATCGAACGGTTCATGCCGGAGAATGCATCAACATCCCCGCAAATGCGCCGCACCAATTTCAAAACAAATCGCAGCGGGCGGCGCGGCTATTATGCCTGTGCGCACCGTCCGGACAGGAAGAGTTTTTCCAGGAGGTTGGTGTTCCAGTCCCCACCCGGACGACGCCGCCCCCGCCGCTGGACCCTGCTCAGCAGCAGAGCTTCAGAGCGAAAAGCGAAGCCCTTGCCCCCAAATACAAGACGGAGCTCCTGAAACCATAAACCAGCCAGGCGAAATGCAAAAGCCAGTGTTGGACATTCCCGGATTCCGAAAGAAGTCAGCCCAAGGTGCTGATGTCGAAATTGGCGGCCATCTGGAGGGACCCGCCGTGCTCCTTTGGCGCGGACTTCTCGGCGCCAGCTCGCCAGCTTCTCTCGGCGTAAAGTGATGCCGCTCCTGGCGGACGCCGGATGCTCCGTGCTCGCACCCGACATGCGCGGGTTCGGCGAATTCTCCAACCGGCGGATACCGAGGGTTACGATGGGATCTCTCTGGTGAACGATTTCCGCGCTCTGGCAAGCAAATCAACTTTGGCTCTGGCCGGCCCTTGACGATTGCAGCACACGACATGGGCGCGCCTCCCGCCTTGTTGTGGGCCGCTCGTCACCCGTCGGAAGTGGCGACGCCGTTGTATATCGAAGGTCCTGTCATGCTTCAGGAGATTCTTAGCGAAGTGATCGTCTACACCCCGGGAGCTATGAAGAATGGTTCCATGTGGTGGCGGCTCTTGCCGCTCGCTCCCGGAGTTCCGGAGCGCTTGATTGTCGGAAACGAGCGTGCCTTTCTTATTTGGTTTATGATGGGAGCAACCGCAAATCCTGCCGCTATCGAGGGTTCAACAGCCGACGGATACCTCCGCACCTTCTCCGGTTCTGCGGGAGTCCTCGCGGCTACGGGAGTCTATCGCACCGCCTTCACCGCCATCGATCAAACCCAACCCTTGATCGATAAGGTCCAAATTCCCGTCGTTGCGCTCGGTGGAACGAAGATTTGGTGGATCGCCATCAACTGGCGCAGGCGCTTCTGGGTGCAATGGTAAGAGAGATGGTCGAGCGGGTAGCCGAAAACGTCACCGGCGGCGTGATTGAAGCGAGCGGCCACTTCTTGCCGGAGGAATCTCCGCGGGATTTCGTACGCACCCTCTTGAAGACTCTCGCCCAAGCACACTTTGACGACGACTAATTGTTAACGATACTAATCTGGCGCACTTATCCAACGCCCAGCAGTCCCGCCCTCGAACCGTCTGACACCGGCCACGTCTTGAGCTTCGTTCTTTCCCCGCCAATCTCATCGGCCCCAAATAACAGATTCCGCATTTTGCTTTCGAATGCTGCGTCGGAAAACTGCTCTGCACGGGCTTGCAGAAGCACGCGGCTCAGATCGGGCTCGAATCTGTCGAAGAGAACAAGTGCGTCCCTGAGTGAATTGTCTGTCGCTTCCGGAAACAGAAATCCTCCGTATGCCTCGTTGGAGGGGAGCGTCTCCAATGCTCCTCCTCGGGCAAGTGCAATCACTGGTTTTCCACTAGCCATCGCCTCCACTGCTGTCAGTCCGAAATCCTCTTCGCCCGGCATGACAAATGCTCGACAACGTGAATATAACTCCCGCAACTCCAAATCCGGCACAAATCCACAGAATTCGACGGTAGGACCGGCGTGCTTTTTCAACTCTCGATACTCCGGACCTTCCCCCACAATGCGCAGCTTCCGTCCGCTCTTGGAAAAGACCCTCACTGCGGAGTCCAGCCGTTTATAAGAAACCAGCGCCGAAACGATCAAGTAGTAATCTTCGGGCGGCCTCCAATAAAACGTTTCTACCGCAACCGGAGGTGCAATCACTTGGGATGCTCGACGGTAAGTCTTCCAGATCCGGCGTTGTACATAGCCGCAGTTCGCAATAAATTCATCAACCCGTGCGGCTGTCGAGTAATCCCAGACTCGCAGGAAGGGCGCGAACATGGTGAGCATCGCCTTGCTCCAGGCAGAGCGCGTCCACTCGCCCCGGTAAGCCGGATAGAGATCCCATAAATACCGCATCGGCGTGTGACAGTAACAAACGTGTCGAGCGCTCGATGGTGTCAAAACCCCCTTTGCCGGTCCGGATTCGCTGCTGATCACCAGATCGTATCCCCGGAGGTCCAAGCTCTCGAGAGCGCTTGGCATCAGCGGAAGCAGCGATCGGTAAATCCGCTTCAGCGGCTGCAGGTAAGAAGTCTTCACCACGCGGCTTCTGATCAGAGGCGACACTTTCTCGGGGTCGTAGAACAACGTGAAGATGTCCGCGCCCGGCAGCAGGCGGCATAACGCTTCCACCACTTTCTCCCCTCCCCGCATGTTCAGAAGCCAGTAGTGAACGATTGCCGTGCGCACCAGGATCCCTCCTTCTCCACCCTACGTAAAAACGAAGTGCTACTTTGTTCCTTTTTTGTAAAATCCCTGGGCCTCCCTAGCTTTCACCTGTTTCCCTTCCGTAAGCTAACTAAAACTTACGCTTCCCCAGACCCCCTTTATGAGTGCGGTTATAGTCGAACGCAAATACATCGAGCCTGTATGCGATCCCCTCGGTTGCCAGACGGACTTACCGCTCTCGCAAACCATCTATCCGCTTGGCTTTCCCGCGCGTATCAACACCAACTCTACGGCGATCCTTCGCGCCGCGGACGTGAGCTTCGGTCTGTTCCCCCCCGTGTTTTCCGTGCCTCCCATTCATCTCTCCATTGGCGTGTCCTATTCCGCCGACGATCGACTACCCGCGCCGCCGTCCTTCCGTGCCCGTGAACACCTGATGTCGGTTGTCTCGGATGCGGATAACTCGCTTACTTGCGATTTCCGCTTCGGATTCGCTTTTGGTTGGGTTAATTCCTCTGTGGAGCGAGAGGAAAGCTTCCTGCGTTACTTCTTTCTGGACGCTGCACTGCTGAGCATGGTGAACGACCTTTACCTCGCCCCCGTCCACGGAGCGCTCGTGCAGCATAACGGACAAGGGTTTCTCCTTTGCGGTGAATCCGGCGCAGGAAAAAGCACCCTGGCTTTTGCTTGTGCCTCCCGCGGATGGACGTTCATCAGTGACGACGCCACTTACCTCGTTCGGAGCCGCCCCGATCGAATGGGCATCGGCAACCCGTACACCCTTCGATTCCGCGAGGATGCACCCTCCCTCTTCCCCCAACTTTCTGGGCGTCAAAGCCGCCTTCTCGCTAATGGGAAATTCACCATCGAGGCGCGCACCGATCAGTTCGCCCGCATCACAACGTCGGCTGGCTGCCGGATCGACCACGTCGTCTTCCTCGATCGCCATCATCCCGGAGCGCACTCCATCCGCACCTTCTGCAGGCACATCGCGCTTGAGCGCCTCGCCGGCGTCATCACCTCCGGACGCGAATCCGTCCGCAATGAGCAACTGAATACCTTCCATCGCCTCCGCGCAGCGGCCTTTTGGGAAATGCGCTATCGCGATCTCAACCAAGCCGTCTCCACGCTGGAATCGCTCACCGCGCTACAGGAACGCGACTGATGTTTCGCTTCCTCCTTCTGCTGTTTGTCCCCGGGCTAAGCTGGGCGCAAGTCTCTTCCGGCAGTTTGCTCGGAGAGGTTCGCGACTCTTCTGGTGGCCTGATGTCTGATGTCACCGTCACTGCCGTAAGCACCGGAACGGGATTTATCCGGAAGGCTGTCACTGCCTCCGCTGGCGCCTATAGCCTGGAAGATCTCGCTCCGGACACCTATGCCGTCACCGCTCAAAAAAACGGCTTCCGCACTTCCTCCCGCGCTGCTATCACGCTTGATCTCAGCCAGAAACGCCGCCTGGACTTCACCCTGCTTCCCGGTCCGGTTCACGACACCGTCACCGTGGAATCCCACTCGTCCGCGCTTCAGTCCGAAGACAACGCCGAAGAATATCTTCTGCCCTCCAAAGTGATGAACAGTCTGCCGCTTCCGCAACTCAATGTGATGTCCCTGGTCACTCTCGGCGCTGGTGTAATTCCTCGTCAGCTTGGGGGCTTCACTCACGACATCATCAACGATCTTCAAGCCGGGCGCGGCGCCGTTGCCCTAAACCCTCCTGTAAACGGAGCACGGTCAACCGCGAACGCTTACCTCCTGGATGGCGCCAACAACACGGATCGCAACACCTTTTCCATCGCCCTGATTCCGCCTCTTAACTCCGTGTCCGAATTTCGTGTGCAAACCGCCCTCGCTTCCGCCGAATTCTCGCAAGCCGGAGGCGCGGTCGTGAATATGGTCACTCAATCGGGCACCAAAGAGTTTCACGGAAGCCTCTTTGACTTCTCTCAAAACGAAGCAACCGATGCCAAGGGCTTCTTTGAGATTCCCGATCTCCCGCGCGGCATCTTCCGCCAACAGCAATTCGGCGCGGCGCTGGGCGGCCCTCTCTCTTCACGCAATTACTTCTTCGTGAACTACGAAGGACTCCGCGAAAAGTCCGGAAGCGCCACCCAACACCTCGTCCCTGATTCCACGGTTCGCGCCGGGGACTTCTCGAACCGTAGTCCGATCTTCGACCCGCTCAGCCTGGACTCGTCCGGCGCGCGTGTCCCCTTTGCCGGGAACGTCATTCCAGCCAGCCGCATTGATCCCGTCACTGCCCGTTATCTGGAGATCTACGAGCCCTTACCTAACGCGCCCAATTCTCCCTCTTCGAATTTCATCGATTCCACGCCCAATCAGAACCAGGACGACACGGGTCTTGTGCGCCTCGACCGCAGTTGGAATGACCGGCAGCGCGTCTTCTTCCGCTTCGCTGCCAACGATGACCGCAATCTGCTCGCCGGCGCCTTCCCCGAACGGCCCACCAGCGAAAGCCTCCGTGCCTTGGGTGGCGTGCTCGGCCATGTGTGGAGTGGCAATTCCTGGGTGCTCGAAACGCATCTCGCGCTAACTCGGCTTCGCGTGTTCGACCTACCTCTCAGCGCCTTTCAAACCAACGTCGCCGCCGATCTCGGCATCCATGGACTCTCTGCCGACCCGTTCACCTTCGGCCTTCCCTCGCTCACCGTCACCGACTTCGACACCGTGCAAGACTCGAGCACTCTGCCTCAGGAACAGCGCGACAATCTCTGGTATGCCTCCACCGGCCTGTCCAAAACCACGGGCCGCCACACCTGGAAAGCCGGCTTCCAATGGACCACCTTCCAGATGGCTTACCTCCGCAGCCAGTACCCGCGTGGACAGTTCTTGTTCAATGGCGGCTACACGGCTGATCTTCAGAATCCGAACGCCACCGGAGATGCCTTTGCCGATTTCCTGCTCGGCTTCCCGGTCACCACCAAACGCAGTGGCGGCGCCTCCCAAGCCTACCTGCGACAGAACAGCTTTGCCGCTTTCCTCCAGGATGATTGGCATCCTCTCCGGCGTCTTACTATCGGCTTTGGCGTCCGCTATGAGTACACCGCCCCTTTTAGCGAAGAACGGAATCGGCTCTTCAATCTCGACTACTCCACCCTTCCGGCCGACCCTGTCCTTATCGGCGGGTCTACTGCTGTCAATCCAGACCGCAATAACTTCGCGCCGCGCATAGGCTTGGCTTGGAACCTCCCCGGCATCTTTGAGAAGGGCGGTGGCACCGTGTTTCGCGCAGGCTACGGCATATACTTCAGCCCGGAGATTGCCGAAGAAACCTATGACCTGGTTCTCAACGGCGTCCCGAACGTGATCAATGAACCCGGTGGCGTGACGCCCCTGCTTACTCTGCAGAACGGATTTCCCACTACGCAGTCCACCGGCTTCCCGAGTTATTTCGGTTTGGATCGCAATGCGCGCACGCCATACGTTGGTCAGTGGTCTGCCAATGTTCAGCGGAGCCTGCCCGGCAAAACGCTCTTTGAGATTGCCTACATCGGCACTAAAGGTACCGACCTCGGTCGCTTCCGTCGCTTCAACACTCCCGCTCATGTGGAAACAGGAGAAGACCTTCCGCCCCGTCCGGGCGACTTGCAGTCGCTACGCACCTTCCCCGATCTCGGCACTATCTTTCAGCGGGAGCATCTGGCCAACTCCATCTATCATTCGCTCCAAGTGAAAGCCGAAAGGCGATGGGGCTCCCGCCTTGCCTTCCTCGCCAGTTTCGTATGGTCTAAGTCCATCGATGACGCCGACAGCGTCGTACCCGGTCAATACGAAAGCTTCGGCGCTCAGGATGAACGCAACCTGCGCCTTGAGCGCGGCCTCTCTTTCTTCGATGTCCGCCGGCGCGTCAGCGCGGGCTACACGTTAGATCTCCCCGGCGTGCCTCACATGCACCGCTTGCTTTCTCATTGGGTGTTTGCCGGTACGCTGATCATGCAAGACGGCACGCCACTCAACCCCGTCTACTTCGCCACTGATTTCGCTAATTCCGGAACACCCAACCGCCCCAACGTCGTTCCTGGTGTAAGTCCCAACCTTCCCGCTTCCCAGCGCAACGCTGACCATTTCTTCAACACCGCTGCCTTTTCCGACCCTGCACCGTTCACTTTCGGTGACGCCGGGCGCGACACGCTTCCCGGTCCCGGCAACGTCGTCCTGAATTCCACGCTCCACCGCCGCTTTGGGCTTGGGGAGCACGCCGGCCTAGAAATGCGCGCGGACGTCTTTAACCTGCTAAACCACCCCAACATCGGCATCCCCGGACCGTATCCCGACTTCGGTCCATTCTTCGGTAAAGCCTTCTCCGCCGGCGACCCGCGCCGCCTCCAATTCGCGCTTCGCTCGGACTTCTGAAGTGCAACTTCCGATCCACGTTCGCGCTCTGTTCCATCAGCTTCGCTTCCGGGTACCCTCGTCCGACGTTCTTTTGCAGCTTGATGACGAAGCTTGGCGAACGCTACTCTCCTTTTCCGATCGCACGAATCTCACGCTCGCTCTTAGTCAGAATCTGCCCACCGCTGTTCCCGCTTGGGTAACACAACGGCTCAGACACAACTTAGAAGCGAACACCATCCGTTGGCAGCGCCTCCAAACAACGACCTTAGAAATTCAGTCCGCGTTCCGCGAAGCCCACGTCGATTACCTCGTCCTTAAAGGCTTCTCTCACTGTCCTGGGTTCGCCCCTCGTCCCGAACTCAGAACGCAAAATGATCTTGACCTTTACTTTCCCCCGCCCCAGCTCGAACGCGCCCGCGACGCTCTCTTGAACCTCGGTTACGAGCCGATCTCGGCAGGCGCCAAGCACCCCATTGATCACCTGCCTGCTATGATCCGCAAAACCGGATGGCAGTGGCGCGGCGACTACTTCGACGTCGACATTCCCATTTCCTGCGACCTCCACTTTCGCCTTTGGGACGCGCACACCGAAGGTTTTGGACCTATCGGTCTCGACAGCTTTTGGGAACGCCGCATTACCCGCGGTCTCGGCACTCTCACCTTTTCTTCGTTGGCGCCGCAAGACGCTCTTGCCTACGCTTGCCTCCACGCTCTCCGCCACACCCTGCGCGGCGATATGCGGCCGTCGCACTTCTATGAGATCGCTTCGTTCCTCGAACGGCATCAAGCAGACGACCCGTTCTGGCTCCGTTGGAGCGCTCTCCACGATTCTTCCCTGCAGCGTCTCCAAGCCGTATGCTTCTCCATTGCGCGGGAGTGGTTCGACTGCGCTCTTAGCGCAGCAGCACTAGCGGCCCTCTCCGATCTACCTGCCGCCATCCAACACTGGGTCTCCACTTACTCCTACTCGCCCATTCGCGAAATCCCGCACGTCGCGAAAACGGAGCTTTGGCTTCACTGGAGCCTCCTCTCCTCAAATCGCGCCAAACTTTCCATCGCGCTGCGCCGCCTCCTTCCCGTATCGCTCCCCGGACCCGTCGCCGCCGTCCACCTCCTAGACCACCAACGCACTCTTTCCGTCCGTCTCCGCGCCCGCTTCCTTTACATACTCCACCTCGTCCATCGCTCCGTGCATCACCTGCGCGCCCTCATCCCCACACTTACCGGCGGCATCTCCTGGTTCGGGCGGGGCCGCCTCCAACTCGGACGTCCCTTTTGGCAATTCCTCGCCGCGGCCACGTGCTTCAATCTCGGGCTCTTCATCTACTTCCTGCTCTACAACCTCTATCTCCTGAAACTCGACTTCCGCGAAGATTTCATCGGCTACGTCACCGCCGCCATGACCACCGGAAGCCTACTCGGCTCCCTCGCCGCCATCTCTTGGCTCCCCCGGTTTCGCGCGCGCACCACCCTAGTCTTCACGCTCATTGCCATCTCGCTGCTCTCTGCCCTCCGCGCCCTCGTCACGACCCCGCCGCTCCACCTTCTCCTCGCGCTTCTTTCCGGCATGATCTCGAGTTGTTGGGCGGTCAGCATCCTGCCCGTGATTACGCAACTCACCACGCCAAGCAACCGCACACGCGGCTTCAGTATCTTCTTCTCCACAGGCATTGCGGTCGGCTTCCTAGGCGGTCTCATCGGAGGCGCACTGCCTGCCAAACTCGCCACCATTCACGCCTTGAGCAAGGTGGCCACTTACCGCACGGCGCTCCTGATCGGCTCCACGGTCGTCTTGGCCGGCATCATCCCCCTCCGCAAGCTAAAGCTCACCGCCATCGCCCACCAAAGCCTGCCCTTCTTCCGCCTCGACTCTTTCCTCAAGCAATTCATAATCGCGATCGCTCTCTGGAACCTGGGCGTCGGCGCGCTGAACCCGTTCTTCAACGTGCTGTTCACCCGCATGCACATGCCGCTCCCGCAACTGGGAATCATCTTTTCCGCCTCGCAGCTCATCCAAGCCCTCGCCGTGTCCCTCTCTCCCTTGGTGCTGCGCAAACTTGGGTTGATCCGCGGCATCTCCACCATGCAACTCGTCGCCAGCACGATCATGCTTTCGTTCCTGGTGCTGCACACGCCCTCCTGGGCCGGCATCGCCTATATCGGCTTCATGGCCACGCAGTACATGGGCGAACCCGGCACGTTCACCTTATTGATGGAGCGCGTCGAACCCGGCCAAAGGACCGCCGCCTCAGGGCTAAACTTCCTGGTCACCTCCGCCGCGCAAGCTGTTGCTGCTTCGCTCGCCGGCTTAGCCGTAACCCACTTCGGTTACTCCTGGCTCGTCCTGGTTGCCGCGCTCATCGCAGTAGCGGCTGCATCACTCTTTCGAAAGCTGTCATCTCTATCACCGCAAGCATCTGTTCCTGATAACGCCCCAGCGCATAGCAACGCATCCACTTCTCATACGCCTGCCGCGCCACCTGTTCTCTCGGTGGAGTCGCACTCCTAAGCACCTCCGCGATCCGCTCGCGCAATCCCGTAGCCGTGCACTCCCGCGCCAGGTAACCGGTCACACCATCCTCAATTGCCTCTGAAATGCCCCCCACCGGAAACGCCACCACCGGCAGTCCCGCCGAAAATGCCTCCAACACCACACGCGGCAATCCCTCCATCTCTGAAGGCACTACCAACACGTCCAGTTCGTCTATCACCTCCGCGATGTCTTCACACCAGGGCAAAGCCTGAACCGGAAGTTCCTTCGCCATCCTCCCAACTTGCTCGCAATACCGTTCGCTTCTGCCGGGCCCCCCGCAAAGCACAATTTCGAGTTGCGGAAATTCTGCTAGAAGCATCCGGACGCACTGGAGAAACAGCAGCTGGCCCTTGCCCGCCTCGATCCTGCCTACCACCCCTAATCGAACCGCTCCGCGCGCTTGCGCGCCGCGTATCCGATACGGCAGCGCCCTTGTCCCGTTAGGAATCACCCGAATCCGCTCTTCCGGTACGATCTGCCGGAAAGGCCGTCCAACTGATTCGCAACATGCCACTACAAGTGCTCGGCGCCGTGCGAGTGCTTCTCGCATCAACGCCACTACAGGACGCGGCTGCGGATGACTATGCACATGAAACAGCAACGGCTTTTCCCCGCCGGCCCCCCACAACACCCCCGGAAGCACCCGCGGACCATTCACGTAAACAACGTCGAACGCATCGCGCGCGCACAGGGCCGCAATCTCCCGACTCTGCCGCTGCACATCGAACGCAAAGCGCACGTAATCACCGACACCCTTTCCGCCCGACCGGTACGGACCACACGAGATCCGCTCCGTCCGCACACCCCGCTCGGCTAACTCCTCAACCAGCGGCCCCTCGCCCGGTAGCGCAGCCACCACCTCCCACCCGCGCTCCTCCAGCGGATCCAACAAATCCAGAAAACACCGCTGTCCGCCGCCGATCTCACTGAACTGATCCACATACAGAATCCTCATTTGGCGGCCACTCTTCGCGCCGCCGGATAAGTCGCCAGCGCTAACACAATCAGATAAGCCGGAAACACGCGCCAGTAAGTCAGCAGATCGGCCGAAAACATCTGCACCGCTTGCCCCACTGAGAAGCAAAAGATCCACGTCCCCAGAAAACGCCGGCTCTCTTCGAGTCCGCCGCTCGCGCTATACGCCTCCCGCAAGCTCCGCAGCTGAAACCAAAGAAGTGCCAACAACCCAACCACGCCGACTTCGGCAAACATGCTGAGATACGTGTTGTCCGCGATCAACGGTTCACCAAACACTTCCGAGTACGGCAGCGTCTTATACCCGATCCCGAACACCGCGGTCAACGGATGCGCCACGAGGAAGCCAGTGATCTTCGCCCATGTATCTAACCTCCCCGACATCACCGCATTCGGCGACTCCACTAAGAACAGAGCCGTATTGGACAAGCGCGTCCAATAGGTCTCCCCAAATTGGGGAAACACCTCCCACAGCACGGCGCACGATAAGCATCCCGCCGCCACGGTTCCCACCGCCCACCATCGAAACGAAAACGTCCGCCGGCGGAGCCACACCAACGTCAAAATACTCGCCCCCAGGTTCAGCAGGGAGGCTCGCGAGAACGAAAGCAGCAGAGCTAACAACAACGGCACGCTCCCCGCTAAAAGGACACGCTTTCCGGGCAGCCCGCGCTGCGACGGCGAGATCAACGCCACCGCCGTCATCACCAGCAAAAACACGCATAGGTAACCCAGCGTGCTCGCCTCATAAAACACTCCCTGAGCTCGTCGGAACACCCCCGTGCTTAACCAGATAAATTGCGCCCCATAGCCCGCGGGCGCCGGAAACTGGTACCGGAAGTCGATCACTGCCAGAACTGCGCTCACCACCCCGGCCCCGTACAGCACGCGCACTAGCGCCGCCGTGTCCCGCCTCCGATCCCGCATCGGTCCATTCCGCAAATAAAAGAAGCAGTACACCGAGATTCCGAATAGCGCCACGCGAGCGAAGCTTCCCGCCGCAACGGGCAAGGGAGAACGGAATCCTACAGTCGCCGCACTCATCCCCATCACGGCCAGCAGCGTCAGAACAGAACCGCCCAGCCCATCCACGCGCACTATCCACTCGGACGCGCGCAGTACCCCCGCGCAGATGCCAACCGCCACTACTAAAACCGCCACATGCGGCCCCGAATCTCCCAATGCGATCGGAAGTGGAGGCAGCACCCACGCCACCGCCACGAAGGCCGCTAGCCAAGTGACGGGTCGTAACAGCAGCCACCAGAGAAGCGGCATCGCGGCTGCCGCCGCGAACGCGATCGCCTTCGTCCCCGCATCCACCGGAAGCGCGAACGCTGCCGCAACGGCTCCCAGTACTGCGCCCGACCGCCATTCCCGCGTCCCAATGGGCCGCTTCCAAACATTCCGCTCAGCAGACACGGGCCAACGCCGGAACACGGTACACAAGCTCGCGCCGCATTCGTACAAAGCCGATCGCCAGCCAACATAACGAGCCCATCAGCGCCACACTGACTGCCGCGATCACATTCAATGCCACGTTGGGCGAACTCGGCCGTTGCGGCACAATGCCCGGATCGATTACCCGCAGCCGCTCTCCATGCATCCCAGATCCCGCATGAAGATCGTTGCTCCGCGCCAGTGTACTCTCATACCCTGTTTGCGCGAGCCGCAGCTCCGTCTCCGCCTGATCCCTGCGCGCCGACATCAAACCCAGTTTCTGTCGCAGCCCCGCTACTTTTGCCTCTAAGTCCCGCACTTGCGCGGCGTACTTCACGCCCCGTACCCGTTCCGCCTGAACCTGCTGCCGGATCTCCAGGAGTTCTTCCCTTGAACCCCCCGTTTCCGATGCCTTAGCCATCCTCTCCTGTTCTTCATATCCGGCCAGATCCGTTTCCGACTGCAGCATGTTTTCCCGCAACTTGCCGAGTAACTCTAGATACGAATCATTATCGCGTTGTAATTCGAGAACTAACTCATCGGCGCCACTCGATTCCCAAGCGGTCCGTGCTTTCGTTAACCGGTTCTGTGCCTCGCCCAGTTGGTGCGCCATCCGGTCCATCTGATCCCGATCCTGAGCCGCGTTTTCCTCCGAGCTTAGATTCACCGTCTCTTCCGCCAGGTAATGAGCAAAGGCTTGTGCCGCTTGCGGACGGTGCAGCGTTACCGAGACCTCGAGCACCTTCGTATCCCGCAACTTGCGAACGCTCAACACCCGCTGCTTCAATGCCTCAATCGGCGTGGTCGGCGATTCCGCTTGCAGTCCAAACTGGGTAGCGCCCTTCAGAAACAGTGTGTCGCTGGTAGCCAACTTTTCGTACGTCTTTAATGACTCCAGATACATCGGACTAACTGCCGTTGCAATCCGTGTATCTCCCGAAGCGGGTGGCTCAATCAACAAAGTTGCGGTGGCTGTGTAGCGCTTCGGCTGCAGTAGACTGATCCCGACACTCAGTACTCCTGCTATCCCGACTGCGGACGCCAGGAACCGCCACTTAGCGGCTAAGTAAGTGGCGTACTCAAATACATCAAAAGTCTCTTCCATAATCGGGCTTCGACGACTAAAGTGAAGTGATGCGAATCATTGCGCCACTAATTCTCGGTGCTGTTCCGCTTCTCATCACTCCTGGTGTTTTGTTTCACTTCGATATTACGCCGAAGATCGCCCTCTTCCTGGCCGCCGTCGCTTTTTTACTAATTCTTTGCATCTCGGACATCGCGCGGAACCTCGCGCGATGGCGCACCTCGCGTTTGGCCAAGACCTACGCCCTTCTTCTCGCGCTCCAGTGGTTTTGGTTCGCCGCCGCTACCGTCGCCTCGACTCACCCCGCCCTATCGCTTCACGGAAGTGGCTGGCGTCGCCTTGGCCTGATCACCCTTTTCGCCATCGCGGCATTCGCTCTCACAGCCGCTGCTTCCGCGGCTACCGCGCCGGGGCTGCTCGACCGTATTCTGTGGACTGTTTCCCTCGTCGGCGGCTGCATCGCCCTTTACGGCATCGCCCAATATTTCGGCATTGACCCCTTCCAGAATTCGGCCACTTACCTCACCGGCGAACCGCCCTACACGATCGTGCGGCCACCTGCCACCCTCGGCCACGCTGACTTCCTTGCCGCCGCGCTTCTCCCCGTGGTCTTTCTCGGCGTACTCGCTGCGCAGCGCGCCTCCCGTCTGGTGCCCCGGATCGCCGGCTATGTCACCGCCACTCTCGCCGCCATCGCTATCCCGCTCAGCGGCACCCGCGCCGCCCTGCTCGGCCTCGCCGCTGGCGGCCTCTTCTCCATCCTGATCTCGCGCCGGATGCTGATTCGCCGCACTCTCTGGCGCGGCCGCACCCTCGCCTGTGCCATCCTCGCCGTCGCTTGCGCTTCGGCATTCACTTTCTCCCCCGCCGGCGCTAAACTCCGCGCGCGCCTCTTCTGGATCTCCCAAGACACGCGCGGAGGCGCTCGCCTGCTGCTCTGGCGCGACTCCATCCGCATGATCGCTTCCCGTCCCGCACTCGGCTACGGCCCGGAAACGTTCTCCCCCGAGTTCCCTCGCTTCCAATCCGTCGAACTCGCGCGCGCCTATCCAGACTTCTATCACGAATCCCCCCACAACATCCTGCTGGATGCCGCGGTGCAATCCGGCTTACCCGGCGCGTTGCTTCTGCTCGCCCTGATCGTCCTCACTTTCCGCACAGGCATTTCGCTCATCCGCACCCAACCATCACTCGGCATCCCACTCTTCGCCGCATGGCTCGCGCTCCTGATCGCGCTCCAGTTCGCCAGCTTTGTCCTCGCCACCGCGCTTCCGTTCTTCTTCCTTAGTGCGCTCTTAGTCGCTCTCTCTACCAAGCCTTATCCCCGAGCGACTATTCCCCTCCTTCACTCGCGCAACACAGCTTGGGCGGTCCGATTCATCTCCGCTGCGCCCGCGTGCGCACTCCTTCTCCTCGCCATCCGTCTCGTCACGGCCGATGCTTACCTCCTCCAAGCCCACCGCGCCATTGCCGCGGGCAACGCCGACACGGCCACCCGCGCCTACCGGCTAAGTCGCGCCTGGATCCCGGCCGGTACCTCGGACGACCTCTCTTATTCCCGTGATATGTCCACCCTCGCCCGCTCCTCGCCCATCTTTGGCACGCGCCTTCTCGCTCTTGCGCAATCGCTCGATTCAGGAACCCGCGCCGTCACCAACTCCGAAGATCGTCAGAACGCCTGGTACAATCTCGCCGAAGTCTTTGCGGAACGAAACGATCCCGTCGCCGTCGAACGTTCCCTGCGCGCCGCCATTGCGTGGGCGCCCAATTGGTTTAAGCCGCATTGGACCCTGGCCCGTGTGCTCGCTCTCGCGCATCACCCCGCGGAAGCCGCGCAGGAAGCCGGCCTCGCCCTACGCCTCGATGGCGGCAAGCACCCCGAAGTCGCCCAAACTTTGGCCACGCTCCACGCCCCACACTTTTAATTCCCGTCCCGGAGTACTTTCACAAAGCTTTTACATCCCCATAACACCTCGAAGCGATCCGGGCCATAGACTAAGTTGCATGATGCGAGGCGCTACTACATTTCTCTCCCTTGTCCCACTTAGCGCTCTTACCGCGGCGGCTCAAACACCCGTCGTTCCGGCGGGCAGTGTGGTCAATGCCGCTTCGTTTGACGGCAGCGAACCCATCGCGCCCGGCTCCCTGATCTCTATCTTCGGAACCGCTCTAGCCGATGGCGTCGCGAGCGCGGACACGATTCCTCTTTCCGCCACTCTTGGCAGCGCCAAAGTCACCTTCACCGGGGCCGCGGGCTCGTTCTCCGCGCCTTTGCTATACGCACAGCCGGACAACCCGGCCAACCAGGTGGCCTCTCAGATCAATGCGCAAGTCCCTTGGGAACTGCTTCCCCCCGGTTCGTCTTCCGCCACGGTCAACGTCATCGTGACCCGCGATGGCATCTCTTCCGCACCCACCGCCGTCAACATCGCCTCTTCGTCTCCTGGCATCTTTGCGCTGGCTGGCCGCGGCTTTGCCACAAATTTTCCGGACAACACCCTCGCCTGGCCCGCCAACGCAGTCGCTGGCCTAACTACCCATCCCGCTAAAGCAGGTGACGCTTTGGTCATCTACTGCACGGGTTTAGGTCCTGTCGATAGCGCGATTGCCGACGGCAATAATTCACTCGACGCTCTGCGCCGGACTATCAAGACACCCTCCGTCCTGATTGGCGGAATCAACGCGGAAGTGCTCTTCTCGGGACTGAGTCCGCAATTCGTGGGCACCTATCAGCTCAACGTGATCGTTCCAGCGGGAGTCACCGCGGGCGACAACGTCGCACTCCAGATTGTGCTCGACGGTGTCACTACTTCCCCCACGGCCTCCACAATCGCGATCTCACAGTAGTCTCGATCGATACGAAACAACACGCGGCGATGTAATCCTTATTCGCATCACAACGCCCGGCCGATCTAGCTGTCTGCGTCACACTAGCGGTTCGTGACGTCTACTGGGCGATCGTTCAGTACTCATTAACCGTGCGCCTCATCCTACTGTTAGTGGTGCTTATCTGCTCTGCGGTCAGTGGGCAGCTGGCAGGCAGCCCTCTCCTAATTTTATGTTTTCCCGCTTGGTGTGCTCTTGGTTTTCGGGATTCTTCCGTGGATTCAGGCGGCACTCTCCATGAGAAACCCCGCGATGAAATATCCCTTTTGCCACACGTTCTCACCATCTGGAATATCGACTAAGTTTCACGGGGGAAGCCTCAGTGTGGAGTGGGCGCTAATCAAAAAAGTAAAAGAAACGAAGAATTACATGTGCATCTATGGCCAACGGGGCCTGCCCATGCTTCTTCCGAAGAATCAGCTCGACCATGCCCAGTTAGCCTCTCTAAAGGCACTCTTAGAGCTTCACCTGCAAACGAACGCGAGAATCAAAGACTGGCCCACCAACATCGAACGGTCGTAGCGTTCAGCGAACGCCCCTACCAGGCATTCCTCCCTGTAAGTACAGCGCCCACGCTCTCTCGCAAAATAGCAATATAGAACCGTAGCGACAGCGACCCGGCCAACGCCAGATCTAGCTCCAATCGCTCTTCCATGCTCAATGAGCTCCGTCCCCGCACCTGCCACAATCCAGAAAGTCCCGGACGGAGCGCCAACACCTCCGCGGCCCGACTCCCGTAGTGCTCCTCAAATTCCGGCTTGGTCAAAGGCCGCGGCCCCACAAGCGACATCTTTCCCGTCAGGACGTGTACCAGTTGCGGCAGCTCATCAAGCGAATACCGCCTGCACCACACCGCGAAGCCGCTGCGGATGCGCTTGTCCCCTCGCTGCTTCTTGGCGCTGGAAAGGTCCCGTTCCAAATACTCGACCAATAGATTCCCTTCGCGCTTTCCCGTGGAAGGCGCCATGGTGCGCAGCTTCAGCATGCGAAAGGGTTTGCCGTCTTTCCCCAGACGCTCATGCGCCACAAACGGGGAACTGCGGTAAACGAAGGCTAAAATTGGCGCACACAGTAACAGCGCAGGTCCGGTCGCGGCCAGCAGCAAGGCCGCACTTACACGCTCGCCCCAGATCAACCCTGCATGCGAGGTAATCGGACGAATGGCCCCGCTACGCGAGCCGCCGCTCGGAATACCGAAAAGTGACTTTACGGAGGCATCCTCAACGACATGCTCCCCGAAAAAACGCTTCTCTACCGCTCGAACGGTCTTCGCCATCACGCTAAAAGTTCAGCCGGAACCCGATCGTGTAGAAGTTGTTCTGCGTGGCCGCGCTATACCGCTGGTACTCCAACAACAAGCGCCCGTAACGCGTCACATTCAGCGCAAGACCCGCTGTACCGGCATAGATCGAGCCGTCCTGGGTAGTCGTCGCTCGCACCTGGTCTACGCGGACGTAAGCTCCCAACATCCGTGGCACAGGCACGGCGTCCACTTCGACATAGGAGCCGTAGGCGTGGCTTCGTCGATTTGCATCCCCGCCTAAATAGAAGTTGTCGTCGCCCACCATCACAGCCCCCAGCACATTCAAGCGCTCACGGTTTCGTGAATCTTGGAAAGTGCGATTGCCCGCCACGATCAGTCGCCGGAAATGCAAGTCTGTTGCTCCTGGTCCGTCCACTAAATGCGGGTTTGACCCTCCGGCAAACTCCACCGTGATTCCACTGAGTCCCTGTTTGCCGATTACCTGTTCCCACACCGCCCCCGTCGATCGCGATTGATCCGAACTCGTTCCCCCAAATAGCTTCAGCGTCGACCCCGCGCCGAACGAATACTCCCCGCTCCCGCCTCGCACATACCGCCCTGGCGCAAACCCGTTCACCGGGTTATAGATGAGCGGCAATGCATCCGAGAACACTCGATCGGTAGCCCCGAATCCGGCGCCCTGCAACGCCAAAATCTGCCCGCCGCGCACCAGTCCATACTGCTGCGGAGCGCCCCAATAGAGAACGCCTTGCGCTTCTCCCCACAAGTCTCCAAACCCGGGGTTCTCTACCGTCGGATTGAACTCCGCAAAAGTCGAAACATGCGGACCGAACGCTCCCGTCAGGAACAACGTAAGTTCCCGAGTGTCATAGTTCGCTTCCGCAGGTCCCCCGGTTTGCGCCACGCGAATGGCTGGCGTCCACATCGCGCCCACATAGTCCAAAGCCTTGTGGCGTGGCGTCGCCTCCTCGCTATCCGGGCGCGTCTCTAAGCTACTCAGATACGCGGTGACCAAACGTAACTGTGCGCCATCCACTTGCGCCGGCGGCATCACCGTGGCCGGATTGTGTTCGGTCGGGCGCGTAATTTGTGCAGCGATCCATTCCGCGGAACGTCGCTTTCCCACTCCGTCGAGCGCCGGGCCGACCTTCCCGCCTTCGCCTTCCACGCGATGGCAATTCATGCACCTGAGTCGAGTCACCAGTGCGCGGCCCGCACTCACGGCTTCCGCGGAGGTCTGCAGCGCGTGCTCGCCCACTCCATCCAACCACCCACCGGGCTTGTCTCCCCGAATAAACCGGTATCCATGCCTTCGAAACTCGTAGCCTGTCCGATTCAGGCGCGGGTAGATCGTGTGGCACAGCGTGCAATCTGCGTGGTACATCCTCGCAAACGAAGGTGCCGCCTGCGCTCTTCCGGTAAACGGCCCCCAGCCAATAACTAAGAGAATAAGTCCAGCAAACTGTTTCGCGGATGGCACGCTTCAATCTACTGTGCGTACCTGCTGTTATAGGTGCGGGTACTGTGAAAAGAATGTAAATTCACTTTTGTGCGAGCGGCTCTGTTGCACTCGCTGCTCGGCCCACCCACAAAACGTATCGATCTCTCCGGAGTTCAGGCGTGCATCCCGGTGCATCCATCGATAACGTCCCAGCGGCATCCGCCCGCTGCGCATATCCGCGCAGGCCGCACTTAAGATCGCGTCCGCGCCCGCCCCATACTCCGCGCGCCGCTCCCTCCACCGTGAGAAGTTCAGCACCGTACGCGCGTTGGTCACATCCGATCGAAGACTTGACCCCACCAGCGGAACGTGCGCATACCACGGCCAGCGTGTCGTCTCCGAGTGGCAGTCCGCGCACGCGCGACTCAGAATCGCCGCAACCGGCTTGGTGGCTCCCAACTGCGGATCGAGCGATCGCGCCGTCCTAGGCTCCTCCGGTATTCCACAAATCGCGCACGCAATCGCCAAGCCGGTCAGAGCAGCGCCTGTAAGTGTCGGAAAATGTCTCATAGCTCAGCTTGATGATCTGCCGAAGCCGATCTTCCCCGTGCAAAGAGAATGTAATGTTTGTGTACGAAGAGGTTGGTTAGCGCGTTTCCAACCGCTCCTGTCCCGGGTCTAACACGGGCTTCGCAAAGCTATTCTCGAATCTCTGGAGGCGTTCGAGGGAAACACCCTTCATGTTTGCCCGTTAAGCCGTAGCGGTAAATCGGACGCCTCTCCTACTCTCACTCAAATAGGAGTCTCGCAACCAGGCGGCGTAGTGCGCGCCGCGGTGCAAGCGGCAGCACACGTCACCGCCTCCAAGGCGGAGCGTCGTAAAGCGCCGAGCAGAACTAATACAGTCAGAGTCGGCACAACTACTTTGCTCCGTTCCACACAGCCTCCGGGGCCGGCTAAGCTGTAGTCGGAAACTGAGGCATCTGTTCTGCGATCTCCTGTGAGGAAAGAAGATGAACACCATATTTCTCGAAAATCTTCATGGTTTCCGTAAGATCGGCAGTGGAATAGGTAAGGGCATCGTCCGCCGGCAGCTCCATCTTCTGGGCGGGTGCATTCATCTTATTCACCGCGTTCAGAAACCCGCCTGGCGTCATGAACACGAGCACGTCTATCTCGGCGGAGCGAATCTGGAACGCGTGCGGTTGTCCTTTGGGAAGAAACATGCATTCGCCTCCGCCGACCCCGATAACGCGGCCCTCCGTGTAAAAGTCTAGGTTTCCGTCAAGCACGTAGAAGAACTCATCCTCGCGTGAGTGAACGTGCGGTGGCGGTTCCGTGCCCCGTCTCATCTTCGAGGTGACAAAGTCGAAAGCGCCATCTGTGTCAGCTTCTCCCGCTAGCTGGCTCACTAAGATTCCCTTGTACCAGGTGGAGTTATCCAGGGACGGAGCGCGCTTATAAGCTGTCGGTGTTATTACCTGTGTGGCCATTAATTTCTCCTAATTAACTGCGTAGCTGCAGATGGATGGCCACTTGCATTAATGGGCGATTCTGTCCGACGACGGCCATCAGAGTGCTCCACTTTTTAACAAGCAACAGATTATTCGCCTCAACTCGAAGAGGAGGTCCCTGCCTGGGAGGGCAGTTCTATGTTGGATATTCTAGCCGCCGGCGTTACTGCCCCGAACTTTACGTTACATGCCACGCCCGACCAGACCGTTTCACTGTCGGAGTTCAAAGGACGACCCGTGATCCTCGCGTTTTATCCCGCCGACTGGAGCCCCGTGTGCGGGGATCAAATGTCTCTCTACAACGAGCTTCTGGCCGAGTTCCGGAAGCACCATGCCGAACTCATCGGCATCTCCGTAGATGGCGTTTGGTGCCATGCCGCATTCGCGAAAGATCATAACCTGCACTTCCCTTTACTCGCCGATTTTGAACCGAAGGGTGCGGTGGCCCAGATGTACGGGGTCTATCGCACAGAGGGCGTCAGCGAGCGCGCGCTATTCGTGATCGACAAAGAGGGCGTTATCCGCTGGAGCTATCGCTCTCCCTTGGCGGTGAATCCTGGCGCAGACGGGATTTTGGAAGCACTCGAAAGTCTCCAACACGAGGTGGCATATGCAACTTAAGAACGCGATTTCCGATCGCGATCACGTGCAAGGATCGGAAGACGCCACTGTCACTCTCGTTGAGTACGGCGACTACCAGTGCCCGGATTGCGTCCGTGCCCACCCGATAGTAAAGCAGCTACAAGCGCAATTCGGAGCCTCGCTGCGCTTCGCCTTCCGGAATTTCCCTTTGGCACAAATCCATCAATTTGCGGAGGCGGCGGCGGAAGCGACGGAATTCGCTGCCGACCATGGCCGCTTTTGGGAGATGCATGACGCCATCTTTGAACGCCAATCTCCGCTCTCCTCCGAACTTCTTCTCAGCTTGGCGAAAAACAACGGACTGGACGCAGATGCAATGGCGGATGCGTTAAATCGGCACACCTTTCTAGATCGGGTGAAGCAGGAGTTCATGGGTGGCGTCCGGAGCGGTGTGAACGGAACCCCTACGTTTTTCATCAATGGCAAGAGACACGACGAGGGCGCGGATTTCGAAATCCTTGCCGCCAAGCTCGAAGCTGTGCGAAGCCAGTTCGACAGAAAAGTGCTGCACGCCTGAACCAGTCCGTTCTGGGACGAACACGCAAACCCTTCCGCAATGCCAGAAAATGAGAATTGTGCGCAATGGGTTCGCGTGTGTAAAGGCGGTGACAACCTCGCAGTGTACTCACGCTTGCAGACTCTCCCCACAAGCTCTCCCCACAAGCTCCGGAAACTCCATTTCACGCGCACAGATTGAGGGAAGGTGGTTATTGTGCTGGTTGCGTTTAGAAGGAGATCGATTCCGAGCTCAAGAACCGCGTCTCTCCTGAAATCCGAACCATGCGGCAACGGCTTAGCGCCGTGCTGAAATGTTGGTCGGTGCGTCGCAATTCACCGCCGCAGCGTCATCACCGAAGTGTGGGCGACCGGCTTCCCGGCTAGACATCAGGCCCGCTGACGTTTTCGCGTTGAGAACCGGCGCCGCGCCGCCCAAGGCAAACGCCGTTGCCGCGAAGCTAGGTTAACGCGCCATCCGGTGATCTGTCGTGATTTGGAAAAATCAGCTCGAACTTAGTGCCTTGGCTTCGATCTAATGTCAGTTCGCCATGCACCTGTGTGGTCAGAATCTGGATAATTCGAAGGCCCAGTGAAGGCGCATTCTTCCAATCGAAACTAGCCGGGATTCCTTCCCCGTTATCCTGGCACGAAAGCAATAAGGCGCCTGATCCGACCCGTGCAAACCTTAAACTGATAACTCCGCCGCCCTTACCGCGGGGGTAAGCGTACTTCAAGGCGTTCGAGAGAAATTCATTCACGATCAAGCCGCAAGCGATCACCCGATTTATGGGTAAATCGACGTCTTCGGCATCGATCTGAATGGTCACAAGATCGGCTTCTACCGAGTATGCTGCATGCACCTGATCGACTAATTTCTCCAGGTATTCCCGGAAGTTCAGCCGATCCATATTGTCGCTGCCATATAGGCTTTCATGGATCAGCGCCATTGACATCACTCTCTGCCGGCTATCGGAAAAGGCGCTTATAACTCGTTCGTCGGTCAGCGTGGCGGCCTGCATATCCAGAAGTGACGCGATCACAGCCAGATTGTTCTTGACCCGGTGATGGATCTCTTTCAGCAGAATTGTTTTTCCGGAGAGCGCCTGGTTGAGCTGGGTAATGAGGCCGTCTCGTGTATCTCTATTAACGGCTTCGCGGCTTTCGGAAGCTCTTACCTGCAGAGAACTGGCGAGTAGTTGTTCATCGGAAATCTTCAGTTGTAGAATCTTTTTTGCCAGCGCATTCTCGGAAGCTTGTAGTTGCCGGGCGAGGTCGGCGACGCGGATATCGGAAGTCTGAAGTTGGAGGGTAACTGTTACGAGTTGATCTTCGGAAGCTTTCAGTTGCAGGTTGCGCGTGGCGAGATCTTTTTCGGAAGCTCTCAGCTCGCGCGCTTTTAATTCCAGTTCTACACTCAACAGCGATCTCTTTCTCTGTTCTCAACAGAGAGGCTGCGGGCCATTCCAAATACAAAGACCGTGCTCGGTGGGAAGAGAACACTTAATTGTCCCACGTCAACGGAGTTACGGAACGGCGTTCAAACGATCTTTGAACCCGTCACTCCCAATAACCCTGGCTGGCCCTCATGGCTCGCTGGCCCTGGCGGAGAGATCCAGGCTAAACCAACATTCACTGCAAAGCGGGAAAGCCGAAAGTAACTTACATAAGCCGCCCTCGCGCTTAACTTCTCGAACTTAGGCGCGTTCCGCACCCGAATGAGGCGACGGCTCGCTAGGCCAGCGCGAGGTTCAGGTTTTCGATGGCTTCGTCGATTTCGCTCGTATTTTTATAGCCGACTGTGACGCTGTTGACGCCGGCGTTCTTGAAGGCAAACTTCATGGCAGCTTGACGGTTTTCGCGTTTGGTGAATCTGCCTTCTCCCACCAGCTTCATGCTGATAACGCCCAGGTCTTGAAGACGAGCCTGCTTCACATGCATGACCACTTCATCGACATTGCCGTGGCGGAGAGATCCCGGCTAAACCAACATGCACTGCGAAGCGGGAAAGCCGAAAGTAGCTTACATAAGCCGCCCTCGCGCCGAGCTTCTCGAACTTAGGCGCGTTCCGCACCCGAATGAGGCGACGGCTCGCTAGGCAAGCGCGAGGTTCAGGTTTTCGATGGCTTCGTCGATTTCGCCCGTATTTTTATAGCCGACTGTGACGCTATTGACGCCTGCGTTCTTGAAGGCAAACTTCATGGCAGCTTGCCGGTCCTCGCGTTTGGTGAATCTGCCTTCTCCCACCAGCTTCATGCTGATAACGCCCAGGCCTTGGAGACGAGCCTGCTTCACATGCGTGACCACCTCATCGACATTGCCGAGTCCTGCGGTGTTGTAATCCTCCGCATCCATCGCGACGCCCTTCTGATTAACGCGAATCATGGCCACGTCCAGCCATTTGTTGCCGGGCACTTGGCGTAACGCGGGGAGTCCGTGAACCGAAGCGCCGCGTCCGATCACAGCCTTGCGGGACTGCGCTTCGAGAATTCCATCTTGCCAGCGGGCGCTATCGGTCGGCCAGGAGGCGACGTGCTGCCAATGCAGCAGCATGATATCGAAGTACTCCGTATTGGCGAGTTTGCGGAGTTCGTCGATCTTCGCTTGGGGATCGACCTCAGGACGGGTTGTCACTTTCGACATAATCCGGTAACTGTCGCGCGGAATGCCCTTAAGAGCCACGCCAAGCATGCGGTGCATGTCGCCGTAAGACTCCGCGGTTTCAAAGAAACGGATGCCATGATCGTAGGCGTAGCGCACCAGCTTCGTGAACTCATCTTGGCCAAGATCGCGCTGGACCTTGCCACTCATCGTTCCGGTGCCGAAAGCAAGGCGGGTGACTTTGATGTTGGAATTGCCGAGGGCTACCCAATCCGTCGCCGTGGCGCGGGTGGCTTTGAGAGGAAGGCTTGCGGCGCCAGCCAGGGATGCCGCGGCGATGCCGGTCTTCAGAAAATCGCGTCTGGAGGAGTGTTGGATCATTTCTTTCTCCGATGGCCCGAATCTACCACATCATGGACTCGATGTCCGCTCCCCACGGAACACTTGCACCCACAACAGCTGGTACCGAGGGCACGCACCAGCGATGAGGAACAGCTCCTGGGATGGAATGCGGTTTTCGGGGACGGTACTCCGAACACCCCCGGGCCAAGTTGACGTTGGAACCCTCTCACTTACTCGGCTATCGAGTTCACGCTTTCCCGTTTCCGGCGAGACGAAGCCGCAAGCCACCTACCGGTGGTGCGTTGCGGAATAGTGCGCGCATATCGATACATTCTTGCTAAGGTCGCGCTGTGTGAGTGCCAAACTTTGAGAGAGCTATGAATAACATTCCGACTATTCCGCTGACCTCGCACCATCGCATCGAAACTGACGGCGTTTCCGTGTTTTACCGCGAAGCGGGACCCGCGGACGCTCCAGTCATTCTCTTGCTCCACGGATTTCCCACATCCTCGTTCCAGTATCGAGAGCTGATTCCGCGCCTCGCTGACCGCTACCGGGTGATCGCTCCGGATTTGCCGGGTTTCGGGTTTACGGAAGTTCCTGCTGAACGAGGATACACATACACGTTCGACGCCCTCGCGCAAACGATCTTCGCCTTTACGGAGACTCTCCAGCTGAAACGCTACGCGATGTATGTATTCGATTACGGCGCGCCGACGGGCTTTCGCCTGGCGTTGATGGCTCCAGAACGCGTGTGCGCCATTGTGTCTCAAAACGGCAACGCGTATGAAGAAGGATTGGGCGATGCGTGGCAGCCGATTCAGCGCTATTGGCGGGAACCCACGCTGAAACATCGGAACGCGATCCGCGAGGGTCTCACCCTGGCAGGCATGCGGCACGAATACTCGGTGGGAATTCCGGATCCAGCGATGATCAAACCCGAGGGATACACATTGGATGCGGCACTGATGGGGCGCCCCGGGAACATCGATATCCAACTCGATCTGTTTCTTGACTACGCCAACAACGTGAAGCTGTACCCCAAGTTCCAGGATTATTTTCGAAACGCAAAGCCTCCCCTCTTGGCAATCTGGGGAGAGTTTGACCCCTACTTCATCCCGGCCGGAGCAAAAGCCTTTCAGAAGGACATCCCGAGCGCAACCGTCACGTTGTTACCTACCGGCCACTTCGCACTCGAGACGCATCTCGAAGAGATCGTCGCCGTGATGCGGGAGTTCTTGGAAGCCAATTGTTAGGTGATGAAACGGAGTCTTACAACACAGCCGGCTTGGCGAAGAGTTCGCGATGCTCGTTTACGGCGAGGAGCGCCATATCGGTATTTGCCGCGTATTTTTCCGCGGCTTTCGATGTCGACGCCTCTGATTCTTTGTAAACTGCCGCGATGATGAGCCGGCCGCCGGATTTCAGGACTCTCAAGATTTTCGCAGATCGGTGGGCAAAGCAGGCCACCAGAAGTGGGTTTCGACGGCCGTGATGGCATCGAAGACGCCGTCGGCAAACGGCAACCGGGAGACGGACGCTTGCTGAACCTCAACGCGTCCAAGATCGACCCATGGCGGGTTCGTGCGTAGGGCCATGGCCACGCTTTCGGTCGAATGATCGATGCCATAGACTTTGCCATGCGTGGCGATTGCGGCGAACTTGCTCAGGGTTCGGCCTCCGCCGCAGCATTCCGAAAAGCACGCGACAAGCCCCAATCTGTGGCCTTCGAGTGCCGCGAGTTCATGTTCCGGAGAACCCATCGCCCCCGCCACCCGGCCGGATTTTGACATCGATTTACACGCGACCTTCTGCCGGTCATGAGGGATGGCCCTTCAAAGATTCAAGGTAGCTCCGTGCGGAATTGTTCAGCAGGCGACGCGCCCGAAGGGGTACGGAACTCGTGGTCAAGTCTCCAAACTTTGCTTGAGGTACTCGAGATCCGATTGAATTGCCTTCTTCATCCAAAGGAAAAGCGGCGTCAGCAGGATGTAGGGAAACCGGAGCGTAAAATGAGCCGCGCAGATCACCAACGCGCCTCCTGCGGCAGGCTCGACGCGCCATCGCCACTCGGCGGTCTTGAAAAAGCGCGCGTTCCCGGAGGAGCTTGTTAGTTGCACAGTACAACCGGTGGCTGGGTCGGCCTTCGCAATCCGATAGGACATCTTGCCCCATTCCCCGCTATCGTCGGCGCCTCTGGGATGGGCAAGGGTGTCGAATTCAAATCCCACTCCCGGCGCGAGCTCCGAAGTTTTCCGCACGCCGGCCACACCGCGGTCCCAGTGAGACACGTTTGAGGTATCGGAAAGGTATGCCCAAACCTGTTCGGGGGGCCGACGAATCACAACGCTGCTTTCAAGATGCATCGCTCCTTCGATCTTCTCAAGGAAAGTGCATCCAAGCTCGCATTTTTGTACAGGAGTAGATGGTTTTAAGCGGAAAGACGCCGCACTATTCCGAATAAGGCAACATAGTCAAAGACAGACTCAGCGGCGCACTGCGAGGGCGGAACAGGTTGATGGGTCAATTCTCCATTCAGGAAGGTAGCGGTGGTAGTTACCTTCGGGTTGTTTCTGGTCACCGATGCACAGCGATAGAGCTGGCTTGTGATTCTGTGCTCTACAAATTATCCCGGAGAAACAGCAAAACGGCGTCCACGTTTTTCTGAAACCATTGCGGCTTGGCCGCATATGAGTGCGGACCCTGCTCTGCCGTAAATGCCGTGATTGGCCCGTTAGCCTTTCGGTAAGCCGCGACGAAGTTTGTGAACTGAGAGTACGGGACGTCCTCATCCGCGTTGCCATGCCCGATGAAGATGGGAGGTAGCGCGCCGCTCAAGTGGAACTGTGGAGAAGCTTGGAGGCAGAGATCCCTTCGCGCTGAGCAGGAACCCCCGAGATAAGCGAGAATCGCACCATCCGTCTCCGAAAATTTCGTTAGGTCTAGATCGGCACTATAGAGGATGGCTGCTTTCACGCTAGCACTGAAGTTTTGGAACGCACCCACACCGTCGTAGCGGGAATCGCCATTGGTCAGCGCCACCAGCGCGGCTAGTTCTCCTCCGGCGGAGCCACCGGCAACAGCGATGCGGGTCGGATCGATTTCGTACTTGCTCGCGTGAGCGCGAAGCCAGCGTACGGCTTCTTTGCACTCTTCGAGCGCGAGAGGAAACCGCACTGCCGGGCTGAGATCGTAGTCGATCGCCATCCCAACATACCCACGCTCGGCAAATGGCTGGATGAGCGGATCCCATCCAGTCCGGCTGCCGCCCGTCCAACCACCGCCATGTATGAAGACGATCGCGGGACGCAATCCCAGCTGTTTCGGCAGGTACATATCCGCAAGCAATGCACCCGATTTGCCTTGGGCGTACCGTACCCCGCTGATACGAACGTAGTCCTTCTGAGAAGTTATGGGGCTGGTCTGCTGCGCACGCAAGTATGTAGCGCAAGGCGGCAGGATCATCCAGCAGAACCAAATCCTGGCGAGATTGTGGGAAAACAAGAACATCGCAGAGCCAATCGTACTTGACCCGCGCCGTTTGACCGCCACGACGCATTCGGCCGATCCAATCGGGAACATGTTTCGTCCGGGCTGACGCCGTGAAGGATGAGAAGGCAGGCCTGTTACTCGTACGATTGCTCCTATTCCTTTTTCCATCGAAGGTCATCGTGGCAGCCCGCGTGACACGGTGATTGCTCGACTACGATGCTGCTTCCCATTCCTCTCCTACTCAGCGGGCTTCTCGGCCTGCTTGCTCTTGCCGCTTTTATCGCGAGTCTCGCTCTGCTTTATCGGGCGGGTCGACGCTGGGTTCGCCATGACCGGCTTCGGCGGAAAGATGAGGGAGAGATCCGGAACGATCGCGAACGGCGTCCGATTGAAGTGCGCGAGTGGTGGAAGGAAAACGCTATTTTGGTGCCCTTGATTGCCGGCGTCGCTCTGCTTCTGTTCACCTTTGCCGGAGGCCCGTTGTTTCAACTCGCGTATCCCAGCGGGCCTGATGAGCCGCAGGTTATGCGGACCGGCGAGCCGAAAGAGTTGACCATGAGCGATGGAGCGCGGATCCATGCCGAGCTATATGGGCCAGCGGCCGCGCCAACCCTATTGTTTACGCACGGATGGGGAACCAATAGCACGGAGTGGTATTACGCGAAAAAGCAGCTCGGAGATAAATTTCGCCTGATTCTTTGGGATCTGCCGGGCTTGGGCGAATCGACGCAGCCGAATGATCGAAACTACTCGTTGGAACGTATGGCGTCGGATCTGCATGCCGTGCTGGCGCTTGCGAACGGAAAGCCCGTAGTGCTCGTCGGACACAGCATTGGAGGAATGATTAATTTGACATTCTGCCGGCTCTATCCGGAAGCGCTTGGCCCGCAGGTTACGGGTGTCGTCGAGCTCGATACGAGTTATACGAACCCGGTGAAGACGACTAAGGGGGCTTCCTTTTCGCTGGCCATTCAAAAGCCGATCGGAGAACCGGTTTTGCACGCGATGATTCTACTCTCCCCATTTGTGCGCTTAATGAATTGGATGAGCTATCAGAACGGCTCGGCGCAGATGATGAACGCGCAGAGTTCTTTCGCGGGTTCAGAGACCCGCGGGCAGATTAATCTCGTCTCCAAGTATCAATATGAGTCGTCGCCGGCAGTGGTGGCCCGTGGAACGCTCGCGATGTTTCATTGGGATGCGACGCCAGTGTTGCCGCGGATCAACATTCCCGTGCTGATCGTGGTGGGGCAGCAGGATACCACTACGCTTCCGAGTGCGAGCGAGTATATGCACGCCAACATTCCGAACTCGACGGTGCAGGTCGTTAACCCTAGTGCTCACTACGGGCTGCTGGAGCAGAACGCCGCCTATAACCAGGCGATTGCGCAGTTTGCGTCCAAACCACTCTAGACGCCGAGCTGGCGCAGATGATGATCTAGATGTTTGTACATTAAGACGGCCCATTCCATCGGTGTAAGCGAACCAAAAAACGGATGTGGGTGGGTAGTGCAGACCGAGGGGCCGCCGGAAACGAATCTGTCGATCAGCGAACAAAGACGCACGCGCTCTGCATCCAGATTGCGTTCGCCGCTAATCAGCAGTTCGCGTAACGTAGTGGAGTTGCGGCGGAGCGGCTCATCGTCTCCCACCACCTTGGGTTTAATAGCCGAACCTATCAGCCGCCCCATCAGTACGCGAGAAGGCCTTATTTCACCGAGAGCCATCTCCAATCCCAACGCGCAATGGGCAATAGTCTGACCTGCGCTCATCTCGCCCCACTGCCGCTCGCTGTCGCTCCGCAGGTGATCGATACGCTGCTTCAATTCATTTGCGAGCGCGACATCGAACAGATTCCTCATCAAATAGTCTCCCTGTCCTGTCTATGTTTGGGTGGGAACGTTTGTGCCTTGATCGGAACGCATCTACGCTCGCGAGAGTTCACAGATCCAATTCACTTCCCAGGTCTTGCCGCCGTCGGGCGAGAACGATTGTTCCATCCGCGCGCTTTGCGGCGAAATGTTCAGCCAAACATAGCGCACCAGAATCACCCGCCCCTTAAAGTCTTCCTGGTGAAAAAACTCTCCCCGATTCCCGGTGAATTGACCAACCACGGGCGGAGAACTGAGCCCGCCCTTGTCAAGATCGATCAAGTAGATGCTCCACTGGTGCGAAGTTGGGTTATAAAGTCTGAGCGTCTGCGCCTTGATGTGGAGGTGCTTCTCCGGGCTGTCAACCTCGAACTCCTCGAAGTTGGCATTGCTATCGAGAAGCTTCTTATGATTCGATATGCCGTCGTAGACGTCCCAAGTGTCCGAGCCGTTGAGCCGGTCAGGCAGCCGCCGAACATGCGCCTTCCAATTCCCGATCAGAAAATCAAAGTCATGCGCCCCGTCTCGCGCCGTCTTCGTCGCGGGCAGCGAACCCGTTGATGAGTTTGGGACCGTCTGCCCACGACCCAGACACAACCAGCAGAATGCTACGACCACCACCAGGCGCCTAACCCCGTTTCTGCGCGCTGACATCATACTTCTCCTTTGCTGAATGAGCAGGCATTCATAGGATTGACCGGCCGACACAGAACCTGTAAGGCGGTCGATTCCACGCGAGCATGATGGATGCACGGCCGTAGCGCGAAAGACCGACAGTCCCACTTTTCGCAGTGGGGCCCTTTCGTTTTTAGCTGCCATTCTATCCCCTCGAGGAGTCGCTTTGGGAGCGCGCAGCTTTTTCAGGGAATCACATCTCACCAACTCGCTCAACTGCTCTACCCACAAAGGTGACGCCCCATGCCTCGTCTTACATCCCTTTGCGCATGCCTGGAAGCTGGATAGCGTACATCTGCCTATGTCGAGAACCTGGCCCGCCTGCTCGTTGATTTGAAATCGCATGGTTTCGGCGGCCAATACACTGGCGTGACCGCCTCGAATGGGAGCTATCCGGTTTGGACAACTCCGGCAACCGAAAGCTGTCACCGTACCAGCACGAGGAATTAGCTAGCGGAAAGATCATTTTCGTTTATAGAATCCACAGGAGTCGCTCACCGATTCGATAACTGTCACTCGAGCGTACAATCTTGGTCCCGGCGAGTATTTCATTCAAGTCAATAGGTGGTACCCCGGCAAATTCTGGGGGTTTGGTGCCGTCGAACATGCTTGATTTAGAAGTAACGGCGCGGAAGCCGCCTCTTCCTGGAATGAGAGCGAAGCGTTGCCGACTCTAGAATCGCGAAAATGATCACAGTGATAGCCAAAGCGGGATGAAGACCGCTCACAACGCTGGTGGCAGCTATACCCATAGCGGCGGCGATACGCGGGTTCGGGTCAGCCACAGATCGGAGAATCGAGCTCCAGATCCCGTTGCCGCCACGGGTTCGCCGGTCTTCTTCAAAAGCACTGCTTGATCGGACGAATCAGCTAAAGCCATTCATACACTGGTTAGATGCCAAGGTTGAAGGTGAAAGCCGGCTTCATCGAACCGATGCTCCTCTTGCGCACCGATAAACTGCCGGACGGCGCGGAATGGGTCAAAGAACTGAAATTTGATGGGTACCGCAGCCTCGCCATCAAAACCGGCGGCAACGTCCAGCTTCGCTCCCGAAATAACAATGATTTCACCCTAAGGTTTCCCGGCATCGTCGAGGGACTGGCGAAGATCCCCGACGAGACTGTCATAGACGGAGAAGTCGTAGCACTCGATGAAGATGGCAGGCCCTCTTTCAACAGGCTGCAGAACTTCGGTACGGGTCACGCTCCACTACACTTCTACATCTTCGATGTGTTAATCCTTGCCGGCAAAGATGTCATGTGCGAGCCGCTCACGACGCGTCGCGAGTTGCTGGAAAAGCGCATCTTTCCGAAACTGGCGGAACCCATCCGGTATTCCCCGATGCTCCAGGCCAGCCTTGCCGATCTGATCCAGTCGGTGAAGGCGCAAGGTCTCGAAGGCCTCGTGGCGAAGCGCGCAGACAGCCGGTATGAGCCCGGCCTGCGTTCCGGCGCTTGGCTTAAGATGCGCATCAACCAAGGGCAAGAACTGGTCATCGCGGGATACACGCCCACAGACAAGAATTTCGATGCGCTGGTTATTGGCTATTACGAAGGCGATAAGCTCATATACGCTGCAAGGACGCGAAACGGGTTCACGCCCGGTTCGAGGGTCGAACTGTTCAAAAGGATGAAGCCGCTGGAGATCGAAGAATGCCCGTTCGCCAATCTCCCGGAAGCAAAGAGTGGGCGTTGGGGCGCGGGGTTGACGTTGAAGAAAATGGCGGATTGCCGCTGGTTGAAGCCGGTCTTGGTAGGGCAGTTCGAATTCGTCGAATGGACGGACGTTAACCATCTTCGGCACACCAAGTTCATGGGTTTGAGAGACGATAAAAAAGCGAAGGATGTACGCCGCGAAGCTTAACCGGGAGACGTGCTGAAATGGCCTCGGAGCCCTCAACAAAAAGCTTCAGATGCCGCTGGAAATCGTTCCGTACAGAGTCGGTTCAGAGCGCGCGTACCACCGCGTGACAAGCAGTAGCGCAATGCATGCGCGCAAAGCGGGGTGCCGTCGCTTCTAAGTCGCCGCGAAGCTCAAATCGAGCGAAGTGTATAACTGGGGCCTTGCTGAACGGTGAACCCGGCTGGCAGTTCCAGGCGAACTGGGGCTCCGCTTGAGTACCGGCGTTCAGTCAAAACCGCAAAGTTGCCCACAAAGACTTCGATGACCGAGTGGTCGAGGAAGCAGCGGACTTCGAAGTGATCGGGAAGGGGGTCATGGAGGGCCACGTTCTTGTTACTCCACCGGATCTGACCATCGGCGGGAGCACCATTAGCGGCAATCAAGAGCGATCCGGATGCATCGGTGACGGGCTCACCTGCCGTGGCTGTTGACCGTGAAACCCTAAACACCAACTCGGCCTGACGAAGGTCGTCGGCGGGCTGCTTCGGTTCACGCAGCGCCTCGATCTCGACTGCCGGTTGGAAGAGCAGCTTTCCGCCTTCGAGCGTGAGCACCCGGGGGAGGCTCATGCAGCAGGCCCAGCCGGCTTTGGCGAATTCGGCTTGAGGACGGGTCTCCGGAATCCAACCCCAGAGGATCCGATTGCCGGCGGCGTCCAGTTGCGTCTTGGGTGCGTAATACGGGCCGTGATTGAGAATGCCCTCGGTCTCCGGCCTCCATTGCATTGTGGCTTTGTCCAATGTGCCGCTCTGCCAGATCGTTTGTAATCCGTCGTCGGTACCGGTTGAATGAATGAGGATATGCTTTTCGCCGAGCGGGAAGAAGTCGGGGCACTCCCACGATTCGCCGGATTCAACCGTCGAGTTAGTTTTGCGGTTATTCGGTTTTCCCTGAGCGAAAATATGCTGGAATTCCCAATGGCGCAGGTCTGCGGATTTGTAAAGCAGCACGTTGCCGCCTTTTCCCTTTTCGCCTGAAGCGATCAGCAGGTACCAGGTGTCGCCCTCGCGCCAGGGTGTGGGATCGCGAAAGCCGGTGACCTTCATCCCCGGCGGCGGAGCGCTGATCACGGGCTGGGGCAGCTTGTTCCAGCGGTCGAGGGTGTCGTCGACTGGCGTAGCTAAGTTCTCCGTCTCGCGGAGTGGCGGCTTCGATCCCCAGATGGTTGCTTGGTCGGCCGTGGTTTGCGCAACGCCCGTGTAGAGGATGGTAGGCACTCCCTTGTTGACCACCATGGTTCCGGTCCAGACACCTGCGGCATCCGCGCTTCCGGGTGTCGGAGCAAGCGCCACCGGCCGATGCGTCCAGTGAATCATGTCAGTGCTGACAGCATGTCCCCAGTGCATATCTGCGCCAACACTGGCGCCGGGATTGTATTGAAAAAAGATGTGGTATCTGCCTTTGAAAAATAACGGACCACAGGGATCGTTCATCCATCCGCGCTCGGGCATGAAGTGGTACCGCGGACGCAGCGGATCGCCATCAATAACGGATTGAGGAGGGAACTGCGCTCGCACCAGGCGCGGAAGGGAAAGGACAACGCCAGCAGCGGCTAGTTCGCGAAGAATCGTCCGCCGGGAAAAGAGCGATCTACTCATGCCGTCGGTATCTCGGCAGGTATTCCTGTGTAGTTCCGTATCGGCCACCCTTCATTCTCTCTCCCCGAAATTTAAGGTGTCCGGCGTACGGAGCACCCTGACCTGCGACCCGGCAACTCCGCAAAAAGCGCGACTCGTTCCGACGGTCACTTCAGTCCCACCTTGCCGAAAATACTTTGGCCGGTTGTTTTGTCGCGTACCGATTCTACTATCACACCGGCCCTACACCCGTCGGCAATGACCCTCGGCGAATAGGCAGGCCGCACACGAAATGATCCCGGCATCCGGCCTTCGTCGGCGAGCTTGGTTTTGATGGTCGCCACTAAGTACCCCTTGCTTCAAGGCCTATCCGGAGCGGGGATCCTGGAGTTCAGGTACGCAGAGGCCCGGGGGGTGCAAGCGTAGAGCCACCGGTTGAGGCGAGACTCCAGGCAATCGTCTTGGATGTTGTTCCGTCCAGAAGATGATCTATGGGAGAATGGCAAAAACAATATCCCGATGCCAAAAAGAGGAACGCCCCCGCTGCAGGGCGAAATGTTGCAGGGTACGCTCGATGTGTTGATTCTCAAGACGCTCGGGGCCGGTCCTTCGCACGGCCACAGTATCGCCCACGCTATTGAGCACCGTTCAGAAGATATTCTTCAGGTTGAGCATGGCTCTCTTTACCCCGCCCTGCACCGGCTGGAAGACCGCAAATGGATTTCCTCCTTTTGGGGAACGTCGGAAAACAATCGGCGCGCGCGCTACTACCGGCTGACGCCCGCCGGTCGTAAGCAGCTAGCCGAACAAACCACTCGTTGGGAGGAGATGGTGCGCGCGATTAACCGCATTTTGCGTCCCGTCGATTGATATATGCCACTGTCCCGTTTCTTTAAACGCCGTCGTTGGGACGAAGAGCGTAGGGCCGAAATCCAGGCTTATCTTGACATTGAGACAGACCTGAATATCAGCCGCGGGATGTCTCTTGAGGAGGCATGCCAGGCCGCGCATCGCAAGTTTGGAAACCCGATTTTGATTCGCGAGGAGATTTATCTGATGAATACCATCGCTCTGTTTGAATCAACCTGGCAGGACGTACGACATGGCGTCCGAATGCTGCGTTGGAACCCTGGCTTCGCGGCTGTCGCCATTCTGTCTCTCGCGCTTGGCATCGGCGCCAATGCGGCCATTTTTCAGCTGCTCGACGCCGTGCGGCTGCGCAGCCTCCCCGTCTCTCATCCGGAGCAACTCGTTGAGGTCCGAATGCCGAAAGGCACCCAAGGCTACTTCGTGAACAACGGGTTCGACGGGCAACTGACAACCCCACTCTGGGAACAATTTCGCGACCTTCAAACCGCCTTCTCTGGAACTTTTGCCGAAGCGAGCGACCGCTTCGCCATCACCGATGGAGACCAGATCGAACAGCATGACGCCATTTGGGCGAGTGGCGATCTGTTCAACGTGCTGGGAGTCTCACCGGCGCGAGGGCGTTTGTTTCAACGAAGCGACGACCTTCCCGGTTGTGCGAATCGCGCGGTGATCAGTTATCGCTATTGGCAAAACCACTTCGCCGGACGGGACTCCGCGATTGGCGCCCGCCTGATCGTCGATGATCAACCGTTCACCATCCTCGGGGTTGCGCCGGCGGGGTTCCATGGCATCGAGGTAGGGAGCGCCTTCGATGTCGCCATACCGATCTGCACCTCCCCTGCCATGGGCGGCCGCGGACATGAGCGCCGCGATGTGTTCTGGCTAACAATGATCGGTCGATTGAAACCAGGTTTAACGGTAACCCAAGCGAGCGCTCAAATGAATGCTCTCAGTCCCGGCGTTCTGGAAGCCACCGTGCCGCCCGGTTACACCTCGCAGCACGTCAAGGTGTATAAGACTTTTCGCTTCGCCGCCTTCCCGGCAACTTCCGGAATCAGCTTCCTGCGAGAGGCATATAACACCTCTCTTTGGTTGCTTCTGGCGATCACCGGCTTCGTGTTGTTGATTGCATGCACCAACCTCACGAATCTGTTGCTGGCAAAAGCGTCCGCCCGGGAGCGTGAGCTGGCGGTGCGGCTGGCTCTTGGCGCCTCGCGCTGGCGCCTGTTGCGCCAGCTGTTTGCGGAAAGTCTGCTGCTCGCGGCCTCGGGCGCTCTTGCAGGCGCCTTTGTAGCGCGTTTTGTCAGTCGCGCCATACTCTGGTTTTTCTCCCAGGGCGATAACGGCCCGCAACTCGACCTTAGCTTCGATTGGCGCGTCCTCGCCTTTTTGTCGACGCTCGCCGCTTTGACCTGTGTCGTCTTCGGCCTATTCCCCGCGTTACGCGCCTCGGGCGCGCAGCCGGGCTTAGCCATCAAGTCGGGCGGCAGAGGAATGACTTCCGGGCGAGACCGCTTTTCCTTTCAACGCGCGATGGTCGTGGCCCAGATTGCCGTCTGTTTAGTCCTGGTCACCGGCGCGTTGTTGTTCGTTCGCAGCTTCCGCAATATCCTGACTTTCGATCCCGGGTTCCAAGAGGAGCGCATCAGCGTCGCCCGTTTAAACTTCTCGAAAATGCATCTTCCCCAAGAACGTTGGAAGGCTTCCCACCAGCAGCTGCTCGACGAGATACGGGCTATTCCGGATATCGAAGACGCGGCGTCAACCACGAACGTGCCGTTATCGGGCGGTAGTTGGACCCTCGGCGCCCGCGTGACTGGGCCACATGGCACTCACGAGGATCCATCTAAGTTCACGTGGATTAGTCCCCATTACTTCTCAACCCTGCGAATTCCTGTACTTGCCGGACGTGATTTCGGCATAGAAGACACCGATAAGTCGCAGCCTGTCGCTATCGTGAACGAAACGTTTGTCCGGAAGTTTTTAGGCGGCGGAAATCCTCTTGGAGCAGTCGTGCGAACCATCGCCGAACCCGGTTACCCCGCCACCGTCTATACAGTCGTAGGCGAAGTGAAGGACACCCAGTATGCCGGTCTGCGTGACGACGTACCCCCGGTTGCGTTCGCTCCCGATTCGCAATTCCCTGAGCCGGCCCAAGGAATGATGGTTATGATACGTTCCTCAACTCCCCCTGAAGCCGCGATCCACACCGTCAAAGAGGTACTGCGGCAGAGCCATCCCCAACTCCAAATACCCGACAGCGCCGTTTACCAGCGGAGCATTCGCGACGGCTTGGTTCGCGAACGCATGATGGCTGCCCTTTCCGGTTTCTTCGGGGGGCTCGCCGTCATCTTGGCGACAATCGGGCTGTATGGAGTGATCTCCTACATCGTCACCCGGCGGAAAGGCGAGATCGGCGTTCGCCTGGCTCTCGGCTCGAGTCGCGGCCAAGTCGCCGGATTGATCCTAAGGGAAAGCGCGCTGGTGCTACTCGCAGGGGTGGCGATCGGTTCGGTCCTTGCGTTCGCTTTGACGCGCACCGCATCCACATTGCTCTTCGGATTAAAAGCGGACGACCCCTCTACACTGATCGCCGCGGTGTCCGTCATGGCCGTCATCTCTCTCGCGGCAAGTTACATACCCGCCCACCGCGCTTCTCAGGTTGATCCAATGGCCACACTACGCGAAGAATAGGGCCGAGCGCTGAGCGGGCAGAATCCGCATGCAGCCCCCGCCACCAATCACCAGGGCTCGCCACACCGTCGCTGCCCATCGGCACAACGCGGCCACGGCAGCAACAACAGCGCCCGAACCTCTCGCGGGATGCGGGTTGCGACACGGCGGGGACAAACCGCCGCCCAGCACTGAGATCGGACGAGTGTCGAGCAGGAAAAAGTCCGGCTCGAAAAGTGTCGGTGCGAAGCCCTGCCCAGGGCTTGAATGACAAAGCGGATTTCGACTCGCCAAGCGGACTGCATCAGCCTACTTGGCTCAGCCCGGTAGGGCTGGAGCAATCCAAGTTGGATCCCCTCGAGGTACGACGCGGCATCGCGGGTAGAAACGTCGCACGAAAGCCGTTTGGTCGCCGCCCTGGTTACTCAAACAGCGCCCCCCGAGCTCTCCGATGTCGAGGACTCCGTCCTTGTCCTGCTAGATCGTTTTGAGAAACGCGAGGATATTCCGCTCGTCGGTTTCCTCAATCATGTCTTTGTACGCGGGCATACCGCGTCCTCCATTGTTGATGATCCCGAGTACGTTGGCATCCGTGACTGGCTTCCCGTTGAGGAGGCGTTTCTTTCGATAAAGCCCTTTGAGGGATGGAAAGGCGCCGTTATGTTTTGCCTCGTAAGTTTTGGTGCTATGGCAAACGCCGCATTGGCCGTTGTCTCCGTCGAAGTAATCTGCAACGGCGCTTGAATCTTGGGCAGCGGCCAAGCTCCCCCAGAGCAGGAACAGCGCAAAGTTTTTCATAGTCGCGCCTAGTTTAGCTGAGTAGTCTCGTGATTTGCGTGATCCGGGGCAACCTGTACGTCTTACCCCCTAGGCCCAGCCCCCACCGGATTTGGCGCGCGGGAGCCGAAGCGAAGTCTGCTCTTCGGTTGCCCGGCGACTTCCGGTTCGGCCCTACAGCGGCAGTTCCCGTAAGTACTCTGAGTGAATCACTTACGCTCCCGCTCGTCCTTGTCGAGTGACTACTGAAGTTATCGAAGTGACAGACGACGTCCTGCAAGCGTGGCCGTGGCCGCAATATCTCGGTCCCGAACCTTTGCCGCCCTCACTTCACGTCTTCGCTTTGAATTGCGGCGCGTTCCAACGCGGATTCCGATCAAGGTAACTTCAAATCTTGGGGACCAAGTGTGGGTACCTAGCGCGGGCCAATTTACAATTGCCTTGGCGCTCGCCGATATGAACCTCGACGGCAACCTGGATATGGTCGGGTTGACAAACGCGAACTACATGGTTGTGCTGCCGGGATTGGGCGACGGTACGTTTCAACCGGTCATGGATGGGTCGGTGTTTTATGGAACGCCGTTATCGCCGTTAGGCTTGGCCATTGCCGACTTCAACCTGGATGGGAAGCCGGACGGACGGTTCTTACAACAGCGGACATCTCGCTGTTTACGAATACGACGAACCCCTAGACCAGAACCTAATTTTTGGTCGAGCAACTCCTTGCCGTCCTAAGCTCGTCAGATTGTCCGGCGTTTTCTCGAGAGAGCGCCGGACGATCACAATCCCAGACAAATTGCTCCAGAACGCGATAGAGTAAGCGTCCCTCACGCACCCGCTTTGTCGCTACTCCCCGAGCTCTCATCCTCTTCTGCACTTTTCCCTTGCTGGCGGCTGCCGCACCCCCATCACTTAAGCCATTCCCAATGTGATTACGGCTTTCGCCTATCCCTCGCCACCGGGTGACTGAAACAAGGATGGCGTCCTCGATGTGGCCGCCGGCAACAGCATCAACGACGTTGCGAAATTGCCATGATGCTTGGCTCTGGACCCGATAAGTCTGCTGAAGACAGATGAACAGATTCTGAACAAACGGCTGCCAAATGCGATTGATAGGGCTTTAGCGATGCTCCTAAATCTCAACTGTGTCAACTTTCTGAGTGGCGGTATAGCTAGCATTGATCCGGCAGCCATTCTCAGACATATACAGAGCAGCGGGGAAATAATAGTGACAAGTATCGCGGAGAAAGCAGCTAACACCCAGACCAGTGCTACTACTGAGATATCGGGTTATACTACCGTTGAAATCGGGCCACAGTCCTACCAGCAGCAAGCGTCTTCTGTTCTCATCAAGATCAATGATCCTAAAGGAGACTTTGTTACCGGAGACACTGGTAGCGAGTCCGACACAGTGTTACACGAATTGGGTCACGCAATCTACGATCTATACGGACCTGCTGGGAAGGGAATCCTGCTTCCCAAACTGGAGTGGGTAGTGCTGCAATTCAAAACTGTGATCCGGCCCGATGGCAAGGAAGACTCCGCTTAAAAAAGCCAGAGACGTGCTACGACGAAGACGCCGCAGTGGTACGCGCCCCCACTAGCGTGACCGTAGGTGAACGAGTGTGCATCAGCATCTCGTTCAAGCAGCTGTTTCGGTAAGAATGGAGGAACCGGATAAACTCACATTAGGCGAAGTTTGGGCGTTGGGATTAATTGACGAAGTTGGGTTAGAGTCAAGCAGGTGTGTTCGGGTGTCGTGAACCACTGACGTCCGCCACATTCCAGCGGTGATGGTGGACCAGTGGAGTATGCGAGTCCCCACTCTCCACCTGATTATCGTGATATGGAGGAACTCTCTATGAGACTCGGGTATCTGTTCTTCGGGATGCTCTTAACGTTTGTAGCTGAAGGAAGATGGGCTACGTGCCAAGTTCTGAGCGTGCCTGCCCAAGACAGCCCGATCGTGATCAAATTCGTTGCACCGCCCTATCCACGGATTGCGAAAGACAACCGAATATTGGGCGAAACGACAATGCGCCTAACGGTCAATCGCGACGGAACCGTAAAGGAGGTGAAAACCGTCATCGCTCACCGAGTGTTCGAAAAAGATGTTGTGGAAGCGTTGAGACAGTGGCGTTTCAAGCCTTCGAAACGCGATTACGTGTTAGAGGTGACCTGTGTATTTGACTTAACGTTTCCGAAAAAGTGCGGTGCGCCCGACTACCAACCAATAACCTCGGAAACGAACGTGTCTGCCGAATTGCCGACGACCGTGTATATCACAGCTGACTTGCCGTGCGTGATTGACAATTAGGACCGGTACCGTCATCGATTGCGATGCGTTTATAAGACATACTCTCTTGTTAGTCAGTGGCTCTCGGAGTCACTAGGCGAGGAGTGTAACACAGGAAACCGCGCCCAGATCGAAGAGTGATAGGCCTCGGCGATCCAGTCGCCAGACCAATACAACATGTCGCGGAGCCGCGCGGCGTCGAACAGTCTCTGGCCCTGTTCGAGCGTGGCCACGCCGGAACCGACTTCTTTGATCTGAGCTGCGACCGTTTGCGACGCTTCGCTGCATACGGCGCGGACGATCTTCGGCCGAGAGGTCACCCGGCATCGTGTCGTATATCTCGGTCGGCGACGGCAGTTCCTGAGCGCGTTGTTTCAGCACGTCGGCCATGTTCACGCCCTCGTCCGGAGGGGGCCAATTTAGATGATCGAAAGAGGACGATTCTATAAGTGAGCCCAGTCTAATTCGAGCGCCAGATCACAATGCCGCCACGGATCGTATATCTGACCTTGGTGAACGCCTCTGGGTGCCCCGAGGCTGGGTCTTCTGACAGGATCGTCAGATCGCCGCGCATTCCTGGCATCACCTTGCCTTCGCGCTGCGATAGATGAAAGAGCTCCGCCGGAGCCGTCGTCAGCATGGCCAGCACATCGCGAAAGCCAAACCCAGCCAGCATCAACTGACGAAATTCTTCGCTCTGGTCGTAATCCGGGAGAAACCCGGTGTCGGTGCCATATACCAGCCTTCCGCCAAGCTGGTGAAATCGGTAATCGAGCCCGCGAATGTCCGCGATATTGTCGTCGCGCGAGAACAGCTTAAGCGTCGGGATGATCGTCATGTGTTGCGCAATCATGCGCCGCAGCATCGCTTCATCGATTCCATTTGTGAGCTCCGGCGTATGAGCCAGAACGTCTACACCGGCGTCGATTGCCACTTTCGTTCCCTCAAGATTTGACGAATGCGAAAAGACCAGCTGCCCATATCTATGTGCCTCATCCGCCGCTGCACGCGCGATCGGCACTTGCATGGGAGTGATGTGATCGGGACTCACAATCGAACCGGTAAAAAGCTTTACGATGTCGAATCCAGCGGCTCGGTTCTTATCGACGAATGCCGCTGCCTCTGCCGCCGTCTCGGGCTGCTCCATCTTTGCTTTGAGTTCTGCGGGAAGCGTCGAGAGGTAATACGGCAACGCATGCGCGGGAAAGAGGGGGAGGCCCGCGGTAAGTATGCGCGGTCCCAGAACTTCCCCGCTCTCCACGCGCCGCCGCAGCGCGACCGTATTCTCTCCGTCCGATCCGGTATCCACCACCGTCGTAAAGCCCGAGTGGGTGACCATTTCGCTCATTTGGCGAGTCAATTTATCTGCGGGCTGATTCGCGGCATCGTTCCACTTGGGCTCCATGAAATGCACATGCGCATTCCAAAAACCGGCGAGCACAACGCAGCCTTGGCAGGAAATCGTCTCGATGTCCTTCGGGATCCGCAGATGCTCCCCGATCGCCGCGATCACTCCATGACGGATCACAACTGTCACGTTCCTCCGCACCGGCGCGTCGGGCGCGGAGTAGACATTGCGCGCCTGTAATCGCCAGATCCTGTGCTCGAGCAATCTCATCCAAACCGCCCAACGAAAAGACAAGGACGATAGCTCCGATGCGCAACATTCTGATCAGTGACATGGAAACGATTAATACCAGCGTACGATGGACAATCCTTTCGTCCGACACCGGGCACTGCGCGCGCAGTGCAAATAACATCTCCGGATCCGGGATCGAAACGTAATTAGCCCGGAAGCTTAGAGTAATTTGTTTTTGGCTACAATCCGGCGGACTGCTCGGAACTGCTTGTTAACCTACTTAAAATAAGGAAACGCACCGTCATTGCGATCCGCTTATCTTAGCCGGCCTGCATCGGAAGTCCGTCGGTTCAGAACGCGTGAGGCGGTCCGAATCGCTTGCGCACAAGAAATCGGTAGACAGACAGCTAATCTTCTTCTTAGCGGCCATTGCGGATCGGAGTAGCCCCGAGCCCGTAACAGCTACGGCCCAGTCGGAAGCGAAAACGTAGACCAATACCTGCCCAGCGACATTTTGGATAACAATCGTAGGAGCGTCAAAACAGAATGTAGATCACGCGGCTGACGCTTCTATTCAGAAACAGTCAAGTCACCGCAAGCACGTTTGTTGGCAAGCACGTTCACAGGAGCGCATACCTGGTATGCCCGTATTCCACTGGATTTTGCTTGTTCTTGCCCCCTCGAAGTTGCCGTATTAGTTTTCGCTACATAATCCACACATCTGGCGTGGCTGCTGACGCGGATCGTCGGCGCGTGTCTTCTGTTGCTTGTCTTCGCATGGGTTGATCTAGCAAGATTTCAGTTGGGCCAAGCGCTATCCGTGACACCGCAAGCACGGCAGCTGGTCACATCGGGCCTCTACAGACGCATCCGCAATCCGATTTATTTGCGAGCCCTTTTTGCTGATTGGTGTCTCGCTCGTCTTTGCGCAATGGCGGACGCTGCTGCGATTGCTCGTCATCGTTCCGCTACAGATCGTGCGTGCCCGACGCGAGCAGGCGATTCTCCGCGCCGCTTTCGGTGCTGAATACGATCAATACCGTGCCCAAACCTGGTTCTAATCGTTTCGACCAATCGGCTGGTGAACTGATTGACTCTGAATCAACGTTCCCCACCTCGCCCGGCAAGCTGCCTTAGCGCCGAATCACTGCATTCCGGATCACTCCGACGTCGGTTTCGCTCACCGTAAACCCACGCAACATCTCATGTTGTTTTTCCGAGGAAGCAAGTTGACTTTTATCTCTCGTGGGCGGCGGGATGGCCGCCGGGTTAGTCCTAGCGGTTTTGGGGATGCAGCCCCTTGCGATTTCCGTTGGCATCAGTTAGTTAAGCCCTCTCTGTTAATTGCGGAAACGTATCTCGGCTGCAGGCCAGGTGGGTCTCCAGTTGGTCGCGCAAGCTCTCGTCTTTGTGAGAGTAAGAAAAAAACAGATTGGCCATGCTTTAAGCTTCCGATATGTGTAGGTCTGATGCGTCGCGGTAAAGGCGTCTCGAACAGAAGGTTGGGATGGTTGCGCGCATGACAAGACCGCAAAAATGTGATCTGCGAGCTGGATATAGATATGGCGCTGACTTTCGATCCCACCCCTGAACTTGAACATATATTGCTTGCCCAGGCCAAAGAACGCAGATTGTCTCTCAAAGTCTATCTGGAGCAGCTTATAACGGATCATCTCCGGAGCAGAGTGTCGGAGCCGGCCGGGCAAGCGCCGGAAGGCGAAATCGAACCCTGCACAACGGCAACAGACGGCTAGTGCAACGGGCTGTTTCGCATTGAAAAACAGCGCTTTTTCAACTCCCATAGCAGACCTAATTTGACAGGATCGGCTAATTCCTGTACGCTTTAAATATGTACAGAAAGGATCGTCATGCCGCGCCAACCCATTGAGAATAATCGCATGTCATTGCGTATCCGGTCTCACGACAAGGCCATGATCATGCGTGGTTCCGTGCTCGCTGAAACGGACATGACCGACTTCATCGTCAAGACGGCCGTACAGGCCGCACAGGAGCTGATCAAAAAATCGGAACGCGTCACCTTGTCGGCGCGCGATAGCCTGCTCGTACTCGATCTGCTGGAGCATCCGCCGGCGCCCAACGCAAAACTCATTGCGGCGGCCCAAGCCCTGCCTCGGCTCGCGTGAGCCTGCCGGACTGGCACGAAGCCGCCATCGGCAAAGAGTACGACCGCGACGCCTTCGATTCAGGCGAACCGGCCCTTAACGAATTCTTGCGCCAGCACGCCCGGCAGAGTCATGAAAAGGGCGGCGCGAAAACCTTCCTGGCCATCTCTAACGTCGATAAGGCGATCCTTGGCTATTACAGCCTTAGTCCGGCTTCAATCGAGTATGCCCGCGTCCCGGACATCGCGCGGCGCGGCCTCGGGCGTTACGATGTCCCCGGCTTCCGTCTCGCCCGGCTGGCGGTCGCTCTCCCCATGCAAGGACAAGGGCTCGGAGGCCAACTCCTGCTCTCGGCCGCGCGCCGCTGCATCCGCGCCTCGACGGAAATCGGCGGCACAGCACTGCTCATCGATGCCAAGAACGAGCGCGTCGCCGCTTGGTATGCCGGCTATGGGGCCATGCCGCTGCTCGACGCGCCACTATCACTCGTGCTTCCGCTCTCGACGGTCGCTCGGCTGCTGCAGGACTCGGGGAAACTGTGACGTTCGTCTTTCAGTGTGATTGCCCGTAAGATGAAGCTGCGCGACTATACGCTGGAAAGCCTGGCCGCGATGGTCGTCGGCGATCATCGCCACTTCCCGTATCGATCCAGCTCTTTCATAACCCGCTTTTTTCAGCGATGTGACCTCAACTATGCGCATGATGGCCTCTTGCAGGCCTTTAATGGGAATCTGTATGGCACAACGCGGGAAGGCGGCGTTACATTTTATGGCGGCACCATTTTTCAGATCAGCCTGGGCGGTGACTTTCACACGGTGTACCGATTCTGTTCCCAAAGCGGTTGCGCCGACGGTGCAGGACCGGTAGCCGGCTTGATCCAGGGGACAAATGGGACTCTTTATGGGACGACCGAGGTTGGCGGCCCGTATGGCACACCTAACGGCGGGGGCACCGTTTTTGAAATCGCGCCGAACGGCGCACTTAGAACCCTTTACGGCTTCTGCTTCACGGGGCCGGATTGCACGGATGGAAAGTATCCCGGCGCAGCGCTCATCCAAGCTAGCGACGGCAACCTCTACGGCACTACTCTATACGGGGGAGCGAACCGACAGGGGACCGTTTTCAAACTAGAACTTAGTGGCGCCTTAACGGTGCTTCATAGCTTTTGCGCACAACCGGCCCAATGCCCCGATGGCTCTGTTCCCAGCGGCAGTGTCATGCAAGCGAGCGACGGCAACTTATACGGAATGACGCAAGGAGGTGGATCGAATAACTGCCCGGGGGGTTGCGGCACCGTGTTTCAGATCACTCCGAGCGGAGCGTTTTCCACTATCTATACGTTTTGCGCGGCCATTGCTTGCGGGGATGGATCGAAACCGGTCGGAGCTCTTGTCCAGGGAACGGACGGTGAGCTTTACGGGACAAATTCAAACGGCGGGAACTATGACCCGCTGTGCGGCTATTCGTTGGGTACGATCTTCAAGCTCACTACAGCCGGGGCCCTGACCACAATCTACTCTTTTCCCGCCACGGGTTCCTCGTGCGGGACGAACGGGGCAGCGCCGCTCACGGGTCTCACCTTGGGAAGCGATGGAGACTTTTACGGCACGACGCTCGACGGGGGAACATCCTGCGGCACAGGGTGCGGGACTCTGTTCAAAGTAACTTCCACCGGCGTGTTCACGTCGCTGTACAGTTTCTGCCAGGGCTGCGCGGCGGGTACGAGTCCGGATGCCGCACTGGTGCAGGACACGGAAGGAGATTTCTTTGGGACAAGCAACGGGGGTGGCGCAGGGGGAGCCGGCGCAGTCTTCCGCTTGTCTGTCGGATTGGGCCGTTTTGTGAAAGCGTACCCGGATTCCGGGAACACGGGAGCAGCCATCGAGTTACTCGGTAACGGCCTGACAGGCGCGACGGCGATAAGCTTCAATGGCGCTCCCGCTCCTTTCAAAGTGGTGACGAGTACCTTGATTCTGGCCCGCGTCCCGGCCGGAGCGACCAGCGGACAGATCCAGGTGACGACACCCAGCGGAACGCTTGCGAGTAACGTGTCTTTCCGAGTGCTGCCGTAAGGGTGTTGGTTGTCATTGCTGCACACGGCATGTTGATGAATCCCGAGTTCTCAACCAATCTTCCTGTTCATGGCGCGTGACTTAGGCCTGGAAGAACTGGTGCATACAACACTCGGTGACGCGCCCGGGCTCACCGGGAAGGCGATGTTCGGCGGATGGGCTTTCCTGCTCCACGGCAATCTCCTTTGTGGCGCCCGCCGTAACAGCCTGATGCTCCGCGTGGGCCCCGTTAACGAAGTCTGGGCGCTTACGATTCCCGGAGTCACCCCCGTTGTGATGCGAACTCGCCGCATGCGCGGTTACGTGCGCGCCGCTTCCGAGGCCTACGCCGACGACGACGTTCGTCAGCGGCTTCTCGATGCTGCCGTGGGATTCACCCTCTCCCTTCCCAGGAAATAGCGCAGAACCACGGCCATCGTCAGCCCTGAGAAAGCGAGCGCGATGGCTGGAAAGTTTTACTACCCGCGCAATGCGGAGCGTCGTCAAAAAGGAGATGAGGTTCGGCTTAGGGCTGGTGCTTGCGTGCGTTCCATGGTTTCCGGTAGGGTGTTCGGGACAGGAATTAAAGGCACAGGGCGGGACGGAGGTGCTCCTGGGGGAGCCTCCGCGCATCGTCGTGAAGGGGCTAATGCCGAACGAGGTCGTCACGCTGCACTCCTTTCGGCAAGTCACTACTTACAAACCGCCGGATTACAAGGGAAACCTGTCGCTAGCTCACGCCCACGCGCAGTTCGTTGCGGATTCCGCCGGCCGGATCGATGTCGATACCGCGGCCCCAGTCAAAGGCACTTACGCGGTCGCCGATCCCCTGGGTCTCCTGTGGTCCGGGGAGAAAGAAGATTGGAAGGAGCTCGGACTCCAGTCGTCAGCCAGTGTCCTCATCAAACTCGAACGGAATGGCGCGATCGCTCGTCAGTTGATGCTCCAACTTACGGATGGCGCGGATCGCCTGAACGTCCAGGTGATATCCGAAAAGGGGCTTAACGGCGTTTTTGCACGTCCCAAGCAGAGCTCGGGTCCGCTGCCTGCGATCGTGCTACTGCACGGAAGCGAGGGCGGCAGCGTCGAAGAAGCGCGGCAAAATGCGATTCGCTTCGCTGGTTTAGGATACGCGGCACTCGGACTCAATTATTTCTCCTGGCGGGAGATACCAGGGGTTCCGAAAGCGCTGGTCAACATCCCGGTGGAGTATCTGGACACGGCGCGTACGTGGCTGGCAAGCCAACCGGATGTGAAAACGGACCACGTGTCGTTATGGGGATCTTCCAAAGGCGCGGAATTTGCGCTTGTGGCAGCCGCAAACCTGAAGTGGGTGGACCGCGCCGTGGCCTGCGCGGCGAGCAGTGTGGTTTGGTCTGGCTTCGGACGCCCGCCGCAGCCGGGCGAAGTGTACTCGTCCTGGAGCGTCGCCGGGACGTCGCTTCCGTTCGTGCCTTATGAAAATTACGACGAAGTGATCCAGGGGCGCTTATCGGCGGGCGGGGAACACCGGCGCAGTCTAGCCAAAGCTTCCCGGGAGACGCGGAACGCGGCGCGAATCCCGATCGAGAAAAGCGATGCGCGCTTCCTGCTGCTGGGCTCGACGCGGGACAACGTATGGCCTTCTGCCGAGATGACCAAGGAACTCGAAGCGACAATGCGCGCCGCCAACAAGGAAAATCGCGTGGAAGCCATTGTGTTCGAGGACGCCGCTCACTTTATCTGTGGGACCGGCGAGGAACCGCAGCGGATCTCGCCTGTGGTGAATCCGGAAGGCAACAACCCTACGCCGGAGGCGACGGCGAGCGCCTCTGAGCGAGCATGGCGGGCAACCAAACAGTTCCTGCAGCGTTGATCCGACGCAACGCGGAAAAAACTTCCGCAGATGTGGACAAAATGTCCCGTTCCTGCCTGTATGCAGCTAATGACAGCCTCCAGGCCGTCGTGAGCACCGGTCAGGCCCTCGGCGGAAAGAACATCTCCTCGGACTGCGGACAGCCGGTCCGGCAGCTGACAGTCGCTCCGGATCGCGGGCAACACTGTAACGACGTTTCCTGGTGCAAGAGCGCGATTCATGACTCTGCGTCCCGTCGGGCCCCAGCGCTCCGACCGCTATGTTCATATTCTCGCCTCCGCTGGCGCCGCCACAATCTTGCGGATTACGCCGCTCCCCACCGCCAACGACTCCGTTTACGGCCCGCGCGAAGAATCTCTTCGTCGAAGCTCTCGGCAAGCCTCATGCCTTCGTAGAGCCTGGTCTTTAATGAGTTCCCGGAAGATCCGGCTACCTGCCGAACGAGCGATACCGATAGATTGACGCGAAGCGTCAAGCGACTGAAAAGACCAAAGCCCCCGCATCGGGAATCAGGATGTACACGATCGCCAGGAGCCGCTGCGCTAGCGCAACTGTCTTTTTTTATCCCGCGCCGCAAAGTCACGCGCTGGAACAGAGCGGTGAGGAAACGGTTGTGCGTCCACGCTGCTGCCAGGCGCACTGCACAGCCCATGACGCAAATCGATCCCCCTGCGCGTCTTGCCGGAAAGCGCTTGCCCGCGCTCTCTACATTGCCCGGGAACAAGTCGGCCCAACTCGCCGCACGCGCTGCCGTCGGAATCTGCGCCCGTATTGAGACCTCACTCCGCGAGCGCGGCAGATCGAGATCGCTTCAATTCTAAATTCAATCGGTCCAGCTTGCTGAGCAACCGTGTCGACGGCAGCCGAAGTGCGCATCGGTGCGCCCCTCCAACGCCAGAATTAGTTCCGGAAGCCGATTGCGCAAGCGCCCGAGTGCCTGATCTGCCCAGCGCGCGGCATCGCACGTCCCATTCGCGAGCAGGTCCACATCGCTCGTCCGTTCTTGCCCACCATGTGAGCTGGAATTCATACTTCGGCAGCTCCAGAATGTTTCATACGGGAGGCCAGAAGACGCCCGTGGATCCAGGCGCTTAAACGCGATCCTCCTTCATCCAGGCGGCGAGGCGCTCCAGATCCCCGAGTGAATGTTCCGAAAACTCCCTCCAGAATCGCGGCTTCAGCCTGCCCCTGCTGACGTACACGAATATGTGTGGCCGTTTTACCCCCCGTCATCGCCCAAGCCGCGAGCCATTCACAATAATCCGAAATTTCGCAAACTCGCTCAAACCGTGGAACTTCACCCCTCTACACTGCCACCGGCCCCCGGTCGCCGAAGCCCCCCGGCCGTACACTCGAATTGCGGATGCCGCCGCACCTTCCGGGGGCTCGTTCCCGCGAGGGCGGCGATGAAAAAAAGTAAAAATTTCGATACGAACCCAGGAAGTAGCTGAAAATAAAGGGAATCCCCAAAAACGATAACCCAGCGAGCCTCAATTTAGCCACCTTTCGAACCCAATTTAACCCCTGAATGACCTAAGAATCGGGTTCGTCCCCGCTAAAGCCTGCGCGGAAACCGACGATACCTGTAATGTGTCGCTCTCAAAGAACCCGGTCCTCGGCCCGGCGATCCTCCTCGGGATCCTCGCCGCCCAGTCACCCCTCTTTGCCAAGCAATACTCTTTCAAGACGTACGGCCCCCTCGAAGGACTCAAGAACCAAAGCGTCACTTGTCTCCTCGAGGACCGCCGAGGCGTCCTCTGGGTCGGGACCGAGAACGGCCTCTTCCGCTATGATGGCCCTCGCTTCACGCAGTTCGGCTCCGCCGACGGCCTCCCGGACAGCACCATTCAGTCCCTCCACCAAGCCCCGGATGGCACCCTCTGGGTCGGCACTCGCGTCGGCCTCGCCTTTCGCAATGGCGACCACTTCACGCCGGACCCCATGCTGGGAAAGGTCGACCTCTACGGCTACTCAAACATTGTTTCCAGCCCGGATGGCACCCTCTTTGTAGGCACCGCTCTAGGCCTGGCAGTCGGCCGCAAGGCGTCCCCGTTGGCCCCCGTCCGCTTCTACTTCGAGACCCACGATCCCGTCTTCGCCGTCACCCACGCGCCCTCCGGAGCCGTGTTCTTCGCTGCTCACGACCACCTCTGGGAGTGGAACAACGGCACCGTTACCGACATCACCGGGCCCCAGCACCTTCCCAAAGATCTATGGGACTCTCTACTCGTCGACCACGAGGGAGACCTCTGGGTGCGGAGCACCCGTCGCCTCCTGGTCCGCCACGCGGGTAGCGACCACTTCGAGATCAAGGCCAACATCCCCTACTCCGCCGACATGGGAACCCTCTACCAAACCTCGGATGGGCATGTCTTCGTCCCTACCGAACATGGCTTGATCATGTTCAAAGGGGACCATCAGGAGCGGCTCGGCACCGACACCGGACTCGCCGTTAACGCCGTCGGCTGCGTCCTCCAGGATCACGAAGGTTCCGTCTGGATCGGCCTGCGTGGTACCGGTTTAGTCCGTTGGCTGGGCTTTGAAACCTGGGAAGGTTGGAAGAGTATCGATGGCCTGACCAGCGATGTCATCTGGGACGTGAAGCGCGACCATGCCGGCACCCTTTGGGTTGCCACCAACGACGGCTTGAATGCCTTGGATCCGGTCACCCAGCGCTTCCGCGCTTGGCCGCCCCGGTTGAACACCCGCGGCTTCAACGTGCGCTGTCTTCTGGACGATCCGGATGGCGACGCTCTCTGGTTCGGAACCCAACCGGGCGGCCTTTATCGCCTTGACAGAAGAACCGGGCGGTTGACTCAATTCGGGGCTGCGGTCGGCCTTGAGAACGACCGCGTCAACAACATAATTTGGGATCGCGATCATCACCTCTGGGTGGGTACGGAAGAAGGGTTGTTTCGTGGAACGCTTACCGGCACAAGCATCCGCTTCGACCGTCCCCAACTGCCCTTCTCGCACAGATCAGAGGCGTTCAACGGACTGTCGATCGACCACGACGGCCGCCTGTGGGTAGGCGGGTCCAGCGGGCTGCTCGCCCTCGAAGCAGATGGATGGCATCGCTTCTCCACCAGCGACGGGTTGGCAGCCGAAAACGTCAGTCAGGTCGCCGAGACCCCGGACGGGGCAATATGGGTCACTTACCTGTCGAACTCCGGTATCTCACGCCTCTCGTTCGCCGCCGGTCGAACTTCCGTTCAAACCTTTTCGACAGCCAACGGCCTCGCGTCCAACGGAAGCATCTTCTTGGGACTGGATACGCGCAAATGGCTATGGGTCGGTAGTGACAACGGGCTCGATGTCTATCGCGATGGACTATGGAAGCACTTTGGCCAGAGCGATGGCCTCATATGGGACGACGTTGACGCTATTGCCTTCTTTGCTGATCAAGACGGCTCCGTGTGGGTCGGAACCAGCCTCGGACTCTCTCGGTATCGTTTGCCGGACAGCACGTTTCCAGACCTGCCGCCAGTACCCTTCATCACGTCAGTCAAAGCCGGAGCGCACCGCCGCGACCCCAATCGCTTCTTCTCTGCGGATTATCTCGACCGCTCCGTAGGCTTCTCATTCTCCAGTTCCACTCATCTGAACGAGCCCGCTGTTCGCTTCAGAATCAGGCTGGTCGGCTTTGACCGTGATTGGGTAGAAACCAACAACCGTACTGCCTTCTACTCCAATCTTCCGGCAGGGCAATATACCTTCGAAGTCCTGTGTCGCAGCGCGGCCGGCCAGTGGAGCCGGCAATCTGCCAAGCTAAGCTTCCGGATCCTTACACCTTGGTGGCAATCCTGGGCGTTTCGGACTGGACTCGCGTGCACGTTGGTCGCTGTCACAGCCCTCCTCTGGCGCTCTCGGGTACGCATGCTCGTCCGGAAACAAACGCAACTGGAGGAACTTCTTCGCCAGGCTGAACTCGCTGACCGCCTCAAAACAGAGGCTTTCGCCAGTGTAGTCAAGGCAGAAGCGCTTCAAAGAAGCCGAAGCAAAGTGTTGGAACTAGTCGGGTCCAGGGCGCCACTCGAATCTACGCTCGATTCCCTCATCGACGTGATCGAGGTCGAAGAACCGAGCATTGTCTGCGCCATCTACCGTGTATCGGGAGAAGCGCTTCTGCTGACTGCGTCGCGGCGGCTGCCGAATCCAATTCAAGCGTACTTTACCGCAACACCGGTCGCCCTGCGCCGCTTCACCTGCGAAGAACATCTCGCCGACGTATGCCCCGAGTACTCCAAGCTTATTCAACAGCACTCGTTGAACGTTTCACGGTGTATCCCGATCTGTCGAGTGCCGGCGCCGAGATTGGCCAAATCGTAATCTTCAACGATGCCCGGGTAGATGACGAGACTGATGATTCCGCGCTGATCAAAGAGACCGTCCGCTTAGCGGGTATCGCCATGGAAAACATGGATCTATACCGCCAACTTACGTATCGGGCCCAGTTCGACGCGCTTACCAATCTGCCTAATCGAGTTCTCTTCCAGGACCGCCTTCACCAGGCTACGGAACGTGGAGAACGTTCCGGGCAAAAGTTCGCTGTGGCCTGGCTGGATCTGGATGGGTTCAAGCACGTTAACGACACGCTGGGCCATCAGGCTGGAGACGTTTTGCTGCAGCGTACGGCCGACCGTCTGTTCCGCTGCCTGCGGGGCGTGGATACTTTGGCTCGCGTTGGAGGAGACGAGTTTACGATCATCCTGACCGACATCGAATCGGAGGACCAGATCACCACGGCGATGAAGAAAATCTCGCTTGCGATTGAGACACCCGTCGTCCTCGACGGATGCGAGGTGGCGGTGAGTGCAAGTATCGGGGTCAGCATCTATCCCGATGATTCCACCGACCCAGGCGAATTGGTGAAGAAGGCCGACATCGCGATGTATGAGGCCAAGAGAATAGGAAAGAACGCTCTCGTCTTTTTCCACTCAGGTCTATCAGGGGAAGAAGCCGGTCGAGTTGAGTTCGAGCGTCGGCTCCGGCAAGCGCTTGCACGCCATGAATTTGAGTTGCATTACCAGCCTCAGTTCGACCGTCACCACAAGGTTGGGTGTGTGGAAGCCCTACTTCGTTGGAACAGTCCAGAACTCGGTAGCGTGGATCCCGCACGCTTTATCCCAGTAGCCGAGTCAACGGGGTTCACCGTGCCCCTTGGGCACTGGGTATTGTCGCAGGCCTGCGCACAAGCGTCCGCTTGGATCAATTCGGGGATCTCGCATCTCCGGGTTGCAGTGAATATCTCTGCGGCTCAGTTTGCTCGCGCCGATTTCGTAGACAGCCTCTCCCGCATCCTTATCTCTACAGGACTGCCACCCACCCAGCTCGAACTAGAACTCACGGAAACCGTGGTGATGCGGGATATTGCAAACTCCTCAGCTCACCTTCAGCAGATTCGAGAGATGGGCGTAAGAGTTTCAATTGACGACTTCGGTACGGGATACTCTTCCCTGAGTTACTTGAATCGGCTGCCGGTCAACAGCTTGAAAATCGATCGCTCATTCATTCAGAGTCTCAATCACGACCTTACCAGCCGGACAATGATTCAGGCCATAGCGAACCTGGCCCATGAGATGCATCTCGAGGTAGTTGCTGAAGGAGTCGAGACGGAGGATCAACTGAACTGGGTTTGGGCCGCAGGATGTGATCTGGCGCAGGGATTCTTCCTCTCGCATCCCGTGTCTGTCGACAACGCGATGCCGCTAATCCGCCTGCAGAAATTACTGGCAGGTTCCGAATCGGCCGAGATCCTGACCGCCACATAACGTAAAACTCCTATCTCACAGGATATTCGAGGCGTCTTTTCGCCTTTTTCTGCGGGCCGGACTGGCCCTTACTGACCACCACCAAGTCAGCGCCATGAAAGTCAATCACGCGGTCAAACTGCGGGTATATCTCAGGTGTCACGGCAAGGTGCATCATCGAAGGCCGGCCCACCCAGAGGTCGCGATCTCGATACAAAATCTGAAACATCTGCGAAGGCCCCCAGCTATCCGAAGGATAGCGGCACTTCAGGAGTAATACCGCCCCATGCTCAGGAAGTGGCTCATTTAGCCTCATGATGTCGTCATGCGTTTGGGCGACGTACCTAGGTGCATCATCTTGCACCGTCAACATCGTTTCGGGGCTTGCATTTCTTCCTCGCAAGAGAAGCAGAGCGACAAACAACATCAAGAAAATGCGTTCTGGTTCCCACATGCTTTCTGGAATCGGAGGACGCTTCCACAGTACGCGCCACGCCCATTCGCGGCCTTCCACTAACAAAGTAGCCGTGTATATTGCGATTCCCGCCATGGGTAAATACATGACAAAGAAGCCCCGAGGAGCAATGAAGATGATCGGTAGTGGCGCTAGCAGCGCAAACCACGCGGAAAACCAAAGAACCTTTCTCTTGATTACCGCAGCGAGGACAAACAACGATGTGTAAAACGATGCGACTCCCATCGAGTTGAAGGACACAACGTAGAAAAGTCCCGAGAGCAGCCGTCGTTCGTGCTGAAAGAACTGCCTAATGGTGAACGATGGTGTATATAACGGATGCTGGAAGAAGACTCCGCCGGGCCGTGATTTTCCCCAACTAGCCGCTGCGACTAAAGCAAACAAAACAACATATAAGGGAACGTGTTGCCAGAGCCAGCGCTTAATGTCGGTCCCATGCTGCTTTCTAGGAGAGTGGTAGATGCAATCGTACAGAACCAAGAGCGCGGGAATCGTGGCCGCCATCTCCTTGGCGTTGAGGGCCGCAATCAGCAAACCCACGATCAGTGCGAATTGCCATGCTGCGATTTCGCTTTGCCGCTGACGGATTCGCGCGTAATACCAAAGAAGCAAAAGCGCGAAGGTGGTACAGAGAACGTCGTACACCGTCCCATTACTCATGTATACCTGGCGGAGCCGGCCGTGAAAGCTAAATAACAAAGCCGCAACAGCCGAGATCTCTGCCGATTGTGTCAGGCGCCGTCCGAGCAGAAATACAAGCCCTATGTTGGCTAGCATCAAGCCAAAAGTCACTATCCGGAACGCTAAAGGATTCCAGCCGAAGATCGCAAGGCAGGTGCGATAGTAAAGCGCGCCCATGGGTCTATAAAAGTTCGTGAACGGGACCAGGTTGCTGAGCAGCATCTCGGAGAGCGGAGGTCTCCACGCGAAGTGAAGGTTCATCACATCATCGTTGTCGAACCCCACGGAGATTCCCGGCCAAGTGCAATAAAGAAAATATGCCGCTATCGCTGACGCGATCAGAATAGGCGTTGACCAACGCAACCATTGCGCTTTCTGGAAAGCCTCATTCCCTGAAACCATGAAGGTTTAATTTAGCGCACGGCTGTTGGGTGGGAGCTCAATCAGGTTACTTGGCCGCAGTCTGAACAGTGGCAACGGTACTTGGATTCCCCGTCCCGACCCGCTGAAAATCGAAGTAGGTGATATGTTCGCGAATCGGTTTGTCTTTGACGAGAAGCACGCGAGCTTCGCCATTGACGTCAATCAAGCTCGGAAGCCAGTGACCGTCTCCCATGGACGACTGGTCCAATCTGATCTCAGCACCGGGCCCAATCCGCGCCAAGACCCACCCGATCGAAATTGTGTCCAACACCTTGGCTTCCGCTTTCGCCCAACGGAGATCCACCTTATCGATCCACAGTTTGGCACCGATGTGCGCAAACATCGCCCCATGGGTTTCCCGCGCTTTGAACCCAGGTTTCGGGGTGCATTGAACAACGTAGTTCTCCCGTCCGTTGATTGTGTCCTGCCCAATGATCTTGAAGGTGTATGCGTTAGGCACATCGTCCAGGAAACTTATCGACGTCCGATACTCAAGCTCTCGCTTTGCAAGCTCGGAGCCGCTTTCCTTCTTGCGTTTCTCGAGTTTTGCCTGTTCCTTCGACAACTGTTCGCCGGACAATGGAGCGCCGTTGCGGCTAACCGTCATCTCGAACGGCAATCCATTCACGGTAATCACTTTCGCGACAGAGACTTTAGTGGCATCACCGTTCTTCTCAACATCCCGCTCCATGTACGTATAATGGGGAGCCAATGAATGGTCGAGCTTGAAATTGTCCAGAGATTTGCGAACCAACTCGTCCGGGGATGTGGCGGCACTTAACGTCCGGGCCATACAAACCGCGACGACCAAGCGACCCGACGGTCTCACGCTGTTGATTCGAGCACGCCAAGTTCCACAGCTGTAATGCGCTTAGTCCGTCAGTTGCTCGAATCGGGATTCGGGCCGAATTATCGTCTGCGTACGTTCCGGGCCTGTGGAAACGCATCCAACTTCTAAGCCAACCTGCTTCTCGAGGAAGTCCAAGTAGCGCTGGGCGGCTAAGGGGAGATCGCACCAGGACTGAATCTTCGAAGTGTCCGTACGCCACCCCTGCAAATGCTCGTACACGGGTTCGACCGCTTCGAGTTCCCGGCTCGCCGCCGGCATCTCGCTTAATAGGCGATCCCCAATTCGATACGAGGTGCAAACCGGTATCTGCTCCAGGTGGTCAAGCACATCCAGTTTGGTGATCACCAGACTTTCGAAGTTGTTAATCGTAGCGGTGTACTGCAAGAGCGGAACGTCGAACCATCCGCACCGTCGGGGGCGTCCGGTCACAGATCCGAACTCCTGACCGCGGCGGCGAATCTCTTCCCCCGCACTTTCATGCGATTCCGTGGGGAACGGCCCGCCGCCTACCCGCGTGATGTAAGCTTTAGCCACTCCGATGATCCCGTCAATCAATGTAGGCGCCACTCCGGTCCCGGTGCAGGCGCCACCGGCGGAGGCGCTCGACGACGTTACGTAGGGGTAGGTTCCGTGATCAATATCGAGCATGGTCGCCTGCGCCCCCTCGAATAGCACGCGCTTTCCCTCTCGAATCGCGCGGTTAATCAGAACGGCGGTGTCGCAGACCATTGGGCGAATGCGTTCGGCCAAGGCCAGATATTGATCCCGAACTTCTCTCCGGTTATAGTCCGGTTCGATTCCGAAGGCCCGCAATACCGTTTCGTGCTCTCCGGCGAGAACATCGAACCGCTCGCTAAAGAGGTCCCCGTCGATCAGTTCGGCGATGCGTAAGCCGCGGCGCGCAGCCTTGTCTTCGTAACAAGGCCCGATTCCGCGCAGCGTGGTCCCGATTGAAAGGCGCTTCTCCATTAGGCGGTGACCGGGGAAAAGAACATGAGCGCGATTGCTGATCCGCAACTGCGCGTAGACATCTATGCCCGCGTCGGTCAACTGCCCGATCTCCTCGAACAAAGCCACCGGGTCGATGACTAATCCGTTGCCGATAACGGCTATCTTCCCGGGGCGCAGGATCCCGCTCGGGATCAGCTTGAGGACGAACTTTCGGTCGCCGATTTTAATGGTGTGCCCGGCGTTGTGCCCACCCTGAAAACGAGCGATGATGTCGAACTGGTCGGCGAGAAGATCAACCAGTTTTCCTTTGCCTTCGTCTCCCCATTGCGATCCTAGGATGATCAGGTTACCCATGGCCAAATCCTTGATTGTAGCGCAGTTGGCTATGTTACTCTGGCAGCTTATGAAGATCTCCGATGTCTTCGTGCAACTCGGCGAAGACGCCTTCGGCCAGCTTCTCAAGAGCGTCTCCATCGGGAAGCTCAGGACGTATCAGATGTATGAGCGGCTCAAAACGCGCACTCACCTGGTGAAGCTGAACACCGAGAATTTGAAGAAAGCCGCACCACGATTGATGGCCCGACTGCGCGAAGGCGACGCCGAATTAGGCACGGATCTTTCGCAGGCGGTTCTCATTTCGCATTTCGATCTGATCGTGGCAGTGCTGAACTTTTTGCAAATTCCGCATGAGGAAGGTTTCTTCATCAAGGATCTAGATCCCGCTCCTTACCTGACCGATGGCTGGCGCGATCGCGTGTTCAACGAGTTCCAAGGCAAGTTTCCCGCGGCATTGCTGCTCTTTTATATCAACCACCTCGCGTTGGAGTTGTCCTCGGAAGAGAGTGTCTATCTCCCGGCGGCTTAGATGGAAGCTTCTCTCGAGGAACTCCAATCCGTGTCTTTGCAAGCGATAGACGCGGCTGCTGACGCCGATGAACTGGAATCCATCCGGGTCCGCGTGCTCGGGCGAAAAGGAGCCCTCGCGGAGGTCAGCAAGGACATGGGGAAGCTTGCGCCCGCGGAACGAGCCCGAGTGGGTAAGCTGCTCAACCAGGCGAAGACGTCCATTGAACAGGCCGTCGATGCACGCAAAGCGCGGTTTGACGACGACGCGCTCGCCGCTCGACTCGACGCGGAATGGGTCGACCTGACACTTCCGGCGTCCCCACCAAAACTGGGCAGTCTTCACCCGCTAACGCAAATTCAACAGGAGATTGAGGACCTTTTTCGCTCCATGGGATTTGCCGTGCTGGAAGGGCCCGAGGTCGAGGACGAATATCACAACTTCGATGCCTTGAACATTCCTCCGGATCATCCGGCACGCGATATGCAGGACACGTTCTGGTTGGAAGGCCGGCATCTGCTCCGAACGCACACGTCGCCCGTTCAGGTTCGCGGGATGGAGCGGCTTCCCTTACCGCTCCGGATGATTGCGCCGGGCCGAGTATTCCGCAATGAGAGTGTGGACGCATCGCACGAGCATACGTTTTATCAAGTGGAAGGTATGATGATCGACCGCAATGTCTCGGTCGGCAACCTCATCTATTTCATGCAGACGCTACTTGCCGCAGTGTTTCGGCGGGAGGTGACGGTCCGGCTTCGTCCCGGGTTTTTTCCGTTTGTGGAACCGGGATTTGAACTAGACATTAACTGCTTGATCTGCGGCGGAAGCGGATGCGCCGTCTGTAAGCACTCCGGGTGGGTGGAACTCCTGCCGTGCGGACTCATTCACCCGCAGGTGCTGCGCATGAGCAACATCAACCCGGATGAATGGAACGGTTTTGCGTTCGGACTCGGTCTTACCCGGCTGGTCATGATGCGCTGGGGGATCGACGATATCCGCCTGCTCCAGTCGGGCGATCTTCGTTTTCTCAATCAGTTCTGAGTACTCATGAAATTTTCGTACGACTGGATCCGCGATTTCGTCCCCGGGCTGAACAGCTCTCCCCGAGAACTCGAGCAGTTGATTACCGTGCGAACAGCGGAGTGTGAAGGCTCCGAGCCAGTAGGCGCCCTTCTGGATGGGGCAAGAGTGGCTCGTGTGCTCACCGCCGAGAAGCAGCCCGGGACTCATCTGACCAAGGCCACAGTGGACCTGGGTGACGGCGGGCGCGTTACGGTAGCTTGCGGTGCGCCGAACTGCCGCGAGGGCATGCAAACGATCTGGGTGCCAGTCGGCCGGAAGACCATTCAGGGTATTGACAGTGACGGAATGCTGGCTAGTGCCGCCGAACTCAATATCAGCCGTGATCATGCAGGCATCATCGAATGGGGACAGGGAGCGCTCAATCTAAAGCCGGACGTCGTTATCACTATCGACAATAAATCTCTGACACACCGGCCAGATCTTTGGGGCCACGTGGGCATGGCGCGCGAGGTAGCCGCGATTACGAAAAGGCAGCTACGCGACCCCGTGGAGCTTTCGCTGCTCCCGGGCGGCTCCGATTCGTTTGATATCCGCGTTGCGGATTTTGAACTTTGCCCGCGGTTCAGCACCATCGTTTTCGAAAACGTCCATGTGCGGCCCTCGCCGTGGTGGTTGCAATTCCGGTTAACGTCGGTTGGTTTGAACCCGATCAACAATATCGTCGACATAACGAACTACGTCATGGCCGAACTCGCGCAGCCGATGCACGCTTTTGATGCCGACAAGCTGCGGGGTGAGCGTCTGATCGTTCGACGAGCGCATGTGGGCGAGAAGCTGGAGGCTTTGGACGGGGAGCAGTACACGCTGGATCCCTCCCAAATTGTAGTCGCCGATGCGGAAGGTGCGGTATCCCTCGCCGGCATTATCGGGGGCCGTGGGAGCGCGATTTCGGACGCGACCTCGACGGTCGTCTTCGAGAGCGCGAATTGGAAAGCATCGGCGATCCGTAAGACTTCGGCCGCACTGAAAATTCGGACGGACGCCTCCATGCGGTTTGAGAAGGCGCAGGATCCAGCGAACACGGTGCGCGCGCTCGCCCGAGCTATTGCGTTGATGAAGATCGTCTGTCCGGAAGCGCGGTTAGCAGGGCGCTTGACCGATGTATACGAATCGCTGCCAAGTGCCGCCGAGCATCATGCTCAGCCTGGAAACCCTGAACCGCAAGTTGGGCCGAAATGTCCCCCCGGACGAAGTCGTCTCCATTCTGGAACGTCTCGCGTTTCACGTGCACCACCGGGGCAAAGGAATGCTCGAGGTACAAGTGCCATCCTGGCGGGCGACGAAGGACGTCGGGGTTCCTGACGACCTGGTTGAAGAGATTGGGCGCATGATCGGTTACGACACGATCACTCCCGCTCCGCCCCTTGCCGAATGTTCGGTGCCGCCTGACAATCCGCGACGTCTCTGGATGCGCTCTTTGCGCAACTTGATGACCGCTCGCGGCTACACCGAGGTCTACAACTACTCGTTCCTCAGTGATTCCGCGGCCGCGAAATTTCGTTTGCTCCCGGACGGACAGGTTCGCGTCCTTAATCCCATTGCCTCCGACCAGAATATCCTCCGTTCGTCGCTAATCCCCGGCATATTCGCGAACATCGAATTAAACGCGAAAAACTACTCTTCATTCCGGTTGTTTGAGATCGGTCGCGAGATTCATAACGAATCTCCCGCGCTTCCGCTGGAGATCACTCGGTTAGCCGCCGCTTCGTTCGAGAACGAGGGTGACGGACGAGCCGGGTTGTTTGCCTTGAAGGGAATCGCGGAGAGCATCGCCCCGGGCGTACACATCGAGCCGGTATCGGATACGCTCCCCTACGAGCATCCGGCCCGCACCAGCAATGTTGTGCTGGGCGGGTCCGTGGTTGGGCGTCTCTTTGAAGCTCATCCTCACATGGTGGAGGGTGGGCGAGCTGCGATTTTGGATCTCAACCTGGATCGTATCGCCGAGTTGCAATCGGCTCCTGCGAAGTACCAACCGCTCCGCCGCTTCCCGCCGAGTTCCTTCGATCTTTCGTTTATGGTTCCCCTTCGCGAGTTAGCGGGATCTCTCGAAGCGCGGATTCGCGAATTTTCCGGTTCATTGCTCGAACGTATTGAATACTTACGGGAATACACAGGCACCCAAGTTCCTCCCGGGATGAAGAGCGTGACTTACCGATTGACGCTCGGGTCTCCCGACAGGACACTCTCGTCCGAAGAAGCAACAGCAGTACGCTCCCGAGTTATCGAGAAGATGCACGAACTGGGTTTTGAGATGAGAGCATGAAGCGCCGCCGTTTTCTTCAGACTGCCGCAGGCGCATGTGCGGCCGGTTTGCTGCGGGCCCGACGCGCAACCGCCGCGATACCGCCGATGAAGATCACGCGGATTCGTTACTACTTCAATCCAAACGGTCGGCCCCTATTCAATCAAAGCGCAAACGTAGTCACCATCGAAACGGATGCCGGGGTTACCGGTGTCGGGGAGGGCGGGGCGAAGGACACCGTTGAACAGTGCGCGGCGATGCTGATTGGTGAAGACCCATCGCGCACGGATCACCTCTGGCAGATGATGGAACGCGGTTACTTTTACCCTGCCGGACGGGAAAAGCTGGATGCGCTTGGCGCCCTCGATCTCGCCTTATGGGACATCAAGGCCAAAGCTCTGGGCGTGCCTCTTTATCAAATGTTTGGTGGTCTCGCGCGCAACCATATCGAGTGCTACTCTACGGGGTTTCCGGATAAGGGCACTATCGGGGAAACTGCCAAAGCATGCATTGCGGCAGGCTTCCGCGCCTTCCGGTATGCCACGGCGGATGCTCCCGAAGGCGGTGCTTTCAACTCCCACGAGATGGTGCGCAAGACCGCCGGGAAATGTCGTGAGATTCGCGAGGCGATCGGGAACGAAGCGGATTGGGCGATCGACTTTCATACGCGCTTCGATATGCCGGACGCTATCCGGCTTGCGACGCTGCTCGAAGATCTCGAACCGTATTTCTGTGAAGATTTGGTCCGTTCGGAGAACCCGGGCATCTACCGGCAACTGCGGCCTCAAGTGAAGGTGCCCATTGCCGTCGGGGAACAATTCGGCTACAAGTGGGACGTTAACGAGCTCATTGAGAATCATCTGATCGACTATGCTCGCGTGACTCTCCCCAACGTGGGAGGCTTCACCGAACTCCTCAAAATTTCGGCGTTGTGCGAGACCCACTATGTCGGCTTGATCCCCCATTTTACGGGGCCGATTTCAGAGGCGGCCCTCGTGCACGCTTGTGCGGTCTTCTCGGGACCGGTTCTGATGGAGATGACGGGGGATGGGACCCGGCTGCATCAACCTCATCTTCCGGAGTGCTACGATTTTCGAGACGGAAAAATGTTTCCCAATCAGCGCCCCGGGCTTGGCGTCACTCTTGACACTAAACCGCTCCGGCTGCAGTCGGAGATCACGACACGTTTTCGCCTGACGCCGATCTACGAGCGTCCGGACGGTTCTATCACCAACTGGTAATCATGCTGCGCGTCGTCGCTGCGGTTATAGAACGGGACGGAAAGATCCTGATTGGACAACGCCCGCCAGGCAAATCCCATGCGTTGGAGTGGGAGTTTCCGGGAGGAAAGATCGAACCGGGAGAATCCCCGCGCGCGGCACTTGCCCGGGAACTTGCGGAAGAACTGGATATCGTGGCTCACATCGGGCGAGAGATGACGCGGTATCGCTTCACTTACCGATCGAGGAATCCACTTGAATTGATCTTTTTCGAGGTGGATCACTTCACTGGCGAGCCGGTGAACCGGGCGTTTGCGGAAATCCGCTGGGTTCTGCGCGAGGAACTATCGAAGTACTCGTTCCTCGAAGGTGATCACGCTTTTATCCGGAACCTGAACGCGCTTATGGGGTCACGCTGAAGGTCATGTTGCGATCCTGATTCAGCTTTTTGGTGAAGTCTACGTCCACCAGGCTCAAATCCGCTTGATTGTGGGTGTTTTGCGGGGTGACGTAGTGCAGCGTCCGATCCTCGACCCAATAAGCCAACGCGGAGAAGACGGAATGATCTTTGAGCGCGATCAAATAGCTGCGCGGTTCCGGCGCTGGCGCGGGGGCAGCGGTAGGGCGATTTGATTGGGAGTATACCTGAACATCGGGATCGTCCGGCGCGGGACCGCCTTGTGGCGGAGCTCCAAAGTACTGATTGATGACAACGGCTGGGGTAGACGGCGCTGCTGGAGGTGGCTCCACAGGTGCCGGGGCCGGCACTCCGCCACCTGCGTAATCCCCGTAGCCAGCGTAGTAATCGGGACCGAACCCACCTATGAAGACCGGATAGGAAGCGATTCCGTAGCCCCCTTGATAATAGTTGCGACGTCGACCGTAGCTATAATTGCCCGGTGCTTGGGGAATTGGTCGTCCCAGGGCGCCGATCCGCGGAGGAGCGAGCGGCGAAACGGCTGTGCTGCGAAAGCCGCCGCGGTTCTGCGCAAAGCTATTGGAGGAAACGAACAGGAGGAAAACAAAAAACCCGATAAGAGAGCTGCGTCGCATGCGCACGGCCTCCGCCGATTTCAGATTACCACTGAGATAGCCGCGAGCGTTTTACAACTCGCGGCTTTGCCATCAGGAGACGCGGCCGACGAACATCCCGTTACCGCGGGTTCGTGATTCCGGAAGCCGGTTTGGTCACAGCCGAGGGCCGAGTCGAGGCCGGATTCCCCATTGTCATCGGGCTTTTCGTCGTCGAAGGTGTGATCGATGCCGCGCCCGAGTCATAAGCGGCGATGATATCCCGCGTGATGTCGATAGTGTTTGACGCCCATAGAACGGGAGATTGCTGCGTGCTCACATCCAGCACCAGAACATAGCCCTTGTCGGTAGCGTATTTGTTGATGATCGCCAGCATTTTTCCGCCAAGATCATTCATGATCTTCTGGTTCTCCTGCTCAAGATCGGCGTTGGCATCGTCCGTATCTCTGTTCAGGGCTTTCGTTTGAACATCGATATCGCGCGCCAGCTTCTGTTGCGCTTCCTGCGACATCGTGCTTTGACCTTTTCGGAGGGTGTCTTCGTTGCGGGCGATGTCGGCGCGCTTGGAGTCTAACTTAGCCTTTACGGGGTTAAACTTCGCCTGCATATCGGCGATGGCCTTCTGGCCGTCCTTCGTCTGGAGGATGGCGCTCTGGATTTCAATCACCGCCACCTTCCCGTTCGACGGTCCGGCGGCAGCCGAGGTTTGAGCCTGGGCTAGAAAGCCGGCGGCCAGTACGAGCATTGCGGCGCCCGTCAGAGGCCGGATCAAGGTTGTGCTTCTCACGTTCAACTCCTTGTGTTTGGGTCCTTCTGATACTAACATCTTGAAATTCATTCAACCGCCTTCGTTAGAAAGTACGGCCGATGGTGAATTTGAAAATCCCGCGCCGTTCGAAAAATGGGTAAGAAACGCCGTAGCTATTGATATAACTCTGGTAGGTTGCTTCGTTGGGGAAGAACGACCGGTCGCCCACGATTGGTGCTTGCAGGTATTCCCGGACGTTCAGTGGGTTAAAGGCATAGTAGACGCGGAAAGGAGCCTGGACCACCGGCAGAACCACTTGCAGTTCCAAGCCGGTAGACATGCGAAGCGCTTGCGTGCCCGGCGCGATCAGCACCTTCGTGTTGAAGTTGCTCTGCGGGAAGAGGCCGTTCAGATCGTCGATTCTGGACTGGTCCACGCGGAGCTGATTCGTCAACACGATCTTGTCCAGACCGAAATCCATGAAGGGCGCCATTGTCACGGGGCCGAAGATCGGAATACGGTATTCGAAGTTCGCCACTACCTGCGTGTCGCCGCCAGGTGTGATGAGCTGGTAGTACGGCACTGTCATCGTCACGCCGGTAGCCGTAGCAACGCCATTCACAAGGGAGTTCGTCACCCTTTGCGTGCCGTCCGCATTCAACACCGGAATACTCACGCTATTAGGGATGTACCCGACTGGAGTGATGCCATAGAAGTCGAATCCGCGAACATCCTGCTCACCCCCGATGAAGGCGCGAGAGAAGGGAGGCGCTACTTTGCCTCCATATCCAGTGATGATCGAACCTAGCAAGTGAGCGGCCAGCACGTTGTGACGTCCCAATAGATGGGGTGCCGGGTGGAAATATTGGATATCGATCGACGGCCGGATTGTGTTGACGTTTCCGCCCAGAACGCTGCCGGCAAATTCCGTGGAGATGTAGATGCTTTTCCCGCGGGTAGGCGCGAGCGAGCTGTTCTTTGAGTTGTACTGGTAAGACGGAACGATCTTGCTGGTCTTGATTCCGGTCAAGGAACTGGGTCCCGAAACGGTTTCAAAGCTAAGATACTGGAAATAATTCATGGCGCCCGTTGTTTCGGGCTTGATCGTCGAATCGTCGTACCCATACGTTATCCCCACGCGGGCGAAGCTGCGCCGAATGGGATAGCTCAGCGAGACCGTGGCTCCCTTGGAATTCTGCACGTAGTTCAGCAGGTTTGTGCTGCCGAGTTCGTTATAGAACGGGATGAGATTTTCGTTGCTGAGAATGGAAGCCTGGCGCGCCTGGTTGAAGTCGTAACGGCGCAGGTACACGTCGACGCCGAACTGCATCCGGGTATCGAGGAAATACGGTTGGGTGAAGCCAAGATTCACCGATCTCATGATCGTGCCAAGTTGGACATTCAGAGAAAGCGTGTCACCCAAGCCGAGCAGGTTATTAGTCGAATAATTTGCGCCGACGAACGTTCCGGAGATTCCGGATACGCCGCCGTTCAACCCGATGGTGTTCTTCCCTTTTTCCTTTACTTTCAGGGTAATGTCGACAGTGTTGCTGTTCGGATTGCGCTTGATATCGTAGGATTCGTTTTCTTTGAGCGGTTCGAAATAGCCGAGTTGATTCAGGCGCAGAATACTCGCATCCCACAGACGGCCGCTATAGATATCGCCTTCGTCGAGCAGGATTTCGCGGCGGATCACTTTATCGCGCGTGGTAGTGTTGCCCGAGAAGTCGATGCGGCGCACGAAGAACTGTTTGCCTTCGTCGACGTTGAGGGTTAACTCGATCGTATCGGTGCCTTTTACCGGGTCCATTGCGGGCTCAGGTACGAAATCGATATAGCCGAAGTCGGCGTAGAGCTTCTTCATGTTGTCAATGCCCTTACGCAGTTTGGCGGTCGAGAACACGTCCCCAGGCTGCATATTGAACAGCGACTTCGAAAGAACATCGGGCGTGCGGAAGAGTTTTACGCCGACATAGTTGATCTTGGCCAGCGTTTGCTCTTTCCCCTCTTCGATCGTGAGGGTGAGGTCGGCGCGTTTTCCAGGCTTGCTCTTGGTGAAGAACGGCAAGGTACGGCCTGAGCCGCCGACATCTCGCAGCACCACCTGGCCATTCACCACCTTCGCGAACCAATAGCCCTTATCCGTATAGGCCATGCGGATCCGCTCCTGGTCTTCGGCGAATTTGCTCGCATCGAAGGTCTTGGAGATCAAATTTTCCAGGAAGATTGAATACGGAATGCCGTACGGGTGGAGATTCTTCATGGCGCGAATCACTTCCAAATCGCTGAACGCCACATTGCCTTCCGGCTTAATCTCGCCCACCTTCACCTTCGGACCTTCATCGACGCGGAAGACTACCTCGAGCGAATTCGGCGGAATGCGGTGTAGTTCCGGAGTGACGGTCGCAAACTGGCGGCCTCGTTCCGACAAGTACTCCTTAATGACGACTGCCGCACGCTGCACCTTGGCCGGATCGTACTGCGATTCGACGCTTAGCCCGACCTTTCGCTCCTTGAAGCGATCCAGGATCTCCGATACGGTTACCGACTTGTTGCCTTCGTAGTTGATCGTACGGATAACCGCCCGCTCGGTCAAAACGAAGCGAACGACCAACCCGCCGTGCTCACCCGGTTCAGTCTCGAGACGGATATCGTCAAACCGATTGGTGTTCCACAACGTGATGAAGTCACGGTGTAGCCCATCCACGCTGAACGGATCGCCCGGTTTGGTATAGGTGAGCGCTCGAAGCGTATCTACCGGGACGCGCCTAGCTCCACGGAACTCCACCCGTTCCACCAGCCCAGTTTGGTTTGTATTCTGGGTAGTCGCGGGAGCTTGTGGGGCGGTAGCAGGCGCCTGTGTCTCGGGAACAGTTTCGAACGGATTTTTCTGTTGCGCTGGCGCAGGTGGCGGAGGATTTTGCGGGGAGGAAGCCGGAGGATTTGGCGTCGGCGCCTGTCCATGTAAGCTGATGGCGCCGCTTACCAGAAGGCCCTGCAAACAAACGAACACACGGGTCAGGCGCAACGGCCTGAGACGAATCATTAAACCAGAATCCTTTCCACTCTGCGCCCTTCAGGGACGCAGTTAGCCACGGAGGCGTTACTGCAATACATAATCCCGAAGGTTTTTCGACAAGATTCTATAGTTTAGCGGATGCACAAGCCGCCAACAATTGTGCGCGATTTCCACAGTGGTGCGGCAGGCGCCACTACTACGCAAGCGAGAGACCGCCGTCACACACCAGCACGGCCCCGGTGATGTAAGAGGCCGCCGTGGAGCTCAGAAACAAACAGAGATCGGCAATGTCGTCCGCGGCCGCGAAGCGACCGATCGGGATCTTCGATAACACGGCGTCCCGCATCGTTTCCAGGGGAGCCAACCTGCGCATTCCTTCGGTTCCGTCGACCGCGCCGGGCGTCACCGAGTTCACTCGCACACCTGCCGCGCCCCACTCCATCGCGAGTGTCCGGGTCAGCATGTCGACTCCAGCTTTGGCTGCACACACGTGAGATTGCATCGGCATCGCCCGAAACGCCTGACCGGCTGAAATATTGATCACGCTCGCGCCCGGCTTTCGTAGATATTCATACGCGGCGCGACAGGCATTGAACGTTCCCAGTACGTCGATGTCCATCACTGCTTTGAAACCGTTGGCGGACATGTCCAGGGCGGCCGCCGGAAAATTGCCTGCGGCGCCGCACACCAGAATGTCGATTTCTCCGAATGCCTCGCGGCTCTGGCGTGCGGCTTGGGCCAACGCATCATACTGCCGCACGTCCAGTGCATAGCCAAGCGCGCTCTCACCGATCGATTTAGTCGCGTAATCGAGTTTCTCCGGTGATCGGCCCACTAGGGAAGCACGGGCGCCAGCGTCGCAGAACCGTTGAGCGATCCGCAACCCGATTCCACTGCTCCCCCCGGTAATGAAAGCATGGCGACCCTCCAAAATGCCGGGGCTGAAAACAGAGTTCATACGGATCCGTTGGATAATATCAGTTTCCCCAATGAAAGACGGTTTGGTGTACTTGATCCGCCATGGACAAGCGGGCTCTCGGCAGAACTATGACGAATTGTCTGAGCTCGGCCGCTATCAGGCGGAGCGGCTGGGGAAATATCTCGCCAGCGAGAGTATCCGATTCGCCACGGTCGTTACCGGAAGTTTGCAACGGCAGCGGGACACGGCGGCGCTAGCGCTAGCGAACCTGGAGGGCCCTCCGATTCGGGAGGACCCTCGCTGGAGCGAGTTCGATCTGGATGAGGTTTATCGCGGAATCGCTCCGCAACTTGCACTCGAGGACGCCGGATTTGCGGAAACCTGGGAAGCGCAGCAGCGCGAAATCGAGCGTACCCATTCAGCGGTCCACCGGCAGTGGACGGCGTGCGATCTCGCCGTCTTCATGGCTTGGTGCGAAGGCCGCATCACCTTCGATGGGGAATCCTTTGATGCGTTCTGCACGCGAATACGGGCTGCGACGGAAGAACTGCGCTACTTGGAAAAGCCCGCGGCGGTCTTCACCTCCGCGACTCCAATCAGCCTCGTTTTTGGATTAGCGCAAGGAATGAGTGAGGTTGCGGCCATGCGGCTTACCGGACCCTTGTGGAACTGCTCGTGGAACGTCCTGGAGCTTAAGGGAGGCGAAATGCGCCGTATCAGCTACAACCAAGCCCCGCACCTCGAAGATCACCTGCTAACGAAAAGATGACTAGCGATTCAGGACAATGACGGTCCAGCGCTGGTCATTCGTCCCTGAAGGGACATCGCACCAGCCGATATGGCTACGATGCTCCAAAACTTTTGCCACCGCGTCCGAAAATGTGACGCCGCCATGTTTATCGCCCACAACGCTACCGACAGGAAGTGCGCGGGCGTCTGATATCGTCGGGACACGCGTCACGACTGCTGAAAGATCCAACTGCATCCTTGCGCCGCTACCCGATATCTGCATGCTTTATTTTTAAATAGAGTGTTAACCGATGTTAAGGGATGGTAATCCCCAGGCGTGATAAATAACACCGATCTAAATACCTTATGCCCTCTGAAGTTGACTTGCTCATTCAGCGTATTCGCGAATTAGAAGCAGAGAACAGCGAACTGCGCGACAAGCTCGATATGATTTACGCCATTGTCGCTCCGGAAGACGAGCCGGGCGAAGACGAGGATGATGGTCTCGTGCAGATAAAGAACGTCAATTAAAACGCAGATTCCACTACAATCGCTTCCGATTTCGCAGCTTCCACCAAACGATCCCGCCAATCACGGCTAGTGCTACCACGCCGACCAGGATGCGATCCACCGTTCCCCCGATGCGTTCCCATTCCGAGCCGGCGAAGTAACCGATCGAGATGAAAGTCAATACCCAGCACACCGCGCCGCTGTACGCATACTTGGCAAAATCGCGCGCTGGCATGCAAGTTACACCTGCAAATAATGCGGTGAAATGTCTGATGCCTGCTATGAAGTAGCCGAAAAACAGCGCCCACTTGCCATAGCGCTCAAACCAGAACTCCGCTTTGGTCAGATGTTCTTTGGCGAAGCGGTGGACCGGGGGCCAATGTCGCTCCGGCCACCCGAATCCGTAAAGTCCGATGGCAAACGACAACGAGATGCCGCAGAGGCTACCCGCGATCCCGGAAGCAACGGAAGGAAGAAACTGAAGTTGACCGCGGTGGATGAAAACACCGGTCAGGACCAGGATGGTTTCATCGGGAATCAGGGGACCCACAATCCCCAGCATCAACAGACCGAAGATGGCGAAATAGCCGTAGTGGACCAGAAACTGGTCGATGTGGGTCATCGAAGCACGGCGTGGTGCGTTCCGATCTCCTCCCGAATATCTTCAATTGCACGTGCAGGATCTGATGCGCGCGTCACCTGTCGACCAATCACCAGATAGCTAGCCCCATTCTGAAGAGCTTCCTTTGGAGTCGCCACCCTTTTTTGATCGCCACAGGCGGCTCCTGAAGATCGGACGCCAGGAGTGACCAGCAGCAGTTCCGTTCCTGCTTGCTGCCGAATGGCGGCCGCTTCGAGGGGAGAAGCCACAACACCTTCCACGCCGGCTCGGAGCGACTTTTCCACACGAAGCCGAACCAGGTCTCGCACACTTCGGTCGTAGCCGAGATCGCGCAAATCTTCTTCATCGAAGCTTGTCAGAACCGTGACAGCCAGGATCTTCAGGCCTGAACCACCCCTTCCTTCCACCGCGGCGCGCATCACGCTGCTACTTCCGTGAACGGTTAGGAAGGTTGCTCCCGTCTTCGCCACTTGGGCTGTCGCGCGCTTGACGGTTTCGCCGATATCGAAGTATTTCAAGTCGAGGAAGACCTGCTTTCCGGACCCGATCAGTTCCCGGACGAACTCCGTCCCCGCAGCCGCGTACAACTCCATCCCCACCTTGTAAAACGAAGCCCGGTCGCCCAAAGATCGCACGAGAGCGCGAGCGTCTCCGGCGCTCTCGAAATCCAGAGCAACAATCAGCGGGTCACGAATCATCGAGATAATTACACCACTCTTATCGGCTTCGTAGCACGGGGGACTACGCGTCCAATCCTGTAACCCTGAGGGAAGGCGCGGATAAAGGTGTCGACGTCGCTTTCCCGCATCGAGATCAGCAATCCGCCTGATGTTTGCGGGTCGTGGAGCAAGTCATCCACTTCCTGGGGGATCGCTCTTTGGAACTCCACACAGGAAGCCGCAAACGCGCGGTTGTTCTTCAGTCCGCTCGGAATGGCCCCTTCGCGGGCATAGTTGAGAGCGCCGGGAAGGAATTGAAGTGTGCATGACTCAATCTCGAGAGTGACTTGGCTGGCCATTGCCATCTCGCGGGCATGGGCAATCAACCCGAATCCCGTGACGTCCGTGCAGGCTCCTACATCACACTGAAGCATCGCTTCGCACGCCACGCGGTTCAACTGAGTCATCGATGTAACTGCACCGTTGACGTCGTCCTCGCGCGCCAACCCGCGCTTGAGAGCGGTTGAAATCACGCCCGTGCCGATCCGCTTTGTAAACACTAGCGCATCGCCAATCCGCGCTCCTGCATTGGTCTTCACCCGCGCGGGATCGATCACACCGGTCACCGCGTAGCCGAACTTGATCTCGGGATCGTTCACACTATGTCCGCCGATAATGGCCGCTCCGGCTTCTCGCATCTTTTCCGCGCCGCCGCGCACGATGGCGGCGATAATCTCCATGTCCCCATCGGCTGGACAAGCCAGAACCGAGAGCGCCGAAATGGGTTTTCCGCCCATTGCATAGACATCACTTAGCGCGTTCGCCGCCGCGATCGCTCCATAGGTGAAGGGATCGTCGACCATGGGCGTGAAAAAATCAACGGTCTGCACAATGGCCAGATCGGGGGTAAGTTGATAAACGCCGGCGTCGTCATTGTGATCGAATCCGACCAAAACATGGGGATTCGGTACGACCGGGATACTCTTCAATATCCGATCCAACAACCCTGGCGCTAGCTTGGAAGCACAGCCGCCAGCCTTGGTATGGGCCGTCAATCGCGTGCCCGATTTTTCCGCTGTCATCCGCTTACAATCATAGGATGCGACGCGCCGTGGTGCCCTTCGGTCTTTTAATGGCCGCCCTGATGATGTGGCTTGGCGCGAAAGAGCCGTTCGCCGACCCTCGTCTTCAGAAGTGTTACCGGAAGGCGGAACAGAACGGATGGACCCTGGTGCACCTGGAGGGTACTCCCGCAGAGATCGGTTACCAGCACGGCGTGCTGCTCGCGCCGGAGATCGAAGACGGTTTCAAAGTACAGCAACTCGAACTGGTACACGACGGGAAGAAAGATTGGAATTTTTACCGTAATGCGGCCAAGCAAGAGCTGTGGCCCAAGATCGACCGGCAGTATCGCGAGGAGTTACAGGGCATTTCCGACGGATTGAATGCCCGAGGGGTGAAGCACGATATCTGGGATATCGTTGCCCTAAACGCCGCCGAAGAGTGGTCTTATTACGTGAAATGGTACGACCAGCAGCACCATACCCCAAACGGAAAGAGTGCTGCGTCGGCTGCTCCCGACCACTGCAGCGCGTTCGTCGCGACCGGGTCTTACACCAAGGATGGCAAGCCGGTAATTGCGCATAACAATTGGACCAACTACCTTGACGGCGAGCGGTGGACGATCATCTTCGATGTCGTTCCCAAGCAGGGGCACCGCTTCCTGATGGACGGGTACCCAGGCTTCATTCACAGCGGCGACGACTTCGGCGTGAACGACTCCGGCATTGCCATCACCGAAACGACAATCACTGGCTTCTCGGGCTGGGATCCACGCGGCGTACCCGAGTTTGTGCGGGCCCGCCGTGCGCTCCAATACGCGACTTCAGTAGATGAATTCGCCTCCACCATGAAGGACGGCAACAACGGCGGATACGCCAACGATTGGCTGATTGTCGACACCAAGAACAACGAAGTAGCTCACCTGGAACTCGGGTTAAAAAATGTAACGTTAGAACGCACCAAAGATGGTTACTTCGCCGGAGCAAACTTCCCGAAGAATCCAAAATTAGCTCAGGAAGAGACAAACTTCGATTCGAAAGATATAAGTGTGAGCGGGAATGCCCGACACGCGCGTTGGGATGAGCTCATGGCCGAATATAAGGGCAAGATCGATGTCGCGGCGGCCCAACACTTTCTAGGTGATCGGTACGACACATTCGAGAAGAAGAACCAATCGAACGAGCGAACTCTCGACGGGGAAGTAGACAAATCCCCGCGGGGTATGGGCGATTGGCAGCTCCCGTTTGCGCCGGCAGGAGCGGTGCAGAACAAGGTAGCCGACGCGGCGATGATTCAGAAACTCTCTTTCAGCGCTCACGCTGGTCATGCCAATGGAGACGATTTCCGCGCTGCCGATCTCTTGAAAGCGCATCCTGAATTCCAATGGCAAAAGCCCTTGTTGAAAGACATGAAGTCCCAACCGTGGACCACGTTCGAAAAACTGGATCCACCTAAACGTACCGACAAGTGACGACGCGCTTTATTGGGTGGCAAAGGTATTGCACTGCGAGATCTGGCCGGAATCCAGCCCGCGCTTGAACCATCCGCTACGCTGGGCGGACGAACCATGGGTAAATGTTTCAGGACTTACCCGTCCGCGAGCGGCTCGCTGCAGCCTGTCGTCGCCCACCGCGGAGGCGGCGTTTAGACCCTGTTCCACGTCCTCTGGGTGAACGAACCCGCGTTGCTCGCCGGAGTGTCCCCAAACACCGGCGAAGCAATCAGCCTGCAGTTCCAATTTTACTGAGAGCTGGTTTTGCGCCTGAGGGTTCTGTTCCTGAGCACTACGGACTTTCTGCTCGATCCCCAGCAGGTACTGAACATGGTGCCCCAACTCGTGGGCGACTACATAGGCTTGCGCAAACTTTCCGGGCGCCCCGAAACGCGTTTCCAACTCTTGGAAAAATCCGAGATCCAGGTAAACTTTTTGATCTCCAGGGCAGTAAAAAGGTCCAATAGCTATCTGTGCCTCGCCGCACGGAGACTGATACTCCCCCCGGTAGAGCAACAAGCGGGCGTGGCGGTAAGCAACATTCCCTTGTTGTGGAAGAGTGGTGTCCCAGAATTTCTGAACATCATTCAAAACGAACCGAACGAACTGATACTCGGGTTGTTCCTGTTGATCTTGGCCGGTGGGAGTGCCGTTCTCGGCCGGCGACGGAGCCACTGCCGGGGACTGGTAACCAGATGAAGTAGCAGGACCACTCCCCGAGAAAACGGAAAATAGATTCTGGTGGAAGATCAGGCTCAGCGCGCCCACGAGCAAAAAGCCGCCAATACCTAAATGCACGCCACCGAAACCGCCGACGTTAAACCCTCCACCACCGCCGCCCCCGCTCTCATCGCGGCGATCCTCAATGTCCTGATCCGAGCCGCCCGGCGTCCATTCCATATTGCTTTTGCATAGCAAGGATGTCACCAAACCGGCCTGCCACGCTCTGGGGCAGTAACCTGGAATCTGCATTCCCTGCATGCCCGAATTCTGCGACGTCAGCCTTCCCGTTCCGCTCGACCAGCCGTTCACCTACCAGCTTCCGCTGACGCTTCGTCACCGGGCTCAGGTCGGCAGCCGCATCGTCGTCCCTTTTGGAACGCGGAAGCTAACGGGCGTCATTCTGGCGGTGCACGACGACGCGCCGGAGCAGATGGCGCGCGAGGCTTTTCGGCTCCTGGATGAAACGCCTGTGGTGGACGCGCCGCTGTTAGCGCTGGGCAGATGGATATCCGGTTACTACTGCACACCATTGGGCGAAGTTTTGCGATCGATGCTGCCATTAGCGGCTGAAGTACGCGCCGGCAAGGTATACTCGCTGACCGACTCGGGTCGTGATGCCGCACGCCAGCTTCTTCTTAATGCATCCCCGGACGATGCGGCGGTGCAGATACTGGCAATGCTGGAGCGCCGTTCGCTTTCCGCTCAGTACCTCAAGAAGAAGTTTCCGCTGTCTCTCCAGATAGTCCGGTCTTTAGAGAAAAAAGGTTTGATCGCTGCCGAGGACGTACATAGCGATCGCGATCCCTTGCGCGCGCCGTCCGAGCATCTCCGGGTGGAGGCCGCCGCACCCGCGAGCGTGCCCAAGCTTCCCAAAGCCGAACGTGAATTGCTGGCGTTTCTGGAGCTGCACCCGGGTACGCACAACCTGGCACAGTTGGAGTCGACGGTGGCGCACTCAGGTCAGGCGGCGCGCGCGTTAGGCCGCAAGAAGTTGATCACGGTAACGCGCGAACCTTTGACGGTACTCTACGCCGACCAGCGTCCCCCCCATCAGCTGAACAGCGCGCAGCAGGCGGCGTATGCGGCAATTCGCGGATCCATCGAGAAGCACGAATACCGCACTTTCCTGATTCACGGCGTCACCGGATCCGGGAAGACCGAGGTTTATCTGAGTGCCATTGATGCCGCCTTGGAAGCCGGTCGCGGCGCGCTTTTGCTGGTGCCGGAGATCGCCCTAACACCAGCCGTGGCGGGTCAGTTTTTTACCCGTTTCGGGCAGCGTGTGGCGATTCTTCACAGTGCTTTCAGCGATGCCGAACGGGCGGAGCAGTGGCGCAGGATCAGTTCGGGCAAAGCGGAGGTGGTGGTGGGTACGCGATCCGGCGTATTTGCGCCCGTGCGCAATCTGGGCGTGATCATCATCGACGAGGAGCATGACGGGAGCTACAAACAGGAGGAGAACCCCCGCTATAACGGCCGCGATACAGCGATTGTGCGCGCCCAGCACGCCAACGCTTGCGTGGTGCTCGGGTCCGCGACGCCCAGTATGGAAAGTCGTTATAACGCGGAACGGGGGAAATACACATTGCTCAGCCTTCCCGAGCGCATCCAGCAGCGCCCGATGCCGACTGTCCATCTGATCGACATGCGTCAGGAGTTCCTGGAGACGCGGAAACAATCGACTTTTTCCCGAGCGCTTATTGATGCCATAACGGAGCGTCTTGCCAGTGGTGAACAGACCATGCTGCTCTTGAATCGCCGCGGATACGCCAGCTTTGTGGCATGCCGGTCGTGCGGGCACCGCGTCGAATGCGTAAACTGCTCCATCACGCTCACCCACCACCGGCGCGATCGCCGCCTTCTATGCCACTTGTGCAACTATGCGACGAAAGTTCCGAGCGTTTGCCTGAAATGTCAAAGCGAACATATTTACTTTCTGGGCACCGGGTCGGAGCGCGTCGAAGACGAGCTGCACAACCTCTTTCCCCAAGCGCGCATCGCACGCCTGGACCGCGATACGGTGACCGGCAAGAAACATTACGAGCACATCCTCCACGCTTTTCGCGAAAAGAACTTCGACATCCTGGTGGGGACACAGATGATTGCCAAGGGTCACGACATTCCCAACGTGACGCTGGTGGGAGTGGTTTCGGCGGATGTGGGGCTGGGAATGCCGGATTTCCGGGCAGCTGAACGAACGTTTCAACTGCTAACGCAGGTTGCGGGGCGAGCCGGCCGAGGCAATCTTCCTGGAATCGTTCTGGTCCAAACTATCAACCCGGATCACTACGCGATCCGGCTCTCCGCGTCGCAGGACTACGAAGGCTTCTACCAAAAAGAATTGCAGTTTCGGCGATTTATGCACTACCCGCCCTTCAGCGCCATGGCGAACCTGCTGGTGCGTTCTCCTAAGCAGGAGGAAGCGCTCAGGATGTCGTCGGAACTCGAAGGTCATTTAAACCCGCCACCTGAAAACATAAAAATCCTCGGGCCTGCGGAGGCGCCGGTGCTCCGGATTAAAGCCGAATTCCGCTATCAATTCTTGATCAAAGCCGCTAGTCGCAAAGCGTTGAACCATCTGCTTCAGAGCGCACGCGATTACACCCGTACACACAAGTGGAATGCGACCTCACTGGTGATTGATGTGGACCCGCTCACACTTACTTAAATGCATTAAACGCGTTTGCAAAGAAATGTTAACCTCTTTTTAAATATCTCTCCCTACGATGTGAGAGATCAGGGTCTGAAGTTTCTTAAATCAGCCGCTCGTAGCGCGAGCTTTTGCAGCTTACGCGTAAACCTCGAAGGAAAATATGAATCGAATTTTGTTAGTATGCACACTTGTCTCGATCACTTCAGTGAGCGCGTGGGCTCAGACGGTAGCAGGCTTAGGAGCCATTTCAGGTGTTGTCCAGGATGCGTCCGGGTCGGTGGTCCCGGATGCGGATGTGATTGTGGCCAACGAATCCAAGGGCATCCGGCGCACTCTCAGCACGAATGCCGACGGAATCTTCAACGCACCGGCTCTGGTGCCGTCTTCCGGCTATAAAGTCACGGTGAACAAGACCGGATTTGCTCCATATGAGCAGAATGAGGTCACGGTTTTGGTCGGGCAGAACGTGGATTTGCAGATCGCATTGGGCGTCGGCACGGCGTCCACGATGGTGAACGTAGAGTCGACTGCGCCGATCGTGGAAGATACCAAGAGCGACGTTTCGCAGGTCGTCAACAGCCGGCAGATTTTGGACCTTCCAATCAACGGACGCCGGGTGGACAGTTTCGTTCTCCTGACTCCGGCGGTAGTGCCTGACGGCACGTTTGGCTTGATTAGTTTCCGCGGCATCGCGGGAGGCAACAATTTTCTAACCGACGGCAACGATACAACGGATCAGTTCTACAACGAAAACGCTGGCCGCACTCGCATCGCGAGCCAGATTTCGCAGGATGCAGTTCAGGAATTTCAGGTGATCTCGGACAACTTTTCCGCCGAGTATGGACGCGCCAGCGGCGGCATCGTCAACACCGTTACACGGTCCGGGACCAACGACGTTCATGGGACGGCGTTTTGGTTCTTTCGCGATCAGGACTTCAATGCCCGCGACCGTTATGCCACGATTAATCCGCCGGAACACCGCGATCAGGTCGGCGGGACCGTAGGTGGCGCCATTGTCAAGAACAAGCTCTTTTACTTCTTCGATTATGAGAAGACTCTGCGCAATTTTCCGCTGATCGCTTCGTTAACTAGCGCTCCGTTATTCAATCCGGCCGGTGTCTTTCAGACGACGGACTCTTCGACCGGCAAGCCGACCTGCGGCGCCCCCGCGACAGCGGCTCAGTGTGCGGCGGCAATCAACTATGTCACCACCCGCAATTTCGGGATTGTGCCCCGGACAGTGGATCAGGATTTGGCATTTGCCAAGATCGACTACCGGCCTACGGAGCGCAGCACCTTCAGCTTCAGCGGCAACTATCTCGACTGGCTTTCGCCAAACGGCATTCAGACGCAGGCCGTGCTTAATAATGGCAATGGCATCGGCAACAATGCCAATTCGTCGGTCCGGGACCGGTGGGCCCGTTCCGACTGGACGTTTGTCGTTTCGCCGACGGTGATCAACGAAGCGCGCATCGGCTATTTCAAAGATCGGCTCTATGATTCCGCGAGCCCCGACTTCATCTCACCGCAAGTCGGAACCGCTCAACTCACGGTAGCGGGCGTTCAGTACCTTGGATATGCGACCAGCTACCCGCGTTTAAATCCAAGCGAGCAGCGCTTCCAGGGTGCGGATAACATCAGCATTTCGGCGCGGCAGCATACGATCAAAATCGGCGTCGACATCGCGGCGACGGAAGACTACCAGAACCAGCTGATCAATCAATACGGAACCTACAGCTATGCGAATACCGGAACGGGCGCCAGCCTGGTTACGGCGTTCACGAATTTTGCATTGGACTTTAGCGGCAACACGACCGGCGCCAAGCATTACAGTTCGTACTCACAATCTTTCGGCAACTCGATCGCGGACACAAACATTGTGGATTACGGTCTGTACATACAAGACCAATGGCGAATTACTCCGAAATTTCAGTTGAACCTCGGAGTACGCTACGACTTTGCGGACGTGCAGCAGCCGCCGATCTTCAACCCGGATTATCCGCAAACTGGCGCCATTCATACCCCGACCGGCGACGTAGCTCCCCGCATCGGTTTTGCCTACGATCTGAATCACTCGAAGACGGTTCTGCGAGGCGGGTACGGACTGTTCTACGCGCGATTCCAATCCGGCCTGATCAACACGTTTTTCCTGAACAACAACCTCTATCAGAAGTCGATTACGCTAACTTCCGCGGCGGACATCTCCAGCACGGGTCCGGTATTTCCCGATCACTTGGCGAGCACGACCAAGAACCCGCCTGCAGGAACCACCGATATTACCTTTGCGGCGCCAAATCTAAAAAACCCCTACACAGCGCAATGGAATTTCGCTGTGGACCAGGAGATTACGCCGACTTTAGGACTGACGGTTAGCTACCTCGGCAGCACCGGCTTTGATCTATACAGCGTGCGCGATCTGAATGTGGGCCCGCTAAGTTCCACTACCGTTACTTACAACATCCTGAATTCGAGCAAGGCCGTGGTCGGGACCTATTCCACTCCGGTGTATTTGTTGGCTAATCGCATCGACAAACGTTACCGGCGTGTGAATCAGGTCGAGAACGGCGGCAAAAGCTATTATGACGGTTTGGCCGTGCAACTGAATAAGCGGTTCTCGAAAGGGTTTCAGGCGCAGGTAGCATACACCTGGGCTCACGCGATCGATTTCAATCAAGGCGGCGCGAGCAACAATATCTTCTTCAGCAGCGGGCCGACCAGCTACTATAATGGCGATTACTCCTCGGAAAAGGGATCCTCCGCGCTGGATGTGCGGCACCGCGCGGTGATCAACTTCGTGTGGCAGCCTGTCTTCTCGCACGCTTCCGGATGGGCGGGACGATACCTTGCGAGTGGCTGGGAGCTATCGCAGATCACCACGCTGCAATCTTCTCCTCCCACGCAAGCTACGGTTAGTGCAAGTGGGTTCGCGTTCCCCGGGGCGGCGTTCCAAGGGTCGCTCGATGGACTCGGCAGCGTTACTCGAGTACCATTCGAGCCGGTCGACAACCTGGATCTCGATCGCATCTATCGCGTTGACGCGCGCGTGGCCAAGCGCATTCCCGTGTTCGGGGAACGTGTCAATATGTTCCTGCTGTTTGAAGTATTTAATCTGTTCAACACGCCCTACGACACAAGCCGTAACACCACGCAGTACATCTTAAACGCGGCGACGGCGTCGCTCACACCGGTAGCAAGTTACGGCTATGGCAACGCCTCTCAGGCTTTTCCGGATGGGACGAACGCAAGGCGGGCGCAAATCGGCTTGCGTTTAACATTTTAACCGATCATTCCGAGATTTCGATTCGCCTAGCCCTTCGCTTTCGCAGCGAAGGGCTTTTGTTTGACCTAGGATCACCAAAACGTTTGACAGGCAAATCATTGGGGCTGAAAATCCTTCGCGGACTCACGCATTCTACACACCTCTGTAAGAGCTTCGAAATGTTTGGGGGATATGTTCGTATCTCAACGTCTCCTTTTCAAGAAAGCCTTCAAAAACGAATATGAGTACCGATCGTCGCAAGTTCCTTCAATTACTCAGTACCGGCGCACTTTCCGGAGTCTTTTCATCGAGCATTGCCCGCGCGCTGTCCATCCCCGCCAATCAGCGCACGGGGACAATCGCCGATGTGGAACACATCGTCATCCTGATGCAGGAAAACCGCTCTTTCGATCACTACTTCGGCACCCTACGTGGCGTACGTGGGTTTGGCGATCCGCGCTGCGTGAATCTCAGCACCGGAAACTCGGTCTTCTATCAACCGAACGGCACCGATTACGTGCTTCCGTTCCATCCGACTGCCCCGGATCTTGGTTTGCAGTTTCTCGAGGATCTTGCTCACGACTGGACAACAACCCACCAGGCATGGAACAACGGGAACAACGATCAGTGGGTGCCCAGCAAAGGCTCAGTGACGATGGCGTACATGACGCGGAACGATATTCCTTATCATTACGCGCTAGCGGATGCGTTTACCATTTGCGATGCCAACCATTGTTCGTTGATGGGCCCAACTGACCCGAATCGCTACTACATGTGGACAGGCTGGGTCGGCAATGATGGGTCGGGTGGCGGGCCGGTCGTTGACAATGCCGAAGCAGGTTACAGTTGGTCCACCTACCCGGAGCGCTTGCAAGACGCGGGTGTCTCCTGGAAAATTTACCAGGATAGTGGTCTTGGTCTCGATGCCGCCGATTCGTGGGGCTGGACGTCAGATCCTTACATCGGCAACTACGGCGATAATTCGCTTCTCTACTTCCATCAATACCAAAACGCAACTCCCGACAGCCCTCTTTATCAACGGGCAAGAACGGGAACCGATATCTCGAACGGTGGATCGCTGTTTGATATATTCGCGGCGGACGTCCAGGCGAATCAGCTACCGCAGGTTTCCTGGGTTGTTGCACCGGAGGCTTACACAGAGCATCCCAACTGGCCCGCGAATTATGGAGCCTACTATGTTTCGCAGATACTGGACGCGCTGACGGCAAATCCGGACGTTTGGAGTAAGACGGCTTTGTTTATCACGTACGACGAGAACGACGGGTTCTTCGATCACATGGTACCCCCCACCGCGCCCATCTCCGTCGCCCAAGGCCAGTCCACCGTCGACACCACTAACGAGTTTTTTGCCGGCAGTTCAGAGTACCCTGCCGGTCCGTACGGGTTAGGTGTCCGGGTTCCCCTTCTGATCGTTTCGCCTTGGAGCAAGGGTGGCTGGGTCAACTCGGAAGTTTTCGACCACACTTCGCTCATCCAATTCATTCACCGGCGTTTTGTTTTGGATTACCCCGGATTGGGCGAACCTAATATCACGCCTTGGCGCAACGCTGTAACCGGAGATCTGACGTCCGCATTTAATTTCCGCTCACCGAACGATGCCATCGTGCAGTTGCCGAGCACAGCCGGTTACATCCCGCCGGATAACGATCGCCATCCTGACTATGTGCCGTCGCCACCCGTGGTGCAAACGTTTCCGGTTCAGGAGCCGGGAACTCGGCCTGCGCGCGCGATCGCTTATGAGATGCACGTCTGGGGAGATGTGAATGTTGCGAATGATTCAGTAACGATCCATTTTCTGAACACTCAAAAGACGGCAGTGTTTCAAGTTAGATCGAGCGTCGGTACGAGCGGTCCTTGGACCTACACGGTGGGATCCAATGCAAGTCTCTCGGACACCTTCGGAGGTAACGGGCAAACAGCTTACAACCTGGCTGTCTATGGCCCCAATGGCTTCTTGCGAGCGTTTCAGGGAAGCACAGTTAGCACGGACAACGCAAATCTAGGAATTCACGCCGAATACGGCATGGTCGGACCAGGCCTTACTCTGGAGATCACCAACAGCAGCACCTCCTCCAGCGCGGTTCGCATAGTAGACGCCTACACTAATGCGGTAAGCGTTGACACGGTGGCGCCGGGCAAAGCGATAGTGAAGCATTGGAACATCAGCGCCTCTTACGGCTGGTATGACTTAACGATATCCGTCGATTCAGACACAAGCTTCCAACGTCGCCTCGCTGGACATGTAGAGACCGGACAGGATAGCGTAAGCGATCCCTTGATCGCTCAATCATAAGTTGCCTTGCGGCCAGCGGATCCGCCCTCAGGCGGTAAACCTGGCCGCTATTCTGTTTTGGCCGCGTCCTTGTGATAGACGAGCATCTGATCGGACCGTATCCCCTCGCCTTCATAGTGCCGGCGAACCGTAAGAATGCTGCCATCGAGCGACAGCGTCCAGCGGTCATTAAAAGCAGACGTCTTGCCCCCCACTCTTGATGTGGTGTGAATCACCAGATCCTGGCCATCCCACGACGCGGTGGACGTATTTTGCTGCCCGAATGCGCTGTTAGTAGTCTGCTGGCCATCCGTCATGTACTGGTAGACGCCCGTCCGCGAGCCATCGTCATCCACTTGTTTCACGTTCTCGGTCAGACTCGGATCTTTGTGCTGGATGACCTCGGATTTCTCTTTCGGCGCGGACTTGCCCGCGAAATCGCTCTCCTCCGCGCTCAGGCGCCACGTCCCCGAGAAATCGGGGTGATCCAGAGCCATAATTGGAGCCGACGCGAGCAGAAGGCAGAGGAAGAAGCGGTGCATCTTTCCAGTCTATTCGTTGCCGATTTGTTAACCTGAAAATTCCCGCCCCGTTGTATGCTCCGCTACACAACCCCAAACGGCATCACTGTCAAACGCACCGCGACGCGGGTTAGCTACCAACGTGGATTGAAGTTCCTTCTGCGCGACCTGGACCGGCACCGCGGGATTTATCTATCTTCCGGCTACGAATACCCGGGGCGCTATTCGCGTTGGGATATCGGCTCGACGCGGCCGCCGCTAGAAATAGTGGCGCGCGAACGGGAGGTAGAATTTCGCCCGCTAAACGCGCGCGGTGAGATAATTGTCCGGATTTGGGAATCGTTTCTTGGTGACCATGAACATTGGAGTGAATTGCGGTTCGAAGGAACGACGCTGCGCGGACTGCTGCGTCCCATGCCGGAGCTCTTCCCCGAAGAAGAGCGGTCAAAGCAACCTTCGGTTTTCTCGATTCTGCGAGCCCTGACAGAGGAGTTCCGAAACCCGGAAGACAATCGTCTGGCGTTGATTGGAGCATTCGGCTACGATCTGCTTTTCCAGTTCGAGCCTATCGAAAAGAAGCTCCCGCGAAACGGACATAAAGATCTACACCTCTACCTATGTGATGACATCTACTTCGCGGACCGGAAGCGCGAGCAGATCCACCGATACCGTTATGATTTCTCGCACGGTGATCTGACGACCGAAGGCATCGCGAGAACAGCCGCGGAGATTCCCCCGCCGCCCAAGCGCGCGCATGCCCCTATTACGAGCGATCACACGCCAGACGAGTACATGGCGAACGTGCAGACGGTCCGCCAGGGCATGCGGCAAGGCGAATACTACGAGGTTATCCTTCGCCAGACATTCCAAACGCCGTACGGCGGCAAGGCCAGTCAGCTATTCGAGAAGATGCAGCAGGCGAGTCCCAGCCCCTACGAGTTTCTGCTGCAGTTGGGCGACGAGCAGTTGATCGGGGCGTCACCGGAAATGTTTTTGCGAACCGAAGGTCCACGCGTGGAGACCTGCCCCATCTCGGGTACGGCTCGCCGGACTGGTGATCCGTTGCGCGATGCCGAAGCCATCCGCGATCTGTTGAATTCGGCAAAGGAAGAATCCGAGCTGACGATGTGCACGGATGTTGACCGAAACGACAAATCTCGCGTATGCGATCCCGGCTCGGTCAAAGTGATCGGGCGGCGGTTGATCGAATCCTACGCGGGTCTGGTGCACACGGTCGACCATGTAGAGGGTCTGCTGAAGCCCGGCTTTGATGCGCTAGACGCATTCCTGAGCCATATGTGGGCCGTTACGCTGATTGGTGCTCCGAAGAAAGCGGCGGCCGTGGCGATCGAAGGGCTCGAGAAGACCGCACGCGGCTGGTATGGCGGTGCGGCCGGTGCACTGCTGCTGAACGGCGATATCAATACGGGCATCCTGATTCGCACGACTTACCTCAAAGACGGTATGGCGACATACTCGGCGGGGGCGACGATCCTATACGACTCCGATCCCGTAGCCGAAGAAGCGGAAACGCGGCTGAAGGCCACCGGCTTTTTCCGGGTGCTCGGTGACAAGCCTTCCGAGGCGATAGTTTCCGTTACAGAGCAGCCCGGGGCCGGTTTGAAACTGCTGCTCGTCGATCACAACGACTGCTTTATTCACACTCTGGCCAACTATGGACGCCAGACTGGCGCGGAGATCGTCACCTACCGCTCGGGCTTTCCCATGTCCTTGTTGGATGAGCTTGCGCCGGATTTGGTGTTGATCTCACCGGGTCCGGGTCGTCCTCGCGATTTCGGAGTGCCGGACTTGGTCCTGGCCGCGGTTCAGCGTGGACTGCCGGTGTTCGGTGTGTGTCTGGGGTTGCAGGGGATTGTGGAAGCATTCGGCGGCGAACTGGGCGTCTTAGGCTATCCGGTGCACGGCAAACCCTCGCTCATTCGGAATAACGGTAAAGGTGTGTTTGCGGGATTGCCTGAGGAATTCACTGTCGGGCGCTACCACTCGCTCTACGCTTTGCCGGAACGGATGCCGGCTACGCTCGAAATCACAGCGCATTCGGATGACGGAGTAATCATGGGCGTTCGGCATCGCGAACTTCCCGTAGAGGCCGTACAGTTCCACCCGGAATCGATCTTGAGTTCCAAGGGCGATGTCGGGCTCGACTTGATGCGCAACGTGGTCCAGCAAGTGGCGCGCTCGCGCGTACCCGTTAATTAACAGGAACCTGGGCTTTCCAGCGGCGATGAATCCACAGCCACTGGTCCGGATATTGGCGAATCACCGACTCAATGGCGGCTTGGACGCGCTGCGAATCGCCTTGGACGTCGCCCGTGATACGAACTTCCGGCAAGAATCTCAGGACGTACATCTTCTCGGATTCAGACCACAAAGCGAATCCAGGCACGACCGCGGCGCCCGTTTTTGCGGCGAACTTTGCAATGCCGGGCGATGTGGTCGCGAGTCTTCCAAAGAAATCGACGAAGATGCCGTCCTGAACATGCTGATCGGCAAGAATCCCGACCATCTCATTGCGTGCAAGCGATTGCAGGATGCCCCGCGCGTAGTCGCGCTTATTGATAGATCGATTCCCCGACATTTCGCGGTAGCGGCTAACCAGACGGTCGATCAAAGGATTATCCAAGGGCCGCACAACGATGGAAATTGGCCGCTCCATCAAAGCAAATGCGTAGGCGCTGAGCTCCCAGTTGCCCAGGTGCGCCGTGGCGAAGAGCAACCCTTTGCCGCGGGCCAACGCGGTTTGCACATGGCACAATCCTTCACAACGGATGTACTGCGCGACATTGCCGGAACGGATGCGGGGTATCCGCGCGAAGGTGAAGAGAATGCGCCCAATGGAGCGGAAAACGCCGTCGACTATAGCGCTCCGTTCAGGATCCAACGATCCGGGGAGCGCTTGGCGGAGATTATCGAGCGCGATACGGCGCAGGCGTGGAACAAATTGGTCGAGAGCCTTCGCATACACTTGGGCAATAGATTCGGCCAGAGGCGCGGGTGTCCAGCTCAACGTCGCGAGCGCGGACCGCACCGCGATGTATTCCGACCAATTGCGAAACGATGAGCGGCCTCCCGCCACTCACACGATCCAGCCGCCGCCGAGCACTAGATCGGCATCGTAGAACACAGCCGCCTGCCCCGGCGTTACAGCCCGCTGCGGTTCGTCGAAACGTATGCCGACGCGGTCGTCATCCAGCGGTTCAATCGTGGCGGCCGCGGCAATGTGACGGTTGCGAATCTTCACCTCGGCTCTTCGCGGGGCGCTAAGCCCATCGATCGAGATCCAGTTGATGTCCCGCGCGATCGCCGAGGAACGCAGCAACTGATCGTTGGAGCCCACCGTCACCGTTTGAGAGGCCGCGTCGGTGGAGATCACATACAAAGGTTCTCCTGTGGCAACTCCCAGTCCTCTGCGTTGACCTACCGTGAAGTGGTGCACTCCAGCGTGGGTTCCCAAACTCCGGCCTTCGCTGGTAACGAGTTGGCCAGTGGCGTCCTCCCGTGTTTCGCCCTGCTCCTTCCGATACGCATCCATGAAAGCGGCATAGTCGCCATTCGGCACAAAACAGATTTCGAAGCTTTCGCCCTTCTCGGCGACCGCCAAGTGCAACGAACGAGCCATCTCCCGTACTTCAGACTTCCGCTTATCGCCAAGCGGGAAGACGGTACGCGCCAACTGTGGTTGTGTGAGCCCGAAGAGGAAGTACGTCTGATCTTTGCTTTCGTCTGCTGAACGGCGCATCTCGTACCGCCCACTCTCCGCGTTGCGCGTGATGCGCGCATAGTGTCCCGTGGCCACTTTATCCGCCCCGACCGTGTCCGCCATATCGAAGAACTGGCCGAACTTAATGAAGTTGTTGCACATGGTGCAGGGGATCGGCGTGCGGCCCTCGAGATAATCGCGGACGAAGGGTTCGACTACATGCTCTTCGAACTCCTTCTCGTAATTCACGACGTAATAAGGGATGCCGATCTGTTCCGCGACGCGGCGCGCGTCGTAAACATCGTCGAGCGAACAGCAGCGGCCGGTGGCGTTTTCCGCGGCCACTTCGGGGAGACGGCGCTGGTTCCAGAGTTGCATCGTCATTCCGATCACGCTGCGGCCTTCGCCCTTGAGCATGGCCGCTACCACGGAGCTATCGAGGCCGCCTGACATCGCGACGGCGATGCGATCTTGCTCAGGCATGCGCCATCACCTGCCGGCGAGTTTTGCCGGTAAGACGTCCCGCAGCCTCGGCCACGGCAGAAATGAGAAGATCCACCTGCTCCGCGGTATTTCCCAATCCCAAAGAGAACCGGACCGACGAACGCGCATCCGCTTCGCTCAGGCCCATCGCGAGCATGACATGCGAAGGTTCGATCGATCCACTCGAGCAAGCCGCCCCGCTCGACACCGCGAAGCCCGCCAGATCGAGAGCAATGACCAACGCTTCACCCGAACAGCCCCGGAAGCAGATATTGGTGGTATTCGGCAGTCGCTTGCTGCCGAGGCCATTCACATACGCGCCACGTACACGATCGAGAATTCCGCTCTCCAATCGATCGCGCAAAGAAGAGTCCGGAAAGCTATCCGTCGCAATATGCGCAGCCAACCCGAAACCCACGGCCGCCGGAACGTTCTCGGTTCCAGCGCGGCGCTCCCGCTCGTGATGACCACCGAATTGCACGGGTCGCATCGGCGTCCGGTCGCGGACGAACAACGCCCCTGCTCCTTTTGGTCCGTTCATCTTGTGAGCCGACAAGGTATAGAAATCGATGCCCAACTCGTTCACGTCCACAGGGATGCGCCCGGCCGCCTGCACCCCATCGGAGTGGAGAAGGATCCCGGCTTCGCGCGTGATGGCGGCGATCTCCCTAACGGGCTGAATCGCTCCCGTCTCATTGTTGGCGTGCATCACGGACACAAGAACAGTCTCCCGGCAGATCGCGCCGCGTACATCGTGCGGGTCCACCGTCCCTGAAGAACTGACCGGTAATATCGTTAGGGCGACACCTTCACGCACCAACTGATTGCACGCCCCGAGCACCGCCGGATGCTCGATCTCCGTGGTAATCAAGTGCTTTCGCGACTTCGAAGACGCGCGGACCGCCCCGAAAATAGCCAGGTTGTCCGACTCCGTACCGCCACTTGTAAAGACCACGTCTTTTGAGGATGCGCCGATTAGCCCGGCGACACTCCGTCGCGCCGCTTCGAGCCGCTGCTTCGCCGCCTGACCAAAATGGTGGATACTGGACGCGTTACCGTACACTTCGCCAGCCGCTTCGGTAAAAGCGGCGAAAACCCGTGAATCAATCGGAGTCGTGGCGTTGTGATCAAAATAAAATGGCACGGTAAACCAAATTTTATCAATGCCTAGCTCTCCCGAGTCGCCGATCATCACCCTCCTGACCGATTTCGGGACCATGGATCACTACGTGGGAGTCCTAAAGGGTGTCATCAGCCGGATCTGCCCGCAAGCTCGTACCATTGATATCTCTCATGAAGTCGAGCCTTTCCGGATCGCCCAAGGCGGCTACTTGCTCAGTCAAGCGTGGCCCTGGTTCCCCGCAGCGACCGTGCACGTGGCGGTTGTAGACCCCGGCGTAGGAAGCGCCCGGCGTACCATTGCGGCCCAGGCCAACGGCCATGTTTTCGTGCTCCCCGATAACGGGCTACTCTCGCAACTCTCACTCGAAATCCCTATTGTGCGCGAGATCCGTAACGAGGCGGTCATGCTTCTGCCCGTCAGCCGGACCTTCCATGGACGTGACATCTTCGCTCCCGCGGCGGCCCACTTAGCTTCAGGTTTCCCGTTTACAGAATTGGGCCCTCTTATTGAGGACTGGGTAAGCCTTCCGCGCGGATCGAAGAGGGTGCTCCATATCGACCGGTTTGGAAATGTGATCACCGGATTGCGCGCCGCTGACTACAACCTTCGTGAGCTTCCCCAATGGAATCTCCAAGTGGGAACAACCGGTGTGAGACGCTTCGGTGAAAGCTATGCCGCTGTTCCCAAAGGCGAGTTGTTCGCCATCGAAGGCAGTGGCGGGTACCTCGAAATATCAGCTCGGGAGGGGTCGGCGGCGGCCTTGATGAACTGCCACATCGGCGATCCCGTTACTCTTCAATTCGACGATAAAAGCTGAGTACGTTATCGCCCTGCCGAATCTCTCGGGTCCTCTCGATCGATCCGAAGCGTTCCTCTAAAGTCGTGCGTCGATCGTGCTGGGCAATAACGAAAGGCACGCCGCCCATTCCCAAAATCTTCAAAGAGTCGTCGTATGCGGTGGGCGCATCGTACGGTGGATCGACAAAAGCGATATCCGCTTCTTGAGCCGCAAGGTATAGCTTCGCGCTTCCCAGAACCAGCCTGGCTCGCGCGGTCAGATGAAGACTCGCCAAATTTGCCTGGATCACCGCCGCCGCCTGCCGGCTTCGCTCGATAAATATGGCGCGCTTCGCGCCGCGGCTCAATGCCTCGATTCCAACCGCCCCCGTTCCGGCGTACACATCCAGAAAGACCGAATCCGGCACCTCCGGAGCAATTACGTTGAACAACGTTTCGCGCAGGCGATCGGGAGTGGGCCGGACGGTTGTCCCTTCCAAACTCCGCAAGATCCGTGAGCGAAACTCACCACCGATTACACGCATGTCTACCCGACCTGCACCAAGCCGTACTTCCGCTGCCAGTGTTCTCGGATATAGGTGACCGCATTGCGCAGTGCGTCACTACCCGGTGGACCTTCGATAAATGCCTGCGCTTCCTTCCGGGCGAATTCCAGAATTTCCTTATCCCGCAAGATGTTCGCGATCCGCAGTGACGGCATTCCGGACTGCTTGGTACCGAAGAACTCGCCAGGACCGCGCAGTTTCAGATCCATATCTGCGATGACGAATCCGTCGGTCGAGTCCACCATGGTCCGTATGCGCTCACGCGCTGTGTCGTTCATCTTTTCGGTCACGAGAACACAGTATGATTGATCGCCGCCGCGCCCCACGCGTCCCCGAAGCTGGTGTAGTTGCGCGAGCCCGAAACGCTCCGCCTGCTCGATCACCATCACCGTCGCATTTGGGACATCCACACCCACCTCGATTACGGTAGTCGCGACCAGGATATGGGTCCGGCCGGACTTGAAATCGTCCATCGTGGCCTCCTTTTCCGCTGATCCCAAGCGCCCATGGAGCAAGCCTACCGAGAGGTCCGGGAAAACGTCCGTCTGCAGATGAGCATGCATCTGCTGCGCCGCTTTCATGGCGGACGTTTCGGACTCCTCAACCACCGGGTAAACCACGTACGCCTGTTGCCCGGCGTCCACCTGTTTGCGAACGAAGCTCCAGATCCGTTCGATCTGATCGCCGTTCACATGTTTGGTAACGATGGGCTTGCGTCTCGGCGGCAACTCATCAATAACGGAAACGTCCAGATCCCCATAAACCGTCATCGCTAAGGTGCGGGGAATAGGCGTGGCGGTCATCACCAGGACATCCGGGTGCACGCCCTTCTGAACCAGGCCCAACCGCTGCATCACCCCAAAACGATGCTGCTCATCGATCACCACCAAACCCAACTTGCTGAATTCCACATCCTTTTCGATCAACGCATGCGTTCCTACAGCAACGTGAATCAATCCGGCGCTGATCAGGTTCTTGATCTGTGTCTTCTCGCGCGCGGAATGAGAGCCCGTCAAAGAGCCGGTAACGTAGCCCAGCTTATTGAACAGCGGCCGCAGGGAGAAAAGGTGCTGTTGCGCAAGAATCTCGGTTGGCGCAAGCACCGCAACCTGAAACCCGTTTTCGAGCGCAATCACTGCGGCCTCGGCCGCCACAATCGTCTTTCCGCTGCCTACATCGCCCTGTAGCAGCCGGTTCATCGGCGCGGCGCTCACCATGTCGTCCGCGATCTCCTTCAACACGCGTTTCTGCGCACCCGTGGGCTTGAAGGGCAGCATGCGCTTGATCTGATCGCGTACGCTGGGAGTCAGCTCAAAGGAGATGCCCGTCAGTGCCTGCGCCTGCTTTCGCTTCAGCCAGAGGCCGCACTCCAGCCAAAAGAACTCTTCCAGAATCAGACGGTAATGCGCCGGAGAACGAAACGCGTTAAGCCCCCGCACGTCGCTGCCCGCAGTTGGGAAATGTACCTCTTTTAACGCCGTCCATCGGTCGGGTAATTTCAACCGCTGCCTTAGTGCTTGCGGAAAATGGTCTTCCAAGGGCGCCATCGATCCGAGTAGCCGGTGAATGAGGACCCGCAATGCACGCGTGTTGATTTTTCCCGCTGCCTCATACACCGGAACGATGCGGCCCACATGCAGCGTCGCGTCTTCGTCTTCTTCGTCGCCGGACAGTAGTTCGATTTCGGGATGAAGCATGCTCAGATCGCCCCGGTAGCTGTCGAATTCCACCTTGCCATAGAGCGCAATCTTCTGCCCCGGCGCGATTCGTCCCGCGAGATGCTGACCGTGAAACCATTTCGCAACCAGTAGCCCCCCGGAACTGTCCCCGAACTCCGCCTCGAACAGGCCCAGATTGCGTTTGCGAAAGCCCGATAACTTAGCCGACCGGACCTCCGCGATCACTGTCGCCATTTCACCGGGTGCAAGTTGCGAGATTGGCTTCAGATTGCTGCGATCCTCGTACCGGAAAGGCGTATATGCCAGCAGATCTTCAGCGGTGCGAAGACCCTTCGCTTCGAGCATCGCCGCGCGCGCCGGTCCAACGCCTTTAAGATATGTAAGTTCGGTCCCGGGATCGAGAGGCAAAGATTGTCCATAGTGTACAATTCGCTCCAGTGAGCGAACTCTTAAAGGGCCAATTGGCCGTAATTTTAGGCGTGGCGAACAAATGGAGCATCGCCTACTCCATCGCGAATGCTTTCTCTCGCGAAGGAGCGGTTCTGGCGCTCAGCTATCTGAGTGATCGGGAGAAGAAGCAAGTGGACGCGTTTGCCGCGGACTGGAATGTGGTGTCCACATTTCAGTGCGATGTCACCAAGGACGAAGATCTTAAAAACCTGAACGAGATCGTCGCCGGGTTGGGACGCCCCGTCCGCTCAGTGATTCACGCTCTGGCCTTCGCGAAACACGAGGAACTTGGCAACCCGTTTGTGCAGACCAGCCGTGACGGTTTTCTCCTTGCGCAAAACGTGAGTGCGTTCTCTCTGGTCGGCGTCGCTCACTCGCTTGCGCCGTTAATGACGGAAGGTGGGTCCATCACCACCCTCACGTATATTGGTTCGTCGCGCGTTGTTCCCAATTACAATGTCATGGGCGTAGCGAAAGCCTCGCTCGAAGCATCAACGCGCTACCTGGCGAGCGAATTAGGCACCTCTGGAATTCGGGTGAACGCAATCTCAGCAGGTCCCATCAAAACCGTCTCGGCCCGCGGCGTGAAGGATTTCAGCTCCATCCTTGAGGTCGTGCAACAGCGCTCGCCGCTACGGCGCAACACCGATCCGAACGAAGTAGCCGATGCGGCTGTTTTTCTGGCTAGCGAACTCGCTCGCGGAGTGACCGGGAACATCCTGTTCGTCGACTCCGGTATGAGCGTTATGGGTTAGCCGTTGGCTTCCCTGAATCGCTCACTGCGGCGACATCGATCACGCTAGGACGACGCCACGATAGTTGCGGCTCGAATTTCGGCGATTGAGCGACACCGTGGTGGAAATAGGAACTTCCGGCCAAGCTCTTCCCCATAAAGTAGGCCAGAGATACGGGATTCGACCGGGTCACATCGTTACCTACGGCGGCCAGTACTTGAATGGCTCGTGGGCGAGGGCGATTTCGCGCCGAGACTGTCGAGGTCGCACGCGGGGTCGTACAGTCATTTATGCGCAGCACCGCAATGCTATCGTCCGTGTGCAATGCATGCCCTTTTTCGTCCACAGGTTTGAGAGATCGGCGTTCCACCAAAGACGCTGCATCGACACAACCCGTCATCCATAGATCGTTCACGATCTTGGCGCGCTCATTGTCGATTTCCGGGGCAGTCGCGTGCGTCAAATGCATGCGGCGAATCGTATACGACACGTCTTCGGTGGCCGCGCCCAACCAAAGCCCGGAATGATCCTGGTTCCACAAGCGGATGTGATGGCGCTTGGCGAACGTATTCAAGCTCTTCTGATACGCCCGGTCCGCGGCGAATCCATTCAACGTCAATTTAGCCATGGGAGCCGTGCTGTATCCCATCCGCTCCACCAAGCAATGAAACATCCGGTAGAGAGCCATGACGCTATGACTTTGCTCCCCAGCCCACCCGGCCCCATAAAACGCGCGGTCGATCTGATCGGCACTCCCCAGTAACAGAATGTTCAGCAAATCCGCTTTGCGCTCATCGCTCCGGCTGGCTTGTTGATCCGGAACGCTCTCCAGAAGTTGCTTCACTTTCTGCGACTCTTCAGAACTCAAGGGCGAAGGTACGATGCCGCCGATCGCCGCTGTGATCACAGGGGTATCTTTGGTCAACTCGAGTATCAGGTCTGTCCCGGACGGAAGGAAAATCTCAGGATCGGGAGACCGGGCCACCAGAAACTTCAGTCCAATTGCGGGCGCCGCAAACGCGGTCGTCTTAGTGACGGCCGAAATTGCGAAGGAGATGCCGGACGAGAGGCTCGCCATCGGCTGCATCCCTCCGATCGCGCCATCGCTAGTCACTCGTTCCTTGGCGGTCTCGACTTCGACTACTTGAGCCTCGATAGGCACCACGACCCCGCCCGGCAGTTGTAAGGAATCAAATCGGCACTGCAATTTCGCAGTGCTGTGCCGGATGCCCAGCCCCACACGGTCCACGCTCTCCACGTATCCGGATACAGTCGAACGCGGAGGGATCACGATCCGGCCGTTCCCAAAAACAGGAGCGATAACTACACCTTCGATCCCATCGCCTTGATGGGAAATGCGCGATCCCGCCGCCGCGGAGAGGCGGATTTCTAAGTTCGTTCCCGCAGTAAGAACAGCGGCTTCAAGAGGTAACAGCAATCCAAGAAAAGTTAGCGCGACTATGGCTAGAGTAACGGAAAGTCGCCTCATTGATTAGGGCAATACCTAAGTGGGAAAACGCACATTCTCGCTTTGAGAATACATCATACCGGCAGGAAAATACTGGGCAGGATTTGTCAACTACTGTAGAAATGTACTTATCCTTGCGGTCTCCTCTTCGAATGCAGTGCGAAACGTTCGCTCACGAGGAGTTCCGTTCACAAATCCTGTTGCACACTCGATAGCAGCGCCGCGCTTCGAGACGTTCACCCAGCCGATCGCGGCATTTCTCCAAAGCAGGGGCATAGCGTAATACCCCATCTTTCTTTTAGCCGCGGGAGTGTACGCTTCGAAGCGGTAAGCCCATCCCCACAAGTGTTCGAATCTCCGGCGATCCCAAACCAACGGATCAAAGGGGGCCAGAAAACGGACCGCATTTTCAGGTTCTCTTCGAAGCAACTTGCCGGCCGGCCAAACATACCGGAACCCGTCGACATCCGCGTGCGACAATTCCCCGGACCGCACCAGATTCGCCACGATCGACTTGCGGCCCGGGAGCGTCACCGAGTAGCTGAGCAAAAACAGTGCGCCATTAAGACTCCGTACAGATACAGGCGCGAGAATCCCGGCAATGAGAAGCGTAAGTCTTCGGAGTCGCTCAGCCACATCTTCTCCAATAAGCTCTTGCCGGTTCGGTTCATAGACGCGAATGCCGTTCTCCCGCCCCGCCACTCTCAACAGTCCGCGGTGGTGTAGTGCGTGAAGCGTGCGGGTCGTTGCCTTCGAGTAGCCGCCCCAGGGATTGACCTGGCGCTCCCTTCCCAAGTAACTCTCTAATTCCCGCGGATGCAGGCGGCGGTGCGTCGACACGATCTCAAGCACGCGTTGCTCAGGAGCGCTCAGCTCACTCTCTGTCCTCGGGTGAAGCAGCCGCCAGTTCGATCGCGGAAGAAAGCCGTACGCGTAAAGAAAGTCTTCTTCTAAATCGAGTTTTGGATACTTCCGTTCCAGATCTCCCGCGTGATAGCTCTTTACGCGATGCCGCAAAATCAGATCCTGGGCGCGCGCCGGCGAACGAATCGGATCGGCCTGAACAAATCCCATTCGCCTGATCGCGCGCAACAGCGTCGTTGGTGAAAACAGGGAATTTGCGATGGCATGCTGCTGGAGCGCGGAGATCGTCACCTTCACCGGGCGGCCCCACCTACACCATCTTTGGTTTCAGGCATTGCGAAGAAAAACAGAATGAGAGCTGCGCAGGTCAGGCCCCCCAGCCCAACGAATACCGGCGGAAAGCCAATGCGCTTAGCGGCAAAACCGGCACCCAGATTGCCCAGGAACGCTCCAATTCCCAGGCACGACTGCACCATCCCCCCTAGGGTGTTAAACCGGCCGGTTCCTTTGGCTAAATCGGAAATCACCAACACCGTGACTACTCCGGCGATCCCCGTGCCGATTCCGTCGAGCAGTTCCACACTCACCAGATACCGCGGATCGCGTCCGAGTCCGAACAGGATACAGCGCGCGAGCAGAGCCGCGAACGCCACCAGAAATACGGGTTTTCGTCCCCAGCCGTTAGCCAAACGCCCGCTCAGCAGCGCGACCGGAATCATAACAACTTGTGGAAGCACGATACAAAGCGTGATGTAAAGCGAACCAGTGCCGCGGTGCCCTCCGGAGATCTCCTCGCCCACCAGCGGGAGCAGGGAAGAGTTTGACACATGGAACAACACAATCGAAAGCGCAAATATCAGGGTCGTTCGATTCCTCAGCAATTCAACAAGCCCGGAAGAATCGTTCGGGCCATCCTTCAGAGCCTCTCGCGCCACGCGGTCGTCGATGTCGTCGCGTTTGATCAGTAAAGTAACGCCTGAGCACGCAAGCCCTAGCAGAGCCGAAATATAGAAGATCCATTGCTGGCCGGAACGGTAGCCCAGATACCCGGCTGCCGAAGCCGTAATCATATTGCCCGCGTGGCTCCATCCACCGTTTCTACCAATGCGGCGGCTCAAGGCGTCGCGTCCCACAAGACCCAGCGAAATGGCAGAGATCAGCAGCGTGGCCATCGCCGTCGCGACCCCAACTATTGCCTGATTCAGCACCTGCCAGACCACCTCTCGCAGAGTAACGACGAGAAAGCACCCGACGCTAATGGCCAACGCGGCGCTCGCCATCCACCGGGTCTTCCACGTAGTGCGATCAATCAACCACCCAAGCGTCGCTTGCGTGGCCACCGAGGCAAACTTTTGCGCAGCCAGCACCAAACCGATCTGTTCGGGGTTCCAATGCCGCACGGCGGTGAAGTAGCCGGCCATGAACGGTCCCACACCCGCTTCCACATCGGAGAGGAAAAAACTGACCCAATCGAGCGCGCGCTGGCTCCTCGGCTTCTCCATCGAATCGTTCGCTTCGACGGTTCCCATACTCAGCTGACTGGCATCTCCCACGCGCCCAACACTGCTAAATTGTAAGCGTCGGAACCAATGCAGTTTGCTCGGTCAACATGAGAAGCTATGAGGTTCTGGGGTTCGCGCTACTTGTGTTGCATTGCGGATCTCTCACTCTCTCCGCAGCACAACCCCCGGCGAACGTCACCTTCTATAAGGACATCGCCCCAATTACAAACCAATACTGCGCGGTTTGCCACCGGCCGGGAGAGGCTGGGCCGTTCCCGCTGCTGACTTACAACGACGTGAGGCGGCGAGCCTCGCAAGTTGCGGCCGTCACCAAGGCCCGCTACATGCCGCCTTGGCTGCCCGAACAAGGCTACGGACAGTTCCAAGACGAGCGCCGCTTAAGCGACGCTCAAATCCGAACCATCCAGCAGTGGGTCGATTCGGGAGCGCCCGAGGGTTCCCCACGCGACGCTCCTGCTGCCCCGCATTTCACTCCCGGCTGGCAGCTCGGGCCGCCCGATCTCGTTGTCCAGGCGTCTCAACCGTACACCATGCGCCCCACTGGACGCGATCTGTTCTGGAACTTCGTTTTGCGCATTCCCCTGGACAGAACCCGCTTCATCAAAGCCGTTGAGATTCGGCCCGGCAATCCGCGCATCGTGCACCACGCCAATCTGCTGATTGACCGCGCGCACTCCTCGCGGGCACGCGAGTCTTCGCCCGGCTCCGGTTTCGAGGGAATGGATCTCAGCATCGAAGCAGATCGATTCGAGCCCGACAGCCACTTCCTATTCTGGAAGCCCGGCAGCGCGCCTGTAGTTGAGCCAGATGGTATGGCATGGCGCCTGGATCGCGGAGACGATCTCGTGCTGAACGTCCATCTCCAGACTACCGGGAAGCCGGAGCAGGTGCAGCCCACCATCGGGCTCTACTTCACCGACAAACCCCAAACCCAGTTCCCCATGCTTTTACAGTTGGAGCATGACGGCAAGCTCGACATTCCCGCGGGCGACAAAAACTTCCTGATCACGGACGATTTTCGGCTTCCACTCGATGTGGATGTGCTCGCCGTCTACCCGCACGCCCACTACCTCGGAAAGCTGCTCGAAGGTTATGCCACTCTCCCCAATGGGACAAGGACGTGGCTCGTCCGCATTCCCGATTGGGATCTCAACTGGCAAGCGGTGTACTCCTACGAAAAGCCGGTATTCCTACCCAAAGGGACCGTCATCTCTATGCGGTTCCGCTACGACAATTCCACGGCGAATCCACGGAATCCCAATCACCCGCCCGCCCGTGTGGTTGGCGGCGATCAATCCACGGACGAAATGGGCCATCTCTGGCTGCAGGTGCTTCCGCGCGGAACTGAGGATAAACGAGAGATTTTACAGGAAGCGTTGATGCAGCACCGTTTGGAAAAGTATCCAGCGGATTTCTCCGCACACTTCAATCTCGGGGCGCTACTGCTCGCCCGCAAAGATCCGGACGGAGCCATTCCCTATTTCCGCGACGCTCTGCGCATTGAACCGGAACAAGCTCCCGCGCGAAACGCTCTTGGCGCCGCTCTGCTCCAGACCGGCAAACCCGCGGATGCGATTCCGGAACTGGAAGCTGCGCTGCGAGCGCAACCTTCTTACACCAATGCCCGTTACAATCTGGCCAACGCGCTCGCGATGGACGGACGTCTTCCCCAAGCGGTCGACGCATTCCGGCAGGTTCTTAAAACCGATCCCGCGGACGATAATGCGCGCGAGCATCTGTTCGAAGTTCTATCTGAACTCGCCAAATCGCTCGCCGCGGAAAGCCACCTTCCGGAAGCCACGGCGACTCTTCGGGAAGCACTCGCAATTCATCCGGAGAACCCCGATCTCCACAACAACCTCGGCATCCTTCTTGCCCAGCAAGGAGACCACAAGGCCGCGGTTGCGGAATGGGAGTTTGTGCTGAAGGCTGATCCCGCAAATGAAGCCGCCCGCCGGAACCTCCAGGTTGCCCGAGGCGTCACGCCATGATTGCGCTCCTCTTTTTGGCCGCCGCTCTTACGCCAACGCCGCATGATGACGCCTTGGCGTTGTATCAAAAGCACGCCTATAGGGAAGCCGCCGCGGCGTTCCAGAAGGTACTTGCCACCGAGACTTCCGGAACTCCGGCTTATGAAGAGTCCCTGCTCCTCCTGGGCCAAAGTCTCTACCTGTCTAATCACGCGGCAGAGGCTGTTCCTTATCTCGAAAAAGCTCCTCGCTCGAACGAAGTACTCTACATGCTCGGAACTGCTTACCTCTCCATGCACGCATTCGATAAATCGGAGGCCGCTTTCGCCCAGATGTACGGCGTAGATCCCACTTCCGCTGCCGGTCATCTGATCGCCGCTCACATGATGATTCGCCAGAATTTCGAAGCAGCGGCCGAAACCGAGCTGAAACGCGCTCTCGAACTCGATCCCAAACTCCCCCAAGTCCGCTACCTGCTCGGTGAAATCAGCATCTTCCAGGGAGCGCCGGAACAAGCCATTACTTATCTCAAACAGGAAGCTGTCCTGAATCCCGATTCGGCCATGGTCTATTACAAACTCGGGGATGCCTACACGCGAACGTCCGACTGGAACGCGGCCGTCATTGCGCTCCAAAAATCGATTTGGCTGAATCCGGATTTCAGCGGCCCCTACATTCTGTTGGGCAAGTCCTACCTGCGCATCAACCACCTGCCCGATGCGGAGAGCTCTCTCCGGCATGCCATTGCGCTTGATCCGCGCAATTACTCGGCTCACTACTTACTGGGGCAAACGCTCGTCCAGGCGGGCAAGGGCGAAGAGGGCCGGCAAATGCTCGAAGAATCGCAGAAATTGAAGCGCGAATAACGACTATTTCGCGGGCTGTGCAATGGTGATGTTGCGGTACTTCATCCCGCCGGTGTGGTCACCTTGGATTAGCAGCGGCCCAGGTTCCGCTTCACGGCTGTTGATTGCGCCGCCGGTAATTCCCGGGATCTCCTGATTGTTAATCGTGGTCACGCCATTGCGCACCACCGTTACTTTGCGGCCCACCAAAGTGATGTCATAGCTCTCCCACTGCCCGGGCCGTCGCGGCATGTCGACGGAAGGCGCCAGAAATCCGTAAATCGATCCCATCCCATGCATCTTGTCGTTTTGATCGGCGGCCTCATACTCCACCTGCACCTCGTAGCGCCCGCGCAGGTAAACGCCACTGTTGCCGTCGTCCGGGCAGTTGTATTCCAGATGCAATTTGAAATCGGTGAACGTCCGCTTCGATCGGATATTCGCGCCCGCCGCTTCGTTGACCAACTCGTTATTGACTGCCTTCCAATTGTTCTTGGGGGACTTGCCTGGCTCACCCGTCACAGCGGTTTCCCAACCGGTAAGATCTTTTCCGTTAAACACGGGCTCCGGCTTTGACCACGAAACTGGCGTGGCGCGATCGAGTTTCGGCGCCGGCGTGCCGCTTAAAGATGCGTTCTCGCCGGTCTCTCTCTTCTGCGTGCCGCTCAGCTTTCCACCTGCAACATGAATATCCCAATCGACCTTAACTGTCTTGCCGAACCACTCCTCTGTCGTAAACGACAGGCGTGAACCGTTCAACTTGACGTCTTTCCCTGGATGAGCGCTGGCCACGCGACCCACCACCTTCACCTCCGGCGTGCCGCCGTTGTCCACAACCTCCATCCAGGAGGGCCACGTATCGCTCCCCAACTTCATCGTCAGGTCCCACCGCCCGGCAAACGGGCCTGAGGCGCTCTTCTGCGATAAAGCCGGGAACAGAATCAAACTGCCCATAACCAGTGCCGAAACGAATCTCTTCATACCGGCGAATAGTCTATCCCAATTGGCTCTCGGTTTACCCTCAGGAAGTGCTACCTGTCTGTGTCACCTGTGGAACTCAGTTTTTCGAGATGCCCGACTTCCCGGAACACTGCGCCATATGCGAAGACGAGCGTCAGTACGTCGGCTTTGACGGCCAGCAATGGACCACTCTTGAGGACCTCCGGCGAGAGCACCGAATCCATATCCACAAACACGAACCAGGCCTCACCTCGTTAGTAATCGAGCCGCGCTTCGCCATCGGGCAGCGCGCTTTTCTGATCGAGACTCCCGAGGGCAACATCCTATGGGATTGCGTGACGCTGCTCGACAACCCCACCATCGAACACATCAAAGAATCGGGCGGCCTCTCGGCGATCGCCATCTCCCATCCGCATTACTACACCACTATGGTGGAGTGGAGCCGCGCGTTCGGGGACATTCCGATCTACATCCATGCGGATGATGCCCAATGGGTCATGCGGCCGGACCGTCGCGTCCGCCACTGGAGGGGTGAGATCGAGACGCTCCCGGGAGGTGTTCGGATAGCTCGGTGCGGCGGCCACTTCGCCGGAGCCGCCGTGCTCCACTGGCCTCAGGGCGCGGGCGCCTTGGGCGCGCTCCTGACGGGTGATACGATCCAGGTCGTCCCAGACAGGCGCTGGGTCAGCTTCATGTAAAGCTATCCCAATTACATCCCGCTCCACTCCACTGCGATCGAGCGCATCGTCGCAGCCGTCGAACCGCTCTCCTTCGACCGCATCTACGGCGCCTTTCCACACCTGACCGTTGCAAGCGATGGCAAGCAAACAATTCGCCGCTCCGCGGAACGTTATTTCAGAGCGACGGCCGGAAAGTAGGTCCCCTTCCACTCGCGTTTCCACCATGCGCCGGTCCTGCGACGCGTCTCCCAGTCGGTGAAATGATACTCGTACTCCGTCGCCCTTACAAACTTCGGCGGCTTGCCTCCAAACGGGTCCTGTGCCATCAACCGGAGTACCGGCTCTGAACCCTGCAGGATCCTCAACAGAAACTGCCCGAACCACGGATTCTCCGGGTAGTTGCCCAGCGCGGCAAACCACATTTGCCAATCGAGTCGCGGCTGGTACGGTGCGACCCATGCAGGCGCGCGGTTCAGTGGCCCGGCTTTATAACGGAAAATATACGGCTTCCAAACCTCGCCGTCGTTCGATCCCTCCACCTCGATCTCCGGCCTGGAAGTCGTCATCGAAGCAAACAGTCCGTAAGAATTGACCAGCCCGTAAGGAGCAATCAGCGTCTGCGCTCTCCGCAGGACCACCGGCGGGTTCCCGCTTCCCGACATCTCCGCCAACTGCGCGGCGCCTAAAACCATAACAAAGAGAAACAAAGCCACCGTGACGAAACGATTTCCGCGCACGACTGCCGTCACCGCCTCGCGCGAGCGTAAAAATCGGTCGTCCAGTAAGAGCAAGCACAGCGCAATCGAAAGCCAGTTAAAGAAGGTATAGTTGCCCGTCAGAAGAATCAGGAGCTGCAACCCGGCGATTCCGAAAGCTGCAATCTGCTTCCAGCGCCGCGGCCCAAATATCAGGAATGGGAACAAAAGCTCCATCACAAACACCATGGCCGTCGAAAACTTCTGCACGTTCATCGGCCACTGTTCGGCAAACCATGCCAGCGGTGTGGGCAGCGGCTGCGTCTCATAGTGAAACGACAATGCCGTCAGATTCCTCCATGTCGCATCATGACTCGTCAGCTTCACCAAACCGGATTCGAACATCAACCGAAACAGGAGCCACTGAAACAGCCAGACACGACCGTAATCCGGAGTCAGGAAGATGGCCAGAAATCCCGTCTCGAGCAGCAGGTAATCCCACTGGTAGCCCATGAAGATTTGTCCTGCCGTGACGAGCGATAAATATAGGAAGAACAGCACTGCGAACGCGCTTCTTTGCAACCACCCGTGAGCCCTCGCCAAAGCCGCGAATACCGCCACTGCGGCACCCGTCCAGCACACGGCCCCTAACGCCACATCACTGTGCATCCACCGAAAGACGGTTGGCGCTTCAGCCCAAGAGGTCGCGCCCACAAATTCGGATATCGGCGCAATCCCGCTGGATCCGATCAGCCCTTTGATCTGCACTGCGCACGAAACAAACGCACTCAGGTAAATGATCGCCAGCACCTTCGCAAACAGCATCGCTCCAATCCGGTGCGTCTCGTGTTCCGGATCAAGCCATGCGGCTACCCGTCTGAAGGCATTCACGTCCCAGAACTAACACAAGCGCCGCCTGCTATGTTCACCACATGCGATCGAAAATGATTGAACAAGACGGACAACAAACGTACGCGCTCATCTTCGAATCTGGCGATGAAGTCACGCGGGAGCTGCTCCGTTTCGCCAACGAGAAAAACATCACAGCGGCGCACTTTACCGCCATCGGCGCCTTCCAGAATCTAACGCTTGGCTACTTCAACTGGGAGAAGAAAGAGTACAAGAAAATCCCCGTTCCCGAGCAGGTCGAGGTGCTCTCGCTAGCCGGCGACATCACTGCCTCTGACCAAGGGCCCAAACTGCACGCCCATGTCGTGGTCGGCAAGTCTGATGGATCGGCGCATGGTGGTCATCTGATGGAAGCCCACGTTCGACCGACTCTGGAACTGATCTTGATGAACACGCCCGCTTCTCTCCATCGCGAAATGGATCCGGACTCCGGCATTCCGCTGATCAAGATCTAAGCCCTTCGCACGTCCGCCTTCACACCGATTGCCATCACCGTTTGGAAGTGCGGATCCTGCTCCTCCCGGTGCACTACCGCCACCGAGATGTCCGTGAACCCCGTCTCGGCTAGCAAGTCGGCTAGTTCGACCTGAGAGAATCCAAGCCATACGTCGGCGTACAAGTCCCGCGCTTCTTCACGCCCGTGCTTCAGAAGATCCATGACGACGATCCGTCCGCCAAGCCGCAAAATACGCCAAGCTTCGCTCACAGCGTTCTCCGGATGCGGCGCGTGATGCAGACTTTGATGGAGCAGCGCCAGATCCACTTCCTCCGGGCCGATCGGTAGTTCCTCCAAGTCGCCCAGCCGGTAATCGAGATTCTCCACTCGATTGCGTTGGGCCAGCCCCGTCCCGTACTCGACCATTTTTTGCGAGCTGTCTACTGCGATCACCCGCTTGGCGCGTTGCGCCAGCATTAGCGCCAGCGTTCCCTCGCCTGCGCCCAGGTCGGCGATTTCCAAAGGCGGCAGCAAGCGAAGCAGCATCTCGCTTAGTGCTTCCCAGCTCCTCCCCGGCACATAGTCCCGTCCAAACCTTCCGGCCAGCTCGTCGAAATAGCTGCGCAGCCTGTCTTTCCGTCGCTCGAGTACCAACTCAAGAGCCCGGTCGTCGTGCGCCGTCTCGGCAATTTCGTCCCCGCTTTGCCGCAGAATCTCCGCTATCAGAGCCTCGGTGGCTGGCACAGGAAGAAAACGGTAAAGGCTCTTGGCCCCAAGTCGCCGAACATCTACGAACCCTGCCTGCTTCAACTGCGAAAGCTGCATAGAGATGCGGCTCTGCCCCATGCCCAGAATCTCCTGAAGGTCAGCGACGCTTAATTCTTCCCGCTGCAAGAGCCTCAGCATTCGGACGCGGCCCTCGTCGCTCAACACCCGCATCGACCTTAGCACTTCAGACATATATCATCCTATCAACGCATCATGATACATTGATTAAGTCCTATGAGTACTGCCACGCTAGACACCGCCATTCTCCCCTTCAAAGTTGCCGACCTCGGTCTCGCCGAGTGGGGCCGTAAGGAAATTGAAATTGCTGAGCAAGAGATGCCCGGCCTTATGTCCATTCGCGAAAAGTACGCGAAAGGGAAGCCGCTCGCGGACGTTCGAATTACCGGTTCTCTCCACATGACTATTCAGACGGCGGTGCTCATCGAGACCCTCGTCGACCTCGGCGCCAGCGTTCGCTGGGCAAGCTGCAACATCTTCTCGACTCAGGACCACGCCGCCGCGGCGATCGCGCAAGCGGGCGTGCCCGTGTTCGCCTGGAAGGGCGAATCTCTCGAGGAATATTGGTGGTGTACCTATGAAGCCGTCAGCCACCCCGATGGCCATGGTCCCCAACTTGTTGTCGATGACGGGGGCGATGTCACGCTGCTCCTCCACAAGGGGTTCGAACTTGAGGAAGGCAGCGATTGGGTCTATTCCGAATCCTCCAGCCTCGAAGAACAGATCATTAAAGATCTGCTGAAGAAAATCTATGCCGAGAACCCGCGCCGCTGGCACGACATCGTCGCGAACTGGCAGGGCGTTTCGGAAGAAACTACCACGGGCGTTCACCGCCTTTATAAGATGCAGCAGGAAGGCAAGCTGCTCGTCCCCGCCATCAACGTCAACGATTCGGTGACGAAATCGAAGTTCGACAATCTGTATGGCTGCCGTGAATCCCTCGCCGACGGCATCAAGCGCGCGACCGACGTCATGCTCGCCGGGAAAGTCGCGGTCATCTGCGGCTATGGAGATGTCGGGAAGGGCTCCGCGCAATCGCTTCGCGGCATGGGCGCCCGCGTCATCGTCACCGAAATCGATCCGATCAACGCTCTACAAGCGGCCATGGAAGGCTACCAGGTAGCACCCATTGAGGACACGCTTGGCACCGGCGATATCTACGTCACCTGCACCGGCAACCTCGACATCATCACGCTCGAACACATGGAGCGTATGAAGGATCAAGCCATCGTTTGCAACATCGGCCACTTCGACAACGAAATCCAGGTCGACCCTCTGAATCGCGCCGCGGGCGTCAAGAAGACCAACATCAAGCCGCAAGTCGACAAATACACATTCCCGGACGGACACAGCATCTTCCTGCTGGCCGAAGGACGGCTGGTGAACCTTGGTTGCGCCACCGGACATCCCAGCTTCGTCATGTCCAACAGCTTCGCTAACCAGACGCTCGCGCAACTCGATCTCTGGCAAAATCGCGGCAACTACAAGATCGGCGTCTACACGCTGCCCAAGCGCCTCGACGAAGAAGTCGCTCGCCTGCACCTTGCCAAAATCGGCGTTAAGCTCACCACGCTTACCCAGAAGCAGGCCGATTACATCGGCGTCCCTGTCGAAGGCCCCTACAAGTCCGATACGTATCGCTACTAGTTACTCGTATCGAAGGGCAATCGTTGGATCCACCCGCGTGGCGCGCCGCGCGGGGATCCAACATGCCGCATGACGCAGCGGAATGTGAACTCCGGGCCCATGCCGCGCCTAATCACGTTTTACACGGCTCCATTAGAGCGAGTGAAGGAAGTCCAGATCCACATTACCGCCGGAGATCACCACGCCAACGCGCTGAATCCCAGGCGGGATTTTTCCGGACAGCACGGCTGCTACGGGTACCGCTCCGCTAGGCTCCACGAGCAGTTTCATGCGCAGCAGCAGGAACCGCATGGCATCCCGAATCTCGTCTTCAGTGACCAGAAGAACCCTTTCCACATAGCGCTGAATCACCGGGAACGTCAGCTTGCCCGGAGACGGCGTTCTCAAACCGTCGGCGATGGTGTCGGGCGGAGCAATCGTTCGGCGTTCCCCCGCGGCCAGCGATTGAAAAACATCATCGGCGCGCTCCGGTTCCACGCCGAAGATACGTGTGGCGGGGTTCATATCCTTCGCCATTAAAGCGCAGCCCGAAATCAGACCTCCGCCGCCAATACAAACCACCAATGCGTCCAAAGCGGGAATTTCACTCAGCAGTTCCAACGCGGCCGTGCCTTGCCCGGCCATAATCAGCGGATGATCGAATGGCGGAACCAGTGTCGCCTGCGTCTCTTCCATGACGCGCGCCGCTACCAGTTCCCGATCCTCCTGGAACCGGTCATAAAGAACGATCCGGGCGCCGCGATCGCGCGTAGCTTCCACCTTCGCACGGGGAGCATCATGGGGCATTACGATTGTTGCCGGCGCGCCAACCTCTTCTGCGACGATCGCGGTCGCCTGCGCATGGTTGCCCGAAGAAAACGCAACAATGCCGCGACACCGGTCTGCTTCAGGTATGGAGAGAATCCGGTTTGTCGCTCCGCGGATCTTAAACGATCCGCCTCGCTGCAGGTTTTCGCATTTGAAGTAAACCTCGGCTTGCCCTAGCCGATTGGCGCTACGCGAGGTTATCACGGGCGTACAGTGAACGTAGGGGCCAATGCGCTTGGCCGCCTCGCGCACCATCGCGGCGTCAATCGCCAGATCCATTTAGCGGGAAGCCTGAAGCTCTAGTCGGCGCTGGCGCGTCCAGCGCAGCCGGTCCTGATGCTCGTGGTAAAGGGTGCTCAGGCCCGCCCAGAAGTATCCGGCAACAAAAAGTGCGAGAAAGGGAACAGCCAGGAAATTAAAGGTGTTGATCGCGAAGATTACCATCAGCACGAAGTAGCAGCCCACGCCCAACTCCGCCCATGGCAACCATCCGCTACGCCGACGGTAATGCTTCGCTTCGGATTTCATTGCCGGCGCACTTCCTTCAATTGCGAACTTCGGCGTGCGCACAAAGCTGGTCTCAACCCCGAAAAGCGCTTCCAGCACGGCGCGTGTGTTGATCAAGCGTCAATCCGACTCCGACCGCCATCAACATTGGCAGCAGCATGAAAGCGACGCTTCCAGTTCTTCGGATGCAGCTCCCGGTGAGCCACCACATAAAACGCGGAAATCGACCAGAAAGAAGCGACAATCAACGGGAAATCGATCAGCATCATCTGCCACACGCCCATGTAGAAGCGCACAATCATCACCGGCAGCATCAGCGCCGAAACCACAATCATCAGCGGATACGAGATGTTCGGCGTCAGATGCAAGAATCGCTTCGACCTTCGTACGCGCACGGGATGTCCGCTTTCAAGATCGGCCGGCAGCAGCTTCTTCGCCACTTGCGTCAGGCCCTTCGCCCAGCGCGATTGCTGCACCTGGAAGCCGTGCATTTCCACCGGCAGTTCGGACGGGCAGTCGAGCCCCGGCATATACACAAACCGCCAGCCCTTCAACTGCGCGCGGTAGCTCAGATCCGAATCTTCGGTCAGCGTGTCGTGCTGCCAGCCGCCCGCGTCGTCGATCATGGCCTTGCGCAGGATGCCCGCCGTGCCATTGAAGTTGAAGAACAGGCCTGCCCGCGAACGCGCGCCATGCTCCAGAATGAAATGCCCGTCGAGCAGCATCGCTTCCACTTCCGTCAGGAAATTGTAGCTCTCGATTCAGATAGCTCCAGCGCGTCTGCACCACGCCCACTTTTGGATCGGCGAAGTGATGGATCGTCCGCAGTAGAAAATCGGCAGGCGGAACGAAGTCGGCGTCGAAAATCGCGACGAACTCGCCCGTGGCCGTTCGCAATCCTTCCTGCAACGCCCCCGCTTTGAATCCGTGCCGATTTGTCCGATGGAGATATTCGATCGGGAATCCCAGAGCGCGATACCGGCTCAACCAGCGCCTCAGTGAAAGGATGCGTCTCGTCGGTGGAATCGTCCAGTACCTGGATTTGCAGCAGTTCCTTGGGGTATTCCAGCTTGATGATCTCTTCGATCAGCCGCTCGACCACGTAGCGCTCGTTATAGACCGGGAGTTGCACCGTGACCGGCGGCAGCTCCTCGAACTGCCCCAGCAGGCACGTCGACATGATGTCTTACGGTGCTTGAAATAGGTGCGGATCGTCTCATATCGGTGCATCCCAAACACCGAAAGGAGCGCAAGCATCGAGAAATACGGGACGAGCAACGCCCAGTCGAACCAACCCAACTGATGTATGCCGGCGAACGTGTCATCGATCCTGAAGGACCGCGTCCAGTTCGAGGCAAGCATTACGAAAGCAGCTGGGAATAGCATACAGGCGCAAGACTAGCTTGCAAATATCGCTCCAACATGGCCGTTTTTCGGCCAGTAGTCTAGCTATTCTAACGTGTTACAGCTACCTCCGTCACGCTTCCGCCGCATTCGCTCCTCGCGACGAGAACCACAGCACTGCTCCGGCCAGCGCGGTTCCCAAGTCCGCCAGCCTGTCTTCGATCGCGACCCGGTCGTGGGTTGAGAGCGAAGGCATTCTGCTTAGCGCTTCCGTAACATGCACCACCACGTCGCGCGCAATGTCTACTATCCCCGCCTTCCAAACCAGGTCGCCCTGCGACACCGAAAGGTCAAGCAACTGGAATGCGAGGCGCAGCTGGTTCAACATGCAAACGACGGCTTCGCGCTCGGGGTTCGAAAAGGGCTTTAGCATCATTCACTCCGTCTCTGGAAGTGCAAGCTACAGAGTGAAAGATGGCCCGCTCCGCGCGCGGGTCTCGAACGTGAAACAAGATTAAGATGAAAACCGCTTTAACTTCGCCGCAAAGCCCTGCGGATATTACGAGATCTCACTCAGATGGTCGAGCTCGCCCGTGGCATCGCCCAACGACTCGTGGTTGACCCCAGCGCGATCCAGCATCGATACAAACAGGTTCGCGAGCGGCGTACCTTTGCTGTACTGGATGTGGCGGCCCGTCTTCAGCGTGCCCGCTCCGCCGCCTGCGACCAGCACGGGGAGATTATTGTGATTGTGCGCGTTACCGTCGCTTAAACCACTTCCGTAAACCACCATGACATGGTCGAGCAGAGTGCCGTCGCCCTCCGGAATGGAATGCAATTTCTGGAGGAAGTACGCGAACTGTTCCATGTGGAAGCAGTTGATCTTGGTGACCTTCTCGATCAGCTCCGGATCGTTGCGATGGTGCGTTAACGGGTGGTGGGCGTCCGGAACCCCGATCTCGCGATAGGTCCGCGTGCTGCCCTCGCGAGCCATCATAAATGTTGCGATTCGCGTGGAATCCGTTTGGAACGCGGCGGCCATCAAATCGGCCATCAAGCGAACGTGATCGGTGTACTCCACCGGCACGCCATCGGGATGCTCCATGGAAGGCGAGAGCGAACGGCCGTCCTTCTCCGCTTGCTCAATCCGCCTTTCGATCGCGCGAATGCCGTCCAGATACTCATCCAGCTTGCGTTTATCCGTCGGCCCAACCGCCATCTTCAGCGACTTTGCATCGTCGAGCACGAAATCGAGAATGCTCTTCCGGTACATCTCGCGCCGGGCCATCGCCGTCGGATCTTCGCCGGCGTCCCCGAAGAGTCGTTCGAACACCGCCCGTGGATTCACCTCGGGCGGGTTCGGCTGAGAGGGCGTTCGCCAGGAAATGCTATTCGAATACGCGCAGCTGTACCCCGAATCGCAATTGCCCACTAGCCGGCCGTCTTCGCAAGCCAGCTCGATCGATCCGAAGCGCGTGCGGTCGCCCACCTTCTGCGCCGCAATCTGATCGACGGAAATACCTGCCGCAATATCCGCGCCCGCGGTCTTACGAGGGTGAACGCCGGTTAGGAACGAAGCCGCCGCGCGAGCGTGATCGCCGGCGCCATCGCCCAACGCCTCGCCATTGTGGTGGTTCAGCCCCGAAAGCACCAGCAGTTTGTCCCGGAACGGAGCCAGCGGAGCCATTACGCGGCTCATCTGGTAATCCGCCCCGAGCTGCGCCGGAGTCCAGGCGTCCATGATGATTCCGTTCGGCGCATAGGTAAATGCCATGCGGAACGGAGCCTGCTTGATCTGCGGCCCACCGATGCGGGTCGTCGCCCCGAACGCCGGTGTCATGGCATCCAGAAACGGAAGCGCGATTGCCGCGCCCATTCCCCTAAGGAGTGCTCGCCTGGGCAACTGTTTGCGTAACATGCCGTTCTCCTTCGCCGCGCCGCATCTGAAACGGCAGGCTTTCTACAATACCTGAAATAATCTGCGAAAACTTGTAATCCCCAGCCTGCAGCCCGTCCACAATCTGCTTCACCGCCGGACGGTCGTACCGCTCCAGCCCGCGCCCCAGCGCATAGGTCAGCATCTTCTCGGTAACGCATTGAGCAAACGCACGAGGGTTGGCCACCAGGATCTCTTTCATTTGCGCCGGAGTCGTGAACGATTTCCCGCTCGGAAGCGTCCCCGACGAATCGATCGGAAACTTACCATCCAGCACCCGCCATTGCCCGATCGCGTTATAGTTCTCCAGGCCGAATCCGAGTGGATCCATCTTGGAATGGCACGACGCGCACACCGCATTCGCGCGGTGCGTCTCCAACTGCTCCCGCAGGCTTCGCTTAGTGCCCACTTCCGCCGTATCCAATGACGGAACGTTCGGTGGTGGCGGGGGCGGCGGAGCGTTCAGGAAATTTTCTAGAACCCACTTCCCGCGAATCACAGGAGAAGTTCTCGTCGGGTAAGACGACACAGTCAACACACTAGCCTGGGTGAGCACCCCGCTGCGCTGCGTCCCATCTAACGAGACGCGCCGGAATTCCGTTCCCGTAACGCCGGGGATTCCGTAAAACTTGGCCAGCCGCTCGTTTAGAAAAGTGTACTTGCCGTCGATGAAATCGAGCACGCTCCGGTCATCGCGCAACACCGCCTCAAAGAACATCCGGGTCTCTGTCCGCATATCCTCGCGCAGTTCCTCAAATTGCGGGAACTTGTCCGGATCCGGCTTGATGCTGTCCAGATTGCGCAGTTCCAGCCACTGACCCGCAAAGTTATCCACGAAGCGTTCCGATTTCTGGTCCTTCACCATGCGCACCATCTCGGCGCGCATCACATCGGGCCGATGGAGTTGCCGCTCCGCCGCTTGATGTAGAAGTTCGGCGTCGGGAATCGAACTCCACAGGAAGAACGAAAGGCGGGAAGCCAATTCGTAGTCGGTCACCTTATGAGGCGCCAACGGATCCGCGGTCTGCGGATCCCGCTCGACACGGAAGAGAAAATTCGGGGAAACCAGAACCGCCTCCAGTGCGAGCCGGATACCCTGCTCAAAGCTGTCCCCGTTCGCCTGGGCCATGGCGACAAACGAAGCCAACTTCTTCACCTCGGCCGCCGACACCGGGCGACGCCACGCACGGTACGCGAATGCCTGCAGAATCTGATCCACACACGCCGGAGTTTGGTCCGCACAAACAAACAAGCTTTTCTGGGCTTCCGTAGGCGGAGCGGGCAACGGATGATAGGGGCCCCGCATCTCCAGGTAGTCCACCCACGGCGTGGGCGGTATCTCGTCGGCTGCTTCTTTCTTGGCGTCTTTCTTCTTGCTGCTCGCCGCGAGCTTCTGCAAATCCGGCGGTTTCGCCATCGGACTCACCCCAGCGACGCGCCGCAAACGCGCTCCCAGCCGATGCTCACCAGCCGTCAGATGCGCCGGGAATTCGATAAATCGGGGCTTCTCGTCATCAAACCCGTCGAACTCCGCGTCCTTAACCGGCACATTATCGATCAGCAGCGTCACCATCAACGGCTCACGCTTTCCGCTTACCCCGGCTCGCACCGTGTAATCGGCTTCGTTCTGCACTTTGTAGCGGACGTACTCGCCGATCGGGGCCGCTGTGTACTTGTGAAGGTGCTCGGAAGGCAATTTCTCCCGCGTGGGCTTGGGCAAGGCGCCGGTCGGAATTGCCTTCCGCGTAATCCGCTCCGCTGCGGTCAGATACTTCTCCATCAACACGGGCGATAACGAGAGAACGTCGCCGATGTTGTCGAAACCGTAGCCCGAATCATCCGCTGGAAAATCGTCTGCCGGACGAAAATCGATCCCCAGTAGATCGTGAACCGCGTTGTTGTATTCGAACCGGTTCAGCCGGTGAGCCGTCAGGCGGCCCGGATCCGGTGGGGCTTTGCGATCAATCGCGTCGAATGTGGAATCGATCCACTTGGCGACTGCGTCCGTGTCAGCCGCGGCGGGTTTCGGCACACCCTTGGGCGGCATCTCTCCGTTCTTGACCCGCGTAGAAATCAGTTCCCACAAGTCACGGTTGCCCACCACGTCCGCAGCGCTGCGATACGGAGTGAGACTCATCCCACCAACCTTGGCCCTGTCGTTATGACAAGCGATGCAGTTCTTCTTCACATAAGGCTGAACCGTGGACGCAAACATATCCGCGTCCGCGCCCTGTGCAGGGGAATGCGCCGGGGTCGAGGTTGCCGATTTCAGAGAAGAGACACTTAGTGCCGCGACGGAGACACCAACTATCACCAGGAACCGGTGCATGAGGGGGGTAGAACCTAATCTATCACAATAACGAGCCGGGTGGTTCTCGGTTAGGCCTTTTGCACACACTCGAAAATCCTGTTCACCCCACCTCGAAACACCTCCGGCGGAGTCAACAGGCTAAGCACCAGGTGCGCGCCAAAGTCGAAGTCGTAAAAATAGCCGGGCTGCACCAAAACTCGATACCGTTGAAGAAGGGAAGACACCCACTCTTCCTCGGAATGGACGTCCGGAACCCGCACCGTGGCGTACCATCCACCCTCAACGGTGAGAACCGACACGGCCGAGCCTTTTACTTGTTCACGCAGCCAGGCGAGATTCTCCTTCAGCCGCCCCACAATCTGCGCCTGAACCCCCTGCCTTGCGCGCAGCAGAGCAGGCAAGCAGTATTGCACCGGCGTTCCCACCGAAAGATAGGTGTCCGCGATCATCTCCAGGCGCTCCAATGCGGCTCTTCGGAGCCAGTCAAGACCGCCGAAGACCATCCAGCCCAGCTTCATCTGAGGCAGTCCGACCACCTTCGAAAGACCGTTCAGGCTGACAACTAATGCCTGCGTCCGCATCGCGATAAGCTCGGTTGCGCGGTCCGGATCGTCCACCAGTGAGTAATCCGTAAACACCTCGTCGGCAATCAAAGCGATCTGCCGGTTCGCGCACAAGTAGCTCAGCTCGGCAAGCTCGTGCTTCTTCAGGTAAGACCCCGTCGGGTTATTCGGGTTCACCACAATCACCGCACGCGTACGAGAGGTAATTTGCGCCTCTAACGCATGCATATCGAGGAACCATCCGCGGTAATATCGCAGCGGATAATGCCGCACCACCACCGACTCCAGCGATGCAAGCAGCCCAAACAATGGATAAGACGGACTCGGCGTCAAAACCTCATCCCCCGGATTGCAAAGGAGCTTGAATAGCCACGAATAGGACTCGCTGGTGCTCGCGGTCAGCACCACCTGGTCAACCGAAACGCCGTACATCGTGGCCACCTGCTCCCGCGCTTCCAAAAGCCCGAAGGGCTCGGGGTCGTACACCAGCGATCGCCCATCCTGAAAACCCGCGAGGATCTCCGCTTCCGGATACACAATCCCCGCGCGTGTCGGATTCGACTCAGTAAGATCCAGCAACTCGTCACCGCTCGCGCGAGCTTGCGCAATCAACTCCGCCAGCGGACTCGGGGCGATCGCCTCCGGAAGCCGCGAGGCAAACATCAGCTTTCCTGACAGAGCTGCTTCAAGGATTCCGTATACGGCGCGCGCGCCACTCCGCGCTCCGTGATAATCGCAGTCACATATCGGTTTGGCGTCACATCGAAGGCCGGATTCTGCACCATGGTGTTGGCGGGAGCCATCGCTACCCCGTACACGTGGGTAACCTCCTGTGTGTTGCGGTGCTCGATCGGAATCTGATCGCCGGACGAAAGCGACAGATCAAGCGTAGAGATCGGCGCAGCCACGTAGAACGGAATGTTGTTCTCCTTCGCCACGACCGCCACCGTGTACGTGCCGATCTTGTTCGCCACGTCGCCGTTACCCGCTATCCGATCGGCTCCCACCACCACACAGCCGATGCGCCCGGACTTCAGAAAATGTCCCGCCATGTTGTCGGTGATCAACGTCGCCGGAATGCCGTCCTGCTGCAGCTCCCAAACCGTTAAGCGCGCGCCCTGCAGAAAGGGCCTCGTCTCGTCGGCAAACACGTCAATGTCCTTGCCTTCCGAAACCGCCGCCCGAATCACTCCCAGCGCCGTGCCATACCCGGCCGTTGCCAGCGCACCCGCGTTGCAGTGCGTCAGCACCGTCTTGTGATCCGGTACCAGGGGCGCTCCGTGCTTTCCGATCGCCTGATTGATCGCGATATCTTCCAGCCGGATCTGCTTGGCTTCCGCCACGAAACGCTCGCGGATAGTCTCGTCCGGCTGTCCGTCCAGCGACCGGTAGAGAACGCGCATCCGCTCAATTGCCCAGAACAGGTTCACGGCCGTCGGACGCGTGGCGGCCAGCGTCTCGCAAACTGTGTCGAAATCGGCGCCTTCTAAAACGCCCAGTGCCACGCCCATCGCGGCCGCTACCCCGATCGCGGGCGCGCCCCGAATGGTCATCGCCCGAATGTGGTGCGCAACGTCCTGGTATGTCTTGCAGTTAACGTAAACCTCCTCGAGCGGCAGACGTGTCTGGTCAATCATCACCACGCCGGAGTCGGTCCACAAAATCGTCTCAACCATTTAAATCGAAATCTTCCTTCCAGTAGCAAATAGAGAAATGAAAAAGAACCCGTTATACGCGATGTGCGCCCACGTCGAAGTGCGTACCGATCCCGAGAGATGACGCAGCGCCCCAAACGCGATTCCCGCCGCCGTGATCAAAGCGACATGTCCCCATGACTTGGCGTTCTGCTCCCAATGCAGCATCCCGAAAATCGCGCCGGTGAGCCCGATTCCCGCCACCACCCCGAGTGAGCGCACCATCAGCGGCTGCAGAAATCCACGGAACGCCAACTCTTCCGCCAGCGGAGCGATCAGGAGCCCGAAGACTCCCAAAATCGTCACCCCGTGCGGCGCCTCGATCAGCTTCGTAATCGGCGAATCCACGTTCTGGATGCGCAACAGTCCGCCGGCGATCGCGAGCGTAAAGGCCAGCGCCGCCCCGGCCGCTACCGACACGGCGGGTGAAATTCGCGTCGGGATCCACCCCAGCGACTTCCAGAAAGGAGCGTCGTACTGAACCCGTAAAATCATCGCCAGCACGAGGAAGAGAACCAGGTACGCCAGTCCCTGCCCGGTTAGTTGCACAATCGGGCTGGTCGGCGAACGGTGCAGCACGCGCGCGATCAGCCCCAGCGTTACCTGCGCCAGGATGATCAGGGGCAGTCCTAATCCGAAGAACAGCCCCACATCGCGCCAGCCCCAGATAGGAGAGCGAGGTGGCGGCCCCAGAATTGGCTGCGACTCCTCCGATACCTCAGGGTTCATGCCGCGCGTCCGGCATGCGCGCTCAGCATTTTCCGCAACGCCTCGCCCGTGAAACTCTTGCGCGATTTCATGATCTGCTCCGGCGTCCCCTCCGCGATAATACGCCCGCCGTACTCTCCACCATCCGGCCCCAGATCCAGAATCCAGTCCGCGCTCTTGATCATGTCGAGGTTGTGCTCGATCACCACGACCGAGTTGCCCAAATCCACCAGTCGCTGCAGGACATCGATCAACTTGCGGACATCGTCGAAGTGCAGTCCCGTCGTTGGCTCATCCAGCAGGTAAAAGGTCCGCCCGGTCTGGCGCTTGCTCAACTCTCGCGCCAGCTTGATACGCTGCGCCTCGCCGCCCGACAGAGTCGTCGCGGATTGCCCTAGATGGATGTACCCCAGACCCACCGCATTCAATGTCTCCAGCTTGGGCCGGATCTGCGGATGGTTCTCCAGAACGGGCAACGCCTCATCGATCGTCATCTCAAGCAGGTCCGCGATCGAATGCCCCTTGTAGCGGACCTCTAGCGTTTCCTGGTTGTACCGCCGGCCCCGACATACGTCGCAGGTCACGTAAACATCCGGGAGGAAGTTCATCTCGATCCGCTTCAGCCCATCCCCCTGACACGCCTCGCACCGCCCGCCCTTCACGTTGAAGCTGAACCTGCCCGGCTTGTAACCGCGCTCTCGCGATTCCGGAAGCATGGCAAACAAGTCGCGTATCGGGCTGAAAAGCCCCGTGTAAGTCGCCGGATTCGAGCGCGGTGTCCGTCCGATCGGAGCTTGGTCAATCCGCACAACTTTATCGATGTGCTCCAGGCCGACGATGGAATCATGCGCGCCGGGTTCGTCCCGCGAACCGTAGATTTCGCGTGCCAGCGACCGGTAAATAATCTCGTTCACCAGCGTCGATTTGCCGCTGCCCGATACGCCCGTCACCACCGTCAGCACTCCGAGCGGGATGGCGACGTCCAGATTCTTCAGGTTGTGCTCATGCGCATTTTTGACCGTGATCGTGTTGCCATTGGTCTTTCTCCGCCGCTCCGGGATCGGAATGGATTGCGCGCCCGACAGGTACCTGCCGGTCAGCGAAGCCGGGTTGTTGGCGATCTCTTCCGGCGTGCCTTGCGCCACCAACTCCCCACCCAAACGCCCTGCTCCCGGCCCGAGGTCGATCACATAATCCGCCCGGGCGATCGTCTCCTCGTCATGCTCCACCACGAGAACCGTATTGCCCATGTCGCGTAGCTTGGTCAAGGTTCCGAGCAGCCTCTCGTTGTCGCGTGGATGAAGGCCGATCGACGGCTCGTCAAGTACATAAAGCACGCCGCGAAGCTTGGAGCCAATCTGCGTTGCCAAGCGTATACGCTGCGACTCGCCTCCGGAAAGCGTCCCTGCGGAACGTTCCAGGCTGAGGTAGTCGAGCCCCACCGCGCTCAGGAACTCCAATCTCCGGCGGATCTCCTCCACCACCCGGCCCGCAATCAACTGCTCCCGCTCTTCCAGTTGCCAACCCCGCGCGGTCATCAGCGTCCGGGCAATAGGCATGCCAGTCACATCCGCGATGGATAAATTCTTCACCCGCACGGCGAGGCTCGCCGGCCGCAGCCGCATCCCCTGGCAGGCCGAACACCGCACCGGAGACATATACTCCAGCAGCCACTCCTGGTACATGTCCGAGGCCCGCTCAAAGGTGTCCTGGAGAATCGAGACAATCCCCTCAAACCCATCGCCGCCGTTCAAAAGTACTAACTGCAATCGCTTCGGAAGGTTTTCGAATGGCGTCGCCAGCTTAAACTTCAGGGCTTTGGCCGCGGCTTGTAGCTTTTGCTGCATGTAAGCCGATCCGCCACCCGGTCCCAAGCCGCCTTCCAACAACGGCTTCGATTCGTCCGCAATGATTTTGCCCGCGTCGACGCGCCATTCCACGCCCAAGCCGTTGCACTTCTCACACGCTCCATAAGGGCTGTTGAAGGAAAACGATCGCGGTTCCAACTGCGGAACGCTCGTCCCGCACTCCGTGCACGCCAGCTTGCTCGAGTACAGCCGCTCGTCCCCGTTCACCACCGAAACAATCACCAGCCCGTTCGCCAGTTTGGTCGCGGTCTCAATCGACGCCTCGAGTCGCTTTTCGATCCCCTGCTTCACCTGCAGCCGGTCGATAATCACCTCGATCGTATGATTCTTCCGGCGATCGAGCGGAACATCCTCGTCCAGCGTCCGAATCACGCCGTCGATTCGAGCGCGTGAAAATCCCTGGCGTACAAACTTTTCGAGATCCTTCTTGAACTCGCCCTTCCGTCCCCGCACCACCGGAGCCATCACCATAATCCGGTCGTCCGGCTTCAGCATCAGGACGTGTTTCAGGATCTGCTCCGTCGTTTGCCGGGAGATTTCTACCCCGCAGTTCGGGCAATGAGGAATCCCAATCGCCGCATAAAGCAGCCGCAGATAATCGTAAATCTCGGTAATCGTGCCGACCGTCGACCGCGAACTTCTCCCCGTCGTCTTCTGTTCGATGGAAATTGCCGGGCTCAGCCCTTCAATCGAATCAACGTCCGGCCGCTCCATCTGGTCCAAAAACTGCCGCGCATACGGCGACAGTGTCTCGACATAGCGTCTTTGTCCCTCAGCGTAAATCGTGTCGAAAGCAAGCGAGGACTTCCCGGATCCGCTCAGCCCTGTTATCACCGTCAGGCTGTTTCGCGGAATCTCTACATCAATATTCTTCAGGTTGTGCTGTCGCGCGCCATGAACGGAAATACGACTTAGCATCGGAAATTTGTATAGCGAATATAAATCTTATTGTTACGGACTTGTCAAGAATCTCGGGATTTGCTTAGACTAAAAGCGCAAACTGAATGCCATGTGTAAAATGCGGCGGGACGATGGTCCGAAGCCACCGCCGTGCGATCGAAAAACTGATTTTCTCACAAACCTTCCGTTGTAAAGATTGCAACTGGAGGAAAAGAGATTCGTATCTTCGGACCGGGCTACTCGAGGAATACGCCAGTTGTCCCCGTTGCGGAAATCTGGCGCCCGACCGTCGCAGCAAACCCGACAAGGTCGATTCGATGCTTCACACCCCGCTGCGCTTCCTTTATAAGATCGTCGGCGGGAAGCTGTACCATTGCGTGTTTTGCCGCCTCCAGTTCTACGACACGCGGCCCCTTAAACCGATGCCCAAAAAAGAGGTCGCGACTCCCGCTAATAGGGCCAGGCTGGCAAGCTAAACAGTCCCCCATCCACCCAGATCGTCTGCCCCGTAATGAACTCAGCCGCCGGAGAGGCGAGGAACGCGACCATGCGCGCCACGTCCTCCGGATTGCCTACCCGTCCCAGCGGCGTCCGTCCAGCCCACGTCTCGGCATAGTTTGCCGCCTCGGCGCGCGTCCGCTCAATCTCAATCGCACCCGGCGCTACGCAGTTCACGGTCACGTGGTACGCCGCCAGTTCCACCGCCGCGACCTTTGTAAACATCTCAATCCCGCCCTTGCTCGCCGTGTAATCGACCAAATGCGGGAACGCGATCTTGTTACAGCCGGATCCGATATTGATGATTCGTCCCCAGCAGCTGTGCTTCATCAGCCGCCCGGCGCGCTGCGTGCAAAGAAAACAGCCGGTCAAATTCGTTCGGATCGTTCGGTCCCAATCTTCCAGCTCCAGCTCCAGTAACGGCTTCCACGTCTGGACCCCAGCATTATTCACCAGGATGTCGAGCTCCGGCACCTCGCCGAACATCCGGTCGACATCGTTCGCCAATCCGACATCCGCCTGCACCACTTTCGCCTCGGCCCCAAGTGCCTGCACCGCTTGCGCCGTCTCCTCCGCACCTTTCTCGTCGGAGTTGTAATTGATCACGACCTTGCAGCCCTGCCGCGCCAATTCGAGAGCGATCCCGCGCCCCACGCCTTTGCTCGCGCCCGTTACCAGCGCCGTTTTGTTATCAAGTTGAGGCAAACGGAGATTGTAACCTGATCGTGGCGTCTTTCCCATGTTTGCTCTCACCACTGAAGATCGGGACCGCGGGAAAAGGCTGGACGCCTTTGTTCACGAAAAGCACCCGGAATGGAGCCGTGCCCGGATCCAGGAATGGATCAAAAGCGGCCGCGTTCTGGTAAATGGCGCCCCCGTAAAACCTTCTTTCTCCTTGCGCGGAACGGAAGCGATCGCGCTCGAACCCGCCAGCCCGCCTCCCCTCAACGCCACTCCGGAAGAGATCCCCCTGGATGTTCTCTACGAAGACGAGTGGATGATCGCCATCGACAAACCAGCCGGAATGGCCGTCCATGCAGGCGCGGGACTCCGCTCTGGAACCCTCGTGAACGCCCTGCTCTACCGGTTCGGCCAGCTCTCCTCGTTGGGAGGGGAAACGCGCCCCGGCATCGTTCACCGGCTGGATCGCTACACCAGCGGCGTGCTCCTCGTCGCCAAAACCGATCCCGCGCACCAGGCGCTCGCCCACTTGTTCTCCTCTCGCCGCATCACCAAGCAATACCTTGCGTTAGTGCATGGTCAGATGAAGAGCGATCATGGCCGCATCGACAAGCCGATCGCGCGCGACCCCGTGCACCGCACCCGCATGACCTCTCGTCTCGCCTCCGGCCGCGCTGCCTGGAGTGAGTGGACCTTACGCGAACGCTTCCCGCATTTCACTCTCCTCGAAGTCTTGATCGGCACCGGGCGGACTCACCAGATCCGCGTGCATCTCTCGAGCGCCGGTCATCCCGTGGTCGGTGACAAGCTGTACGGCGCCCCCGAGCGCGTTCCTGGCATGCCCGATCTCGGCCGGTACTTTCTCCATGCGCACCGAATTGCCTTCGAGCACCCCATGACCAGGCAGCCGTTGGAAGTGGTTTCTCCGCTGGCCCCGGAGCTCGATAAGTGGCTCAACATCCTGCGCTCCCACTAAGCGAAATCTGCCATACACTAGAAACAAATGAGCAAGCTGTTGTCGATCGGAATCCTGACCGGGATCGCCGTGTCTTCCTTCGTCGTTCCACCGCTGTCGAGCGCCCAGCAATCCGCGCTGAACCCGCCCGCGCCCACCGAACCCGCTGTGGAACCGAACGACGGCAGCCGCATCGTCCTCGACGTCACCCGCGTCAACCTGCTGTTCACGGTGACCGACAAGAAAGGCCGCTTCATCACCGACCTGCAAAAAGATGACTTCCAGGTCGTCGAGAAGAAGAAGCCGCAGTCCATCTCCCAGTTCACCGCGGAAAGCGACTTACCCCTGCGCCTCGCGATCTTGATCGACACCAGCAACAGCATCCGCGAACGCTTCCACTTTGAACAGGAAGCCGCCTCCGAATTCATCACCAGCACCGTGCGCCCGCGTCAGGACCGCGCCATGATCGTTAGCTTCGACTCTTCGACCGAACTGGTCTCCGACCTGACCGACAGCACCGAGAAGCTCACGGCCGCCATCAAAGGCCTTCGCCCTGGCGGCGGCACCTCGCTCTACGACGCCATCTTCTACGCCTGCCGCGACAAGCTACAGCTCGATCAGCCGCGCGATAAGTTCCGCCGCGCGATGGTCATCGTCACCGATGGCGAGGACAATCAAAGTCGTGTCACCCGCGATCAAGCCCTCGAAATGGCCCAAAAAGCCGATGTCGTGATCTACGCGATCTCCACCAACATCTCGCGTATTGAGAATTCCGGCGATAAGGTCCTCCGCTACATCACGGAAGAAACGGGCGGTCAGGCCTTCTTCCCCTTTAAGGTCGAGGATCTCGGCCAATCTTTTGAAAACATCGCCAACGAACTGCGCCACCAATACAACATCTTCTACCGGCCCGATCCCCTCGAAACGGATGGCATGTATCACCCCGTCACCGTCAAAGTGAAAGGCCGCAAAGACCTCGTCGTTCGCGCCCGCCGCGGCTACTACGCTCCCCGGCTCTAACTTTCACCGCAACTGCTGATCCCGCCTCAGCTTCTCGCTCCGGGCTTTTAGCTTTGGGTATGCTACGTTCATTCAGATTATGAGGGAATTCGCAGTGGGTACCCTGGCGAGCCGTGTCCGGTGTGCGGGCGTCGTATTAGCATTGATCGTCTTTTCGAACGGCGCGGACTTGTTCGCGCAAAACCGGACTACGCGCCAAAAAGATGCGCAAGCCGCCGTGGATAAGCTAGCTCATCCGCCCGGAGAGCAGAAGGTAGTCGTCAACGCGACCCCGTTGACCACGCCCCCGGTCGCCCCTGCCGATTCCACCACCGACGGTTCCGTCACCGTCGCCGGACAGGTAATTCCCTACCGCGCCGTTGCCGGGACAATCACCGTCGGAGCCACCGACCAGCAAGACGCCCTACTTGGCTTGGATGGGAAACGCCTCCCTGACACCGGCGATAAACCACCCGATCCCGAGAAGCCCGAAGAAGCGCCTCCCACCGCCCGCATGTTCTACGCCGCTTACTTCAAGAAGGACGCCGTCTCGGAAACGCGGCCCGTCACCTTCTTCTATAACGGTGGCCCCGGTTCTTCCACCATGTGGCTGCACATGGGATCCTTCGGCCCCAAGCGCGTCGTAACCACTGATACGCAGCATGACGCCGCCGCACCCTACCGCATCCTCAGCAATAACTTCAGTCTGCTCGATGTCAGCGACTTGGTTTTCATAGACGCGCCAGGCACCGGATTCAGCCGCATCATGGGAAAGGATAAAGAGAAAGCCTTTTGGGGTACCGATCAGGACGCCCACGCCTTCGAGCGTTTCATCCGCCGCTTCCTCACCAAACACGAACGCTGGAACTCTCCCAAATATCTCTTCGGCGAAAGCTACGGCACGCCGCGCTCCGCGGTGCTCTCCGCCGTACTGCAGAATGTCGACCTCAATGGCATCGTGCTCCTCTCAGCCATCCTGAGCTTCGACAACAGCGTCGACGGCCCCCGCTGGAACCCGGGCGTGGACCAGTCTTATGCCCTCGCACTCCCCACCTATGCCGCCAGTGCCTTCTACCACCACAAGCTAACAACCCAACCTGCCGCGCTCGAACCATTCCTGGCGGAAGTCGAGAGGTTCGCTCTCGGTGAATATATGACCGGCCTCCTGCAAGGGTCTGAACTGCCGGAAACGCAGAAACAGTCCCTGGCCAACAAGATTCACGACTACACCGGCTTACCCGTTGCCTATCTCCTGAAGGCCAACTTGCGGGTAAGTGGCGGCGGATTTAGTAAGAACCTGCAAGATTCCGAAGGATTTACCACCGGCCGCCTCGATACGCGCTTTCGCGGGCCCGACTTAAATCCGCTCAGCGAAGAGGCCGAATACGATCCTCAGTCCGTCGCCATCTCTTCGGCGTACACCGCCGCCATCAACCAATATCTGCGTGCGGATCTGAAGTACGGTCAGAATCAGGTCTACAAGCCTTCCGCTTACAGCGACGGAAACTTCTCCTGGGATCTGCGCCACCAAGCTCCCGGGGGACCTCCCGTTGGCCAGGGTGAGGGCGGAACCAACGTTATGCCCGACCTTGCGCAGACCATGAAAGCCAATCCCCGGATGAAGATCCTGTTAGCGGGCGGCTACTACGATCTGGCCACGCCGTTCTTCGAGGGCATCTACGAGATGCATCACCTGCCCGTCCCGCAGTATCTGCAATCCAACATTAGTTATCACTACTACGCGGCCGGCCACATGATCTATGTCAATGACGACATACTCCGCCAGTTTCACGACGATGTCGCCGCCTTTATCCGTGGAACCGAAAACGGCGGCGCAGCCAAGTAGCCCCGCGCGACTTATAGCCGCCCGCTCTTCATCTCGTCGGCCAGGTAGTCGGTCGCCCGCCACGACAGCGCCAGAATCGTCAGCGTCGGGTTTTTCTCGGATGCCGTCGTGAACGCGGAGCCGTCTGTCACAAACACGTTCTTCACCTCGTGCATCTGACAGAATCCGTTCAGTGCCGAGCGCTTCGGATCCGCTCCCATCCGGCAAGTCGAGTGTTCGTGAATGGCCGTGCCGTTGCTGTCCAGCCACCCCCGTTGAAAGGGCAGAAGCTCCGCCTTGGCTTCATGCAGCAGCCCCTCCGCCATTTCATACATCTCTTTCGCCATCTTGCGTTCGTTCTCGCCGATCTTGTATTCAATGCGCGCGATTGGTACCCCGTATTGGTCCTTCGGCGTGTCCTCCACCGTGACCCGGTTATACCGCTGGGGCAACACCTCCCCATACGGATGCACCGCCACTAAAGCCGGGTAGCGCTTCTTGATCCCGCTCTTGAATTCCTTGCCGAACCCCGGATGATACTTCGCCCAGGGCGCATCCCCCTGCGCCCCGCATCCCCAAAACTGGCTTCCAAATCCCCTCAGGTAATCGCGCTTCCTCCCGCGATGGTTGTACCGCGGCAGATAGATATGCTCTCCTCCGATTCCGTCGTCATCCCGTGTCTGCGTTCCCATCAACTCCGGAACAAACCCATACACGTGAAACCGGATCTGCTCGCTCAAATATCGTCCAATCACATCCGACCCGTTGCCGATCCCGTTCGGATAGCGCTCCGACTTCGAATTCAGCAGGATCCGCGTCGAATCGATACACGACGCCGCCACGATCACCACCCGCGCCCGCACCGTCTTGCGCTCGCGCGTGTACCGGTCGAAATACTCCACGCCGCTCGCCTTCCCGTCATCCCCCGCGAGCACACGCGAAACCACCGCGTTGTCGATGATGTCCAGCTTCCCGGTCTTGAATGCCGGCTCCAACAGATAATCCGACGAGTTGAAGAACGCGGACACATCGCATCCTCTCCCGCACGCCCCGCAGTAATGACACGCGCTGTGACCGCGCGACGTGTTGGTATTCACTGCACGCCTGCCATGCACGATCGGGATACCCAATCGTCCGCCCGCCGCTTGCAACAACTTCTCACCGCACCTTAAATTCGGAGGCGGCAAATGATACTTACTGCCCGGGAGCGAATCCGAATCATCCGCTCCACCATTCACGCCAATCAGTTGATCGACGTTGTCGTAGTACGGGGCAATGTCCTTATAGCGGATCGGCCACGGAATCTCCCACCCGTCGTGCTCCGCCGATGCGAAATCCAAGTCCGAATACCGCAGCGCCACACGTCCCCAAACGTTTGTCTTTCCCCCGCGGCCCCATACGCGAATCAACTCGAAAGGCTGATCCTTGGGTGTCGTATACGGCTGCTCGTCGGTGTCGACGTAAAAGCGCGGCGGCTTCTCTCCACGCTCCGTTCGAATTCGATAATCCCAAGGCGTGACGTGCGTCCAATACTTCGAGCGCGCGAACCTCGTGCCGGCATCGAGCACCAGCACCTTCACTCCCTTTCGCGTCAGATTCCAAGCGGCCATTCCGCCCGCGGCGCCGCTGCCGATAATCACTACGTCATGAACTTCCGGGGAGTCTTGAATCTGCATGGAGGGAGGGAAACGCGTACAATTATATGTTGTCCGCGCCTTCCGAGCTCCACGGCGCTCTTCGCCGTTACTGGGGCTACGATTCCTTCCGTCCCCTGCAAGAACGCATCATCCGCAGCCTCGTCGGCGGCCACGACATCGCCGTCGTCATGCCTACCGGTGGCGGCAAATCTCTCTGCTATCAGTTGCCCGCGCTCGTCTCCGGTCACACCGCCATCGTGATCTCCCCGCTCATTGCTCTCATGCAGGATCAAGCCGCGCAACTGGCGCAAATGGGCATCCCCGCGGCGGTGCTCAACAGCAGCCTGCCTTCGAGCGAACAGTCCAAAGTCATGCGGGAGGCCATCGCCGGCGCCTATCGCCTTCTCTATCTTTCTCCGGAACGTCTGGCCCGCCAGGACACCGTTAACTGGCTCTCGCGCGTGCCTATCGCCTTCTTCGCTATCGACGAAGCCCACTGCATCTCCGAATGGGGCCATGAGTTTCGCCCGGAATACCGTCAGCTCAAACGGCTGCGCGAATACTTCCCGGATCTTCCCATCGCCGCCTTCACCGCCAGCGCCACGCGTCCCGTGCGGCATGACATCCTCACCCAACTCAACCTGCGCGATCCTCACAAGTACATCGCCAGCTTCCATCGCCCCAATCTCCGCTACCTCGTCAAGGAATGCGACGCGCGCTCACAGGACGGCCTGCTCGTTCGCGCCTTGCGCGCTCACGAAGGTTCAAACGTTATCGTCTATGCGCCGACCATCGCTCGCGTCGAAGAGACGGTCGATTTCCTCGGCGATCAAGGCATCGCCGCCATCCCCTATCACGGCCAGATGGAAAATGCCGCGCGGCAAAAGAACCAGGAACGCTGGATGTCCGATGAGGTCCGCGTCCTCGTCGGTACGTTAGCATTCGGACTGGGCATCAACAAATCTTCGGTCCGCGCCGTAATCCATCTCGCCTTACCCAAATCGATCGAACAGTACTACCAGGAGGCTGGTCGTGCCGGGCGCGACGGCGAACCTGCGGAGTGCGCGCTCCTTTGGCAAAAGAAAGATGCCGGTCTGCTCGCCTACTTTTGTGATCAGCTACGTGATCCGGGTGAGAAACAGCGTGCCTGGCAGCGCTACCACTCCATCAAAGACTTTGCTTCCAGCAGCCGATGCCGTCACCGGCAAATCTGCCTCCACTTCGGAGAAACTCCAAAGTGGGAAAACTGCGCAATGTGCGATCAGTGCGCCGATCTGCCGGACTGGATGCTCGATACACGGCCTCTCCGCCGCGCGCGCACCAAAGCCGCCGCCCCGGAATCGCAACCCGACGAGGACGACGATCTTCTGGAATTCCTGCGCGAATGGCGTCGCGAGATCGCTCGCGAGAAACAGGTCCCGGCGTTCCTCATCATGACCGACGCCACCTTGCACGACATCTGTCGCAAGCAGCCGCGCACGCTCGACCAGCTCCGCATTGGCATCGCCGGCATTGGCGCCCGTAAAGCCGAACTCTACGGGGCTGAGATTCTGCATGCGGTAGAGCGGTTCCGCGGCGGCGAACGCGCGGTACGTCCCGCACTCGGCGAAACGCGTGAAGCACCCGCCGAAGAGACCTTGCGCCTTCTCTCCGAAGGCAAGACCTTCGAACAGATCTCCCAACTCCGCAGCCGTCAACTCGCCACTGTCGTCGGCATGGTCGCCACCCTCGTCGAGCAAGGGAAACTCCCCTTCCAGACCGAATGGATTCGGCCCGAAATCCTCCCGCGCCTGGTCTCTGCCGCCGGCGAAATCGGCTTTCAATGGCTTAAGCCCCTTAAAGAACGCGTGCCCGACGCGACTTTCGATGAAGTTCGCCTGGTCATGGCCAAACTGCGCGTCGAAACACCCGCCGTTCGTTAACCCGCGCGCCTTTCCCCTCAAATCCGGCCCCCTCCCCGGCTCCCTATACTGTTTAAATGGACTTCCAGTTGGTGGTGAACTATCGCCCTCGCGGCGATCAGGTCAACGCTATCTCCGAACTCACGCAAGGCATTCACGACGGCGACAAACATCAGGTCCTGCTGGGAGTCACCGGATCGGGCAAAACCTTCACCATGGCCAAAATAATCGAACAGATTGGCCGCCCAGCCCTCGTCCTGGCTCACAACAAAACGCTCGCTGCGCAGCTCTATCACGAGTTCAAGACGTTCTTCCCGCACAACGCCGTCGAGTACTTCGTCAGCTACTACGACTACTACCAGCCCGAAGCTTATATCCCGTCCGGCGATGTCTATATCGAGAAAGAAGCCACCATCAACGACGAACTCGATAAATTGCGCCTCTCCGCCACGCGCTCGCTATTCGAACGTCGCGATTGCGTGATCGTCGCTAGCGTGAGTTGTATCTACGGACTTGGTTCGCCCGAAGCTTACTACGGCATGCTGCTCATGCTCGAAAAAGGCCAGAAGATCACGCGCAGTGAGATCATCGCCAAGCTCGTTGATATCCTCTACGATCGTAACGATGGAGACTTTCGCCGCGGTACGTTTCGCGTACGCGGCGATACGATCGAAGTATTCCCCACCTACGATGATTACGCCTACCGAATCGAGCTGTGGGGCGATGAAGTCGAGAGCCTGTCCCAGATCGATCCTCTCCTCGGCCAGGTAAGACAAACTTATGCTCGCCTCCCGATCTATCCCAAAACGCACTACGTCATGTCGGATGCCACCAAGGAATCCGCCATGGAATCCATTCGCGCCGAATTGGAATGGTGGCGTCCGCAATTAGAAGCGCAAGGCAAGGTCATCGAAGCCCAGCGCCTCTACCAACGAACCATGTTCGATCTCGAGATGATGCGTGAGATCGGATATTGCCACGGTATCGAGAATTACTCCCGCCATTTCTCCGGACGCCTTCCCGGTGAAGCGCCGCCCACTTTGCTGGATTACCTGCCTCAGGATTCCATTATGTTCCTCGACGAGAGCCATCAAACCGTGCCTCAACTGCACGGCATGTATCATGGCGACCGCTCCCGCAAGGAGATCCTCGTCGCCCATGGATTCCGGCTTCCCAGCGCACTGGACAACCGTCCCCTCACCTTTGAAGAGTTTGAGCACCGCGTCAACCAGTTAGTCTACGTTTCCGCCACGCCCGGACCATATGAGCTGACCAAGTCCGCCGGCGTTGTTGTCGAACAGATCATCCGTCCCACCGGCCTGGTCGATCCGGAGATCGAGATCCGTCCTATCAAAGGGCAGGTGGACGACCTCCTGCACGAAATCCGCAAACGGGTAGAGTTAAATCAACGCGTGCTCGTAACTACGCTCACCAAGCGAATGGCCGAAAACCTCGCTGAGTATTACTCCGAAGTCGGTGTAAGTGTAATTACCTCCACTCGGAAGTAAGTACCCTCGATCGCATCAAAATCCTTCGGGATCTGCGTCGCGGCGAGTACGACGTCCTGATCGGAATCAACTTGCTGCGAGAAGGATTAGATCTGCCCGAAGTCTCGTTAGTCGCTATATCTGGATGCCGATAAAGAAGGCTTTCTCCGCTCTGAGCGGCGCGCTGATCCAGACCATCGGACGCGCTGCTCGCAATCTCGAAGGCCGCGCCATTCTCTACGCCAACGTAATGACCGACAGCATGCGTCAAGCGATCAACGAAACCGATCGCCGTCGCCGGACGCAAGTTGAGTACAACGAACGCAACAACATCACTCCGCAATCCATCATCAAGCCGATCGACATGAGCCTCGTCGCCATTGCCGAGGGTGATTACGTCACCGTACCCGTCGAAGCGGATCCCGAAACGGAAGACATGAGCCCGCGCAGAACGGGAAGAGTTCATCACGGAACTCGAAGAGCGTATGCGTGACGCCGCCCGCAAGTTCGAGTTCGAAAAAGCCGCGCAGCTCCGCGACAAAATCAAGCTCCTGCGCACCTCGGGTGTAGCAGGAATCGGAATCCCCGCTTGACCAAATACGGGCTGATCGGAGTTGGACCCGTTGGTCGCTATCTGATTGCCAAGCTGCCCAACCTCCATCAGGACCTCGGGCCAGTTGCCGCGTCTACGCACCGCGCAGCTAGTCGCATCGTGAACACTCTGCGGGCCGGCGTAGCCTGCCGCCTCAAAGACTTAGATAATACGCGCACCATCCTAATCTGTGCCCCTGGCGACCATCTCAACTTGATCCTTCCGCTACTGGAGAAAACTCCGGTCGATTGGAATCGCAAGTCGCTCGTATTGGCAGACTCGGGTGCCTTCAGCCGAAACTTGGAATTCTTCCGCTCTCGCGGCGCTTCCGTCGCATCGCTCCGTCCTTTCGCGGGCTCGTCGGATCGTTACGTGCTCGAGGGTGATCGGGCAGCTCTCCGCACCGCGCGGCATCTCGTTCGCCAGCTCCGCGGAACGGCACTCGAGATTCACGCCGAACACTACGCTTTATACTGTGCCGCGCTTACCTTCTCCGGTTCTCTTTTGACCCCGTTGGTCGATGCCTGCACTTCGGCGCTTCGGCGCGCAGGCGTTACTGGCGCACACCCGACGCAAGTCATGGAAGCACTTTTCCTGAGTACTCTCCGAACGTTCATCTACTCCGGTCGAAAAAGCTGGTCCGGCACCCTCGCGGTAGGGTCTGTGGCCAGCATTCAACACGAGATCGACGCCTTAACGCAGTCGCAGCCCGCCCTCGGCGAGTTCTATTGCACCTCAGCCGAAGCCACTCTCCGCTTCTTCCGCCGCAAGCGTCCCGTCAATTTTCCTCTTGAAAAAGTCTGATTCCCGCAATCCCAGCCGCTCCCGCTGATTCGCACTGCGCGATTCGTTCTTTGGTCAGTCCCCCGAGCGCCAACACCGGTGAGTGACTCGCCCGAACAGCCTCGCTCAGTCCCTCGATCCCGAGCGCCGGCCCCTTCCCGGGTGTCGCAAACACTGGCGCGACTAAGATCAGGTCCGCCTTCTCCGCGGACGCTCTCCGCACTTCCTCGAGGTAGTGGCACGCCACCGAAACAAGAAAACTCTCCGGCGCAATGCTTCGAATGGTCTCTGCGGATATGGAATTCCCCCGCAGGTGCACGCCATGTGCACCGCAGACTAGTGCCACATCCGCCCGATCGTTCACCAGCACCCTCACCGATGGATCGGCTGCGCGCATCACCGATCTCACCAACCGGGCCAGTTCGCGACCTTCCAGGTCTCGTTCCCGTATCTGCAAAAAATCGATCTGGCTGCCTAGCCGCTCGACGTTCCGCAGCAGCCCCACTTCCCCACCGCAGGCCAGCCGATTCGTAATGTAATAGCGCAGCACTCTAATGCGTGCCCACTAAACGCAAAGCGGCTGGTGGAATCTCCACATACCAATCCCGCACATCGGCGCGTCCATCCAACTCATACCTTGGAACCAACGCGCAGATTCCGCCCGCGAACTGCAGCTCCACCGCTCGTGCGTGGTCCACCTTGGCCTGCAGCCGCATCGGAAAACGGTTCTCGCCCGGCCTGGTATGCACCCGTAAGTCGTCAGCCCGCAGCACCACACTCGTCTGATCGCCGATCAGGTGCCCCGGCAGATAAGGACCGCAGAACTCAAAATCCCCATAGCGCACTCGGCTCGTATTGCGACCCGGATCAAGAGCCAGAATCTCCACCCGCAAAATGTTGGTATGCCCCAACAGGCGCGCGATTTCGGCCGACGCCGGGCGCGAGATTACCGCCTGCGGCGAGCCTGTCTGCACGATCCGGCCGCCTTCATACACCAGCATCCGATCCCCATCGCCACCGCTTCATCCAGATCGTGCGTGACTAACAGCATCGGGACTGCGAATCCGCTCGCAGCTCCCGCAGCAGCCCGTAAAACTCCCCGCGCAGCCCGGCATCCAGGCCCCGCGCCGGCCTCATCCAACAGCAGCAGTCGCGGCGCGGCGATCAGCGCGCGCGCGATCGAGCACCGCTGTTTCTGCCCGCCCGAGACCTCGCGCGGAATCCGCCCGGCGACTTCCCGTAACTGGAAGCGCTCGATCATCTCGTTCACTCGCCGATGCCGCTCCAGACGGGGCCGCCGTTCCGCGGCAAACGCCAGATTCTCCCGCAGCGTCATGTGCGGGAACAGCGCATAGTTCTGAAAGACATATCCGCATTCACGATCCTGCGGCCGCACATGCACCCGCGCCACTCCGTCGTATAGAATGCGGTCGCCCAGCAGAATGCGGCCCGCATCCGGACGCGTAAACCCGGCTAGGCAATCGAGCGTCAGCGATTTACCCGCGCCGCTCGCCCCGAACAGCACCGTAACGCCCGATTCGCACTCCAGCTCCACATCGAGCGTGAATCCCGCGCTCTCCGCCCGCTGCGGAAAGCTGCTTCACCAGCCGCGCTGAGAGCCTCATGCCGTGCGGCGATGTTCCAGCCGGTTTGCCGCATAAACCGTGCCCATGCGTGATCAGCGAGAGCACCACCGTCAACGCTCCCGCCATCCGCATGTTCCCCGATTCCACCGCATCGAAGATCGCAATCGCCGCCGTCTGCGTGCGGCACGGAATGTCGCCCGCGATCATCAGCGTTGCGCCGAAATCTCCCAGCGACCGCGCAAACGCAATCACCGCCGCCGCCACAATGGCCCGCCGCGCCAAGGGCAGCGTCACCCGCCAGAACAGCCGCCATTCTCCCGCGCCCAGCGATCGCGCCGCCCTCGCGTACACCGGGTCCGCCGATTCGAAACCCGCGCGGGCCGATCTCACCAGCAGCGGAATCGCATGAATGGTCGACGCCAGCACCGCCGCCTTGCCACGTGAACACCAGCGGTCCGCCCAAACACCGCTTCATACAAGCGCCCCAGCGGACTCGACCGCGCCAGCACTACCAGCAGGTAATAACCCAGCACCGTCGGCGGAAACACCAGCGGCAGCGTCACCAGTCGCGTCAATCCATTCCTTGCCGCGAAACTCCCGGTTCGCCAGCAGCCATGCCAGCCAAAGCCCAACGACCAGCGAAAGCAGCGTCGCGATCACCGCCACCTTGAAAACTCAGCCAGAGCGGAAACCAGGAGAAGGCCATCCCGATAGTTCGACTCCGCTCTCTACAACGGTCGAACAAATGGCCGAGTTTCGCCTTCTTCGTTGCCAGATACGCCTGACGGCGATTCCAGATGCTCCGCAATGCAAGGCACGCGCTCCACCACCTGCACCCCCGCGCGCTCCACCGACTCCACCTTCTCCGGATTATTCGAAAGCAGCCGGATCTGCTTCAACCCGAAGTAGTTCAAGATGGCCGCCGGCAGATCGAAGCTCCGCAAGTCCGCCTCGAACCCCAGCAGTTCATTGGCTTCTACCGTGTCCGCTCCCCGGTCCTGCAACTCGTAAGCCCGTAGCTTGTTCAGAGCCCGATGCCCCGCCCTTCCTGCTTCTCATAAATCAGCAGGCCGCGGCCTTCCTCGGCCATCATGGTCAAGCGCCAGGTCCAACTGCGCCCGGCAATCGCAGCGCAGGCTATGGAACACATCGCCGGTTAGGCATTGCGAATGGACGCGCACCAGCGGCGGCGGCCCATTCAGATCGCCCAGCTTCAGCGCCGCGGCCTCTTCGTTCCTTCCGTCCGTCGAAAATGCCCTTCGAAGCCGTAAATGCGAAATGCCCCAAACTCACTGGGAAGAGCGGCTTCGGCCACTTTGTTCAGCCGAAACGCTAGGGTTTCCTGCATTCTTGCATGGGGTCTCGTATCCTAATTATAATGGGCGCGGGTGGAACAGCACTTCATTAAGCTGTTGGTGCGGCTCGGGCGTGGTCGCATCGCTGGCCAGCTTCTTCGTGCGTTCCAAAAGCTTCCGCGACCTCCTCATGCATGAGGACCGCACCCTCGGCCAGCGCCTGCGCCTGGCGTTCTGGTTCACCCCCATGTTCGCCTCCGGAGTCGCACTCCGCGTGCGCGTCCATTCTTATGACGCGGCCGATCTTGGCCTCGAAGGCAGTCTGCTCGCCGGTCTCATCGGCGGTTACGTCACCGGACTCGTCGGAGGAATCCTCATCTCCATGCCGGCCCTCGCCCATGGCGAGTTCGTCAGCATGCCCCTGCTACGCCTGCGTCGGCCTGCTGGGCGGCATGCTGCGCGATTTCGCGGTCGATAAGGAGTATCATCTGGCGCGCTTCGCCCGCTCTTCGACCTGCACCTCGTCCAATCCCTCCGCAAGCAACGCGAGTATTCGCTGCGCTTTGTTCAACTCCTGCTCTCGGACGCATCTTCCTCGCTGAATTCCTCCGCGAGATGGCCGGCGCACCTCTTCCACCACATTTTCTCCCTCTACCGCGCCGGAAGGCTCGCAACTGGCTGAGCATCGTCGCCGTTTACGCCTCCGTCTACTTCGCCGTCACGCTCCCGATCAAGGTCTGGAACAACACCCGCAACGAGCTCAAGCTCGAAGAGCAGAACCGCCTGCTCATGCAGGCCCGCCTGCAAGCCCTCACCAGCCAGATCAACCCGCACTTTCTCTTCAACACCCTCAACTCCGTCTCATCCCTGATCCGCATCGACCCCAACCGTGCGCGCCAGATGATCCTCAAGCCTTTCCAACATCCTGCGTCGCCTCCTGCGCAAAACACGAAAGCATGGCCCGCCTGCGCGACGAATTGGCTTTCATCGACGACTACCTCTCCATCGAGCTCGTCCGCTTCGGCGAAAAACTACGCTTCGAGCGCGACGTCGACCCGCAAACTCTCGACATGCTCATCCCCAGCATGCTCCTGCAACCCCTGGTCGAAAACTCCGTGAAGCACGGCCTCAGCAACAAAGTCGAAGGCGGCACCATTCGCATCGAAACCCGCGTCGAAGGCGGCCGCGTGCACATCCGCGTGGAAGACGACGGCGTCGGCATCCCGCAGGAGAAGCTCGCCCGCATGCTCGAATCCGGCATCGGCGTCAGCAACGTCAGCGAACGGCTGAAGGTCCTTTTCGGCTCCAACTACCGCATGTGGATCGATAGCCAGCCCGGCGACGGCACCCGCATTGCCATCGAGTTCCCCGAAACCCTGGTCGCTCCCGTCACCTGAAATATCTTCGCCGTCCCGCCTTTTTGCGCCTACGATGAGGACAGGAGGCCCCCGTATGGCTGACAAACCGAAGAAGTGTGCTCACCCGTCCTGTAACTGCCCCGCTCCCGCCGACAGCAAGTACTGCTCCGCGTATTGCAAAGACGCGGGCAAAACGATGGAGATCGGATGTAATTGCAGGCACGAGGCCTGCTCCAACCCGTAGTTCTGCTCCGTTGTCTCTGTACTGCCTGGGGGCTGAGGCCGAGCCGCGCAAAGACCCGGCTTCCGCCCCGCCACTTGTACGCGCCTTCCCCCTCGTCGCGAACTCAAGCCCTGGTTAGGCAAGCGGCCTGCATTAACCTTCGCGAAGGAGAACCATGGCAGACACTAAAAAATGCGCTCACGAAAGTTGTAAATGTATGGCCAAGGAAGGCAGTAAATACTGCAGCACCTATTGCGAGGATGCCGTCGGCCGCACAGAAATTCTCTGCGCCTGCGGCCATCCGTCGTGCGAAGCCTGATCCCACCGGCCCGGGCTTTCGCCACGATACAATCTGGGCATGCCTAACGACGTACTTGCCCACTTCGATACCACGGAAGGGAAGTTCACGGCCCGCCTCTTCGCCGATAAAGCCCCGAAGACGGTCGAGAATTTCACCTCCTTGGCCGAAGGCACCAAAACCGGCAAGCCTTTCTTTGACAATCTCATCTTCCACCGGGTCATCCCGGATTTCATGATCCAGGGCGGCTGCCCCGAAGGTTCCGGCCGCGGGGGTCCCGGATACAAATTCGCCGATGAGTTTCACCCTAGCCTCAAGCACGGCAAGAAGGGTCTCCTCTCCATGGCGAACTCCGGCCCCAACACCAACGGCAGCCAGTTCTTCGTCACCGTCGCTCCCACTCCCTGGCTCGACAACAAACACACCATCTTCGGCGAAGTGACCGAAGGCTACGACGTCGTCGACAAGATCTCCCGCACTCCCCGCGATTCCAACGATCGCCCCAAAAAAGAAGTACGCATCAACTCCGTCACCATTGAACGAACTGAGGCGGGCGTTTAAAGTGCAGCTCCCGCTTCGGTTTACGCGCCGTTCGCTCCTGGTCGCATCCGCGGGAGCGTTCGCCCTGCGACCCACGCGTGCCCGCGCCGCCGCCGTCTCCCTCTTCAACGGTAAGAACCTCGACGGCTGGGATGGTGATTCGCGCCTCTGGTCCGTCCGCGACGGTATGATCGTCGGCTCCACTGAAAACACCAAGCTCGAACACAACGAATTCCTGGTCACAAACAAGGAATACGGCGACTTCGTCCTCAGCGCGGACATGAAGCTCCGCAACCACAACAGCGGCATCCAGTTCCGGAGCGAACGCCTGCCCGACTACGTCATCCGTGGCTACCAGGCCGACGCCGGCGAGAACAACTACTGGGGCAACATCTACGAGGAGAAAGGCACCCGCAACACCATGGTCGACGGCTGGGCCGCCGGTGGCAAGGGTGTCGTCCACCTCAAGGATTGGAACACCTACGAAATCCGTTGTCAGGGCGACCACATCACCGTCTCGCTGAACGGCAAAAGAACCGCCGACATCCACGATTCCGTGCGTTTGCGCGGCGTGATCGCCCTGCAACTCCACGCCGGCCCTCCCATGGAGGCCTACTTCCGTAACATCACCCTTGAAGAGCTCTAAGCGCTCTTCAATCTCTCGTGGGTAACCGCATCGGGCTCTTTGGGGGCACCTTCGACCCCATACACAACGCCCACATCGAAATCGCGCGGGCGGCCGCTGACGAGTGCCGCCTCGACGAAATCCTCTTCGTTCCTTCCGGCAATCCCCCGCATCGCCGCACCGCGGCCGGCTACCCAGACCGTCTCCGCATGGTCGAAATCGCCTGCGCGCAAGATCCCCGCTTTCAACCCTCTCGTCTCGAAGGAGGCGAAACCAAGAGCTACTCCATCGACACCGTCGAGCGTCTCCGCGCCACCCTTGCGCCCCGCGCCGAAATCTACTTCCTGATCGGCGCCGATGCCTTCGCCGAAATCCGCAGTTGGCATCGTTGGCAGGATCTCGCCCGCCTGGTCACCTTCGCGGTTGTCTCGCGTCCCGGCGCGGCCTACGAAGTTCCTCCGGAAACGCACGTCCAATCCATCACTGGCATCGCTCTCCCCCTGTCCGCCTCCGAGATCCGCGCGCGATTAGCCGCCGGCCATCAGGACGTCGACCTCCCGCCCGGAGTACTGTCCTACATTCGTCAGTACCGCCTGTACTCTTCCTAAGCCCTCTAACAGATTTGTCACTCGATTTTCGTCTATACTAATCGCTCAGACCTGAATTCTTATGTCAATTACGCGGGCGGCCGCTGGCTATGTTTGTCTCGTCTTATTGCCTGTGGCCGCGTTGATAGGTGTTCTGCGCGCTGGCGAATTCATTAAAGCTCCCATGACTATCGAAGGCGATTGGAATCTTCATCTCGACAACCCTCCATCCTGCGGCCCGAAATTCGCTCCCGCCACTCGCCCGGCCATGAAAATCTCCCAGTCTGGCATCTTCGTCCAAATCACCCTCAATACCCTCTCTGGCAACTCCCTCGATGGTGAAGCCGAAGCCGGCAGTCTCCACGCTCGCTCCCGTCAGTTGCTTCTCACCGCGTCTCGACTGTCTCCATCCAGCATCGACGGCGTCTTCCAGGTCCCCGGAAACAGCTCCTGTCCCACCGTCCCCTTCCACGCCGAACGGCCATCTGCTCTTCCTTAATTCGAGAAATTCGCCGTGGTCAATCTATTCACTCTAGTCCTGCAGATCTCTGTCATCCTTTTCGTTGCACGCCTCATCGGCTCGCTCTTTCGCTTCATCGGGCAGCCCCGCGTGGTCGGCGAGATGGCCGCCGGCATTATTCTCGGCCCTTCCGTATTCGGATGGGTCGCGCCCGGCCTCTCCGCCATCATCTTCCCGGTGGCCAGTCTCCCGTCTCTGAACGCCCTTAGTCAGGTCGGCCTCGTTCTATTCATGTTCCTGGTCGGCCTCACGCTCAATCCCAATGAGCTGAAAGGCCTCGGCCACGCCGCTCTACTCACCAGTCAGGTCAGCATCGCCATCCCGTTCCTGCTCGGTGGCGGCCTCGCGCTTTACCTCTACCCGCGCCTCTCCAACGAAAGCGTCTCGTTCCTCAGCTTCGCCCTGTTCCTCGCCGCCGCCATGAGCATCACGGCCTTCCCTGTGCTCGCCCGCATCCTGATCGAACGCAATCTCCTCAGCACGCGCCTCGGCACCATCGCCATCTCCTGCGCCGCGGTGAACGACGTCATTGGCTGGTGCGTCCTCGCCATCATCATGGTCATTGTGCGCGCCCATAACATGGACACGCCCCTCTGGGTTACCCTCGCCGGTTCCGCCGCCTTCTCCCTCTTCACCATCTACGTGCTCCGGCCGCTCCTGCGCCGCTTTGAATGCAACTTCCATCGCAGCGGCGTGCTTGACGACAACAACGTCGCCATGCTGATCCTCCTCGTCCTCGTCAGCGCGCTCGTCACCGAACGCCTCGGCATCCATCTGCTCTTCGGCGCATTCCTTTTGGGCGCGGTCATGCCCAAGGACGACGCATTCGTTAAGCACCTCTCCGGCAAATTCGAATCCGTCACCGTCGTGCTCCTGCTACCGCTCTTCTTCGTCTTTTCCGGATTGCGCACCAGCATTGGCCTCGTGCACGGCGGCCGCATGTGGCTCTACACCGGCCTCATCATCCTCGTCGCCGTAGTGGGCAAACTCGGTGGCGCCATGATCGCCGCCCGCACCGCCGGAATGACCTGGCGCGAATCCAGTGGAATCGGCGTGCTCATGAACACCCGCGGCCTCATGGAGCTCGTGATCCTCAACATCGGCCTCGACATCAAGGTCATCTCGCCCGCTCTGTTCTCGATGATGGTGCTAATGGCCCTGGTCACCACCTTCATGACCACGCCTCTGCTCGCGCTCGTCTGCCCGCCAAAATACTTCGTAGCCCAAGCGCCCGCGCTCGTCCCCGAAGAAGCCGTCGACTAAACGAATAGCTCGTGGATCGGCTGTGTCGCCGGATCCACAAATGTCGCTTCCCGCGGAATCTCCAACCCATGGGCGATTGTGGCCACAATCCGCCGGCGTCACCGGACGGTCCTTCGGCTCCGCCCCAATCGCATCCGAGCTTCCGATCACCTGCCCGCCGCGCATGCCGCCGCCCGCCATCAACATCGTCCAGCACTGCGGCCAGTGATCGCGTCCACCCGACGCATTCATCCGCGGACTCCGCCCGAAAACATCGGCCTCGACATCAAGGTCATCTCGCCCGCTTTGTTCTCGATGATTGTGCTAAATGGCCCTGGTCACCACCTTCATGACCACGCCTCTGCTCGCGCTCGTCTGCCCGCCGAAATACTTCGTAGCCCAAGCGCCCGCGCTCGTCCCCGAAGAAGCCGTCGCCTAAACGAATAGCTCGTGGATCGGCTGTGTCGCCGGATCCACAAATGTCGCTTTCCGCGGAATCTTCAACCCATGGGCGATTGTGGCCACTACTTCCGCTGGCGTCACCGGACGTTCCTTCGGCTCCGCCCCAATCGCATCCGAGCTTCCGATCACCTGCCCGCCGCGGATGCCGCCGCCCGCCATCAACATCGTCCAGCACTGCGGCCAGTGATCGCGTCCACCCGACGCATTCATCCGCGGACTCCGCCCGAACTCACCCGTCGCCACCACCATCGTGCTCGCAAGCAATCCGCGCCCCGCCAAATCCTCCAGCAGCGCGCTATACGCCTGATCGAACATCGGGCACACGACGTCGCGATGGGCCTCCATCGACGTGAACGGCTCCGCGCCGTGGACATCCCACGTCGCCTGGTCGAACACCGTTTGGAACATGTTCACCGTGACGAATCGCGCCCCGCGTTCCACCAACCGCCGCGCCGCCAGACAGTTCTGCCCAAAGGCGCTCCGCCCATAACGCGCGCGCACCGCGGACGCTTCCGCCTCTAACCTTAACTCGGCCGTTTTCGGCATCACCGGCTCGAAAGCCGCACCCAACACCCCGGCCGTCTGCCCGTGGGGCATGTTCCCGCCCGTATTCCCAATCGCTCCGCCCAAAAGCACGTGCGACGCGCGTCCATCTCGCTTCGCTGCCACGCAGCCGATGTGCGGATACTCAACTCCGCCCTCGCACAATCGCCCGGTCTGCATTAACTGATGCCCCGTATCATGCACCGCCGCGGCCGTGTGATAACAGCTCCGAATCAGGCAATACTGATCCGCCTGCCGCGCCATCCTCGGGAAGTTTTCAGAGATCCGGATCCCCGGAACATTCGTTCGTATCTCCCGAAATGGCCCGCGCACCGCGGAAGGCGCTTCCGGCTTCGGGTCCCATGTGTCCAACTGCGACGGGCCTCCCACCAGATGGAGAAAAATGCAGCTCTTGGCCGCTGCTCGTGAAGTCTCCTTCCCGAACGCCGCTCCCCCCAGCGCCATCGCCGAGACTCCGCCCGTTCTCAAAACGTCTCGACGACTCCATCCCGTTCCTGGCATGGGGAAATCTTAGCAGGCAATCCTACCGCGTGAGCGCCGTATACAAACCCATCCGCTCTTTCACCAGGCTCACCGTCCCATTGGCGATCGGCTCCACCCGCATCTTCCCTTCGCGCAAGATCCCGTCCAGGTAACCCGGATCCGCCGTGATCCGCCGATACTCCGCCTGCAGCGGCTCCAGCTTCGCGATCACCATCTCCGCCACCTTCTTCTTCAAATCCCCGTACCGCAGCCCCTCGAACTCCGCCCGCATCGCGTCATTCCCCACGCCCGCGAAGGCTTGATAAATCGCCAGCAGATTTGCCACGCCCGGCCCCATCGTCTCGAAGTCCACCGCCGGATTCGAATCCGTCGTCGCCCGCATAATCGTCTTGCGAATCTTCGCCGGTTCATCCAGCAGCGCCACCGCATGCCCGCTGCCCGTCGCTGACTTGCTCATCTTCGCCGTTGGATCGTCCAGCCCCATCACCCGCGCGCCCACCGTCGGCAGCCGCGTCTCCGGCACCACGAACGTCTCGCCATACAGCGAGTTGAAGCGCTGCGCGATATCCCGCGTCAGCTCCAGATGCTGCGACTGGTCTTCGCCCACCGGCACCATCGCCGCCTGGTAAAGCAGAATGTCCGCCGCCATCAACACCGGATACTGAAAAAGCCCGTCGCCTACCGTCTCCTGCTGCTCCGCCTTCGACTTGAACTGCGTCATCCGGCTCAGCCATCCCATCGGCGTGACACAAGTCAGCATCCACGCCAGCTCCGCGTGCGCGGGCACATCCGACTGCACCACGATCGATGATTGCTGCGGATCGATCCCCGCCGCCAGAAACAATCCCGCAATCTCCCGCATCTTCGCCCGCAGCTCCCGCGGCTCCTGGTACACCGTAATCGCATGCAGGTCCACAATGCAGAACACGCACTCGTAGTCGCTCTGAATGCGCACCCAGTTGTGCAACGCTCCGAGATAGTTCCCGATGTGCAGATTTCCGGTCGGTTGGATGCCGGATAGAACCCGTGCTCTCATGAGGAGGAAGAACAATCGTAACAGTGCAGATCGAAGTCGAAAAACTCGTGTACGGCGGCGACGGCCTCTCGCGCGTCGAAGGGGAAGTGATGCTCACCCCCTTTGTCCTCCCCGGTGAAATCGCCGAAGTCGAGCGCGAACCCAACCGCTCCGGCATGGCCCGCGGACGCCTCGCCGCCCTCCTCACCGCCTCGCCTGATCGAGTCACCCCGCGGCTGCCCCTACTTCGGCCGCTGCGGCGGTTGCCACTACCAGCACGCCTCCTATGAGGCGCAACTCGCCGCCAAGCGCTCCATCCTCGCTGAAACCCTCGGCCGCACCGGCAAAATCGAAAACCTGCCGGAGATCGCCATCGTCTCCGCCGAACCCTGGGGCTATCGCAACCGCATCCAGCTCCACTTCGAAGACGGTCAGCTCGGCTACCTCGAACTGCGCTCGCACAAGCTCTGCCCCATCGATCGCTGCCCCATCAGCTCCCCGCGTCTCAACGAGTGCATCGCCGCGCTCACCCGCATGCTGCGCCACCGTCACTGGCCCCGCTTCCTTGAAAGCGCCGAACTCTTCACCGATGAGACCGACGTCCAGTTCAACGTCCTCGACTCTTCCCGTCCCCTCGCCCGCCGCTTCTTCGAGTGGCTCGCGGAAGAGATCCCCTCGCTCGTCCCCGGCGCGCTCGACTATTACGGATATCGCGTCAGCTACGGCTCGTTCTTCCAAAACAACCGCTTCCTCGTGAACCCCCTGATCGAGACCGTTCTCCGCAGCGCCTCGGGTGCCACCGCGCTCGATCTCTATGCCGGCGTGGGCCTCTTCAGCATCCCGCTCGGCGAACGCTTCGCCTCCGTCACCGCAGTCGAGTCCGGCTCCGGCGCCGCCCGCGACCTCGCCTTCAACGCCCAACGCGCCCAGGTCAACGTCGATTGTCGCGCCGAGAACGTCGATCGCTTCCTCGCCCAGCTCGACGCTCCCCCGGACTTCGTGCTCGCCGACCCGCCCCGCACCGGCCTCGGCAAAATCGTCACCCGCCGCCTCGCCGAACTCCGGCCCGCCCAGATCACCATCGTCGCCTGCGATCCTTCCACCCTCGCCCGCGACGCCCGCGAACTCCTCAACGCCGGCTACAAGCTCCACGAACTCACCCTCGTCGATCTCTTCCCTCAGACCTTTCACATCGAGACCGTCGCCCACCTGCGCCTGGACTCCTGATCGAAAGCCCGCACGCAAGTAGAATGCGAAGGGGATTCGCGGCTTTGCTTCATCGCGCGCTACTCGGCTGTTCCTTGCGCTGTGCGCCTGCGGCGGTCCCGTGTCGGCGCAAACGCCCGCACGTTCCGTGCGAGTCTCGAGCGGACCTTGCACGCGCGAAGCGGTGTCGGCGGACACCCCGCGCTTCCAACTCACCGGTCAAGTCATCGACGACCTGACCGGCCGCCCGGTCGCTCACGCGGCCGTGGACCTCTCAACCCTCTGCCAGGCTTCTACCGACGCCGCGCAAACCCCGGACCGCATTCCCGGCCAAGCCGTCACGGATGATCAGGGCAGGTTTACCTTTGACAACGTTCCTGACATCCCGGTGAGTCTCCGCGCCGACCGCGAAAACTACGGCCAGGTCTGGGCTTTCCGCCGAACGCCCGCCGACCCCGTTCAAACCTTGCAGCCCAGCGCGGGCCCCTTTACTCTGCGCCTCGCGCCTCTCCCCTCGATCCAAGGGGTGGTCCGCGCGGAAAACGGCACGCCGCTGGCCCATGCTTGGGTCACGCTCTGGCATTACCAGAGTTGGTACGGCTGGCGTCGCCTGGAATACGGCAACACTCTGGAAACGTCCGCCAATGGCTCCTATCACTTCGGTCCGCTACAGCCTGGCCGCTACTTCCTCGTCGCCCAGGCGTGGCTCGGGTTCCACGAACTCGCTGCACCGGGCGCCGCCGCTCGCGTGGTCGACTATGTCCCGTTGCGTTTCCCGCCCGCGGGCCCGGCCGGTTCGGATTCGTTCTTCGACCTTGCCGAAGGGCAGCATGCTCGTGTCGACTTCAAACTCCGCCGCGCAGAGTTGCACCGCGTCACCGGAACCGTCCATGGCCGTCAGCAGTGGCCCCCCATCATCGACGCCGTCGATGCGAACGGCTCCCAGGCCTATGTCTTGCAGACAGACGGTGCTTGCTGCGGCTTCAGTGCCTGGCTCCCTGCCGGACACTTCGTGCTCCAGTCCAACTTCACGAGCAGTGACGGCGCGTTCACCGGATCGCTGCCCCTCGATGTTCCCGATTACGATGTTCCCGATTACGATGTACCCGATTACGATGTACCCGATTACGATGTACCCGATTACGATGTACCCGATTACGATCTCCCCGGCATCGACTTTCCCCTCACCCGCAACATCCCTGTGGAACTTCCCATCGAGATCGTCGCGGTGCCGGGCACTCACGCCGACCCTGTTTGTCGCGCCTGGTTCCTGCAACTGATCGAGCACAGACCGAACGGGTACAACGAAGCCGGTCCCCAGTCCACCCAAGCGGGTTGGATGCGCTGCAACACTCCTTCCCGCACCGAATCCATCACCGTGCCGCCGGGTTCTTATGCCACCGCTTTGACTGTTTCAGGAAACGTATATGCCCGAAATATCTCGTACCACGGTGTAGATCTCCTCCGTGAACCTCTGATCCTCAACTCAGGCGGATCCCCCGATACCATTCACCTGGTCGTCGCCGAAGGCGCCATTGTCGAAGGCGTCACCCGCCGGGAAGGGCAGCCGGTTCGCGCCTGGGTCTATGCCATCGCGGAGCAGCCTGATGGTCGCTTGTTGCAGCCTGTCGCCTCCGATTCCACGGGAAAGTTCCGTCTCGAAGGCCTCGCACCGGAGCGTTACCTGATCTTCGCCAGCGAAGTGGAACTTTCCATCGACATGCACAACCTCACGGACGTCGGCTCATCACGCGGCGGAAAAAACTTCACCCTCGAAGCCGGCCGAGTAACATCCTTGGATCTGGAACTAACTGCTCAGTAAAACAACGATCCCGTGCCTGTGCCACTTACTCGGACTAACCACCTTCTTCTGCGGGCCCGGGACGGCGCGGAGCCAAAAAAAACGAAAACAGCCAAAGTTCGTTCCGGTTTACGTCTTGCTTGAGCCTGGCGTGTTTTGCTGAATGAACTTTAAGGGTGAGCGAAATCGATCGAAATCGACCGGGGTCCCTCCTGCACCCCGCTTCTATGCCGTGCCACTCGCCCACCCCAATGCGTTGCTTAACCCGTTACATGATCTGCAGGTAGAGTGGCAAGCCCAAACAGGGCTTGCCATCGCTACTCTCGCCTTGGGCTTCCCACAAACTCCCTCATCTCCAACAGAAGCTCAGGTCCACCTTTCTCAAGAACATCCTCGTGTGTAGCGCCCCGTATTAACCGCCGCAGTTTGGGAGAATTTGCCCGCTCGAAAAGTCGAGCCGCCATCCAACTCGGCGTAATCTTGTCCTCTTCTCCGGAGAGAATCATCACAGGGACTTTCACTGACCCGATCGCGCGAACATTGTCGAAATGAGTTCGCAGTAAGAGTCTTAGTGGAAAAGGTCGAAATAATAATCCCTCCGATGCTACGTCTTCGATACTGCTAAGCGGACTCTCCAGAATCAACCCACCCAATCTGGAGTGCGACGACGCCAATTGCACGGCCGGCCCACTCCCAACCGACTTACCTAGTACATAGATAGCTCTCTCCGCTATGTGACGTTCCTGCGTAAGGTAAGCGAGGGCGGCCATGGCGTCGGCGTTCACCGTCTGCTCATTCGGCGTCACCGGCGAACTAAAACCATAACCACGGTAATCCACGAGCAATAAATTGGCTCCGAGCCTCGCCAACTCGGTCACCTCACCACTGACCATCTCCTCCAAAACATATCCATTGCCATGGAACACCAGAACAACCCGCTCACTTCCTTCTTCCGATGGAATCCACCACGCATGTTCTCGCTCCCTTCCCACTACGGGTAGGTAGAGATCTTCAAACGCTAAGTGCACGCTTCCGGGAGTAAACCTCGGAAACTCATCCGGAGCAGGGAACACCAACTTCGCTTGCACAAGGTATAAGCACGCGGCCGCCGTAAGATAAGCAACTAGCGACCACAAAGCGAGTTTGCGCGCGACCAGCGCAGCCACCTTCACAAAAGTCTCAAAACCATTTCCCGGATCTTCCCATCGCCAGACCTGACGGCCTCTCACGCCAGAGTGTGGAACGGCAAATTTTCCGTAAATAACGCTTGGCGAATAAAAGGCGAATATGCTACGCTGTTCCCGATTTATCCCCAACGCCAACCGAGGAGAAACGGAAGTGAATTCAGACATAGACGTAATGACGGCGCATGCTCTACTGCAGCACTGGCAAGGTCATCGCAGACTCACCCGGCGAACCATCGAAGCTTTCCCGGAAGATAAGCTGTTTACCTTCTCCGCGGGAGGAATGCGCCCCTTCTCTGAGATGGTTTGGGAGTTTCTCAGCTTGACCGTCCCCGTCGCCAAAGGCGTCGCCACCGGCAAATGGGAGGAGTTCGCTGCTACCAAGCCCACCGCCAAGAGCGACCTATTGAAAATCTGGGACGAGCAAACCACGCAACTGAATGACGAATTCCCGAAGATCCCCCCGCACCGGTTCTCGGAAACGGATAAAGCTTTCGGCCAATGGGAAGCCTCCGGATTGGAGTCGGTCCAGTACGCCCTCGAAAACGAAATCCACCATCGCGGGCAGGCCTATGTCTACCTGCGCGAGTTAGGCATAGAACCGCCGGCTTTTTGGGAACGCCGCTAACAAAGCGCGGAAGCTCGCACACCCGTACCGCTAAGCCCTTCCCAATGGGTTAGTACTTCGCACCTTAGTTAAAAAAAAATTGTTAAGAATGTAATACGCGCGCGTGATTTTTGTTGTATAACTCCAAAGGTCCAACCAAAAGTTTCCGGAGGAAGTTATGTTTTACCGACGCACGCAAGAGCGGTCGTACGCCCGCGCGCACGCATTCGCGGCCCTGTTCCTATTCGCCCTCGCAGGCGGCGCTCTGCACGCTCAGCCTCAGACAAAAGGTTTAGCGCTTAGCCCCAATTCTCTTGTCTTTCCCGTAACGGTAAAAGGAAAACCCAGCACCGCCCAAACCGTCACCGTCACCAGCGTCGGGAACACGGCCGTCACCTTCACCGGATTCACCATCTCCGGCACGAACGCCGCGGATTTCGCCATCACCGCGAATACCTGCGGCGCAACCCTTGCGTCCGGAGTGTCCTGCCAGATCTCCGTCACGTTTACGCCATCCGCCGCAGGCAGCCGCACCGCCTCCCTGAACTTGGCCGACGACGCCACCGGTTCCCCGCAGTCGGTAGCTTTATCAGGCACTAGTTCGACCATCGTGTTTACGCTGCGCCCGGGCGCTATCACCTTCCCCGTCATCACCGTCGGTTCCTCCAGCGGCGCGGTTACGGTCACCGTAACCAATATCGGTATCGCCAGCGCCACCATCAGTTCCATCGCAATTGGCGGCGCCAATCCCACCGACTTCCCCATAGGCTCCAAGACCTGCGGCACTACCCTGGCCGCCTCCGCCTCGTGTACCGTCAACGTGTCCTTCACTCCCAAGGCCAATGGAATCCGCACCGCCACTCTTCTGCTCACGGACACCGCAGCCGGAAGCCCGCAAGCCGTACCCTTAACCGGGACCGCTCAATCCGCCACTCAGAACCTGATCTTCTCGCCCACCAGCCTCGTCCTCGGCTCCGTGAACCTCGGCGCGCTCGCGGTAAGCCCGGTCAGCGTCACGAACTACGGAACCAACCCCGTCACTTTCACCAGCGCTTCCATCTCCGGTGCCAACCCGTCGGACTTCGCCATCGCCAGCAGCAACTGCTCCGTGTTGGCGTCCACCTCCTCCTGCGCGATCTACATCGCGTTCCGGCCCGCTGCATCGGGCCTGCGCAGCGCCATCCTGGTCGTCCAGGACAATGCGCCGGGAAGTCCCCAAAGCGTTCCACTCTTCGGCACGGGCGTTCCCCCCGCTCCCATTCTCAGTTTTTCGCCATCCGCAGTTAACTTCGCTCCCCAAGGCGTCGGGTCCAGCACCAGCGCTTCTCTTACCGTCACGAACTACGGCAGCATGGGCGCTTCGTTCTCGAGCTTCGCTCTCACCGGGACAAACGCCGCGGACTTCTTCCTCTCCGCCAACAGCTGCCCCACCGGTACCACCCTGCTCACTCCTTCCACAAGCTGCTACATCTCCATCAGCTTCACCCCCAGCGCCGCCGGAGTTCGCACCGCTTCCCTCGTCGTCACCGATAACGCCACCGGCAGCCCGCAGATCGTCTCCCTCAGCGGAACCGGCCAGAGTCTTTCGAAACAGCTCTCCTTCACGTCGGGCGTTCTCTCCTTCGGCGCGGAAACGGTCGGCTACACCACCGGCCTGAACTCCGTCACCGTCCGCAACGTCGGTGCCGCCTCTGTCACGCTGTCTAAGGTCACCCTCGCCGGCGCCGCCGCGGCCGATTTCACCGTAAACGACGCCAACTGCGTTCCCGGACTCGTCCTCACGCCCAACTCCTCCTGCTATGTCGATCTGAAGTTCACTCCGTCCACCACCGGCTCACGCGCCGCCAGCCTCACCTTCACCGATGACGCGCAAGGCAGCCCCCAAACCGTCACCCTCGTCGGCTTCGGACAATCCGCCACCCAGCAGTTGAGCTTCAGCTACGTCAATCTCGACCTCGGCATCCAGGACGTCGGAACCACCTCCTCCCAAACCGGCATCAACGTTGCCAATCTCGGAGAAGCCCCCGTCAACTTCACCGCCATCACGGTCACCGGCGCGAATGCAAGCGACTTCAACGTCACCTCCAACGGTTGCCTCTCCCCCAACAGCCTCGCTCCGGGTTCAACCTGCACCGTCTATGCGTCCTTCACGCCATCGGCCAGCGGCGTCCGCACCGCACAACTTGTATTCACCGATTCCGCGACCGGCAGTCCTCAATCCGTAGGGCTCAGCGGCACCGGACAGAACGTCATCCAGACCGTCACCTTCAACTACCCGAGCCTGGTCTTCCCCGCTCAGGTCGTCGCCACCACGTCCTCTCAGCAAATCGAATACTTCAACAACACCGGCAACGCGCCCGTCACCATCTCCGCCGTAACCATCACCGGCGGAAACGCAGCCGATTTCGCCATCTCCAGCTCGCAGTGCCAGGCTGGCGAGCAGATCAACCCCAACGGCTACTGCTACGTTTATGTCAACTTCACTCCTTCCGCCACGGGCCTGCGCACCAGCACGCTCCAGTTCACCGATACGGCCACTGGTAGCCCGCACACTGTCCCGCTAGTCGGCGTCGGCGCCCCCGCGACATCCCTGCTGAGCTTCAATCCCACCGATCTCGGCTTCAATGACCAGAACGTATCCACCACCAGCGCCTCCCAGACCATCAACGTCTCCAACCCGGGCAGCGCCGCCGTCAGCGAAACGTTCTCCATCACCGGCGCCAACGCCGGTGACTTCTCCATCCTGACCAACAGTTGCCCCGCAAGCCTTGGCTCCGGCGCCGGTTGTTCCCTCAGCATCACCTTCCATCCGTCCGGACTCGGCTCCCGCTTCGCCACCGTTCAGATCAAGGCCAACACCACGACGCTCTTTGTCGGTCTCTCCGGCATCGGCACCGCCAGTTCCAAGGTCATCACCACCCAACAATCCGCGATCGACTTCGGCCCGTGGAACGTCTCTGCCAGCAGTAACCAGATGGTGGCCACGCTCCTCAACACCGGCACCGCGACCGTCTCCTTCGCCTCGTTCTCCATCGGTGGATCGAATCCCGGCGACTTCGCCATCACCAACAACCAGTGCGGGTCTTCGCTCACCGTCGGCGCCAGCTGCAACATCTTCGTCACCTTCACCCCCACAGCTACGGGCGTCCGCACCGGCACGCTCCAGGTCGCTGATGATGCCACCGGCAGTCCGCAGGCCATCCCGCTCTCCGGTATCGGGCAAACGCCCACCAAGACTCTCGACGTCCCGCCCGTCCTGGCCTTCGCCGCGATCAACGTGGGCAGCTCGCAGTCGCAGTACTTCTACGTCTATAACACCGGAACAGCGCCCATCACCCTCACCTCTACGACCATCACCGGAACCAATGCATCCGACTTCGCCAGCGGCCAAACCAACTGCCCTGCTGGGTCGACCATTCCTCCCAACGGGAACTGCTACTTCTACGTCTCGTTCACACCCACCGCACCGGGCGTCCGCGCCGCCGCATTCCAGTTAACCGACGACGCCACCGGCAGCCCGCAGTCCGTGCAGCTCAACGGCTTCGGACAGGCCGCCACCAAGACCATCGTTCTGCCGCAATCGCTGGGCTTGCCTCTCACCACCGTCGGCTTGACGAATGCTTCCGTTTACTTCTACATCGTCAACACCGGCAACGCCGCCGTCACCATCACCAGCCAGACCATCGCTGGCGCCAACGCATCTGATTTCGCCGTCTCCCAAACCACCTGCGGCAACCCCATCCCCGCCGGCTCGAACTGCTACGACTACATCAGCTTCACGCCCTCGGCCGCGGGCATCCGCACCGCCACACTCAGCGTTGCCGATGACGCTACCGGCAGCCCCCAAACCGTGGCCCTCAGCGGCGTCGGTCAGGCCGCCACGCACTCGCTCTCCATCCCGCCCGCCCTGACGTTCCCCGCCACCACCCTCGGCGTAACGCTCCAATCGCCTCCGGTGTATGTCTATAACGTGGGCACTGCGGACATTACGCTGACCACCATCGCCATCACCGGAACCAACGCCTCCGAATTCGCCATCTCGGGAACGAACTGTTCTTCGGGGACAACTCTCTCCGCCGGCAATTACTGTTACTTCTACATCACCTTCACTCCGACCGCCCTCGGAGTTCAAACCGCCGCCCTGCAGTTCACTGACAACGCAGTCGGAAGTCCGCAAAGCATCGCGTTGAATGGCATCGGCCAGGGCGTCACCAACACGCTTACCCCCGCGCCCGCGTCGCTTGCGTTCGGCCCACTGCCGGTAGGTTCCGGCAGCAGTCCTTTACTGACTTACCTCTACAACACCGGTACGGGAACCATTACCCTCTCGAACGTCGCCATAGCGGGAGCGAACCCAGGCGATTTCTCGATCTACTCCGGCTCCTGCGCCGTCGGAACGCAGATCACGCCAGGAAGCTACTGCTACACCTACGTCCAGTTCACGCCCACCGCCACCGGAGCGCGCACCGCAAGCCTGCAGTACTCGGACAACGCCGTCGGAGGGACTCAAACCGTCTCGCTCACCGGCGTCGGACAGTAAGTTCGCCCTTTAATCAAAGAGGGCCTGCCACTCAGCAGGCCCTCTTACTTCCGGTCTTACTGCTACTTACTCTTCTCTTTCGCGCTCGGCCGGTCGTCCGCCTTCAAATCCCCCAGCGCATACTGAATCCCCGCCAGCAAATGCTCCAACAATTGCCGGTTGGCATACACCTCTTCCGCGTGTCCGTGCGCCATATAAAACACTCGGCCTTTCCCCTCGCGCCGGATCCAGCTCAACCCATAATCGTGATCAGTGCGCGGATAATCTTCCTTCGCCTTATCCTCATCGCTCATCTTCGAGTAATCGATGCTCGTCAGCACATGGACGTTCTCGCGCGACCAGCTCTTCATCCCGAATGTATAAGTCTCGTCGTTAATCGCGAACCCATCCTTGAACATCGCCGTCAGAGGACTCGTCGGATCGTCAATCTTATACACGATGTGCTGTGGATAGACCCAGTGAAACTTGAAATACCCGCCGATCATTTTGTCGAACTCGGGCCACGTACCTACTTGCGGGTCCGGCCCCGTCTTCGCTCCTGTTGCGTTTGCCGCCCCAGCCGCCCTTCGTGGTCCCGGCATGCTGAACAAAATCCTCGCAAAACCCGACTTTGAAATCCTGCACGCTCACTTTCCCCGCATGCCCGCGTGTCCGCTTTATCGAACCACTTGTCCGCCAGCCCCTGCAATTCCGCCGCGTCCACCGCCTTGTCTCCATTCTTGTCCGCTGCCCCCGAAAACTCTCGACGCGATCATTCCGCCCATCTCCGACCGTTGCTGGCCTGGTGATAAGCGTCCCCCGCAGCATGTATCCCCGCCAACCCCTTGCCTGACCGCACAAAGTTGAGCAGCGCCTTCTTCCGCGCCGCCGTCACCGTCGCATCCGGATCATCCAGGAAAAAGCCGGTCGTGCTGTCCAGAAAAACCAAGTCGTATTGCTTCAAGTTCGCGGCGGTGATCACTGACGAGTCGTAGCTCACATCCGTCGTCCACGCGCCCGTCTTCGTCCCCATTTCCTCTACCGTCTTCGCCGCCAGCGGAATCGACGAATGCACAAACCCTGCCGCCTTGCACAGCACCAGCACCTTCCGCGGCTTCAGCGGTTTTGCCGGAGCCGAAGTCGGCAGCGCCGCCTCCATCCGCGCCTGGTCTTCCGGCTTGGGCGTCTGGCTCTGCGGCGGTGAGATCATCCGCATGAAAGTCGCCTCCGGGAACGCCGTGTTCAGCGCGGACTCCAACTGCTTTTCATCAACCCTCTCGCGGCCGCCCAGCCACTGCTTCATCGCGCCCCGCAACTCATCCCGCGTGATATAGCCGTCCTGGTTTGCATCCGCCGCCGTGAAAAAATCCGGCCCAGCCGCCGCCCCGCCCAACACCGCGCACGCGGCCGCGATCATAAGACTCTTTGGGAAACTTTGCATGCGTTGATCCTATCTCGCTTGCCGCGCTGCCTCGATCGCGCCAACGTCGATCTTCTCCATCGTCATCATCGCCTCGAAGGCTCGCTTTGCCTCACCGCCGCCCGCCGCCAATGCATCGGTCAGCGCGCGCGGCGTGATCTGCCACGAGAGGCCCCACCGGTCTTTGCACCAACCGCACTCGCTCTCCTTGCCGCCATTGCCGACGATCGCGTTCCAGTAGCGGTCCGTCTCTTCCTGATCCTCTGTCGCGATCTGGAAGGAAAAAGCCTCGGTATGCTTCAATGCCGGGCCGCCGTTCAGACCCAGGCAGGGAATGCCCATCACGGTGAACTCCACCGTCAGCACATCGCCCTTCTTGCCTGCCGGATAATCGCCGGGCGCTTCATGCACCGCGGTTACTTCACTGTCTGGAAAGGTTTCGGCATAGAAGCGCGCCGCCTCCTGCGCGTCTTTATCGAACCAGAGACAAATTGTGTTTTTGGGCCTCATATCGTATGCTCCCAGCATCATATCGCTGGCCCGCGAACCCCTCGCTCGCCAGGGCGTCGGGCTCGACAACATCGCGAATGAGGCTGCGGCTTCGCGCTACTGGATCGAGGATGCGGGACCAGTGGTCTTCCGGGGCTGGAATTCAGGCAGTCCCATCTGCCACCAAAGAAAGCTGAATTCGTCGGCGGCATCGAGTTCACGTTGCCGCTCCGTCGAGCCGATCGGGCCGTGTCCCGCGTCGTAATCGACGCGGAGCAGTACGGGCCTCTTGCTCGACGATGCAGCTTGCAGCCGCGCGGCCAACTTAGCCGCTTGCCAGGAGATCGCGCGCGAATCGTTGAAACCGGTCGTGATCAGCACCGCCGGATACGGAGTGCCGTCCTTGACGTGGTGATACGCGCTCATTTTCAGCAGCCCTTCGAAGCCATCGCGGCTCTTCACTGTGCCAAACTCGACGACATTACCCGGCCCGTTGGACGTCAGTTCGAACCGGATCATGTCAGGTCCGGGAATTGCGTCGCTCGCCGCGGCAAATAAGTCCGGCCGCTCCAAAATAGCCAGGCCCACCGGGATCCCTCCCGCACTCCCCCCTTCTATGGCGAGCCGCGCGGGCGATGTGTACTTCTGATCTACCAGATACTGTGCGCACGCAATAAAATCCTTCCACGTATTCTCCTTGGTGGGACCCTTGCCGGCCGTATGCCACGCCTCGCCGAACTCGCCTCCTCCGCGTATATGTGCCACCGCCCAGATGCCGCCGTGTTCGTACCAGGGCTGATATCGCGTATTAATGTAAGGATCTTGGCTGGCCCCGTATGCTCCATACCCATACAGAAGCGCGGGATTTCTGCCGTCCCGAGGCAATCCCGCCTTTGCGACGATCGTCAGCGGAACGAGCGTTCCATCGTAACTTTTTGACGCGCACGTCGGTAACTTCTAAGCCACGAATATCCGTCGGGCTTTCCGGTTCTAGGTTTGTCTTTTCTATGGCGCCCGTGCTCGGATCGTAAGTGTAAGTCGCATCGCGCTGTACCCAACTCTCGATTCCAATCACGGCGCCTGCCACTTGCGGATTCGTGTAACAGGCGCTGGTCGATCCCGGTCGAGGCACGGCCTTCGGGGCATCGCTGCTGTATTCCAGCCGCATCACTTTGCCAGAGCCGGCCTCAGCAAGGCGCACGTACAGCGCATCCGACGCGGCGTGTACATCTTCGATGACATCCTCGGTGACCGAGGCTCCCCGTGGAATGAGCATCCTCGCGTCCCTCAGATCGGAGCCGGAGAGCTTCGCCACTAGCAGTTGTCTATTAGAAGCATGACGCTGCGAGACCAGATACAGATCGTCGCCGTGAACCGCGAAACTGACCACCTCATCGGAAAGATCCACAAGCTTCGTCCAATCGTTCTGCGTCCCCCACGCGGCAATCGGCTGTTTATAGATGATTCTCCTCTTCTCCGCACCGGGAACGAAAACTCCCAGTACGTAGTGGCTGCCGGGCGTAAACACTGTGAAGGGTCTCCAATTGGGCTCTGGAGTAACTCCTGGCGCCCCTGGGCCCAGCACGGCCGGGTCTTGCTCGGGATCACGGCCGAGAACGTGCCGGTAGACGTGGCTGTTCTGGTACTGCGCTGCGGGCGGCGCATTCGCAGCCACCTTGGGCAGCCGGTTATACAAAAATGACCGGTTATCCTCCGCCCAGGACACCTCGCCCATTCTGCAGCGATCGATGGTGTCGGGCAGAAGCTTGCCGGACGCGGTGTCTATGATGTGCAGCACCGGCCTTTCCGAACCCGAGGGCGAAATTCCGAATGCCACGTAGCGCCCATCTCGCGACGGTTCCCACCAGTCGACGGTCATATGCTCGCTCGTCTTCGTCACGAACGTCTCCGGGCTCACGAGCAGGCGCTCGGCGCCTCGAAACCCATCGCGTACATAAAGCCGAAATACGTTTTCACCGGCCGGCTGCTTCTCGTAATAGACGCGGTTTTCAGAGAGACGCCGAACGTTTCGAATACTTGCGGGTGTGCTGCGATCAAGTTCCTGCAAACGGGCCAGCACCGCGTCGCGGCCGGGAATGGCAGCCAGCGTGGTGCTCGTGTACGCTGCCTGCGCTTTGAACCACGCTGCGACCTCGGGGTCGTCCAGTTTTTCCAGGTAGCGGTAGGGGTCGTCTACCTTCACGCCGAAGTATTCATCGACCACATTTCGCACCGGCGTCGACGGCGGTTTGGCGTCCTGCGCAGTCCCGAATCCAGCACCGATCAGAATGCCGAGAGCGAGCAGCCGTATAGCCATAACGGTCTCCGATTATAAGCGCGTTTTCTCAAGACGGATCCGGAAAAGTGCGACAGCCCGAGCGAATAACCAATCCCCCCTGACTGAGTAAAATCTTGCGCCGCACTTTGCCCGTGGCCCTGCTATCCGCCAAATCAGTTCGCCCATCAAATACTGGGTGGCGCTAAGTGTGGGCACGATACTGGTTTACCGTGGCTTGTCGGCCGAAGCCTTGCTGGATGCGCCTCGGATCATTCAGGATTTGGCGAATCGTCTTGCGATCCGTGTTCAGCTAATCAACAAGACGTCCTCGCCGGCGCCCGCGTTTGGGGAGGAGGTTTTTAGCTATGTCGCGCAAAAATGTTTTTAGCGGTGTGGTTCACGCACTGCCCACAGACTTAGAAAATGCGCTTATCTCCGACCCGCACGCGCTAACCACTTGGGAGGACATCACACCGCTCGCCCGCAACGAGTGGATCTGTTGGACGGAATCAGCCAAGAAAGCCGAGACCAGAAGTCGGCGGATCGAGTGGGGCTGTTTGAATCTCCGGGAAGGAAAACGCCGCCCCTGTTGTTGGCCCGGATGCAGCCATCGGTAAATTCCGCGTGGGGCGAACTCAACGTTGGAATAGGCGCGGACCCACCACCCTCCCGGTCTCCGATCGGGCGCAGTCTGACCGTTCGTCACCACTTCTGATGCCGGAGTTCTATACTCCCTCAGAAGGCTGCCCCAATGAACAGAAGACGACGGTTCCCTGAGGCAGCTTGCGGCTTCCCGCTCTCAACACGCGAAGAGCGCTTCCGGATTGCTGCACTGACACCTGGGCACAAAAGTAGCCTCTGCTTGAAATCTCGTCGGGGTTGTGACCGTTGTCTCCTGGGCGGCGGCGTTGCAGCATGAAGGTGTAATCGGTATCCGTAATTTCGAGGTCAGACCAGATCGGCATAGTCTGAATGTGCCCGCTGTGTCCTTTCCCGTGAGTACGATAAGCTCGATCAATCCGCAGTAGTGTGCGGTAGGTGATCGTGCTGCTGGCGGGAAAATCAATATAGTTTTCGACTAGTCCCGCGACGCGGTTGCTCAATAGAAAAACAGACAGAAACCACAGTAGTGCGAGAGCGAACGCGAGCTGAAAACGTTGCCACGCTTTCATCTCCTGGCGTCCCAAAACCGCTACGCCCGCCAAGAGCAGCCCGCTTAGACAGCCCAACGCAAAACATGTCTTGAGAACAGTGTCATGACGCGGGGTGATTTCAGTGCTGGTGTCGAACCACCCGAGTAGGACGTACATGGCCGCGAAAGACAGAGGCCCAGCCAGCCAAACCCATTCGTAAGTTGGACGAGCAATATTCTTTTTACGAAGCTCAGTCTCCATCCCGAACGATCCTACTTGGTGCAGCTCCCGTTTGAAAAGTTTATCTTCGCCCGGTTCCAGGCTTGATCGGCGGCCGCGGTCGGTTCTTCAGATAGGCGGTTCTCGCCAACACAAGAATCCCAGAAAATCGCGGGCAGTCCTTTCAACCACTTAGCCCCTTCCAACCCGGCCATCCTCATTGTCGAATGCTACTTCTGAAGCCGAGGGGATCTAACATCCCCCCACATCTAACTCAGAAAAGAGCTTCCCCAAATGTCGCCCCATTCCGTAACCCCCGAGCCCTTCGATCCCAACGACGACGCCGCCGCGAAGGCCAGCCTCATTAACGCCGTCAACCGCCTCTGGGGCAAACCCCCGGCCGCGGATTCCCCCAGCTCACCCTCGGCTCCCCCACGCACCGTCTCCCAAAAACGCATCGACGCCAACCGCCGCAACGCCCAGCACTCCACCGGACCCCGCACCAGCGAAGGCAAAGCCCAGTCCCGCATGAATGCCCTGAAGCACCCGGTCACCAGCGAGAAGCTCATCCTCCGCGATGACGAGTACGTGAACTACTTCCACCGCTCCTCCCGCTTAATCGCCGATATGCGCCCCGTCGGCGCCATGGAAGAACAGCTCGCGATTGAAATCGCCGAGCACCACATGCGGCTCAACATGTTCTCCGCGCTCCAAACCAACATGCTGAATCTCGACATCATGGAGTTCATGAACTACTACCCCTCGAACAGCGATCCCAACATGCTCCAAACCATGGGTCAGGTCGAATCCATGCGGATCGACTGCGCCGGTCCCAAAGTCTTCGACACCATCGGCCGACAGGAAGGCCGCACGACGCGGCACGTGCTGCGCCTCTCCGAACGGCTGGATGTCATGCAGGACCGACGCATGAAACGCGCCAAAGGGGAAGACACCTTCACCCTCGAAAGCTGCGAGGCTTACCAAACGCTGCTCACCCAACTGAACTACTACCGCAAGCTAGCCGAAGAGGACGCCGAACTCGACCGGCTCGAAGCCATCGAGCGCGCCGCGGAAGACGAAGCCCGGGCCGCTGCACAAGCCGAAATCGACGCGGCGCAAGCCGCGAGGGAGGCCGAACCCACGCAAGTTGTTGAAGAAGAAGCCACTTTCGACGTGGGTTCGTTTCGCAAAAATTCCTACGAAGCCGCTAACGCACTGCGCAAAGCGGAGCACAATGTTGCACAACCGGCCGCCGCGCAGGCCAAATCGGCCGCAAAGCTGTCCACATTCACCTCGAAAAGAGCACAGCGCCGCAAAAAGTAACCCCGAACCGCCCCCCATCAAAACGCCCGTGCGAAGCTCACGCCCTACCTGCGCCCAAGCCCCCCGGTAGCTTCAACATGCCACCCACCTACGGGACTAATGAAGTTATCCAGCGAAGAACCCCAACCTACCGGTAACGCGCGTTTGGATTTTTCTTCTCTAATGCTTTCAACAACTTACTGGGCTCACCTGTCTGCGGAGAGTGTGCGATAACGCACAATCAACGCAGGAGAGCTTCTTACATGCCCACGGAAATCACCATCAAGCAAATGAACAAACGCGTCGCGGTCTGGTCCGATCGGCGTGCCCGCAAAATCACCATCGAAGTCGACTATCAACGCGTGCAGGACGGAAACTTCACCCTCCTCCATATCACCCGGCTTCAGGACTCCATCCGCCCCACCACGCCCGAGAGCGACTCACTCCTGCCCATCGCGGCCTGATCGGCAAGCGTGCACCTGCCGGCAGGCATTCCACGCGCTTGCTTCAGCTCCGCGCTTCCTGTACCGTAGGCAAAGAAAAGGCGAAGCGTGAATCTCTCTCTATCTTTCCCGGACTCGCCCCGCGAGCTCACCACCCGCCAGAAACAAAAGGGCGAACCGTCGCTCGACGCGGTCATCTCCTACTTCACCGCGCTCAAGTCCCGCGAGGAATCTCCCGTCCGCGCCATCCGGCATGAGCCCGCCCGCCCCGGCGTCTACCTTCCGATGCCCCGGCGCGCTCGATCAGCGCCGCAGCGGCCAAAGTGCTCCACGGCGCGCGGCATCGAGCAGCTCTACTCCCACCAGGCCGAAGCGTTCGACCACGTCGCCGCCGGCCGCAACGTCGTCATCGTCACGCCCACCGCCAGCGGCAAGACGCTCTGCTACAACCTGCCCGTCCTGAATCGCGCTGCTCGCGCGACCCCGGCGCCCGCGCCATGTACCTGTTCCCCACCAAGGCGCTCGCCGAGGATCAGCTCCACGAATTCCACGCCGTCGTCGAAGAGATGGGCTCCGACATCCGCGCCTTCACCTACGATGGCGATACCCCGCAGGACGCCCGCAAGGCCATCCGCCAGCGCGCCAACGTCGTCCTCACCAATCCCGACATGCTGCACACCGGCATCCTGCCCCACCACACCAAGTGGGCGAAGCTCTTCGAAAACCTGCGCTACATCGTCATCGACGAGCTGCACTACTACCGCGGCGTCTACGGCAGCCATCTCGCCAACGTGCTGCGCCGCCTGCGCGCGCATCTGCGAGTTCTACGGTTCGCAAGCCGCAGTTCATCTGCTGCTCCGCCACCATCGCCAATCCCGCGCGAACTCGCCGAAGCCCTCACCGGACCAGCCCTTCGAACTGGTCGACCGCAACGGCGCGCCCGCCGGCGAGAAGTTCTTCGTCTTCTACAACCCGCCCGTCGTGAACCGCCAGCTCGGCATCCGCCGCAGCTACATCAACGAAACCCGCCGCATCGCGCATGGAGTTCATCGAGCGCGACCAGCAGACCCTGGTCTTCGCCAACAACCGCCTCGCCACCGAAATCCTGGTCACCTATCTCAAGGACGCCTGCGACCGCGGCCGCATCCCCACCGAAACCGTGCGCGGCTATCGCGGCGGCTATCTTCCCGCGCGAGCGCCGCGAGATCGAACAGCGCCTGCGCGACGGCGACATCCGCGCCGTCGTCGCCACCAACGCGCTCGAACTCGGCATCGACATCGGCTCGCTCGACGCCGTCGTCATGGCCGGCTATCCCGGCACCATCGCCTCCACCTGGCAGCGCGCCGGCCGCGCCGGCCGCCGCCAGACCGCCTCCGCCGCCGTGCTGGTCGCCTCCAGCGCGCCCGCTCGATCAGTACATCGTCGAGCACCCCGAATATTTCTTCGACCGCTCCCCCGAGCACGCCCACATCAATCCCGACAATCTCGAAATCCTGCTCAGCCACCTGAAGTGCGCCGCCTTCGAACTGCCCATCGCGCGAGGGCGAAAAGTTCGGCCCGCACGACACCGCCGAGCTGTGCACGCTTCCTCGCAGAGAATCCGGCTTCCTGCACCACTCCGGCGACAGCCTGGCATTGGACCTCGCGACACCTACCCCGCCGACGCCGTCAGCCTCCGCGCCGTCACCAGCGACAATTTCGTCGTGATCGACATCACCGGCGAGCCCAAGGTCATCGCCGAAGTCTCCTTCCCCGCCGCCCTCACCACCCTGCACGAGAAGGCCATCTATCTGCACGAAGCGCGCCAGTATCCACGTCGAGCGCTTCGATTACGAAGAGCGCAAAGCCTACGTCAAGCGCGTCGACTGCGATTACTACACCGACGCCATCGACTACACCCAGGTCAAGAGCTCGACGCGAATTCGAAAGCGCAGCCGCTCGGCGGCAGTCGCGCGCGTGCACGGCGACGTCCGCGTCAACCGCCAGATCGTCGGCTTCAAGAAGATCAAGTTCTACACCATCGAAAACGTGGGCGCGGGCAAGCTCCAGATGCCGGAGCAGGAAATGCACACCACCGCCTTCTGGCTGCACTTCCCCGCGGCGTTCCTGGCCCGCTTCCCGCGATTACACGCCCACCGAAAAACAGAACGGCATCATCGGTCTGGGCAACGCCCTGCGCACCGTGGCCTCGTTGCTGCTGATGTGCGATCCGCGCGATCTGGGCATCGCCGTCACCGAAGCCACGCCGACGCCGCTGTGGAGCCCAATCTCTTCCTCTACGACACCTACCCCGGCGGCATCGGCCAAAGCGTGCCCGCTCTACCGCATGGCCGCCGACCTGCTCGCGCGCACCGCCGGACTCATCCGTGCCTGCCCGTGCGAATCCGGCTGCCCCATCTGCGTCGGTCCCGCCGGCGAAATCGGCGAGCGCGGCAAGGAGGTCGCCCTGAAACTAGCCGCGTGTTTGCTCTAGTGCGCCTACTCTGATGCCCACTAAATGCACACCACCGCCTTCTGGCTCAACTGGCCGGCTGCTCTCCTCGCGCAGTTCAACGGCGCCGTCGCCGACCTGGTCGCGCGCACCATGGAACTCATCCGCACCTGCCCGTGCGAAGAAGGATGTCCTATCTGCGTCGGTCCCGCCGGTGAAATCGGCGGACTGGGAAAGGAGGTCGCCCTGAAACTGGCTGCGTGCCTGCTCTGATGCGTTTACTTGCGCGAAAGATGTTCCGGCAAAACCGGCCTGCCGTTCGGCGGTGGAAACAATGCGTAGAGGGTCTCCAAGCGCTTCCGCAGCCACCGGCTCGGCATCTGGCGCGGTCCCGTTTCGACGTCGATGTCACAGCAGATTCCGTGCATGTACAGGCTCATCGTGTCCGCGAACGATTGCGCCACATACTCCCGGAAGAGCTTGGAGTTCGTGTTCGGCTTGTTTTCGTTCCCGCGGCGTGGCAAGTCCTGCTTCCGTTGCCAGCTCGCTTCATCGACTTCGCCGTTGACCCGCTCCTCGATCTCGGTCAGCAGCAGGCTCGCGTACTTGCCCTGTAGCTCCTTATCGACGTGCCGGCTCAACAGGTGCGCCAAGGTGTTGAAGAAGATCTGGTGGTAATCCGAGGGGCTCTCGTCGCGCGTCGCGAAGAAGAGCGTCGACCCGTCGTCCAGCAGATAAGCCGACCGCAGTCGCCTCTCGGGTGGCGGCAGCGTCGACGTCACCACCGGCACCAGGTCGCCCGCCGGTCGCTCCATGTAAGGCACCAGGATGATACGCACGGGCCCGATCCTCTCGCACACGGCGGGCGGTAGGGCTCCGATCGGCTCATGGAGAAACTCGCGAAGGTCTTCCTCCGCGGTCTGATCCGCGGAATAGTAGCTGAAGCCTTGAGGGAGAGGAAGGGTCATGGCCGTTGATCGTTGCTGCGAACTTGTCGATGGGAATGGGCGCGGCCGGACCGGGCATCTCGGTGTAAGTGATTGTAACAAAGGGGCGAGAGCGGCCATGGTAACCTGATCAGTGCGAGGTGATGTTCGTCGATGCTCGCTTCGGCCGGCTCTCCGCCGCAACAACCCTACCGAAAAATCCTGATCTCGGCCGGTGAAGCTTCGGGCGATGGTTACGCCGCGCTGCTCGCGGAAGAACTCTGCCGCCGCGATCCTTCGTTGTCTCTGTTCGGTTGCGCCGGCCCCAAGATGCGCCGCGCCGGCGTCCGCGCCGTGATCCGTTCCGAAAGCCTGGCCGTGGTCGGATTGGTGGAAGTCCTGGCCCATATCCCGCGGATCTACCGCGAGTACCGCAAGCTGCTTCAGGCCATCCGCGACGAGAAGCCCGACCTCGCGATCCTAACCGACTCGCCGGACTTCCACCTTCGCGTGGCCCGGCATCTTGAAAGACATGGCTATCCCGGTGGTCTACTTCGTCGCTCCCCAGGTGTGGGCGTGGCGGAAGGATCGGTTGCCCCTCATGCGCCGCGTGTTGACGCGGTTGCTCTGCATCTTCCCGTTTGAGAAGAGCTTCTTCGAAGAGAACGGAATACCGGCGGCCTATATCGGTCACCCTCTGGCCGGACGCATCGCACCGTCCACCACTCGCGCCGAGTTCCTCGCCAGCCACGGCCTCCCGGCGGACCGCCCGCTTGTGGCGCTCCTCCCGGGTAGCCGCCGCGGTGAGGCCGCCCGGCACCTGCCCGCGCTCCTGGGCGCCGCCGATCGGCTCGCCCAGGAGTTCGGAGCCGTCTTTGTCCTCCCGGCGTCCGCCACCACGGGGAAGGATTTCTTCCGGGAGCTCATTTTTCGGGAACGAATTCCCGGGGCGTCCATCCAAGTTCTTGAAGGACAGGCCTGGGATGCCCTTGCCCATGCGGACCTGGCTCTCGCCGCCAGCGGTACGGTTACCGTCGAAGCGGCGATGCTCGGCACTCCCATGGTGACCTTCTATCGCGTGACGGCCGTCAGCTGGATCCTCGGCAAGCTGCTCGTTCGCGTCCCGTTCTATTGCATGGTCAATATCATCGCCGGTAAGAAGATCGTCCCCGAACTCATGCAGTCGGATATGACCGCGGCCCGTCTGGCCGAAGAAGCCGGTCGTCTGCTTACCGACCCGTTGCGGCGGGAGGAGATGCGCCGCAACCTGAAGGACGTCGCCGCCTCGTTGCGCGGCCCCGAAGACGCTATCCGGCTAGCCGCCGAAGAGATCTGGAAATTGGAAGGAGAACGAGTTGGTTCTGTTGCGTAGTCGTTTGCAAGCGGGAGTTGTCCTGATGGCCGTGGCTGCCGGAGCGCCGCTCTTCGCGCAGGAGCACCGCGCCCGCATTGATGTCCTGCACTACACCGTCAACGCCGAGATCAAGCCGGCCTCTCAGTCTCTTGCCGCGCGGGTCACGGTGGAGTTCCAGCCGGTCGACGAAGGCATCAGCACCTTGGCGTTCGAACTCAACAACGCCCTCAACGTCTCCAAGATCACCGATGAGACTGGCCGACAGTATCAGCCCAACCGGACGCAGAACGACTTCTCCGTCCACGTGGCCTTCCCCCAGTCTCTCCCCAAAGGCTCCAAGCACGCGCTCACCTTCGAGTACGACGGACGCCTCTCCGGCCAGGAAGACTCCCCGATCTACGGCATCAAGTTCGCCGCCATCCACGACGACTACGCGTTCCTCCTCTATCCCGCCCGCTGGTTCCCCATCAGCGGCTACACCACCGACCGGTTCACGGCCGACATGAACATCAAGGTGCCCGCCGGATACACCGTCCTCGCGAGTGGCGCCGGAGCCGGCAGCAACGGCGAGTTCAGCTACAAGTTCACGAAGGACTCGTTCCCCGGCAGCATCGCCATGGTCAAGACCTCGCCCGTCAAGGCCAGTGACGAAGGTATCCGCACCGACCTCTACTTCCGCGGCGACGAGCGCAACATCGCCAACCAGTACGGCACCGCCATCGCCGGCATGATCAACTACTTCACCGGCCTCTTCGGACAAGTTGCCTACGGCAACCTCACGGTAATCGAGACCGAAGACGGCGCACCGAGCGCCTACACCGCGCCCGGCCTCATGTTCCTCAGCCCCCGCACCATCGGCCGCGATGTCAACACCCCGGTGGTGGCCAACCAGGTCGCCCAGCAATGGTGGGGCGTCGCCATCTCTCCCACCAACCGCAACCACCTGTGGATCAACAACGGCCTCGCCGCCTACTCCGAAGCCCTCTGGTCCGAGCATGAGAAGGGCGCCGCGTCCGTCGAAGCCTACATGAAGCAGGTCAGCATCGAAGCCCTGACCATCGACAACGTGCCCCTGATCCAATCCGCGCGCATGGAGGACTACTCGCCCGAGTACTGGGCCCTCACCGGCAGCAAGGGCGCCGAAGTCTACAGCATGCTCCGCACCGTCCTCGGGGACGAGAACTTCTATAAGACCCTGAAGCTCTTCCTCACGTCCTACTACTGGCGTTCCGTCGACACGTCGGATCTCCGCAAGGCCGCTGAACAGGTCTCGAAGCAGGACCTGAAGTGGTTCTTCATCGAGTGGATCGAATCGAGCGGCGCGCCTGAGTTCAAGCTCGACTACACCGTGTTCCGCACCCAGAAGGGTTTCCGGGTAGTCGGCAAGATCGCGCAGGATCTCGACACGTTCCGCATGCCCGTCGATCTCCGCATCGAGACGGAAGGCAATCCCGAAGACAAGCGCATCGAAGTCGCCGGCACCTCGTCCGAGTTCTCGGTCGACACGTTTGGTAAGCCCAAGTCGGTCACCATCGATCCCAACGTCCGCCTACTGCGCCTGAGCTCCGATCTCCGCGTCTCCGTTGCCATTCGCCGGGGTGAGCAGTATGCCGAGATCAGCGAGTTCACGGATGCCTTGAAGGAGTACCAGAAGGCCATTGAGACTAAGCGCAACAGCTCCCTCGCGCACTACCGCATTGCCGAGGTCTTCTTCCTTCAGAACAACTACCAGTCCGCCGCCAACGAGTTCCGCGAATCGCTGAACGGCGATCTCGAGCCGAAGTGGGTGGAAGTCTGGGCGCACGTCAGCCTGGGCAAGATCTTCGACATCACCGGACAGCGCGATCGCGCCGTGAACGAGTACGAGCAGGCGCGCCGCACGCGCGACAACACGCAAGGTGCGCAGGACGAGGTCGCCAAGTACCTCCGTTCACCCTTCGAACGGAAGAAGAGCGAAGTCTAGAGGATCGCCGCGGTGTGGACGGAGGCAAGCATCCGCTTTGGCAGAGCGAGATCGCGCGCGCCGTTCAAAATCGGAGGAGGTCTGGGCACCGGTCAGTCACGGACAGCGCGGTTGCGCCGTGAACAAGACGAGCAGGCACCGAACTGGCGCCAGGAAGAGCGCAGTCTAGCGGATTAAGCGAGCGCGCTCGAGAGCTGGTGTTCCAAGAACCACTGGTAGGTCTGCGCGACGCCGTCGCGGAGTGAGATCCGCGCGCGCCATCCGAGTGAATGGAGACGCGACACGTCGAGCAGTTTGCGCGGCGTGCCGTCCGGCTTCGAGGTGTCCTGCACCAGGCGCCCCGGATATCCAACCACATCGCGGATCAGCATCGCCAGATCGTGAATGCTGACGTCTTCACCGACTCCGACATTCACGATGTCGTTGCCGCTATAGGTCTGCATCAGGAACACGGCAGCATCCGCCATATCGTCCACGTGGAGGAACTCCCGCTTGGGCGTCCCCGTCCCCCAAATGGTCACTTCGGGTGCTCCCGCTAGCTTGGCTTCGTGAAACTTGCGCAGCAGCGCCGGCAGCACGTGCGAACTCTGCAGGTCGAAGTTGTCGTTCGGTCCGTAGAGGTTGGTCGGCATCAGGCTGATGGCGTCGAACCCGTGCTGGTTGCGATAGGCCTGGCACATCTTGATACCCGCGATCTTGGCCACCGCATACGGCTCGTTCGTAGGCTCGAGCGTCCCCGTCAGCAGCGCCGACTCGGTCATCGGCTGCTCGGCCATCTTCGGGTAGATGCAAGACGACCCCAGGAACTGGAGCTTCTTCGCGCCATTCCGCCACGCCGAGTCGATGATGTTGGTCTGGATGAAAAGGTTGTCGCGGATGAAGTCCGCGCCATAAGTGTTGTTCGCCAGAATGCCGCCCACCTTCGCGGCGGCGAGGAACACGTAATCCGGCCGCTCATCGGCAAAGAACAAGCTCACGGCCCTCTGGTCCGTGAGGTCGAGTTCGCGCCGCGTGCGCGTGAGCAGGTTCGTGTGCCCCGTCGCTTCAAGCCTCCGGACGATGGCGGACCCTACCAGCCCGCGATGCCCCGCGATGTATATCTTGTCCCGCTTGTCCACAGTCTTGATCCGTCTCGGTTCTGACTACCCGGGGTTAGTGATTCGCCACGCCGCGCAAGGCGACCGTATGTCCCGCGCTCATCAGGGTTCGTTCCTGGCGCGCCAGTTCCAGATCGTGCTCGACCATCATCCGGACCAGTTCCTTGAACGACACCCGCGGCTTCCAGTTCAAGGCTTTGCGTGCCTTGCTCGAATCGCCTAAAAGCGAGTCCACTTCGGTGGGCCGCAGATAGCGCGGGTCCATCTCGACGTGCTTCTTCCAATCGAGCCCGATCACGCTGGACGCTTCTTCCAGGAACTCCCTCACCGAGTACTGCTCGCCCGTCGCCACCACGTAGTCGTCGGGGCTGCTCTGCTGCAGCATCAGCCACATGGCTTCGACGTAGTCCCCGGCAAAACCCCAGTCGCGTTTGGCGTCCAGGTTCCCCAGGAACAGCTTGTCCTGCAGTCCGCAGTAGATGCGTCCAAGCGCGCGCGTGATCTTGCGGGTTACGAACGTTTCGCCGCGGCGAGGGCTCTCGTGATTGAACAGGATCCCGTTCACCACGAACATGTCATACGCCTCGCGGTAGTTGACGCAATACCAATGCGCGGCCACCTTGCTTACCGCGTACGGGCTGCGCGGGTAGAACGCCGTTGTCTCGCGTTGCGGCGGGTTAGCGGCGCCGAACATCTCCGACGAACCGGCCTGATACACCCGGACCTGCTTGTCGGTTTCGTTGTTGTAGTCGTGCACGGCCTCGAGCAGCCGCAGCGTCCCCGTTGCCACCACGTCAGCCGTGTATTCCGACTGTTCGAAGGAGACCTTCACGTGTGACTGCGCCCCCAAGTTGTACACCTCGTCCGGCTCCACCTTACGGAGGATCCGGCGCAGCGAACTGCTGTCGCTCAAGTCTCCGTAGTGGAGCAGTAAGCGGGCTGCTGGATCATGCGGATCTTTGTACAGATAGTCGATCCGTTCAGTGTTGAAGGTGCTCGCCCGGCGCAGGATGCCATGCACTTGATATCCCTTGTCCAGCAGGAAACTGCTGAGATAAGAGCCGTCCTGGCCCGTGACTCCGGTGATTAAGGCTTTCCGCACCTCCCTAGTTTACTAAGCTCAGTAGCGAATCAGGGCGTACGGCGACGGTGTTCCGAAGGAAATACTCACATCCGCGGCCGTATCGTAGGTCCAGCTCCCGTTGTAATCGAGAAGAAATGTACCTTTGCGGTAGACCCCGGCCTTCATTACACCCGATCCATCCCAATCTCCCAAAAGAGGGATGTCGCCGGGCAGTCCATAGGAGTGGACGGGACCGTTGATGACGTGGGTGCCGGCATAGTCGATCAGCCAGACGCCCGCCCGGAAAACTCCGACCTTCGTGGGCCCGGTGCTGTTCCAGTCAGCTGCCACGGGAATGTCGCCGGCCTGTCCGAACAGGAAGGTCACGTCCTGTTTGCCGGTGGCGATTCCAGAGAGGTGTCCGCTGTAGTCGAGGATGAACGTGCCGTTGCGGAAGAGCCCCGCCTTGATCGTGCCGGAGCCGTCCCAATCACCCACAATCGGGATGTCGCCGCTTTGCCCGAACACAAAGCTCCGGTCAGCGGGGCCGTACGCGCCGTCACCGTTGAGGTCGAGAAACCAGGTCCCGTTCTGAAAGACGCCCAGGTTCTGGTGACCTGTACCCGTCCAGTCGCCCACGATCGGTACTTGTCCAGGAATCCCGAAAGTGGAGATTGTCTTAACCGAGCCGCTTTGAATGGAGTCCATGGTCCAGAGTGCTGAGCTGTTGAACAGCGTGGGCGTCCAGCCGATCGGAAGCCTCGCTACGAGCGCGCTCCCCGCACCAGCTAAGTAAGTCTGATAGCCATTTACTACAGGGAAGTCATTGGATAACGACTGTCCAGCGATGACCACGGTTCCGAGTCGATCCACCGCGATGGCCGCGGCCGAGTCGCTCTCCGAACCACCCAGGAGCGTGCTGTAGATGACTCCTGTTCCCGTGCTGTTGAGCTTGGTGATGAAGGCGTCATAGGAACCCGCCACGCTGCTTTGCACGCTGCGCAGGCTGGGGAAATCCGGAGATGCCGTATATCCCGCAATGTGCGCGTTCCCGGCCACATCCACGGCGACCGCGCTCCCATAGTCCGCGGCGCTCCCGCCGAGTAGCGTGCCGTACACGAGCCCACCGGAGGCGCTAAGCTTCACCGCGAACGCGTCCATGAGTCCGCCGCTGGGGGTGGTTTGAAAGGCGCCGCTCGAAACCGGGAAGTTGTCGGACGAGGTCGTGCCCGTCACGTAGATTGCGCCAGCGCCGTCGACAGCCACGCCGCTACCGTTCTCCGGGAGCCCCGGCGTGCCACCGCTGCCTCCTAGATACGTGCTGAATGTGAACCCGGTGCCGGCGGCGTTTACTTTGGTCACAAACGCGTCCTGATTACCTCCCGTCTGCGGCTGCAGTGCGTTTACCACCGGGAAGTTAGAGGAGAGCGTGGAACCCGTGACGACCACCGCGCCAGTCGCATCCACCGCCAGTCCAGCCACGTGTTCGTCGCCGCTGCCTCCAAGATAGGAACTCCAGATGATGGGAGAGCCGGAGATGCCCAACTTCACAAGGAAGCCATCTTGTCCGCCACCGTTGGCAGATTGAAAGGGCTTGTTCGTGGGGAAGTCGCTCGAGAGCGTGTCCCCTGCGACGTAGACGTTGCCCTGACGATTGACTGCAACTCCGTAGGCTTGCTCTGCACTGCCTCCACCCAGATAGGTGCTGAAGACCAGGGTCGCGCCGGTCGGGTTTAGTTCGGCTACAAATGCGTCCTGGCCTCCCTTCAGGTGAGTTTGAACGGCGTGTGCGACCGGGAAGTTCGTTGCGCTGGTTGTCCCCGCGATGTAGATGTTGTTCCAACGATCCAAAGCCAACGCGAGGGCACGTGTGTCGAGGTTCCCGCCTAGGTAGGTGCAGAAGATCAGTTGATTGCCGGAAGCGCTCAACTTGGCAACGAAAGCCGACGTGCGCTGCGACATTCCCAGTGTGCTCGCCTGGGGAGCCAGATCGAGGGTGCTCGTGTACCCGGCAATCACCGTGTTCCCCACGCTGTCGATAGCAACCGAAGTTGCCGTGCTTTGTCCCGTTCCGCCGAAGTAGGTGCTGTAGCCGATCACCGGATCGAAGATCAATCGATTGGCGTGATCGTAGTCTCCGACAGAGACGCCGATCGTACGGTCGGAGAGAACGCGGAAAGCGCCGTGCACCGGGCGCAACTCGCCGGTAAGGCGATCTTGCTCGAACACTTGCGGGGGAGCTTCGCGGAGCGAGTGGCCGCGTCCACTAATGAGAAGCGATCCATCCTGACCGACGGCGACGGAAGTCGCGCCTTCCACGCTCCAGCGGATCTTCTCCGCATCGGCTTGCGGCGCCAACTGGAATTCAGACTTCAGTTCGCCGGAGTTTACCGCGTATGCGACGTCGATGCCCGGCCACATCTCACGATAGGCGAGCGACGAGTAGACGGGAATCTCTTTCTTCCATTTACTCTCGTCCGCGCCAACCAGGTAGTTCACATGTCCATTCAACTCTTCGAGCCCTTGAGGGTGCACAGACGCGCACCCGATATATCTGACCCGCAACTCCTCCGCATCGGCGAACCTATAAACCACACCCTCTGCCCGGAACTGGGCGGACATTCCGCGGCTCTCGAGAACGAAATCCGCACCCGACCAGAACTGGCCGGTGTTGCGGACGAAGAAGACGGGCATAGTGGGAGCGCTCGCCATGCACAGGAGCGGTGCGAAGACGGCGGAAACGAGGGCGATCCGGGAGGTGGGCATCAGTGTTCCTGCCCCTTTAACGGCGGAAACCGGTTTGATCTTTAGGGCGTTTCGCTTAGGTTGTGCGGTGATATTGTGGATCTATCGTGGACCTCGATCTCGACACACTCAAAGGCTCAATTGCCGAGCAGTTGGAACGCTCGGAATTCGCCGTTTTCCGCCATGACTCGGGCATCTTCGATGCGAACCTGGTGGTGACATGGGATTCGGAGAAGTATCCGGACTTTCAGATGTTCCTGGACGCGGCGCGGAAATTGGGCGTTCGCATGATCATGTTTTCCGCGCGGGAGTTCGACGAAGCCGAAGTGGTCGAAGCGGAAGAAGAGTTGGAGGGGAGTGAAATGTCGCGGGACGATCGCCGCGAGTACGGCAAGACGCTCAAGAACTTCCGTCAGCATCTGGGCGCCACCTGTTCCATCGAACTCGCGTTTCAGTTTGAAACGCACTTCTACCTCTACGAAGCGCGCGCGGACTGGTATGAGGATTTCGTGAACATCAGTGAAGAAGTAACGACGTTCGGCGGCATTAATACCGACGACGAAGAAGGTGGGGGAATAGGCGGGTTCTATTCAAAGAACTGACGCGAAGGCGCGCAGATGGGTGTTTGCCGCGGCAAACGCTCAGCAGGTAGCCGCCCTTGCCGAGTCGCTTGATATACCCGGCCCCGTAGCAAGCGTTCTTTGCGCCCGGGGTTTGGCCGATCCGGAGGACGCTCTGGCGTTCCTCCAACCTACGCTCTCCGGGTTGCACGATCCCCTGCTGCTGCGCGACATGGATCTCGCGCTTTCCCGCTTACAATTGGCGATCACGCGCGGCGAGAAGATCGAGATCCACGGGGACTACGACGTAGACGGCACCACATCCACCGTCATTTTGAAGACGGCGATCCAACTCGCGGGCGGCCAAGCCGGATTCTTTATTCCGCACCGCTTAAAAGACGGATACGGACTGCGCGACTCGGCGATTGACCGTGCGGCGGCTTCCGGCGTGAAGCTGATCATCAGTGTGGATACCGGGATTCGTGCCTCTTATGCGGTCGCTCGCGCGCGCGAGTTAGGCATGGACGTGATCGTGACCGATCATCACCTGCCAGAAGCGGATCTTCCTCCGGCTTGGGCTGTCTTGAATCCCAATCGCCTGGATTGCACCTATCCGGAGAAGAATCTGTGCGGGGCGGCGGTGGCGTTCAAGCTGGCGCAAGCGCTGCTCGGGACGCTAGGGTGGACGCGGGAGAAACTCGACCGCATGCTGGCTTCGCTACTGAAGATGGTAGCGATTGCAACCATCGCGGACGTGGTGCCTTTGACCGGTGAAAACCGCATCATCGTGTTTCATGGATTGCGCGGTTTGGCAGATGTGCGCAATCCCGGTCTGCGGGCGCTGCTCGACGCGGCAGGAGTGGCCCCGGGCCGCGCGCCCACAGCGTCGCAAATCGGCTTTCGCGTGGCTCCGCGAATCAACGCCGCGGGACGGATGGCGAGTGCCTCTGAAGTGATCGATCTGTTCCTCAGCGCGGAAGTGGAGAAGGCGCGGGACATCGCGGAACGGCTGAGCGCTCTGAACAGCGAACGGCAGGACGAGGAGTCGCGCATCGTCAACGAGATCCTTCTCGAATGCGAATCGTCGGTCAGCGATGTGACGGCGCCGGCGCTTGTTTTTGCGCGCGAAAGCTGGCATCGCGGCGTCCTCGGTATCGTGGCGAGCCGTTTGGTGGAGCGCTTCAGCCGGCCGGTGTTCGTGCTCGGAATCGAGAATGGCGAGGCCGCGGGATCGGGGCGAAGCATCAGCGCGTTTCACCTGCTCGAATCGCTTGAACATATGGGATCTCTCTTCATCAAGTTCGGCGGTCACCGGCAGGCGGCCGGGCTGACGCTGCAATCCGGACGCATTGACGAATTCCGCGAGTCCCTGGTCGCGTACGCCGGTGCGAAGCTAACGCCCGACGACTTCGAGCCCGTGCGCAAGATCGACGCCGCGGTCCGCTTTTCGGAGATCAACGATCGCTTCTGGAATGCGTTGAAGCGTTTGGAGCCATTCGGCATGGCGAACCCGGCCCCGGTGTTTGCGGCATCCGGCGTGGAGATCGTGAGCGAGCCCGCCTTGATGAAAGAGAAGCACCTGCGGTTTGCTGCCGCCCAGGACGGACGCGTGATCACGTTCAAAGCGTTTCAGATGGCCCACCGGCGCGACGAACTGCAGCGCGGCGCGCGGGTGGACCTGGCCTTCAAGTTGGAAGCGGACGATTATTGGGGCGGTTGGTCGGCCAGCGTGTGCGACTTCCGCGCCAGCAGCAATTGACGCAATTGAACCGCACGCTCAAAACTGGAAGTACACGAACGGGATCTTCAGCCCGGTAACACCGAAGATCTCGATGGTGAGCAGCAGGATCACTACAGCTACGGTGCGGATCCAAGCCGGCGCCACATACAACCGGGTGAGCAGCGCCCCGTATTCTTCCCCGAGCGCGATCAGCAGCGTCAGTGCCGCCATGAACCATTCCCACCCCGAGAGCAATGACGCACCGCCCGTCCCCTGGAACATCTGCGACTGCACATACCAGGCGGAGTGGAAGGTCGCGGCGCGAAACCAAACCCATCCAACGCAGACCAGCAGAAAAGTGGCTATGGTGAGCGGGGCGCGCGCGATCCCCCGGATGTTTCTGCGGCCGTAAGCCACGCGTTCGAGCGAGAGCAGCGCGCCATGATAGGCGCCCCAAACCAGAAACGTCCAGTTTGCGCCGTGCCACAAGCCGCCGAACATCATGGTGAGCAGCAGATTGCGGTAGGTGCGCCACGTCCCCTTCCGGTTGCCGCCGAGCGGGATGTAGATGAAGTCGCGCAGCCATGCGGAGAGCGACATATGCCACCTGCGCCAGAATTCCGTGATGCTCGCCGATAGGTAAGGCCGGCGGAAGTTCTCGGGGAAGTGGAAGCCGAACAGCAAGGCCGTGCCGATGGCAATGTCGGTGTAGCCGGAGAAGTCGAAGAAGATCTGGAGCGCGAACGCGAACGCGCCGGTCCAGGCGGGAACGAGGCCGGGAAGTGCCGCGGGATCGCGAAAGTATCCGTCCGCCACCAGCGCGAACTGGTCGGCAAAGACAAGTTTCTTCACCAGCCCGATCAGGATAGACAACACACCCGTCTGCCATTCGACAGCCGTGGGGGCGCGCCAGGCGAAGTAGTCGCGGAAGAACTCCCGGGCGCGCACGATGGGTCCCGCCACCAGTTGTGGGAAGAAGGAGACGAACAGCGCGTAATCGATGTAGCTGCGGACCACCGGCTGCTGGCCGCGGTAGACATCCACCACGTACGAGATGCTCTGAAATGTGTGGAAGCTGATCCCGAGTGGAAGGATGATGTTGAGCAGCGGCGGGTGCGCTCCGGGATGGAAGAGGGACGTCCAGGTCGCGATCGCGAAGTTGGTGTACTTGAACCATCCGAGAAAGCCGAGATTGGCGAGAAGACTGAGTATCAACGCGCCACGACGGCGGACGCCGGTGAAGCGGTCAATCCAGATGGCCGCCGCGTAATCGATGGTGATGAGGGCGAGCAGAAGAAAGACGAAGCGCGCGTTCCAACTCATGTAGAAGTAGAAGCTGGCGAGCAATAGAATATAGCGCTTCCAGGTACGCGGCGCAGCGTAGAAAAGCGACAGGACGACTACGAGGAAGACCCAGAATGTCCAGGTGGTGAAGAGCATGCTAGCGCGACAGCCGATCTGCCACAAGGTTTGCCAGACGCGGCGAGAACAAGGCTCGGCCTTTGCGGTTCAGGTGAGCGCCGTCGAAGAACGTCTCCGGGCTCTCGAGATCGCGGAACGTGGACGCGTCGATGACCGTGACGTTCGGTTGGCGTGCCATCCAATCGACCGACGTCGTTGGGTAGTGATTCGGCAGGAGAGGAAGGGGAGCGCGCGGCATTTCAATCAGAATGAAGCGGGTGGATGAGCCGCGGTAGAGATCCAAAATGCGGCGGAACCACAGCATGCGGTAGCGGGTCAAATCGCCGGTGGGAGAAGGGTGATCCGTCAATACATTGACACGGATGCTATCCCGGCGTTCGTTGTCCAACCCGGGCGGGAAATGAATGGCGCGGGAGACCCAATCGACTGAGAGACCTTCCACATTCTGATCCCGCCCCCCATAGGTGTTCACATATTCCAGCCCATGATTGCGCCAAGCCTCTGCGTCAGCGAGCCTCTTCGGGATATCCGCCAAAAACGCCTGAAGATCGCGGTGGATTACGCTGCCTTTCAGGAGTGATCCTGCGAGAGTCGCTTGCTTGACAGCACGGCTTTTCATCGAGGACGCAAACTCCAAAGAGTCGCTGTAGCGCAACCGCGCAATGACGAGATTCAGGTCAAGCACGCGATCGGGGAGGCTATCGAAGGAGTCTTCGTCCGAGTAGTGATCAAGCGCCAGCACGATGGCTGGAAATCGATTCCGTTGAGGATCGGCATCGCGCAGGAAGTAGTACCAAACGCGCGGCGTAGTCGAGGCCATCCCGGCGTTCCAGAAGTAGAGGCCAGTGCCCCGCGCGACCGCCATGGCGGCAGGCGCCGAGAAGCCTTCCGCGATGCGCGAATCACCGACAACCAGCACCTCCCGCGCCTGTGCGGGGCGGACGTGCTGCAGCCAATAGAGCCGGGATTCGACGATGCCGGTCGAGGAGTTCGACTGTACGTAGCGGTAGTACCAAGGCAGGCGGAAAAACGCAGCTTCGACGCACAGAAATGCGGCGAGAGACCATGCCAACCAGGCGATAGCACGCGGGAGACGAACCGGGACTTTTGAACTTGGATTGCCGGAAAGAGCTGAGGTCACGGATTCGGCAGGCGCGCCCGGCGACTTATCATAACCCTGTGAGTCATCCATCCACGTGGCACCCGGCTGTGCGCCACGCTTCCGTATTCGGTATCACGGTTGTAGCGATTGCACTATCCCTTTTCTGCGCCGTTTTCATCGAACCCAGCTATTTTCTCCCGCTGACGGCCGCGGTGGCGATTTGCGCGTGGTTTTTTGGAAGAGACGGTGGAATTCATGCGACTTTAGTGGGCGCCGTCCTCGCGGATTATTTCCTGGTAAAGCCGCGCTTCACCTTCATGCATGAGGACCGGTTTACCGTAGTCGGATTCGTGCTTTTCCTCGTCATCGCTCTGCTTATCACCTGGCTGACTTCTATGTTGCGGGAGAGCCGGGAATTGCAGCTGTCGATTTTAGAGGGCATGAGCGACGCGTTGGCAGTGACCGATAAACGCGGGGCCGTTATCTACTTGAACCCAGCCGCCGAAGCAATGAGCGGATACAAGCTGGGCGAGGCGCGCAACCAGCAGTTTCAAACAATATTTCCGCTGCGCGACGAGGCCACGGGACAAGACCGCTCGGGCATTATTCCAAAGATCTTATCGAACGAATCTCCCGCGCAGTCGGGCGCGCACACGGTGCTGCGGTCGCGCGATAACACGGAGTATTCAGTGGAGGAGAACGCGGCCCCGACGCGCGGCCGGGATAAGCAGATCAACGGCGCGATCGTAGTGCTTCGCAACACGGCGCGGCGGCGGCAGATGCAGGATCAACTAACGCAATCGCAGAAGATGCAGGCGATTGCGCGGCTAGCAGCAGGGGTGGCGGGGGACTTTAACAACCTGCTGACGGTGATCACGGGATTTGGCGAGTTGCTGACCTCTGAGATGGCGGCGGGCAATCCGCTGCGCTACTTCGCCGAGGAGATTTTGAACGCGGCGGAGCGGGCGGCGGCCTTAAGCCGGCAGTTACTTGCGTTTGGGAAGGGGCAATCCATTCCCGCAAAGCCGCATGAACTGGATGCGCTCGTCGGCAATATGGACAAGATGCTGCGCCGCGTACTGGGTCCAGCGATCGAGCTGGTCATTCTGCCGCGCTCGCATTCCAGCCGGGTCAAGACAGACCCCGGTCAAATCGAGCAGGTGGTGGTGAACCTGGCCATGAACGCGCGCGATGCCATGCCGACCGGCGGTAAGTTCGTGATCGAGACCTCCGAGATCGAGATTCGCGAAGATACTCCCGGGCGCGCTCCCGATTTGAAGCCGGGGCAGTACGTGATGATGGCGGTTTCCGATACAGGCGTTGGGATGGATGCCGAGACGCGGGCGCGTCTGTTCGAGCCGTTCTTCACGACGAAGCTGCAGGGGCAGGCTTCGGGGCTTGGGCTGTCCATCGTTTACGGAATCGTGCAGCAGCATGGCGGATATCTGAGCGTTTATAGCCAGCCGGGTGCGGGGACGATCTTCGAGATCTATCTGCCGCTGGTGAAAGAAGCGATCCCGATGCAAGGCACGGGAAAGCGCCCGGGGCCGCGTGGTACGGAGACGATACTGATCGCGGATGACGAGGAAAACGTGCGGAAGCTGGTCCACCATGTGCTGGTGGCGAGCGGCTATAAGGTAATCGAGGCGCGAGATGGTAAGGAGGCGCTCGATTTATTTGAGCGCAATCGCCAAAACGTAGATATGGTTCTGACGGACGTCGTCATGCCGCAGATGACGGGCTATGAACTGGGCCAGGAGATCGAAAAAATGGATCCTGCGAAGAAGATCATGTTCATGTCCGGTTTTCGCGACGCGCAGGTCAGCGGAGACTACGAGAACTCGCGTCCGTTTCTGAACAAGCCATTCACGCCGGAGGTGTTATTGAAACAGGTGCGGGAAACGCTCGATGCGCCACGGGGACGGGAGTAGGAGTTGTTTGCGCTCCACGAGTTAGATGTGAGCGGTTTTTGAATTGGTGGACCTGAAGGGATTCGAACCCTTGACCTCTTCCATGCCATGGAAGCGCGCTCCCAACTGCGCCACAGGCCCGTCCACGGACTGAATGACAAAGCCAGTTTACCACCCTTTAGAATGAGTTGATGTTCAACGCCCGCTCAGTCGCGATCGGTAGCTGCTTGCTCGCGATTGTGCTTAGCACACCCGGGTGCCTCTGGCACAGGACCAAGATCGTGAGGGGTGGTGGTACTGCGCCCAAAGGCGTGAACGTCGCTTTAATGTCCGCCACGAACGATCAACTGGTGCAGCGCCTCCATAAAATCTACGATTCGACGCTGACGTTCAGCGCCACCGTCGACATGACGCCCGCGACGGGAAGTGTTTACAAGGGAGAGATTACCGAGTACAAGGACATTCGGGCCTATGTCCTTTACCGCGCTCCGCGTGACATCCGCGTGATTGGTTTGGCTCCGGTAGTACGGACCAAGGTGTTCGACATGGTCTCCTCCGGGCAGGGGTTTCACATCCTGATTCCTCCCAAGAACCGGTTCGTAGAGGGGCGCAACGACACGCCGGCTGTTTCTAAAAACAGCATCGAGAACCTTCGCCCCGATGCGTTTCTCGAGGCGATGCTCATCCGGCCTCCTGAACCGCAGGAAACGCCGCTCCTGGTGGATGCGACCGATGAACAGAACGCCCAGTATGTGATGGTTTTGATTACCAAAGACCCGGCGGGAAAGCTGACGGTGACGCGGACTATTTTCTTCGATCGAACCAACCTGAGCATTAGCCGCCAGAGGAAATATGATGCTTCGGGAACGATTGTGAGCGATACGAAGTATCAAACCTGGAAGAATTTCCGGGGTGGCGTTCCCTTTCCCACCTTCATCGACATCACGCGGCCGAAAGACGGGTACGGGGTTACGATGAACCTGGTCAAGCTGGACATGAACACGGGTATTTCGGATGAGAAGTTTGTGTTGGCGAAGCCGGAAGGTGTGCAAATGCAGGTGATTGGCGCCGCCGCGTTACGCCCTGGCCAGACGCAATGATCGAAAGCCTGGTTCTCGAGAACGTTCGGCACCGCCCGCTGCGCACCGCTTTAAGCATCCTTCTGATCGCCGTTCCGGTGACGTTGATGCTGACCCTGGTGGGATTGAGCCACGGGTATATCGAAGACTCGGCGCGGCGCACACGGGGAATTGGCGCGGACCTGGTGGTTCGGGCTCCGAATAGCTCGGGAATGCAGTTCAGCAATGCGACTATTTCCCAGGCGGTGGTGAACTGGGTCGCCAAACAACCTCATGTGGCGATGGCGACGGGCGTGATCAATCATCCGTTCGGAGGCTGGAACCAGGTCACCGGCATCGACCCGGCGCAGTTCAGCGCGATGAGCGGAGGGTTTCGTTTCGAGAGCGGACACGGCCTCGAACGGAACGATGACATGCTGCTGGACACGTTCTATGCGGCGCAAGCTCACGCCAAGTCCGGGGACACAATCACACTGATCAACCGGCCCTGGCACATTGCCGGGATTGTTGAACCGGGCAAGCTGTCGCATGTGTTCGTGTTTGCATCGGTGCTGCAAGACCTGGATGCGGCGACGGGGAAATTCAGTCAAGTGTACGTGAAGGTCGACGATCCGAAGCGCGATGTGACTGTTGTAGAGAATCAGTTGAAGCAGAAGCTGGTGGACTATCCGATTCTGCCGATGGAAGCCCTGGCGTCGTTGATCTCGATCAACAACATTCCTTACCTCGCGCCGTTTATCAACGTGATTATCGGGATCGGCGTGCTGATCGGGTTCGCGGTAGTCTCGCTCTCGATGTATATGGCGATTCTGCAGCGAACGCGCGAGATCGGAATCCTGAAATCCTTGGGCGCGACGCGTTGGTTCATCCTCCAGATGATCCTGGCGGAGGCTCTGCTGATGGCGGTCGGCGGTACCGTTCTGGGCATCGCGTTCAGTTTTGGAACGCGTTGGGCGATTATGCGCCTGGTTCCCGCTTCTCTTCCGCAGGCGATCGTTCCCTCCTGGTGGCCAATTGCTGGGGGAATTGTGATGGGAGCGGCGATTCTGGGCGCGCTTTATCCCGGCATGATCGCGGTCCGTCAGGATCCGATCGAGGCGCTGGCTTATGAGTGAGCCGATTATCTCCATCCGGGGCTTGCGCAAGGTATTTCATATCGGGGAAGTGGATGTGATTGCTCTTCGCGGCGTCGATCTCGACGTTCAGCGTGGAGAGTTCCTGACCATCGTGGGGCCTTCCGGATCCGGTAAGAGCACGCTCTTCAATATCGTTGGAGGCCTTACCCCTCCGACAGCGGGTCAAGTGAAGGTGGATGGGAAAGACTTAGCGACCCTCAGCGACGCGGGCCGGACGAAGCTTCGTAAAACGACGGTGAGCTTCGTATTCCAGAAATTCAATCTGCTGCCGAACCTGACGGCACGGGCCAATATCGACCTGGCTCGCTTTTTGGGCGGGAACAATGGGCGGGATACGGCGGAATTTACGCGTGTCCTGGAGACGCTGGGCATTGCGAACCGGCTGGATCACAAACCATCGGCGCTTTCGGGCGGCGAGCAACAACGCGTGGCTATCGCGCGCGCGATCGTGAACCACCCTGCGATCCTGCTGGCCGACGAACCCACCGGGAATCTGGACAGCCAGAACTCGGAAGCCGTGCTGGCGATTCTGCGCGATCTCAATGAGCGCCTCGGGCAGACGATCTTGATGATCACGCATAATCCGGAAGCGGCGGCGTACGGAGACCGGATCGTGCATATGCGCGACGGCTGCATCGTCCCGTAGCCGGTCAGCGCGAACGCGCGTCCGCTGTTAGGCTGGAGGTTGTAGATGTCGCGGGAAATCCAGCCACGCAAGCCTGAAGTGATGAGTCCGGCCGGGTATTGGCCGCAACTGCGGGCCGCTATCGAGGCTGGGGCGGATTCGGTTTACTTTGGGCTGAAGCACTTCTCGGCGCGGGCGAAGGTGGGCTTTTCTCTCCACGAACTGCCTGAGGTGATGCGTACACTTCACGGCCGCGGGGTGCGCGGGTTTGTCACCTTCAACACGCTGATCTTTGAGCACGAGATACGCGATGCGGCGCAGACCATCGCCGCGATCGCTGAGGCGGGCGCGGATGCGCTGATTGTCCAGGATGTTGGCATTGCGCGGTTGGCCCGGCAGATTGCGCCTGTAATCGAACTGCATGCCAGCACGCAGATGAGCATCACCGACGTGGGCGGCGTGCGGTTCGCGCAGGATTTAGGTCTGGACCGGGTGACGCTCGCTCGTGAGCTGTCGCTTGATGAAATTCGCGCCATTTTGCGTGAGACGGATTGCGAGCTCGAGATGTTTGTCCACGGTGCGTTATGCGTCGCGTATTCGGGGCAGTGCTTCTCGTCGGAAGCCTGGGGCGGCCGGAGCGCTAATCGCGGGCAGTGCGCGCAAGCCTGCCGATTGCCTTACCAGATGCTGGCGGACGGGAATGTTATTCCGTTGGCGGACGCGCGCTACTTGCTCTCTCCCGGGGATCTGCAGGGGCTGGACCATGTGCCTGAAATGGTCCGGATGGGCATCGCGGCGCTCAAGATCGAGGGCAGATACAAGGATGCCGAGTATGTCGCGCTGACCACGCGCGCATACCGGAAGGCTGTCGACGAGGCTTGGGCCGGGCTGCCGTCCTCCACCACACGGGCTGAGAAACTCCAGTTGGAGCAGGTGTACTCGCGTGGTTTAGGTGCGTTTTTCATTAGCGGAACCAACCACCAAACTGTTGTTGAAGGCAGAGCGCCGCGTCATCGCGGAGTGTTGATGGGCCGCGTGGTTCGCGTGGGGAACGACGGCGTGATAATCCGACCGGCGGAAGCGCATGCGGTTAGTCCGCTCAAGCCGGGCGATGGCCTGGTTTTTGATGCAGCCGATTGGCGCAGTCCGGAAGAGCCCGAGGAGGGTGGACGCGTTTACGAAGTCACTCCTGGACGCGATGGAACCCTGGATCTGCAATTCGGAAACAACGCCATCCGGCTGAATCGCGTTCGCGAAGGCGATCTAGTGTGGCGTACCCACGATCCCGAACTGGAACGGGCTGCTCGACCGTTCACCAACGCGATTACGCCGGTGCGGCTGCAAGTTTTGGATGTGAACGTTTGGGCGGCGGAGGGCGAGCCGCTGCGGACGGAATGGACCATCGCCGAACATCCGGAGAAAGCTATCGCGGTAATGTCGTCCGAGCCGTTGGGTCGAGCGCAAAACCGTGCCGTTTCCATTGAATCGCTGCGAGAGCAGCTGGGTCGTTTGGGAAACACACCGTATCGACTGGGCGAGTTGGATTTGGAGATCCGCGGCGCGCCCTTTGTGCCGATCTCCGTCCTGAACCAACTGCGCCGGGACGCGGTGGCGAAACTTCAGGAGTTACAGACCAGCGGCGGAGATGTAGTGGTTCGCGATTCGTTATCCGTGCTGCAGTCTACGGCCGTGGAACCCCTCGGGACTGACGTCAAAGCCGGCTCGCCGCAGCTCCACCTCCTGATCCGGACACCCGACCAACTCGATGCCGCGCTCGAGGCACGCCCCGCCAGCATCACGCTCGACTACCTCGACCTTTACGGACTTCGGCCGTCAATTCAGCGGGTGAAAGAAGCGGGCATCGTCGCGCGAGTGGCCAGTCCGCGCGTTTTGAAGCCCGGGGAGGCGCGGATTTTGAACTTCCTGGTGAGTTTGAATTGCCAGATTCTGGTCCGGAATATCGGCATGCTTTCGGCTTTCGCCAGCGCGGGCGCCCAAAATCTTGTGGGTGATTTTAGTTTGAATGCGGCCAATTCCCGGACAGCTCAGGACCTGCTGGATCGCGGTTTGCTCCGCATTACCCCCACCCACGACCTGAATGCCGCCCAAATTGCCGATCTGGCCCGGTACGCGGGAACCCGGATTGAAGCGATTGTTTACCAGCACTTGCCGGTTTTTCACACCGAGCACTGCGTGTTTTGCCGATTCCTTTCGGAGGGTACTAGCTTTAAGGATTGTGGCCGGCCTTGCGAGAAGCACCGCGTGGCCTTGCGTGACCCAAATGGCCGGGCACATCCCGTCCTTGCGGACGTGGGCTGCCGGAATACGGTTTTTGGCGCGGAGGCACAAGAGGCCAGCGCGCACCTTGCTGGCTGGCTACAGGCTGGAATCTCGCATTTCCGCATTGAATTCGTCCACGAATCCGCCACTGATGTGCTGCGGGTGGCAAGGCTTTTCGGCTTAGTTTTGCAGAGTGAAATCTCATTCGCCGATTTAGGCCACGCGCTGAGGAGAAACTCGCCCGGAGGGACTACGGAAGGAAGCCTGTTCGTACCAAAAGAGCAGCACTTTGAGGCTGATACACTGTTCCATGTCCTCCAATAGTGAGATGCTGTAGTGTCTTCTAACTAGAATTCGGTCGTCAAGTATGTGCGCGTACGAATCTAGTTAAGCACTTATTTGACTAATTGACGCAAAGGCATCACCCGGACTATTCTTGGAAATGTGGGCGTAAGGGAGGATTTGGATCAGCGCGCCCGCGTCTTCGCGGCGCTTTCCGATCCGACTCGGCTGCACATGGTCGACTTGTTAGCTCGGAACGGCGCAATGAGCGGTAGCGACCTCGCGGACCAGCTGGGTATTAGCCTTGCGCTTCACTGTCATCACACCAGAATCCTTTTCGAGGCTGGGGTGATCGCTAAAAAGAAGGAAGGTCAGACTACTTGGTGCACACTGAACGAGCCGGTCGTGAAGAAAACCGTAAGGAGTCTGCTTTGAGGCAGCCCCCGACATCCAAGAGTTGGCAGTACATGGACTGGCACATCATTAATCACAAAGACTATATCGACGGTCCGTTTGACAGCTTCGAAGCTGCACTTGCCGAAGCTTGCGCTCTGGGCAACGAAACGCGCCCGGAACCGCGAGTCAAGCGTAGGTCGGATCAATTTTTTGTCTATCGTGCGCCGTATGATCGTGAAGAAAAATGGCGTCCGGAGTTTTGGATTTGCACAAAAGACGGCGCGCTCCGGTTGGGCGTTCCGGAAGAATTGTTCGATCAGCCGTTGCTGGAAATGACGGTTGGCGCCGGTTCGATGGAATCCATGAAGCTTCGGGCGAACGGCGCTAGCGGGGACTAAGGCACGGCAGTTTCCGACGGTTTAAAAAACCACGGGCTACGATTCACGCGACAGTATTGTTACCCTGAACCACATGTCGCGTGGGATCGTGGTTTTTTCTTTTTAGCGCAGCTCTCGTTTACGCCGCCGATTCCGGAGGCATGGCTCAATACAACGAGGTTTCCAAAAAGCTGATCGACGCTGCGCGGGCCGATACGCACAGCATGGATCGTTTGCAATTTCTGTGTGACCGCATCGGGAATCGCGTGAGTGGATCTCCTTCGCTTGAGCGGGCAATCGCCTGGGGCGCGGAGGAGATGAAGCGCGCCGGATTGCAGAATGTCCGAATCGCTCCCGTAAAGGTTCCGCATTGGGTGCGCGGCGTCGAGTGCGGCCACGATGCTGGCTCCGCTCGAGCGCAATCTGCCCATGCTGGGTCTGGGGAATACCGTGGGAACATCCTCGCGAAGGGATCGAAGCGGATGTGGTCGCGGTCTCCAGCTTCGACGAACTCAGCGCGCTCAACCCGGGCCAGATCCGGGGAAAGATCGTCCTCTACGACGCGCCTTATCAGGGTTATGGACGCACGGTGATGTATCGCGTGGCTGGACCTTCTCGTGCAGCGAGCGTTGGGAGCTGCGGCGGTGCTGGTTCGCTCGATCACGCCATTCAGTCTACGGAGTCCGCATACCGGCACGCTGGTTTATTCGCCGCGATGCTCCCAAAATTCCCGCTGCCGCGCATCTCCGTGGAGGATGCCGAATCGATCCACCGCCTGATCCTCGCCGGCAATACCGTGTCCGCGTCTCTCTCAAAATGGCCGCGCACTTTGAACCCGACGCCGATTCCGCCAACGTGATGGGCGAAATTCCAGGCCGGGAAAAGCCGGAAGAGATCGTTGTCATCGGAGGGCATATCGACTCCTGGGACGTGGGCCAAGGCGCCCAAGACGATGGATCGGGAATCATGGCGTCTCTCGAAGCAGCGGCCTTGATCCAGCGTTTGGGACTGAAGCCTCGGCGGACGATCCGCGTGGTGTTTTGGGTAAATGAGGAGAATGGCGGGGCGGGCGGCAAAGCTTATCGAGCAATGATCGGTGATGGGTGAAGCAATCATGTGGCGGCAATCGAGATGGACGGCGGAGCCGAGAAGCCGAGTGGGCTTCGGAGTCTCGTTGGGTGGCCGAGAATGCCGGGGGCCGCTCCTGCGCCGGGCGAAACGGTACCCGCGGCGAAGCTCGACCGCGTGAAAGCCATCGGCAGCTTGTTAACGCCAATTGGCGGGGCGGATCAAGTCACCGGGCATGGCGGCGGATCCGACATCGAGCCCCTAATGGAAGCCGGCGTTCCAGGATTAGGCGAGAACAGCACAGGCGCGCACTACTTCGATTGGCATCACACCGAAGCGGACACGTTCGACAAAGTGGACCCGCAAGACTTCCGGGACAGCGTGGCCAGCATGGCGGTGATGACGTATGTACTCGCGGACATGCCGGAACGCCTTTCCGACCTCAAGTAGCGCACCACGCGTTCGTCATAATAGGCCCAATGTCTTCGCGCATTCTCCTCTCCTGCTTCTTGGGCGTCCTTGGCTTTTCAGCCATGGCCCAAACACAATCGAAGTCGGGTGTTGACCTCGGTGCAATGGATACGAGCGTCAGCCCATGCAACAACTTTTACCAGTACGCTTGCGGCACCTGGCAAGCCCACAATCCGATTCCTCCCGACAAACCGCGATGGGGCCGCTTCGACGAACTTTCGGAACGGAATCTTGAAGTCCAGCGCGACATTCTGCAGAAAGCTGCGCAACCGGGCGAGAGTCGGTCGGCCCTGGACCGCCAGCTAGGCGATTACTACGCCGCCTGCATGGATGAGCAGCTGATCGAGAAGAAGGGTGTCGAACCCATCAAGCCGGAACTGGACCGCATCAATGGACTGGCCGACAAAAAGGATCTCGCCGCGCTCATCGGCCATATGGACCTCGTCGGCGTCGGAGCATTCTTCAACTTCGGCTCGGAGCCGGATTTGAAAAACGCGAGCATCAACATTGGTGGTTTCGATCAGGGCGGAATCAGCCTTCCGGACCGTGATTACTACCTCAAAGACGATCAGCGCTCCAAAGATCTTCGCGAGAAGTACCAGCAGCATGTCGTCAACATGTTCGACCTTCTGGCGAAATCAGAAGGCGTTACCTGGGACTCCAAAGCGAAGGCCGCGGTCGTTCTCAAAGTGGAAACCGCGCTCGCCAAGAATTCTCTCGATCGCGTGGCGCGCCGCAATCCCGACAACCTCTACCATCCGATGCAAGCCGGCGATCTGCCCAGTTTGACTTCGGATTTCGATTGGAAGATGTTCCTGCAGAGTGAAGGGCCGCCGCCGCTACAAAAGATCAATGTGGCTGTTCCGGATTTCTTCAAGGGACTCGATCCGGTGCTCGCGTCGACCAGCCTTGACGACATCAAAACCTATCTCACCTGGCGTCTGCTGCTCGCCTCGGCGGGAGCACTCCCAAGGCGTATGTGGATGAAAATTTTCAGTTCTGGGGCAAAACCCTGTCTGGTTCGAAGGAGCTGGAAGCCCGCTGGAAACGCTGCACGCGTGGCGTAGACCGAGCCTTGGGTGAAGCCCTGGGTCAGAAGTTCGTTCAAGTGGCATTCGGCGGCCCTGCGAAGGCCAAAGCCCTCGAACTGGTGAATGAGATTGAAGAATCCATGAAGCAGGATATCCAGACTGCCACGTGGATGACGGACGATACGAAGAAGCAGGCTTTTGCGAAACTCACTGCCGTGTCGAACAAAATCGGCTATCCGGAGCACTGGCGCGACTACTCGAGCATTGAAGTCAAAAGAGACGACTACATGGGCGACCGCCAGCGCGCCATCATGTTCGAGCAACGTCGCGAACTCAACAAGATTGGCAAGCCGGTCGACAAGCGGAGTGGGGAATGACTCCGCCTACGGTGAACGCTTACTACAATCCGCCGGAGAACAACATCAACTTCCCGGCCGGCATCCTCCAGCCGCCGTTCTACAACCCGACTGCGGACGATGCCGTGAACTACGGCGCTATCGGCGTGGTCGTCGGCCACGAGCTCACCCACGGTTTTGACGACGAGGGCCGCCAGTTTGACGGCGCGGGCAACCTCCGCGAATGGTGGACCGAAGAAGATGCCAAGAACTTCGAGAAGCGGGCCGAGTGCATCAGCGACGAATACAGTAAGTTCAGCCCGGTGGATGGCGTCAATCTCAACGGAAAACTAACCTTGGGCGAGAACGCCGCGGATAACGGTGGAATTCACCTGGCTTACACGGCGCTCATGCGCGAACTTGCCGAAAAGACGCTTCCGAAGAAGGTCGACGGTTACACGCAAGAACAGCTGTTCTTCCTCGGCTACGCGCAAGTCTGGTGTCAAAACACTTCCGAGGCGTATTCTCGGCGCGCGGCCATCACCGATCCTCACTCACCCGGCCAGTTCCGCGTCAATGGCGTGGTACAGAACTTGAAAGAGTTCCAGGAAGCTTTCTCCTGCAAAGTCGGCGATCCCATGGTTTCTAAGACCGCCTGCCGCGTCTGGTAGCAAACCCTCTCGCTGCCCGAAGGCGATCATCACCTTCGGGCAGCAAAACCCATCTGATTACCGGGTGCCACTCGACGTCACAGCCGGCGTAGATTCGGTCTTAGGCGTTGCTTTCGGCAGTGCTTTGCGGGGAAGCATCTCCGGCCGATTCGCCGCATCGTACACCACGGTTGCGATCACGGCCGCTGCCTGCATCAGATCTGCCGCGCGAATGTGGTCATAAGTGTCCATATCCGAATGGTGCGTCAGCGTCGCGTAATCCAGCGGATCCTGAATGAACTGAAAGCCCGGCAGGCCCACCGCATCGAATGAGAGGTGATCCGTGCCGCCCGTATTCCGGATGTGATCGTGGCCGTCACGCCCTGATCGCGAAACGCCGAGCAGCCACTGCTCAAACACCGGCCGCATGGCATCGTTCCCTTGCAGGTAGACTCCGCGAATCTTGCCGCTGCCGTTATCCAAATTGAAGTAGCCGGAAAGCTTGGCGTGCGCGTCGGTCAGCTTCATGGTCTCCGGATCGCCAAAGTGCTCCTTCACATATGCCTTCGAGCCCAACAGGCCTTCTTCTTCCCCGCTCCACAGCGCGATGCCGCACCGTGCGATCCATCTTCAAATTCAGCGTCTTCAGGATGCGCATGACCTCGATCATCACGGCGCTGCCCGCGCCGTTGTCGGTGGCGCCCGTGCCCGTGTGCCAGGAATCGAAGTGGGCGCCGATCATGACGACTTCGTCTTTCTTCGCGCCGCCTGGAATCTCGCCGACGATGTTCTGGCCGTCCTGATTGTCCTTGGAGCATTCGGCCTGCAGATTCACCCGCACTTTCACCGGAACCTTCTTGTCCACTAACCGCGCCATGCGGTTGTACTGTTCGTGCGTTACCACGAAAGTCGGCGGAGCCAGCGTGTCCTTTGGCATCGTAAGAACCGGCTGCTTCGCGCGAACAGACAGGCCGTCGTGCGCGCGTCGAGTCGCTGTTCAGGATGGCCACCACGCCTTCGTCTTTGAAAAACTTAGAACGGCGCGCCTGTAACTCCTGCCGGCGCGTTGAAGAACTGCTCGGTAACTGATGAGGGAAGGCTGGCGAACAAACGCCTGAGCTCTTGCGGATCGTCGGGAAACTTCAGATTCTTCAAGTCTCCTGAAAACTTCGCAGTCGGCTCAGGAGCGGACGACATATCGCTCAAATCCTTATCCGTCTCCCGCGCAAACAAGGGCTGTGTCTCCGGCTCCTCCGCCTTTGCCGGCGAGAGAAGAATGATCTGCCTTTTAGTTTTCCCTTCCACGTCCGCCATGTAATTCTCCAGCTCTTCTTCGCCCTTTTTCGGATCGTAGGTCACGACGCCCCGCTGCCGAAAGGCGTCAGAAGAAGCTCGCCGCTTTGATGTCCGTGCGTGTTGTCGACCAAGCCAGCGGCGCCGCCACCAGCGCGGAATAGCGCGGCTCCAGCATCTCCACCGAGCACTGTTTCAATGACCAGCTACGCCCGAACGGACCCCATTTCTCGAGATGAACGTTCTCGATTCCATAGCTTTGAAGCCGTTTTACGGTCCAATCCGCGGCTTCTTGAAATTCCGGCGACGCAGTCAGCCGCGGACCATATTGGTCGGTGCAGATACCAGATGGTGTCCATCACCTGCGAGTTATCGAAAGCTTCGGTTTTGATACGGCCGACCAAGCCCAGATCGCTACGATCGCCGTGATCCTGCGCACTCAGCGAAAAGGCTGCAAGGAGGAGAAAAAGCGGAAAACGCATGGGGGGATTATAGCGATAAGTCGCTGTTTCTCACGCAAAGTCCGACAAAGTTTACAGGTGAAATGCAGAAAGCAATTGACAAGCACCCCGGCTTCCGACAGCATAGTTGGCGGGAGAGCGTGCTCCATGAAGCTCTATTTAGGTAATTTGCCGTTTAAAGTAACTGAGGGTGATGTGTCGGGGTGGTTTGCGCAGCATGGTATCCACGTCGATTCGGTCACGATCATGCGCGACCGTTTTTCGAACGAGCCGCGCGGATTTGGTTTTGCCGAGATTCACGATGAGAATGAAGGGCAGCGCGCGGTTCAAAGCTGCCATGGTCAGCAGATGGGTGGGCGCGCGTTGGTCATCAATGAAGCCCGTCCGATGACGAAAGGACCCGGCGGTGGCGGTGGGGGTGGCGACCGGGGTGGAGATCGCGGCGGCGATCGTGGCCCACGCTCGCGTCGCGGGGATCGCTAACGCGGCGTAATCAGACCGCCTAGCTTATCCGCATCTCCGGAAGATCGGCGCGGGAATCGCACCGAGTACGCCTCGAGATATTTCAAACCGGAACCCGTGTTGTAGACCACGACTCGCTCTTGTGAGTCGATCAGCCTCTGCGCCTTCAACTTGGCAAGCGCTGAAATGCACGCCGCACCTTCGGGTGCGGCGAAGAGACCTTCCTCCGACGCTAACTGGATTCCAGCATCAATCAGCTCCCGGTCCGAAACAGCGATTGCTACGCCTCCACTTTCCTGGATCGCGCGCAGTGTCAGCATGTCCCCAAGCGGTTTTGGCACTCGTAATCCGCTGGCGACAGTCTGCGCCCCCGCAAAAAACTCGCTTCGCTCGGCTCCCGCTTCGAAAGCTTTGACGAGCGGCTGACAGCCCTCCGACTGCACAGCGACCATCCGCGGCCGCTTGCTGTCAATCCAGCCCAGCGCTTCCATCTCCCCGAACGCTTTCCACATGCCGATCAATCCGACGCCGCCCCCAGCCGGGTACAGAATTACATCAGGTAACGTCCAACCGAGTTGTTCGGCTAGTTCGTAGCCCATGGTTTTCTTGCCTTCCACCCGGTATGGCTCTTTGAGAGTGCTGATTTCAAACCAGCCTTCACGCTCTTTGCGCTCCGCCACCAAGCGGCCGCAGTCACTGATCAGCCCGTCCACCAGCGTCACGTGAGCGCCGTATGCCTGGCATTCGATGAAATTCGATTGCGGCACGTCGTTCGGCATGAATATATGAGCCGCCATGCCCGCAGCTGCCGCGTAGGCCGCCGTGGCGCTCGCCGCATTGCCAGCTGAAGGGACCGCCACGCTGCGAATCCCCAGTTCCACGCACATCGAGATAGCGCAGGACAGTCCGCGCGCCTTGAACGACCCGGTGGGGTTGATTCCCTCGTCTTTGATCAGCAGATTCGGCAGGCCCAGCCGCTCGCCCGTCTTTCGCGCCGGGAGCAGTGGCGTTAGCCCCTCTCCGAGTGAGATAATAGAGCCTGCCCTTTTAACAGGAAGTACTGGTGCGTATCGCCACATCGATCGGGGAGCATTCCGTAAGCTCTCCCGGTTCCAATGTTGCCGGACGTGATCAAGATCGTAACGCGCGAGGAGAGGTTCACCGCATTTGCAAAGGTTCTGCGGAACGTCAGCCCGGTATTCCGTCCTGCACGCACTGCACTCTAGGTGCGTCAAACTAGAGAGACTTTCCTTTTCCATGCGGAGAATTCTTGAGTGTACAGGAGCCCTTCTCCTGGTGACCGTCGGTCTCCAAGCCGGCGAACGGGTTGTCCTGACTACCGGATTCGAGTTCCACGCGGACCGTCATGAGCAAGAGGGCGATACCGTTCGCTTGTACACGGGTACCGGAGTTTCCGAGCTTCCCAAGTCTCTAATTGCCGAATATCGCGTTGAGGAATATACTCCACCGCCCCCCGCGGTCCCTCCCGCAGTCGCGTTACCCGAGGCAAATACAGCGTCCAACAAGCCGCTTACGCCGCAGGAGCTGATCCAGGCAACTATCGCACGTAAAAAGCTGCCCAAAGAATTGGCCGCCCTTGTCGCGAGTGTCGTGAAACAGGAGTCTGGTTTCCATGCCAATGCCGTCTCGCCCAAAGGCGCCATCGGGCTCATGCAGTTGATGCCCGGGACGGCGCGTCAACTCGGCGCCGATCCGCACGATCCCGCTCAGAATATAGAAGCCGGCACGGAATATCTGACGCAACTCCTGACTAAATACGAGGATAAAGACGACCAGGTTATCCGCGCTCTCGCCGCTTATAACGCAGGGCCGGGTGCGGTCGATCGCTATAAAGGCGTCCCGCCTTACCGCGAAACGCGGGATTACGTGCGGCGCGTGGTGCGGAATTACTTGAGCCAGCAAAAAGCCGCGGCCGAGTGATCGTTCGCTTACACTCGTAAGCTGATCCCGCCTGTTCGTTTCGCTACACTAAAAGTGACCCATGGACAGCTCAAACTCTTTCGGCGCGGCGTCTGTACTACGCGCCGGCGGTGCGGAATATCGCTACTTCCGCCTCGCTACGCTCGAGGAGAAAGGCGTGGCCAATATTTCGCGCCTGCCGTTCTCGACCAAGATCATGCTCGAGAATCTGCTCCGCCACGAAGACGGGAAGAAGGTGAGCGCCGACGACATCGATTATGTCGCGCGCGGCGTGGGCGGTCCCGATCCGAAAGAGATCAGCTTCATGCCGGCTCGCGTCCTGCTGCAGGATTTCACCGGCGTTCCCGCCGTGGTGGATCTTGCGGCCATGCGCGATGCCCTTGCCGCGATGGGCGCCGATCCCGGGCTGGCCAATCCGCTGCTTCCCGCCGATCTGGTGATCGACCACTCCGTCCAGGTGGATACGTTCGGCACTAAGGATGCGTTCTCCATCAACGCTCTGCTCGAATTTCAGCGCAATCGGGAGCGGTACATGCTGCTCCGCTGGGGCCAGACCGCCTTCCAGAATTTCCGCGTCGTGCCGCCGGACACCGGGATCGTTCACCAGGTCAACCTGGAGTACCTCGCGCCCGTCGTATTCCGGAGGCAGACCGCGCATCAGGAACCTACGCCTATCCCGATACGCTGGTGGGCACCGATTCCCACACCACCATGATCAACGGTCTGGGCGTCGTCGGCTGGGGCGTGGGCGGCATCGAAGCCGAGGCCTGCATGCTGGGCCAGCCCATCTCGATGCTGCTGCCGCCGGTCGTCGGTTTCAAGCTGTTCGGCAAACTCACCGAAGGCTGCACGGCCACCGATCTCGTTCTGACCATCACCCAGATGCTGCGCAAGAAGGGCGTGGTCGGCAAGTTCGTCGAGTTCTACGGCGCTGGCCTGAGCGCGTTGAGCCTGGCCGATCGCGCCACCGTCGCCAACATGGCTCCCGAGTATGGCGCCACCATCGGCTTCTTCCCGGTCGACGCGGAGACGCTCAATTATCTGCGCGTCAGCAATCGCCCGATCCGGACCTGGTGGAACTGGTGGAAGCTTACTCGCAAAGAACAGGGCCTCTTCCGGACGGATGACCTGCGCGATCCGCTGTTCTCCGATTCGCTGGAACTCGATCTCGCGCACCGTCGTCCCTTCCATGGCCGGTCCCAAGCGTCCGCAGGATCGCGTCAACCTGGGCGAGGTGAAGAACAATTTCCAGACCGCGTTCAAGGATTCGCTCAAGAAGAAGTCCGAGCTTTCGATCGATGGCTTCGAGCGGCAATCTCGAAAGCGGCGCGGTCGTCATCGCCGCGATCACCAGTTGCACCAATACTTCGAATCCTTCGGTGATGATCGGCGCCGGCCTGCTGGCGAAGAAGGCGGTCGAGCGAGGGCTGCACGTCGCAAGCCGTGGGTCAAGACCAGCCTCGCGCCCGGTTCGAAGGTAGTCTTCGATTACCTCACTAAAGCCGGCCTCATGCCATACCTCGAAGCGTTGAAGTTCCATCTGGTCGGTTACGGCTGCACGACCTGTATCGGCAACAGCGGACCGCTGCCCGATCCGGTCGCCGCGGCAGTGCAAAAGAAGGAGCTGGTGGTTGCGGCCGTGCTGAGCGGCAATCGTAACTTCGAAGGCCGCATCAACGCGCTGGTCAAAGCAAACTATCTCGCATCGCCGCCGCTGGTGGTCGCATATGCTCTCGCCGGACGCGTCGATATCGATCTTCAAAAGGAACCTCTCGGCACTGGGTCCGATGGGCAGCCCGTTACCTGCGCGACATCTGGCCAACTACGGACGAGATTCAAGCCACTATCCGGGATACCATCGACGCCGAGATGTTTCGCAGCAGTTATGACGAAGCGTTCAAAGGCGATGAGAACTGGGCGAACATGCCGGTTCCCACTGGGCAGACCTTTGCCTGGGATACGGATTCGACTTACATCAAAAAGCCGCCCTACTTCGAGAACATGATCGATCCCACCGCCGGAGGTCGAAGGATCTGACCGGTATGCGCGTGCTGGCCCTGCTGGGCGATTCCGTCACCACCGACCACATCTCTCCGGCCGGTTCCATTCCAGCGGATACTCCCGCCGGCAAGTACCTGATCTCGCAAGGCGTCACGCCGAAGGACTTCAATAGCTATGGCGCGCGCCGCGGGAACCACGAAGTGATGGTGCGCGGAACCCTCGCGAACATCCGCTTGAAGAATCAGCTTGGCTCCCGGCACCGAAGGCGGATACACCGTGCATCTGCCCGATGGCGAGCAGATGTTCATCTACGACGCCTCGATGAAATATCAAGCGGAAGGCGTGCCGCTTGATGATCCTCGCCGGGCAAAGAATACGGCTCGGGTTCTTCACGCGATTGGGCTGCGAAGGGCGTCAATCTTTTGGGCGTTAAGGCAGTGATTGCGGAAAGCTTCGAACGCATTCACCGCACCAATCTCGTCGGCATGGGCGTGCTCCCGCTACAGTTCCGTGAAGGCGACACCGCCGCTGTTCTGAAGCTCACCGGCAAAGAGAGCTATTCGATCCTCGGCATCAGCGATGCGCTCGCCGGCAAGCCCCGCGCCAAGGTGGTGGCTTTGGATAAAAACGGATCCGCCAAGGAATTCGAAGTCGTGGTGCGCGTCGATACGCCACAGGAAGCGGAGTATTTCCGCAATGGCGGCATCCTTCCATTTGTGCTGCGGCAGCTTGCCGCGGGCGTAGCGGCGTAACGGCCGGCGAATGTTCCAGGATATTGAGAAGGCGGTTCAGGACGCCTTCACCTCTGCCATCTCCATTCGCTTCGGTATCGAGAAAGCCGTCTCTCTCGAGCAGCCCAAGCAGACCGGCTTTGGAGAACTCGCAGTTCCGGCGGCCTTCCAACTGGCCAAGGAACTGCGACAGCCCCCGCGCAAGATCGCGGAACAGATTGTCGAAGCGATCGGAACTATTCCGGGCGTGCAGGCTTTGGAGATCGCGGGCAACGGGTACGTCAACGTGCGCCTGGATCGTGGCGCGTACGCCGCCTCTCTGCTTCAGCCGGGCACAACGCAGGTAATTGCCCCTGGCGTCGCGCCAGACGGCAAGATCGTCGTCGAGCACACCAACATCAACCCCAACAAGGCCGCCCACATTGGGCATCTCCGCAACGCAGTCTTAGGCGACACCTTCGTTCGCATGCTCCGTTCGAGCGGACGTCGCGTCGAGGTGCAGAACTACATCGACAATACCGGCGTGCAGGTTGCCGATGTAGTCGTCGGCTTCCACTACCTGGAGAAGAAGACGCCCGCCGAAGTGGAAACGCTGATGGCCGGCACCCGCTTTGATTACCTTTGTTGGGATCTCTACGCCCGCACCAGCCAATACTACAAAGACAATCCGGACTCGCTCCGCTGGCGCGCGGAAACGCTTCACTCCATCGAAGCCGGCGAAGGTGACCTCGCCCGCATCGGACATCTCGTAGCCGACGCCATCGTCCAGCGCCACCTGCAGACCATGCTCCGTCTGGGCGTCGAATACGATGTTCTGCCGCGGGAGAGCGAGATCCTCCATCTGCAGTTCTGGTCGTCCGCATTCGAGTTGTTAAAGAAGACTCACGCCATCTACCTCGAGACGGAAGGCAAGAACGCCGGATGCTGGGTCATGCCCGCATCGGCCTTCTCGACTGATACCGAGGCCGAGGATGGTAAGGTCATCGTTCGCTCCAACGGCACGGTCACGTATGTCGGCAAAGACATCGCATACCAGCTTTGGAAGTTCGGCCTTCTGGGCAAAGACTTCTTCTACCGGCCGCTGCTCACGTATCCCGACGGACACGAGCTGTGGGTATCGACGGCGACCGATTCGGGCGATCGTGCTCCCGCATTTGGACACGCCACGCCGCGTTTACAACGTGATCGATTCGCGACAGTCTTATCTCCAGGATGTCGTTGTCGCGGGACTGAAGGCTTTGGGTGCGCAGGATCAGGCCGCAGAATCGGTTCACTTCTCCTATGAGATGGTGGCTCTTTCCCCGCGCTGCTGCGTGGACCTGGGAATTGAACTCTCCGAAGAGGACCGCAAGCGCCCGTACGTCGAAGTGTCCGGCCGCAAGGGACTGGGCGTCAAAGCCGACGACCTCATCGACCGGCTGATCGAAACCGCTCTGGTTGAGGTGGAATCGCGCCACGCCGAGACGCACCCCGGAATCGCGGCGCGAGATCGCGACCGATATTGCCATCGGCGCGCTCCGCTACTTCCTCCTGAAGTTCACGCGCAACACGGTGATCGCGTTCGATTTTCAGGAAGCGCTGAGCTTCGAAGGCGAGACCGGACCATACGTGCAATACGCGGCCGTGCGCGCCCGCAACATCTTTCGGAAACTCGCCGAGCGCGGTGAATGCTGCCTGATTTCGCGACAGGAACTAAGCCCCGCGAGCGCTCGCCCGTCAACTAGAGGGCGAGGACTTCTGGCAGATTCTGGTGGCTTCGTCGAAAGCCGATTCCGCCGTCGAGCGTGCCATTGGCTCGGGTGAGCCGGCGCATGTTGCGCGTTATGCGTTTCAACTTGCGCAGTCGTTCAACAACTTCTATCACCAGTACCCGATACTCTCGGAACAGGATCGAGAACGAAAGGTCTTCCTGCTGTGGATGACGGACTTCTTCCGCTCGCAACTGGAAGGCGTACTCGGGATCCTGGGCATTCGAGTTCCCGAGTACATGTAGTCTAAAGCAGCCTAGCGTTCAACAAAACTGAAGCGTCGGCGATCAGCTCGGCTTGCTCCGCGTCATGGAGCTTCTTTGAACCCGTAGCGGGGCTGGGATTCTCGTCGCGGCCCACGTACCGAAGCTTCCGCCCGTCCAGCAGCGGAGTGAAAGCATCGTCGATGAAGCGCCAGGCGCCCATGTTCTGCGGCTCTTCCTGCACCCACACGATGTCCTTCGCATTGGGATACGTTGCAAACGCCGCCGTCACTTCGTCCGCCGCGAACGGATACAGCTGCTCCATGCCGATAGATCGCGATGTTGCGCCGGCTTCTCCGCTTCGAACTTGCTCAGCAGATCGTAGTAGACCTTGCCGCTGCAGAACAGCAGCCGTTCCACCTTCGATGATCGGCTGCGGCGCGGCCCGGGAAGACCTCCCGGAACTTACCTCGCGCTAGTTCCTCGAAATGCGAGACGGCTTTGGGATGGCGCAGCAGGCTCTTCGGCGTAAAGATGATCAGCGGCTTGCGCATGCCCCGCATGTCCGCGCCTTCGCGCATCTGGCGGCGCAGCAGGTGGAAGTATTGCGCCGGCGTGGTGCAGTTACAGACCTGAATGTTGTCTCGCGCGCACAGAGTCAGGAAGCGTTCCAGGCGCGCGCTCGAATGCTCCGGCCCTTGGCCTTCCTGCCCGTGCGGCAGCAGCATCACGATGCCGGTGCTTCTGCTTCCACTTCTCTTCGGCGGTGGTGATGAACTGGTCGATCATGATCTGCGCGCCGTTGCCGAAGTCGCCGAACTGCGCTTCCCACAACGTCAGCGTCAGCGGATCCGCCACGCTGTAGCCGAACTCGAAGCCGAGCACGGCGTACTCGCTCAGGCTGCTATCGAACACATCGAAGCGCGCCTGATCGCCGGCGAGAGATGCTGCAGCGGAATGTACTTCGCGCCGGTCTCGTAATCGTAGAAAGCGAGATGCCGCTGGGAGAACGTGCCGCGTCCCGGAATCCTGCCCGCTCAGCCGCACCGGCGTGCCCTCCACCACCAGGCTGCCGAACGCGAGCGTCTCGCCGAAAGCCCAATCGATACCGGTCCCCGCGACGCGAGAGCCTCGCGGCGCTTGTCCACGAAGTTCTTCAGCTTGGGATGAACGGTGAAGCCCTCGCGGGAATGCGCCGCTGCCTTCGACCACTCGCGCCAGCACGTTCCATGGGTACGGCGGTGCTGGGCGGCGCTGGGAACGGGACCGCCTGGTCGTCGCCGAAGCTCTCTTCGCTTTCAGGGACGGCCGCTTTGCCCTTCGCGGAATCGAACTGCTCGGCCAGGCGGTCCGCCTCCTGCTTGCGCAGAACTTCGACCTCGCCTTTGCCAATCACCTTCTCGCGCGCCAGCTGGTTGCCGTAAAGCACCGCGACCGAAGGCTGGTCCTTGATCTTGCGGTACAGGATCGGCTGCGTGTAGCCGGGATCGTCGCCCTCGTTGTGGCCATGCCGCCGGTAGCAGACCATGTCGATCACGACGTCCTTCTTGAACTCCTGCCGGAACTCGAAAGCGAGTCGCGCCACCCGGGTCGCCGCTTCCGGATCGTCGCCGTTGACGTGGAAGATCGGAGCCTGCACCATGCGCGCCACGTCCGTGGAGTAAACGGTCGACCGGGCGCCCGAAGGCATGGTGGTGAAGCCAATCTGGTTGTTGATGATCAGATGGACGGTGCCGCCCGTGGCGTAGCCTTCCAACTGCGACAGGTTCAGCGTCTCCGCCACCACGCCCTGGCCGGCGAAACGCCGCGTCGCCGTGGATCAGAATGGGGATCACGCGCGCGCGCTCAGTATCGCCCAAGCGGTCCTGCTTGGGGCGGACGATGCCTTCCACCACCGGATCGACCGCTTCCAGATGGCTGGGGTTCGGCGACACGGAAACAGTCAGCTCCGACGCCTGATCGCGTCTTACGCACGTTGGTGGCGCCCAGGTGATACTTGACGTCGCCCGATCCCTGGATGCTGTCCGGATCCGAGAAGCCCTCGAACTCCGAGAAGATCTCCGGAAGCGGCTTACCTACGCAAGTCGCCAGCACGGTGAGCCGGCCGCGATGCGCCATGCCCATGACGATCTCGTCGGCATTGTCCTTGCCCGCCAAATCGAGGATCTCTTCCAGAATCGGGACGGCTGTCTCCGCGCCTTCAAGCGAGAAGCGCTTCTGCCCTACGAACCGCGCATGGAGGAAGTGCTCGAACTCTTCGGCGCGCACGAGGTCGTGGAACGTCTGCTTCTTCTCCTCGGCGCTGAGCGGCGCATGATTCGCCGTTGGTTCCATGTGGTGCTGCAGCCAGGCCTTCTCCTCCGGAGACATGATGTGCATGTACTCGCAGCCGATCTTGCCGCAGTAGGTCATCCGCAGCTGATCGAGGATCTCGCGCAACGAGCCATGCTGCGGGATCTCCGTTGCCGTTCTCCATCCCGAGCGTGCCCATGAAGAAGGACCGGTCGAGATCCCAAACCGTCAGCCCGTAGTTCAGCGGATCGAGTTCAGGGTTGTAGCCGGTTCCGTTGGTCACGCCAGAACCGCCCAGCGGATCCAGATCGGCGAGCAGATGTCCGCGCACGCGATAGGCGTGGATCAGCTGCATGACGGCCGCCTGCTTGGCCATGTCGCTGACCGGAACCATGCCCGCTCGGCCCGGAAGACGGCTTATCCGACTCCCATTCCACCGCGCGATACGGCACGCGCAAACTGGCGAAGATCTCGTCGTAGAAGCCCTCGTCGCCGTTCAGCAGCGCTTCCAGCTTGCCGAGGAACGTGCCGGACTCCGCGCCTTGAATGATGCGGTGATCGTAGGTGCAGGTCACGCTCATCACCTTGCTGACGCCGAGTTGCGCCAGTGCGTCGGACGAAAGACCTTTGACGCCGGCCGGGTAATCCATGGCCCCCGTGGCGATGATCGCGCCCTGTCCCACCATTAGGCGCGGGATCGAGGAAACCGTTCCGACCGTCCCGGGTTCGTGAGCGAGATGGTCGTACCGGCGAAGTCCGCCGGCGTGAGTTTGGCGTTGCGGCCCCGCGCGCACCAAGTCGTCGAACGCTGCCAGGTACTGCGGAAACGTCATCCCGTCCGCGTTCTTGATGTTGGGCACGACGAGGCTGCGCGTGCCGTTCTTAGCGGCGACGTCAATGGCCAGTCCGAGATTGACGTGTTGCCGCACGATGCGGAACGGTTCGCCTTCATTCTCGGCATAGGCGGTGTTGATTACGGGCACCATCTTGGCTGCCTTGACGATGGCCCACCCGATCAGGTGCGTGAACGAGATCTTGCTCTTCCCGGTGAGGGTGCGGTGGTGGTTCAGCAGTCTCCGGTTCTCGTCGATGACCTTTACAGGGAGGATGCGTTGCGACGTGGCGAGCGGAACGGACAGGCTGGCAGCCATGTTTTCGGCAATGCGAGCCGCGGCGCCCCGCAAGGGTACGAGTTCATCTCCCGGTCCGACCTGTACCGCAGGCGCGGATACGACCGCTACGGTCTTGGTAGCGGCGGTGCCGTTTGAGTGCTTCGTTGTGCCGTTCTGTTCGAGGATTGCCTTCCAGCTTTGATCGATGGAGCTGCGGTCGTGATGATACTGTTCGCGCAACTCCTCTTCGAACCAGCTATTGATGCCTAGCTGGCTTTCCAGTGCGGAGTCCATTGTGGGGTGAATCAGCCTTCTTTCTACCTTTATGGTAAACCTCTTGTGCTTCACCTTTTGTTCGCCTATGCTGTAGGCATGGCGCTCACCCGGAGACAGAAGGAAGTAGTCGACTTCATTGCCGCGTTCGTGGACGACAACGGCTACAGCCCCAGCTACGAGGAGATCGCGAACGCGCTGAAACTCGCGTCACTCGCGACGGTACACAAGCACATCTCCGCGTTACAGGCGAAGAACTACCTTAAGCGAGCTCACAACCAGAGCCGCTCGGTGGATCTGGCGCCCAAATACCTGGTCGAACGCCAGCGCATGCGCAAAGAACAGGCGCTCGAGGTGCCGCTACTAGGCCGCATTGCGGCGGGCACGCCAGTAGAGTCGGTTTCCGAGCGCGCAACTCTCAGTTTTGCTGACTTCCTCGGTCATTCGGATACCTATGCTCTCCAGGTACGGGGCGATTCGATGATCGAGGACCACATCTGCGATGGGGATATGATCCTGGTAGAGCGCACCACGGAGGCGCGCGACGGCGACATCGTGGTGGCGCTGGTCGGCGGCACGGAAACCACCCTGAAGCGGCTCTATCGTGAAGGCGGAGGAATGCTCCGATTACAGCCGGCTAACTCCACGATGAAGCCGATCTATGTGCGCGCGAGTGATCTGGATATTCAGGGCCGCTTGTTAGCGGTGCTGCGGAAGTACTAAACGGAAGCGGACTTTGCTTTAAGCGTCTCTTCGGCGCGGAACCAGTCGTCTGCTTGTGAACCGCCGCGGCCTTCGCGATCGAGGTAGAACTGGTAGGCGAGTTGAGCAATCGCTTCATGCGTCACAGGAGCGGCTTCCCGCGCCACGGGAGCTTCAACGACAGGAGCTTCCAAAATATCGGTCGCGGCAGGTTTGGGGGTCTCTTCTTCGGAAGGGGTGGCAATCGCGTGTACGAAGCCTTCTACCGCTGCTGCGACACCAGCCGCTTGCGCTCTGATATGCTTCTTCGCTTTCGATACCGAGGCGCGCTTAGGAGCCGCTCCGCCGGGTGTCTCCATTGAGGAATTGTTTGTGTTCGCAGTTTTCTTAGCCATCTAAATTTTTGTCTCCCTTTCGAATTTGAGCGTTACGCTACATTTTATCGCGGCGTAGTACGAACTGCCAATAATCCTTTCTATTCAGCCCATAATGTGACAATGGAATGAACCGATGCGCGTTGCCGCATTCCTGCTCTTAGCCGCGATTCACTGCAGCGCCAATGTCCGTGAGGTAGAACTTACGGGCATTGTTCATCCTGTTACTACCGAGATACTCAAGAGCGCGATCCATGAAGCATCCGTAGCAGGTGACTCTCTGCTGATCATTCGTATCGACACGCCAGGCGGCTTGATGGACGCGATGCGCGAGTCGATCGCGGTTATCGAGTCTTCCGCTGTTCCCGTGGTCACCTATGTGGGACCGCAAGGAGCGCGAGCGGCATCCGCGGGATTCTTCATCCTCGAAGCGGGCGATGCAGCCGCAATGGCGCCGGGCACTAACACCGGCGCGGCGCATCCGGTGATCTCGGGCGCGACGATGGACCCGGTGATGAAGGAGAAGCTCGAGAACGATGCTTCGGCATCCTTGCGCAGCATGACCGCGCAACGCGGGAGGAACGGACAGTTAGCCGAGACCGCGGTGCGGCAGAGTAAGTCGTTCACCGAGCACGAGGCTCTTGACGGTCACCTGGTCGAGTACATCGCGCGGGATGAGCGCGATCTGCTCCATCAACTCGATGGACGTACGCTCAAACGCTTCGATGGGAGAACGGTGACGCTCCGTGTGAGTGATGCCGCGATTGCGCACTACCAACTCTCCTTGCGCGAACGTGTGCTTTCGGCGATCAGCGACCCCAATATCGCACTGATCCTGCTCGCGCTGGGCGTGCTGGGGATCTATGTCGAGTTCTCTTCGCCGGGGTTGATCTTCCCCGGCGTAGCTGGCTCGATCCTGCTGCTGCTGGGCTTGGCGGCGATCAGCATGCTGCCGTTGAACTGGCTGGGCGTGGCGCTGATCCTGCTGTCACTGACTCTGTTCGCACTCGAGCTGAAGTTCGTCTCGCACGGGGTGTTGAGCGCCGGCGGTGCTGCCGCGCTGGTGCTGGGCGCGACCATGCTGATCGATACGACGATGCCCGAGATGCGCATCCATCTCTCTACCGCGCTGGGTGTCGCACTGCCGGTCGCGATCATCACGGCGCTGCTGGTAACCCTCGCGGTGCGAGCGCGACACAGCAAGGTAGTGACCGGCGCCGAAGGGATGATCGGGCAGTGGGGCGTCGCTCTCCAGGACCTGTCTCCCCAAGGACGCGTGCTCGTGCATGGCGAGAACTGGATGGCGCGCTCTCCGACGAACGTCCCGCGCGGCACGCATGTGCAAGTGCGCGGTGTAACCGACTTACTGCTCCAGGTGGAGCCCAAGGACCCTCATGCTTAGCATCCCGTTGTTGATCGGCTTCATCGTCGCGATCTACCTGCTGTCATCCATCAAGATCCTGGCCGAGTACGAGCGCGCCGTGATCTTCCGCCTCGGGCGGCTGCTCGACAAGCCGAAAGGTCCCGGGGTCATCCTGGTGTTCCGCGCCGCTCGATCGCATGGAGCGAGTGTCGCTGCGCATCGAGCCCTTCGAGGTTCCGCCGCAGGACGTCGTCTCGCGCGACAACGTGACGGTGAAGGTGAACGCGGTGATCTACTTCCGCGTCATCGAGCCGCGGCTCGCGATCGTGGAAGTGAACAACTTCCGCTATGCGACTTCGCAACTCGCGCAGACCACGCTTCGCAGCGTGCTCGGCGAGGTGGAACTCGACGAACTGCTGAGCCAGCGCGAGAAGCTCAACAACCGGCTGCAGGAGATCCTCGACCAGCACACGTCCCCGTGGGGCGTGAAGGTTACCATGGTGGAGGTCAAGCAGGTGGATCTTCCCGAACAGATGATCCGAGCACTCGCCGGCAGGCGGAAGCAGAACGCGAACGCCGCGCCAAGATCATCCATGCCGAAGGCGAATTCACCGCGGCGGAGAAACTGGCCATGGCAGCCGAGGTGCTGCAGAAGCAGCCCGCCGCCCTTCAACTGCGCTATCTGCAGACCCTGGTGGAGATCGGCGCGGAGAAGAACACCACCATCGTGTTCCCTTTGCCCATCGATATGATGAACGGATTGCGCGGAGCCTCGAACGCATCGCCTCTTCGGGCCAATCTGGCCGCTTTGGTTTGACCGAAGAACCAATCAACGCTCTAGGGAACGCAACAATGGCAACGACAACGAACAGCAAGGGGAGATAGTGCTGGGCAACAAGCAACTCCTCAGCATCTTTTTCGTCGTAGTGGTCTTTTGGGCGTGGCCTTCACGATCGGATACATGATCGGGAAGAATACGACGGCGGTCAGCGCGGCGACTCGAACGGCGACGTCCCCATGCCGACCCAGTGGCGCCGGCGCCCGAGCGTTCTCAAGACGATCGCCTCAGCTCCACCGAGCGAGCGGCTCAACGAGCGGCGCGCGCCGACGAACCCGGCGCCCGCGACGAGCCGCGCCCGGAAGCCGAAGACGACGCTGCGCGCGCTGCCGAGACACCGGCCCGTCGAACCAACGGATCCACGGCCCACCGGGGACCGGCAGCTATCTGCAAGTAGCCGCGCTGAAGCGCGAGGATGCCGACCACATCGTCAAGGTGATCCGCAAGATCGCGGGTACCCGGCTCTCATCGGCGAAAGCCCGAAGGAGGGGCTGTATCCGTGTGCTGGTCGGCCCTTATAAGGACATGCACCGACTGCTACGATTCCAAGCAGAAGCTCCGGGCTGCGGGTTTCGAAACCGATCGTCGCGCGATAGAGAATCGCTCGTGTCCACCAGCCTCGTTCAGATTTCCGCGCCGCCGGCGCGTCTGCCGGAATGGGCGCGCAAGAGCGCCGACGCACTTCGAGTCGCTGAACACAGCTGAAGCGCGAGCTTGCGGGAGCTTGAACCTCCATACGGTCTGCGAATCGGCGCGCTGCCCAACATCCACGAGTGCTTCCATCGCGGCGCGGCGACGTTCATGATCCTGGGCAATCTCTGCACGCGCGGCTGCGGCTTCTGTTCGGTGCCGAAGGGCAATCCCCGGAAGGCGGACATGCGGCTCGATCCGGCGGAGCCCGCCAACGTGGCGCGCATGGCGGCGGCGATGAAGCTGCGCTACGTGGTGATCACCAGCGTGAACCGCGACGACCTTGCGGACGGCGGGTCGCACCATTTCGCGCGAGACCGTGCGCGAGGTCGGCCGCGCGCTACCCGACGCCCGCGTCGAAGTGCTGACGCCGGATTTCCAGGGCGATCTCGATGCGGTGGCGCGCGTGCTCGACGCCGGGCCGCACGTGTTCAACCACAACATGGAGACGGTGCCGCGCCTCTACCGCAAGGTGCGTCCGCAAGCGGACTACCGGCAGTCGCTCGACGTGCTCGCAGTTCGCGCGCCGCTACCGGCCCGATGTGCTGACCAAATCCGGCTTCATGGTGGGACTGGGCGAAGCGGAGGACGAAGATCCATCAGCTGCTGCGGGATCTGCGCGATGCCGCGGGTACGGACGTGGCGACCATCGGCCAATATCTGCGTCCGACGCGGCGCAATCTAGCGGTAGCGCGCTACGTCACGCCCGGCGGAGTTCGACGCGTATCGCGACTTCGGGCTTGCGGCTGGGCTTCAAGATGGTGTTCAGCGGGCCGCTGGTGCGGTCTTCCTACATGGCGGACATCGTGAGCGAGCAGGCCCGCGGACACGGCGTGAACTGGGTCCTGGCGCTGGCTACGGCGGCGCTGCTGATCGTCTCTTTCCCCGGACATGACTGTCCCTGGCTGGCGCCCTGTTGCGCTCGCTCCGCTGATCTTCGCCGCGGCGCGGGAGCGGCGGTGGAAGTGGCGCTTCTGACTGGGCTACTGTCTCGGGAGTCGGTGTACTGGTTCGACGGTCTGCAACTGGATCCAATTCACGATCGCGACGCACGGCGGGATGAGCGGCGCATACGGCGTGGTTCGTATTCGTGCTGTTCGCGCTGGCGAAGGCATTGCAGTGCGGCGTCTTCGCGCTGCTGGCCGGGTGGACGATGCGAACGCGGCTGGCGATCCCGCGACGGCCGCGTTGTGGGTGCTGATCGAGTACACGCACGGGCCACTGGGTTTCGCGTGGCTGAACCTGGGCAACGCGGCGATCGACATGGGCGCTAGCCGCTGCGCATTGCGCCGTTCGCCGGCGTGTGGGGCATCTCGTTCCTCTTCGCCGCGCTGGCGGCGGAGGTCGCGCGAATCCTGGCGTTGAAGCGCCCGGCGATCCCGCTGCTGGGCGTGGCGCTGCTGCCGTTGTTGTTCGCTCTTGCCCGCGCTTCCTCCCGCGCGCATCCGCCCAGCGAAAGCGCGCGGTACTGGTGCAGCCTAATATCGACGAAAACGAGACGTGGACTGCCCGCAGCGCTTTGTGCTGCTGCTCGACCGCATGGAAGAGCTCTCGTCGGCACCGCTGCGAGACCCGAACCGCGTCCCGATCTGCTGGTCTGGCCCGAAGCGCCCGCGCCTTTCTACGACAACGACCCCGCGTTCATGGCGTTTCTCGCAAGTCAATCGCGCGGACGGCCGCGCATGTCGAACTTTCTGGCCGGGCTGGTCGGCACACGCTCCGGATGGCGCGATCCTCAACTCCGCCATCGCCTGATCGACCCGAGGCGGCGAAGATCGTGTCGCGCTACGACAAGATGAATCTGGTGCCGTTCGGCGAGTTCATGCCGTGGCCGCTGGGGCCCATCGCCTTCAAAGATCTCTCAGGAGGCGCGGCGATTTCCGGCCGGGCACGGAGCAGGTCGATCTCACCGCGCTCGGCGAGCACAGAGCGGCCACGTTCATCTGCTACGAATCCGTGTTCCCGCGCTTCATCAGCCGCTTCGCGGCGAACGGCGCGGAGGTTCTGTTCAATCCCTCCAACGACGGCTGGTTCGGCAAGACCGCCGCGCGCTACCAGCATCTGGAGATCGTGCGCATGCGCGCAGCGGAGAATCGCCCGCTGGATTCTGCGCGCGACCAACGACGGGATCACCGCGGCTATCGACCCGGCGGGCCGCGTTCGCCAGCAACTGCTGCTGTATCACGGAAGCGTCGGCGGCGATGGGCTTCTCCTACGAGAAGCGGCTGACGTTCTATACGCGCTGGGGCGACTGGTTCCTTGGCTGCTGTGCGCGGCTCTTTGCGCTGGACTAGCTGTGTCGAATTACGAGCACGTCGCCGTCCTTGACGATGTACTCCTTGCCTTCCAGGCGGCAGCAGGCCCTTTCTCGCGAACGCCCGGGTAGCCGTCCAGATCGACCAGGTTCTTCCAGTTCACGACTTCGGCGCGGATGAACTTCTTCTCGAAATCCGAGTGGATGGCGCCGGCGGCTTTCTGGGCGGTGCTGTCGATCGGGATGGTCCAGGCGCGCACTTCCGTATCGCCCGCGGTGAGGAAGGACATGAGGCCGAGCAGCCGGTAGGTGGCGGCGATCAGCCGCTCCAGGCCGGAATCGTTGAGGCCGTAGCTCGCCAGGTAGTCCCGCTGTTCTTCGCGCGGCAGTTCGGCGAGTTCGGCTTCGATCTTGCCGCAGACAGCGGCGGCTTCGGTCTGCTTGCGTCCGGCGAGCGGACCGCTGCGGAACTCCTCTTCTTTGGCGTGGAGACTTGCCGGCGTCGGCTTCGCCCAGGTTCAGAACGCAGAGCATCGGCTTCTGCGAAAGGAACTGGAATCCGCGGATGCGCTTCTCGTCTTCGTCGTCGAGCTCGAGATTGCGCAGCGGCTGGTTGGCTTCGAGCATGGCCTTGGCCTTTTGCAGCAGCTCGAACTCGTGGTCGAGTTCGGGGGTCTTCTGGCTTTCTTGCGATCCTTTTCGAGGCGTTCGAGGCGCTTCTCGATGACGACGAGATCGCTCAGGATGAGTTCGGTATCGACGTCGTTGAGATCGCGGACCGGGTCGACGGAGCCGTGTTCGTGCGGGACGGTGTCGTCCTCGAAGACGCGCAACGACGTGCGCGAAGGCATCGGCGACGCGGAGTCCGGCGAGGAAGCGCGGGATCGCGCAGCGACTCCTTCGAGATGGACGGGACAGTCGAGATATTCGACCGTGGCGTAGGTGATCTTGGGGGGATCGAAGAGCTTGGCCAGCGCGTCGACGCGAGCGTCGGGCACCTTGGCGACGCCGGTGCGGACGGACATGGAACCCACGCGCGACTCCTGGGTGACGCCAGTGAGGATCGTGAACAGCGAGGTCTTGCCCGTCATGGGCAGACCGATGATGGCAGTTTTCATTCGTGTGTTGGCGATCCGCTACAGGGGGACTTCCACCTGGGTGAGGATCTCTTCGAGGATACGATCAGCGGCTTCGGCGCGGCGGGCGCCCAGCGCGGTGCGGGGCTGCACGACGATGCGGTGTCCGAAGACGGGGATCGACGAGGCGCTTGACGTCGTCGGGAATCAGATAGTCGCGGCCGTACACCATGGCGCGGGCCTGAGCGGCGCGGAACAGGGCCTGGGAGCCGCGGGGGCTGACGCCCAGCATGAGCGATTCATGGGTGCGGGTCTTCTCGACGATGGCCAGGATGTAGTCGAGGATCGACTCGTCGGCGCGCACGCTTCGACTGCCTTTTGCAAGGCGACGATATCGGCGCCGGTGCACACCGGCGGGAAGGTGACGCCGGGCTGCACGGGATTGCGAAGGATGTCGCGCTCGGCGGCCGCGTCGGGGTATCCGATCCGAATGCGCAGGAGGAAGCGATCGAGCTGCGATTCCGGCAGCGGGATACGCACCGTGGTGTTCGGCGGGATTCTGGGTAGCGACGACGAAGAAGGGTTCCGGCAGCGGCAGGGTGCGGCCATCCATGGTGACCTGGCCTTCGTTCATGCATTCGAGGAGCGCGGACTGAGTCTTCGGGGTAGTGCGGTTGATCTCGTCGGCAAGCAGGATGTTGGTGAAGACGGGACCGGGCTTGAACTCGAAGGCTTCGGTGTGCGCGTTGTAGATGGTGACGCCGAGGACATCGCTGGGCATCATGTCGCTGGTGAACTGGATGCGGTGGAACTGCGAGTCGATGGAATGGGCGAGGGCGTGGGCGAGCGTGGTTTTCCCGACGCCGGGAACGTCTTCGATGAGGAGATGGCCGCGCGCCAGCAGGCAGACGATCGAAAGGCGAATTACTTCAGGCTTTCCACGGAGAACCGAGGCGAGAGCCGCTTCGAGCGCAACGAGAGCAGCCGGCGGGCTCAAGGTGGTCTCGCGCGACATCCAGCTCTTAGGATACGACGCCGAGCGGACAGACGTAGGGCGTATGCAGCGGACCTGCGGGGAAGTCAGGGACATGAAGGGGCTACTTTTTGCGGCGCTGGGCTCTTTTCGAGCTGGATTTGGACAGCTTTGCGGCCGGTTTGGCCTGCGCGGCGGCCGGTTGTGCAACATTGTGCTCCGCTTTGCGCAGTGCGTTAGCGGCTTCGTAGGAATTTTTGCGAAACGAACCCACGTCGAAAGTGGCTTCTTCTTCAACAACTTGCGCGGTTTCGGCCTCCCTTGCGGCTTGCGCCGCGTCGATCTCGGCTTGTGCAGCCGCCCGGGCTTCGTCCTCCGCGGCGCGCTCGATGGCTTCGAGCCGGTCGAGTTCGGCGTCCTCTTCGGCTAGCTTGCGGTAGTAGTTCAGTTGGGTGAGCAGCGTCTGGTAGGCCTCGCAGCCTTCGAGGGTGAAGGTGTCCTCCCCTTTGGCGCGTTTCATGCGGCGGTCCTGCATGACATCCAGCCGTTCCGATAGGCGCAGCACGTGGCGCGTCGTGCGGCCTTCCTGGCGGCCGATGGTGTCGAAGACTTTGGGGCCCGCGCAGTCGATCCGCATGGATTCGACCTGACCCATGGTTTGGAGCATGTTGGGATCGCTGTTCGAGGGGTAGTAATTCATGAACTCCATGATGTCCAGATTCAGCATGTTGGTTTGGAGCGCGGAGAACATGTTGAGCCGCATGTGGTGCTCGGCGATTTCAATCGCGAGCTGTTCTTCCATGGCGCCGACCGGACGCATATCGGCGATTAGGCGGGAGGAGCGGTGGAAGTAATTGACGTACTCGTCATCGCGGAGGATGAGCTTTTCGCTGGTGACCGGATGCTTCAGGGCATTCATGCGGGACTGAGCTTTGCCCTCGCTGGTGCGGGGTCCGGTAGAGTGCTGGGCGTTGCGGCGGTTCGCGTCGATGCGCTTTTGGGAGGCGGTACGTGGGGGCGTGGTTGCGGAATCCGCGGCCGGGGGTTTGCCCCAGAGGCGGTTGACGGCGTTGATGAGGCTGGCCTTCGCGGCCGCGTCGTCGTTAGGATCGAACGGCTCGGGTGTGACGGAGTGAGGCGACATTTTCGGAAGCTCTTTTCTGAGTTAGATGTGGGGGGATGTTAGATCCCCCCGGCTTCAGAAGTAGCATTCGAAAATGAGGATGGCCGGGTTGGAAGGGCCTAAGTGGTTGAAACGATTAAGGCGATTTTCCGGGATTTC
>CAVTXC010000020.1:0-388241 GCA_963738525.1 Bryobacterales bacterium
CGTGGCCCGTGAGATCCGGTCCGGCAGTCCCGAGCGTGTGTCACCTTTCGCTCACGAACGGCTCGGTGAGTACCGCCCGCTCTCGGTTCTCGAACAGAGCCGTCCCTACTACATCCGGTTCCTGGTCGAGGACCGGCCGGGCATCATCGCCACCCTCTCCGGCATCCTGGCCGATCGTCACATCAGCCTCGAAGCCGTGCTGCAACTGCCGTGCGAGGACAAGCATGCTCTCCCCTTCGTAATCACGGTCGAGAGTACGTCCGAGCGCGCTTTGCGTGAGGCCGTGAGCAAGATGGCCGATCTCGACTTCCTCCGGGAACCGCCGCTCGCTCTTCCCCTCGAAGGCGGCCTTTGAAACATTCGACTTACGGGTTCTCCTGCAGAGGGTGAACGGCGGTTCCATCGCTCCACAGCCCCATATCGACTTCGAGGTCTCCGCCGTGTGTGAGCACGTACGAACAGTCGGTTCCGGCAAACACGCAATTGAGAAGTCCGACGCTCAGCTTCCATGTGACGTTGTAGTCGCGATCGTCCACTGCGGCCGTGTCGTTCAAGCCGTTCGTTAACGGAAACCAGTGGTCTCCCAACTGGGCGGGCGTTCCATGGCTGTCGGAAACAACCTCCAGAAAATCCCGATTCGACAACGGAAGTGCCTCGCTCACCGAACTCCAGATGCCCTGCGCTGTGGCGAGATCCGCCGCCGTATCCTCATCGGCATCCACAAGAATTAACTTCGTGTTCGGATCCAGTTGGTGGAAGTCGATCGGCAGATTGGTCTGGCCCAGCCCCGGAGTAAATGCCGCGATTGCTCGAGGCGTCACCAGCGGAACTCCTCCCTTCGCAATCGTTTGTGCGACCGTAAGCGCCTCGACCGCGCCCAAGGAGTGCCCCACAAACGCGGTCTCCAGTCCTTCCGCATCGCTTTGCGGCGGAATGAATCCTCCCGAACCCAATCGCTTCAGCGCAGTCTCCCACGCGCTGATGATATCTGTCGCGAACGCTGTGGGTCCCACGCCCTGATCGTAAAGCGGGAACACCACCGTGTACCCCTTACACACAATGTGGCGAATCCAATAAATGTAGTTCTGCGGACTATCGCCTGTGGTGGGTTCCTGGTTAAGCAGATACCCATGAAGGAAGAGCACCACCGGCAATGACGCAGGCGTCAGGCCCCCTGTTGGTTGAAAGATATAGTAGGCGAGTGCAGGAGAACTGACTCCCGGCTTTGAAGAGAACGGGCCGGACTGAATGGTCTTCGTGTATGGATACATCGAGCCGCCGGGACCTGTGGTCGGCTGCCCGGGCGACCTTATCTGAGCGCACATCGGTAAGGGAAGCGAGCTCAGGCCGAGGAGAATGGCACAGGCCGCGAACGGATGAGAGGGGATTACGGCGCAAACAAATCGAACGGTGGACTGCATGATTCATCATCGCCGCTTGCGTTCCGCGCACCGTTCGATATAATCGCGCCACCGATGTCAACGCTCCCTTCCTACTTGGCCAACACGCCTGCAAACCCACCATCTAAACGAGCGCCCTGGTACGTGAACACCGCTCCCAGTTACGCGGGCGTGTTTCTGTGGGTCGCCTTCTACCAATCGATCGCGCAAGGCACGATCGATCGCGCGGGCTTAGGGGTGTGCCTACTGGCCCTGGTCGTCGCCGGTTTCCTGAGCTTTGCCCTGTATTACTACGCGCCGGCAATGCTGGGCATGAAGACCGGCTTTCCGCTTTACGTAGTGGGCAGCTCCACATTCGGCACCACCGGCGGTTATCTCATGCCCGGACTATTGATGGGGCTGCTGCAAGTCGGATGGTTCGCGGTGGCGACCTACCTGACCACCAGCTTCATCTTGAGCGGACTGCGCATGAACGCGAACCCCGGCACCGTTCCCTTCGCGCTGATCGCCATCGTGTGGGGTTATCTCATGGCTTACATCGGTGTCAAAGGAATTCAATATGTGGCCAAGACGTCGCTCGCCTTGAACGTGATCCCGTTGGTGATGATCCTGTTCGTCTTCGCTAAAACCGCGCCAGGTATTTCGCAACACACGGTCGCGCACCCCGACGTCTTCGCCGCGTTCACCGGCCTGATCGCGGTAGTGATCGGATTCTTTGCCACGGCCGGCGCGGCAGGTGCGGACTTCGGGATGAACAACCGCAACGCAAGTGACGTGAAGTGGGGCGGCCTGGTGGGCATTGTGCTCCCGATTCTGATCGCTGGCGGATTGCCGCTGCTTTCCGTGGCCGGCGCCCGCGCGCTCGATCCGCACCTGCAGAGCTTTACTTTTGGAGATGTAATCGGGGCGACAGGTGGATGGGTTGCAAGCGCGATGTTCTTCCTGTTCGCGATTGCCTCGGTGACGCCTAGCTGCTTCTGCGCCTTCATCGCAGGCAACAGCTTCTCAACTATGATTCCGCGCGTTCCCCGCATGACTTCCACCATGGTCGGCGCCACCATCGCAATCGTTCTCGCGCTCACCGGAGTAGCGGCCAACCTAGTCACCTTCTTCAATATTGTGGGTGCTTCTTTCGGGCCGATCTGCGGCGCGATCGCGGCTGACTACCTTCTCTCCGGCCGCAAGTGGGCGGGACCGCGATTAGGAATCAATTGGGCGGGGTACGGCGCGTGGGCCGTCGGATTCCTTGTTGGAATCGCTCCGTTTTCCTTCATGCCGCTTCCCGACGACATCAAACGTTATGCTCAGCCGGCCGTGGTCTACAGCTTCGTGGTGGGTTTTGTTGTCTATTACGCATTAGCCAAAGCCGGATTCCAACCGGCCCGCGTAAACACGGAAGTGCGTGGCGCAGCAACTTCAACGGCCGCCGCATGATCGAATTACTTGGCTTGTAGAACGAGCACTTCAAAGGTTCCCGGCTGAATCGACGGGCGCGGGCGTGCGTTCTGCGCCGTAGCTGCCGGCGTGGCGCCGAATTCCGCTGTCGGTAGATAGACGCTGTGGCTCTTAGGATCGAGTGCGATTGTCCGCGCTCCTCGCTTGGTGGTTGCGTTCTCCACGACGGCCCACTTCCCGGACTTCTCGCCGACCACGGTCAGCGTGCCTTCGCCGTTGGAACTGAAAGCTAGTCCGGTCCCCGGATCGAACGCCGCTCCGTCCGCGCCGCCGCCAATTGGCACAGTAGCGATCACTTTGCCCGCATCGGGGTCGGAGATCGCCATGATCTTGCTTTCGCAAACGGAGAAGAGCCTCCGGTTCTTAACGTCCATGGCCAAACCGGATGGTCCATCGCAAGGCTGGAGCGAATACCGTTTGGAAATCACCATCTTGTTGGTATCCAGTTCTCCGATCTCGTTCTTGTCTTCGATGTTGAAGTAGATGTGCCCTTTGCCGTCCGCCTGCGCGAATTCCGGCTTCCCGCCGACCGGAATGGTTCCCTCCACCTGTCCGGTCTTCGCCGCGATCGCCGTGATATCGTTCGATCTGCCGTTAAACGTGAACACGCGTCCGGAGACCGGATCGAACTGGATCGCGTCGGGGTTGGTGCCCGTCTTAACGCGGCTCAATACGGCCAGCGACTTGAGATCGAACACCGTGACATCGTTCGCCCTGCCGTCGCTGATGAACCCCTTATTGAGATCGGGTGCGAACGTGATTCCATGGACTCCCGCAGTGTCCGGGATCTTGCCCATTGCCTTCGCAGTCTGCACATCGACCACGTCTACTTGGGTTCCGTGGGAAACGTACAAGCGACGGTTCGAGGTATCCACCGCCAGGTAATCCCAGCCCCCTTCACCGCCCAACTTGATCTCGTCTGTGATCTGGAAATGCGGGGCAGCCGCCATTAACAAGCCGGCCAGCAAGGGAAGCCACAAAAAGGAGGAACGCACGCCTCGACTATACGGACCGAACCTGAAGAATCCCTGAAACCGTCTTCAGGCTTTCCTCACTCCAGCCACTTCGAACCCCACCGAAAACACTGTGTTCTCCGGCTCGGATTGCACCTCGATCGCGGTATGGTGCTGCTGCGCGATGGTTTGCGCGATGGCCAATCCCAGACCGTAACTGCTGCCGTCGCGACGTCGCGAGGGGTCCGCGCGAAAGAATCGCTCGAAGACGTGTGGCAGGGCCTGCGGACTGATTCCCACGCCCGTGTCCCGAATCAGCACGCGCGCCCGCTCGTCCTCCAAACGCACGCAGGCCGTTATCGTACCGCCGACTGGCGTGTATTTGACTGCATTGTCGAGTAGAGCGAAGATCATGCGCCGGATCGCGTCGTCATCGCCCCATATCGGCGCTACCGGCGCGGCGCGCGTTGTGTGAATCGTAACCCCTTTCGCCGTCGCCAAGGGCGACGCTTCCGCCACCGCCAGATCCAATTGCGTGGGCAGATCCACCACCTCAGGCATTCCCGTCGTGGCTTTCGCGTCTGCGCGCGCCAGGAAGAGTAGGTCCTCAATCAATTGAGTCATCCGTTCTGCTTCGCCGCGGACATGTTCGAGAGATTCCCGGTAGGCCTCAGGCGTGCGCATCCGACGTAGCGCCACCTCCGCCGTGGTGCGTATCAGGGCGAGCGGCGTGCGCAGTTCATGTGACGCATCCGCGGTGAAGCGCGTCATCCGATCGACGGACGCCTCGATTCGCGCCAGCATGGCATTCCAGGTCTCCGCCAAGCGCTCGAGTTCGTCTTCCGTTTGCGGTACTTCCAGACGGGCCGAGAGATTATCAAAACTGATATTCCGCGCATCGGCAGTCATTCGATCGACCGGCGCAAGCGCGTTCGTGCTGAGCCAGTATCCGCCTCCCGCCGAAAGCAGCACCAGAATTGGGATCGCGGCGAACAGCAGGAACGACAGCCACCGTAGCGTCCCGTCGATCGCAGAAGTGGACGCAGCCAGAAAAACGCGATAGAAACGCCCATTCTCCTGGTAAATTTCACTGAACGTACGGTAGGAGGTCCCGTCAAATTGCGCTTGTCCAAATGAACCCTGGGGAGATAGGCCGGTCACGCTCTTCAGCAGCCGGTTAGTCGCAATTCCAGAGGACGCTATCACGCGGCCGGAGCTATCTTGCACCTGTACCAGGTGATCCCCCGGCAAAGAGCGGGAAAATTCGTCCATCTCCTGCGGAAGATCCCGAAGATTCTCGGATGCTTCCAAGCCCAGATATCGTTCCATGCCGCGCGTTTGCTGCAGCAACGCCGCGTCCAGATCCGTGTAAAGGCGATACCAAAGGGAAAGCCAGATCGCCGCCCCAAATACCGAGAGACCAGCGAACAGGATAGCGGAATATCGAAGCGTCAGCCGTGAACGGATAGCCCTGCTGCCCCACCTCAATGCGCGCTCTCCCGCAACGAATAGCCGATACCGCGAACCGTATGGATCAGCTTCGGCGCGCTTGCCGACTCGAGCTTGTTCCTCAACAGCCGGATGAAAACCTCAATCGTGTTGCCGTCCACATCTGCATCCGAACCCCATACGTTTTCCAGAATCGCCTCCCGTGAAACCACGCGTCCTCTATTACGAAGCAGGAAAACCAGCAAACTATACTCGCGGGGGGTGAGAGAAATGGGTCGCCCCGCGCGCGTAACATCCCGGCTGGCCGTGTCGAGTATGAGATCCGCTGCCCGCAACTGCACGCTCTGCGCAATCGGGCCCCGCCGGCTTACCGCCCGCACATGCGCCAGAAGAACTTCGAGCGAGAACGGCTTGGTCAGGTAATCGTCCGCTCCGCAATCCAGTCCCCGAACGGCATCCCGATCGCCATCCTTCGCGGTCAGCATCAAAATCGGAGTTTGATTGCCCCACTGCCGCAATTGGCGAGCGACGCTGAAGCCATCCAAACGAGGGATCATCACGTCCAAAACGATCACATCGAAGGTCCCCACGCGCGTCATCTCCAGAGCCAAAGCTCCGTCCAAGACAACCGTCGTCCGGTAGCCCTCTTCCTCAAATGCCGTCCGAAGCAGAGATGCCATGCGCGGCTCGTCTTCCACTACCAGGATCTGCATGGTTATTGACCATCCTAAAGCCAAAGCTGAGAAGATGCTAACGTCCGTTGTCTTCAGGATTTCTTCAGCTTAGATTGCTGCAATTGGAGGAAACTGTGGGTAGCTCCTTAGCCACGCGGGTGGCGCCTCTCGCGTGGCTCGCCATTTTATCGCCTTTGCTGGCGCAAATCCCGCCATCTCCGCCGCTCCGGATTACGCTGCTCGATGCGATTGCGCGCGCGAGGCGCTACGGGTCTCAGATTCAATCGGCGGAACTCGCCGTAGCGCTCGCACGGGAGGATCGGATGCAGGCTCGCGCTAGCCTTTTGCCATCCGTCAACGCGTTCAACCAGTTCATCTATACGGAAGGGAACGGTACGCCGTCCGGCGTGTTCGTGGCAAACGATGGCGTGCACGTGTACAACGAGCAGGCCGTGCTCCACGAAGATCTCTTCTCCACGTTCCGGCGTGGCGAGCTTCGGCGTGCGACTGCGTTGCAAGCAGTCGCATTGGCCAAGCGAGACGTGGCGGCACGCGGCTTGAACGCCACCATCGTGCAAAACTATTACGCCGTTGTGGTGAATGCACGGAAGGTCGCCAGCGCGCAGACCAGCGCCGGCGAAGCTCGCCGCTTCCTCGACATTACCCAAAAGCAGCAAGCTGGCGGAGAAGCCGCTGGAGCCGATGTGATCAAGGCCCAGATTCAATTAAAGCAGAGGGAGCGCGATCTGGATGACGCGCAAGCCGCGGAGGAAAAGGCTAAGGTGGCCTTAGCGGTCTTCATCTTCCCTGATGTCACGCGGGACTTCACGGTGGAGGACGACTTGGACACACCGCCTCGCATGCCAAGTCTTGAAGAGGCCGGCCTTGCCGCCCGGACCAACAACCCGGATCTGCGCTCCGCCGAGGCGAGCGTGTTAGCTGCCAAGAGCGATGTCGACGTCGCGCGATACGCTTATATCCCTTCGCTCTCTCTCGACTTCTTCTATGGAATTGATGCCAATCAACTGCTTGCGCAAACCGACTACGCAACGCCGGCGACAGGTCGCAGCACCTTGCCCGATTACCTCGTCACCAACCGCCAAAACCTCGGCTACTCTGGCCAGGTAACACTGAACATCCCTGTCTGGAATTGGGGCGCGACGCAAAGCAAGGTCAAGCAGGCGCGACTCCGCGAAGACCAGGCCAAGCTGGACGCGTCACTCGCCCGGCGTCAGCTGCAATCCAACCTGCAGACTTACTATCTGGAAGCGCAAACGGCTGAGCGGCAGATCGCATCCCTGCGCAGTTCCTTAGACCTCTCGTCCGAGAGCCTTCGCTTGACTCTCCTCCGCTATCAGGCTGGCGAGTCGACCGTGCTTGAGGTCGCGGACGCGCAGAGCACCTTGGCGCTGAGCCGCAATGCGTACGCCGACGGACTCGCGCGCTACCGCGTCGCGCTCGCCACGCTGCGGATCCTGACAGGGAGCCTATGAGATGAGAACGCGTAAGGCTCTGCTATGCGCGCTCCTGGCCGCTTCGATCGGCTGTGGAACGAAGAGCGAGAAGAAAGAGACCGCCGAAGACGCCGTGACTCCGGTACAAGTCGCGAAAGTGAAGCGACAGCCGATTCAGAACGTGTTTATCGCCGAAGCTGTTCTGTTTCCGGTGAATCAAGCCAACATCACTTCCAAAGTGAGCGCCCCGGTGAAGCGTTTCCTGGTAAACCGCGGAGACAAGGTCAAGCAAGGCCAGCTGGTGGCGGAGCTGGAGAATCGCGACCTGGTGAGCGCAGCGGACGAGAGCCGCGCCTTGCTGAATCAATCTGAGTCCCAATACCGCACCACCGTGGGTGGAACGCTCCCCGACGATCTCACCAGAGCCCAAACAGACGTGAACTCCGCGCGGCAGGCGCTCGATGCCGCCACCAAACTCTTCAACAATCGGACCGCGCTGGTGCGCGAAGGCGCGCTCGCGCAGAAACTGGCGGATGACGCGAAGGTCGCTCAGGTGCAGGCGCAGAGCCAGTTCGACACGGCCCAGCGACATCTCGAATCTCTGCAAAAGGTCTCGCGCGGTGAACAGGTGAAGACCGCCGAGGATCAGGTGGCTGCGGCGAAGGCGCGCTACCAGGGCGCGCAAGCGCAAGTAGGCTACACGGAACTGCGCAGCCCGATGAACGGTGTGATCGCCGACCGCCCGGCCTATCCAGGGGAGATCGCTAACCCGGGAACCACGCTCATCAGCATCATCGACGCTTCTGCTATAGTCGCCCGTCTCAACGTTCCTGCAGTGGAAGCCGGACGAATGAAGGCAGGCGACACGGCCACCATTGCCGGACCCGATGGACCGCTGCCGGCCAAGGTGACGGTGGTCAGTCCGGCGGCGGATCCCAACAGCACGACGGTCGAAGTCTGGGTTCGAGCCGCCAATCCCGCAGGCACGCTGAAGCCGGGAACCACAGCGACCGTTTCCATAACTGTGGCAACCGTAGCGGACGCACTTGTGGTTCCCGCTGCAGCGTTGCTCTCTGCCGAGGAAGGCGCCACCATCGTGATGGTCGTTGGTGCGGACTCGGTGGCCCAGCAACGCAAGATCAACGTGGGCGTGCGGCAAGGCGACCAGGTGCAAGTCACCTCGGGTCTGAAGCCGGGGGAGAAGGTCGTCACCGTAGGCGGTATAGGCTTGGCGGACAAAGCCAAGGTCAAAGTCGAGGCGGCGGGCGAGACCGCCAGCGAGCATGAGTGAGCATTGGACCGCGCGGTTCGCGAAGCCCATCCTCTTCCTGATAGTGGTCTGCGTGGCGGCCGGCGCTTATCTGGCTACGGAGATCGCCGTTTCGGTCTTCCCCAACACCGACTTCCCCCGCATCGTTGTTGGCGTCGATAACGGAGTCATGCCGATCGAGCAGATGCAAGTCACCGTCACGCGACCGATCGAAGAGGCTTTGAACACCGTGCCCGGACTGCAAACAGTTCGCTCGACCACGTCCCGCGGCTCTGCAGAAGTCAATCTGTTCTTCAACTGGAACGTCAATATGTTCCAGACTCTGGATCTGGTGAATGCCGCGGTGGCTCGCGTTGCAAGTTCACTTCCGGCGACGGCGAAGGTGACTTCCAATCGACTGACGTTTGCCGCGTTTCCGATCGTCGGCTATAGCTTGACCTCCGCGACCTTGTCTCCGGTGCGGCTGTGGGAACTTGCCAACTACAGCATCAAGCCGCGCCTGAACCGCGTGAACGGCGTCTCGCAGATCGTTGTGCAGGGCGGCCAGGAACCAGAGTTCCAGATCGAAGCAGATCCGACCAAACTGGTCCAAACGCAAGTGACCGTCCCCAACATTCTGGACGCGCTCGCGCGCAATAACCTCGTCGACTCGCCCGGTTTGATTGAGAACCGGCATCAATTGGCTCTGGCCTTAGTAAGCGGTCAAACCAACACGCCGGACGAGATCTCCGACGTCGTGTTGAAGCTGACGCCCGCCGGTTTGCCGGTGCGAGTCGGTGATGTCGCCACCGTTGGCATGGCGATCCGGCCGGTTTACACGCAGGTCAGCGCCAACGGACGTCCGGCCGTGCTGTTGAATGTCTTTCGCCAGCCCGACAGCAACACTGCGGCTGTCGCCGACGCGGTACATACCGAGGTGACGCAAATCCGCGCGTCGCTCCCCCGCGGAGTGGACGTGCAGACGTTCTACGATCAGTCCGAAATCGTCCGCGACTCGATCACGAGCGTTCGTGACGCAATCCTGATCGGACTGGTCCTCGCCGTCGTGATCATCGTGCTGTTCCTGCGGGATTGGGGCAGTTCGCTCGTGGCCGGACTGGTCATCCCGGCGACCATCAGCATCACCTGCATTGCGCTCTACTTCACCGGCCAAGGCTTCAACCTGATGACGCTCGGCGGTCTCGCGGCCGCGGTCGGCTTAGTCATCGATGACGCCATCGTGGTGGTGGAGAACATCGTCCTGCACCGGCAGGCTGGCCATGAGAGGGGAGACGCTATCGCCGACGCATTGCGGGAGATTCGGATTCCGTTGCTCGGCTCCACAATCACGCCCATCGTAGTCTTCCTACCCCTGGTCAGCATCTTCGGAGTAACGGGCACGTTCTTCCGGGCGCTCGCCACCACCGTAGCCATAGCGCTGCTCACGTCCCTTGCGCTCGCGCTTACTTGGACCCCGGCGCTTAGTCACTACCTTCTCAAGCCGACCAGCAAAGAGCATTCCGGAAACGCAGGTGTGATGGGGCGCCTGCTGCGAGGCTACGACCGCATGCTGAACTCCGTACTTGACCGGCGTTGGCTGGTAGCCTTTTGCAGCCTGGGACTGATTGGCGTCTCGTACCTCTGTTACAGATCGCTGGGGTCGGATCTTCTACCCGCCATGGATGAGGGCGGTTTCATACTCGACTATCTGATGCCTGCGGGATCCTCGCTCACCGACACCAATCGGGTGATCTCCGGCGTTGAATCGATTCTTCGGGCGGTGCCGGAAGTGGAGAGCACTTCGCGGCGCACCGGGTTGCAGTTGGGGCTTTCGCCGGTTACGGAAGCCAATACGGGTGACATCTCGGTGAAGCTCAAGCGCAGTCGATCCCGAGGCGTCGAACAGGTGATCGCGGATGTTCGGGGCAAAGTGGGGGAGAGCTTCCCCATGCTGGATACCGAGTTCATTCAGGTGCTGCAGGACATGATCGGAGATCTGACCAGTTCGCCCGATCCGGTGGAGGTCAAGCTGTTCTCCTCAGACGCGGCCCTGCTCGAGACCTGGGCGCCTCGCGTGGCTTCCGCCATCAAGGATGTAAAGGGCGTAGTCGATCTCAAGAACGGCATCGAGAACACCATCAGCGGACCAGCCATCGTGTTCCGCGTAGACCCAGCCACGGCGGCGCGATCCGGGTTCTCCGTCCAGGAAGCCGAGCTTGACGCGAGCGCAATCCTTCAGGGTGAACCGGCCGTGAATCCGGTCATCCAGAACGACCGTGCTTACACGTTGCGCGTGCGGTTTCCCGATACGGCGCGAACATCGCTCGATGCTGTCAAGAACACGTTGCTGGTCAGCTCGACTGGACGTACCGCGACGCTGGGCAGCTTGGGTACGGTGACGGAGATCCCCGGCCAAACTGAGGTGAGGCGCGAGAACCTCCAGCGCGTGGTCGCGGTGACCGCGCGGCTGGAAGGCGTCAGCTTGGGCGCTGGCGTGAAGGCCGTTCAGGACGCGGTCGCGCGCATCCATGTGCCCGCCGCGATTCGCGTGGAGTATGGCGGCACTTACGCCGAGCAACAGCGCTCTTTTCGCGACCTGGTGTTCGTATTAGTTGTAGCCGTGATCCTCGTGTTCGTCGTGTTGCTGCTGGAGTTCCGCAGCTTCGCGGCGCCGATTGCGATCCTCGCGTCGGCCTTGCTCTCGACATCCGGCGTCTTCCTTGCCTTGCTGGCGACGGGGACGACGTTCAACATCTCCTCGTTCATGGGCCTGATCATGGTGATTGGCATTGTGGCGAAGAACGGGGTGCTGCTGCTCGACGCGGATCAGAAGCTCCGGGGCACCGGCGTAGATGGCCGTCAGGCGGCGCTCGGAGCCGGAGAGCGCCGGCTAAGACCTATCCTGATGACGGCCATGGCGACGATCGCGGGCATGATTCCGCTGAGTCTCGCCATCGGAGCCGGATCGCAGATGCTCCAGCCGCTGGCGATCAGCGTCATCGGCGGCGTACTCGCGTCGATGCTCCTCTCATTGATCGTGACGCCCGCGGTCCATTACTGGCTGTCGCCAGGATTGGCGCGCGGCTCCGCTGAGGTATAATCGTCGGTGGCGCGATCCTTCGCTAAGTCACTGATTCTCTTAGCGGGAGTAACTCAATGGTAGAGTCACAGCCTTCCAAGCTGTTGGTTGCGAGTTCGATTCTCGTCTCCCGCTCCAAGCCTTCCCGATAGCCTCTTCACTCATCTAGAAACCGCAGGATCTCCTGCATCAACCGAGCGCCCTGATCGGTATCGAACAGGAACTGGGCGTGCGCCGACCCGTCCAGGATCACCAGTTGTTTCGGATCGGGCGCTGCTGCGTAGGCGGCCTTGATCCCGGGCAGCCGCAGACCGTCTCCGCTTCGGTCGCCGCGGCTCACAATGAAGAGCTTCTTCCCTTGCAAGTGGCTCGGAGCTTCGCCCCCTTCTGAACCCAGCATTACGATCCTGTCCACCTCACCGGGCTTCGATGCCGCCACCGCGTCCCCCGCTGCGTCGCCGCCCATGCTGGCGCCGATGAGAGCCACCGATTGACAACCCTTCGAGCGAAGATACCGGACGGCGGGAAGGACGTCCGGGTAGTGCTTCCAGTCCGCCGATTGCGTGCCCGGGATGGTCTGGCCGTAGCCTCGAAATTCGATCGCGAGTACACGGAATCCGTGTTGCGCTAGGATCTCCGCCTGCGGCTTCCAGCTCTCCTTGGTGAACCGTCCTCCGTGAGCCAGCACCACTCCGCGGGCCCCCGGCCATATTGGTCCGCATGAAGGATGTAGCCATCCGGCGCGGAGAACGTCACGCTCTGTTGCGCGGAAGCTGCGCCCGTGGATAGCAGGAGAGCAAGGATCATGTGTCTCACGCCATCATTCCAACACAGCAGCTAAGCTAGGTTGGAGCGACGGTGAACGCCCGATTAAGATTGAAGCTGCTTCCGGCGCTCGCGATCGCCGCCTTGGCATTAGGCGACAGCGGCCCGGCTCTGCAGTTCGAAGAACGAGCGGAGCAGGCGGGCATCCGCTTCACGCTCGCGAACCATCCCACCGAGCATAAGTTCATGATCGAGACCATGCCCGGTGGCGTGGGCGCCTTCGACTACAACGGGGACGGCCGGCCGGACCTGTTCTTCACCAATGGGGCCGACGTTCCTTCGCTTGTCAAGACGTCGCCTCAATCATTCAACCGGCTGTTCCGGAATGACGGGAACTTCCACTTCACCGACGTGACCGCCGCGGCCGGAGTAGCCGGCCAAGGCTACTCCATGGGTGTTGCGATCGGGGATTACGACAACGACGGACATCCCGATCTGTTCGTCGCCGGAGTCGACCGTCAGACGCTCTACCGCAACCGGGGCGACGGCACGTTCGAGGACGTGACGGAGAAGGCCGGAGTCCAGAGCACGCAATGGGCGGTAGCCGCGGGGTTCTTCGACTTCGATCGCGACGGCCGTCTGGATCTGCTGGTGGTGCGCTACTCGAAGACGCCGCTCGAAGACCGCTACTGCGGCGACGGCGCGAGGAACATCCGGGTGTACTGCCATCCCAAGTACTTCGAGCCGCTGCCAGCGATCCTCTATCGGAACAGAGGGGACGGGACGTTCGAGGATGTCTCGCAGAAGTCGGGGATCGGCCGGTATGCGGGACGGGGGATGAGCGTAGCGTTCGCCGACTACGACGGGGACGGCTATCCGGACGTGTTCATCACCAACGACAACATGCCGAACTTCCTGTTCCATAACAGGGGGAACGGGACATTCGAGGAGGTCGGGCTGACTGCGGGGGCGGCGCTGGGCGATCGGGCGCAGCCGGTGGCGAGCATGGGCGCGGACTTCCGGGACTACGACAACGACGGGCTTCCGGACATCACGGTGACGGCGCTGGCCGGCGAGACCTTCCCGCTGTTCCGCAACCTAGGGAAGGGGACGTTCGGGGATGCCACGTACGCCAGCCGCGTGGGCAAGCTCAGCGTGGACCACAGCGGCTGGGGCAATGGTCTGGTGGACTTCGACAACGACGGTTGGAAGGACCTGTTCACGGCGAACGCCCACGTCAACGATCGCGTGGAGGCGTTCGAGTCGCACGTGTACCGGGAGGCGAACCAGGTGTTCTGCAACCAGGAAGGACGGTTCACGGACTGCACTCCCGTCGCGATGCGCGGGTCGGCGCGGGCTCATCGCGGGGCCGCGTTCGCAGACTTCGATGGGGACGGCCGAGTGGATGTGGCCGTCTCGGCTTTGGGTGAATCCGCCGAGCTGTGGCGGAACACGACGGCGACCGCGAACCACTGGATCGCGTTCCGGCTCACCGGCACCAAGAGCAACCGCGATGGGATCGGAGCCGTGATCCGGGTGGGGAAGCAATGGAACGAGATGACGAGCGCGATGGGCTATGCGTCCGCGAGCCTGGTCCCGGTGCACTTCGGGCTGGGTGCTTCGCGCCAGGTGGACGAGGTCGAGATCCGATGGCCGAGCGGGCGCGTGCAGCGGCTTCGGCACCTGCAGGCGGACCGTATCCACGACGTCACGGAGCCGGCGAGGTAGGCGCGTCCGGCTGGTGTGTCCGGTTGTAGCGGTCCATCATCTGCTTCGCCAAGGCGGGTTGCTTGGTGGCCGTATAGGCGCGGGACAGCTGGTAGTAGAGGGCGCCATCGCGATCGAGCGAGAGCCCGGCTTTGAGATGCGGGATGGCCTTCAGGGGCTTCCCGAGCCGACCGTAGCAGAGGCCTAGGGCGACGTGAGCCGGCAGGAGATGCGAGTCGGCGCTAAGCGCCTTCTGGAGGAAAGGGACGGCTTCGTCGAGCCGTTCCGTCTCGAAGAGGCTGTCTCCGACGAAGAAGTTCAGGTTGGCGGAGCTTGGATCGGCCTGGAGGAACTGGCGGAGCTCGGGGAGCGCGGCCTTGTAGTCGGCGCTCAGGAACAGCGCGGCTGCGAGGTGGTTCTGCAGGCCATGGTTGGCCGATTCGATGCGCAGGGCGGCGCGCCACTCCGCGACGGCTTCGCGGTACTTGCCCGCCCGTTCCATCTGTTGAGCGGCGGCGGTGTGGCGTTCGACGGTATCGGGCAGATCGTTGGCGGCTTGGCAGGCGTCCGCCGCGAGGTGCTGGGCAGCGCGGGCGAGCCAGAAGATCGACCGCGGGGAGTTGTCCAGCTTCGCGAGCTCAATGGCCTGCTCGTAGTGTCCGGCTGCCACTTCGCATTGGACCTTCACTGCCTCGCAGTCTGGTGCCGGAAGGTTCGCTTCCGCGCGGTCCGCTTCGGCCGCTTCGGCGGACTTGCCGGTGGCGCGGTAGACGGCGGCCAGGTCCGCTTGGATACCGGGAACGTTCGGCAGGTTGCGGGCGGCTTCGGTGAGGGCGGCGAGAGCTTCGGGGTACTGCTGCTTCTGGAGCTTGGCTTCGCCCTTTAGGGCAAGGGCATAGGGGGAGAACGGAACGTTGGCTTGCAGGTACTGATACGCCTGGCGGGAGACGCCCGAGTACATCTGACAGCGGTCCAAAACAGATTGAGCGTCAGCACCCTGTAGGAGGATGCTGACGCTCGCGAACCAAACCGGGATCAAGAGACTCCCGTTAGAAGCTAAAGCGGGCCTGCAGGTTCACGACCCGACCTGCGAGAGCGCTCTGGGCTTGACCGAACTGCGGGTTGCTGGTGGTGCCGTCGTAGCTGATGGTCGTACTCGGGCTATAGGCGGCGAACGGGCTGAGGTTCAACTTGTTGAAGATGTTGAACAGGTCGGCGCGGAGTTCGAAGCGGGCATTCTCGCCGAGGATCGGGAGCTTGGGAAGACCGAACGCCTTCTGAACAGCCATGTCGGTATCGAAGTAACCGGGCCCGCGGAAGGTGTTGCGGCCGACTCCGGGAGGCGGAGGAACGCCGGTTGCAGGGTAAGTGGGAACCGTGAAGTAAGACAAGGCTCCGTTGGGGAAGTAGCCGTTCTGCTTCTCGAGCGTGGAGATACTGTAGTCCGGATTGACGCCGCCCAAGTAAGCGCCGGGGCGCAGGTTGCAGTAGCCGCTATTGGCGTAGACGATGTTGCAGCCGGTGTTGCTGTAAGTAGGCGTCCAGGGATAACCGGTGTGGGCATTCAGGATGCCGGAGATCTGCCATCCGCCGAAGAGCCGGTTGGCCCAGCTGCTGAACTGCGTGAACTGCGGCGTATAGACGCCGTATAGCTTGATGTTGTGGCGGACATCGAAATCGGCATCGCCCTTCATGTATTGGAGGCCGAAGGGATACTCGCCGATGTAGTAGTCGTTAGAGCCATCGTCGATGGTGTGGCTCCAGCGATACTGCAGATCGATCTGGAAGCTCTTGGCGAAGCGATGTTCGACTTCGAGCAGAAGCGCGTTGTAGCTAGCGTTGGCGTCATTGACATAGAAGGTGAGCGCCTGGATCTGGGGGTTCAGCGGCTGGAAGAACCAGTTGTAGTTGAGCTGACGCGTGTAGTGCCGGGTGGAGCTGCCCTGGTAGCCGGCCTTGGCGACCCAGTTGCCGCCGATGTTGTACTCGGTGTCGAACGAGTAGCGGTAAGTGACCGGCGTCTGGAGGTTCTCGGGGAATCCGGTCAACTGGACGGCCGCGCCGTTCGACGGAAGACCGGTCGAGGGATCGAACGTCTGGACGGCTGCCGGGGTGACGGGCCATCCGGCGAACTGATGCACGTCAGTCGGGATCGCGTAGTTGATCTGGGAGCCGGTCAGGTAGTCACTGGCAATGAGCGGCGGGTTGGACCGTCCGTTAAGAGTGATGGCTTCTTCCATGCGGTTGTAGCCGATACCAAAACCGCCGCGCGTGACCAGGCGATCGTTCCCGGCGAACGGCTTGTAGGCAAAGCCGAACTGAGGGGCCCAGTTGTTCTTGCTGGCGTTGTAGAGATCGCCACCGACCTGCAGCTTGGCGCCGAGAAGAGGATCGGGCAGGGAACCTAGCAGCACGTTGCTGATATTGCCGTACTTCTCATGCACCGGGGTGAAGTACTCCCAGCGCAGGCCGAGGTTGAGGGTAAGGCGCTGGGAGACTTTGAAATCGTCCTGAATGAAACCGGCGTAGATGTTGGAGCGGATGTACTTGGTGGCGCTTGACGGGACACCGTTAGTGGGATCGAAGTTGCCGCTTTCAGCGTACGGAGCGTCGTTGGCGAAGTCCCAGATGTTGCGGAAGTTGTAGCTAGGCCGGGCAGACCAGGCTTCGCTGTCGTTGTCCTGTTCCCAATAGATGTCGGCGCCCATCTTGAGGGAGTGCCGTCCGAAGGATGCGCTGACGGTATCGCGGAAGTTGAACGTGGTCTGGTAGAAGACGCCGGGACCGGGTGCGCCGAAGTAGTTTACGCCGACTGAGCCCATGCCGTCGATGTTGTCGGAGGGCAGACCCCAAGGCTCCTGTGAGTTGCTGCCGACCTCGTTGTAGAACCAACGAGTGACACCGACGCGGGCTTCGTTGAAGAGGCGTGGGGAGATGGTGTGATCCCAGAGGACGTTGGCGGTCTCGTTCAGACGATCGCTGTGCCAGAGGTTGGCGGAGCGAGTCGGACCGTTATAGAAGGTGGAGTCGTTAGGGACGCAGTAGGTGGTGAACGCGAACAGATCGCGGGTGGTGGCCTGGTAATCGATGCGTCCGTTGAACTGTTGGGGCGAGTTGATGGTGGGGTTGACGCTCTGGACGAACATGACGTCCGGGACGCCGTCGAGACCGCCGCCGACTCCGGGGGTGCCGTTGCTGACGTAGGACGGGTCGGCTGTGCCGAGAGCGGCTTTCAGGGGAGAGCCGATGTCCAGTCCCGCGTATTGACCCCCGATCGTAATGGGTTGGCACTGGCCGGCCAGGGGAAGACCCGCTTCGGCGCACGTTCGAGGAATGATGGCGTTATAGGATGCACCTTCTCCGGGGAAGGAAGCGATTTTGGCGGCGATGCTTCCGGGGTTGGCGGCGCTTACGGCAGAGAGGAACTGCGGCGTCTCATACCAACCTTGCGCGAGGGCGGCGGTGCTGTTGCGGAGCGTTTCATACGAGAAGAAGAAGAACAGGTGGTTCTTGACGATGGGACCGCCCAGGCTGGCCGCCCATTGATTGAACCGGTCTTCGTCGCGCTGCACGGGGCTGTCGGGACCATTCCATCGCTGGTAGGCATCGAGCCCGGGACGCGTGGCGCGGAAGAGTCCGCTGCCGTGGAACTCGTTGGTACCGTTCTTCGAGACGAGGAGGACCTGCGCACCGCTGTTGCGGCCGTTTTCAGCGCTGTACGGAGTGGACTGAACGGTTACTTCCTTGACGGACTCTTCATTGGGAGTGATCACGGCTGCGCCGCCCCAAGCGAGACTGTTGACCTCGATCCCGTCGACCTGGAAGCTGTTGGAGTTGTTGCGGGTTCCGTTGGCGACGATTTGAACCTGGTTTTCGGTTTGGAAAATACCGCTGGTGCCGCTGGTGCCACCCGGACCCGCGGAGCCGGGGAGGTTACTCGCTCCGCTTCCGTTGGAGCTACGCGCGTTATCCCCGAACACTCCAGGAGCGAGGACCGCGGCCTGAAACGGATCGCGTGAGAAGGTGGGAAGCGCCTCGAGCTGCTGACCGCTCAGGGTACCGGAGATGGTGGCGGTATCGGTATCGAGGGCGGGAACGGCATCCGCACTGACGGTTACGGTTTGGGCGGTCGGCTGACCGACCTGGAGCTGCACATCCTGAGATTGCGGCTGCTCGGAGACGAGCATGACATCGGTTAGAACTTGTTTTGAAAAACCGGGCGCCTCGACCGTGATGGTGTAGCGACCGGGTGCAAGGCCAGGGATGGAGTAGGCGCCGGAATCGGAAGTAGTTGCCGTCCGGGGAACATTGGTTTCCTGGCTGGTGAGAGTGATGGTTGCATTGGGAACCGTCGCGCCTTGCGGGTCAGTCACAACACCCTGAAAGCTACCGCGATATTGTGCGAACGCGGGAACAGCGACTAAGAGAAGAAAGCAAGCGGCGGCATAGTGACGCATGCGGGAAAACAGAGAACTTCCGTTCGGATCAGTAGTCATCGTGGACCCCTGTCAATTCTCCCGGTAAGGAGAATGTGACGGTTTTTTTCTTATCCTTTCATATTAGCGATCAGGATGTCCAACAAAGAGCGGTAAATAGCGTTGTTTGCAGTAGATATGTATTGCCGTTGTGAGGATTTACAGGTGTATCCGTGTAGTTATCAAGCGGCAATTTTGTTAAGTAAGCAACATTGTTTGTACTTACGGCCGCTGTTGCAGGGGCACGGGGCATTTCGTCCGGGTTTGGGGGATGATTGTGCAGCATTGTGCATGGATTTCGAAAGTTGCGGCATCGCTTTGGATGGCGGCATGGTGTGGAAAGAGCCTGCCGATTGTGCAAGATTGTGCATCGTTTTTGCTTGCACAACCGAATTTTCCGTTGGTGCGGAACGAAGCCACTCGGGTTGTGCGGGAGGAAGCGAGTCGTTTTGCGCGGAACAAAGCCAGTCCGGCGTGGGCGGGGTTGCCGACGGCGGGCAGACCGGATCGGGGAGCATCGCCGCCGGTTCGGAAGAGATGGGGAGTGGTTCGCTGAAGCTCATGTCGGGCTGAGCCGGGAGTGGGGTGGAGACGATTTTGTGCACGGCTAAGGCAGCGCGGAGACGGAGAGATGGTGTGGAAACTGGATTTTCGAGGATTTCTCGGATGACGTTGATGGCGAGGGTAGCGAGCGGGAGAAGTTGATCGCGCAGCTCCATTTGGTGCTCGTAGCGGGCGACGTCCCAGGCGTGTTGGAAACCAGGTGACGTGCGCCGCCAATGCAGGATGGTATTGCGGTGAATTCCGGCGCTATCGGCGGCAGCCTGGACGGTGGATCCGGCAGAAACGAGGATGAGCACCTTGTTCTGCTCCGGGCGTAAACGACTTGGGTTGCATGCTCTCTGGTTCCATTTTAAAGAAGGGAACCAAATTCCCACGGGGGAACCGGGCGTTAAACCTTTGATTGCGCAAGGTTTGATTAAATTTATTCAGCCGTGACTCACCCGGGTTAGTAGATCGAAACAACGCCTTACGTTAATGCGTTGGGCTTCTCGCAACCCGATTTCCGCCGATTCACTTTTCCGGCTCACCAGCTTTTGCCTGCCGCTCCGGGCGCTGGAATGGTGTTGTGCCGGAAGCCATGGCCAGATCGTATCGAAACCAAGCGGGCGAACCTACGGCTGTTATTGTGCGGATTGTGCTTTGGAAAGAGATTTCTTCCGAGCGCGAACCGCGTATCCCCTGAAATCCGAGACCATGCGACAACGGCTTGGCGCAGCGCTGGAACATGGGGCGGTTTGTCGCTGGACGACGCTGTAGCGAAATTGGAACTCTGAGAGGTGTCGAATTCTACGACGCCGCGTTCGAGGATCTAGCTTCGAGCAAGTAGCTCCGAGGATCTAGCATGTGGGCAGAACAGGATCAGGCACAAGCGATTCGTATCATTTGTCTCGCGCGAGACTCGCAGCGTGATCCTCTCCGGAACTGGTAGACCTGAGCCGATGAGGCATGAGTTGACCGGCTGTGGATTGCGGCGCATTGAACAGGAAGATCGACTCGTCTACCAAGTCGCCCGGACGGGATTCGAATTCTGGCCTGCCGCTATCATTAATTGCTTTCCGAATTAGAATTCAGGCGGGAAGCCCCAGCAGATTAGGCGAGAGTGCGAGCGACTCCGACTCGGGAGCGAAGCCGGGGTTTGGCGAAATTGACAAGTCAGGGTGAATCGGAGGCAGGGAGACGGGCGTGCTGATAAAATCAGGACTGCCTTCCCGCATCCGGCCGGTGTAGCTCAGTAGGTAGAGCATCTGATTTGTAATCAGAGGGTCGCAGGTTCGATTCCTGTCGCCGGCTCCAAAATCATCCCTTTCGAGATGGCGGGACCATCTGGTTAAGCCCGCTGAAACAGACCTACGCGTTAACGAGACGCTGCTGCTGCCGAATTTTCAGGAACATTCCATCATTCCACACGAGATCAATGATGGTTCCAACCACCCGGGGAAATACTGGCCCACTCGTCGCCCACCCAAAGATCAAACAGGCAAGCAGCAGAGCAATAAGCAGCAGAACAATAAGCAGCAGAACAATAAAGCAGCGCGCGAACCAAATACGCCGCATTACACGCCTTCGTTCCCGGGGCAGTCAGCTCAGCTGCCAAACAAACAATTATCAATGCGCTTTGTCAGAACAGACATGGTAAAGATCCGATTAAAGATCCGAGTTTTCGGAAATTGCATGTAGTCCCGAACTTACGGACTCTGAGACGCCGATTCCCCCACCGTTGCTTCAGGATTGTAGTAGGGTCAGTTTGGTATGCGGCGGTGTCGTCGTAACAGCGATGCTCCGTAGCGTGAGATACAACAGCGACGGTTGAGCAAATGGGGCTGCGGTTGCCTTCTCTCTGTATTCAGGACCGCCGACACCTTTGAGACAGCTCAGGGCGGGTGATCTACTCCACGCTCCCATCCTGACAATGCCGATCCGGTGGCCGAAAGTCGACATTTACTTAAGTGATTTCGCTCGGCCAGTTCGTCGCTCGGTTGTCCCGCAAAGGGCCCATCGCGATCTTCTAAGTTTTTAAGCGCGCCGAAGCGTTTCGGTCCGGCTCCGGTTGGAGCTAATGCGCATAGGCAAGCTCCCGATTCTGCGCGTTGGCGTCTTGGTTAATGGCAACGATCAGTTCGGCGTAGACGCGATTGGCGTGGGAGTTCTCGATTTGGCAAGTTCCCGCGGCGATGTGACCGCCTCCGCCGAAGCGAAGGGCCAGATCTCCGACGTTGGTGGCGCAGCCGCGGTCGAGGATCGACTTGCCGATCGCGAACACGGTTTTTTCGCCGAGATGCCCGCGGAGGATGTGCATGGAGATGTCGCATTGCGGAAATAGCGCATAGACCATGAAGCGATTGCCAACGTAGATCACAGGCTCGTGACGGAGATCGAGGACGGCGAGATTGCCGTGAACCGAAGTGCATCGGCGGATCTGGTCGACGAAGCGGTCGTGGTGCTCGCGGTAGAGGTCGACCCGCTCTTGCACGTCGGGCAAGTGGAGGATTTCGTCAATGGAATGGCGGCGGCACACGTCGATCAAATCCATCATGAGTTGATAGTTGGAAACGCGGAAGTCGCGGAAGCGTCCGAGCCCGGTACGAGCGTCCATGAGGAAAGAGAGCAGCACCCAACCCTGTGGGTTGAGGATCTCTTCGCGAGAGAAACTTGCGGAATCGGCCTTATCGACGCTGTTCATCAGCTCCGTGCTGATGCCGGGGAATGCGGACGCACCGCCGAAGTGGTCATAGAGGACGCGGGCGGCGGAATCGGCATCGGAACGGAGAATATGACCGGGGCCGTCTACTCCTCCTTTACGAGTTTCCTCGCTATCGTGGTGGTCGAAACAGAGGTGGCAGCCAGGCACGTAGGGGAGGTTGGTGAGAATGTCGTTCTCGGTTACCTCTACCCGCCCATCCTGCATGTCCTTGGGGTGAGCAAATTGAATGGAATCGAGGATATCGAGTTCCCGGAGCAGGATGGCGCAGACGAGTCCATCGAAGTCACTGCGTGTCAGAAGCCGGTATTTCTTTGAATCGTTCATTGAGATTGTCTCGTGCGTTTTGTATTCGGAGCGGGCGTACTCCGAGGTGATATCGGCAGGGTTTTCGCAGATCATTAGGGTGTGAGCGGGGAGGTACATAGAACTCGGATGGATGGTAGGGAGAAATTCAGTGCCGGTGAAAATCGCGGGCTGTTATGAACGATCAGCCGGACGCGGCCAAAGAGAGATAAGCCGATGGGACGTAGGGATTACTCGAAGGGAGTGTCGACCTCGGCATGGCTGCCGCGTGTAGCTGCATTGATCGCCGCAATCACTTGGGCCACGTAGACTTGATGAGCGTCCAGCGACCTATCCTAAAACCACAACCGCGATCCCGCAGCGTGCCAGGTTCTGCTGGTAACGGAGATTTTGTCCGTGGTTAAGAAAACGTCATACTCGGCCGCCCTCAGCCGTTGCGCAAGTCGCCACTTCCAACTTTTCCCAACCCCGCGACCGCGCTTCGGCGATCGTATGATGCGCGTCCCCGGAATACCCAGGCTCCGCTCCGCTTGCCGGAATGCTTTCCACTGCGGGACATCGCGACCAATCGAGATTTGCCACGTTGACCCTTCGCTCTTATCGTAGCTTTTACCACTTTCAAAGGTCGGGTTAAAGCCGAAAAGGGATGGAGTCTACTAGGACGAGCAGTTACTCAAACTGGCGTACTGTAATAACCGGCCAGCTCTCCCCGCAGCGTTCGTTTGGTTCCGAGTAGACGAACTTCGACGATGTCGACATCCTCAATGCGGAGGGAGAGCATGAAGCGCTCTCCAGCAGGCGAGATTAAACCTCAATAAATGCGGCATTGACCGAGGCAACTAGGAAGCCACGTTCCCTCTTTTATTCCATTCGGAAAAGCGAAGGCCAAACGTGTTTTCCAACTGCTCCAGCAACCCTGGAAACTCAGTGTGTTCGATCTCTGTCGAGAATACTTCTGCTTCCGCAGAAATCATTTTCGAGCCTTTTTTCAAGCCCGCGGGAAGCTCGGCACGCTTCCATTTCAGAAGCAGATCCGGTTTGTTCTGTTGAAACCATTCCTGTACTGGAGCAATTTTGACGCTTCGAACAACCGTGCGCAGGTCCGCCGCATGGAGAAATCCAGAATCTAAGATCTCAATCACATACTGAACAATGCTTTCTCTGTCGACGCGCAATCCATAGAGACGAATGATCACCCGAAAGGTCAGTTACCGCTGGTCGTCTGCCATTCTGGCGGAGATGGTTCCAGATACGCTGTCCAGACTGGCGAGTGACTACGCGGGCAACGACTCCATCCAGGATCATTTTCGTGATCTCGTTGGTCTCCGTGAGCCAGTATTCGAACAGCTCCTTAGAAAACGGGGACGCGTGTGGAGTCGAAAAGCGCGAGAGAATTTCCTGTCGCAATCCGGAATCTACTTCATCGATCCAGGTGATAAGAACGTGTAGAGCAAGCCGGGCGATTTCCTCATTCTGAGTATCGATTCCTCCGACTCGCCGGTAGTCGAGATTGGTGTGTTGCTTGATATCAGAGAGGACGCGCTGTTCTTCCGGACCGGCTTCGGGGACTTTGTACCCTGCCATGGAAATTGTCGCTCCTGTGCGACCGGCTGCGTCTTTTTTCCTCGGAGCAGATCGAAACCAATTTAACGTGTTCGGCGGGGTGTGGTTTGATACTGGTCACGCTCCGTTACCGTGAAGTCGAGATCAAATTACGTCGCCAGAAAAACGGAGCGCATCATAAATGAGCACTGCGCGCGGATAGGCGCTGTTCTGCCCATATCATGCTGATTATTCTGTCTCCGCATCGCGATGATGCGGCGTTCTCGTGCGGCATTTTGCTGACGGTTTGTGCCGAGGCAGAAATTGAGACGCAGATCATCAACGATTTCACCCTTTCCGATTATGCCCCGTTTAGCGGGACCGTCGGTAGGGAGGCGGTCACAGCGTTGCGCGAACGGGAGGACGCGGAGCTTCAGGCGCGGATTGGTCCGTCTCTCTCGTTCATCGATCTCCGGATTCTCGACGCGCCGCTGCGTTTTGGAGTTCCGGCCGAACAGACATTGCTTGAGCCACTCAATGGTGAAGAGTACGGCCGCGAAGTGACAGCTTTGGCAGCACTGCTCGGGCCCTATCTTACGGCGGCGAGTTGTGTTCTCGCGCCGCTGGCGATGGGAGGGCACATCGATCATCGAATTGTGAGAGATGCGGCGCGGGCTTCGTGTGTGATGACAAAACTCGCGTTCTATGAAGACCTGCCGTATGCGGCGCGACTGGATGGGGTTCAGCGTGCCTGGTATGTCGACACGCTCCGCCGTGACCTTGCGAGCGAGATCATGCCGATCGCGGTGAAGCATGTCGATGGGGTTGGACGTAAGCGGGATTTGGCGAGATTGTACCCGTCGCAGATTGAACACGATACTGCCGAAGAGATCGCGAACTATGCGGGCACTCTGGGCGGGAGCGAGATCCTTTATGGCAGCCGGAATGTGCGGGAGTTTTTGAATGGAATCGGTTCGGGCGTCGCGTCGGGAGCCAAAGAAGTTGCCTGATGTGTCGGTCATTATGACCGCGTTGAACGCCGAGCGGTATCTTGCCGAGGCGATTGACAGCATTGTTTCGCAGCAGACCAAGGCGAACTGGGAGTTGATAGTGGTCGATGACGGGTCAACCGATCAGAGCTACTTCATCGCCTGTTCTTATGCGCGGCGCGAGCCGGGTCGTATACGGGTATTGACGCATCCGGGCCATGTGAACCGGGGGATCAGCGCTTCGCGCAATCTCGGCCTTGCAAATGCTTCGGGCGAGTTGCTCGCGTTTCTCGATGCGGATGATGTATGGCTCCCTTTTCGGCTCGAACATCAGCTCGAGATTTTTGCAGGGTATCCGCAAGCGTCCATGATCTATGGACAAGCGGAGCGCTGGTTTGAGTTCGACCGGCCATTCGATGCAGCTCTTATCGCAAACGGGCAGAACTACATTCCGCCGCTGATCCCGAGCGGCGCAGGCCCGGGTTTGCTGCAACCGCCCACCTTGCTCGAGTGGTTTTTGGCGGATGAGGCTCTGACTCCGTGCACCTGCACGGTGATGGTTCGAACTGAAATCGCGCGGAGGGTTGGCGGGTTCGAGTCCGCGTTCACCGGGCTTTATGACGACCAGGTCTTTTACGCCAAGCTCGCTTTGCGGGAGCAGATTGTGGTGGATTCGCGGTGCGTTGCGCGTTATCGCAAGCACGCAGACTCGTGTTGCTTAATGGCTGAAAAACAGGGCGTGGAGAGTTTGATTCGTGAGCAGTTCCTCCGTTGGCTCGGGGAGTATTCCGGCGAGCGCCGCGGCGCTTTGTTAGGCGAGGACAGGCCTTGAGAGCTGGGAGCGGGAGCGAGCTTTCCGGTTCACGGGAAGCGCATAGCATTCGGGAGGAGATTGGGTACACGCTGCGGTTAAGCGCGCCGCTTGCGCTGGGCGAGCTTGGCTGGATGTCGACTTATATTGTCGACGCACTGATGGTGGGGCGGCTGGCGAACTCGCCCCTCGAGATCTCGGCGTCGTCGCTGGGCAACACGATCTTTTATGCGATTGTTTTCTGTGTCATTTACCTGATGAACGGCTTGGAGACGTTGATCGCGCAGGCGTACGGGCAAGATGACCACGAAGAGTGCTTTCATCTGCTAGCCCAATCCATTTGGTTCGTGGTGGCCGGGACGCCACTCGTGATGGGAGCCACGCTGGGGTGTCTTTGGGCGCTTCCCTTTTTGGGTACGCCGGCGGATGTCGCGGCGGAGACGGCACGGTACGTATATCCGCTGGTCTGGTCGACCGCCCCTTTGCTGGCGTACATGGCGTTGCGGCGTTACTTGCAGTCGGTGGACAACGTGTTTTGGGTGTCGCTGTCATTGATCACGGCGGGAGCGGTGAACTGGTTGGGGGATTGGGTTTTTCTGTTCGGACACTTCGGTTTCCGTCCGATGGGAATTGCGGGTTCGGCGTGGGGAACGCTGGCGGTGCGCATCTACATGCTCGTTTTGCTGGCCGCGGGGACCGCGGTGGCGTCGCGCAAATTAGGCCATTCGTTTCGGTGGCGGATGCTGCGCCCGGATGGACCGCGATTGCGCGCGCTGCTGCGGATCGGGTGGCCAAGCGGGATCGAGGAGCTAACGGAGCTCGGTGTGTCGACGTATCTGTCAGTGCTTTGCGCCCGGCTGGGAACGATCTTGCTGGCCGCGCACCAAGTGGCGCTGGATCTGAACGCGTTCGTCTACCAGATATCGGTGGGATTGTCGTATGCCACGGTGGTCCGGACGGGACAAAGCGCGGGAAGAGGGAACCTGACGCAAGTCCGACGGGCCGTGAATGCGAGCTTGATTTTGGGACTGGGCTCGATGGCTGTGGCGGCGTCTCTCTTCGCGGGTTTTTCGCATTTTTGGGCGAGCCTCTATACGAATAGCGAAGCGGTGGTGGTCGCTGCGATGCCGATCTTCACGCTTTGCGCCTTTATGCTTCTTGCGGATACGACTTTCGTAATTCTGGCTTCCGCGCTGACGGGACTGGGCGATACGCGGACGCCGATGATCGTCAGCGTGGTGTGGAACTGGGCCATTGGGATGCCGATCGGGTATTTTCTCGGGTTCCATGCAGGGGAGGCTTTGCGTGGGTTGTGGATCGGGCGGGCCGTGGCGTCGATCGGCGCAGGATTGACCGTTGTCGTTCTTTGGCGCCGGCGGCTACACCGCTATGAGTCTGCGGGTGATGAAGGCTCGTCTCTCAACCTGCTTCGTCCGCTGCGCGACGCCGGGATGACGTCGACGGTGGTTGGGGAGATTGGATAATGAGCGGATGAGAAAAATCCTTCACTTGAGTTTTCTGCCGCGCAACATCGATCCGGCGCTGCTGGTGCTGCGAGTGTGGCTTGGTTTCACATTGCTGGGGGCACACGGGCTGGACAAACTAACCGGTTTTTCGCAGATGGCGCCGCAGTTTGCCGGTGTGCTGCCTTTTGGAGGCCCAGTGAATTTAGGGCTGGTGGTGTTCGCGGAGGTGGTCTGTTCGCTGCTGGTGGCGATCGGGTTGTTTACGCGGCTGGCGTCGCTGATTCTGATCATCAATTTCGCGGTGGCATTCGGCATGGCGCACCACTTCGTGTTGAAAGGGCCGCATAGCGGGGAGTTGGCGTTCCTTTACCTGGGGGGCTTTGTGACAACGCTGTTGGCCGGGGCAGGGCGGTTTAGCATCGACAACGGGCTGTTGAAGGCCGAGCGGAAGCCTTAACGGGTAGGGAAGAGATGACAGACGCCGAGCTGCTCGCGCACATCACGAGGCTGCCTCACGGGAAGGCGACGCTGAAGCAGATTCTGAAGGAGACGCACGCGCGCAGCGAGCACCGGGGCGCGATCGAGCGGGGACTGGAGCGGCTGGAAAAGCGCGGGGAATTAATCGAGCTGAAGTCCGGCCATTATGTCGCGACCGCGAAGAGCCGGGAGTACATGGTGGGGCGGGTGAGCCGGCATCGGGACGGGTACGGATTTCTGATCGCCGATCATCGTCTGCCGGGGATCCAGGGTGACATCTTTCTTCCGCCGAATGCGTTGGGCGGGGCGATGCATGGAGATCGGGCGGTGGTGCGTGTTTCTGGCCCGGACCGCGACGGGAAGGCGGAGGGGGACGTCGTCAAGATTGTGCGGCGCGCGCATCCGACGGTGGTGGGCGAGTTTCGAATCACGCGGCGCGGGATGTTCGTGGTGCCGCATGACGAGCGGCTGCGGGACTGGATCGAGATTCCGGACGAGTTTGCGATTCCGACGGAGACGTTTGCGCGGGACCGGATCGGAGCGACGCCGGTGGAGATTCACGATCCGTCGGATCTGGACGGGATGATCGTCAACGTCGAGATGATCGAGTACGCCGAAGACGTGGGCACGCGGCGGGAGACTGCGCCCGTGGGCCGGGTGATCGAAATCCTGGGGAAGCCGGACGATTTCGGCGTGGACGTGGAGGTGATGATCCGGAAACATCATCTGCCGCACCGTTTTCCAGCGGAGGCGCTGGAGCAGGCGCAATCGATTCCGCTGGTGATTGCGAGCGCGGAGTTGCAAGGGCGGCGCGATTTTCGGGAGATGCCGATCGTGACGATCGACGGGGAGACGGCGCGGGACTTCGATGACGCGGTGTGGGTGGACCGGATGCCGAACGGGCATTTCGCGCTGCAGGTACACATCGCGGATGTGAGCCATTACGTGCGGCCAGGGACGCCGATCGATCATGAGGCGCAGATGCGGGGGACGAGCGTGTACTTCCCGGATCGGGCCGTGCCGATGCTGCCTTACGAGTTATCGACGAACATCTGCTCGCTGGTGCCGCAGCAGGAGCGGCTGGTGCTGAGCGCGCTGATGGAGTTCGACCGGCAGGGCGACCTGGTGGGACGGGAGTTTTGCCGCGGCGTGATCCGGAGCGCGGAGCGGATGACGTATACCGACGTCCATTTGCTGCTGGAAGGGGATGGCGGCTTGCGCGAGCGGTATGCGCCGCTGGTGGAGCGCTTCGAAACGATGCGGGAGCTGGCGTTGATTCTGAACCGCAAGCGTGTGAAGCGCGGGTCGATTGATTTCGATTTGCCGGAGCCGTTGATCGAGTTCGACGAATTTGGGGCGATGAAGGGCGTGCTGCGGTCGGTGCGGAACATTGCGCACCGGATTATCGAGGAGTTCATGCTGGCGGCGAACGAGGCGGTGGCCGAACACCTGGAGGAAGTGGCGGAGACGGTGATTTACCGGATTCACGAGAAGCCGGATCCGAAGCGCGTGATGGAGTTCGAAGAGGTGGCGGCGCAGTTCGGGGTGTCGCTGGGGGTGGGCGCGATCCCGGTGGACCGGTTTCGATATACAGATAAACGACGGGATGGCGGGAAGCGGCAGCGCGAGGTGGAGATTCCGAAGGACAGCGTGCGGATCGACTCGCGGATGTACCAGAGATTGGTGGCGAAGATCGAGGGCAAGCCGGAGGAGCGGGTGCTGAGCTACCTGATGCTCCGATCGCTGAAGCAGGCGCGGTATAGCACGGAGAACGAGGGGCACTTCGCTTTGGCGGCGGAGCATTACACGCATTTCACGTCGCCGATCCGGCGGTACCCGGATTTGATCGTGCACCGGTTGTTGGGCGCGTGGCTGGATGGAAAGACGTATGGAAGCGCGGAAGAGCTGGCGCACATCGCGGAGGACTGCTCGCTGACGGAGCGGCGGGCGGCGGAAGCAGAACGGGAACTGGTGGAGTGGAAGAAGGCGCGCTTCATGGAAGGGCGCATTGGGGACGAGTTCGATGGGCTAGTGATCTCGACTACGCGGCACGGGATGTTTGTGGAGCTGGCGGATTTGTTTGTGGAAGGGTTAGTGCCGATTGATTCGCTACCGGGCGATCAGTATGCTTATCACGAGAACGTGCGGAAGATTGTGGGGCAGAGGACGCGGCGAGAGTTTTCGATTGGGGATCGGGTAAGAGTGCTGCTGGAGCGCGTGGATCCGACAGAGCGAAAGATGCAGTTCGCTCTGGTGGAGACGGACGAGGGCCGCAAGGGCAAGCGGGCGCGGCGGAACCGGGCGACCTAACGCCAGTTGGCACCGTAGAGCGCGTAGCCGCGTTCGGCGCGGAACTCGCGCATGCGGCCGAGATCGTTCTGGAGAGTGCGGCGATCGCGGTAATCGAGCGAAGCGCTTTCGACGACGTGATGGACGGCGGAGATGGCGTCATCGAGCCGGCCCTTATCGAACTGACCTTCCGACCATTTGTGCTGGAAGCGCCAGATCTGCTTGCGGGCGTGATCGATGCGGTCGCGGGTGGGGTAGGCGATGTACGGGGTGGCGGCGGCGCGATCGAGATCCTGCTGCACGCGATCGAAGAGGCCGTCCTGCCGTGGCGGGGCGGGAGCGCGGTGATAGGAGACGCTCCAATCCGCGCGAGCCGATGGGGCCAGTGCGCAAGCGGCGGCCAGCAAAGCGGCGGGGAGAAGACGAGCGGTGCATCGAGTCATGTTCAGAGCCTCTTCGTTATTTTAAATGCGCGACCGCTCAGTTGTCATCGTCCGCGCCGCCGTGACTAATGGTGACGCCGCCGTTGACGGTGCTGACGTGGACGAGGGCTCCGCCAGCACCGAGGGTGGTGTTGAGGGATTGAGCGTGATGTTGAGCGGAGATTTCCGGAAGGTCGCTATTGACGCCACCGTTGACGGTGCTGGTTTCAAAGCGGGCGGAGTAATGGTTGGGGATGGTGATGTGGACGCCTCCGTTGGTGCTCGAGAGTTCGAGTCCACGGCCCTCCCAATGGTTGCCCGTGAGAGTCACGTGTACCCCGCCGTTCACAGTGGAACCTTTGACGTCGCCGGAGACGCGAGCGAGATTGAGGCCGCCGTTCACGGTTTCAAGATCGAGTGTTCCGGCGATATCGGCAACATGCACTCCGCCATTACTGGCGCGAGCGGTGACGCTGGTCTGGTGGGGGACAAAGACTTCAAACGAGACGGACCAACTGTTATGGCCGTGCGTCTCGGGGCCCTGTGGATGAACGTTGCCTGGGCTGGCCTGGATGGAGACGGAGGACGCGAGGGACTTTGCTTCTTCCGGGGAGTGGCCCCAAGCTTCGACCCTACTTCGCACGAGAATTTCGTTCTGGTTCCACCCTTTAACGGTTACCCCGCCATTGGCGCCGGCGTCGATATGAAGGGAGCCCTGTGGCGTCAATGTCTGCTCACGAACATCGCAGGAACGTGACTGGCCGTTGTTGTGCTGTTGATCGTCACAGTTCAGAGTCCGCTCCTGATTGTTGTGGAAGTTTTGAGCGGAGAGTGCGGCGGCGGCGAGGAGCAAGGTGAGGGCAGTTTTTCTCATGGCGGGTTGGACGCGGGGGAAAGAAAAAGGTTGGGAGAGGAATCCTGACCCGCCTCCGGATTTCGGTAGGTGCGGTTTGTTTTCACGCGGTGGAGATTGGGACTTTATCCAATGAGGTAGGCCGAGAGAAGCCACAATCGTCACTGATATGTTAATCTTAGGGAAAACTGGGGACTGTTCCCCGGTGTTCCAAAAGAGCGATCCAGAAAACAGAACCTCAGCCGCAACCACTTCACTCCCCGAAACGTATGAATGACAGGGCAGCGGGAATTTCGCGATAATGAGTGATATCCAGTCCACAATCGAACGACCGGAAGTAGAGAACGCCGCGGACGATCATCTTAGCCGTCTGCTCCCGATGTCCATGGAAGAGCCATGGTACCGGTCATTCGTTCAAAACCTGAAGGACACGTTTAACCCTCCGAAGCTTCCACCGCTCGAGGTGACGTCGAAGCCCGTAAATGTCAAAAGCATTTGGGGAATGTATAGTCCGGATAAGAAGAATTGGGGCTATTCGGTCGGGTTGGTGGTGTTGATTTTAGTGTTGCTCGCGACGGTGTTTTCGAGCAAAGCGGTACAGCAGAAGGCGAAAGAGATCGCGACCATCATCGACCCTCTAACTCCTTACGTTCCGCAGATGCCGAAGAAGAAAGATTTGATGGCGGGCGGCGGCGGTGGCGGCGACCGTTCCCCGACACCCGCGAGCAAGGGCAAGCTTCCGAAATTGGCGTTGAAGCAGTTTGTTCCACCGCAGGCGGTGGTGCGAATCGAACATCCGAAGTTGACGATGACGCCGACAATCGTGGCGCCTCCAGACACGCCGATTCCGAACGTGAACGCGCCGAATTTGGGCGACCCGCTTTCGCGGATTGCCGAAGCATCGAACGGCATTGGGTCGGGCGGCGGAATAGGAAGCGGAAATCGCGGCGGAATTGGCTCCGGTAGCGGAGCAGGTTTTGGTCCCGGTTCAGGCGGCGGCTACGGCGGTGGAGTCTACCATGTGGGCGGCGGAGTGAGCGCGCCGATGATCCTTCATCAGGTGGATCCGGAGTATTCCGAAGAAGCCCGCAAGGCGAAGTACGGTGGAACGGTCATGCTCCGCATCGTGGTGGACACGTCGGGACATGTCAGCAAAGCCGAAGTAGTGCGCAGTTTGGGCATGGGCTTAGACGAGAAGGCTATTGAGGCCGTGAATAAGTGGACCTTCAAGCCCGGCACGAAGAACGGAAGCCCCGTCGCAGTGCAAGCCACGGTGGAAGTAAACTTCCGCCTCCTGTAATCCTCATTCTCCAGGGCGTCCTTGATAGAATTCGGCACGGATGCCCATTACCCGGCGTGCCGCCTTGGCTGCACTCTCCGCAGTCTCTTATTCCCGCATTCTCGGCGCTAACGAGCGCATTCAAGTTGGCTTCATCGGCTATGGGCTGATTGGGGCTCAGCATGTATCGGACTTCCGCGCGCAATCTGATTGCGATTTAGTCGCTCTGTCCGACGTTTATCAACCACGGCTGGAACAGGGCGTCGCCGCGTGCGGACCTTTGTGCAAGGGTTATGCGGACTTTCGCGCGTTGCTGGATCGGAAAGACATACAGGCGGTGGTGGTGTCGACGCCCGATCACTGGCACGCATTGCTGACGATGCTGGCGTGCGCGGCCGGGAAAGACGTGTATGTGGAGAAGCCGCTGACGCTATTTGTGCGCGAGGGCCGGTGGATGACGCAGGTTGCAAGGCGGCACAAGCGGGTGGTGCAGGCCGGGACGCAACAGCGGTCAGGTTTGCATTACGCGAAGGCGCGGCAGATGCTGCGCGACGGGTACGTGGGGCAGATTAGCGGGGCGGCGATCGCGTTTCATCGCAATATTATGCCGGGGTATGGTGCGCCTCCCGATGGGGCCGTGCCGGCGGGATTCAATTACCAGATGTGGCTCGGTCCCGCGCCCGAGCGTGCTTTCAATCCGAAGCGGGGAATTTATCATTTCCGCTGGTTTTGGGATTACTCGGGTGGGCAGATGACGAACCTGGGAGCGCACGACATCGACATCGTTCACTGGGTGACGGGAGTGAAGGGACCGAGCGCGGTTTCGTCCGCGGGGGGCAGGTTTGTTTTGCGGGCGACGGAGGATAACGGGGAGACTCCGGACACGCAGGATGCGACGTTCGAGTACCCGGGATTTACGGCGACGGTATCGATCCGGGAAACGAGCGCGGGGCGACCGGAGGCGTACGATCTGCAGTTCTTTGGTTCTCAGGGAAGCCTCTCGATCAATCGTGCCGGGTTTGAGATCACGTGCGATCCGAAGCGGGATCCCTCGCAGACGATTCCGACGTTTAAGGGGCATCCGGCGGGGGGCCCGCGCGGGAAAGCGGAGCGGCGGGAGACACAGGAGAAGCCCAAAGAACTGTGGTGCGCGCCAGTGAAGGAGCCCGGGTCTTCGCCCGAGCAGTTTACACGGCATGTGCAGAACTTTCTGCAGTGCATCCGGACGCGCGAGATGCCGGTGGCCGATGTGGAGCAGGCGGGGCAGGTCGCGACGGCGTGCCACCTGGCGAACATCAGCTTGCGGTTGGGTCGAAAGATCCGGTGGGACGCGGAACGGGAAGAAGTCATTGGCGACGCGGAGGCGAGCGCGATGCTGGTGCGGCCTTACCGGCGGCCATGGGACGATACGTTGAAGAGCTTGCTTTCGTGAAACTGAACCGGCGGGATTTCGTGCGAACGGCAGCGGTGGCTGGGGCTGCGCTGGCGGGTCAGGTGGTGCTGCCGGCGGCGGAGCGGAGTCCGTTCGGAATCTGTCTCTACTCGTTTATGGCGACGCGGAAGTTCCGGGACACGCTGGACTTCGTAGATCAATGCCATGCGATGGGAGCCGCGGGGGTGCAAACGACGCTCACGTCTCCCGATAGGCAGTTCGCAGAGAAGGTGCGGGCGAAGGTCGCCGGGTACGGGATGTTCTACGAGGGCATCACCAGCTTACCCAAGGAGGATGGCGCCAAGTTCGAGCAGGATCTGATCGCCGCGAAGGCGGCGGGCGCGACCGTGGTCCGTTCGGCGTGCTTGAGCGGACGGCGCTATGAGACATTTGCGACTCTGGCGGAGTGGCAGCAGTTTGTGGAGGCGAGCCACCGGTCGATTGCCCTGGCAGTGCCGCTGCTCGAGAAGCACCGAATAGGGCTGGCGATCGAGAACCATAAAGATTGGACGGTCGACGAGATGGTGGCGCTGCTCGAGAAACACTCGAGCGAGTTCCTGGGGGTGTGCCTGGATTTCGGGAACAACTTGTCGTTGCTGGACAGTCCGGACGCGGTGATGAAGCTGGCTCCGTGGGCGATCTCGACGCATGTGAAAGATATCGGGTTAGAGGCGTCGCCGGACGGGTTTCTCATGGCGGAGGTGCCGATCGGACAGGGGGTGGTGGATGTGGCGCGCATCATGGGAGCGATTCGATCGGCGCGTCCACAGACGAGGGGCGTGTTCGAGATGATCACGCGGGATCCGCTGCCGATTCCGTGCCTTACGGACAAATACTGGGCGACCTTTCCGGATCGGAACGGGATGTATTTGGCGAAGTCGATGCGGCTGGTGCGTGAGCGAGGGAAGGGGCAACTAACCAGAGTTAGCTCGCAACCGCCCGAAGAGCAGGCGCGGCTGGCGGATGCGAATCTGCGGTTGTGTCTCGATGCCGCGAGGGAGCAGTTTCCCGGCTGATGCCGTATCAGATCCATTCGCAACCGGCCAAGAGCATTTTGACGCGGACGTCGGGATTTATCGCCGAGGCGGGATTTACGCACTCGCTGACGCCGGCGCGCAACTGCACGTACGGGTGTAGCTATTGTTATGTGCCGACGATGGGGATCTACGGCGGGCTGAGCGCGGACGATGTGCGGCGATGGGGGCAGCAGACGACCTTCAAATCAAACGCGGCGGAGTTGCTGGCGCGGGCGGTGCGACCGGATCAGATTATTTACTGCTCGCCGTTAGTGGATCCGTTTCAGCCGGCCGACACCGATGTGGAAGCGATGCGGCCGATTCTGGAAGTGCTGGTGGAGCGTCCTCCACGAGTGTTTGTGCTGCAGACGAGAAGTGCACGGGTTCTGGATTACACCGCGGAGCTGCACCGGCTCGCGCGGAAGACCGTGCTGCGCGTGAGCTTTTCGATCACGACGGATGATGAGAAGATCCGGCGGGCTTACGAGGCGCAGTGCGATCCGGTGGAGCGGCGCTTTGAGGCGGTGCATGCGTTGGTGGAAAGCGGGATCGATACGTTTGTGACGCTGGCGCCGCTGCTGCCGTGCGACCCGGACTACCTGCTGGACCGCGCGATGCACGCGACGCCGAACGCAATCTTGTGCGACCCGCTGCATACGCGCGCGGGTAAGCCTCGCGGGGCAACGACGCGCGAGACGGCGCTGCGGATCAGCGAGCGTTTGGGGCTGGGGCACTGGCATGACCCGGAGTTCCAGAAGTTTACGGTCGAGCGCATGGCAGCGCGGGCGAAAGCGGCGGGGCGGCGATTTGCCACAGGCCCGGAGGCGTTTCGATTTTTGACCGAGACCGAATGACGGAACTGATGAGTTATCTGCAAGAACTGGGAATAGAAGAAGTGAACGGCGGGGGCAGCGCCGGTGAGATAGAGTCGTTCAGCCCTGGCGATGGGAGAGCGATTGCGCGGGTACGTACGCAAACTCGTGAAGAATACGACGCGGTGATCGAGGCAGCGCAGGCGGCATTTATAGGCTGGCGAGTGGTGCCGGCTCCGAAGCGTGGCGAGATTGTGCGCGAGATGGGGAACGAGCTGCGCGCGCACAAATCGGCTCTGGGCGCGTTGGTGACGCGGGAGATGGGCAAGATTCTCGCGGAGGGCGAAGGGGAAGTGCAGGAGATGATCGACATCGCCGATTTCGCAGTCGGGTTGTCGCGACAGCTTTACGGGAACAGCATGCATAGCGAGCGTCCGGGCCATCGGATGTACGAGCAGTGGCATCCGCTGGGTCCAGTTGGCGTGATCAGCGCGTTCAATTTCCCGGTGGCCGTGTGGGCGTGGAACGCGATGTTGGCTTTGGTCTGCGGGGACACGGTGGTGTGGAAGCCATCGCCCAAGACCGCGCTCTGCGCCCTGGCGGCGCACAACATCTGCGATCGCGTGTTGCGAAGGCATGGATTCCACGGGGTGTTGAACCTGGTCATCGGCGCGAATGAGACGGTGGGGGAGGCGATGCTCCACGACCGGCGGCTGCCGCTGGTGAGTTTCACGGGATCGAGCGCGGTGGGGCGTCATGTGGCAAGCGTGGTGGGAGCGCGATTGGGGCGAAGTCTGCTGGAACTGGGCGGGAACAACGCCATCATCGCGATGGACGACGCGAACTTCGATTTGGTGTTGCGGGGCGTGTTGTTCGGCTCAGTGGGGACGGCGGGCCAGCGGTGCACTTCCACGCGGCGTTTGTTCCTGCAACACGGGATCGCGGAGCGGATGAAAGATGCGCTGGTTGCGGCGTATCAGCAAGTCCGGATCGGCGACCCTATGCAGCCCGACACTTTGATGGGGCCGTTGGTAAGCGAGGATGCCGTGCGCAGGATGCAAGCGGCGTTGCAGACTATCCGGGAGCAGGGCGGGGAAGTGGTGTTCGGCGGCAATGCGCTGGGCGGGTGTTACGTGGAACCAACGCTGGTGCGCGCGCGGCACGATCTGCCGATGATGCAGGAGGAGGTGTTCGCGCCGATCCTGTACCTAATGGAGTTTAGCGATCTAGAGACGGTTCTGCAGTGGCATAATGACGTGCCGCAGGGATTGTCGTCTTCAATCTTCACCAACAACCTGGTGGCGGCGGAGACGTTCTTGAGTCATCGTGGTTCCGACTGCGGGATTGCGAACGTGAACATCGGGACGAGCGGCGCGGAGATTGGAGGCGCGTTCGGTGGAGAGAAGGAGACCGGGGGCGGACGCGAGTCAGGCAGCGATTCCTGGAAGGCGTATATGCGCCGGCAGACGAACACGATCAACTGGTCGCGGGAGTTGCCGCTGGCGCAGGGCATTCAATTCGCACTCTGAGGCGATTTGTCCGTAATCGTTATTGGCGGCGGGATCACGGGGCTGAGCGCGGCATGGCAGCTGGCCAGCGAGGGCCGCGCGGTGACCCTGATCGAGCCGGGTCCGCTGGGCGGTTTGCTCCGGACGGAGAACGTCGACGGCTGTACCGTGGAATGCGGGGCGGATAGCTGGGTACGGCAAAAGCCGTGGTTGCGGGATCTCGCGACACAAGTGGGGCTAGGCGATGACGTGCTTCCGTCCAATGAGGGGCCGCGGCGCACGCTGATTCTGCGAGGCGGCAAACTGGTCCCGTTTCCGCGCGGGATGCGCTTGGTGGCACCCGGTGAGTGGCGGCCTCTGTTGACATCCGGGCTATTGGGATGGGGCACTAAGGTTCGCATGCTGCTCGAGACGAGGCGCGCGCCGGGTCCGCAGAGCGATCGGAGTGTCGCGGATTTCGTACGGGATCACTTTGGCGACGAGGCCGTGGAGTATTTAGCCGAGCCATTGTTTGCCGGCGTGTATGGGGGCACTCCGGAAGCGCTTGGCGCCGAGGGTGTACTGCCGAAGCTATTCGAGTACGAGCGGAAGTTCGGGAGCTTGGTGAAGGGCGCTCGAAGCGAACCGAGTCCGCAAGGGCCAATTTTTGAATCGATGCGCGATGGATTGGGGGAGATTCCAGCGCGATTGGGAAGTGAACTGGCGCGCAAGGGAGCACGAATTGTGAAAGCCAGTGCGGAGGCGGTGAGCACGGGCCGGGTACGCGTGGGCGGCGAATGGTTGGACGCGACGGAGGTGGTGCTGGCATGCGGCGCGCCGGCGAGCGCAAGACTGTTGGAGGGCTCGCTTACAGGGAATCTGTTAGGGAAGATCGCGCATACGTCCGCCACGATCTTCGCCCTGATTTTCCGGCGTGAGGATTTGCGCGAGACTCCGGCGGGATTCGGGTTCCTTGTTCCACGGCGGGAGCGGAAGACGGTGTTGGCCGCGACTTGGGTGACGAACAAGTTTCCACTGCGCGCGCCACCGGACCGGGTGGTTTTGCGGTGCTTCGTGAGCGGAGATTTCGGCGAGGAGAAGCTGCCGGATGTGCTTGCGGATCTTCAGCGCATTACGGGGATTTCGGCTGCGCCGGTGGCGTCGCGCGTGTATCGATGGCCGGAATCGCTGCCGCAGTACGGGGTAGGCCATGTGCGGTTCATCGAGGAAGTTAAAACCAGCGTCCCGGCGGGTCTTCATTTGTCCGGAGCGTTCCTGCGGGGGGTGGGCATGCCTGACTGCGTACGAAGCGGACGGGTGGCGGCAGCGAGGATTGTCGAATGTCAGGCGCGCGCTTAAAGCCCTAGTTCCGTTTCCGCCGCCGACTGCGACATAATTGCAGCGTTATGCGCGCACTATACCTCGGTTCGCTATTGGTGCTCGGCCCGTTTCTTGTTTCGGCGCAGACCACGACTGCCTGGAAGCTGGTGTGGAGCGATGAATTCAACGGAGCAGCCAATACGCCGCCCGATCCGACGACCTGGAATTACGACATTGGTGGGGGTGGTTGGGGCAACGGGGAGCAGGAAGTTTACACCAACTCGACCGCCAACTCCTTCCAGGATGGGCAGGGCAATCTGGTAATTCGGGCGATTCGGGACAGCTCCGGGAACTTTACTTCCGCGCGATTACGAACGGGGATGACGACGCCGACCGACACGGCGGATGTGCACTTCGAATTCGGCAAGATCGAAGCGCGAATCAAGATGCCTTACGGGGCAGGAGTCTGGCCGGCGTTTTGGATGCTGGGGAGCGACATCACGACGGTGAACTGGCCCCAGTGTGGCGAGGTCGACATTCTGGAGAATTTCGGCGCGAACTTCGAAAGCGCTTCGATTAATCACGGATCGCTGCACGGCCCGAACTTCACCGGCACCGCGATCGGGACGAGTTACACGTTGCCGTTTCAGAGGACCTTTGCGGATGATTACCATATCTTCTCGGTTGAGTGGTCGCAAAACGTCATGAACTACTTCGTGGATGGTGTTCTTTACCAGAGCTTGACGCCGTCGTCGCTGCCTTCCGGAGGGCAATGGGTTTTCAATAATCCGTTCTTTTTGATTCTGAACGTGGCGATTGGCGGCTCGGGGACGTTCCTTGGCGCGCCAACAGCGAGCACCGTGTTTCCGCAGGACATGCTGGTGGATTACGTAAGGGTGTACCAGCAGACTTCTGTCGCATCTGCGCAGCCGGTGATCGCGCCGGGCGCGGTGTTGAATGCGGCTTCGAATATGGGAACGATATCGCCGGGCGCGCTGGCGACTGTGTATGGGACTAATCTGGCGGACGCCATTTATCCCGACTTATTTGCCGAAGGAGCGTTTGCAAGTTCGACCAGTTCCGGAGTAACAGTAAGTGTGAACGGAGTTAATGCTCCTCTGATTTATGTTTCGCCGACACAAATCAACTTTCAGGTTCCGTGGGAGGTTCCTCTCGCACCGGCCGTGGCGAATGTGGTGGTGACGCAGGAGGGTATGAGCAGCTTTGGCGAACCGGTGACGGTGACGCCGGCTGCACCTTCGGTGTTTTTGAATTACTTGAGTGGCGTTGCGCTGACGTCGGTGTACCTGGGTGGCCCGATTACAGCGGGCGCGACTTGCACGCTTTACGGGAATGGGTTTGGAGTGAAGAACGGGCTTCATGTCGATGGAGTGCCCGCAGATCCCAGTAACCTCACAGGCATCGAGGTTCCGGGGCCATGCTCGATGACTATTGACGGTCAGCCGACAGTAGTGAGCTACTGCGGGGCGGCCCCTGACCTCGTAATCGACCAGCTGAACTTTGTATATCCGACGGGCGTTCCGGTGAGCACAACGCCGGTCACTGCGACGCTGGAGATCAACGGAGTGACCGGCACCTTTCTAGTACCCTCGCCTGCGCAATAGGCGTTTACTTCTTGAGCCAGCCGCCGGTGAGTTCGGTTCCCGTTTCGGCGGGTTGCGACAGTGATCGTTTGGAGTTCCCTTCGGGCGCGCTTTCGTCGACTTCGGCTTTATGGGTTTGGTGCCCCATCATCTTTTCTGTTATTCCCGGCGCAACTTGATGGAAAAATACGGCGAGTTTGCCGGCCGTTCCCACAGATACTTCGTCTTCCGGATCGGTCGCCATCTTGACGATAACGTCCACCACTTTCTCCGGTTCGTAGACAGGGGGAATCGGCTTGACTTCATGTCCCGAGTAGTTCGCGGCGTGTTCAAAGAACGGAGTGTCCATAGAGGTCGGCATCACAGTAGAGACGTGAATATTTTCGATGTTATTTTCCCGAAGTTCCTGGCGGATTGCTCCACTTAGACCAACCACTCCGTGCTTAGCCGCGGCATACGATGCGAAGTAAGGCGCAGGCACTTTGCCAATCACTGAGGCAACGTTGACCAGCGTTCCTGATCCTTGTTGGACGAATTGCCGGATCGCGTGATGGCTTCCGTAGAGAGTTCCGAGGAGATCCGTCTCGATCACTTTGCGGTGTTCGTCCAGGGGCACTTCTTCGAATCGTCCGATAGCGCCGGCGCCGGCGTTATTGACCCAAACGTCGATTCGGCCGAAGCGCGAGAGAGCCTGCTGTGCGAGGCGCTCAACTTCTTCAGGCTTGCTGACGTCGGTAGGAATAGCGAGAGCTTTGCCGCCTGCTGCCATGCATTCGCGTTCAAGTTCTTCGAGCAACGGTTCACGCCGTGCTGCTAGAACTACGTTTGCGCCCGCGGCCGCGAATGCACGAGCGGCGCCTTTGCCGAAGCCGCTGGAAGCGCCTGTAATTACGATTGTTTTTCCGCTTAAATTGTTGTTAGCCATTGGTTTCGCTTTCTCCTTTCATGGAGAGCAAGCGGATTGCAATGGCGTTTAGCGCGGGAAGCAGCGGGCGTTCGAAACCACACCAGGCCTGAAGGCCCGGCTACGGGTTGCGATGGAAAAATTCGAGTCCAAAGAGCGGATTGGAGCGCGTTCCCGAGATCTTGAGGGGGATGTCGGCGCCTCCGCCATGTTTGGAGAAGAAAGGATCGGCGGCTTTCAGCAGCATCGACTTCCAGCCGGTGAAGGCCTGGGAGACTTTGGCCTGCATGCGGAATCGCCCGCTGAAGTCGAGTTTCTCGTCAGTAAGGCCATAACTGCCCGCGAGGGCGAGTTGCGCTCCGGGCACTTGGAAGTAGAGCTCGTTGAATGTCATCGTGCCTGCTTTCAGGCCGAATCTGGCGTGAAAATCGGAGGCGATCTGTTCGGGTGTTGGAGCTCCGGGGCCGACGTTTTTTTCTTGGGCTTCCGCGGGCCGCCCTTGGGCGCGCAGGCTGAGGTCCGTCATCTTCTCCTGGAACTGATTGCGGTTGAACGTCGCTTGAGCGACGCTGAATTCGCCATCGAGTTGCAGGCGGCTCATCACCTCACCTTTGCCGGGGGGAAGCAGGAACTTGGTTTTCAGCTGCGCCGAGCCGTTCATTAAAGGCCCACCCCTCACGGCGAGGCGCAGCAGATCTTCGATCCGCCCCTTTTCCATGGTGATGTCCAGGGCGATTGTCTTCCCTGGCTCTCCCGGTTTGTGTTCGACCTTTCCCTGGCAGACGAGCGCCGTTCCGAGGAATCGCGCGTCCACGGGATGGAGGTAGGTATCTCCGTCCGTTCCATCGACGGTTGCCTGGAATTCGGTCTTCAAGTCGACGGGATGCGCGCCGGTGGACACGGTGAAGTTGGGAGTGTCGGTTCGGCCTTTTACCTCGATGCGGTTGAGGCGGCCCTGGTAGTCACCTATGGAAGAAAGAGTGCCGGATATACCGTTAAAGACTCCGAGATCCGCATTGGTGAAGGTGTAGTGTCCGTCCACGGCAGAGTCACCCGGCTCGTCGCTGTTAAATGGGCCGAAGTGCCCGGTGCTTTGAATGAGGCCAGGCGGTTTGGGATTAGTTAGCGCGGCGTTGAACCGCATCGGCTGGTCTTTGCCAGCGGAGTAGAGCTTCAGGTTCGAGATGTCGAAATCGAGCGGGTACTTGTCGGCGCCTTTGGGAAGGATGCGGAGGAACGCGCCGTCCGCGTCTACTTCGTCGACGATCAACTCGGCGCTACCTTTGGGAGCCGAGGCGGATGTTGGCGTGGAGCTCTTCTCGTCCGCAGACTTTTTGTGGGGAAGTTGAAGCCGTAACCCCTCGAGTTGGAGGTACCGGACGTGAATCGGTTTCCCGAGCAGCGCGAAGAAGCCGGTGTGCCCGACGAAACGACGGATCGCGACCATCGGCGAATCATTGGGGCGATCGAGTTTGCGCATTTCGAGTTCCTCCCCGATTAACGTTACGCGCGGAAAGAGGCTCACGGTCAAGCTTTTCAACTGAACTTTAGACTGATAGCGTTGTTCGAGCGCTTTCACGGCGCGTTCGCGAACGATGGGCGATATGCGCATTCCCACGATGGTGAGAGCAATGCCAATCACCAGGATGATGAGAGCGATGGCCGCCAGCCATCGACCGGCACTGAAGCGGGCGCGCGTATCTGCTTGTCCCACGTGCCTTCTAGCTTAACGGTAGAGATGTTTCAGATACGCTGCTTTTTCCAGGTCCCACGGCGAAAAAGATACAATGCCATGCCGGTGAGAACCACATCGGCAATCGGCACGGCCGCAAACGCGCCTCGCAGGCCGTAGGAGGAGTGGACACCGAGCAGATAGGAGAGGGGAATCTGAAAGACCCAGAACGCGAGGAGGTTGATCAGGGTGGGGGTCGTCGTATCGCCGGCGCCATTGAAAGCCTGCATGAGCACCATACCCCACGGGTAAATCAGATAGCCGATTCCGAATATACGGAGGCACTCGACAGAGGGTTGAACCACTGCGGGATCGGTGGTGAAGAACGTGACGAGCGGAGTAGGGAAGAAAAGGAAGGCGAGGGAGACGAGCCCAAGGTACAGCATGTTGTACCAAGCGGTGCGGTAGACCGCGGTTTCCGCGCGCTGAGGTTTGCCGGCGCCGAGATTCTGGCCGACAAGTGTGGCCGCGGCGTTGCTGAACCCCCAGGCGGGAAGGATGGTGAAGACGATCATCCGGATCGCGATGGTGTAACCGGCCACGGCCGCGCTGCCGAAGGTGGAGACGATGCGCATCAAACCGAGCCAGCTTGCGGTGGCGATCAGGAACTGAAGAATGCCGGTAACCGAGACGCGCAGGAGCCGAAGCATAATGCGCGGCCGGAGCCGGATCTGCGAACGCCGGATGGAGATGCGGTTCTGACTACGGCTTAATTGCCAGAGTTGATAGCACACCCCGATGCCGCGGCCGGTAGTGGTGGCGACGGCCGCTCCAAAAACGTCCGAGACGAGGAAACGGTCCCCAGCCGTTGATGAGGCAAGGGTCGAGCACGATGTTGATGGCATTGGCGAGCCACAGCGTGCGCATAGCGAGAGCGGCATCGCCCGCGCCGCGGAAGATGGCGTTGATCAGGAACAGAAGGAAGATCACGATCGAGCCGCCGAGCATGAGGCGCGTGTAGCGGACGTTGGCCAGGATGGTGGAAGGTCGCGCCCATGAGGTGGAGAAGAGAACTGGCGCTGCAAGGCGCCGATTCCGCCGATGACCGCAGCCGTGAGGATTCCGACCGCGATGGACTGGACGGCCGATTCCGCGGCGCCGTCCGGATCCTTCTCGCCGGTGCGGCGCGCGACAAAGGCAGTGGTGGCCATGCTGAGTCCAATAGCGACTCCGAAGACAGGACGGTGAGGAGAGATTCCGTGTAGCCGACGGTGGCAACGGAATCGGCGCCGAGGCGGGAGACAAAGAAGACATCCACGATGCCGAACAGAGATTCCATGACCATCTCGAGGATCATGGGAATCGAGAGCAGAACGATGGCGCGGTTGAGACTGCCTTCGGTGAAGTCCCGGTGGGAGCCGAGGAGAGCTTCTTTGAGCACGACTCTCCGTTAGAGAGCGATCGCGCGGGCCAGGCGCACCGCGGGGTGTTCCTGCAACTTACGCAGTACGGTTTCCGGCACGGCGACGTCCGTGGAGACGACGGCGATGGCTTCGAGCGGCGACCCGGGCGAAGGTGGGGCGTCGCGCCGGCCGAGGGAGAAGTTGGCGATGTTCACGCCGTTGGAGCCAAGCACCTGGCCGACGTGCCCAATCACGCCGGGAACGTCATCGTTTTTGGTGCAGAGCAGATGACCTTTCAGTGTGGCTTCGCAGTAGATGCCATCGACCTGCAAGAGGCGGGGCGCACCGAGAAGAGAAGTTCCTTCGACGATGGTCGATCCATTCTCGGTTTCCAACTCGATGCGGATGGTGTCGGAATACAGAGCGCGCGGCTCGTGGCGTTCATCGATGGCCCAACCACGCTCGGAGGCAATTTGCATGGCGTTGACCACGTTTACGTTGTGCGCGGCGCTGCGTTTGAGCAGGCCGGCGAGCGCGGCATTGCGCAGGAGCGCGGTGTTGCTTTCGGCGATACGGCCGGAATAGATAATGCGGAGGGCTCGGGGGTTGGCCGCAGCAAGGTACGCGGCGAAGGTTCCGAGCTTTTCGGCGACTTCGAGGTACGGTCCGAGGGTGCGGTACTGCTCGGGCGAGATGGCCGGCATGTTGACGGCGTTGATGGCGATGCCGTTTTTCAGATACTCCACCATCTGCTCAGCGATGCGGACGCCGACGATCTCCTGCGCCTCTTCAGTAGAACCGCCGATGTGCGGGGTGGCGACCACGGACTCGAGCGCAAAGAGCGGATTATCGGCCGTGGTGGGTTCGTGTTCGAAGACGTCGAGCGCGGCGCCCGACACCTTTCCGGACTCGATCGCGGCGCGGAGATCGGCAGCCTGGACGAGTTCACCGCGGGCGCAGTTCACGATGCGGATTCCCGGCTTCATTTTGGCGAAGGCGACGGTGTTGAGCATGCCTTCGGTCTCTTCGGTGAGTGAGACGTGGAGGGTGAGGTAATCGCTTTGGGCGTAGAGATCGTCGAGCGTGGCGAGCTCAATACCGAAATCTTTGGCGATCTGCGCGGTGACATAAGGATCACTGGCGACGATGCGCATGTCGAAGGAGCGCGCGCGCTTGGCGACCTCGCGGCCGATGCTGCCGAAGCCGACGATGCCTAACGTTTTGCCGCGGAGCTCATGACCGAGAAATTTCTTCTTTTCCCACTTGCCCGCTTTGGTGGAAGCGGATGCCTGAGGAATGGCGCGCGCCATGGAGAGCATCAACGCGAGAGTATGTTCGGCGACGGAGATGGCGTTACCGCCCGGTGTGTTCATCACAAGAACACCGGCGGTGGTGGCGGCTTCGAGGTTGACGTTATCGACGCCTACTCCGGCGCGCCCAACGACGCGGAGCTTAGGAGCTTTGGCCAGGAGCTCCGGAGTAACCTGGACGGCGCTACGCACGACCAGCGCATCGCAATCCGCGAGATGCTGCGCGTATTCTTTGGGATTGGAGACGATCACGTTCCAGCCGTTCTGCGCCCGGAACAGATCGATTCCGGCCGCAGCCATCGGCTCGGCAATTAAGACATTCATGTAGTTTTTCCGATGCGGTCAGGCGAGCACGGGTTCAAGCTCGCGAGTTTTGCGGGAACGCGCTTCGAGATAAAACTCCTGGATGGCAGCGACACCCGATCCGAGTTTCACAGGCACGCCGTTTTCGTGAAGGATCAATTCCAGGCCGGCAATCAAGCCGAACAGGTCGGTGAAGTCGAAGTAGCCGAGGTGCGCGACACGGAAGATCTGGCCTTTCATGGTGCCTTGCCCGTTGGTGATGATGGAGCCGAACTGGGTACGGAAGGCCTTCACGATGGTTCCGGAATCCATACCTTTGGGAGCGCGAATGGCGGTGACCGCACTGCCCGGATGCTCCGGCGCAAACAGTTCCAGACCGAGCGCGGAAGCGGCGTGGCGGCAGGCGGTGGCAAGCTGCTGAGCGTTTTCGATCAGGTTCTTCATGCCGAGCTGCTTGACGTACTTGAGCGCTTCGGCCAGCGCGAGGATCAAGGAAGTGGCCGGCGTCCAACTGGATTCGCCGGCATCGCCGCTCTTCTTCTCTTTCTTCAGGTTGAAGTAGAAGTGAGGCAGGGCAGCGGTGTCGGCGTGCTTCCACGCTTTCGGGCTAACGGCCATGAAGGCCAAACCCGGAGGAATCATGAAGGATTTTTGCGAGCCGCTGAGGCAGACGTCAATTCCCCAGGAATCGATGTCGAGAGGCATGGTGCCCAAACCGGTGATCGCGTCGACCACGAAAATCGCTTCGGTCTTGGCGACGAGCGAAGCCATGGCCTGCACGTCATGCTGGGCGCCGGTCGATGTTTCACAGGCCTGCACGAATACGCCGCGAGTGCCGGGTTCCGCTTGGAGAGCTTCGGCGACGCGCTCCGGGGAGACGACTTGGCCGTACTCGGAGGTCAAAACATTGGCTTGCAGCCCGTAAGCTTTGGCGATTTCGGCCCAGCGTTCGCCGAACTTGCCGGCGGAACAGACGATCACTTTGTCGCCGCGCGAGAACAGGTTGGATACGGAGGCATCCATGGCCCCGGTACCGGAGGCCGCGAAGCAGAGGACGTCGTGCGAAGTGCCCATGACCTCTTTCAGATCGGAGAGGGCTTGCTTGTAGATCCTGCGAAAGTCCTCCGTGCGGTGGTGGATATCCGAGGCCATCATGGCGTGGAGGGCCGGCGGATAGAGAGGAGTAGGGCCCGGTGTCAGGAGCCGCTGTTTACGAACATGCATGATGTGGGTGAGAAACTACTAGAATAACAAACACAAATGTCTCTCACCGACCGCATCCAAGCGGATCTTGTTAGCGCGATGAAGGCCCGAGACGAAGGCCGGCTGAGCGCTTTGCGGATGGTGAAATCCGCCCTTCAGAAGTACGCAGTGGACAACATGAAGCCGGTTGACGACGCGACCGGCCAGCAGATTCTGAAAAGCCTGGTCAAACAGCGCGTGGATGCCGCGGAAGCCTTCCGCAAGGGAGGGCGTCCCGAGTTGGCGGACAAGGAGGAGGCGGAGCGGACGCTGATTGAAGGCTATCTTCCCGCAGCGGCAAGCGATGCGGAGTTGGACGAGGCCGTGGCGGCCGCGATGACCGAGACAGGAGCGACCGGGGCGAAGCAGATGGGGGCGGTAATCAAAGCTGCGCAGGCAAAATTGGCAGGCAAGACGGTGGACGGCAAGGCACTCAGCGAGAAAGTGAAGGCGCGGCTCCAATGACACCCACAAAGCCGAAACACCGTCCGTTTGTGCCGGAAGGCGTGCAGATGAAGGAGTTCACGCTGCGCGCACTGTTGATTGGGCTGGTGATGTGCGTGGTGTTAGGCGCGGCCAACGCTTATCTGGGGCTGAAAGCGGGGCAGACGATTGCCGCGACTTACCCAGCGGCCGTGATCGGCATGGCTGTACTGCGGATCTTCCGGGGATCGATCCTGGAAGAAAACATTGCGCGAACAGCGGGTTCGATCGGCGAGTCGGTCGCGGCTGGCGCGGTATTTACAATTCCCGCGTTCGTGCTTTGCAAGGCTTGGCCCACGTTTGAAGGGCCGGGAGCGTATTGGAAGTCGACGGTGCTCATGCTGATGGGCAGCGTGCTCGGAGTGCTTTTTGTGTCGCTGGTGCGGCGGGTTTTGGTGGAGGATCCGGAATTGCCTTTTCCGGAGTCGCTGGCCGCATCGCAGATCCACAAGGCCGGCCAAGCGGGCGCGCAAGCGGCGAAGTATCTGTTCTACAACATGGCGTTCGGGGGCAGTGTTTTGCTGGCGAGCGCGTTCAACATCTTTGCGATCGACAAAGATTGGGTATTCGGGATTGGGCGGGGCGGATCGGGTGTTTTGCGTTTGGGAGCGAGCGGGACGGCGAGCACGCTGCGAGTGGGCGGAGTGACAAACTTATCCGGACCGACCATCAGTCCCGCGTATATCGGCGTGGGATACGTGATCGGGTTTCGGCTTGCGGCGCTGAACTTTTCGGGGGCGGTGCTGGCGTGGGGGTTGTTAATTCCGCTTTTTATGTACTTCATGGGCCCCGAGATCCATGCGTTTTTGCCGACCGGCGCGAGCGATGAAGGTTGGCTTCCGCAGACGATGGCTGTGTGGCGGTTCGTAGTGCGGCCAATCGCCGTGGGGGGAATGCTCGTCGGCGCGGCGTATACGTTGTGGCGCATGCGGGCCAACTTGTGGCTTGGTTTGAGCCGTGCGTTTTCGGAAGTGCGCGGGGGCACGCCTAATCCGGAAGGTGTGGCGCGAACCGAACGCTACATGAGTTCGCGGGTGGTAGTGGTGCTGATCGGGGTGATCTTCGCCGCGATGATCGTCCTGTATACGTATTTATCTGGGGGCGCGGTGGCGGGGGTGATCGCCGCGGTGGTGATGCTGGCCGTCGGTTTTTGTTTTGCGACCGTTTCCGGATTTCTGGTGGGTGTGATCGGGTCCTCAAATAATCCAATCTCCGGGCTGACACTTTCGACGCTGATCATCGCAGCACTGCTCCTTGTGTCGTTAGGGGTGCATGGCGTCGGAGGCGTGATCGCGGTGCTGGGAGTGGCCGCGGTGGTCTGCGTTTCGTCTGCGGTGGCCGGCGAACTTCTGCAAGATTTCAAGGTCGGCTACATTCTCGGTGGGACGCCAAGGAGTATCCAGATCGTAGAACTGATCGCGGTGGTGTGCGCCAGCCTGGTGATGTACTTTCCCCTGCTGGTGCTCCACGTGGGCAACATCAAGGCTGGAGGAACGGGCTTCGGCGATCCGAAGCTTTCCGCACCGCAAGCCGGACTGATGGCCTATCTTGCGCAGGGAATTGTGGGCGGGGAGATGGCTTGGCCGTTGATCCTGGTGGGGATTGCGATGGGTATCGCACTGATCCTGGTGAAGGTGCAGAGTCCAATGCTCGTGGCGATTGGGATGTATCTGCCGTTCGGCACGGTGGCGGCAATTTTTGTGGGCGGCCTGATTCGAGCGATCACCGATTGGTTTGTGGAGCGGCGGCAATTGAATGAGGCGCAACGGGCGCGAGTGGAGAACGTAGGTGTACTGGCGGCATCCGGATTGATTGCGGGGGAAGCGCTCATGGGGCTGTTCACGTCGGCGTTATTGTTCTTCGATATTCGAATGCCTTCGATGACTCCGAACCCTTCATACACACTGGGCATCGTAGTTTTGGCGCTGATCGCGTTCACGTTGATTCAGGTGCCATTGCGAAATGCGGGGAGACCCGAGGACCCGGCGCCGCCTTCAGCATTTATGTAAAGGCCGAAATTCAGGGCCGATATTCAATGACGAGCAGGGTGAGATCGTCCCGTTGTTCCTGCACGCCGCCGAACCGATTCACTGCTTCGAGGATGGCTTGGTGGAGCAGGCCGCAGGGCCGATCGCGGTAAGTGTGTAGCAGGTTCTGCAAGAGCGCGCGTCCGAAGAATTCACCGTCTGCGTTCTGCGCGTCGGTTAGCCCGTCGGTGTAGATTACGAGGCGATCCCCCGATTGCAGCGATTGGTTATGGGTCTCGAAGGAGACGTCGTCCAGGAGTCCCACCGGCGGCGCAGTCGGATCGAGCGTCACGGGCGCATCATTTAGAGGAACGAGTACCGGCGCGCAATGGCCCGCATTGATGTAATGCATGTGGCCCGAGGGGTCGATGAGGGCACAGAACAAGGTGGCGTATTTGAGTCCATTGGTGCGCTCCCGGATGAACGCATTGACACGGTGCACGGTGTGGGAGAGCGAGTCAGGTGTCTCGTTCAAGGCGAGAAATGCGCCTTGGAGCAGAGAGGCCATCAAGGCAGAACTGATGCCCTTTCCGGCGACGTCCGAGACCACGACTGCCCAAGAGTGCTGGCCGACGCGGAAGACATCGTAGTAGTCACCGCCAACGTGCCGGGACGGTGCGCTATGGCCTGCCGCGCGGAACCACCCGGCTTCGGGAAGCTCGCCGGGTAACAGGCTCTGCTGGATTTCGCGGGCGATAGCCAGTTCTTCGGCAAGATGCTGGCGGGTGCGCTCCTCCTCCAAGAGTCGCGCATTCTCTAGAACAGTGGATGCCTCGATGCCGAAGGATTCCAGCAGTTCCCGATTTCCGGCTGCCATGTCGTGCGGGCTGGTGCGCGAATCGAGATAGAGCGCACCGACCGTTTCCCGTGAAGACGCAGCCGTAGGGTCGGAGGTGATGCCTATGCGGACAAGCGGAATGCAGACGGCGCTTTTCAGTTCCAGCGCGTAGGCGCTGCTCGACGGGTCCGCTTCCACATCGTCAAATTGAACGGAGAAAGTGTAGGACCGCCGATCGAGGGCGCCTCGGATCAAGTTGCGCGGAATCTGGAGATCGGAATCGCGGAGTGAGCCGGTACGATCGCGCGCACAACGCACCTGAAGATCGTCGGCTTCGCGAAGCAGAAGGAATCCGCGTTCGGCGTTGGTGACCACGAGCGCCGCATCCACGATGGCACAGAGGACGGAATCCACCGAGAAGGAGTTCTGTAGAGCGCGGCCAACCTCAAGAACGGCACGCAACCGCGCCAGGTTACTTCCGGCGCCGCTCGCATGCGGTACATCCAAGGGGTTGAGGTATTCCCCCATGGTGGTGACGCGGCTTCCGGGGATTTCGAAGATGAGGGTGAACGAGTCTGGGAAGCCAAACTGAACACGATCTCCGTTATGGAGAGCCTGCTCGGAGATCGGCCGCCCATTCACGAAGACGCCGTGACGGCTTTGCAAATCTTCCAATACATAGTCGCCGCCTCGGACCGTAAGCTGCGCATGATTTCGCGAGGCGCGGGCGTCACGGATCAGGAGGTGGTTGCCGGACTGCCTTCCGATGCGAAAGGGAAACTCGCGAATTTCCTCTCTGGTGGCGTTGCCTTCGGGATCGATCACCTGGAAAGCCGGGGCCCGAGAGAACTCAAGCTCGCTCATTCGTCAAGAGATGTCTGGCCCGAGGGTGGTTTAGACATTGAAGATCTGATAAGCGTCCGCCAGGGATTTCATAGGATCGGGGCTGGTGGGTATGAACTCGTGAGCGACGTAGCCTTTAAAGCCGAGGTCGGCGATGGCAACCGCCACGCCGCGCCAGTTCACTTCCTGAGTGTCGTCCAGTTCGTGCCGTCCCGGGACGCCGCCAGTGTGGAAATGACCGATGTGGTCGATGTTTTCGCGGATGGTCCGGATAAGGTCGCCTTCCATGATCTGCATGTGATAGATGTCGTAGAGCAGTTTCACATTGCGGCGAATTCACGCGCTTCATCACCTCAACGCCCCAGGCGGTGTGATCGCACATGTAGTCGTGGTGATCGACTCTTGCTGTTGAGCAGCTCCATGCAGATGGTTACGCCTTTTTCTTCCGCGATCTTCTTACAGCGATTGAGCCCGATGACGCAGTTATCGATCCCTTCGGCATCGGGAATTCCCTTTCGATTCCCAGACATAGCGATGACATTTGGCACGCCTGCAGCGGCGGCTTTGGTGAGCAGGTCTTCCGTTTTCGCGACAAGCTTGTCATGATTTTCCAAACGATTGAAGCCGTTCGCGATGTCGTTTTTCTCGGCGACCATGGCGGACGACGAGCCCGTACTTCTGGACGGCCGGCCAGTCCGGACGGCTCGAGGAGATCGATCCCGGCGAGCCCGATGCGCTTGGCCTCAGCGGCAAGACCATCCACGCTGTATTTGGGATAACACCAACGTGCTACCGATTGTTTCAAGCGTCCTCCTCCTGGTGTCTGCGGGACTGCAGAGAGCTGATTTGTCAGGGCAGCCGCGCCCGCTAATTTCATCACCGTTCTACGCGATATCACGCGGGTATTTTATCGCGCTGTGCGAAAGCTGCCATTTTTCGAACGAGATTCGCTCCTACTGCATCCCGATTGCATGATGAGGGCATGTTCAGAAGAGTAGTTTCAGCAGTCACGGCTGGGGGTGTGTTGTGCGCCACCGCGTGGCTAATGGCGGACCAGCCGTCCGTTTTCAGTGATTATCGTACGCAAGCACCGGGAAACTGGCACAAGATTACCCCTTCCGATTTACCCAAGCCATTCGCCACTCCAACCGTAGACAACGGGGCGCATCTGATGCCGCGGCCTGCGGGCGCAATGCCGAAAGTTCCCCAGGGGTTTACCGTTGCGCAGCTTTCATCAGACTTCAAAAACCCGAGAGAGATCCGGACGGCGCCAAACGGCGACATCTTTGTAGCGGAGAGCGAACCGGGACGCTTGAAGGTGGTCCGGATGGGTAGCGGCGCCCCGCAAATTGCTGTGTTTGCGGAAGGGTTGAATATGCCATTCGGAATTGCGTTTTACCCGCCGGGCCCGAATCCTCAATTTGTATATGTCGGAAACACGGATTCCGTGTGGCGTTATCCATACAAAAACGGGGACTTGAGTGCGAGCGGGCCCAAGCAGGTGTTGGTCACCGACATCCCCGGTGGAGGACATCTGCGCGGGGGCGGCCATTGGACCCGAGATCTTGCTTTCTCAGCAGACGGATCGAGGATGTTTGTGTCGGTCGGATCTCACTCCAACCATGACGATCCGGACGAACATAAGGAAGAGTTTCACCGGGCAAACATTCTGGAGTACACGCCGGACGGGAAATTCGTGAAGGTGTATGCGTATGGCATTCGGAACCCAGTGGGAATTACCGTGCACCCGACGACTGGCCAGATTTGGGCTTCGGTGAATGAGCGGGACACGTTGGGAGACAATCTGGTTCCCGACTACATTACGCATGTTCAAGAGAACGGGTTTTACGGATGGCCTTACTTTTACATCGGACCGAACCAAGACCCGTCTTTGATGGAAGACATCCTGAACTGCGATCGAAGGTCATCGTTCCAGACGTTCTGCTGCAGCCGCACAACGCGTCGCTCGAAATGCTTTTCTATGGAGGCTCCCAATTCCCGGCGGAATATAGGGGTGATGCATTCGCTGCCGAACACGGCTCTTGGAACCGTGAGAATCGAACGGGCTACGAGGTGATTCGGGTGAAGATGAGGAACGGGAAGGCGACGGGTGAGTGGGAGGATTTCCTAACGGGTTTTGTCACTGCAGACGGTGGCGTTTGGGGCCGGCCGGTAGGTGTGGCAGTGGCGAAGGATGGCTCTTTGATCGTGTCGGATGATGGCACAGATTCACTTTGGCGCGTGACCTATAACAAGTAGCCTCTATTCGGCTCACGATTCAGAAGGCGCAGGGTGTCCAACAGGTACGCTCTGCGCATTTTTCGGGTGGTAGCCAGGGCAATGGAGAACGGGCAGTCGCGGATATTTGGGATAGTCCGGGTCCGTGTACCACAGGCTGCATTGCACAAATACGCTGCCGCGATCGGACCGAATTAAACGGGAATGACGGCAGTCTGTGCACAACCCTTGGGGTATGTGCGATGAATTGCTCATTTCACTTAATTGGTAAAATCGTAGTTTAACCGTGCAAACATCTCAAGAGCGTATTCAGGCTCTCCAAGAGCTTCTCAATACCCGTATCCTCATGCTCGATGGCGCAATGGGGACGATGTTGCAGGACAAGCATCTCACCCCCGCGGACTTCGGAGGAGCGGCATTGGAGGGGTGCAACGAGAACCTGGTATTAACACGTCCTGACGTTATCTTGGATATTCATCGGGCTTACTTTGCCGCAGGTTCGGATATTGTCGAGACCAACTCTTTCCAATCCTCTCCCGTAGTGTTGGAAGAATATGGCTTAAGGGATCAGGCTTACCGAATCAGTTATGAAGCAGGAAAGTTAGCGCGGCAGGCCGCTGAGGAGTTTACTACCGGTGAAAAGCCTCGGTTCGTGGCGGGTTCGATGGGGCCTACAACCAAGGCAATCAGCGTTTCCGGCGGGATTACCTTCCACGAATTGCGAGAAGGGTTTTACGAGCAGGCGCGTGGGTTGGTGGATGGGGGAGTTGACGTGCTGCTATTGGAAACCAGCAATGATACCCGGACGATCAAAGCCGGGCTGCTGGCGATTCGGCGATTAGAAGGCGAGATTGGCAGGACGATTCCGGTGATGGTTTCGGGCACCATCGAACAGACGGGCACCATGCTGGCCGGGCAGACGGCGGATGCGTTGTGAGCTTCGATCGCGCACGCCGGATTTGTTCTCGATCGGCCTGAATTGCGCCACCGGGCCGGAATTGATGACGGACCACATCCGCACCATCAGCGAGATGTCGCCGACGCTGGTTTCCTGCTATCCGAACGCCGGGCTGCCGGACGTGGAAGGCAAGTACGGCGAGACGCCGGAGATCGCTGGCGGCACAATTGGAAAAGTTCGTGCGGCACGGCTGGCTGAATATCGTCGGCGGCTGCTGCGGCACCACCGATGCGCATATCCGCGTCCATCGCGCAGATGGCGAGGGCAGCAAAAGCCGCGCGCGATTCCGGCGAGCTGGCGCACCGCGCCTATTACTCGGGCATCGAACTGGTGGAGGCGAAGGAGAGCAATCGTCCGCTGATTGTCGGGCGAGCGGACGAACGTGATCGGGTCGCGCGCGTTCAAGAACCTGATCGCGGAGGAGAAGTGGGAAGAAGCGATCGAGATCGCGCGCCGGCAGGTGAAGAACGGCGCGCACATCGTGGACGTGTGCCTGCAGAGCACCGATCGCGAAGAGATGAAGGACATTCCGCCGTTCTACGAGAAGCTGATCCGCATAGATCAAGGCGCCGGTCATGATCGACACCACCGACCCGAAGGCGATGGAACTGGCGCTGACTTATTGCCAGGGCAAGAGCATCATCAACTCGCATCAATCTGGAGGATGGCGAGGAGAAGTTCGAGCGGATCTGTCCGATCGCGAAGGCGTATGGCGCGGCGCTGGTGGTGGGCACCATCGACGAAGACAAGCTGCAGGCGCAGGCGTTCACGCGCGAGCGCAAGCTGGCGGTGGCGCAGCGGTCGGTGGAACTGTTGACGGAGAAGTACGGCATTCCGCCGGAAGACATCATCATCGATCCGCTGGTGTTCCCCTGCGCCACCGGCGACGCCAATTACATCGGCGGCGCGGTGGAGACCATCGAAGCGCATCCGGCTGATCAAGAGAGAAGATTCCGTACGTGAAGACGGTGCTGGGCATTTCGAACATCTCGTTCGGGCTGCCGGCGGCGGCGCGCGAAGTGGTGAATTCGGTCTTCCTGTATTACTGCACGAAGGCCGGGCTGGACCTGGCGATCGTGAACGCGGAGAAGCTGGAGCGCTTCGCGTCGATCCCGGAAGAAGAGCGGGGTCTGGCGGAGAGGCTGCTGTTCAACACCCCGCCCGCCGTCAATGCCGGATGCGCCGGAGGATTGGCGCCAGCAGACGCCGGAACAGAAGGCGGCGATCAATCAGTTTCACATCGCGGCGATTACCGAGCATTTCCGCGGGGCCGCAGGGCAAGGCAGAAAGCAAGACGGCGGATTTGCCGCTGGATGAGCGGCTGGCCAATTACATCATCGAAGGCACCAAGGACGGGCTGATTGCCGACCTGGAGCGGAAGCGCGCGGAAGGCGCGCGCCCGCTCGACATCATCAACGGGCCGTTGATGGCGGGGATGACGCGAAGTCGGGCGGCTGTTCAACAACAACGAACTGATTGTGGCGGAAGTGCTGCAATCGGCCGAGGCGATGAAGGCGGCGGTCAATCATCTCGAGCAGTTCATGGAGAAGGCCGAGACGGCGGCGCGCGGCAAGATCGTGCTGGCGACGGTGAAGGGCGACGTCCACGATATCGGCAAGAACCTGGTCGAGATCATCCTGAGCAACAACGGCTACACGGTGGTCAACCTGGGCATCAAGGTTCCGCCGGAGCAGTTGATCGAGGCGTATCGGGAGCATCAAGCCGGATGCGATCGGGCTGTCGGGGCTGCTGGTCAAGAGCGCGCAGCAGATGGTGATCACGGCGGAGGACTTCGGGAAGCCGGCGTATCGGGTGCCGCTGCTGGTGGGCGGCGCGGCGCTTTCGGAAAAGTTCACCACGACGCGGATCGCGCCGGCATATCAGGAGGCGACGCTGCTACGCCAAGGACGCGATGACGGGGCTGCGGCATGATGAATCAGTTGATGGATCCGGCGAGAGCGCGAAGCAGATCGCTGGAGAAGCATCGCAGTGTCTGGCAGCGGCGGTTGCTGGAAGCGCCGATTGTCGAGGCTGCGGTCCCGGTGAGTCACGCAGCGCAGCAGAAAGTGCGGGTAGGAATCTCCGATTCCCGCGGCGCCGTATCTGGACCGAGGTGCGTCGCGTTCCGAATCTGACCGAGATCTGGAGCTACATCAATCCGTTCATGCTGTACGGGCGGCATCTGGGGTACAAGGGCAATTTCGAAAAGGGGCTGGCGGAGCGCGATCCGAAAGCGCTGGAACTGTCGCAACCTGGTGGAGGAGCTGAAGTGCGAGGCGCTGAAGTTCCTGCAAGTCCGAACGCGGTGTGGCAGTTCTTCGAAGCCGAGCGCGACGGGAACTCGATTCAGCTGTTCGCAGCCGGGAGGCAGCGACGCCGGTGCACACGTTCCATTTCGGCCGGCAGCCGCGAGAGAACGGGCTTGTGCCTGAGCGACTACATTCTCCCGGCGGAGAATGGGCGCGCGATCATCTGGCGATGTTCGTGGTGACGGCGGGCGCGGGCGTGCGGGAACAGTCGGAGGAGTGGAAGCAGCGCGGCGAATATTTCCGGGCGCACGCGCTGCAGGCGCTGGCGATCGAGACGGCGGAAGGATGCGCGGAGTGGCTGCACCGGCGGATCCGCGAAGATTGGGGCTTTCCCGACTCCCCGACGATGACGATGCAGGAGCGCTTCACATCCCGCTACCGGGGCAAGCGCTATAGCTTCGGCTATCCGGCGTGTCCGAACCTGGACGATCAGCAGGGGATTTGGGAGCTGATTCATCCGGAAGAGATCGGCGTGCAACTCACCGAGGGCATGATGATGGATCCGGAGGCGAGCGTGAGCGCGCTGGTGTTCCACCATCCGGATTGCGTTTATTTTACGGCTGCTGATGCGTCGGGCGCGGGCGAGCAGGGCTGAATCGCGGTTCGCGTAGTGACAGCCGTTGCAAGCTGTGGGAAAATCAGGAAGTCCCGATGCGGTGAGGTGCGAGAGCGGTTGAATCGGGCGGTCTCGAAAACCGTTGAACCTTCACGGGTTCCGTGGGTTCGAATCCCACCCTCACCGCCAGTTGCAAAGATTGCCTAACGGGACTAGTAGAGTCGCTCCCTATTTGCAACAGGGCTGTCCCGACTATCCCGAATAAAGCTTTCGAATCCACGAGTCTTCGAAAAAAACCCGTCCTCAAGCTTGCCCTCTGTTCGAAATGTTCCTATAGTCGATAGACATGCAGAATGTTGCGGTCCGCGGCTTCCGGAGCTTTCGTCTTGCGTTGCTATTCTTGGGCGGAACCGCCTTCGTAACGGCACAGCTTCCGCCACCTGAAGCGCCGTTTACCGGTCGAGTCGACGTGAATCGTGACAAGTCGGTACCGGCATGGCCACATGGGCCGGTAGCTCCGGCGGGTGCACCGAACGTGGTGCTGATTCTTTTGGACGATATCGGATTTGGCGCGACATCCGCGTTTGGTGGACCGGTATCCACCCCGGCATTCGACGCTCTTGCAAAATCAGGCCTGAAGTACAACCGCTTCCACGTCAACTCACTCTGTTCGCCGACCCGCGCCGCGCTGCTTTCCGGGCGAAACGATCATGAGATCGGGTTCGGCACCGTGATTGAGGCGGCCCAGGGCTATCCAGGGTATAACTCGATTTGGCCCAAGAGTGCCGCTTCTATCGCCGAGATTCTCAAGCAGAACGGATACAGCACCGCGGCTTTTGGAAAATGGCATAACACCCCCGCTTGGGAGACCAATGCGGCCGGACCTTTCGACCATTGGCCGACCGGCCTTGGATTCGAGTATTTCTACGGATTCGTGGCTGGTATGGACAACCAGTGGTTTCCACGGCTGTATCGAAACACAACTCCGGTAGAGCCTTCCGCTACTCCGGCGGAGGGCTACCATTTAACGACCGATTTAGCCAATGACGCGACTAACTGGGTTCGCCAGCACGACGCGATTGCGCCACAAAAGCCATTTTTCCTTTACTTCGCGACCGGCGCGGCACACGAGCCGCATCACGTTTCGCAAGCGTGGATCGATAAGTATAAGGGAAAGTTCGATCAAGGCTGGGACGCACTGCGCGAACAGACGTTTGCCAATCAGAAAGAATTTGGGATTATCCCTCCAAAAGCCGAACTGACTCCGCGCCCTAAAGAGCTACCGGCTTGGAATTCGCTGGATGCCGGGCAGAAGAAGCTACTCGCGCACCAGATGGAGATCTATGCTGCATTTATCGCGCAAACCGACTACGAGATCGGCCGGCTTCTGGACAACATTAGAGCGGAAGGGCACGTGGAGGACACGATCGTGTTCTATATACCAGGCGACAACGGGGCCACGGCGGAAGGAGGCTTGAACGGTCACGACGTATTAACGGCCGCAGGCGCTCCGGAGAGCATTGCTCACCGGTTAGAACACATGTCCGATCTCGGGAGCGAGCTTTACCTCAATCAGTATGCTGCCGGGTGGGCTTATGCAACGAACACGCCTTTTCAGTGGGGCAAACAGGTCGCCTCTCACCTCGGTGGAACGCGCGACCCCCTTGTCGTTTCTTGGCCGGGACATATCAAAGATATCGGTACGATGCGACCGCAGTTTCACCACGTTACCGACATAGCGCCAACCATCTACGAACTGGCGCACATACATTTTCCCGATACGGTGAACGGAGTGAAACAGTTGCCGCTCGAGGGTAAGAGTATGGTGTACTCCTTTGATCATCCGGAGCAACCGAGCCCGCACACGATTCAGTACTTCGAGATGGTCGGTAACCGGGGCATCTACAAAGACGGCTGGTGGGCGGGTTCCAGGAACTCACTTCCATGGGAAGTGGGACTTCATTGGGAGGACCACTCTCCAGAGGACAATCCCTGGGAGTTGTACAACCTCAATGAAGATTACAGCCAGGCGCATAACATCGCTAGTCAGAATCCTGAAAAGCTGAAAGAGCTCCAAGAGTTATTTGACAGTGAAGCTCGCCGGAACAATGTGTACCCTTTAACCGCCCATAGAGGACCGATGCCAACGCCTTATGGCGATGCGAAATCGTTTGTCTACCATTCGCGGATCACCCGCATTCCTAATGCATCCGCGCCGCGCCTCAACGGCCACGCCTTTCACATCACGGCGGATATCGAAGTGCCGGAATCCGGTGCGAACGGCGTCATCATCGCGCAAGGTGGAATGTGGGGCGGATACACGATGTTTGTGAAGGATAACCACATTGTGTATGAGGTCAACTCATCGGGGAACATGGCCGGTTCTCTTATCTCATCGGAATCGCTCAGGCCCGGGAAGGCTCACATCGTTCTTAGTTTCAACCCTGACTCGGCAAATGAGTCACCGGGGCTGTTGGGGGGATTATCCCCGAGCCCAGGAAGCGCAAGACTGATGTTAAATGGAAAACTTGCGGGCGAAACAAAGATCACGCGCTTAGGTGTCTATTATTTCGAAACTCTGGACGTCGGGTCTGACCTTGGATCTCCCGTAAGCCATGCGTACACCACGCCGTTCACGTTCACCGGAACGATTGACACCGTCCGCGTAGATATTGATTAGCGTCATTCCGAACTAATGGTTTGAACCAACGGACCTCCGGACAATAACTTATCTGAGGATAGACCGCCTTGATCCTCGGCGGTATCTGACTAACTTCTAAAAGCGACAGAGCCCTATGCTCGCGCCCTTGTATGACAGTGTCGTGAATTAGTTCAGCTGGTTTACTGTCGGGGTCGCATTCAAACTTTTTATCGATTTACTTCCAAAACATCTTGCCCTTTCCTTTATAAGTTCCTATAGTTGATAAACAATTTAGACGAACTAGATACCCGGTCTTTCTGGCCAGGGTGGAGAGGTGTAAATGAGCAGCAGGATTCGTCTGCCCTTCGGGGCCAAAACTCGCGGTTGTGTCCTCTTCGGAGTGTTTATTGGGGCGCTCCACGCGCAGGTGGACACCGGGACTATCTCAGGAACGGTGAAGGACGCGAGCGGCGGCAGCGTTACGGGGGCTGAAATACGAGTGGAAGACCCGGCGAAGTCGGTCGCGGTTTCGGCTCGGACCGATCACACCGGGCACTATTCGGTTCCCGATCTGAAACCTGGGGTTTACGCCGTCATTGCCGCGTCTCCGGGATTTGAGACGGTGAACAAGACGGGCATCGAGGTGCGTGTACAGGACCGTCTCGAAGTCGACTTCGATCTTCCTGTGGGTCAGACTCGACACAGATCTCAGTAGAAAGCCAGGCTCCTACGCTGGAGTCAGAATCTTCGGCGCTGGGACAAGTTGTGGGGGAACGGGAAATCAAGGGTCTTCCGTTGAACGGACGCAATTACATTCAGCTTGCCTATCTGGGCGCGGGAACGTCGCCGTCGCAACAATCGACGGAACGAAATACCTTTGTCGCTAACGGCATGCGCCCTATTCAGAACAGTTACCTATTAGACGGAATTGATAACAAGAACAAGATCGTCGGCTTCGACAGTTCTTCGGCGCAGTCGATCGAGCCCGTTATCGACGCCGTGCAGGAGTTCAAGGTGCAGACCAGCACGTTTTCGGCGGAATTCGGGCAGTCGGCCGGCGCCGTAGTGAACGCCAGTATCAAGTCCGGGACGAACGATCTGCACGGAAGCTTGTTTGAGTTTCTGAGAAATAATTACTTCGATGCTTTGCCGTACTTTCAGCCGCCGGGCGGCGCCACTCCGGCTTTTAATCAGAACCAGTTTGGCGCGACTGCGGGCGGTCCAATTATCAAGAACAAGACATTCGCCTTTTTTGCGTGGCAGAGTTCGCGGGAGGTAAATGCCGCTCCCCAGGTCGCGACCGTTCCCACGCTGGCGCAGGAGAATGGAATTTTCTCAACGCCCATTTACGATCCTGCTACGACTGTTCCTAATCCGAACGGTTCGGGATACACGCGAGCGTTGTTCCCCCATAATACGATTCCCTCATCCCGGTGGGACCCAGTGTCCGCAAAATTGAAGGCGCTTTATCCGGCGCCGAACCAGCCAGGAGCTTCGCGCAATTTCATTTCAAACCAGAGTGAGTCCGTCAACAATGACCAATTCATAGGCCGCATTGATCATAGATTTAACGAGCGGGACACCATGTTTGGACGTTATATCGCCTCGAACTTTACGAATATTGAACCCGCCACGCTTCCGCCTCCGACGAGCGATCCGAGCATTGTGACGCCAGAGGCGCATTCGTTCGCGGCCAGCGAAACGCATGTGTTCCGGGCAAACCTCATCAATGAAATGCGGATCGGCTATCAGGAGACTCGCGAAACGCAGCATATCGATGATATCCGCCTGTTCGATCAGTATGGGATCATCGGCGCGCCCGATATCGCGAGCGTCACTGGGCTGCCTACGTTCGCGGTATCGGGTTTAACAACCATTGGCACCACTGGACCGGGAACGCTGCCGACGGCAGCAACGGGGTCGGGCAACCTTCCCATCGACAAGCAAGGCCGCACGATACAGGCTGATGAAAATCTCTCCTGGGTACATGGAAGGCACACGATCAAAACCGGATTCGACTTCCAGCAAGTGACGCTCTACGCTAACACAACCCTCCAGGCCCGCCCGGCGTACACGTTTACCGGCGTTTATACACAGAACCAGCAATCCAGAGCAGGGACTGGGAATGCTTTTGCGGACTTCCTCCTCGGGCAAACAGCGACAGCACAGGTATCAACTCGAGGCGTTAGCGAAAGTCGTCAGCACATCTACCAAGGGTATGTTCAGGACGATTGGCAAGTTAGTCCTAAGCTCACGGTCAATGCGGGTCTCCGTTATGAGCTTCCTCTTCCCTTTTACGAAACTTCCGAAAAGTACTCGAACGTTCTTATGGAGCCGGGGGCAAATTACGGGCAACTGATTCAGGCCGCGGATGCGGGTCGGTACGGGTATCGCGATTCATTCGTGGATCCTAACTACCACAATTTCGCTCCCCGGCTTGGCTTTGCCTACAAACTGACCGATAAAACGGTGATCCGTAGCGCAGGCGGCATTTTCTACGGACGCGACGAGAACGTCCCGGTAGCGCGCCGTCCGACTAACAACCCGCCGAACTTCATTCTCAAGACTTATACATCCGATCAGATCGACCCGAACATTGTGCTGGCACAAGGTTTTCCGGCGGGCGCTCTCGATCCCACCAACGTGGTCAACCCGACGGTCAACTCATACCTCAGGCATTCGCCCACACCGTATGTGCAGCAATGGAACTTCAATATTCAGAGGGAGTTCGGGGCCGGATTGGTGGGGCAAGTAGGTTACGTTGGCTCGAGCGCTCATGACCTTTACTATCCCGCCCAGATTGACACGCCGACGCCGGGGCCCGGCAGCGTACAAGCGAGACGACCTTTGCCGCAGTATAGCGGGCTTTTCGAGTACGCGCCATTCGTCAGCTCCAACTACAACTCCCTGCAGGCACAGCTGGAGCGGCGTTTCAATAAAGGCCTAAGTCTATTAGCGGCTTACACCTATGGTCATTCCATCGATAACGGATCGAGTAACGCGGATAAGGACGGATTTGCTCCGTTGAATCCGAATAACTTCGCGTTGGAGCGAGGCAACTCCAACTTCGATATCCGGCAACGATTCGTCGTGAGCTCTCTGTACGAGCTTCCATTCGGAAAAGGAAAGGCGTTTCTCGACACGAGCCGGATTGGCGGGGCGATTCTGGGGGGCTGGCAGCTCACTGGAATCTTCAGCGTTCAAACCGGCTTACCGTTCACTCCGGTTCTGGCGAGTGATAACACAAACACCGGGACCACTGCCCGGCCGAACCGGATTAAAGACGGCTCGCTGCCGTCGGATGATCGTGGGCCGAATGACTGGTTTGATCTATCGGCGTTTTCTACACCGGCCCAGTATGTCTACGGAAACTCGGGTCGCAACATTCTTCGGGGACCTGGTTTTCATAATCTCGACGTCGGCCTGGAACGCCTCTTTATTCTTACCGAACGCTTCAATCTGGAGTTCCGCGCGGAGGGGTTCAATGTGTTCAACACGCCCCAGTTCGGTTTGCCAAATGCAACTTTAGGGGTCGCGACTTCCGGCGTCATTACGACAGTAGTTAACCCGCAGCGCGAGCTTCAACTGGCACTTCGGCTTCGATTCTAAAGCGAGTTCCGACCATGAGCAGTGACTGCGTCTGGTGCAGTCACCGAAGCGTTGCCGCAGGTGAGAAGACTATCGCTCAAAGTCCGGTGCGTTCGGGAGCCGGTTCACGGTCCCGAACGCACCGGAATCCCACATGATTGGTGCTGGTGCCGGGATCGCCCTTTCCACGACTTCCCGGCATGTAGCGAGTGCAATATTGGTCGGTGCAGAGAAACGAGCCACCCTTCCGTACTCGCTTCGGTACATTAGGCTCGTCCGGATCGAGGCTGTCCTCGGGCCCTTGCGGGTTGCGGCTGACAGCTACGGAAGTCAGTTTCGAGTAGTAGTCCGCGCGATACCAATCGGAGCACCACTGCCAGACATTCCCCGCCATGTCGTAGAGGCCGAATGTATTTGGTTGAAACGCACGCACGGGTGAAGTGGACGAGTAGCCGTCCTCGGCCGTGTTTCGATCCGGGAAGTGCCCTTGGAAGGTATTCGCTTGCCATTTTCCACCCGGCCTGAATTCATGCCCCCACACGTATGTTTGCCGGTCGAGACTGCCGCGCGCTGCAAACTCCCATTCGGCTTCGGTCGGAAGGCGTTTGCCTGCCCAACGCGCGTAGGCGACCGCGTCCTCCCAGGAGACCTGCACCACCGGGTGGTCTTGACGCGCATTCAAGTTGCTTCCCGGACCCTCGGGATGACGCCAATTCGCACCCTGCCTCCACGCCCACCAGTTCGGGGCATCAAGTGAGGTAGGTTCGGAGGGGGCAGTGAAAACGACCGATCCGGGCACGAGCTTTTCGGGGGCAACGTCCCGGAACTCCGGGCCTGACGGACTTCGTTCCGCAGTAGTGACGTAACGAGTCGCCTCGACGAACTTGGCGAACTCAGCATTCGTCACATCCGTTTCGTCCATCCAGAATCCTGTCACCGCCACCCGGTGCATGGGCGACGCATCCTCCATATCGGGATGATCCGACCCCATCCAGAATTCACCGCCCGGTACCCATACCATTCCCGATTTCGCGGTGTGTTGCCTGGTCAGCGGCGTCGGCTGGGCGCTATTACCATGTTGATGTTTTGCAGCCGATATTCCCGTATCGCATTGTTGTGACGCGCAGAAAGCCGGCGGTAGGCATACGAAGCCAACGGCGGCCCAGAAGAGAAGGGAAGCGGCTTTAGTGGAAGGTCCAAAATCAATCTGTATAGGCATCCGTGCGGTTGACAAGCCTAAAGGACTATCTTATTCTCGATTAACAATCCGGTGATATTAACACGTCGGATGCAATCCGTCCAACTGGCTTCAAGAGCGGCGATCCGGCTGCTCGGCGCGACACTCGCGGTTTCGAGTGCTTGGATTCGGGCGCGCAACTTACTCCCGTGGCAAAACGGCACGCCGGTGACTGATCGACGGATTCCCGAGAATATCCCCTGGGAGCTGTATAACTTGGACCAGGACTTTAGTCAGGCGCATGACTTGGGCGAGACCATGGATGTGGGATCCCATCTTGTTTCTCCGGTAAGCGCCAGTTACGCGAGCCCATTCGCCTTTACCTGAAAGATACAGGCTGTGAGACTGGACTTGGAATGACGGTAGTTCACTCTCTCGCCAACTTACTCCAGACATTTCGTGACCTATGAATCGAAGGAACTTCCTCATCGCATCAGCATTGGCTACTCCGCTCACACGGCTCCGCGGCGAGCAGACCCGGGCTCTTGAAGACATTGCGCAGGAGGCTTACATCTGGGGCGTGCCGCTGGTTCTCCAGGAAATGTATCTCCAACGCTCGCGAAACCGTCGATTCCCAATGAACCGCTTTACGGTTTCCACGCAGTTGGCCAGTCCCGACGACAAGAACGCGGGTCCGAACGTCGACACCCTCTACGGATTTGCTTGGCTGGACCTGCGCGAAGAGCCGGTTGTGTTGCATGTCCCCGACACGCATGATCGGTATTACTGCATTCATATGATCGACATGTACTCGAACTCTTTCGCGTATGTGGGCCGCCGTGCGACGGGCACGAAGGAAGGTCGCTATGTGATCACCCCTCCGGGATGGAGAGGCTCGCTTCCCGGGGACGCAGTGAAGATCGAGTCCCCCACCAATCACGTGATGGCCTTGACTCGGACCTTGGTGCGCGGACAGGCAGATCTCCCGGCTGCCTATGGGTTGCAGAAAAAATACACGCTCTCACGCCTGAGCCAGATTGCCCAAACGCCTCTTGCCCCTCAAGAGGTGCCTTCCGCTATCACCGAATTTCCGGTGCTCGATCTCGTCGCCGGAGGGGCGAAGTACTTCGATGAATTAGGAGTCGGCTTGGCGCAGGATCCGGCTCCGGCGCGCGAGAATGCGCCGCTGGAACGCTTTGCAAGGGTCGGCATCGGGCCGGACCGCCATCCGTCGGAGAGCCAGGATGCTCAGCTAACCTCAACTCTTCGCGAGTCGGCTCTCGCCTCGGATGCTCTTGTGAAAAGCACGAATGTGGCAAGCCTGGTGAACGGTTGGAAAGTCAATTACCGGGTCACCCCTTTTATCGAAGACCGATTGGTCAGAGCGTCGGTAAATCGCATGGGTCCAGGCGTGCACATTGCCCAGGAAGCGTTGTACTTCAGCACCCAAACCGATGCGGCGAACAAACCCCTGACCGGAGCCGTCCGTTACCGGATGCATTTCCCTCCCGGACAAACGCCCCCCGTCGATGCGTTTTGGTCGCTAATCCTTTACGGCGCGGATTACTTCCTTGTGCGAAATCCAATTAACCGCTATTCCATTTCAGATAGAACCGAGGGTTTGGCGCATCATTCGGATGGGTCGCTCGACATCACAATTCAGCGAGACATGCCGGAGAAGGGGCGGGAGAACTGGTTACCGGCGCCAACCGGCCCATTCCGGTTGGTGCTGCGAGCTTATCAGCCGAGACCTGAGGTTCTAAACCAAACCTGGAAACCGCCACTGCTCGAGCGGATCGTCTAAACCCTCACTCCATTCAGCGAACCCATTTCTATTCAAGCGATCAGTTTCTCAACCACGGTGCCTGCCACGTCCGTTAAGCGAAAATCTCTTCCTTGAAAACGATAAGTGAACTTGGTGTGCTCGAAACCAAGCTGTCGGAGAATCGTCGCGTGCAGATCATGGACGTGGACCTTATCCTTAATTACATTGAACCCGAGGTCGTCGCTTTCCCCGATCGTGATTCCAGGCTTAATTCCACCTCCCGCCATCCACATCGTGAAAGCGTTGGGATGATGGTCACGTCCATCGCTGCCGCCTTGCACCATCGGCGTACGCCCGAACTCTCCGCCCCAGATAACGAGAGTATCCTTCAACATTCCGCGTTGCTTTAGATCTTGTACTAGCGCGGCACATGCCTGATCGGTGTCGGCGCAGTTCTCTTTAATGTCATGTGTTAGGTTGGCGTGCTGATCCCAAGCTTCATGATAGAGCTGCACAAATCGAACCCCGCGCTCAACCAGGCGGCGCGCCAGGAGACAGTCATTCGCAAATGAGGGCTTTCCGGGCTCCGCTCCATAGAGTTTTAGGATATGTTCAGGCTCTTTGGATAAGTCCATCAACTCGGGCGCGCTCGCCTGCATCCGGTACGCCATTTCGTAGGAGTTGATTCGCGTGGAGATCTCGGGGTCGCCTGTTACTCCGAGGCGATCTTCATTGAGAGCGCGGATCGCATTCAGCGAATCGCGCTGCACTTCATTGTCAACGCCAGGCGGATTGGAGAGATAGAGGACAGGATCCCCGCTTCCTCGAAGCTGCACCCCTTGGTACATGGTCGGAAGGAACCCGCTTCCCCAACACGAGTTCCCTCCGCTCGGGCCTTTCTTCCCGGAACTGAACACAACAAAAGCGGGCAAATCCTTCGATTCACTTCCTAATCCGTAAGTAGCCCAGGCGCCCATGCTGGGCCGTCCAAACTGTTGTGTCCCGGTGTTCATTAGAAGCTGACCGGGCGCGTGATTGAACGCATCGGTCACCATGGATTTAACGATGGAAATATCGTCCACTACTTTGGCGAGATGGGGAAGCAACTCCGATAGCTCGGCTCCACTTTGTCCATACTTTTGAAACTTAAACTTGGGGCCAAGTAACTTTGAGTTCGGATTGATGAAGGCGGCTCGGTAACCTTTCAGCAGATCCGCGGGCGGAAGGGAGCCATCGAACTTAGCAAGTTGCGGCTTGAAGTCAAACATCTCCAGATGGCTGGGAGCACCTGCCATAAAAAGGAAGATTACGTTCTTCGCCTTCGCTGGAAGTGGCGGCTGTTTTGGTGCAAGCGGATCTGCGGGACCAGTGACGGAACCGTGGGCTGCTTCGGCCAGAAGGTTGGCTAGTGCCATTCCGCCAACGCCCATCGCGCACTGTTCAAAAAACCAACGGCGTGTGCGCTGAGTCGGGTGCTCGGTCGCGTGGAATCGATCTTGGCAGTTCATTCTTATTCCTTCGTGATGGTCTCGTCCAAATTGAGGATGACGCGAGAGACGACGGTCCAGGCGGCAGCATCCGCAACAGTCACTCCGCTGGGGAAGACCGGAGGGTGTGCCGGGTCGTTAGCTGCAAGATCCAGCGGATTCCGACTCCCTTCGGAGTAGCGCGCCTTTTCTTTCTGGAGGAGTTCGCTTAATTGATGGAGCTCTGTTTCATCCGGTTTACGGGAAACGCAGCGCCGAAATGCATAGCGGATCCGTTCATCCTCGCTGCTCCCGCCTTCCTCGAGCGTTCGCATGGCCAACGCCCGCGCGATTTCAAGTGACAAGGGCTCATTCAACATCGTCAGGGCTTGAAGTGGGGTGTTTGACCTTGATCGCCGTACGCAGGCGCTGTCTCCGTTTGGTGAGTCGAACGTCTCCATCATCGGGTCAGGGACGGAACGATAACGGAACGTGTACAACCCGCGCCGATAGCGTTCCGAACCTTTGGACTCTACCCAGGTCTTGGGAGCGTAGCTGACCGGAGGCATGAAAAGAAACGCGGGCGCTGGCGGAAACACACTCGGTCCACCGATTTGCGGATTGAGCAGTCCGCTCGCCGCAAGTGCGATGTCACGAATGGTTTCGGCATCAACTCGTTGTCGCGGCCCGCGCGCGATCAGGCGGTTGTAGGGATCCTTCGCGTACAACTCCGGAGTGACGGTTGAAGATTGGCGATACGCGGAGGAAGTCACAATCAGGCGGTGAATGGCCTTTTGATCCCATCCGCGGCGCATGAATTCGATAGCAAGCCAATCCAGCAGTTCGGGGTGTGACGGGGTCTCGCCTTGTGTCCCAAGGTCCTCGCTGGTGCTGACGATACCTGTCCCGAAATACGATTGCCAGAACCGATTCATCAAACTGCGGGCCGTTGTGGGCGAGTTCGGCGCTACCAGCCATTGAGCGAAAGTTAAGCGGTTAAGAGGCATGCCCGCCGGCAACGGATTGAGATAAGCGGGTGTGCCGGGTTCAACGGTCTTGCCGGGTTTGAGGAAGTCGCCGCGAGTGAGGATGTGTGTTTCGCGAGGATCGTCTCTGGGCTCGAACACTAATTGAGAAGCGCCCTCCGGATACTCCTTCCAGAGCGCGGCAATCCGGGCGTTGTCCTTCGCCCACTCCGGTACGGTTGTTCGCCAATAGCGAAATACAGCATCAGTTTGCTCTCGTGTACGCTGCGCAAGAGGGATGTCGAGTATTGCCCTCACGTCCTCCGGTACGGGATCGGCGACCGGGTTCGGGGCCGTTGTCACGGAAAGCCGCATCCGGCCGATGTTGTTGTTATCGTCTTTGTCGCTATCGTCGCCCGCGTGATCCTGAGCGATGAAAAAGGTGAGGATCGTGCCACCGGCGTTGTCGATGGGAGCGTCCGCTGTAAACACTGCTTTGCGCGATTGATTACGCTGGCCCGGTCCTGAATCTGTGGTCCATGCCGTCTCGTCTTTTCCGTCAATCGCGAACTGGATCGGACCAGAGAACCGCGGCGTCTTTTCCTTGCCGGCATCGAGCACCGCGAGGCGTGTTTGTGGCACGTTCAGATCCGCGCTCGCGTTCGCAAATTTGATCTTGGTAATCCGCGTCGGCTCTTTCTGAGGGGCCGCTTCCACCTGAAACTCGGAGATCGCGCAAACGCCGCGTTCCGAGCGGCCGGGCCCACCGCGAGGAAGTTCGGGATCCGTCATCAATTCGAGCCGGAATCCGGTGATGTTCCGGATCTCAGTCTGGACGGTCATCTTCACTTTGTGGTGGGTCGGCGCGTAACCGAGTTCAAGAAGCGAACCATCTTTTTGCGGCAGATAGCGTTGGCCGCCGGTCGAGATGTCGTCGACAACGGGCCGCACAACCGTCCACTGTGTGGGGTTCGCCTTCGTTTGAGACTCCCAATTCACCATCTTTCGCTTCCAATTCGGTGTGCGGCGCCGGAGCGACAATTCAATCTCCCGAGTGGCGCGGATTATCTGATTACGCTTTATCGTTTGCGCGCTCGTGTACACGGGTATATCCGCTTCATGGGTCTGGTTCAGGAACGCCGTCATGCGGTAATACTCTTCCTGCTTCAGCGGATCAAACTTGTGGTTGTGGCACTGAGCGCATTGAATCGTTAGGCCTAGAACCGCCGAACCAATCGTGCGCATGCGCTCGAAGTTCGCCTCCACGCGGAACTGTTCCGGGTCAACTCCGCCTTCCTCGTTGATCATGGAGTTTCGAAGGAAGCCGGTCGCGATGACGTCGCTTGCCGTGTGTTGGGGAATCAGATCTCCCGCGATCTGCTTAATGATGAATTGATCGTAGGGAGTGTTTCGATTTAGCGCATCGATTACCCAGTCGCGGTAAGCCCAGACTTCGCGCGGGCGATCTTTCTCGTAGCCATTGGAATCCGCATACTGCGCGGCATCCAGCCAGCGGCGCGCCCAAAGTTCGCCATAATGCGGCGAGGCGAGGAGGCGCTCAACCTGCCGCTCGTAAGCCATCTTGCTCTTGTCAGCCAAAAACGCATCCACTTCGGAGGGCGTGGGCGGAAGACCGGTTAGATCGAGACTCACGCGGCGCAGGAGCGTAGTGCGATCCGCTTCGGGCGATGGGGCGAGACCTTCCTTCTCCAGGCGGGCCAGAATAAACAGATCAATGGGATTTTTCGGCCAGGTTCGGTTCTTCACCAGGGGCGCCGTTGGCATCTTGGGCGGGGTGAAAGCCCAATGGGTTTTGGCCACCGTGATCTGCGCGCCCACATCCTGCGGCCAAGGCGCACCCTGATCAATCCAAGTTTTAATCCGAGAAATTTGGTCATCCGCCAAGCGGCCGCCCATCGGCATGCGCGCGATATCCCCGATGCCTGCAACTCTCTTATACAAAGGGCTGTCAGCGGCCTTGCCGGGAACGACGACTTTGGCGAGGACGGATTGTCTGGCATCCAGACGCAGGCCTGCCATTTGCGTTTTGGATCCGTGGCACATGGTGCAGGACCGTTCGAAAATCGGCTGGATGTCGCGCACGAAGTCGACGCGTTCGGGAGTGGCCTGGACGGGCTCTTGCGCTACGGCGATAGTCGAGAAAAAGAGAATGGCGACGCCGCGAGAGGCAACGGAGAGTTGTTGCGTCCGATTTCGCATATCTTTGATAGCGACTATGTTATAGCTTTCGGCGGACAAAAAGGAGAGGAAGGAACCGGAACGGAGTGGGGGGTCTGGGAAGAGTGGCGCTGGCGCTTAAAAAGATGGAGCGGGAGACGGGGTTCGAACCCGCGACGTCCAGCTTGGGAAGCTGGCATTCTACCACTGAATTACTCCCGCTTCGGTCGCGTCACCCTCATCTTACACGATCTGCGCCGCTCCTCCGCAGTACCATAATCGAAAGCGCTCCAAGTCACTCCGCTCCCCGGCCTCATGGCAATTCGCATCCTTGATTCTCATACCGGCGGTGAGCCCACGCGCTTGGTCCTTGAGGGCGGCCCCTCGCTGGGCAGCGGAACCATGGCAGAGCGGCTCGCCATCTTTCGCGACCAGCACGATCGCTTTCGTTCCGCTGTAATCAATGAACCCCGCGGCTCCGATGCCATGGTCGGTGCTCTCCTGTGCGATCCCGTGCTTCCGACCTCCACCGCGGGCGTGATCTTTTTTAACAACGTCGGCTATCTCGGGATGTGCGGGCACGGCACGATCGGCCTGCTCGCGAGCCTGCATTATCTCGGGCGCGTTAGTCCCGGCCCGCATCGAATCGAAACTCCAGTCGGAGTCGTCACCGCCGAACTGCATCCCTCCGGCGAAGTCACCGTCCGAAACGTAGCCAGCTATCGCTACAGGAAAGACATCTCTGTCCGCGTGAATCCCTTTGGCGAATTTCGCGGCGATGTTGCTTGGGGCGGCAATTGGTTCTTTCTTATTTCAGGAAGCCCCGTTCCCATCAATTTGGATAACCTCGAAGAATTAACCAACTTTGCTTGGCAAGTCCGGCAAGCACTCAACAAATCCGGGATCACGGGGGCCGAAGCGCAGGAGATTGACCATATTGAAGTCTTCGACGATACAGGTCGTAACTTTGTTCTTTGTCCAGGCAAAGCTTACGACCGCTCACCCTGCGGCACCGGTACCAGCGCTAAAGTCGCCTGCCTGTACGCCGACGGCAAACTGCAACCGGGAGAGATTTGGAAGCAAACGGGCATCGTCGGAAGTTCTTTCGAAGCCGGCATCGTAGTCGAAAATGGAGACGTGTATCCGTTAATCAAGGGCGTCGCATTTATCACCGGCGAGATGAACCTGATACTCGACGAACGCGATCCATTCTGTTGGGGTATCCGCGAGTGACAGCCGACGTGGTGATTGTTGGAGCGGGTATCGTGGGAGGCGCCTGTGCGCGCGAATGTGCCCTCGCGGGTATGCGCACCCTCGTAATCGAAGCTGCCTTCCCTGCCTGTGGAGCGACCGCAGCCGGCATGGGCCACGTGGTCGTCATGGACGACTCTGAACCGCAATTTGCCCTCACCCGCCTGTCCCAACAACTCTGGGATCAGCTTGCACCACAACTGCCGGCGGAAGCGGAATATCAGCCCTGCGGAACGCTTTGGGTCGCGGCGGATGAAGAGGAGTTGGCGGAGGTCCGGCGCAAACAGCAGTTTTACCTCGATCGCGGCCTACCAGTCGAAGTGCTCGATGCGAATCAAGTTAAAGAGGCAGAGCCGGAACTGCGCGACGGACTCGCGGGAGGTCTGTTAAACAAGTCTGACAGCGTGATCTACCCGCCTTCCGCTACAAACTTTTTGTTGAGGCATCCCCTCATTTCGTTAAAGCGCGGCCTTGTTACCGCAATCCGTGAGGGTTCCACCGACTTAGAAGACGGGGATTCCGTCCATGCGCCCATCATCATCAACGCATGCGGAATCCACGCACCCAACCTCACCCCGGAGCTCCCCATTGCGATTCGTCCCCGCAAAGGTCATCTGCTCATCACTGATCGCTATCCCGGATTTCTCCGGCACCAAATCGTCGAACTCGGATATCTCAAGAGCGCTCATTCCACTACCTCCGATTCGGTCGCGTTCAATGTCCAACCGCGCACCACGGGGCAAATCCTGATCGGCTCCTCGCGTCAGTATGGAGCGCAGAACGCCGAAGTCGATGCTGGCATCGTGAATCGCATGCTTCGTCGTGCGATCGAGTTCATGCCCAAGATCGCCGGACTGTCTGCTCTTCGCGAGTGGACCGGTTTCCGTGCGGCTACCCCGGATAAGCTTCCTGTTGTTGGACGTTGCCCTGGCTACCAGAACCTGTTCGTTGCCGCGGGACACGAAGGCCTCGGAATCACCACCTCGCTGGGAACCGCGAGACTGATTCTCGATCAAATCCTGAAACGACCACCCTCAATCGATCTCCTCCCGTTCTCTCCAGAGCGGGTGATCGGCGCTCATGCCTGAAATCACCATCAACGGTATGAGGGCCACAGTTCCAGTTGGAACGACCGTCGCGTCCGCCGTGCTCAGCGTTAACGTCCATGCGTTTCGCCGCTCGTGCACCGGCGCGCCCCGTGGGCCGCTATGCGGAATGGGCATCTGCTATGAATGCCGGCTCACCATCGACAGTCGACCCCAAGTGATCAGCTGCCAGATTCTGTGCCGCGACGGCATGGACATCCGTACTGCATGAAGATCGTCGTTGTCGGTGCAGGCCCCGCCGGTCTCGCCGCCGCGTGTTGCGCCGGCGAGAGCGGAGCCTCGGTGATCCTGATCGATGACAATCCATCCGAAGGAGGCCAAATCTGGAAAGGCTCGGCCGGGCGTTGGAAGGCGCGATTGAAAAGCGCCCGCGTCGATACACGAATGAGCCACCGCATCATCTCAGGATCAGGCCACGAACTAACGGTGGAGAATGCTAGCGGAGCCTTCACACTGCCCTTCAGCAAACTCATCTTGGCTACAGGCGCGCGCGAATTGTTCATCCCTTTTCCCGGCTGGACGCTTCCGGGTGTTACGGGCGCCGGTGGTTTGCAATCGTTGGTTAAGACCGGACTTCCTGTAGCAGGCAAACGCATCGTGATTGCGGGTACAGGGCCGCTGCTCCTGGCGGTCGCTGCCTATCTGAAGAAACAACACGCCAACGTTGTCTTAATCGCCGAACAGACTACTTGGAGCCGGCTCGTCGCGTTCGGAGCAGCACTGCCGTGGGGCAAACGCTTCCAAGCCGTACGACTCTGGAAGGCCAGTTACACAGCGGACTCTTGGGTGGAAGCGGCGGAAGGTTCTGGCAAGGTCGAACGGGTTACGGTTCGCAGAGGTGGCCGGGTGGAGTCGATCGACTGCGATTACCTCGCCACCGGTTATGGGCTGGTCCCGAACACTGAATTAGCGCGCCTATTTTCCTGCGACCCGTCTTCTCTGGATGAGTTCCAGCAATCCGCAGTCCCGGATATCTACTGTGCGGGTGAGATGACCGGAATCGGCGGTGCCGATCTCTCGCTGGTCGAAGGCGCGATCGCCGGATATGCGGCCGCTGACAAACTGGACCAGGCGCGCCGTCTCTTCGCCACGCGCGAGACGTGGATCCGATTCGCCAGGCAGATGAGCACAGCCTTTGCGCTTCGTCCGGAACTCCAACAACTCGCGCGCCCGGAAACGCTGGTTTGCCGGTGCGAGGATGTCTCGCTTGTCCAGCTTCGCCCCTTCCATAGCTGGCGTGAGGCTAAACTCCAAACCCGATGCGGCATGGGCCCCTGTCAAGGTCGGATTTGCGGCCCTGCGGTACAGTTCCTTTTGGGGTGGCAATCCGATTCCGTTCGCCCGCCCATCTTTCCATCGCGCGTAAGCAGCCTGATCACTGAACAGCCTATCCAATGACTATGCAATGGAGCGGGGTCATCCCCGCCATGACAACGCCGTTCCGCGAAGACTTTTCCGTGGATCACGAATTCCTTTCCGCACACGCCAACTGGCTCGTCGAAAATGGATGCACCGGGATCGTGGCGCTCGGTTCTTTGGGAGAAGGAGCGACACTTTCTCCGGATGAGAAACAGCAGATCCTCGCTACGGTCGTTCAATCCGTCGGCAGCCGTGTTCCCGTCGTGGCGGGCATCTCCGCGCTTGCCACCCACGAAGCGGTTTCGCTCGCCCGCATGGCGGAAGCGCAAGGATGTCAGGGGCTCATGGTGCTTCCGCCCTACGTCTATGTGGGCGATTGGCGCGAGATGAAAGCTCACGTCGCCGCGATCATTTCGAGCACGTCACTCTCCTGCATGCTCTACAACAACCCGATCGCGTATAAAACAGATTTTCTGGCAGAGCACGTCTGCGAACTCCTGAGCGATCACCCGAACCTGCACGCCATCAAGGAATCGAGCGCTGACGTTCGGAGAGTGACTGGATTACGAGCGCTCTCCGGCGACCGTTTGCAGATCTGCTGCGGCGTGGACGATGCCATCGTGGAAGCAATCGGCGTCGGCGCGATCGGTTGGATCGCCGGACTTGTGAACGCCTTTCCGCGCGAGTCGGTAGAACTGTTCGAGCTCGCCCGAAACGGCGAACACGAACGCGCGTTTGCTCTGTACCGGTGGTTTCTCCCCATGCTCCGCATGGACACAGTTCCCAAATTCGTCCAGCTAATCAAACTGGCGCAACAGGAAGTGGGAATGGGTCACGAGCGTGTCCGTCCTCCGCGCCTGGAACTCGCCGGCAACGAGCGCGAGCAAGCTCTCCACATCATTCGCGCCGCTTTGAGCCGCTAAAAACCTACCCTCGCGCATGGATCCGCTTCACAGCTACATTGACGGGCAATTCGTTCCGGGCGCACGCCAGTTCGAGGATCTCAATCCCGCGGACGGCACGCTGATCGCGTACGTCACCGAAGCCGATCGAGGCACGGTCGATCGCGCCGTTCAAGCCGCGCGCGCTGCGCTGAAGGGGGAGTGGGGGAGAGCGGGCGTTTTGGAACGTGCCCGTCTGCTCTATCGCATCGCCGATGCGATCGACGACGCTTTCGATTCCCTGGTGCAAGCCGAGGTTGCGGACACCGGCAAACCCATTGCGCTCGCTCGCCGCCTGGATGTGCCGCGTGCGGCTGCCAACTTTCGTGCGTTCGCCGATCTGATCAAAACGGCGCCTCTGGAAAGCTTCCAGACCGAAACGGCGGACCACCGGACCGCGCTCAACTATGCGGTTCGCAAGCCGATCGGTGTGGTCGGCATCGTCACTCCGTGGAATCTCCCTCTGCTTCTGCTGACCTGGAAAGTCGCGCCCGCCCTGGCCTGCGGCAACACGGTCGTCGTAAAACCATCCGAAGAGACTCCGGCCACAGCCACGCTGCTGGCGCAGATCATGACGCGCGCGGGCGTTCCTGACGGAGTGTTCAATCTGGTGCACGGATTTGGGCCGGGCTCCGCGGGTGAGTTTCTGACGTCCCATCCCGATCTCAATGCGATCACATTTACGGGTGAGTCGAAAACCGGTGCCGCCATCATGCGCACTGCCGCGTCCGGCGTAAAACCCGTGTCCTTCGAATTGGGCGGCAAGAACGCGGCGATCATCTTCGACGATTGCAACTTCGAGGAGACCGTCGCGGGCATGAGTGATGCGGTGTTTCTGAACACGGGCCAGGTGTGTCTCTGCGCGGAAAGAGTGTATGTCGAACGGCCCATCTTTAGTCAGTTTGTGCAAGCACTTAAGAACAAGGCGGAAAGCCTGAAACTTGGTTGGCCAACCGACCCCGACACCACGATGGGTCCTTTAATCTCGCGCGAGCACCGCGACAAGGTGCTCTCTTATTTCGACCTCGCTCAAACGGAGGGCGCCATTCTCATCACCGGCGGAGGCGTCCCGCGTTTCGGCGGCGCGCGCGATCGCGGCTGCTATGTTCAACCCACGATCCTGACCGGCCTGCCCGAAACGGCGCGCTGCGTCAAAGAAGAAATCTTCGGCCCCGTCTGCCACGTCGCGCCCTTCGATACAGAAGAAGAAGCCGTTTCGCAAGCCAACAATACTGAATACGGTTTGGCATCGTCGGTGTGGACGAGCAATCTGCAGCGCGGGCACCGTGTTGCCCAGCAAATGAAATCCGGCATCACCTGGGTGAACTGTTGGTTTCTGCGTGATCTTCGGACGCCCTTCGGCGGAGTTGGACTTTCGGGCATCGGACGGGAAGGCGGAGCCCATTCCCTCAACTTCTACTCGGAACTCAACAACATCTGCGTCAAAATATAAACGCTGTGGAAAGCCACGTTATCGCAGGCAAAGCCGCACCTCGGGGAAAGTTTCCCCACATCAAACGTGCGGGCGATTTCCTGTTCGTGTCCGGGACCAGTGCGCGGCGTCGCGACAACTCAATCGCCGGAGCATCCGTCGATGCTCTGGGCGCCACGTCTCTCGACATTCGCATCCAAACGCGCGCGGTCATCGAAAATCTGCGCGATATCCTCGCAAGCACAGGAGCGCAGCTCTCCGACCTCGTCGAAATCTGTACATACTTAGTGAACATGAACGACTTCGCCGGTTACAACGAGGCGTATTCCGAGTTCTTCGACTACGACGGCCCGGTCAGAACCACCGTCGCCGTTCACCAACTCCCGCACCCGCACCTGCTAATCGAAATGAAGGCCGTTGCCTACCAACCAAAATAGAAAATATGCCATCCAAAACGAGCCTGAAGGCCTTCAACTTCCAATCCTGGATCGAAGAAAACAAAGACAAGCTAAAACCGCCGGTGGGCAACTCCCAGGTTTGGGAGGATGGCGACATGATGGTCACCGTGGTTGGTGGTCCCAACCAACGCCGCGACTTTCACGACGATCCCACCGAAGAGTTCTTCTATCAGATTAAGGGCAACATCTTTCTACGCCTGATCGAAGAACCCGGCAAGCCGCCGATTGAAGTCCCCATCAACGAGGGTGACGTATTCCTCCTGCCCAAGCATGTCCGGCACTCTCCCCAACGCCCTGCCGAAAGTGTCGGTCTGGTGATCGAGATGCCCCGGCCGGAAGGCGCCCTCGATGCCTTCGAATGGTATTGCCCCAACTGCCATCAACTCATCTATCGCGCGGAGGTTCGCCTGAAGAGCCTGGTCCGCGATCTTCCGCCGATCTTCGAGCAGTTCTACGGAAACGAAGAACTCCGCAAGTGTAAACACTGCGGCGCTATTCATCCCGGCAAATAGCGCATGCCTGTTATCGATATTCATAGCCACTTCTTCCCCGAGAATTGGCCGGATCTGGCTGCGCGCTTCGGAGCGGACGGCTGGCCATCGCTGCGTCACACCGAGCCCGGCAAAGCGGTCGTCATGCTGGGCGATCGGGAGTTCCGGCATATCTATTCGGCCTGTTGGGACCCGGAAGTACGTCTTGCCGAGATGGATCGCGATGGCATCGATCTGCAGATCATTTCGGCAACTCCAGTGCTGTTCGCCTACCAGCGGCCTGCCGCTCAAGCTCTGGAATGCGCGCAGATCTTCAACGATGCCGCGCTCGAACTATGCAGCCGCGGACATGGCCGCCTGAGAGCGCTCTGCCAGGTCCCGCTGCAGGACACCGACGCCGCGTGCCGTGAGCTTTCCCGATCGATGCGCGCCGGCCACATCGGCGTACAGATCGGCAACCATGTTGGCGAACGCAATCTGGATGACGAGGGCATCGTTGCCTTCCTCGAGCATTGCGCCAATGAAGGCGCTGCTGTGCTCGTGCACCCTTGGGACATGCTCGGCTCCGAGCGCATGCCCAGCCACATGATGCCGTGGACCGTCGGCATGCCCGCCGAAACGCAGCTCTCGATTGTCGCCCTGATTCTTGGAGGCGCGTTCGACCGCCTTCCGGAAAGCTTGCGGATCTGCTTTGCCCACGGGGGCGGCAGCTTCCCGTACCTGCTTGGCCGCATGGAGAATGCCTGGCATCATCACCCCGTAGCACGCGGAAAATCTGCCCATCCTCCGTCGTATTACCTGCGGCGCTTCTCCGTGGACTCCGCGGTATTCGATCAGCGCACGCTGCGATTTCTCCTTGACACCATGGGCGCCGAACGCATCATGTTGGGATCCGATTACCCGTTCCCGCTCGGCGAAGAGCGCGTAGGTTCGCTGATCCGCGCCAGCAAACTCTCGCCGGATATCAAAAGCAGGATGATGGGCGGAAATGCGGAGCGCTTCTTCGCGCTCACATCGAGTGAAAACGCGCCGGTTCCAAATCCCATCCAGGTCACTTACAGTACCTACTTATACGTCCCCGAATTACTGCAGCTTCAGCATCCGCTTTCTTCACCGCCTCATCACGATGAGCTGCTGTTTATCATCATTCACCAGACATACGAGCTTTGGTTCAAACAGCTTCTGCACGAACTCGACCTCGTTATCCTTTCTCTTCGCAATGCGGCCGCTTCCCCGGGCTCGCATGATTCCGTCTACGAAGCGGCGCGTCTCCTGAGAAGGTGTACGGAGATCATGCGCGTTCTGGTCGAACAGTTCACCGTGTTGGAAACGATGCTTCCCACGCATTTCCTAGCATTTCGCGGCAAGCTTCGCCCAGCCAGCGGCTTCCAATCCGAGCAGTTCCGTGAGATCGAATTTCTCTGCGGGCTCAAGGATGAGAGATTGCTTCGGTTCCATGAGCCCACTCCCGAAGCCTATGCCACGCTGGAGCGCCGGCTGCGCGAGCCTTCTTTACGCGATGTCCTCTTCGACGCGCTCGAGACTCTTGGAACGTCGCCCGCGATTTCGCCGGAAGCGAACGATCGCGACCGCTTCGAAGCTCACGCGCAGGCGATTCGCGCCCTCTATGATGACGAGAGCAACCACCGCCACTGGATCGATCTCTGTGAGCGCCTCACGGAATTCGACGAGCTCGCCGTAAGCTGGCGTCTTCGCCACATTCAAATGGTGGAGCGCACCATCGGCGTGCGCATCGGCACGGGCGGCAGCGCAGGCGCTTCGTACCTCAAGCTCACTCTGGATAAAAAGTTCTTCCCGGAGTTATGGGAAGCGCGCATGATGCTCGCAGAATAGCTGCGCGATGACGAGAGACGGCCACCACATCGCCATCATCGGAGCCGGTCTGAGCGGGACGCTTCTCGCCATTTCCCTCGTGGACCGCGGCTTCGACGTCGCCGTGTATGAGCGCCGGCCCGACATCCGCCTCACCGGCGCAACCGAAGGAAAATCCATCAACCTCGCGCTTTCAACCCGTGGCATTCACGCTTTGCAACAAGCCGGGATCTGGGACAAGATGCAACAGATCGTCATCCCCATGCGTGGCCGCCTCATGCACTCCGTCGACGAAGAACTCACCTTCCAACCCTACGGCCGCGACGAGCGGGAAGTGATCAACTCGATCTCGCGCGTTGATCTGAACATCGCACTCTTGAACGCTGCCCAATCCCGAGGCGCCGCGCTCCACTTCCAGCAGCGCTCGACCGAATTTGATTTGAAGACCGGGAGAGCTCGTGTGCGCGATGAGCAGACAGGAAAGGAAACATTGCTCGAGCCGAGCACTGTCATCGCCGCGGACGGAGCGGGCTCCGCGATCCGCTCGGAGATGATCAAGGCGAGCCGCTTCAACTTTTCCCAGCAGTATCTCGATTACGGCTATAAAGAACTGACAATCCCCGCGGATCCGGCCGGAACGTATCTTCTCGAAAAACATGCGCTCCACATATGGCCCCGTGGAACCTACATGCTGATCGCGTTGCCCAACATCGATGGCACCTTCGCTTCGATTCTGTTTATGCCCTACGAAGGCGAGGTCAGCTTCGCCGCGCTCCAATCACCTGAGCAGGTGAAAGCCTTTTTCGCCGCAAACTTCCCCGATGCCCTAAGACTGATGCCCGGGCTGATCGAGAACTACAACGCCCATCCGGTCGGTTCGATGGTCACCGTGCGCTGCGATCCTTGGCATGTCGAAGGCAGAGCCTTGCTGATCGGTGATGCCGCACACGCCATCGTTCCGTTCTTTGGGCAGGGTCTTAACTGCGCCTTTGAAGACTGCTCCATCTTCCTCGATATTCTGGATCGCCGCGGCCCTGACTGGCCTCTCGTGTTCGATGAGTTCCAACACTCCCGCAAGCGCGACGCCAACGCCATCGCGGATCTCGCGCTTGAGAACTTTATCGAGATGCGCGACCGTGTAGCCGATCCCCGATTCCTCTTCCGCAAGAAAGTCGAGTTCGCGCTCGAGGAGAGATTCCCCGGCGTCTTCGTTCCCAAGTACGCGATGGTCACCTTTAACCGCATCCCCTATTCCGTCGCTCAATCCCGCGGAGCTACCCAAGATCAATTGCTCTCGGAACTCTGCGACGGCATCGATCGCCTCGAAGACCTCGACTGGAACAAAGCGGCATTCCTCGTAGCCCGGGATCTCGCGCCTCTTCACATCCCCGTCCAATGAGCAGCCTGCTCCCCGGCTTCCGCGACCGCTTCCATGTTCCGAAACACTCGGATGGTTCGGAATCCATCTATCTGGCCGGTCACTCGCTCGGTCTGCAACCGAAATCGGTACGCCGCTACCTTGAGCAGGAATTCAAAGACTGGGAACTGCTTGGCGTAGAAGGGCATTTCCGCGCGCGCCAGCCCTGGATGCCGTATCACCGCGTCCTGACTGAGCAAACCGCGCGGCTGGTGGGCGCGCAGCCGATCGAGGTCGTGGTGATGAACTCCCTCACCGTAAACCTCCACCTCATGATGGTCTCGTTCTACCGGCCCACTGCCGAAAGGCACAAGATCGTCATCGAGAACGGCGCCTTTCCTTCGGATCAATACGCCGTCAAATCTCAGATTGCATTCCACGGATTTAATCCTGCTACTTCGCTTATCGAGCTGCAGCCGCGCACCGGCGAAACGTGTCTGCGCCCCGAAGATATCCGGGAAACGATCGACCGGGAAGGGAGGTCCATCGCCCTCGTTCTGCTCGGCGCCGTCAACTATGCGACCGGCCAAGCCTTCGACATTCCCGGCATAACGGAAACGGCTCACAGGAATGGCTGCACCGTCGGTTGGGACCTTGCCCACGCGGCCGGTAATCTGCTTCTGCGACTCCACGATTGGAACCCCGACTTTGCCGTGTGGTGCAGCTATAAATACCTAAACAGCGGACCCGGTGCGATTGCCGGTTGCTTCGTCCATGAGCGTCATGCGTATCGGTCCGATCTGCCGCGCTTCCACGGCTGGTGGGGCCACGATGAGTTGAGCCGTTTCCAGATGAGCTCCGACTTCCAAGCCATGCCCGGCGCCGAAGGTTGGCAGCTCAGCAATCCATCGATACTCGCCCTGGCCGCGTTACGCGCGTCGATGGACATCTTCGAGGAGGCGGGGATGCCGCGCCTTCGCGCATGGAGCGAAACACTCACCGGCCATCTCGAATCTCTCCTATTGCAGAGCCCTTCCTCTTCTTGGGAGATCGTGACCCCCGCCGATCCCGCACAGCGCGGAGCGCAGCTCTCCGTTCGACTTCACAGTCGCGGCCGCGAATTCTCCGAACGCCTGATCGCCCAAGGCATCGTGTGCGACTGGCGCGAACCCGATATCCTCCGGGTCGCGCCCGTCCCGCTTTATAACACCCTCCACGACGTCGAAGCATTTGCGCAAGCCTTTCGCGCGAACCTCGCCTGATTCGGACGTGCGGCGTCCGCGCGAATCGTATATTATCGATCCGGTGCGGAGGGTATTTGCCCTTAACGGTCGGGGTTCCTAAGGAATCATTCCCGGGAGAGCGCCGCGTCGCGCTAGTCCCGCGGGTTTGTGAAGGTCTGCAGAAGGTCGGCGTGTCCGTGCTGCTCGAAGAAGGGGCCGGTGTGCCCGCCGGCTTCCCCGACCATCAGTACATCTCGCGTGGCGCCGCCATTGCAAACCGTGCGCGAGTCTTCGCCGAATCCGACATCATCGCTCAAGTTCGATCTTGGGGGGCCAACCCGGTGTACGGCGAAAGCGACCTTTCTCTCATGCGCCCGGGGCAGGCCTTGGTGGCTTTCGCCGAGCCGCTCACAGCATTTATGGAAGCAGCCCGCCTGGCGCAAGCCGGCGTCGCGCTCTTCGCGATGGAACTGGTCCCGCGCATCACCCGCGCGCAGAGTATGGACGCACTCTCATCCATGGCCACCATCGCCGGATATGAGTCTGTGCTGCTCGCCGCCCACGCGCTTCCGAAGATCTTCCCCATGCTGATGACCGCGGCCGGAACCATCACGCCGGCCAAAGTGTTTGTTCTCGGCGTCGGCGTTGCCGGCCTTCAGGCTATCGCCACGGCGAGGCGGCTAGGCGCGGTGGTTTGCGCCTATGACGTTCGTCCCGCGGTCAAAGAGCAGGTGGAAAGCGTCGGAGCGAAATTCGTCGAGTTGGAAGTCCAGGCCTGCTGGTGCGGAGGATAAGGGCGGCTACGCCAAAGCGATGGATGAGGATTTCTACCGGCGTCAATCAGAACTGCTCTCTTCCGTGATCCGCGAACAGGACGTGGTGATCACCACGGCTGCCGTCCCCGGCCGCAAAGCACCCGATTCTCGTCACTGCGTCGATGGTTGCCGTCATGGCCCCCGGTTCGGTCATCGTTGATCTCGCTGCCGAGCGTGGAGGCAACTGCGAGCTTACTGTCCCCGGCCAAACAATCGTGCACGAAGGCGTCACCGTTATGGGTCCTCTGAACGTTTCTTCGCTCGCGCCCTTCCACGCCAGCCAGATGTACTCATCGAACATCACGCTTTTCTGAAATTGCTGGTTCGTGACGGGCAGCTCTCCATCAATCTCGACGATGAGATTGTCCGCCAGACGCTTGTAGCTCACGCCGGCAGCATCGTGCATCCGCGCGTCGCCGAATTGATTGGCGCAAACACCTAAATATGAAGACTTACGAATTCGGACTTTATGTATTCATGCTCGCCGCTTTTCTCGGCTTTGAACTGATCCGTCGCGTATCGCCCCTGCTGCACACTCCTCTGATGTCGCTGACCAACGCGATCTCTGCGATTTCCGTCGTGGGAGCGATTCTCATCACAGGTGAAAAGCGATGCGTCCACGCTAACCCGCGTGCTCGGATTCGTCGCTGTCCTCGCAGCGACGATCAACCTCGTCAGCGGATATCTCATCACCGACCGAATGCTGAAGATGTTTAAGAAGCGCGCCCCCGCGTTGCCCGCTCGCGACAATGCTCAAAGCAACAATGCTCAAACCAACAATGCTCTAAACAATAAAGCTCCGGGCAACCAATCGGGGGAGAGATGATCGAGAATTCCTTCCCGCTTTTTACATCCTCGCCGCCATCGGCTTCATTCTTGCGATTAAGTGGATGAGTTCGCCCGCTACCGCGCGGCGCGGCGTGATCGCCGGCGAGATTAGGGATGCTGTTCGCCGTGGTGGGTACCCTGCTGCGCTTCGAAGTCGTCAATTACCAATGGATCATCGTCGCGTTTCTTGCTCGGATCCGCCATCGGCGTGCCTCTCGCGTATCTGATGCCGATGACGGCTGTGCCGCAGCGCACCGCTATTTCCCACGCTTTCGGCGCGCTCGCTTCCGCGCTGATCGGGACCGCGGAATATTTACAGTCACCAGCCGCACGGCTTCACCGATGGGCGCCTGATCTTGAAGATGTCTGCTTGGATTCCTGACGTTCACCGCGAGCCTCATGGCGTTCGGAAAGCTGCAGGAAATCCTGCCCACCCGCCCCATCACATTCCGGGGCCAGAACGTGGTGAATCTTGCAGTATTCGCGGCCGCCGTGATCTGCATCGGAATCGCGCTCGTCGTCGCGCCGGAACAAACCTGGCTGTTTCCTTTGCTCATGGTTCTCTGCTCTCATGTTTGGTGATCTTTCTGATCATCCCGATCGGCGGCGCCGACATGCCCACCGTCATCGCGCTCCTCAATTCCTATGCCGGTTTGTCTGCCAGCGCCATGGGGTTCGCTCTCGATAACAAGCTCCTGATCATCGCGGGCGCGCTCGACGGTTCCTCGGGCTTGATCCTTTCGATCATCATGTGCCGCGCGATGAACCGTTCCTTCACCAACGTGCTCTTCGGCGCCTTCGGTCAGATGCAGACCAACGCGGCGAAGAGCGAACGGATCGACCGGTGCGTTCCGCCAGCGCCGAGGAAGCGGCGGAGATGCTTGGATGTCGCGCGCAGCGTGATCGTCATCCCTGGTTATGGGATGGCGGTCGCGCAGGCGCAGCACAAGTTGCGCGAGTTGTTCGATTCGCTCTGACCAAGCGCGGCATCGACGTTCGATTCGCCATTCATCCCGGTAGCCGGACGCATGCCCGGACACATGAACGTGCTTCTCGCGGAAGCGGATGTCCCTTACGACAAGCTGATCGAAATGGACGAAATCAATCCCGGAGTTTCCCATGGCGGATGTTGCCCTTGTCATCGGCGCGAACGACGTCGTGAATCCGGCCGCCAAGAACGTAAAGGGCCAGCCCGATAGCCGGGATGCCAATTCTGGAGGCTTACCGCGCGCGCACCGTGATGATCATCAAGCGCGGCATGAGCCCCGGGTTCGCCGGAATCGACAACGAACTCTATTACATGGACAACACGCTGATGTTGTTTGGCGACGCCAAGGCTTTCGTCGGCAGCATCGTCAAGGGAACTGAACGCAGCTCGGTAGCGGAGTTACTTCTGAAATAGAAGTGGCGCAAAAGTAGCCAGGTTTCTTCTCCACACCATCCACGTATGCATGCCTGGCGTTTCGATATCGGCATGTTGAATATTCTTTGACGTCAGCCATGCCCGGAATTTGCGGTTCGGTTCAATCAATCCGTCCTCGGTGCCGCAAGCGACCCAAAGTAGACGGATCTGTGAGTTCGATTTCGCATCCAGCTTCGGGAACGTGGCGTCGAAGTCTTCGCCCGCGCCACCCGCGCTGAATGCCCCGATCCACGCAAACTTGTCCAGAGCGTTCAAGCCCACAAACAGCGACTCGGCGCCGCCCATCGAAAGACCCGTGATCGCCCGTGAGTTTCGATCCGTCAACATCCGGTAGTTCTTCTCCACCATGGGCATCACTTCCGTGAAGAGCGAATCGCGGTACCGGTCGTAGTTCCGCTGTCGAAGACCCACGTCCCGCAACCCGCCGAAGTCCTTCCGCACGATCTCCGGAGCGCCATAGCCTAACGTCATCACCACGATCATCGGCTTCGCTTTGCCTTGGTTGATCAGGTTGTCCATGATCACGTTCGCCCGTCCCACGGCCGTCCATCCGCTTGCATCGTCGCTGTATCCATGCAGCAGATACAGCACGGGATACTTCTTGCCCGATGTCCCCTCGTAGCCCGGCGGCGTGTAAACGTATAGATCGCGCTGATCGCCGACCACCGCCGATTGAAAGAAATGGTGGTGAACCACCCCGTGCGGACCGTCATTGATCTCCCACGGCACAGACGGCTGTCCGGGTACATGCACCATGCTCTGTGTGCTGATCAGATTCGGCTTCATCAGCGAGTTATTCGGATCGATCAATCCGACTCCATCGGCCTTAAACGAATATCCGTAGTAATCGGGCTCCAGAGCCTCGGTGGTCACGCTCCACACGCCCTGGTCGTCTTTAGTCATTGGGCGGTCCTTCACGCCTTCGAATCCAAGCACCACTTGTTGCGCGTTGGGATCTCGAAACCGAAACGTCACCGTACGATCGGAGTGCACCTCCGGCGATTGGATCGGAGGCGGAGGAGCCGGCGCTTGCGCCCAGAGCGCGCCGAGACTAGCGAACAGCAGTATGAGTGGTTTATTCATGCTTCTGTATTGTTCTACAGACTTAAGCGTTTCCGAAAGCCTGTTGTTAGCGTAAAATCGCATCGCATGCACAATGACCCACAGTCCGCGTTCCGCACCCAACTTTTGGAGCTGTTACGCAACGAGAACTCCCACGCCGGCTTCGACTCTGCGGTGGACGGAATGCCGGTAAGCGCCCAGGGCAACAAAGTCGCCGGTTCGCCGCATACGCCCTGGCAGTTGCTCGAACACCTGCGCATTGCGCAGCTGGACATTCTCGAGTTCAGCCGCAACGGCCGTCACAAATCGCCCAAGTGGCCGGAAGGCTACTGGCCCAAAACGGAGACGCCGCCCAATGAGGCTGCCTGGGATGCGAGCGTCCAAAACTTCCACCGCGATCTGAAAGAGTTCACGGATCTGATCGCCGACCCCGATACCGATCTGACGAAACCTATCGAACACGCGCCGAAAGGCCAGACGCTTCTGCGGGAAGCGTTGGTGCTCGCCGATCACAACAGCTACCATCTCGGCCAGATCGTGCTGATTCGCAAGATGCTCGACGCCTGGAAGTGATCTCTACTGATCGGGTAGCAGCGCCTTAACGGTTTCAATCGTGTCGGCGTCCTCGGCCTTCTTGTCCGTGCGCCACCGCGCCATGCGAGGGAAGCGGACTGCAATGCCGGAGCGGTGCCGCGGGCTCTTCTGGATCCCTTCGAACGCAAGCTCGAAAACCAATTCCGGTTTCACCGCGCGAACGGGGCCGAACTTCTCGATCGTGTTACGACGGACGAAGGCATCCACTTTACGGATCTCTTCGTCCGTCAGACCGGAGTACGCTTTCGCGAATGGCACCAGTTCTCCGTTGTCCCAAATGGCGAACGTGTAGTCGGTGAACAACGATGCCCGTTTGCCATTGCCCGGCTGCGCATAAAGGAGCACCGCATCAACCGAATACGGTTCAATCTTCCACTTCCACCAGTCGCCGCGTCTCCGTCCCACCCGGTAAGGTGAGCCAAGCCGCTTCAACATGAATCCTTCGACGCCGCGCTCACGTGACCCGCGTCGCATCTCCTTCAGCTCTTCCCAGCCGGCGGCTGTCACCGTCGGTGAGATCACCGTGTGCCCCGATACGCTGACCGTCCGGATCAACTCCTCAAGCAGCGCCCGCCTCTCCTCGAGCGGCCGCTCGCGAACATCTTCCCCCCGGAACTCCAACAGATCGTAAGCGATGATCGCCGCCGGCACGTCGCGCAGCATCTTCTCCGAAAGCACCTTCCGGCCAATGCGTCGCTGCATCTGTGCAAATGGAAGCGGCTGTCCATCCTTCCACGCCACCACTTCTCCATCGATCGCGGTTCCCTCGGGAAGCAGCGCGCCCAAAGCGGCCAACTCCGGGAAGCGCTCCGTAATCAACTCCTCGCCGCGCGACCACAGAAACGTATGCCAGCGTCGCCGGATCAGTTGCGCGCGGATGCCGTCCCACTTCCATTCGATTTGCCACTCGCCGATCTCCCCTAGCTGCTCGATATCGCCTTCGATCGGATAAGCCAGAAAGAACGGATACGGCCGGCTCACGTCCGCATCGCTCGAATCCTGACCGAGCAGTTGCGCGTGGAAATCGGCATTGGGCTGCCAGTCCCCCATCAGCCGGTGCGCGATCACGTTCGCGTCGATACCGCTCACCTTGGCCATCGCCCGCACCACCAGGTTCTGTGACACGCCTACGCGAAACGCGCCGGTGATCAGCTTGTTCCAGACGAAGCGCTGCCGCTCATCCATCTCCCGCCATGCGCCGATCAGCGACTCGCGGCGCTTCGCGTCATCCCATTCACGCAACGGAAGCAAACGCTGCTCAACCCAGTACTGCAGAGACTTGTCGGTGGAGGCTGTCGGAGTCGGCAAAAGCAGGGATATCGTCTCCGCGAGGTCGCCTACCGCTTGATACGACTCATCGAAGATCCAAGCCGGCAAGGCAGTCTCTTCGATGGCCCATTCCACCAGCTTGCGTGTTTCGATCAGCCGCTTGGGACGCCGTCCGATCAGGAAGTGGATTGCCCACGCGGCGTCTTCGGGCGAGGCCGCGTGAAGATAGGCGACAATCGCATCCACCTTCTCGTTCGTCTTAGTGGTCTCGTCGACCGCCGTGTAGAGCTCCGCGAAGCGCTTCACTGTGGCGGCTCGTCAGGTCCAGGTCGCCGGTCTCTTCGCGTTCGCCTTCGTAGCGCGTTTCAAGCGCCTTGGCGTCCAGGCCCTTCTCACAAAGCCAGCGCACCAGCGGAAGCCTGTATCCGTGCGTGACCATCACGGTCTGCGCGCCGGTCTCCTCAATCGCGCGCAACAGGCCGGGCCAATCGGCATGATCGGACAAGACGAAGCCGTGATCGATCGACCGGCGCCGCCGCGTTCCCCGAATGCGCATCCATCCGGACGCGAAGGCGGTCGAGACCGGGCCGAACTTGCGCAGGTACGGGTTCGCATCGGCCGAGGGTGGCGCGACGATCAGCGCCCGCGACCAGTCGAACCCCTTCTCCGCATCCCCGGTGTAGCGCGTCTCGGGCAAACGCACTCCGTCGTGGCGATATACGCGGTTCAGCTTCTCCACCGCGCCATGGCAGAAGATCGGGCCGATTGACGCATCCACGCCCGCCAGCAATCGCTGCGCTTTGCCGAGCGATACGCAGAAGAGCGCGCTCGCCTTTCCAGCAGCCTGATTCGCGCGCCACCACGCATTGATCTCGGCGAACACCTCGGGTTGAGGACGCCATCGGTAGATCGGTAAGCCGAAGGTCGACTCCGTGATGAACGTGTGGCAGCGGACCGGCTCGAATGCCCGGCATGTCTGGTCCGGTTCCAGCTTGTAGTCGCCGGAAACCACCCACACTTCGCCGTTCACTTCGATGCGGATCTGGCTCGACCCGAGGATGTGGCCGGCGGGATGGAACGAAACCGTGCGCCTCCCATGACAATCTCCGTCGCCCAGGGAAGGCTCTCGATAACGGGATCATCGCCGACCCGCGCGCGCAGTACGCCCTTGCCTTCATCGGAACAAAGGTAGGATTTGCAGCCCCAATGGGCATGATCGGAATGAGCGTGGGTCACGACGGCGCGGTCTACCGGGCACCAAGGATCGACATAGAAATCGCCGGCCGCGCAGTACAAACCATTGCCGGTTACTTGAAGCATCTGGATCTGGCCGGAACTCGTAGGAATCTAGTAACCCAGTATATCGACGGGAATCCGGGCATTCCCACCAGGCGGAAATGCATGTTAGAGTGTGTTCCAAAGCGGGGAATCCAATGACGCTGTTCCGGGCAGCCGCGGCTGTCCTAGCCGTTCCTTTTCTGTTCACACCATGTTCATTTGGGGCGGACTCGCGCCAGTTGGAGCAGGCAGGCGACGCGCGCGGCGCCATGAACGCGCTGCTCGAGGATGTGCAGCGAAATCCGGCCGATCCCGCCGCTCTCGGCGCGTACGCGCAGTTCCTCGATCGTTACGATAGCCCGGACACTCGAACCGCCTATCGCAAATGGCTCGACGGCGATGCCGAAGGGTTCCGATGGCGTAAAGCCAATCGCCCGGCGGCTTGTACTCCTCGACTTGATTGAGGGTGATCGCGGAGCGGCAGCAACCGACCTTGCGGTGTATCGCGCGAGCGGGGGGCAGGACCTGACGATTCCCGAGCCGCCGGCCAGCGGATCGGACACCACGCGGAAGTTCATCGAAATTCCCGGGCCGCTACGTTCTTTCGCGCGCATGGCCGCGATCTCGACTGATCCCGCGCCCGACGACGTATTTCCGGCGCTCGCTCGCAACGTTGTCACCAACGGCTATCAGGCTTCCCGGAGCAACGACGTTCTGGAGCCCACGGAATATCTGAAGCTGGTCATGCGCTATGTTTCGCAAGCCCGCGAACTGGAGAAACTGGCGGGTCCCGGGAAAGTCATCAAGATCGACCGACCTGCGAGTCAGCCCAAACCGGCGAGTCTGCTGCGCATCGTCGGCTTCCGCATGCGCGGCGGCTGCGGGAGCGATGTCGTGCTCGAGACGGTGAACGCGGCGCGCGCTTTTCTCACCACCGACTCCGGGTTCCCCATGGCGGAACTGGAGCAGGCGCTGCGCACCGGCCGTCCCTTCACTTACGACTATCACCCCACGCTGGTCCCGGTTCTCTACGGTCCGGATTATTGGGTGACCCCAAGGAGCAAGGGACTGGTGGGTTCCTGGATGCGCTGCTCGCCGACCCGTCGCTTTGCCGCTTCTACCTGGGAATGGCCAAGCTCGATCGCGCCACGGCCGATCAGCTCAGCACAACGTACCGGTGCCGCGGCTCCGCGCCTTATGCCCACGTGCTCGATTTCTTCGGAGGCATGTTCGAGATCCGCAACGGGCGCGCAGTGGTTCCGGGCGGTCCGACGGTCGGCGGCGGCATGGGGCGAACTGGTCGGCGCGACGCCCGAAAAGGGTCCGCAGTTCTTCGACAAGCTGCTGGCGAAAGACGATGGCTGGCTGGCCAGTCTCTACGATTCGCTGGCGCGGATTCACGGTCCCGTGCAGGCTTACCTGACCGACCCGGCGCGCATGGAAGCGTTCTACGCGCGGTGCGCGGAATCGCTCACCAGCCCCGGTCCGGCGCGTCCTGTGTTTCGCGCCAACGCCGACATGATGCTGCTGACCACGCGACTGCGTCTGGATGCCGACGGCCGTCCCCATATTCCGGGCGGCATCGACGTGTGGCGCGATCTGTTCCTCGAGCATCCGCATGGCAAGTACGACGCGAAGCTGACGCGCGCGGCCACCAGCTGGCGTTCGACCCGACGATGTGCTCGAAGCGCTGTTCGCGCTTTCCCGCAAGTCGGTGGAGAACGAGCCGCTGAAGATCTTCATGGCGATGAGCGATCTGGACCGCTACCGCGCCAACGCCGCTACAAGGCCGACACGGTGGAGATGCTGGCCCGCGGTTACCGGGACTACGGCGCGCAGTACCGAGATTCTCACGACTCGCCCGACGGTGTCCGACGCAACTATCGTGCGTTTTCTCGGCGCGATGGAAGCGGTCGAGAAGATAAAGGATCTGCAGCTGCGTGCGGATACCGCCGGAAGCTTGCAGGCCTTGGTAGGCCTGTGGCAGATTCTTTGCCGGCAGGGCGCCGTGCCGGCAGCTGACTTCCGACTAAATACTCTGGCTGCGAGATCGCGCCGTTCGGCGACGATCCATGGTGAACGGGATGTCTTCGTCGCCGCGCGCAATGGTGTGAGGCTCCTTCTCAAGACCGCGGGCGCCATTCCGGCTCCGCGCCGACGCGTCCGGTTCAGGATCAGATGCTCGAACTGCTGGCCGGGGGAGAAAGCGCCAAGGAATCGGAGGCCGGAGAACAGATCGTCGAGGAGATGCGCGCGTGCTCGATGCGCAGCGCGTAGTCAGCCTGACCAGCATCTTTCCATGTGGCTGACAACCTGGAGAAGGCCGCGGCCGGGCAGCCGGCAGACATGGCGAGCGTCCAGAAGCTCGCCGCGCGCATCAGCGAGATCCAACTTCCCCGCCGGCGCCGCTGAGCGGCGCCGAAAAGAACGCTTTGGCGATGGGCTATTGGACCGAGAAGCATATGGAGAACCAGCGCAGCTCAACATCTGCGCGCGCTGATCGATAAGGCCGGCCGTGATCCGGAACACCTGACGGCGATCGAAGGCTCGCTCGCGCCGCTGATGCGGGACACGCTGGTGGCCTAAACTAATACATTATGCTCCGCCGGGCGCGCAGATCCTCTACACCAATCCGCTGTTCGTGCGCGGCCACGACTTCTGTGGGCATGAATACGAGTCACATGGAGTACCTGGCAAGCGACCGAACTGCTGGGCACGGGCTGGCCTTCAAATGGCGGCGGACGGCTGATCGGTTCGCTGGTGAACCTGCCTTATGCGCTGGCTCGAGGCCGAGCAGAACTTCCTGATCCCGACGCAGACGCAGGCGCTGATCTGGGGCGACCTGGTGCCGCAGATGCTTCTGAGCGCCAAGCTGCCGCGCTGGTGGAAAGTGACCCCGGCGCAGATGCATTGGGTGAACCTGCAAATGCGACTGGCCGAAACGCTGCTCGCGAAGCGGCGCTCTCGCCGGAGATGCGGGCCACGGTGATGGAAGCGTTGCGTCCGCCAGGCTGCGCCGAACCGCATTTACCGGGTCAATCAGTTCGCTCGAGAACGGGCGAGGTAAGCGAGGCCATTCGAGTGAGCTTACGCCGCTTGAGATGTACGTGATGGCGACGGCGGTCCAGTCGAATCGTCGGCTTCGGGACGATCACGAAGTTACGGTCGCCGAAATTCGCCCGTGGCCGCGCAGTCATGGACCGGAGGTCTCCGAGGAGGCGATTTCGCATGGCGTTCGGAACGCCGAAGCCCACGCTGACCAACTCCTACCGGCCGGAGCTGCTGAAGCTGCGGACATTCCCGACGCTGATGGGATATTCGAGCCGCATCATGGCGGAGAGCTGGGAATCGAACACGCTGTACTGGGCCGCGCTCGGCGACCAGATGCACGTGGCGCCGGGACAGCTGAACGTAGTGATCCCGGAGTGGACGCAGAAAGTGGTGGAGCGGATCTTCGCATCGCACCTGGAAGACTGGCCGGCGTTGCTGCGGTCCCTGCGGCTGGTCGGCTCCGATGTGCGGTCGGGCGCACTGGTTGCTAGCTGGCAAGGGCGGAGCGGGACGAGTGAATCAAACGGGGACGAATTCGGAAGAAGCGGATGGCCGCGGCAGGGGTCGCTGGCGGCCATCGGCGGCGGTGCTGGTGATGCTGGCGCAGGACAAGATGCCGGTCTTCCGGTCGAAGGTCGATCTGGTGGTGCTGACTTTCACCGTGACCGATGGTCACGGCAAGTACATCAACAACCTGAAGCCGGCCGACTTCAAGCATCTTCGAAGACGGGATCACGCAGAAGATCACGACGTTCGAGGAAGGCAACAAGCCGGTGATGCAGGTGATGGACGATGGATCGCTGCGGCCCATGGTTCCAAGCGAGGCTGCAGCGAAAGTCGACGCTTCGAAGGCCACGCTTGACCGGCCGGACGCGTTCACAGGCACCAACGTGTTCGTGCTCTTCGACACCAGCAATTTCATGTACCGCGGGTTCGTCTACGCGGAGGATGCGATCGCCGACTTCGTCCGCGGCCTGGACCGCTCGGACTCGGTCGCGGTCTATACGTTCAGCCGCAATCTGTCGCGGGCGGCGCTGCTGACCCGCGACCGCACGCGAGGCGATCAGCGGACTGCAGAAAGCCGTGGCCGGGGACGACACGGCGCTGTATAACGGCCTGCTGCTGACGCTGCGCGATGCGGCTAAGGTGCCCGGACGCAAAGTCGTGATCGTATTCTCGAACGGCCCGGACAACGGGAGCATGATCGCGCCGGACGATGTCCGGGCGGTGGCCGAGGATGAGGGGATTCCGATCTACGTCATCTCGACCAACGAGGTGAACAAGGATTCGATTTCGAGCGGCGTGTTCAAGCGCATCACCTCCCGCACGGGCGGAAAGGCATACTGGGCGAAGACCTGGCAGAAGCAGGTGGAGGCTTTCGAGAACATCCGCGAAGATCTTGGCAACTCCTATACGGTGACGTATTACCCGGCGACGAACCCGAACGAAGGGTTCCGGAAAATCAGCGTGGAACTGGCCAACGATCCCGGCAAGAAAGCTCCGCGTGCGGGCGCGGCCCGGGATATCGCCCGCGGCTCGTCGTAAGCGCGTTAGTGCAGCTTGGCGAGCAGCTGGCGGGCCCCCTCCGCATCGCTCTTGCCGGGGTTCTTGGCGAGAGCCAGATTGCACTCCTTCTCGGCACCGGCCTTATCGCCCTTTTGCGAGAGCGCCAGGCAGTAGTGGTAGTGGAAGGTCGGGTTCTCCGGCGCGCTGGCCGTCAGGCGTTTGAACACGTCAATGGCGGCATCGCTATGCTGCTTCTTGAGGTAGATCCAGCCCAGCGTGTCGTTGACTTCGTCCGACGTTGGGGAGCTGTTGTTTGGCCTTGGTGGCCAACGTGAGAGCTTCGTCCAGGTTGGTGCCGGTATCCGCGATAGCGAATGCGAGGTTGTTGAGCGCCAGCGGATTGTTGGGATCGAGCGCGAGCGCGGCGCGGTATGCGTCCTGCGCCTCTTTGTTCCTGCCGAGCCGCGTCTGCTGCTCCGCCAGTAGGTTCAGGACGGCGGCGCTGTTGGGTTGCAGCGCGCTGGATTTCTGGAGCCAGTCGACCGCGGCGTTGAGATCGCCCTTGTGGATGTAGAGCTGGCCGATGGCCAGTTCAATGGGGCGGTGTCCTTGGGCTTGTCCTTGAACCGTTGAGCAGGGTCTGGTAATCGGCCATGGCGCTATCGAACTGTCCGGCGCGGGTCTTCAGGCTGGCATATTCGCGGGGGAGATCGGAGCGATCGGGATGGCTGGTCACTTCGGTCTGCATCAGAGCCAGGGCCTTATCGGGCTGGTTCTCGGCGAGGTAGGTTTCCGCTTCGCCAGACGAGGGCGCGGAGATCCATGGGATTTCCGAGGTAGGCTTTGTGGAACAGTTCCGCGCGGCGGTGATATTTCTTTTCGCGCGCATCGAGCGCACGCGAATTCCAGATCGGCTTCGGGGAACTGCGGGTTCCGCGTGACCAGATCGGTCGAGAATCTTGCGCGACTCCGTCATTCCGGTCGAGGCGCATCAGAGCCATGGCTTCGATCAGGCGGGAACCGGCATTGTTGCTGGGACATGCCTGCTGGTCTCCTGAGCGGCCTTGACAGCGCAGCTTCGAAGTCACCCACCTGGAGGTGGGCTTCAGCGAGCGCGACGCGAGGCCGGAGGTAAGTCCGGGCGAGTCTTGATCGATTCCTGATATTGCTGAATAGCTTGCTGGTAGTTGCCTTTGGCGGCATAGGCGCGGCCGAGGTTGAAGCGGGCGACGAAGTTGTCCGGCTTGGCGGTGACCACTTCCTGGAGCTCGACGATGGCCTGATCGACTTCGCCGCGATCGAGCATGAAGTTCGCTTTTAAGCCGCGCGCATCGGGATCTTTGGGATTGTCTTTGAGGATCTCGAGAGTCTTGGCGTAGGCTTGATCCTTCTTGTTTTGCCGGAGCAGGACCTCCACCTCGCGCTTCTGGTAGTCGGCCTTCTTGCCGGGGTCTTTCTGCTCGCCTTCCTGGAACTGCTTGTTGGCGGTGTCGAGATCGCGAATGCGTCCGTAGAAATCGCCCGCGGTGAGGTAGGCCTGAGGGAAGTCCTTGGAGTTGGCCTTCATGTCGTTCGAGGATGCGCGTCATCTCAGCGCGGTTGCCCTGGGAGAAGTAATAACCGGCGAGCAGCGTACGGAAGGAGAAGTCTTTGGGGTTGTTGCTGATGGCGTGCTTGAGGATGGCTTCCGCTTCGCCAGTGCGCTTTTGCGACATGAGGATCCGGTAGAGCTCGACGTAGGCGATGGGGCTGGTCTTATCGCGATCGATGAGCCCGTGGTAGATCTTCTCGGCATCGGCGGACTGCCCAGCAAGGACAAGCTCGCGGCCGAGCGCGATAGAAGTGCCGACGTCAGTGGGACGGGCTTGAAGGCTCTTGCGCAGCGCGGCGATGGACTGCTCGAGATTGGATTTAGGACCCGCGGAATCCTGCCGGGCAAGATCCTGGGCGGCATCGGCGCGGAGGATCTCGGCCTTGAGACGGAGGGCTTCAAAGGAGTTGGGCGCCTTGGCGTCCAGCACGGACTGTAGCTGGTTCACCTCATCGAGGAGCGGCTTGTTGCGGCCGGGCCCTTCCTGCGAGATGGCGCCCTGGACGAGGATCTCGCCGAGTTTCAGCGCGGATTCGTTCCACTCCGCGAGTGCCGTTCGGGAGCAGTTCCGTAGCGCGGCGCAGCACGCCGACCAGAGCTAGCGTTCTGTCCCGTGGCCTGGTAGGTGCGGGCGAGCCGGTAATAGGCTTCGCCGTACTTCGGGATCTTTACTGAGCGCCTTGCGGTACATGATCAGCGCTTCCTTGTAGCGGCCACGATCGAAGTACTTGTTCCCACTTTCGACGTACTGCTTCTTGGCGTAGTTCGGGTCGCGGTTGCAGGCTGTGGTCGACAACGCGATCACAACGAGCAACCCTGCGGCAAGGCGCGCAGCCGACCTGGGGAAATTCACGAGCAATCTTCCTGAGCACACACGGCCCGGCAGGCGCACTGGAGGCGTGCGCATGAGTTTCAGGGGGTTATTCGACACGGACCACTCCAGTTTACAGTGAATTCGCATATTTCGGCCTCTTTCTGGGATCGCAAGCGAGTACCGGTGGGAGTTGGTACGACACTTGCTTGCACGGCAACGGGGGTTTTATGCGCGGTTCGATCTTCTTGATCCTTTTCTTTGTGCTGGTGGTGATCTGGCTGGTGTCTTTCCTGGCGGTTCACGTGACGAGCGGTCTGATTCATCTGTTGCTGATTGTGGCGGTGATCTCGCTGGTCATCCACTTCGTAAGCGGACGTCGAGCCGCCTAATACAAAGCGTCTATAGTTCTCGAAGGCTCGTCGTTCTATAATCCCGGTAGTTCTTCCGGGGCTTTTTTCAAACATGACGAGCTTTCGCGTAGGCGCCGTAGCCTGCGGAGTGTTGGGTTGCGCGTATATCCTTTTGCGTGCGGCGCCCGCCACCAACCAGCAGACCGATCTCCTTTGGCACCACCGCAACCTCGGTAAAGCGTTTTTCGAGAACCCCACAACGCAGAAGGAAGCGGTGGCGGAGTTCAAACAAGCCCTGGAGATGCAGCCGAACTCGGTGCGAGAGCGCATCAATTACGGTCTGGCTTTGCTCAAAGCGGGGGAGACCCTGCCGGCGGTAGCCGAACTCGAGAAGGCGCAGAAGCAAGACCCCTCGGTTCCTCACACCTGGTTCAACCTGGGCATTATCGCCAAGAAGGACGGCGACACCGCGCGTGCCATTCAGCAGCTGGAGGGCATGGAGAAGCTGGTGCCGCAAGACGCGAAGACGCGCTACAACCTCGGCGTCCTGTATAAGCAGAATAGCCAGCGGGAGAAGGCGATGAGCGAGCTCGAGATGGCGGAGAAGCTCGATCCGAACTTCGCGGCGCCACGTCTGCAGCTGTTCAACCTGTACCGGCAGTTGAACCGGCCGGCCGACGCCAAGCGCGAGATCGCACGGTTCCAGGAGATCAAAGCCCAGCAGAACGGCGCACCTATCGCGGAGGATGCCGAGGCGAACAACTACTCGGAGATTTATGATCCGATCGACATTCCGGCGGGTGCATCGGAGCCGGTGAAGCCGCAGTATGACGACCGTGTGATCGCGGAAAAGGTAAGCGGGTTTGCGCCGCTTGACCGACAGCGCGTGGTGGCGTGGTCGGCGACCGGGCGGTCGCTGTGTATCCGGGCGGCAAGCCGGTGATCGCGGCAAAGGACGTAGTGTTCGTCGCGCCAGGGGATTACGACAACGACGGGCTGTTCGATCTGCTGGTGATTCGGCAGTCCGGCGTGGAGTTGTACCGGGACGCTGGAGGCAAGTACGAGAAGGTGGCCTTTCAGGCTCCGGCGGGCAAGTTTGAGCGCGCACTGTGGATCGACTACGACCACGACAACGATATGGACCTGGTGCTTCTGGGGGAGAATCGCGGCGCTGCTGCGCAACAACGGAACGGCGGGGTTCAGCGACGAGACCAAATCGTTCCCGTTCTGCCGCGGGACATGCCATCGATGGGACGCGTTTTGCGCTTCGTCCCGAGACGGCGGCACGGGACTTGGTGGTGAGTTATGCCGATCATGCGGGCGTGCTTTATCGGGACAAACTGAACGGGGTTTTCGCAGCGGAGCCGATCGAGGCGCTTCCGGCTGGGATGCGAGCGACTCGAGACCGAGGACTTCAACCACGATAGCTTCCTCGACATTGTCGGAGACGGCGCGGCTTTCCGGAGTGTAGCGCTGCAGAACGATGGCCAGAGGCTCACCGCGGCCTCGCATACGCCGGAGTCTGGAAAGGCCGCTGTTCCACATGGAGAAGGACGGCAGCGTTCATCGCGTCGAAGCGACTCCCGCGTCGGAGCGCTGGTTGACGGTGGGGATCAAGGGGATCAAGAACGTCAAGCTGGGGATCGGGTCGACGGTCGAGATCAAGGCCGGCGCGACCTATCAGAAAAAGGTTTACGAGGGCATTCCGCTGTGGTTCGGGATGCGGAACTACGCCGATGCGGATACCGTCCGGATGACGTGGATCAACGGCCTGATCCAGAACGAGCCGCAGAAGAGGACCAATGAGGCGCTGGTGTTTGAAGAGGCGCAGCGGCTGTCGGGATCGTGCCCGATGATCTTCACGTGGAATGGCCGGGGCTTCGACTTCATTACGGATGTGCTGGGCGTGGCGCCGCTGGGCGCGAGCTCGGGCGACGGGCAGTATTTCCCGGTGGATCATGACGAGTATGTGCAGATTCCGGGGGAGAAGCTGCAGGCGAAGGATGGGCAGTACGAAGTGCGGATCACGGAGGAGTTGCGCGAGGTGTCGTATCTCGACAAGGTGCAACTGATTGCGGTGGATCATCCGGCCGCGGAAGAGATCTTCACGAATGACAAGTTCAAGTCGCCGCCGTTTCCGGAGTTTCATCTGTTCGGCGTGCGGGAGCGGATTTACCCGGTGGCGGGCAGGACGATCACGGGGCGGACATTCGGCCGGCGCTGCTGCGGAAGGACCAGCGTGTATCCGGACGGGTTCCGGCGCAACTACCTGGGCGTGGCCGAGCAGCACGCGATCGATCTCGATTTCGCCGGAAGGCCGCGGCCGACAACGACGCGGTGCTGATTCTGAGCGGGTGGGTGGATTGGGCGGACGGAAGCACCTTCCTGGGCGCTTCGCAGGAAGGCAAGGGCGGGCTGGTTCTGCCGTATCTGCAGGTGAAGGACGCGCAGGGGCGATGGAAGACGGTGATTGAGGACATGGGCATTCCGGCGGGGAAGCCGAAGACGATCTCGGTGGACTCTGACGGGCAAGTTCCTGTCGGCATCGCGCGAGGTGCGCATCGTGACAAACATCTGCGTGTACTGGGACGAGATCTTCCTGGCGGAGCATGCGGGCGTCGCCGCACTGTGCAGATGACGAGCGTGGACGCGAGAGCGGCGGATCTGCATTTCCGGGGATTTTCGCGCCCGGTGATCGACCCGCGAGCGCAAGCAGCCGGAGCAGTTCCTGTATGCGGACTGGATGCCGCTCTCGATGTGGAATCCGACGGCGGGGCTGTACACGCGCTACGGGGACGTGACGCGAGTTGGTGACGGGGTGGACGACAGGCTGACGATCATGGGGTCGGGCGACGAGTTGACGCTGCACTTCCCGGCGGCGGAGCTTGCCGGCGTTGCGCGCGACGGATGGCGGCGGGACTATCTGCTGCTGGTGGATGGCTGGGCCAAGGACGCGGATGCCAACACCGCGTTCTCCCAGACGCGTGGAGCCGCTGCCGTTCCATGCGATGAGCGCGTATCCCTACCGCAGCGACGAACAGTTTCCGGATGACGCGGCGCATCGCGAGTACCGGAAGAAGTATCTGACACGGCCCGCGCTGCGGCTGATCCGGCCTCTGAGCTAAGAGAATTTGAGTTAGGAAGAGATGATGAAGCTCATTGGCATTCGCCATCACAGGTATCGCATCGGCGGGCGCCGGCGTTTTATCTCGCCGCGTCCGTTTCTCCGGCTGACACGCGCGGGCGTCCATTTCACGGACATCACGCAGAAGGCGGGGATGCACTTTCGTCCATCACACCGGCGCATTCGGTAAGAAGTATCTGCCGGAGACGATGGGATCGGGCTGCGCGTTCATCGACTATGACGGCGACGGGTATCCGGACATCTGTTGATGAACAGCAAGGACTGGAACGCCGAACGGGCAACACTACTACAGCGCGCTGTACCACAACAACCGGAACGGCACCTTCACCGATGTGACGCGGGGCAGCGGACTGGACGTAGAGATGTACGCGATGGGCGATCGCCGTAGCCGACTACGACAACGACGGGCAGGCCGGACATCTACATCACGGCGATGGAAGGCGACCGGCTGTTCCACAACGAAGGCAACGGGAAGTTCAGAGACGTGACGGCGGCTTCGGGGATCCGGAACGCGAACTTCGGGACGAGCGCGGCGTGGTTCGATTACGATCAGGACGGCAAGCCGGACCTGTTCGTCGCCAACTACGTGCAGTGGACGCCGAAGACGGATGCGTGGTGCTCGCTCGATGGAGTGAACGAAGAGCTACTGCACGCCGGAGAAGTCAAAGGCGGCGCCGTCGCAAGCTCTATCACAACCTGGGGAACGGCAAGTTCGAGGACGTGAGCGCCAAGGCGGGCGTCGGCGGATCCGACGAGCAAGTCGATGGGCGTGCTGGTGGTGGATTACGACGGCGACGGTTGGCCCGATCTGTTCGTTTCGAACGACACGCAGCCCAACAAGCTGTACCACAACAACAAGAACGGGACCTTCTCTGAAGAGGGGGTGACGGCGGGCGTGGCGTATGGGGAAGACGGCGCGGCGCGCGGCGCGATGGGCGTGGACTGGGCGGATTACGATCATACGGGGCGTGCGTCGATCTGGTGGGCAATTTCTCCAACCAGATGCTCGGGCTTTATCACAACGAAGGCAGCGGGTTGTTCATGGACCAGGCGGCGAGTTCGAACGTGGGGCGCGCGAGCCTGTTGAGCCTGACGTTCGGCGCGTTCTTTTTCGATTACGATCTGGACGGGTATCGCCGATATTCTGGCCGCGAACGGGCACACCGAGACCGATATCAGCCGCGTGCAACCGAAGGTGCAGTACCGGGAGCCGCCGCTGCTGTTCCGTAACGATGGCGGCAAGAAGTTCGACAACGCAAGCAATGCGGTGGGGACGGACTTCAGCCGGCCGATTGTGGCGCGCGGCGTGGCGTACGCGGATATCGATCACGACGGCGACCTGGACGTTTTGTTCACGACGAACGGCGGGCCCGCGATTTTGTTGCGCAACGACGGCGGGAACCGGAACAAGTGGATCTGGCGGTGCGGCTGGAGGGGACCAAGAGCAACCGGAGCGCGCTGGATGCCGTGGTGCGGATCGAGAGCGCGAGCGGCAAGCAATGGAACATGGTCCGGAGCGGGGGCAGCTATTGCTCGCAGAGCGATCTGGCGCTGACGTTCGGGCTGGCGCAAGATCCGGTGGTGAAGTCGATGAGCGTGGAGTGGCCGAGCGGGACGCGACAACGGTTTACGAACGTGGCGGCGAATCAGATTGTGCGAATCGACGAGACGCGCGGAATTTTGAAGTAGCGCTTTCACCCCTGGAGGAAGCTCTGGAGGGGGATTTCGGCCGGCGACGACGGCCGGGTTCGAGCCGTTTGAGCGTTTTTGCAAAACGAAGCCAATTTAGGGTTAAGTGGATTGTTTTGAAGAGATTGGCTCGCATTGGCGAGGGCCGCGCTTGGCGTTACGGGCTGAACGCTGATTCCCGGAGGCGTGTTGAGGCCAGTGGAATGGGGGGCGATCGCCGCGTTGATCAGGTTGCTCGCTTTCTTGTTCATAGGGTCGCCGGTTCTTTTGGTCTTTCAGCCGCATGATGCGGTGCGTCGTGAAACTCCTGCCGATTGGAGCGTAACAAGCAAATGGGCTCAGTTTGGGTGGGTTTTGGGGTAAGTGGTTGAGGGGACGGGCGAAATAAAGGGCTTTTGGGCGTTACGCGGTTGGGAGTTTGGATTCAAATTGGGGAATCCATTCTAGTTGTGGCGCGGTGAGCTTGGCTTCGGCGCGGAGGCGGTAGAGGATGTCGAGAGCTCGTTGGGTTGCTTCGGGGGTGTTTATACGCGAGAGCGATACAACTAAGTCGGTTAGGTAGTCGGCGCGAGAGGGTTCCTGGTGAACGAGGCGCTCGGCAATTTCGAGGGCTTTGGAAAAGAACTGCTGCGCTTGGTCGCCGTTGCCGAGGGCGCGTTGGAGGTCGCCCATCTTGTTGTAGGAGACGGAGAGATCGCGGAGGTAGTCGGCGCGAGAGGGTTCCTGGCGAACGAGGCGCTCGCGAATTTCGAGGGCTTTGGAAAAGAACTGCTGCGCTTGATCGCCGTTGCCGAGGTCGCGTTGGAGGTCGCCTATGCGTTCGAAGGAGACGGAGATCGCGGAGGTAGTCGGCGCGAGAGGGTTCCTGGCGAACGAGGCGCTCGGCAATTTCAAGGGCTTTGGAAAAGAACTGCTGCGCTTGATCGCCGTTGCCGAGGTCGCGTTGGAGGTCGCCATCGTTGAAGGAAGAGAGATCGCGGAGGTAGTCGGCGCGAGAGGGTTCCTGGCGAACGAGGCGCTCGGCAATTTCAAGGGCTTTGGAAAAGAACTGCTGCGCTTGATCGCCGTTGCCGAGGTCGCGTTGGAGGTCGCCTATGCGTTCGAAGGAGACGGAGAGATCGCGGAGGTAGTCGGCGCGAGAGGGTTCCTGGCGAACGAGGCGCTCGGCAATTTCAAGGGCTTTGGAAAAGAACTGCTGCGCTTGATCGCCGTTGCCGAGGGCGCGTTGGAGGCCGCCCATCTTGTTGTAGGAAACGGAGAGATCGCGGAGGTAGTCGGCGCGAGAGGGTTCCTGGCGAACGAGGCGCTCGCGAATTTCGAGGGCTTTGGAAAAGAACTGCTGCGCTTGGTCGCCGTTGCCGAGGGCGCGTTGGAGGTCGCCAAGCGTTCGAAGGAAACGGAGAGATCGCGGAGGTAGTCGGCGCGAGAGGGTTCCTGGCGAACGAGGCGCTCGCGAATTTCGAGGGCTTTGGAAAAGAACTGCTGCGCTTGCTCGCCGTTGCCGAGGGCGCGTTGGAGGTCGCCCATCTTGTTGTAAGAAGCGGAGAGATCGCGAAGAAAAGCGGAGTTATTGGGCTCCTGTAGCACTGAACTTTCGTCGAGAGCTAGAGCCTCATATCGGAGCGGAAGCGCCTCTTCGGATCGCCCTCGGTGTACGAGCCCTTGTGCGGCGCGATCTAAGACTTCACTGAGTACTCGTTCCTGACCCGGGACGCCGCGGAGGCGAGCCGCTTGCGACACCGCTAGATCGGGATCGGGGGAGAACTCGGATGATACGGAACTGCCTGGCTCGGTCGCCGGGCCAATGGGTAAAGCACGCGGGAGATTGCGAGGCGCGGAGAGGTCGGCGACGAAACTGCGCACAGACCACAGATCAGGCGCGTTATCCCGGAGCAGCTCGCGGATCCAGGGCGGTCCCACGAGCAGCAACGGGGTTGAGAAGTGAGCGGCGAGGCCGTCGCGAACCAGATTGAGGCGAGCCGCGCAATGCTTCCACGCCGGTTCCCACGCTTCCCTTGTGCCAACCGCCTGAGCCCAGACCGGACCGGGCGGAGGAGCGAGCGACAGGAGCGTGTCCGGGAGTTCTTCCAGGTAGTGCGGCGAAGAGGTCGAAACCTTGTGTAATGCCGGGCGGCCGCGCGTCAATAGCCAGAGATTTAGCTCTTCGAAGCAGATGCCTGCGAGACTGCTGTCGCGGGCCATCAAGATAATCAGCGCATAACCGTGGCTCAGCTCAAAGTGGCGGAGAAGTTTGTTCCACTCGGGTTGGGCGAGGAGAGCGAGGCGGTCTTCCTGATCAGCGGGCGTGGGTAGCAAGTGTTACTCGGAAGCCGGCGCTGCGTCGGGATTCTGCGCGATGATGCGGGCTACTTCGTCGCGGACCAAGGGATGGATGTCGTACCAGTGCTGGTCGTTGGTGAAGTAGAGGATGAAGTGCGAGTCCAGCAGACGCATGTAGCGGTTCACGTCAGCGGCGCTGGTAGAGGGGAGGTCGGCTGCTTGCTCCTCGTGAATTTTGGCGAGCCAGCGGGCGTCGTCCACGGAAGGTTGGAAATCATTGCGCGCAGTGGCGATGGCGCGTTCCGCGTTGGCAAGCGTGAGGGGCAGATTCTGTGCGTTCAGGAGCAACTCCCGGAAAAGACGGAGCATGTCGCGGAGAGCGCCACCGCTTGCCTGAATCAGCAATTCGGCGGGCGGAAAAAGGCCTGCTTGATCCGGCTCGCCGAAGATCCGATGGCAGGTAGTGACGCCGAAACGCTTTTCGAGAATCTGACGCATCACGCGAAGGCCAGGTTCGTGGGGAAGTTCTTCCGTTCCCGGAACGCGTTTCTCACAAAGCTTGATGGTGGGGATCAGCACCGCTTGGGAATAGCTGAGTAGTTTGCGCACAAACGCCGGAACGGAGTAGACGCAGTGAATATACGGAAGCTGGAGCATCTCCTTATAACTACCGAGCAGGCGCTCGATGGAGGAGATGACCTCTTGTTCATTTGACGGCGTGCCGCGCAGTTTTTCGAAGGAGTCGAAGAGGAAGACGACGCGCTGCCCGGGGTTGCGCTGCTGCACGGCCTCGTACGCGTCCTCCACAAACTTCTGCACCTGCTCGCGGATTTCCAGAAGCTGCGTTTGGATGGTTTTGCGAATGCGCTGGCGGAACGTAGGCGAGCTTCTGAGTTCGGCTTTGATGTTGACTTCGGAGAACGGCGCGGGCGCGCTTAGTTTCGCCGAAGCTTCCTTCAGATCGACTTCGGTTCTGGTTAGGTAGTGCGTGAGGCGGGACCAATACGAATCGTTTAAAAGAGACGTGTCGAGATTGTCGCTGAAGGCGCCGGCGATGACGAGCAGGAGCACTTCGATTTCGATCGGGTCGGCGAGGTCCAGGTACGCGGACGCGTCGGCGTAGATGACGAGATAGCCGGCCTGTTCGAGATCGCGCTTGAGGCGGAAGAGCTGGGTGCTCTTGCCGGAACCGTTGAAGCCGGAGAAAAATTGCAGGCTTTGCACCTGGCTCCAGACGATGTGTTTGCGGAGCTTTTGGACGGGGTCATGACCGGAGTTCTCCCAGATTTCGACATAGAACGGGTGGTCCGGTTTGATGGGCTTCTCTTCGAGGTTGCGGTAGACCTGGCCTAAGAGGTCATCATCCGCGGGGCTAAGCATGCGCCTTCTATGGTAAGCCAGTGGGGCTTCACTCGCCGACGATTTTGACGAGGACGCGTTTGCGGCGGCGGCCGTCGAACTCGCCGTAGAAGATCTGCTCCCACGGGCCGAAGTCGAGTTTGCCGGCGGTGATGGCGACGACGACTTCGCGGCCCATGATCTGGCGTTTGAGGTGGGCGTCGGCATTGTCCTCGCCGGTGCGGTTGTGCTGGTACTGGCCGACGGGTCGTGCGGCGCGAGCGTCTCGAGCCACTTGTCGTAGTCGGCGTGCAGGCCGCTCTCGTCGTCGTTGATGAAGACGGAGGCCGTGATGTGCATGGCGTTGACAAGGGAAAGTCCTTCGTGGATGCCGCTGGCGCGGAGGCAGTCCTCCACTTGCGGCGTGATGTTGAGGTAGGCGCGGCGCGTGGACGCTTCGAACCAGAGTTCTTTGCGATAGCTTTTCACTTCTTCATTGTGCGTGCGGCTTGGTAAGATGCGCGGGCGTATGGAGGGTGGATGCGTTTGCGAGTGATGCGGGGCGGCACGTGGGTGCTGTTTGCCGCGGTGATGTATCTGATTTTGACGGATCTGCTGGCGCACTGGGTGGATCTGCCGGGATTGGGATCGGTGGGCTTCACGCTGGTGTTCGTGCTGTTTGCGCTGCTGCATTGCGCGGCGTATGAGGGCGGGAGGAGAACGGCGCTGCTGTTTGGGCTGGCGGCGGTCGTATCGTATGCGCTCGAAGAGATCGGGGTGCGAACGGGGCTGGTGTACGGACGCTACCACTACAGCGACATGCTGGGCCCGAAGCTGGGGCATGTGCCGGTGCTGATTCCGCTGGCGTGGTTCATGATGATCTACCCGTCGTGGCTGGTGGCGCGCGCGCTGCTGCGGGGGGTGGAGACGGATACGCCGCGCGGGATCGTGGCGCAGGCGGTGATTGCGGCGATGGCTATGACGGCGTGGGACACGGTGATGGATCCGGGAATGGCGGCGGCCGGGAACTGGGTGTGGGAGCAGGGCGGGAGTTACTTCGGCGTGCCGCTACGCAACTATGCCGGTTGGCTGTTGACGACGTTCCTGGTGTATTTGGGAGCGGGAGTGTGGTGGCGGCGGGAGCGCGCGGGTACCGGAGTCAGCACCGCGTTTGCCGCGCTGCCGGTTGTGGTGTATGCGTTCTATGGATTGTCGTATGCGGCTCCGCGAAGGCTGCCGGCGCTGCAGGTGGTGGCGGTGTTCGGGATGGTGATGCCGGGGTTGGTGGCGCTGCTTCAGGTGTTCTTACGGCGGATCGAGAAGAGGGCACCGGCGGAGTCGTAATCGAGGGTGAGATCGAGGAAGTTGGGGACGAGGAGATCCGTATGCGCGAGCGCGAGCGCAGGGTCGATGCCGATGACGGGCATGCCGGCGCGACGACCGGCTTCGACACCGGCGACGGCATCCTCGAAGACCACGCAGTCGGTGGGCGGGAGACCGAGGGCCGCGGCGGCGAGGAGGAAACATTCAGGGTCCGGCTTGCCGTGCTGGATCGACTCGGAGGTGATGACGACGGGCGGCATGGGTAGGCCGCTCACGCGCATGCGCATGTCGGCGAGGGGGCGTTTGGCGGAGGTGACGAGTGCCCAGGGGCCTTGCTGCGCCGCGGCGAGGAAGGCGGGAGCTCCGGGGATGGGCCGGAGGCCGGCTTCATCGTGGAGCTCGAAATCGGCGAAGAGCTTGGACTCGTGGTCGATGTCGAGGGATAGGCCGAAGCGGGCGGCAAACTCGGCGAAGACTTCGCGATGGGGACGGCCGCTTTGGACGGCGAGGATGGGTTCGACGGGGATGCGGTGGAGATTGGACCACCAGCGGTAGGCACGCTCGACGTTGGCACTGGAATCGACAAGCGTGCCATCCATGTCGAAGAGCAGGGCGCGGGCGCGCAAGGACGAATCGGTCATTTTGCAGGCTAGCATGCGGGAATGTGTACGGGGAGTTTTGCGGGGAGTGGGGGAGAAGAGATTGGGATAGCGTCGCGAGTCCGCCAAACCTCGCGACGCCAAACAGCGTGCGCCTCACACGCTGCCCCGGGGCCAGCCGCATAAACGCGACTGACGGGAAGACCGGGCACCACCCCCGGTCTTCGAGGCGCGAGCAACAAGGTCACCGATCCGGTAGGAGGGAGTGGACCAGTAACCGACGCTCAAGCGCCTTCGAGATCAGCGCGCTCACCGCGCCGGTCTCTTGACTAAGTTGTAACAGCCGGAATAAGAGAGGAGGGGACAGAAAATTGTAAGTGAATGAAAGCACGGTGAATGTTCCATTGAAGTTGTTGTTACGAGGTACCTGACAGGTAGGAATTCGGCTTTACCTTCCTCAGATGTATGCGAATCCCAGGCGGGTCGCGAGTATTGATCTTCCGTATCAACTTACGGAATTTGTCATGAGAACTCTTCGGGAACGATCGCGCATAACGCGGTGAAGTTCATTGAACTGAGCGCCGGGTGCTTTGGGGATCAGACGGGCTTAGCGATCAACTTTTCTCATCCGGGAGGAGGGTCGAATACGGTGACGAACGCAGCGAACAGCGTCCGCGATTTTCAGAAAAACGGGATCACAGGGGGAGACACGGGACTGACAGCGAATCTGACGGGTAACACGGTGAGTGGGATTGGACCGACGCCGCTGATTGCGCAGAATGGGATTCAGACGGTCCCGGGCGAGATGGGTAAGATCACGAGTAACGTGGTGGGCGAGGTGGTGTATTCGACCTGTACGGTGGGGATCTGCAGTTACTCTTCCACAGGGATTCTCATGTATAGGCGCTTCGGGAATTACGGTGTCGGGGAATGTGTGGGCATGCGGGGATAGTAATAGCGTAAGTGCAAGCACGATCATTGACTCGTCGTTCGGGGTGGTAAATGCGGGGTCGGGGAATACGGTAGGGACAGAGAAGTACTTCAATGTGTTCCAGCCGATTGATAAGACGCCGGTGGCACCGACCAGTGTTAAGCAATTGAGATTCAGCCGCGTTTGTAAGTGAGAAGGGATAAGTGGGTTGGGTGAGCATCGCGAGGCCGCCAAACCTCGCGATGCCGCTACAGCGCGCCGTCACGCACGCTGCCCTTGGTGGCGCGAGCGAAACAACCGAGAAAGGAGTAAACCGGTTGAATGAAACCGCTCAAGCGCCAGTGAGAGCGGCGGGCGAAGTACGCCGCGCCGATCTCTTGACTAAAGTTTTATCAGCCGGAGTTCGCGCCGACCGGCCATGAAGAACATATGTGGTTGAAAACAGGGGCAATAGAGGTGTGAATTTTCTGTCACGGGCGTTCTGCGCGGAAAGAAAGCGATTCGGTTACGAGGCGTGCCAAGGTTGGAGGGAGGTTTCAATGAGGGATTGGCTAGGGTCGCCATCGGGGTTGTAAGTGGGAAGGGATAAGTGGATAGGTGAGCATCGCGAGGCCGCCAAACCTCGCGATGCCGCTACAGCGCGCCGTCACGCACGCTGCCCTTGATGGCGCGAGCGAAACAACCGAGAAAGGAGTAAACCGGTTGAATGAAGCCGCTCAAGCGCCAGTGAGAGCGGCGGGCGAAGTACGCCGCGCCGATCTCTTGACTAGAGTTTTATCAGCCGGAGTTCGCGCCGACCGGCCATGAAAAACATATGTGGTTGAAAACAGGGGCAATAGAGGTGTGAATTTTCTGTCACGGGCGTTCTGCGCGAGGCCAATACGCGGCTACGAAGCTGGCCAAGCCTGAAGGGCCGTTTCAATGACGGATTGAAGATCTTTGCGACTAGCTCCGGCGGAGGCGTCAACGGCCATGCCGCGGATTAGCGTCGTGAGATAGCGGGCGAGCGCGCGGGGGTTGGCCATTGGGGGAAGATCGCCAGCCTTTTGGGCGCGCCGGAGGCGAGCGCGTACAAGTTTCTCGCCGGCCTGTAGTCGCGCGATCCGGTCGCGGCAAAGCGATTCGGAAGCGGCGTGGCGGGCGAGGCCGCTTTGCACCAGGAGGCAGCCGCGCGGATTGGCCGGGCAGGTGGCTGTATCGGCCGCGCCTTCGAGAAGACGCCGGGCAAACGCGAGCGCGGTGGGCTGATCCAGAGCTTTGCGAAGGTAGGCGCCAGGACCGGACTCATAGCGACCGAGCACTTTGCGAAAGAGCGCGTCCTTGTTGCCGAAGACTGCATAGAGGCTGGGGCGGTTGATACCCATAGCGGCGGTAAGGGACGAGAGGGAAGCGCCTTCGTAGCCGTCCCGCCAGAAGACACGCATCGCCGCGTCGAGGGCTTGGTCCTCATCGAACGACCGGGGACGACCGCTGTGCGGCGCTGGCTTCATGAAATTACGGTTTCATTACAGCACTTTGGCTGAGGGTTTTGTACCGGACGGTAAAAAATCCGCAACTTCCCTTGCCGCTATACATCTGAACGCACAGATCGATCGGAAAAAAAGGAGACAGACGAATGGGAAAGCTGGACGGAAAAATCGCGGTGATTACCGGCGGGAGTACAGGAATTGGATACGCCACGGCGGAGCGTTTTGTGGCGGAGGGCGCCTACGTGTTTATCACGGGGCGACGGCAGAAGGAGTTAGACGAGGCGGCGAAGAAGATCGGGAAAAACGTGACGGCGGTGCAGGCCGATTCGGCGAACTTAGGGGACTTGGACCGTTTGTACGCACAAGTGAAGGCCGAGAAGGGGCGGGTCGATGTAGTGTTCGCGAACGCAGGGGGCGGCGAATACGCAACGCTCGAGCAGATCACCGAGGCGCAGTTCGACAAGACGTTCGGGTCGAACGTGAAAGGCGTGGTGTTCACGGTGCAGAAGGCGCTGCCGCTGATGCCGGAAGGCGGGTCGGTGATTTTGAACGCGTCAATTGTGTCGATCAAGGGATTGCCGGCGCTTAGTATCTACAGTGCGACGAAGGCGGCGGTGCGTTCGTTTGCGCGGAGTTGGACGGTGGATCTGAAGGATCGGAAGATTCGTGTGAACGCGGTAAGTCCGGGGCCCATCGATACGCCTGGGTTGAGCGGGCTGGCAAAGGATCCGGAGCAGGAGAAGCAAGCGCGAGCGGGACTTGCAGCGGCTACGGTGATGGGCCGGCTGGGAACGCCGGACGAGATTGCGAAGGCGGTTGTGTTTCTCGCTTCGGACGATAGCAGCTTCGTGACGGGGATCGAATTGTTTGTGGACGGCGGTGCGGCGCAGATTTAAGGAAAGTCCAGCATTCCGACGCGTTCTTTCCAGATCACGACTACGGAGGTGAGGTCGTTGTCGTCGAAGTGGCGGAAGATGGCGACGTGAGGATAGCGGAGCCGCTCGAGGTGGCTGCGACCCGTCGCTTGTGCCCAAACCGAAGGCTCGCCGGCGCGGAGATCGGAGGGAACAACCTCCCCGATCAAGCGATCGACAGAAACGGAGTCGATGGCCGGCGCGGGTTGGTGTTTGGCGCGGGGCGTTGCGGAGACGATCTCCATGCGGATGACGGCGTGGTGGGAGTCGTAGGTGACATGGACGATGACTTCGGGATCGTAGGTGAAGCTCGAGTATTGCGGGGGACCATAGCTCGCTTCGACGGTGGCGCGCGAGACGTTCAGGCAATCCGGATGGGCGGCGAAGGTGGCCTCTAGGGTGCGCTCGTTTTGTGAGCCTATGTAACTACGGGTGAGCGTGCCTGCGGCGTAGCTCGCGACTTCGAACGAGTTCGTCCCGTCTTTGGTGACTGTTCGCGAGACGGGCGGCCCCAGGGGAGATAGCCATTCACTGAGGGCGGCGGTGACGTCGAAGCTGTCCATCGTGTTGTCAGCGTTATCTTGTTTCGGAAAACGATCGGGCGGCGCCAGGCGCACGCTGCAGACGGTTCCGAGAGGGCCGTATTGCAGGGTGAGTGTGATTGCGCTGTTGATGTTGAACCGTTGCGTAATCGGCGGGCCGAAGCGGGAAGGGAAGTCGAACGTGGTCTGTGCGCCGAGTGGAAGGGTAAGTAAGGCGAGGGCAAGCAGGACACGCGGGCGCATGCCGGGATTATATGTCTATTCGCCGAGTAAGTGGAGGACGAGGCTGCGGCGATGCGGGTGGGTGCGGTGTTCGAAGAGGTAGATGCCTTGCCAGGTTCCGAGTGCGAGGTCGCCGCCGAGGATGGGGATGGAGAGCGAGGTTTGGGTCAGAATCGTGCGGAGGTGAGACGGCATATCGTCGGGGCCTTCGGCGGTGTGCTTGTACCAGGGCTCGTTCTCGCGGACATTGCGGCGGAACCATTCGTTGATGTCGCGGATGACGTCAGGGTCGGCGTTCTCCTGAATGGCGAGCGAGGCCGAGGTGTGCTGGAGGAAGACAGTGAGGAGGCCCGTGCCGATGGATTGGTCACGGACCCAGGTGCGAATGTCGCGGGTGATGTCGAGCAGGCCTTGCGAGCGCGTGGAGACGGTGAGCGTCCGGGTGGCTTGCCGCATTCGAGTGAGCTTTATTCGACGGTGACGCTCTTGGCGAGATTGCGGGGCTGATCGACATCGCAGCCACGGCGGACGGCGACGTGATAGGCGAGCAGCTGCAGCGGGACGATCTCGAGAATGGGCAGAAGCAGCTCGTCGGTGGTAGGGATGACGATAGTGTGATCGGCGATGCGGGAGGCTTCGGAGTCGCCTTCACAGACGACGGCGACGACGATGCCTTCGCGGGCTTTGACTTCCTGGATATTGGAGACGGTCTTCTCGTATAGAAGGCGCGTTTCTTCGCGAGCGGTGTCACGGGCGGCGAGCACGACGACGGGAAGCTTCTCATCAATGAGAGCGTTGGGGCCGTGTTTCATCTCGCCGGCGGGATAGCCTTCGGCGTGGATGTAGGAGATTTCTTTGAGCTTGAGCGCGCCTTCGAGAGCGATGGGGAAGTGGACGCCACGGCCGAGAAAGAGGAAGTCGGTGGCGCGGTGGAGCTTGCGGCCGAGCTCTTCAAATTGCGTGTCGTTGGAGAGGATGGCTTCGATTTTGCCGGGGAGGCGGAGCAGCTCTTGCACGAGGCGCTGGGACTCGGCTTCGGGGAGCACGCCGCGGGTCTGGCCGAGATACATGGCGAGAAGGAAGAGCGCAGTGAGTTGGCAGGTGAAAGCTTTGGTGGAGGCGACGCCGATTTCGGGGCCAGCGTGGGTGTAGATCGAGCCGGCGGCTTCGCGCGTGATCATGGAGCCGACGACGTTGCAGATAGCAAGCGTTTTGGAGCCCTTTGATTTGGCTTCACGCTGGGCGGCCAGGGTGTCGGCGGTTTCCCCGGATTGGGAGATGACGACGGTGAGCATGTCGTCGGAGATGATGGGATCGCGGTAGCGGAACTCGCTTCCGTAGTCGACTTCGACGGGCATGCGGGCGAGGTGCTCGATCATGAATTTACCGGCCAGCGCGGAGTGCCAACTGGTGCCGCAGGCGATGATTTTGACGGAACGGAAGTCGCGGAACTGTTTGGGCGAGATATCCATTTCATCGAGGAAGATGCGACCGGATTCCTGACCGACGCGGCCGAGGGTGGTGTCGCGGACGGCCCGCGGCTGCTCAAAGATTTCCTTGAGCATGAAGTGCTTGTAGCCGCCCTTTTCGGCCATGATAGGGTCCCACAGGATGTGCTGGACCTGGCGTTTGACGGTATTGCCGTTGAAGTCCGTCAGACGGATTCCGTCGGGGGTGAGGATGGCGAGGTCACCATCGTCCAGGAAGAACATGTCCCGCGTGTGATTGAGGATGGCGGGGACATCGGAGGCGACGAAGTATTCGCCATCGCCGAGACCGACGACCACGGGGGGGCCGCTACGGGCGGCGACGATCTTGTTGGGATCGCGGCGCGAGAGGATGGCTAAGGCGAAGACGCCGGTGAGATCTTTGAGCGCTTTGCGCACGGAATCTTCGAGCAGGGGGCAATTGTATTTTTCGACGAGGTGCGCGATGACTTCGGTGTCGGTCTCGGTTTTGAAGACGTGGCCTTCGCGGGTGAGCTGATCTTTGAGAGGGAGGTAATTCTCAACGATGCCATTGTGGACGACGACGATGTCACCGGTGCAATCGCGATGGGGATGCGCGTTTTCTTCGGTAGGACGTCCATGGGTGGCCCAGCGAGTATGGCCGATGCCGAAGCTGCCCGCGACGGGATCGAGACGAACGGTCTCTTCCAGGTTGCGGAGCTTGCCGGAGGCACGACGGACGCCGAGCGACTGGTCGTCGCAATAGACGGCTAAACCGGCTGAGTCATACCCTCTGTATTCGAGACGCTTGAGGCCTTCCAGGATGATGGGGACGGCATTCTGCTGCCCGACATACCCGACGATTCCACACATAACCAATTATGTACGGGGGCGATAAGAGACTTATCGAATATATTCGATGCGGTAGTCCTCAATGACGGGGTTGGTGAGGACATCGCGGGCAATAGCTTCGAGGTCCGCTTCGCCTTCGTATTCGACATCGAAGACTTTGCCCTGGCGCACGTCGTGAATCGAGGAGTGGCCGAGACCGTTGAGCGCGGCTCGCACGGTCTGGCCTTGGGGATCGAGGACGGTGGTTTTGAGGGAGACGAAGACGCGCGCTTTCATTAAGCCCGTATTATAACGGGGCGCGAAGAGGCTGGGTTTGCAACCGTGAGGTGTTGAGGCGGCGTGTAGCGCAGGGCGTTGGTGGCAGCGGGGCGCGTGAAGTAGCCGTAGATGACGAGCACGACGGCGGCGCCGATAACGGCCATGACAAAGCCGGCCGGGTGACCGGGAGCGTAGAGGTGGAGAGCGCGGCCGATGAGTCCTCCAAGCCAGGCGCCGATGATGCCGAGAAGCATGGTGGCGATGATGCCACCAGGGTGTTGGCCAGGCATTAAGCCCGTATTATAACGGGGCGCGAAGAGGCTGGGTTTGCAACCGTGAGGTGTTGAGGCGGCGTGTAGCGCAGAGCATTGGTGGCAGCAGGGCGGGTGAAGTAGCCGTAGATGACGAGCACGACGGCGGCGCCGATAACGGCCATGACAAAGCCGGCCGGGTGACCGGGAGCGTAGAGGTGGAGAGCGCGGCCGATGAGTCCTCCAAGCCAGGCGCCGATGATGCCGAGAAGCATGGTGGCGATGATGCCACCAGGGTGTTGGCCAGGCATTAGCATCTTGGCGACGATGCCGACGACGAGCCCGAAAAGCATGTGTCCGAGTATGTGCATATATTTCCTCCGTTAGGCCGTTGGGAAGCGGCGTAAAGAAGACTTTAGACTATGGCGGAGTAAAGCGGAAGGGTGACGAAGGAACGGGAGGGAGATTTCGTACCGCCGCTAAAGCAGCGCGACGGGCGTTAGGTTTGATTGGCGCGCTGCGCAGTGCGGCGTTCCATGGCGGCGATGAGGCGGCTTTGGACGTCGGCGGGGAGGGCGCACGCGCATTCGTGCTCACGAATGACTTTGATGGTTCTGCGGGTGGTGTCGCAGACGACCCAGCAGTTGGGACAGGCGGCCATGTGGGTCTCGAGCTTGATACGCAGATCGGCGTCGAGACTTTCATCCAGAAAGTCGCTCAACTCTTCCACGAACTCTTTACATGTAAGCAAACGCGTCGTCTCCCTTTCGCTTGAAGAAACGGGTCAGCTTCTCGCGAAGCTGGAGGCGTGCCCGTAGCAGACGACTCTTCACTGCAGGTACAGAAAGATCGAGAGCCTCAGCCGTTTCTTCCGTCGATAGTTCATCGATGTCCCGGAGGACAAAAACGGTTCGATAAGGTGGAGCTAAACTTTGCACGGCTTCATCGAGGATGCTGCCGAGTTCTTCACGGGAGAACTGTTGTTCGGGGTTTTCGTCCCAGGCGGCGATCTCGCGGACGACGGTGTCTTCGCCGGTATCGATGCCTTCGTCGATGGAAACGGAGCGATCCGTTTTCCGTTTACGGAGCTTCATGAGCGCCTGGTTGACGGCGATGCGCACGATCCAGGTGTAGAACTTGGAGTTGCCCTGGAACTGATCGAGGTGTTCGTAGGCTTTGAGGAACGTTTCCTGCAGGACATCTTCCGCATCTTCGCGATTTTGGGTGATGTGCTGCGCGAGACGGAAGATTTTGCCTTCGTATTTACGGAGCAGTTGCGAGAAGGCGGTGGAATCGCCTTGGCGGGCTAGTGTCAGGACTTCAGATTCGTCTTCCGTACCGGTCCTTTCTTCAGCTGTCATAAGACTCCATCAATGATGACACAGGGGTGCAAAAGGATTCGGGCCGAAGAAGGGCGGCCGGGCGCGAGCCATGACAGGGGTCGACGCCCGGGTGAATCCGCGGGAACGGAACTGGGGCTGGGGTAGAAGACGAGCGGGGGTTAAGAGGCGGATGTTCGAATCCGACGGCGCAGGGCGGGGACGGAGATAACGGCGACAAGACCAAGGATGAAAAGGGCGGAGGTAGCGGGTTCAGGGACGGCGGTGGGGTCGTAAGGCAATAGGGTAACGGCAGGGGCGTTGGGGTCGAGGCTGAAGGCGGAGACATTCAGGAACCCGCTATAACCGGCATCCCCGTTGCTGGTGGAGGCTTGAGCGTAACCTTGCAGGACGAGTTCAAAGGGAGTGCCTAGTTCGATGGGGAGATTCCCGTTGGCATTGCAACCGCCTTGGCATGCGCCACCGCCGGTGATGGTATCGACCTGGTACGACGCGTTGAAGTTGGCCTGGCTGCCGTCAGCGTTGACGCCGACATTGTAAGCGAGAGATCCGTCGCCGGAGCCGGTGCTGATGAGCCAGATCGTTAAGGTGATATCCGATTCTCCGGGGCCGCGAAATACATTTCCGGAGATGTTGGCGGTAACGGCGCCTCCGGGGGTTTGGGGAATGTTGTAGTTGTAAGACGCGTTGTTTTCAACGATCGTGACGGCGCTTGCATGAAGTTGAAGCGCACTTATAGCAAGGAGTCCGGCAATGCCGGGCAAGTGGAATTTCAAGCGTTTCTGACCCATCGAGAGACTATGTCGTACTACGCGAACGGGTGTCAAGACGGCCAGTACTAAGTGCCTGCCGTGATACCCTGATGGATTCCCTATGAGTAGCATTCAAGTGACCCTGCCGGACGGCAGTGTGCAGAGCCGTTCCGGCAGGAACACGTCCCTTAGACGTCGCGAAATCGATCAGTCCGCGGCTAGCCGATGCGGCGATTGTGGCGCGGGTCGAATGGGCAGCTTTACGATTTGACGCGGCCGCTGGAAGGGGACGCGAAGCTGCGAGATTCTGACCTCGAAGAATCCCGAAGCGCTGGAAGTATACCGGCATTCGACGGCGCACTTGCTGGCGGCGGCAGTGCTGGAACTGTATCCGGAAACGCAGCTGGGCATCGGGCCGCCGACCGAAGCGGGCTTCTATTACGACTTTCAGCGCGACACGCCGTTCACTCCAGAAGATCTGGAGAAGATCGAAGCGCGCATGTGGGAGCTGCAGGCGCAGGACTGCCGTTACGAGCGGGTGCTGACGCCGAAAGGATGCGGGCTTGCGAAGTACAAAGACGACTGGATGAAAGCAGAAGGTCGAGCTGATTGAGGAGAAGGCCGACGAGGTTTTCTCCGAATACACGCTGGGGCCGAAGTTCATCGACTTCTGCCGCGGGCCGCATGTGCCTTCGACCGGCGAAGCTCAAGGCGTTCAAGCTGCTGTCGGTTGCCGGCGCGTACTGGAAGGGCGACGAGCACAACCAGCAGCTGCAGCGCATTTACGGGACGGCGTTCTTCAGCAAGAAGGAGCTGGACGAATATCTGGCGCAAGCTCGAAGAGGCCAAGAAGCGCGATCACCGCAAGCTGGGGCAGGAACTGGATCTGTTCAGCATCCAGGAACTGGCCGGGCCGGGGCTGATCTTCTTCCATCCGAAGGGCGGGATCGATTCGGAAGCATCATCGAAGACTGGATGCGGGACCAGTATCTGAAGCGCGGTTACTCGCTGGTGTACACGCCGCACATCGCGCGCGCGGATCTGTGGAAGACGTCGGGCCACTCCAATTTCTAAGCGAAAATATGTTCACGCGCATGGAGCTGGACGATGCCGAATACCAGCTGAAGCCGATGAACTGTCCGTTCCACATCCTGATCTATTGCGGACCGCATGCACTAGCTATCGCGATCTGCCGGTGCGGCTGGGCGAATTGGGCACGGTGTATCGCTATGAGCGATCGGGCGTGATGCACGGGCTGATGCGCGTGCGCGGGTTTACGCAGGATGACGCGCACATATTTTGCACGCCGGAACAGATTGAAGACGAAGTCGTGAACTGCCTGCAGTTTGCGGTGGACACGTTGAAGACGTTCGGGTTCACGCGGTATGAGGCGGAACTTTCCACGTGGGATGACGGGGCCAGCGGCAAATACGACGGCACGCCGGAAGCAGTGGGAACTGGCGGAGAACGCGCTGCGGAAGGCGACGGAGCGGCTGCAACTGGACGTGAAGGTGATGCCGGACGAAGCGGCGTTTTACGGGCCGAAGATCGACATGAAGCTGGTGGATGCGATCGGGCGCAAGTGGCAGCTTTCGACGGTGCAGTTCGATTTCACGCTGCCGCGGCGGTTCAACCTGGAGTATGTGGCGGAGGACGGGAAGCGGCATCAGCCATTGATGGTGCACCGGGCGTTGTATGGATCGGTAGAGCGGTTCTTCGGCATCCTGGTGGAGCATTATGCGGGCGCGTTCCCGTTGTGGCTGGCGCCGGTGCAGGCGGTCGTGATGCCGATTACGGACCGGCAACTGGAGTATGCGCACGAGGTGGCGAAGAAGTTGATGCGACGCGGGGATCCGGGTGCATTTGGACGATCGGTCAGGAGAAGGTGAATCTGAAGATCCGCGAAGCGCAACTGCAGAAGGTTCCGTACATGCTGGTGGTGGGAGACCGCGAGGCGCAGAGCGGGCAGGTGGCGGTGCGTCATCGCAAGAAGGGCGACCTGGGCGCGCAACCGTTGGATGAGTTTCTGGTAGCGGCGCGGGAGGAGATCGACTCGAAGGCGGCTTCGGATTAACGGGCGATCCAGGCGCCGGTGAGTTGCATGCCGGATCCGGGAGCGGACGCCGGGAAGTTGCGCGGGTCGAGTTTCGGGTAGGCAAAGACCGGATGCGCGGGATTGCTTCCGTTGTCACACCCCCAGGTCGGGCTGGCCTGGATTAACGCCACATACGAGGCGCTGGTGTTGTAGAGGCGCGTTCCGTACTCCGGGGAGGCATTGGAGAAGGGGACGTAGTAGGGATTGCCGATGGCGCCCGTGAAGGACAGGTCGGCGGAGCAGTACCCGTCGGGATTCAACACAGTGCCGGCGTTGTCTTTCAGAGTGCATTTCGCAAGTAGCGCGCCATAGACGGCGTCGGGCACGGAGATCTGCACGCGCAATCGAAAGCCTTGCGGATTCGGATCCGCGATCAAATAAGCACCGTAGAAGTAACTTCCGTTGGCGGGAACAGGGCTGAGATTGGTGACGAAGGCGTTGCCGGTGACCTGTTCGGTGCGGGTGTTGCCTTGAACGGTGGACTGGTCGAGGCTGGCGAAGCACGCTCCGCCCGATTCGAACGGGCAGTTGGTGTAATCACTGAAATAGAAGTTGAGGGAGCCCGGGCTGTTGCAGGGGTCATCCGGTTGATCGGGGACGGAGTAGGGCAGGAACGAGACGAGGCCGTACTCGCTGCCGCCTCCGGAGCAGCCTTGCGAGGTCATGTAAATGACTTCGGCGGCGGTGGCGCAGTAGCGCTGCGACTGCTGGTTATTGGGACTGGTGTAGTTAGTGCCGGAGGGCAGCGCGGAGAGCCCGGGCACGGTGGCGGTTCCGCCGAGAGTGGCTTGGGAGAGGAATCCTTTGACGCCGTCCGTGGGAAGGAAGCGGTTTGTGCCGGGGGCGCTCATGATGACGGGATTGCCGGGGAACATCAGGGATTCGAGCATTTCGGTCTCACCGGGCGTGTCGCCGAAGTTGAGATACGGCCATGTCGGGAAATCGGGCGCGTTGTAGGGGCAGGCGTTGATGGTTTGGTTGATTATGTTGCTTTGGTAGAGAACCGGGTGCGAGGCGTCGTAGTTGTCCTGGCGATCGATCTCACACCAGTGAAAGCTGCTGGTTTCGGTGGGAGCGACCGACGGCGTGAAATCGGTGAAGGCGAACGTCATGGGGGGACGCGGAGTGGCGGTAAGCGCATCGGGGGCGGCGCCGACGAATTCGAAGGGGAAGGATGTCGACCAGTCGGGGATGTAGAGACCGGTGGCCGCGGATGCCGACAGGTTGAATTGAATCTGTGCGAGGTCCGGTGAGATTTGGCCGGTGACTTGAGAGGGCGGGAGAAGGATCTGGTTCCAGGCAACTTGGGGACCGGGCTGCGTGACGCCGGAGGCGGGATTCCAGTTGGCGGGCAGCGCGAGGTTCGGATAGGGCTGATCGACTAAGCGGACGACGTGAGGAAGCACGAGTTCCTGAGCGCCGTTGGGAAGGTCGCCGCCGCCGATGTTCGTTGAGACGACGAGGGATTGCGGGATGGGATGCGCGTGCGGGGATTGCTGCGGGGATAGGCCGCTCGTGGAGATGGTGAGGGAGAGATTTGTGGCGGTGGTTGTTCCGTCCGGCGCGGTAATGGACCACAAGTTAGCGGGGCAGGGAGTTCCGGCCGCGTAGGTACAGCCCTCGACGCGCGCCACGGTCGAACTCGGGGTGAACTGCGTGTTGAGCCCGCTGATGACGAGTGGAAGGTTGGCGCTGTTTTGAACGAAGCTGAGCACGCTCGAGTACGTGAGAACAGGAGCGGCGGCGGGGAGGAGTTGATTCAGGCTGGCGCGACTGAGCATGACGGCGAAATCGCGGCGGGTGACGGACTGTTGGGGGCAGTATGTGGTCAGGGTACAGCCGGGCGAGAGATTGTCATATTGCAGGCGTTCGATGGGACCGTAGGCGAAGGCGGATGGCGGCACGTCGGTGAAGTACTGGGGAGTGGGAATGGTGACGGAGGCAAGGCCGCCGTAACGCGCGCCGATGAGGAAGACGGCCATCTGATCGCGGGTGAGGACACGGGCGGGGCAGAAGGCGAGACGCCGGGCATCGCAGCCCGCGGCCTGGATGCCGAGTTCGCGGAGAGCCTGGATCCAGGGGAAGTACGGGTGCGAGGCGGGAACGTCGCGGAACCAGGGCGTAGGGGAATAGGCGAAGTTGTCGTTGCCGTAGATGGAGCGGACCAACCATTGCGCGGCTTCGTCACGGGTGATGGGAACGTCGGGGCAGGCGTTCGGGCCGCCGTCCTGGGAACATGTTTGCGCGACTGTGGCGGGGGTATAGATGCCGCGGCGGGTGACGATGTTCATGGCGTCGAAGGAAGTGGGTGCGGGGGGAACGTCCGCAAAGAGTTGCTGGGAACGGGCGGTGTAGATCTGAATGGATATGGGTGGGGCTCCGGTGGCAGAGAGCGACAGGGTGTCCGACCGATCGCTGAAGCGATCGACGGGGATGCCGGGCGTGGGGTTGGGGCAGACGGCGACGGTGACGGATTGGGTCCCGCTGCCGATGACCGACGCGGTGCCCGTGCGCGCGATGGCGGACCCGTTGTTGGGTGTTCCGCAGTTGGCGGCGCCTTTGGCGTCATTGAAGAAATACCAGGGTTCTACATGATTGGTTTGGACGGTGGGGCCATAGAGCGTGGTGGTGTAGGTGTTAGCGGGACCTGAGGTGAGCGCCCACGTTCCGCAGTCGCTGGTCGGCGTGATAGCGAGCGAAATCGCGCCATTCGGGAGTTGCGCGGTGCCCTGGTTATCGAGCCATAGCTGATACGCCGGACCTGATCCGGTGAGGGCCGCCGGCGGATTGGATGTGAGAGATAGCGTGCACTGCGCGAACCCGGCGCTTACGAAGGCAGCGAAGCAGAGGATGAGGCGCACGTGTCAGGATTTTACATCGCGTTTTGTGGCTAGGGACCGAAACAAGCTGTAAAGATTTGCGATGAGGATTGCGAAGCAGGAGAGCCAGGCAATCGCGGTGAGGATGAGGGGGATGCGGGAAGGACTGTACTCGAACCGAATCGTCGTTGCGCCGACGCGATTGGGAGTGGCGACCATCAGCCCGAGTCCATCGGCGGTGAGAGGGATCTGGTGGTCGTTGATGGATGCGCGCCATCCGGGGTAGAAGCACTCGCTTACGGAGAGGAGATCGCCGGGGCGCAGATTGGCTTGAACGTCGAAGCTGTGATTGGAGGTCCAGGTAAGGGTGGGGAGCGGGGCACTGCTGGTTTCGATGGCGTGGACGAAGCGGCGGAGTTCTGCGACATCCGCTGGGTTTTGCGGAGCGTGATTGAGAAGAGCGTGATTGAGAAGAGCTTCGCGAGGGAGCAGATGGGCGGGGTAAGCGGCGGGGCCGTCAATCCGGTAGATGACGTCTTCGCCCTCGCGGCGGGCAACGGGGAGCAGTCCGTCAAACTTGCCGGGGTTTTGCATGTAGTGGAAGATGCCGCGGCTTTTGCCGCCGACCATTTCCACGTAGCCGACGCCAAACGCTTTGAGCCAGAGCAGTGTTTCTTCGGGCGGGGAATGGAGCGCGACGGAGTCCGCGATCCAGACATTCCAATCGGTGATGCCGTTGTTGAAATCGCCTTCGAGCTGGGGTGTATCGGTCCAGGCGCTGAGCCAGTACGAGGGGGAACCGGACAAGTAGATCCGCGTGTTTTGGACGTTTGTTCGCGCCCACATGGCGGTCTGGTATTCGAGGGTTTGGGTGACGTCGATGGGGATCACCGCGCTGCGGCACCAGAGGCGGGTGAAGAGGATCTGGTGAACGCCACCGGCGATGGCCACTAGCAGGAAGACCACTTGGAGCGCGAATGGCGCACGCCGCGCGAGAGCGTAGATGGCCAAGGCAAAGAAGAAGACGAGAGCGCTATCCATCTCGAGCTGATAGCGGGATGCCTGGGGAAGGATGATGATGCCAAACCAGAATTGGCCCAGGACGAGGGTGGTGAAGATGGTGGACGCGTAGAGAAAAAAGCGGACGGCAGGGGTTAACCCGAGCTTGGCCGAGAGCCGGTGTAAACCATAAAGGCAGAGGGCGGCGACGAGGACTGCGGGCAGGAGGCTGTGGAGCGTGGAGTATCCGACGTTGAGCAGCCGGGAGTTGTGTTGGATGAGGAGGATGTTGCGGGGCGGGAAGAAAACGCAGATGAGGCAATAGCCGAGGAGCACAGCGAGCGCGGTGGAGCGGACGGCTTTCCATGTGAGACCCCGGGCGAGCCAGAGACAGACGACGGAGATGGCGAGGGCTGAAGTTCCCAGCCAATTACTGGCGACGACGGCGGCGACTGCCAGGGCTGCGGCGACCAGACGGGCGGGAGTGCGCTTTTCGAGGACGCGGTCGAGAGCGAGGATGGCGAGAGGCAAGAAGAAGAGCGCCGTTTCATGGGACCTTCGCCATAGGGCAGGAGGTTTTCGAAGCGGCGGGGATACCAGGGGCCACCGACATCGATGCGCACTTCGTCGATCAGCAGAGCGGCAGGGGAGAGGACGCTATAGGTTACGCCAGCCAGGAGAGCGCCGCGACGGGAGCTGCCGAGCCGCACGGCAAGGAGATAGAGGGTGACGGGAGCGGACTGTAGACGACCGCGACGACTTGGTGATAGGCGAGCGCGGGGAGCTATGGCTGAGGATCGACCATCCGGCGACGACCCAGTTGAGGAGTGGTGGATAGGTGTTCTCGAGGGGAACGCCGCCGTACCAGAAGCGGAACCACGAGATATCGGGCCACTGTTCCATGAGGAAGCGGGCGAGCGAGATATAAGTGGGCTCGATGGAGCCCATGTGGACGCCGTATTCGAGGGTGAACAGTTCGCGAATGAGCCAGGCGTTGAGGAGGAAGAGGCCCAGCGGCGAGAGCAGACGGCCCAGATGGGCGGCCATTTCACGCCGGCGAAGGAACGGCATCCGGAGAATGATAGCGTGCGGTACGGGTTTGAAATTTTTGGGTAACGAAACGGCGAGATGTTCGTCTTAGTTTACAAAGCCGATAGCGCCTGACTGCAAAGACGTTCCCCCCACGTCGCATCATCCAGGCGTTGCTTCGAGTGCCTCACTGCCATCCCCCTTGGTTGCGAGGCGCTCGAAGCGAGGTTTTTCCTCAACGTTTTAAAATACAGGTCGTGCTGCACGGCTTTGCGACTGTGGATGGAACCCGCGGATATGCGTCGCGTTTCGCCGATGCGGCCGGAAACGGGTTTTATCAAATCGCGCAGGATTTGACGCTATCGACCCTGGGGCTGGGCACATACCTGGGAAAGCGTGACGACGCGACGGACCAGGGATATGAGACCGCGGTGCTCGAGGCGTTGCGATGCGGGATCAACGTGCTGGATACCGCTATTATTTACCGGCATGAGCGATCGGAGCGGGCGCTCGGTTCCGCGTTGCGGGTGGTGCTCAACGCGAACGAAGTGCAGCGCGATCAATTTCTGATCTGTACGAAAGCGGGATTTCTGACGCCGGGTGCGATTCCTGAAGGGCTGGCGGACGGGGATGTGGCCGGCGGGAAGCATTCGATGGCTCCGGAATTTTTGGAGGACCAGTTGAACCGGAGCCGAATGAATCTGGGGATCGACACGGTGGATGTGTTTTATCTCCACAACCCGGAGACGCAGCTGCGGTTCGTGTCGCGCGACGTGTTTGAACATCGCATACAGAGCGCGTTCGAGAGATGCGAGCGGATGGTGCGGGACCGCAAGATCCGTTGGTATGGCACAGCGACGTGGGACGGGTATCGCAAGCCCGATCAATTGGATCTGGATCGTATGATCGACCTGGCGCGGTACGTGGGCGGGGAAGAACATCATTTCCGGTTTATTCAATTGCCGTTCAACCTGGCGATGACGGAGGCGTATCAGAACCGCGATCAGCAGGGAGTGAGCGCGTTGAAGATCGCGGCGCGCGCGGGGATCACAGTGGTGGCGAGCGCGAGCTTACATCAGGGAAAGCTGGCGGGTAATTTGCCGGACGTGATTACCGGGAGAATCCAGGGGCTGCGAAGCGATGCCGCGCGGGCGATTCAGTTTACGCGTTCGACTCCGGGTATTGCCATTGCGCTGGTGGGGATGAGCGATGCGGCGCATGTTCGTGAGAATCTGGAGATAACGGGCGTGCCTCCATTAGGCGTCGCCGATTACGAGAAGCTTTACCGTCCGATTGAGACCTGATGGCGTTATCGAATCCGCAGAGCTAGCGCAGGGAGATGACGCGCTCTTTGCGCTGCCGCAAGCGGGGGCTGTGTTCCTGGTGCATGCGCGGGAAGGCAGGCCGTATTTAGCGCGCACGTCGGTGCTGCGGCGACGAGCGTTGCGGCTGCTGGGACGCCGTGAGGGTCCTTCGCGCAGCTTCACCTTGCGTGAGGCGTTTCACCGGCTGGAGTACTGGATGTCGGGATCGGCACTCGATTCGGGGATGCAGATGTATGAACTGGCGAGCCGGTTCTTTCCCGAGGAATATCCGCGGATGCTGCGGCTGCGGATGCCCGTATACCTCAAGCTGCTGCTGGCGAATGCATGGCCACGCACGCTCGTTACGGCGCGTTTGGGAGGCGGTGCGTCAATCGCGTACGGACCGTTTCGGAGCCGCGTGGCCGCAGAGGAGTTCGAGTCCGAGTTCCTCGACCTGTATCAGTTGCGGAGGTGCCAGGAAGATTTGGATCCGTCTCCGGAGCATGCCGGGTGCATTTATGGAGAGATGAGCAAGTGTTTGCGTCCGTGCCAGGCGGCAGTGGGGCTTGCGGAGTATGGAAACGAAGTCGGGCGGGCGAGCGACTTTCTGATAACGGACGGGCGTTCGCTGATCCGCAGCATTGCAGCGGCGCGCGACTCGCTAAGCGCGGAGATGGAGTTTGAAGAGGCGGCGCGGCAGCATCGTCGTTTGGAGAAAGTGGAAGAAGTGCTCAAACTGCGCGACGATCTCGCGGGCAATGTGAATCAACTGCATGCGATCGCTGTGACGCGTTCGGCCATTCCGGATGCGGCGGATCTCCATTTTCTGCGGGAAGGGAATTGGCAAGGCACCTCGCGGATCAGCTTCGAGGTGCAGGACGGAAAGCCGGTATCGATGGACCGCAAACTACGGGAGGTTTGCGCGGGTGTGACGCGGCGAGTGTTGGGGACGCATGAACGAGAGGAGCGGCTGGCCATCCTCGCGCGGTGGTTTTATTCCACGTGGCGGGATGGCGAGCTCTTGGTATTCGAAGACTTCGCGGAGCCGCCGATCCGGAAGCTGGTGAACGCGATCGGGCGCGTGATGGAAAAAGGATTAAGTGAGTAGCGGCGGAACTTCACCGCCAAGCCCTTTATAACCGGTCCGCATACGCTGCTCGACGATGGCCCAGACCTTGGGGTCGCAGCCGATCCAGTGCGAGACGGAGACGTTGCCGAGATAGGGGAGATCGGCGACGCCCATTTTGCTCGAGAAGAAGCCGCTGACGGTGAGATCGCGATACTTGCTGAAGAACGCCGCCCAAGGCCGATCGGCTGCTTCGACTTTGTGGGGCCAGGCGATCCGGTCGAGGATCTGCTTTTGTTGGTCGACGGAAGCGTCGGCAAAATCCTTGGTGAAGAGGCGGTTCGATTCGAGATCGAGCCAGGTGAGACCGCCTAAAATCTGCGCGGCGAAGTTCTGGTTGTCGTCTTCCTTGTTGCGGAAGGCGAGCCAGTCATCAATGAACTCGGGGACGCCGGCGGCGGTGGCGCTGCCGCTGCGGTCGTCGGCGGGGATAATGAGATCGCATAACACGTGAACCGTGCGCCATTGATGGTCGTTGAAGACGCGGCGGACGAATTGGGTGGTTTGCGCGGGGATGGCTTCCTTGGCGTGTTGGTGCTCTTGCGCGACGGCGGCGCCGGCCGTCACCGCGGCGAGAGCGGGCGCGGAGCCGATGATATGGAAGATGTCACGACGGCTGATGCCGCTAGAGGGCTGCTCGGATGTGTCGGGCTTTTTGGTGTCTGCCATGTGGGTCTCCTTTCGGCTTAAACGCTGAGGTTCCGTTTCTTGACTTGTTCCGCAATGTATTCGGAGGTTCGCCAGCCGAGGGCGGAGATGGTGAGCGTGGGGTTCTTATCCGCGTTGCTCACAAAGGGAGCGGCATCGGTGATGAAGAGGTTTTTGCAGTCCCAAGCTTGGCAGTACTGATTGAGGACGGAGGATTTGGGGTTGTCGCCCATTTTGGTGGCGCCGACTTCGTGGATGATTTCGCCGCCGCGGGAGATACCCCAGTTGTGCTCGGGACCCGATTTGGACGTGACTTTACCGCCGCAGGCTTCGATGATCTGCTGGAACGTTTCCTGCATGTGTTTGGCCTGGAGGATCTCATCTTCGCTCCATTTGAAGTTGAAGCGGAGAACGGGGATGCCCCACTGGTCGACGGTGACGGGGTCGATTTCGCAGTAGCTATTGTCGTTGGGGATCATCTCGCCGCGACCGGAGAAGTACATCTGGCAGCCGTAGATTTTGCGGAGCTTGTTTTTGAGGTCTACGCCATAGCCGCCACCGAGGATGTGTTCCGAGCCGCCCATGAAGCCGGCTTCGGGTAGACCCCTGCCGCCGCCGAACTCGATATGGTAGCCGCGGGCGAAGGGCATCTTTCGGGCCATCTGCTCCTGATAGAGCCACCAGGGCATGTACATGTGCATGCCGCCGACGCCATCTTCGTTTTGTGGAGGGAGATCCTCGAACAGGGGGAAGTAGCCGCCCACTTCGGAGCCGACGGTGTCCATGATGTAGCGGCCGACAAGTCCGGTTGTGTTGGCGATGCCGTTCGGAAAGCGATTGCTCTTCGAGTTGAGCATGATGCGTGCGGTTTCGCAGCAGCTGGCGGCAAGGACGACGATTTTGCCGTAGACGGCTTCGTCCTGACGCGTTTTCTTATTGATGTAGGAGACGCCGCGGGCGAGACCGTCGGGACCGACGATGACTTCGCGCACCATGGCGTTGGGGCGCACCTCGAGATTGCCCGTCTTCATCGCCGGGAAGATGTGGACGCCGGGGGAGTTGAAGTTGGCGTTGACGGTGCAGGAGCGTCCGCACTGCGAGCAGTAATGACAGGCCGGGCGACCGTTCAGCGGCTTGGTTAGGATGGCCAAGCGTGAAGGGATGCAGGGGATCTTGAGTTTGTCGCACGCGTGCTTGACAACGCGCTCGTAGCCGCGCGGTGCGGGAGCGGGCTGGAAGTTTCCGTCCGGCGTGTTTTCCAAACCTTCGTGGGTTCCGAAGACGCCGATCAGCCCTTCGGCTTTGTCGTAATAGGGCGCGAGATCGTCGTAGGAGATGGGCCAGTCGAAGCCTTTGCCGTCGCGGCTGTAGGGTTTGAAGTCGTAGGGCCCCATACGGAGCGAGATGCGGCCGTAGTGATTGGTGCGACCGCCGAGCATGCGCGCGCGCCACCACTTCCATTCAGTTCCGGGGGCGTTGGTGTAGGGTTCACCGGGCACTTCCCATCCGCCGACCAGCGTGGCGTCGAAATATCCGAAAGGCTTTTCTTTTCCGCCGGACGCGCGGTGCGGAGCGTTGTAGGGCCATTTGAACATGTCGGAATCTTTGGTGCAGTCGAACATCTCGCCTGCTTCCAACATGCAGATCTTGGCTCCGGATAGCGCGAGCACGTGAGCGGCGACACCGCCGCCCGCTCCAGATCCCACAATGACGACGTCGTATGTCTTCGGTGTTGCTTTGACCTGGGCCATATTCTGATTTGCGGTCAGTTTATCAAGGCGGCGCGCGGATATCTCAGGCTTGCCATTTATAGAAGTAAAAGAGCAGGGGAACGGCGCCGGTATTTTTGACACCGTGGAGGTGGTTGCCCTCGGAATACATCATGGAGCCGGGGCCGACCTGATGGACTTTTCCATTGACGAGAATTTCGCCTGAGCCTTCGGTGACGACCATGAACTCTTCTTCGGGGTGCTGGTGGGGGGGATGCGGCTCCATGCCGGGATTGAGGCGGAGGCTGCCGGCGGTCATGGATTTCAGTTGGGCGGTGGGGCCTTGGAAGAAGATGCGGGTGTCGCCGAAGGGGTCGTGAGTGGTTTTGGCATCGGCCGCGTTGACGACCGCTTCGGGGAGGGCGCTACCGGTTTCGGCGTTGAGGGGGAGAGCGGCTAGGGCACAAGAGAGTCCGGCGAAGCGGAGAAGGTCTCTGCGGTTTTCCATGGTCTTTGCATTTTAGCGAAGGGAGGTGGTGGGCCCTGATGGATTCGAACCATCGACCAACGGATTATGAGTCCGCTGCACTAACCGCTGTGCTAAGGGCCCGGGGAGTTCGTTTTCCAGTTTATCTTGCCGGACGACAGGGGGCGCGCGGGCTTGGTAAACTCCCTAGCGAATGCCTCGCCAATCGACGGCCACGCCGACGCTGTCCGTGCCGCCAATGATCGCGTTCATTATTGCGATCGCCGTTCTGTATTTCGCGCGGCAAATTCTAATTCCGCTGGCATTGGCATTGCTGTTCGCGTTTTTGCTGAGTCCGGTGGTGAAGTGGCTCGAACGCGGGCGTATTCCGCGAACCGCGGCGGTGCTGGTGGTGATTCTGTTCGCGTTTGCGTTTCTGGCGGGGGCTGGGTGGGTAGTGACAGGGCAGCTGCTGGAGGTGGTGAACGAGCTGCCGCAGTATCGGGACAATATCCACGCCAAGATGGTGGCGGCGCAGGCGCCGGGGCCGGTGTCCCGGCTTATTAATAATCTGGAAGATCTCGGCAAGGAGTTCACCACCGCGCCGCCTACGCAGCCTCAAGCCGCGCCGCGGACGCCGGCTAAGAGCGCGCGCAGTGGCGCTTCCGCACAAGACGGGCTGCGACCACCGCAGCGGGTAGAGGTAGTGCAGCCGACACCGAACGCGCTGCAATCGTTGCGGAATTTCGTGGGTCCGTTGCTGGGGCCGCTCGAGACCGGCGTTCTAGTCTTGATTTTTACGATCTTCATGCTGATCGATCAGGCCGATCTCAGGAACCGCATTCTGCGGCTGTTCGGGCAGCAGCAGCTGCATCTGACTACGAAGGCGTTGGACGATGCGGCGAGCCGGGTTAGCCGCTATCTGATGCTGCAGTTTCTGGTGAATGCAGGATTTGGGACGGTGACGGGGTTGGGGCTGTTCCTGATTGGCGTGCCGAGCTTTCTCCTATGGGGAGTGCTCGCGATGTTTCTTCGTTTTCTGCCGTATGTGGGACCGGTGATTGCCGGGTTCCTGCCATTCATGTTGGCGGTGGCAACGATGGAAGGCTGGCATGGGCCGTTGTTGGTGTTCGGACTGTTCCTCGTGGTCGAGCTCCTGACGGGCAACGCGGTGGAGCCGTTGGTATATGGTCCGCATACCGGACTGTCCGCAGTGGCGCTGCTGGTGACGGCGGTGTTTTGGACAGCATTGTGGGGCCCTGTAGGGCTTATTCTGTCGACGCCGCTGACCGTGTGCCTGAGCGTGCTCGGGCGATATTCTCCACATCTACAATTCCTGGATATTTTGCTGGGGGATGAGCCGGTGTTAACGCCGGACGCGCTTTTTTATCAGCGATTGCTGGCGCTCGATCAACGAGAGGCGCTGGCGATCATTGAAGGATTTCTGCGGGACAATCCGCTGGTTCGTTTGTATGACGAAGTGATGATTCCGGCCTTAGCGATGGCGGAGCAGGACCGGCACGGCGGCGAACTGGAACCCCGGCGCGAAGAGTTTATTACGCAGAGCATTCATGAGTTTGTGACGGAACTGGCCGAAGTGGGCCCGCGTGTGTCGCGACGTAAGGATCGGACCCTGGTGCCTGATACCGATGTCACGCAGCGGCAGACGAAGGAAAACCGGGTTTTCTGTTTGGCGGCGCACGATTTAGCGGACGAGATTACGGGGGCAATGTTTGCTCAGCTGACAGAACGGGAAGGGTACCCGACGTTGGCGTTTCCGTATACAGAAGCTCCGGTGGAGTTACTGGCGGGGCTGATGCCGCAGGCCGGGGATGTGATTTGCGTTTCGTCGGTGCCGCCCATCGCGGTGACGCATGCGCGGAATGTCGGCCAGGCAATTTCCGAAGCCTTTCCAGAGGTGAAGCTGGTGGTGGGATTGTGGAATTACCCGGCCACGAGCACGCGGACACTGGAGCGTTTACAGCAATCGACCGGGAGCGTGGTAGCGACATCTTTGGCAGATGCGCTGCAGTGTATTCGCGACGAATCGACCGACCCGGTACTTAGTAGCGAAGCGGTACCGAAAGCAATTGCGGAACTGTGAGGGTTGGCCGCAATCGTGCTACACCTATCACACGGAGGAGTCTGCTTGGCACTAGGCATGGCTGTCAGGAAGGAGGGCCCGATCGGAGTAGCGGCGCTTTCCGGTAAGGTTACGCTCGGAGAAGCGTCGCAATCTGTTCGCACAACCGTGGAGAAGTTGGTCAGCGAGGGCTGTGTTCACGTGATCTTGAACTTGAAAGACGTGCCCTTCATTGATAGTGCGGGGCTGGGAGCTCTTACCTTGAGCTATACAAAGACGAAGTCCGCGGGCGGGATGCTTAAACTCGCCGAGGTGCAGGCGAGGGTGAAAGACGCGTTGGAGATGACGCGGCTTACGAAAATTTTTACGCTTTTTGCGACGGAACAGGAAGCGATCGACAGCTTCGGGGACGTTAGTTCCCTAGAAAACGTACAGCGAGCACCGTAATGTCATCGGTTTGCGGGGCTCCCGTACTGAAGTGAGTCACGGCGTCGAAGACGTTTTGAACAGTCTCGCTCGCGGTGGCGAAGCCGGACTTCTGCAGCACTTTGCGGGGACCTAGCTCGCCGAAGGGGTTATCGCTCTCGTTAGCTGCATCGGTGAGGCCGTCGGTGGCGATCACGAGCGACATTCCAGGCGTGAGGCACAGCCGATTTTGGCCAATCTCCGGTTCGTCGAAGACTCCCAGCATCATTCCTCGCACGTCATGCAGAGGTTCCACTACACCGGAGGTAGAGATCAGCCACGGCGGCGGCTGACCGGCCACGCAATATTCGAGCTCGCCGGTTTCGATATGGAGCACGGCATAAAACAGGGTGACAAACATCTCTCCTTGCGATTGGTGCAGGAGCACCTTGTTGATGTAAAGGAGGCAATCGAGCGGGGAGAGTTTTTGAGCGGCAGTGGCGCGAAGGAGCGTTCGGGAGACTGCCATGTAGAGCGCTGCCGGAACACCCTTGCCGGAGACATCGCCGACAGCAAAAGCCAGACGATGTTCATCGAGGAAGAAGAAGTCGTAGAAGTCGCCGCTGACTACTTTTGCCGGCAGCATACGCGCATGAACCTCAAAGCGATCGCTGATGGGGAATTCGCGAGGGAGGATGCTTTGCTGGATGCGGCTGGCGATACTGATTTCGTTTTGAAGCGAAAGGAGCTGCTCACGCTGGCGGAGAGACTCGCGGGTGGTCTCCAGTTCGTCGAGGGTCTTTTGTAGAGTGACCTCGAAGTCCTTAAAGTCAATTGGCTTGGTAAGGAAATCGAACGCGCCCCGATTCATAGCCGTGCGGATGTTGCGCATATCGTCGTAAGCGGAGACGACGACGGTTTTTAATTCCCGATCCAGCTCGCCCAAGCGTGTCAGGAGCGTGAGGCCATCCATGACGGGCATGTTGATATCACTGAGCACGACGCCGATGGTGGAATCGTTCCGGAGTTTCTCCAAGGCGTCTTCGCCATGGCGGGCAAAGAGAAATTCCATTTCGCCGGCGCGGATCTTGCGGCGGAACTTCTGCAGGATGAGCGGCTCGAGATCGGGCTCGTCGTCGACGACCAAAATGCGCGCGGGGGTCATGCGCCAGGCTCCCGAGGGATACGGACCAGGAACTCGGTGTGCGAGCCTTCGACGCTTTCGACGAGCAATTCGCCATGGTGTTCCCCGACGACGACGTCGCGGCTTATGGATAGACCGAGTCCGGTGCCGCTGCCAGCGGGCTTGGTGGTGAAGAACGGCTCGAAGATCTTTTTCTGTAAAGCGGCCGGAATACCATTCCCGTTGTCGCGAATGCGGATCTCGACTCCGCTTCCGATTTCGCGCGTGGTTACCGAGACGGTGGGGTGGAAGTCGCTGCCGGACTTGCGGCGTTTTTCCTCAACCGCATGGAATGCATTGGTTGTGATGTTGAGGAACACGCGGCTAAGATCCTGCGGGAAGATGTTGATCCGCGCGATGGACGGGTCCAGGTCGGATTGAATTGTGGCATTGAATTCCGGATCCTGCGAACGGAGACCGTGGAAGGCGAGACTGACACATTCGTTTACCAAAGCGTTGAGATCCGCCAGTTCGCGACCGCCGGACTCTTTGCGCGCATGCCCGAGCATGCCGCGTACGATCCGGTCAGCGCGCTTTCCATGTTCTTCGATCTTCTGCACGTTAGATGCAAGATCGCGGAGTAATTCCTGCGCTTCCTCACTCTCGGTCGCGATCACTTGTTTTAGCTCCCCGATCAGATCCGACGAGAGCGACGCGAAGTTGGTGACAAAGTTCAAAGGATTTTTAATCTCATGGGCGATGCCGGCGGCGAGCGATCCGAGGGAGGCGAGTTTCTCTTGGGTAACCAGTTGATCCTGCATTTTCTGCAGATCGATGTAGGCGCGCTCCAGCTCTTCTGTTTTACGTTTTTGCTCATCGCGCAAGGACTTTTTGTCGAGCGAGGCCTTGAGGCGGGCGCGGAGGAGAACTGGGTCGAACGGTTTCGGGAGATAGTCTTCGGCGCCGCCTTCGATGCAGCGGATTACGCTGGCGTATTCGTCGGAGGCGGAGATCATGATGACGGGGATCTCACGGATTTGCGGATCGGCCTTGATGCTCTCGAGGGTGGCGAAGCCGTCGAGTTCCGGCATGAGGACGTCGAGCAGGACGAGATCGAAGGGGCGGGTGCGGAGGAGCCGGAGTGCCTCGCGTCCGTCGCCCACAGCCGTTGCGGCGTAGCCTTGCCTCTCCAATTGGTGACAAAGCATTTCGCGATTACGTTCGCTATCGTCGGCGACGAGAAGTCTGGCGCCGGGTTGGCTCGCGCGGCTCTCGGGAAAACTTTGGGGGGCGGAGGATGCCTCGTTCATGGATTCGCCGGCGAGAAAGCGGCGGAGTTCACCCGCAGCGGTGGAGATGTGCTCGGCGAAGGGGTGAAGCAGGGGATCGGGATCAGCGGCTAAATGTTGGGCGGATTGATAAAGGCTTTCGGCCGGTTCCCACAGACCAGCCCGTACGTGCTTCATCATTTCGGGTCCGGGTTGCGCGGAGGATGGCAGCAGTTCCTGGATACGCCTGACGATTTCGTAGGACGAGGCGTGTATTTGTTCGACCTTGGCTGAGAGATTGGCGCGACCCGCATCGCGGGCGTCTTCGAGAAGCATCTCGCTGTAGCCGATGATCTGGTTAAGCGGCGTACGCAATTCGTGACGCAGTGCGGCCGGACTGGCAAATTGATTCGCCTCGCGCGAACTATTCGGGTTTTTCTCGTGCAGCGGCTCCGCGCCATCCACAACTGGAGCATAGCGCGGAGAGTGTCCGTATCAGGGTTTCACGGGCCAGCCGATCATCAGCTCGGAATCGGCCAGCTTCTGGAAGGAGTTGTGATCCTGATCGACCGGGGGCGTACCGGAGGCGACGATCACACTTGGGTTGATGCTGCTGGCGCAGACTTTCTGAGGGTGAACGGGTTGAGGGAGCGGAAGAATCGGCGCGGCTTGCGGAGGGACGGTGAGGTCTATAGCCGAGAGCAGATTGCCCACGTCGTTAGAGGTTTCACGGGCAGCGAGAGGTTCCACGTTGAAGACCGTCTCGATCATTTTCAGGACGGAGGTGTGGTCGAAGACGGTGTGGTTCACGGTTGGATCGGCGGGTGAGCCGACGGTCCAGGGCGACGCGATGATGCAGGGGACGCGACATCCGAGCAAGGCTTTCCCATCGACCAAGTCCGGATCTACATCGTTGGGAGCGAGGGCGCGCGGCGGGGCGACGGTGTCGTAAAAACCGCCCCACTCGTCGTAGTTATTCACGAAGACGGTGTTGGGCCAGTTTGGGCTGGTAGCCACGGCGTTGTACGTCTGCGCGAGGAATGCGTCTCCATTGCGCATGTCGGAGTGCGGGTGGTTGTCGTTGCCGAAGTTGAGGAGCAGCGTCAGCGACGGATCCACGAACGATACAGCGGGCAGCGTGCCGGCCGCGCAATCCGACAGGAACGTGTTGTAGTCGTGCGCGATGGGGAGGTATTTCAGTCCGTATAAAGCAATAAAGGGAATGTTGCTGAAGTAGTACTTGTGACTGACGCCGGCTGTCTTGAGGTTGTCGAAGATGTTGGGCAGGTGGCAGAAGGAAATGGAATCGTCGAGCCGGTCGGTTTGGCCTGACAACTGGAAGATGCGATTGGGGAACGTCGGGCCGAGGATGGAGGGGAAGTAACGGTCGCAGGTTGTGAATTGGCGGGCAAACTGCGGCCAGAACGAGAAGTCCCTTTCTCTGTAGTAGCCGATGGCGTAGAGATCGCTCGAGGCAGGCTGCAACCACCCGTCCATAGCTCCGCTGTTGATTTCGGTGCGGCCGCCGTCGTAGCTGTGATCGGGATCGTCGTGTCCGCATCCGGTCCAATCGGGCGCGAGAGGATAGGTCGACTGGCTAACGCCGTTCTTGTCGAGGTAGGTTAAACCGGATTGGCGGCCGGTCGCATTCGGCAGCCAGCCGAGGTAGTGATCAAAACTGCGGTTCTCCATCATGACGACAACGATGTGCTTGATTTGCGCCCCGGCCGACGCATCGAGTTTCGCTCTGAGCAATGAGCCGGCTGCAGCGACTGTGCCGGTGGTTTTCAAAAACTTTCTTCGGTCCACAAGAGATCTCCGTTCTTGCCGGATTATAGCCGCAAGTTTTTACATTGAGATGAATGAGCCCCTGCGATAAGATGAGCTCGGAACATCGCCTCTGAACGCCGTCTCTGCCTAAACACAACGCGCCTGTGAGTGTACCGGGTGACGTGTGTCTTCTCCCGTCCCTTTTGCAGAAATCAGCTGGAGGTGAGTTGTGTCTCAATTCAAAAACCGCGTCACCGCGGTTCACGGACGATCATTTTATGTATTAACAGAGCAGGGCGAACGGCCGCTTGGCCTGCGGAGCCAACTTCCCGAAACGCCTGTGGTGGGCGACTGGGTGGAGGTGGAAGCGGAACGGATCATCGCGGTGAGCGGGCGGAGATCCGCCATCGTGCGGCGGGCCCCCGGAACGGGGCACCTGCTTCAGGTCCTTTGCGCCAACATCGACTGGGTTTTTATTGTGACCGGGCTCGATGGCGACTTCAACCCGAGGCGGCTAGAACGTTATCTGGTGATCGCGAAGGACAGCGGCGCTTCGAGTGCTTTTGTGCTGACTAAGGCAGATCTGCGAACTGATGCGCGGGAGTATGCGGCGCGGGTAGAGCGAATTGCCCGCGGATGTCCCGTGATCCTCAGCAGCGCATCCGACGGCAGGGGAGCGGAGCAGATTCGGGGGATGATCAATAGGGACGGAATGACGGGGGCAATGATTGGGTCTTCGGGCGCGGGGAAGTCGACACTGTTGAACCTGCTGACTGGCTCCGATCGGCAAGCTGTTCAGGAAGTGCGAGAAGCCGACAGCCGCGGACGGCATACGACCACACACCGGCAGATGTTTCCTGTTCTCGGCGGAGGCTGGATGATCGACCAGCCCGGGATTCGCGAGATTCAAATTGCGGCCGATGAAGAAGCAGTAAAGGCTGCTTTCGCGGACATTGCTGAACTCGCGACGGAGTGCCGGTTCCGCAATTGCCGGCATCAGAGCGAGCCTGGCTGCGCGGTGCGCGGGCAGTTGGATGCGAAGCGCTTGGATAGTTATCAGAAGCTCACTCGCGAAGCGGAGCGAGCGGAGGAAGAGATGGATCCGGTGGCGCGGCATCTGCGTAAAGCAAAGATCAAAGCGCTCCACAAGGCTATGCGCGGCCACTACCGCGATTAGAATTTTCGGGAGCTAGGACAGCCAGTTAACTACGTGATAGGCGCAGAACGAACCCACGTAGGCGAGCAACAACATATAGGTGAACTGAAGCGCCGGCCACGTCCATCCGCCTGTTTCGCGTCGCACGACAGCGATGGTCGACATGCATTGGAGGGCGAAGGCAAAGAACATGAGGAGAGCGGCCGCGCCAGCAGGGCTCAAATCCTTGTGAATAGCCTCCTGCAATCCACCGGATTCCGCTTCGGTCTCGGTTCCGTAGATGGTACCCAGCGTCCCGACGATGGTTTCGCGTGCGGCGAGCGAGCTAATCAGGCCGACGCCGATCTTCCAATTGAAGCCGAGCGGCTTGATGGCAGGCTCGATGAAATGGCCTACCTGGCCAGCCACACTCTTTTCGATGGGAGGAGCATGCCCGTGATCGAGGGGCACGTGAAGGAGCACCCAGAGCACGACGGTGACGGTGAGAATCAGGGTGCCGGCCCGATGGAGAAATACCTTTGAGCGGTCGAGCAAACGCAGGGCTAACTGGGAAGCTTTCGGCCAGCGGTACGGCGGCATTTCCAGCACGAACGGGGTTCTCTCACTGCGGAGTACGGACGATTTCAGGATGCGGGCGGTGAATACGGCGGCTAAGAACCCGAGCACATAGAGCGAAAGCATAGCCACGGCTCGCGTTCCTACCAGCGGCCCGAGAAGGTGATGATCGGGGATGAAGGCCGCGATAATGAGCGTGTAAACGGGGAGCCGGGCGGAGCAGGTCATTAAGGGCGCAATCAGGATGGTCGCCATGCGATCGCGCTTGTTCTCGATCGTGCGTGCGGCGAGTACCGCGGGGATGGCACATGCGTAAGCCGAGATGAGCGGGATGAAGGACTTGCCTTGGAGCCCGATCTTCTTCATCGTGCGGTCGGCGATCAGGGCGGCGCGGGCCAGATAACCGGAATCTTCGAGGAACCCGATGAACAGAAACAACAGGAGAATCTGGGGGAGAAAGACGATCACCGCGCCGACACCGCTCCACACGCCTTCGATCAGCAGGTCACGGAGAGGCGAAGCGGGAAGGACGGCTTTCAGCAGGTCGCCGGAACTGGTAATCAGCGCCTGGATCCCGTTCATCATCGGCTTGGCGAGAGTGAAGATGCTTTGGAAGAGGGCGATTACAACGGCGAGGAAGACAGCCGGGCCAGCGATCGGATGGAGAAAGATCTTATCGAGGCGCCTGGTCCAAATGGTGGGAGCGGGGGCCACGTATCCGGAGACATGGCTCATCTGAGCAGCCCATTTTCTGGTCTTGGGCACGTCGTGCAGGATGGGAAGCTGCACGGGTTTGGGCGGCGCGAGCTGCGCGTTCAGGAATTCATGTATTGCATCGAAGCCCATGCCGGTGCGCGCGCTAATCAGTTCCACGGGGACGCCCAGCTGCTTGGAAAGCGTGGGCACGTTGAGGAGTCCATCCCGGCGGCTCAGATCGTCGGCCATGTTGAGCAGCACCATGGTCGGAAGTTCCATGGCGAGCACGGGCGCGGCGAGCATGAGCTGGCGTCCGAGGTTGGTGGCGTCGAGGATCAGCAGTACAGCGTCAGGGCGGGGAATGCCGGGCATGAGGCCGCTTAGCACATCGCGGGTGACGCGCTCATCTTCGGAGCGGGCGTTGAGGGAATAGATGCCGGGAAGATCGACCAGTTCGACGTGCTGACGAAGACCGGTATCGATGTACCGCGCCTTGAGGCGTCCCATGCGGTGCTCGACGGTGACTCCGGGGTAGTTGGCCGTTTTCTGGTGGAGTCCGGTCAGGCGGTTGAACATGGTCGACTTGCCCGCGTTCGGGGGGCCGACGATGGCGACGAGCCGGGTGCGCGGCGCCAGCTTCACCGGAGCGGGAGGGACGTGGCACTGAGCGCCGCTGCTCACCGGGTAGTCCCTTCGAGGCGTGTTGCGTTTAGATGCGCGGCGGTTTCGCGCCGGAGAGCCACTTCCGATCCGTCGACGCGGTAGACGCGAGGGTCGCCACCGGGTGCGGAGAATCCGACCTGAATCCGATGGCCTGGGAGGAAGCCAAGAACCATAAGATGACGGGCTTCTTCCTCGGGGAGATCGATGGATTCGAGTATCGCTTCCGCGCCGGCGGGCAACTCCGAAAGTTTTATGAGCGGCGGCATCGGGAGGCTCGCAGAGGGAGCGATAGCTACGGTATCAACAGGTTCCCCGGCATGTTCTCCGGTGGTGTCGAGACAGGCCGGATTGGCGAAATTCAGGTGCGCCAAAAACAGTTCCAAGTAGATAAGGGACTCTTTCGGTCCAGATTCAGTGTAGCACCTCAAATCGGCAATGGAGGCGGTTTGATTACAATGAAAAGGCTGGAAATTTGGGGCGGTTAGCTCAGTCGGTTAGAGCACCTGCTTTACACGCAGGGGGTCTGGGGTTCGAATCCCTAACCGCCCACCAAAAGGCAAAGTGTCGCTGCGCGATTCCTACGGATCTGGAGGCGGTCCACAGGAATCCTAACGTGTTGCTCTTTCCTTCGCTTTGGCGTTGATTCCTTGGAATTGCCCGAGATCACCCGAATCCCAGAAAGAACGATGGGTTTTCTGTCAGGGAACTGCCGCACGAGTGTTAGTCTTTGCGCCAAGCCCCCCTTTGGGTCACATGGCCAACCTTGCGGAGTTGTTGAAGGCTTCTCTCCTCTGCAATCAGTTCAGCCGCCCGCTTTTCAACCTTTCTGCGTTGTGCCGCAGGTAGTTTTCGGATCTTCTTCTCAATATTGATCGGCATTTACTTTTTACCTCTCGCTCGGTTGAGATGCGCCGTGAAGCGTGAGTCAGTCTTGCGGATAAACTCCCGAGTGCCCAGATTCCTTCAGGATGCCAATCCGTGGCCGCCCGGATTTTGGCCCAAACTGCCGTAGCAAAAGCGGCAGGGCGAAGATTACAGACTGCGGATCGCGGAAGAGCGTCGACTCAAGCTCGAATTTGTCAAAAGCTGCGCCGTCCATGTCACTGCGCAAATATGACATGCAATGCACATCAAGTCACGCGCATGAACGCCGACCTCCCTCCAGTAGTCGGGGGTGCTGCGGCGTACTGGCGCCGTGTTAACTCGATATAAGCTGTATACGCCGTAGACAATTTTTGGTATACAGTGGAGACATGGCGGCAACGACGACGCAGAGGATCGCGAGCGCGGCACGCAAACTTCTCGATGAGGAGGGAGCGGAGGGCGTGACAATGCGCCGGGTGGCAACAGCCGTTGGCATTACGCCGATGGCGCTCTACCGGCACTATCCGAATCGCGATGGGTTGCTGAATGCATTGGCCGACGCGGGGTTTTCCGTGCTGTCGGAGAAGCTTGCAAGCTTGCGACTGAAAGGTGGGTTTGACCGACAGCTGTTGAGGATATTGGATGTCTTTCTCGATCAAGCTTTCGCGAGTCCGCGACTGTTCGAACTGATGTTTCTAACCAAGCGCGAGGGGGCACGACAGTATCCGGAAGACTTCAGGGCAAGGCTTTCACCGACGTCGAACCTGGCGGCGGATGTGATTGCGCGAGCCATGGAGGCCGGGTTTTTCCGTAAGGACGATGTGTGGGAAATCGTTTTTGAGACCGGTGCGTTGATGCAGGGTTTGATGATGCTCTATCTGGGCGGCCGCGTGGCCATGCAGCCGGAGGAGTTCCGGGCCTTCTGCCATCGGTCCTTTGGGAGATATCTGAATGGGATTCGCAGCTAAGTATCCGCGTGTAGGGGAAGCAGTTGTGGCCGTCGCGGCTACAGGCGCGATGCTTTACTTCGGCAATGGACTTGATCCATGGTGGCCACTGATGTGGCTGGCGCCGTTACCGGTGCTCGTATATGCATTGCGCAACCGATGGGCGATCACAGCGCTGGTCGTGGTGGCCGCGATGGTCGCCGGCAACTTGAACATGTGGAGCTACTTCACCAAGACGCTCGGAATGCCGTGGTCCGCATGGTTGAGTATCTACCTGGCAGGCGGCATTGTCTTTGCGGCGGGAGTGCTGTTGTTTCGCCTGCTCGTTCTGCGCGGTGCGGTGTGGAGTGGGCTGCTCGCGCTGCCTGCCACGTGGGTGACCTGCGAGTATGTTCGCAACCTGGGGACGCCGCATGGGTCAGCGGGAAGCCTTGCGTACTCGCAATTGAGCTTTCTCCCTTTTCTGCAACTCGCTTCAATCACGGGGCCTTGGGGGATGAGTTTCGTGCTGCTGCTCTTCCCAGCGGCGATCGCAATTGGACTGCGTTTGAGAGAGATCTCGCCGAGGCGCGCCTTACAGGTGGTGGGCGCGAGCGTAGCGGGGATTGCGGCTGTGCTGCTGTTCGGCGCAATGCGGCTGGCGACTCCACGAACGGAGACGGTGAAGGTCGGGCTGATCACCTCCGACTTAAAAGAGAACGCGACGGTTGTCGATCCAGGCGCCGACACGGAACGTTTGTTTCGCGATTATGCAATTCAGGCGAGGAAGCTGGCGACAGGCGGCGCGCAGGCGATCGTGATGCCGGAAAAACTGGGAGTAACAGTTGCGGGCAAGACAATGGAAACGGATACGGTGTTGCAGTCAGTGGCGTCCGAGACGCGGGCCACGATTATTGCTGGGGTAGTGCATGTCGACTCGCCGGTGAAGTACAACGAGGCTCGAATTTACAGTCCCGGAACCGCGGTGCAGCGTTACGACAAGCAGCATATGCTGCCGCCTTTCGAGTCGAAGCTGAAGCCCGGAACCACCTTGGCATTGCTGCGGCGGCAGCAGCAAGAGTGGGGCGTCGCAATCTGCAAAGACATGGACTTCGGGTCACCCGCGCGGCTTTACGGCGAGGCTGGCGCCGGGTTGATGCTGGTACCCGCATGGGACTTCAACGTGGATGGCGTTTGGCACGGGCATATTGCGGTGATGCGCGGGGTGGAAGATGGCTTCAGCATTGCCCGCGCTGCGAAGAACGGCTTTCTGACAGTGAGCGATAGCCGGGGTCGCATCGTGGGCGAGGTGAGCAGCGGCTCCGCTCCGTTCGCCACGCTGCTGGTGGATGTGCCGGCCGCGCACAGTTGGACGGTCTATCAGCTAATGGGCGATTGGTTTGCGTGGTTCGCAATCGCACTGCTGTTATTTGCGGTGATGCAGATGGTGCGTTTGCGCAAACCTCCCTCACTTATTTCTGATTAGTGAGCGCGCTAATCGTGCCGTCACCGTTCAAGGTCACGAGGTTGAAACTGCCGAGCACGAGAGAGGGATTGGCGTTGACGCCCAGCTCGCCGCGATACGCGTACGAACCTTGCCCGTTCCCGTTAAGAATTGTCACGGAATTATTGGTCGTGTTGGTAACGGCGAGATCGAGCAGATTGTCGCGGGTAAAGCTTCCGGCGGTAACCGAATCCAACTCACTCCAGAAAGGCTCCGTCACCGTCTGTGTGGTGAACGAACCGCCCCCGCCATTGAATACGAGGTAGAGGGTTCCGTTGGCGGCCGGGACTGCAAGGTCAACTACGCTGTCACCGTTTAGGTCCGCTGCGAGTACGGATTTGGGTGGGCCACCGAGCGGCAGGAACACCGGCGACTGGAAGGTGCCGTCGCCCTTGCCCGCCAGGAGAATCAGTCCGCCTCCTGATTGAGAGATTGGGAACACGAGGTCGAGGAACTTGTCGCCATTCAAATCGGCCACGGCGAGTCCGGCGCTCTTGAGGTGGAGAAGGCGCGTGTACGGCTGGAATGTTCCATCGCCATTTCCGAGGAGCAGGACAGCTTCGTCCGTAACCAGGTCGAGCTTGCCGTCACCGTTGATGTCGGCCGCCATCATCGTCTGCGCTGGAAATCCAGAGTCGAAGATCGGGCCGGTCCGGAAAGTTCCATTGCCATTGCCCAGCAATACGTGGATCATGTTGGAGCTATCTTCTACCGCGAGGTCGAGAGCGCCGTCGGCGTCGAAATCACCGGTAGCAATAGTGGAAGCCCCAGTTATCGCGTAGGAAGCGCCTAACGAGTAAGGCGAGCCGGCGACGCCTGAGCCCAATAAGATCTGCACGCCAAACGAAGTGGTGACCGCTAGATCGGCGATCGTATCTCCGTTGAAATCCCGAAGAACGCCGGCGCGGGATGGCGACGAGGGTGCGGATACCTGGATGGCGATTCCGTCGTTGAGCTTGCCATTACCCTGGTTCAGAAGAACCGAGAGGCTGTTGCCGAGATTGGCGCTGACGGCATCCAGCTTTTGCGTATTCCGGAGATCGGCCAGGTGAATGATTTGGGGCGCATTTCCCACCGTGTAGAACACAGGGGGCTGGAAGCTGCCACGGCCGGACGCAATCAACGTGGACACGGTGTGGGCTCCACCGGCTACGACGACATCAAGCTTGCCGTCACCGTTGAGATCTCCGGAGTCGAGTGAAAGAGCGGTGCCCGTCGCGAATGAGACGCCGCTACGAAAATTCCCGTCGCCTACGCCGAGGAGGAGGTTGATACCTGAGGCGGCTGCGCCATAGCCGACCATCAGATCGACGGTGCCGTCCTGATTGAAATCTCCAGCGGTAATCGCCTGGACGGAATGGGGAGCTTGGGAGAAGAGAGCGGGCTGGAAAGTGCCATCGCCTTTGCCCAGTAAGGCAGCGATCGCGGTCCCGATTCCTCCAGTCAAGTTGGTACCTACGGCGAGGTCCAGTTTTCCATCGTGATTGAGGTCGGCGACTTTAATGACATTGGCTACATTGCCGACGTCGTAGACCACGGGCGCGGCGAAGGACGCACCACCTTTGCCGAGCAGGACTTCAATGGCAGTTGCCGGAGCGGGCGACGGGATGACGAGATCCGGCTTGCCATCCGCATTAACGTCCATCAGAACCGGGTGAAGACCGGAGTTTGAAGCAACGGAGGTGAAGGTTTGGAAGGTGCCCGTCCCCGTTCCGAAGGCGATGTAAATGGATCCCGTGCTGGCGAGAAAAGCGATGTCGAGGTGGCCGTCTCCGTTCAAGTCAGCGGTCCCAAAGACCTGGCCGTTCACGGGTGATGAAGAGCAGGGGCCTGGTTGGAAGGATCCGTCGCCTTTGCCATAGAACGCACAAACAGAGGACGGAGCGGAAGCGGCAGGAGAGAGATCGGTGACCAGGTCGGTGATTCCGTCTTCATTGAAATCGCCGATGACGAGGTCGCCGTTATTGGCGCTTCCATAATCCTGGCGAGCGAGGAAGTTCAGATTTTGGGCTGGGAGAACGAGAGAAGAAGTTAAGTAAAGGGAACAGAACAACAGGGTTCTCATAAGTCATCCGTTCGACGGCTGGCGAGCGACTAATGAGTGTACAAGTTAGTGCGGAGATGGATAACTGGGAAATTTACTAGCAATTCTGGCGTCCCCTAGCGACTTACCGGGAACGCCAGAACAGCGGTTCTACTTACAAATGGCGGGCTTAGGCCAGTACGGGAATCGGCTGAAAGACCAATTCGGATTTCGCGTCGTCGAAGTCCACCACGACTTCTTCGCCGTCGTGAACCTTGCCACCGATGATCAGACGGCCGAGGCGCGTTTCGATCTGCTTCTGGATCGCCCGGCTGAAGGGGGCGGGCGCCGTAGACCGGGTCATATCCCGTTTTGACGAGATGAGCGCGGGCCGCATCGGTCAGGGTGAGCTGGATGTGACGGTCGGCCAAGCGGGTACGTAAGCTTGCCAGTTGGATTTCGACGATCTGCTTCAGGTGCTCTTCATCGAGCGCGTGGAAGACGATGATTTCGTCGATGCGGTTGAGAAACTCGGGCCGGAACCCGCCTCGCAGTTCATTCATGACCGCATTCTTCATGTCCTCGTAGCCGCGACCGGAGAAGGCTCCTTTGTATTCGAGGATGCGGTGGCTGCCGACGTTGGAAGTCATGATCAGCATCGTGTTTTTGAAGTTTACGGTGCGGCCTTGGCCGTCGGTCAGGCGTCCGTCGTCGAGGATCTGGAGCATCACGTTGAAGACATCGGGATGCGCTTTTTCGATTTCGTCGAACAGGATGACGGAATAGGGTTTGCGGCGGACCGCCTCGGTCAACTGGCCGCCTTCTTCAAAGCCGACATATCCGGGAGGCGCGCCGAGCAAGCGAGCGACGGTGTGCTTCTCCTGGTACTCCGACATATCGATGCGAACCATGTTGTGTTCGTCGTCGAACAGGTATTCGGCGAGAGCGCGGGCGAGTTCGGTTTTGCCGACGCCGGTGGGACCGAGGAAGATGAAGCTGCCGATGGGCCGGTTGGGATCTTTCAGGCCGGCGCGCGCGCGAATTACCGCTTCGGAGACCGCTGTTACGGCTTCGTCCTGGCCAATGACGCGCCGGTGCAGTTCTTCTTCAAGGTGCAGCAGCTTCTGCATTTCGCCTTCGAGCAGGCGCGATACGGGAACGCCGGTCCAGCGGCTTACGACGGCGGCGATATCTTCTTCGCCTACTTCTTCTTTGAGGAGCTGTTTGGGGACTGGCGGCCACAGATTCCGCTGCCGCGAGTTTCGCGGTGAGTTCGCGGAGCTTGCCGTACTTCAGTTCGGCGGCGCGGTTGAGATCGTAGGCGCGCTCGGCTTGTTCGATTTCGATTTTCACCTGATCGATCTGTTCGCGTAGAGTGCGCAGGCCCTGGACGGATTCCTTTTCGAGCTGCCAGCGCGCTTTGAGGGCGTCGCCTTCGGCGCGCAGATTGGCGATTTCCGCTTCGATTTTGGCGAGGCGCTCGCGCGAGGCGGCGTCCTTTTCCTTCTTCAGCGCCTGGCGCTCGATTTCGAGCTGCATGCGTGCGGCGCAGGATTTCGTCCAGCTCGGCCGGCATGGAATCGATCTCGACGCGCAGCTTGGCGCGGCTTCGTCTACCAGGTCGATGGCCTTGTCGGGCAGGAAGCGGTCGGAGATGTAGCGGTCGGAGAGAATGGCGGCGCTCACCAGCGCGGCATCCTTGATGCGTACGCCGTGGTGCAGTTCGTAGCGATCCTTCAGGCCGCGCAGGATGGAGATGGTGTCTTCAACCGTCGGTTGATCCACCATGACGGGCTGGAAGCGACGTTCGAGCGCGGCGTCTTTTTCGATGTATTTGCGGTATTCGTCGAGCGTGGTCGCGCCGATGCAGTGCAGTTCGCCGCGAGCGAGCATGGGCTTCAGCAGGTTGCCGGCATCCATGGAGCCTTCGGCTTTCCCGGCGCCGACGACGGTGTGCAGTTCGTCAATGAAGAGGATAATCTCGCCATTGGAGTCGAGCACTTCTTTGAGGACGGCCTTGAGGCGCTCTTCGAATTCGCCGCGGAATTTGGCGCCGGCGATGAGCGCGCCCATGTCGAGCGATACGATGCGTTTGTTTTTCAGGCCTTCGGTGACATCGCCGCGCACGATGCGCTGGGCGAGACCTTCGACGATGGCGGTCTTCCCGACGCCGGGTTCGCCGATCAGCACCGGATTATTCTTGGTGCGGCGCGAGAGCACCTGGATGACGCGGCGGATCTCCTCATCGCGCCCGATTACGGGATCGAGCTTTCCTGCTTCGGCGCTCTTGGTCAGATCACGGCCATACTTCTCGAGGGCCTCGTAGGTGGCTTCGGGGTTCTTGCTGGTGACGCGCTGGCTTCCGCGAACTTCGCGAAGCGCCTGCATGAGCCGATCGCGGGTGACGCCCGACGCTTTGAGCGCCTTTGAATCGTCCACGGCCGCGAGGAGGAAGTGCTCGACGGAGATGAAATCGTCTTTGAGCCGCTTCGCCTCGTCCTCGGCTTTGGTGAAGAGCTTATTCAGGCGCGGCGTGACGTAGATCTGGTCGGGCGTGCCGGTAGGTCCACTGACTTTGGGCAGTCGATCGAGATCCTGGCTAAGCTTGAGGCCGAGGCTTTCCACGTTGGCTCCGGCGCGCTTCAGAATGGAGGCAGCCAATCCGCCCGTCTTGGGAGAGGAGTGCGGCCAGTAGATGCTCCACATCTACCTGTTGATTGCCGCGGCGGAGCGCGTCGCTCTGCGCCGCATGCAGCGCTTCTTGGGTTTTCTCAGTAAGTCGGTTGATATCCATAGATTTTTCCTATGAAATGTTCCTTTGCGAAGTTCAGAGGGCGAGTTACGCCACCACGCGCAGACGAGTTCGCTCGCCGATTCCCGGGATTGCAGCTTTCAAGACCTCGTGCACGTGTTCGGCCAGGATAAACTCCATCTCATTACGAGCGTCGGCCGGCAGATCCCGCAAGTCTTTCTCGTTTTGTTTGGGGATGATCACGCGGCGGATTCCAAGGCGGCGCGCGGCCAGCAGCTTCTCTTTGATCCCGCCAACGGGCAGGACCAATCCGGAGAGAGTTACTTCGCCGGTCATGGCCGTGTCGCTGCGAACGGGCAGGCCCGTATAGAGCGAGGTGAGGGCGGTGGTCATCGTTACGCCCGCGGATGGGCCGTCCTTGGGGATGGCGCCGGCGGGTACGTGAACATGAACCCCGTAGCGGCGGAACAAAGACTGGTCGATCGAAAAGTCACTGGCGTGCGACCAGATATAGCTTTGGGCGGTTTTGACCGATTCCTGCATGACTTCACCGAGCTGCCCGGTGAGTGATAGCCCTTTGCCGTCTTTCAGCAGCGCGGCTTCGACATAGAGAACATCGCCGCCGGCCTCCGTCCAGGCGAGACCGGTGGACACGCCAGCGGGCACGTCTTGCCGGGCTTGCTCCGGGGAGAAGCGTTCAGGGCCCAGGAGTTCCGCCAGATCATCCTTCTGGATCTCGACAGCGCCGGAAGTTCCTTCCGCTACTCTTAGCGCGATTTTGCGCAGGACGCGGCCGAGCGCGCGTTCCAACTGGCGTACACCGGCTTCGCGGGTATAGCGCGATATCACGACACGGAGCGTCTCATCGCTCAACGCGCAGAGTCCGCCGAGAGGCCCGCCTCGATCAATTGTTTGGGGATCTGGTAGCGGCGAGCGATCTCGAATTTCTCTTCTTCGCTGTAGCCGGCGAGCCGCACCACTTCCATGCGGTCGAGCAGAGGCTGCGGAATAGTGTCCAGCGTATTCGCCGTCATCACGAAGAAGACTTTGGAGATATCGAACGGCAGGTCGAGGTAATTATCCCGGAAGGTGTGGTTTTGCTCCGGATCGAGAACCTCCAAGAGAGCGGCCGCCGGGTCGCCACGAAAGTCACGCCCGAGCTTGTCGACTTCGTCCAGCATGAGCACGGGATTGTTGACACCGGCTCGACGGATGCTTTGGATGATCCGGCCGGCCATGGCGCCGATGTACGTGCGGCGATGGCCTCGCAGTTCGGCCTCATCATGCATGCCGCCGAGGCTTAAGCGCTCGAATTTACGGCCAAGTGCTCGCGCGATCGACTGGCCAAGGGACGTTTTGCCCACTCCGGGAGGCCCGACGAAACAGAGGATGGGAGACTTTGCCGCGGGGTTCAGTTTCAGCACACCCAGATGCTCGAGTATCCGCTCCTTTACATCTTTGAGCCCGTAATGATCTTCGGCGAGGATCTGACGCGCACCCGCGATATCGAGGGATGAATCGGTCGATTTGGTCCAAGGAAGCTCAAGGATCAGTTCCAGCCAGGCGCGGCCGACGTTGTAGTCGGGAGCTTGTGGAGAGAGACGATCCAAGCGGGCCATTTCCCGATCGGCTTCCTTACGAATGTCGTCCGGTAGTTGGGCCGTTGTTAACCGCTCGCGAAGGAGTTCCAGCTCGGATTCTCCGTCTTTTCCGCCGAGCTCCTGCTGGATTGCACGGAGTTGCTGGCGGAGGACGTATTCGCGCTGCTCCTTGCCCATTTCGCTCTGCGCTTTGGTCGCGATTTTCCCCCGAATTTCCAGAATCTGGAACTCGTGAGAAAGGTGAGCGTGCATCAGCCTTAGCGCTTCGCCGCGGGTCGCGACCATCAGGAGGGAATTCTCCAGAGCGACATCGAGACTCAGCACACCGGCAAGCATCCAGACCGTGTGCAGAGGATCCGCCTGGCTAGCAATCGCGCGGGCGAACTCGACGGGGAACTCCACATTGGCGTGTTTTAAAACGCTGGTTGCGAGGTCGATGACTTCGCGGTGGAGAGCCTCCAGTTCCGGGTTCGTTTCCTCGGACTGATCGGCGATGGGTATTGGCCGGAAATTCGCGACGAGATAATTCTCACCCGAGAAATCCTCGAGTGCGACTCGCTCCACGCCCATTACGAAAATTTCAAACTTCTCGCCGTTGCGGCCGGAACGCTTGATAACGGCGCGGGTACCGGTCGGGAAAAGGTCGGACGGGGAGGGAACCTCCACGGAGGAGTCGCGCTGCGTAACGACCAGGATCTCTTTGGACTCGCTGGCGAGCGCAGCCTGAATGGCTGCTACGGATCTCGGCCGACCGACTGAGAGCGGCATCAGGAGGTTCGGGAAGAGAACCGTGTTCTTGATCGGGACTACGGGAAGAGCTATATGGTCTGACATCTATGCTGTCTCTTGTCATAAAAGATGAGCACGAAGCACTAAAGGTTTCGAGCTTTGTAAGGTGGCGATAAAAAGCTCTGCTGCTTTCGAGGCAACCTATTATTTCCTTTTCATGATCGGCCGCTTAGGGGGTGGATGGCAGGACGTTTGCATTTGCTAACGGCAGCGAACGGAGTTCGCGAACCAGCCTAGATCAGAAAGATCAATCCATGAAAAACATACTGTTTGCAACGCTTCTCGGGGCGATGACCGTGTTGGCGCAGGATGCGCCGCCGGTCCAAAGTGATTCGACGACCACCACTACGACGAAGGATCACGGCAAGAAGAGCGAGACGGAATCGGCAACGACGACCAGCACCACGGACGCGGCCGGGAATACGACCACAGACACCTCGACCAGCAAGACAAAGGCAAAGAAGCATCACGGTCACAAGAAAGACTCGACCACGACGACGACTTCCAGTTCGTCGACCACTCCCGCCCCGCAGGACTAGTCGGCAATGCCAGGGCGGCAATGAATAGCCGCCCCGTCACGTTCAGTTTGACTTCAGCCCGAATCGGGCAAACACGTTGACACCGAATGGCCGCTGGCCGTAGTCGGGCTTGATGGCGTCGGGCAGGGTGTATGCAGTGACGTTTACACCGACGCCGGCTTGGAGATGTTCCCAGGTGCCAATATCCCGGGTGTAGCCGAACGTGTAGGCGCCGATGCGAAAGGTACTTCCGGCCGTGCTGGCGAGTTGAACCGCCCGGGTTGGGTCGCCTTCAAATAGTTCATCTTTATCAACAAGTTCCGCCCTCCCGGTCAGCAGGTTTCTGCGACTTAGAGGGACGACGGATTCAAGCAGGTACGAGTTCAGGTTGCGCTGCTTCAGGACTTCGTGGTTTCGGCCCCCGATGAAGCTTGTGGCCCATGCCGCTCCGCGAAGAGGAACGGTGTAGTGCAACGAAGCGGTGGAACGAACGACGCTTCCCTGTTCCTGCCGTTCGGGTTGGGCTAGACGGCCGAGGGAAACCTGGGCCATCCAATGTTCGGTCGGGAAGATGGAGAGGCGAGTGGACCAGGAATCCATGGGGCCCCAATCGATGTTCCAACGATTCTCGTCCGGCTCGGTTCCGTAGAAGCCGCTGGCTTCGATCCGCACAATCCTATACTTCAGGGCCGCGGTGAAGACGTTGTCGGCTATGTGGGTGGAGTCCTGCCAGTGGTGACCCAGGGGCGCTTCTGGAATCTCCGACGCCGAGGTGCGATGAGGGAAAGCAACCGGCCCGAGCGCAGGGTCGCCCACGGGAGCGTAGTACACCTGAAATACCGTGTTCTCGTTCCAGGCCCGCGCCCAGTGGAATCCGATATCCATGATCAGGTCGTGGGGATGCTGGCCGTCCACAATTGGCTTTCCGAAGGCCGTTTCGCCGGTCTGAAAGAGTTCCGGGTAGCGGCGTTCGGTGACGGTCGCCGGATCGAGGCTCAGCATGGTCACGAACTCGAAGGTGCCTCCGGCCAAGGGATGTTCCGCCATTCCCATGAGCCAATTTGCGGAATAGAGCTTGTCCTGCCCACGCGGTCCGGTTTGTTGTGTGTCGACGAGGAAGGCCTGCCCCATGAACATGAGCCGCCAATCGTGGACTTTAGTCATGAGCATGGGCATGCCTCCGCCTTCCGGATTCATGCTGGTGCCGGAAGCCTGGTGCATCAGAAGGTCGGCGGAAGGGTTCATCGGCTGTTGCATGTTTTGCATGGATCCGCCTTGCATGGAGCCCATTCCGCTGTTCTGGGCGGCCGCGGTAAACGCGCAGGCGAGTATTAGGAACAACTTGTGCAAACAGGTCTCCTCATAGCTGCGGCGGCGGAACGCGCTTTCGTGCAATCTGCCCGGGATAGTGCTGCGCTGACGAGTGAGGAGAGACCTAGATCCGGAGAACAGCGAGGAGCGGTGGGCCGACGGCACTGGTGAAAGCAGACTCAGGTGAGCCGGCTCGGCAAGTTGGGAAGCTTACGACCGGTGACGGAAAACCGACAACGGGAACTGCGGCGAACGTTGTCGTCCCCCACTCCGACTTCCATTCAGGAGCCGAGGCTGACGGCGCCTGAACACAGGGCCCGGGGTTCTTGGCAGGTAGATGCTTGCGATGACAGGGCGGAAGTTTGGCGTTTTTCAGGTCCCATCCGCAAGGCTGGACTGAGCAGGAGGCCACGCATTGGGCCTGCAGGGAAACAAGGAGGGCGACAGCAAAGATGGATGCTTTCACGCTGCGCGTCACCATGCGCTTTTATCCTCGCAAATCGCGGAATGCGGCTGCAATCTCATCCCGAACCGCGAGCGTGGGCGGGCAATAAGGAAGACGGGGTGGCCCTCCGTAGAACCCGTTGAGTTCCATGGCGTATTTCAATCCGGGCACGCCGTATAAATCCGTTACAAGAATACCGGGATGCGTGATTCTCGCCTGCCAGTCGGTTCCGGCTTCCTGTTCACGAGTGCGGAACGCTTCCCACAGTGTGATGCAGGCATAAGGAACGGCACTGGCCAAATCGAGCAGCGCGCCGTTTGCGCCGTTTTCCAGGCTTTCCCACAGTGAGGTGGACGAGCCGGTGAGCACGGGGAAACCGGGTTCGGCTGTTCCCCGGATTTGCGGGATGCGCCCGGCCGGCGTCCCTGTTTCAACGACGCCAAGGATATTAGGGTGCTGCGAGAGCGCGGCGGAGGATTCCGGCGAGACATCGACGCCCGTGTAGGACGGAGAGTTCCCGATCAGAACCGGAAGGGGGGAGCGGTCCGCGACGGAGCGGAAGTACAGCATCTGCGTGTCTGCCCCGTACATCATGGACCGATAGTGATGGGGGACTTGGCAGAGAACGGCGTGAAACCCGGCCTGAGCCGCTCGTTTGGCTAAGTAGGCGCTGGAATCGACGCCTTCGGCGCTGGCGTCGGCGATGAGCAGTTTTTCCGGAGCGGCGTGCTGAGCGGCTAGCTGCCAGAGCGAGATTTTCTCTTCTTCCCGCAGGAGCGGCCCTTCGCCGGCTGAGGTGGCAAACGCATATCCACTGACCGTCGTCAGATTCCACTTTTCGATATTGTGCTGTACTTTTACTTTGTAGATCTCGCCCTTGTAGTCGAACGGCGTGGCGGCCGCAACAAAGATCCCCTGAATTTTCATCTAAACTCCCATGTTCTCTCTCTTGATTGAATGCTCGCAAGAACAGCGCGATTTGGTTATTGCGGATTTATGGGAGGCGGGAGTGGCGGGGATCGTCGAGACGGCGGAGGGATTGAAAGCATTCTTCGAGGATGACGCGGCCAGCGCGGCTCTGTCGCAGCGCTTTGGAGACGCGATCGTGGAGCCGTCCGACGACCGTGACTGGGTGGCGGAGTCGCAGGAATATCTGCAGCCCATGGAAGTCGGGGCCCGTTTCTTCCTGGTTCCTCAATGGCGTGACGATCCGACGCCGGAAGGACGGATCCGGATTGTGGTGAACTCCGGCCTGGCGTTCGGCACCGGCGCGCACGAGTCGACGCGACTTTGTCTGGAGTGTTTGGAGTGCTTGGTCGCGCCCGGGATGACCGTGGTGGATGTGGGTACGGGTTCTGGCATCCTTGCGGAAGCGGCAAAGCAGCTGGGTGCGGCCCGTGTGCTGGCGTGCGATATCGATCCGCTGGCGATCGATGTTGCTCGTGAAAACTTCGCGTCGGCCAACGTGGAGATCGAACTCTTCGAAGGATCCATACAGCGGGTGGATCGCGGGGTTGCGGATCTCGCGATCGGCAACTTAAGTCCGGAGTGGCTAGCCATTCTGGCGCCTGAGTTCGCACGGATCACGAAGTCCGGGGGAACGATCCTTGTCAGTGGGCTGGAAGCGCATGATCTTCCGCATGTGACGAATCGGATCTCGAAAGCGGGTCTGCAAATAGACCAAGTGCTTGAGGAAAACCAATGGCGCGCGCTCATCTTGCGACGCCGAAGTGGCGAGGTTCAGTAGCCGGGAGGACCGGGGAAGGGTCCTCGCGCCTGTTCTAAACGGATGGCAATGTCGAGTACCGTCTCCTCATCCCACGGCCGCCCGACGATCTGTATTCCCACAGGGAGACCGGCATCCGTCAGGGCGAAGGGGATCACCATCCCGGGCATTCCGAGGAGATTCCACGGGGTGACGGGGGCCATGGCTTCGAGAAGATCGATTGTTCTTCCATTTCCTACCTGGAACTCGCGCTGGCGGTGAGGGAATGCTTCGGTCCCGCACACGGGCAGGAGAATCGCATCGATCCCGGCGCTATCCATCTCACGGAGTAGCGCGGCTTGCATGCGATCGCGGGTGGCCATCGCCATCAAGAGCTCGTGGGTGGACACGGGCGGCTCTCGAAGAGCGCGGTGCATCAGTTCCGTGCCCGACCAATGCGACTCGTCTTCACGGCCCGCGATCAGAGCTTGCGTCAACGGGGCCGACAAACGCTCGAAAAACAGCCACCACAGCTCGTGGGCGCGTGCGAGCCCGCGCGGCGACGAATTCCTCGGGTTCGAGGCCGATGTCACGGGAGAACGCGGTTGCCTTGTCTAATGCCTGAGTCGCTCCGCCACTGACGGTTTCGGGCTGAGGCCACACGCCGATCCGTACTGGACGGGACGAGACGGGGCGTAACGGAACCGGTGCGGAAAAAGGGTCTTGGGGATCATGGCCGGCCAAGGCGGCGAAGAGAAGCCGGACATCCTGAGCCGACCGGGCCATAGGGCCACCGACTCCCAGCAGACCGCCCGGGTGGGAGATAGCCGGGAAATGACCAGTGGCGGGCACGCGGCCAGGCGTGGGTTTCAAGCCTGCGATTCCGCAGAAATGGGCGGGCACGCGGATCGAACCACCGCCGTCACTCCCGATTCCGCCCGCCGAACAGTATGAAGAGATGGCTGCCGATTCGCCGCCGCTCGATCCACCGGCGGTCAGCTCCGGGTTCCATGGATTATTGGTGCGACCCGTGATGCCGTTGTCGGTCTCGTACATGTTCAGGAACTCGGGAGCGTTTGTTTTTCCGAGGATGATCGCCCCTGCCGCGCGGAATCGCGCAGCGGAGGTTGAGTCCTTCGTGGCGCGATGAGCCAGGCGGAAGCGGCTTCCGCAATAGGTGGGCAGGCCCGCCATGTCGAAGCTGTCCTTCACTGTGACCGGAACGCCATGAAGAAGTCCGGGAGCCTCTCCACGCATGATGGCGGCTTCCGCCTCGCGGGCTCGGTCTAACGCTTCTTCGGCCAATACGGAAACGAACGCGTTGAGTCGAGGGTTGTGGGTTTCGATTTGTTTCAGGTGAGCTTGCACCAATTCGACGGGTGAGACCTGTCGCTCGCGCACCAGTTGGGTCATCAAGAGCAGAGAAGTTTTGCAGAGCATGGGGGAGGAAAACTGCGAATCTTCAGCTTACCTGCGACAATATTCCCTTGCCGTCACCTGCGCGAGTTTCCGCCCTCTCGTTCCAGGACGCGCGCGCGATTCTGCTCCGGGAATTGAGTTCCGTTTCGCCTCGCGGCGGCCTGGAAAATGTCGCGTTGGAGCGAGCAGTGGGCCGCGTGCTGGCCCAACCCGTGGCCGCTGATCGCGATTACCCGACGCTCGACCGCTCAGCGCGGGATGGCTTCGCGGTTCGGTCGAGTGACGTTCCAGGCCGGCTGCGCGTGATCGGCGAAGTGCGGGCAGGGGATCGCTTTGGCGGAACCGTGCAACGAGGGGAAGCGGTGGAGATCATGACCGGTGCGCCCGTTCCCGATGGCGCGGACACGATCGTGATGGTGGAGCACGTTCAACGCGACGGAGCGTCCCTTCAGTTTGATCGAGGTTCACCAGCTGGACAGTTCATCAACTACCGCGGGGGCGAAGCGGCGGCCGGCGCGGTTTTTGCTTCCCGGCGGGTCGCGAGTCGGATATACGGAGGTAGCGCTTTTGGCGGCAGTCGGCGTCAGTTCTGTTCGAGTGTTTCGCCAGCCACGGGTAGCCGTGTTGGCTACCGGCGACGAACTGGTCAGCCCCGAGAAGAAACCCGCGGAACACCAGATTCGAAATTCGAACGCCTATTCTTTAGCCGCTCAAGTGGAACGCGCGGGCGGCATTCCGGAGATTTTGGGATCGCGCGCGACGACGAAGAGGAGACGCGCGGACTGATCGACAGAGGCTGACATCAGACCTGCTTTTGCTGTCGGGCGGCGTTTCCGCCGGGAAGTACGACGTGGTGGAACTCGCATTGAAGTCGCTCGGGGCCGAGTTTTTCTTCGACCGCAGTAGCCATTCAACCCGGCCAGCCGTTGGTGTTCGGCACGTGCACGGGGTCGCTTCTTCTTTGGATTGCCAGGGAACCCGGCATCGACGATGGTGACTTTCGAGATTTTTGCGCGAACTGCGCTTGAGATACTGGCCGGACAGACCGCGCGGGAACCTATCTTCCTCGAGGCGCGGCTCACGAAAGACTATCGCCATCGACCAGGGTTGACGTGATTTCTTCCCGCGATAGTGTCTCCGAATGGAGTGTTCACGCCGGTCCCCTGGACCGGATCGAGCGACATTGCCGCGTTAACACGGGCCAACGTCTTTATGGTGGTGAATGCCGAGCAGAAAGAATGGCGCGCCGGCGATCTGATGCCGGTACTTCCCAAATGAGTAAGCTCTCCCACTACGATGAGCGCGGCGGCGCGCGAATGGTGGATGTTTCCGGGAAGTCGGAGACGCGGCGCACCGCTAAAGCCCACGCTTTTGTTCGGATGAACCCGGCTGTTCTGGAAGCGCTTCCCGAAACGCAAAGGGCGACCCGCTGGAGGTGGCTCGCATTGCGGGAATCATGGCGGCGAAGAAAACGGCAGACCTCATTCCGATGTGTCACCCGTTAGGTCTGAGTCACGCGGATGTGGAGATGGTTGTTGAAGCGGAAGGAATTCGTGTGACAGCGTCGGCGACCACGAGCGCATCTACCGGGGTTGAAATGGAAGCGCTGACTGCGGTAACGATCGCGGCTCTGACCTCTATGACATGACAAAGGCGCTCGACAAATCGATAGAGATTCAGGATGTATTTCTGCTCGAGAAGACGGGCGGGAAGAGCGGCGATTACCTCCGAAAACATTAAAGGCACTTAAGTTGCTACTGTGGAGGGTATGAAGGTCGCGCGACCCGTGCTCTTGCTGTGCCTAAGTGTTCCTAGTGCCATTTTTCTTCTGTCCGCCCAGACGAGTTCGCCTACCAAACCTGCACCACCAGCGACTACCAGCATGCCTGACGCACCGTGCAGCGGCTCCGCCGAACGAACCTGATGAGGCGATGACTGAGGCGGCCCTTTTCCGCACTAACGTTCGCAATATCACAGCACCTGTCACGGTTTTAGATAAGTCCGGTGCACTGGTGGACGGCATTGAATCGGGCCGGTTTCACCTTTATGACAACGGCAAGCAGCAGGACATCCGGGTAGATCTCGAAGTACAGCCGATATCCGTGGTAATCGCGGTGCAACAGAGTGATCGCGTGGACGCGGTTCTTGGGCAGATCCGTAGAATCGGGCCCATGATTCAGCCTTTAGTGACTGGCGAGAACGGCGAGGCTGCCGTGATCTCGTTCGACTCCCGAATCCAGGAGAAGACGCAAGGCTTCACGAATGATCCCGATACATTGCAGAAGGCTATTCAAGGCATCCATTCCGGCAGCACGCCTTCGCGAATGATTGACGCTGTGGAACACGGCGTCCAGATGCTGAAGCAGCGCCCGCCACAACGCCGCCGCATCATTCTATTGATCAGCGAAACCCGGGATGTCTCCAGTGAAGCCAGGCTCCGCGAGACGCTGATTGCCGCGCAGTTAAATAACGTGACGATCTACACCGTGGACATCTCACGAATGGTGACCAGCTTAAGCTCCAAGCCGATTCCGCCCGCGATGGATCCTATGCCGCCGGCGGGATATAGCCTTCCCGGAGGCCGGCCGAGCACTCCGACAACCACAAATCAGGTGTATCAGACGGGAAATCGCGCGGAGTTCGTGCCCGCACTGAAAGAGATTTTCTTTGGAGTGAAGCGGGTTTTCGTCGACAATCCGGCTGAGTTCTTCACGGACGGTACGGGTGGGGCGCAGTATAGCTTCAAGAAAGAACGGGGTCTTGAAGACGCGGTGGAAAGCCTAGGCCGCGAGATTCACAGTCAGTATCTGCTGACCTACGCACCGAATGATGTAAACGAAGACGGATTTCATCAGATCCGAGTGGACGTGGATCTTCCGGGCCTTTTGGTGCGCACGCGTCCCGGTTACTATCTAGCCGGGCTCGGCGCAAAGTAGAGTACAGCGGCTCCGGGTGGAGCGGGGAATACAATCATCTGTGCCGCCATGATTCCCCGCTTAGCCGCTTTCTCCAGCATTCTCGTTGCTTCTTTTCCCCTCCTCGCTCAGCAAACTCCCATTTACACCGATTCGAGCCGCGCTCTCGAAGTGCGAGTGCATGACCTCGTTTCGCGGATGACTCTCGAAGAGAAAGCCGGGCAACTGTTAAGCCAAGCGCCGGCAATCGATCGATTGGGTGTTCCGGCTTACGACTGGTGGAATGAGTGCCTACATGGCGTCGCCCGGGCCGGTCACGCCACAGTTTTTCCCGAGCCGATCGGGATTGCCGCGACGTTTGACACCGACCTGTTATTCAGCGTGGCGACTTCGATCTCCGATGAGGCTCGAGCAAAGCATGAGGAGTTTGTTCGTCGCGGAAAGCGCGGCATTTATCAGGGTTTAACCTTCTGGACACCGAATATCAATATCTTCCGCGACCCGCGCTGGGGCCGTGGAATGGAGACATATGGTGAAGACCCGTATCTAACGGGAAGAATGGCGGTCCAATTCATCCGAGGGCTGCAGGGTTACGACGCACGGGGAAACGCGCCGCAATATTTGAAGACGATCGCCACCGCAAAACACTATGCCGTGCATAGCGGACCGGAATCCACCCGCCACGTGTTCGATGCGCAAATTGACGAACGAGATCTGAGGGACACGTATCTCCCTCAGTTCGAAGCCGCCATCCGCGAAGGAGGCGCCAACTCGGTGATGTGCGCGTATAACAGCGTCGATGGAAAGCCTGCGTGCGCAAATCCCCGACTGCTCGATTCGATTTTGCGTCACGAGTGGAACTTTAACGGTTACGTTGTGTCCGACTGCGGCGCGATTGGAGATGTGTATCAGTCGCATAAGGCCGCAGCGGATGCGGACGCGGGCGTCTCGCTGGCCATCAAGGCGGGGACGGATTTAGATTGCGGGCTAGAGTACACGCACGTAGTTTCCGCCGTCAAGAAAGGCTTGCTCGCCGAAGCTGAAGTGGACAATGCTGTGACCCGGCTGTTCACTGCACGCTTTCGTTTGGGGATGTTTGATCCACCTAGTAAAGTGCGTTGGGCGCAGATTCCTTACAGCGAGAATGAAAGCGCGGCGCATGCGGAGCTGGCCCTTCGAACTGCGCGTGAATCGGTGGTGTTGCTGAAGAACGAGGGCAATGTCCTGCCGTTGTCGAAGAAGTTGAAGACTTTAGCAGTAATCGGGCCGAACGCCGACGCGGTGGATGTACTTCTGGGGAATTATAACGGCCAGCCGTCGCACCCGGTGACGCCGCTTGCGGGGATTCGCCAGAAGGTCGGGTCCCATATGCGCGTGCTGTATGCTCGCGGTTCGGATCTCGCGCCGGGCATGCCTTCCTTTGAGGCCGTGCCAGCGTCGGCGCTGTTCGTTTCAACGGACCGCAAACCTGGTCTGAAGGCCGAGTACTTCAACACGAGCAACTTCAACGGGCGAGCGTATCTCGGGGTTGCCTTCGCGAGCCCGGAGATGCGCAAGGCGGCTGCGGTTCCGGCGAATCCTCAGCCGTTGTTTACGCGCATCGATTCGCAAGTCGATTTCGATTGGGGCGACGGCGCGCCGCGGGCGGACATGAACGACGACAATTTCGGTGTGCGCTGGACGGGCTACCTGTCGGCTCCGGTCACGGGCAAATATCAATTGGGCGCGGTGGGTCTTAACTCCTATGAGTTGTACTTCGATGGGAAGCGCATCGCCAGCCGCGACAACGCCCACGAACGCGCGTATGAATGGCAAGAAGTCGCCCTCGAAGCAGGAAAGCTTTATCCGGTAAGGCTTGAATTTCACGAGGTGCATGGCGATGCCGATATTCGGCTGGTATGGGAAGCGCCGCACGCCGATTACCTGGCCGAAGCACTGAGCGTGGCTAAGCAAGCAGACGCGGTTGTGATGTTGCTCGGCTTGTCCCCTCGTTTGGAAGGGGAAGAGATGAAGGTGCAGGTCGAAGGATTTCAGGGCGGCGATCGTGTGAAGTTGGGGATCCCCGAAGTGCAGGAAGAACTGCTGAAGCAGATTACGGCGCTCGGTAAGCCGGTGGTTTTGGTTCTGCTGAACGGCAGCGCCGTTGCGGTGAATTGGGCACGAGACCACGTACCGGGGATCGTCGAGCTTTGGTACCCGGGTCAGGCGGGGGGAACGGCATTAGCGGATGTGCTTTTTGGAGACTACAATCCGGCCGGTCGTTTGCCGGTGACGTTCTATAAGTCCGAAACACAGCTTCCTGCGTTCGACGACTACAGCATGAAGGGGAGAACCTACCGCTATTTCGCGGATGAACCTCTCTATCCGTTTGGTTACGGCTTGAGCTACACGTCATTTGCTTATAGCGATTTAAAGGTGCCGCCGAGTGTAGAGGCAGGCAAAGATCTGGTCGTGACCGTCACTGTGAAGAATTCTGGTTCCCGCGCCGGGGAGGAAGTGGCGGAGTTGTATATTAACCACGGCGACGCATCTGTTCCCGTGCCAATTCGCGCACTGCAAGGATTTCGCCGCATTGCTTTGAAGCGGGGGGAAAAGAAGACTCTCACCTTTACGCTTTCACCTCGCCAACTCTCGCTGATTGACCAAGATAATCGCAGGGTGGTCAAAGAAGGTTTGATCAGGCTTTCCATTGGGGGGAAGCAGCCGGGATTTACCGGGCCCCTCGATGCCAGCACAACATCCGCCGTGAGCGGGGAAGCACGGATCACAGGCGCGCCGAAATACCTGGATTGACTCTCAGTGGCCGCTGCGGCTTTGAACCTGGCGGGCTAGCTAAACTGAAAGCGGATGAAGATTGCGCTTGGTCAAATTAATCCCACCATTGGGGATTTGTGCGGCAATGTCGCAAAAATGGTGGAGTTCACGCGCGAGGCGGCCGGTTTTAAAGCGGATCTGATTGTCTTCCCGGAGCTCTCCATTACGGGTTATCCTCCGCGGGATTTAGTGGAGAAGCCTAGCTTCGTGACACGCTCGGAAGAGGCGCTCGAGCAACTCGCCCGAAAAACCGCCGACCTGCCGGTTGGCATTGTCGCCGGATACGTGGGGGCATCCAAGAGCACCATCGGGAAACACGCGGCGAACCGCGCGGCTTTGGTTCAGTCCGGCGAGATTCGGTTCCGGCAAACCAAGACGCTTCTGCCCACCTACGACGTTTTCGATGAAGGGCGGAATTTTGTTCCGGGAGATAAACGCGAGTTGTTTACGTTCTGCGGAAGAAAAACCGCACTCGCGATCTGTGAAGACGCATGGAACGATAAGCAGTTCTGGGAGCGGCGCCTGTACCCGGTAGATCCTGTCGAGGAGATGGCGCAGATGGGGGCGGATTTGCTGCTCAGCATTAATGCCTCTCCGTACTCGATGGGAAAGCGCGAATTGCGGCGGGAGATGTTCGGGACTGCGGCCCGGCACTATAACTTGCCGATTGTGATGGTGAATCAGGTAGGCGGAAACGATCAGATCGTATTCGACGGGTCGAGCTTCGTGATGAACACCAAGGGGGATCTGATCGCGACTGCCCGATCCTTTTCCGAGGATTTGATCTGTGTAGACCTCACGGCCGGAGTGGGCGATCTGCACGCCGATCTGCCGGATGAGATCGAGGCTGTTTTCGAAGCGCTTGTGCTCGGTACGCGGGACTACTTGCGCAAGTGCGGCTTCCAAAAGGTGCTCATCGGACTGAGCGGAGGCATCGACTCTTCTTTAACGGCTGTAGTTGCGGTGGAAGCAGTGGGGCGGGAGAACGTCATCGGGGTGGGCATGCCGGGACCTTACTCTTCGACCGGAAGCGTGGATGACGCTCGTGCTCTGGCCGAGAATCTGGGCATTCGTTTTGAGCTCGTGTCGATCTCCCCGATGTACGACGAGTTTCGACAAGCGCTTGGTCCGGTGTTCGAAGGGTATGCTCAGGACGTCACCGAGGAGAATTTGCAGTCGCGTCTTCGCGGAATGACGCTGATGGCGATGTCGAACAAGTTCGGCGCGCTGGTGCTGACTACGGGGAACAAGAGCGAGCTTGCCGTCGGCTACTGCACGCTTTATGGCGATATGTGCGGGGGACTCGCGGTGATTAGCGACGTTCCCAAAACGCTGGTGTACGATCTTTGCCGGGTGGCGAACCGTCGCTGCCGGAATGCCATTCCGGAATCGGTATTCGAGAAACCTCCTTCAGCCGAACTGCGGGCCGATCAGAAAGACTCGGATTCGTTGCCGGAGTACGACATTCTCGACGCCATTCTCCGCGGCTACATTGAAGAGATGCGTACTCCGCGGGAGATCGCGGAGAGGGTGGGAGCGCCGCTCGAAACGGTGGAGAGCATCGCCCGAAAGGTTGACCTAAACGAATATAAGCGCCAGCAGGCAGCACCTGGACTCCGCGTTACCAGCAAGGCTTTCGGTATGGGGCGGCGCTTCCCGATTGCGCAGCGTTACCGGGAGTAGCGTGATGAGAGTCTCTGCCTGGGTGCTAGGGGCCGTGTGCCTCTTTGCTGGGGTTTTGCTTTCCCAATCTGGTCCCCGTGAACGGGTTGGTGCGATCAACGGCGGAGGCTATCTGCTTCCGAGCGGCTGGAAATTAACTCCCGCCGGAAAGGATGTCGCTGTGGGCTCATTCCCCTTATCGAGCGCTCTTTCGAAAGACGGCCGCTACTTGATTGTTCTCAATGCGGGTGGGCCGCAACGGTCGTTGAGCGTTCTCGACGTGAGCACGCGGGCGGAAGTCAGCCGGACATCCATTCCCGATGGTTGGCTCGGTCTCACCTTCAATCCCAAGGGGGACCGGCTGTATGTGGGCGCCGGTGCGCACGCGGCAATTCTGGAGTTTTCGTATGCAGACGGGAAACTCTCGCCGGCACGGACGTTCGTTCTGGTTGATGAAGCGAAGCGCACTGCGCGCGATTTCACGGGTGACGTTTGTTTTAGTCCGGACGGGCGTCTTCTTTACGCGGCGGATGTTTATCGCAATTCGATCGTCGTGGTTAATCCTCTCTCGGGGGTGGTGATTCAACGAATCAAGACCGGACGCCGCCCTTACCGCATTCTGTTTCATCCCGACGGCAAGTCTTTCTTTGTGACGAGTTGGGCGGACGGCAGCGTCATTCGATATCAGGCGGACGGATCCCCGCTGGGACTCTTGCGGGTGGGCCCGCATCCGACGGACATGGTTCTCCGCGCAACGGAGTCGGGAAGCGTCTTATACGTTGCGGCAGCCAACACTAACTCCGTATTCACGATTCTGGCTCCTAGCGGAGGCGACTTGGCCCGTAGCGAAACGATCAACCTGGCGATGGAACCTCGGCAACCACTCGGCATGACACCCAGCGCACTCGCTTTGAGTGCCGATGGCAAGAAACTTTTCGTAGTTTGTTCGGACGCGAATGCGATTGCGCAAGTGAGCCTTGCCGATGAGCATGTGTTCGTCTCGGGGTTCGTCCCCGTCGGCTCTTATCCGACTGCAGTGCGTACTCTTCCGGATGGACGAATTGTGGTGCTCAACGGCAGGGGCACAAGCGGAGACTTACAGAAGGGCTCCGTATCCTTTATCGCGCCTCCAGACGATCAGCAACTCGCGGTAAATTCTGCGTCGGTGCTTTCGAATCTCCCGAGCGGATTTTCCGCAGCCACTGTTCCCGCAGGAATCAAGCACGTCATTCTCGTCGTAAAGGGTCACCAAGGATACGACCAGGCGCTGGGAGATGTCAGAGAGGGAGATGGCGACCAGTCCATGGTTGTCAGCGGCGAGAAGCAGACGCCCAATCTTCACAAGCTCGCGCGTGAGTTCGTGCTGCTAGACAATTTCTACGTAGTCGGTGACGCGGCCGCAGATGGGTTGAACTGGAGCACGGCCGCGATTGCTCCCGACTACGTTCAGAAGCTTTGGCCCAACGTGAGTGGCTCAAGCCGGCCGCTATCCGATTTCGAAGGTGGAGATCCAACAACTCTCCCCCCTGCTGGATATTTGTGGGACAACGCTTTAAGCGCAGGCGTGTCGGTGCGGAATTACGGGTTCTGGGTGGAGAATAAGGTCCATTCTGATCCAGATGGGACCGAGGTACAGGCTGTGAAAGATCCACAGTTGTCGCCGGTGACGGACATGCAGTTTCGTGGTCCGGACCCGAACTACCCGGATACCTCGCGCGCGGCGGAGTTTGTCAATGAGCTTCACGAATACGAACAGACAGGCAACTTGCCTCAACTCTTATTGGTTCGTCTGGCGAACGATTCGCTTGCTGGCGCCGATGGTTTAGAAGCTGTTGCGGATAACGATCGCGCGGTGGGCATGTTGGCGGAAGCGCTGGTGAAAACGAGCTTTTGGAAGGAGTCTGTACTGATCGTTATGGAAGGGGATTCAGAGGGAGTGCGAGATCATGTTAATCGGCATCGCTCGGTGGCGATGGTGATCTCTCCGTTTGCCAGGCGACGGGCCGTTGAAAGCACTATGTACAATACTCTCTCGGTGCTTCACACAGCGGAAGCGATTCTCGGAATGCGCCCGATGACTCTATTTGACGCACGTGCGCGGATCATGACCTCGCTTTTTCAGGAAACGCCGATAGCGTTTAGCTTCCAAGCTGTTCAGCAATAAAAAAGGGCAGCCTAAAGGCTGCCCCGTGCTCGCAAGGCCTGACAGCGCTCTAGCTTTCTTTGTGCATCGAGTTCCGGTTAAGCAGACGCTCGAATTGGGCGGCGCCGGCGGGCGGTGCGACGTCTCCGTTCAGGATTTCTTTGTTCCCCATATCGCTGCCGTAGAGCTCTTTATTGGCTTCATGATCCGGACGCAGCGTGGCTCCGGTCAATGCAATGCCGGCAAACAGACCGCGCGAGCGCGAATAGGACAGCATTTCCGCGTGCAACTGGGCGTCGGTTTGAGCGCTCAGATCGCGCCCGACTGGGCCAGCGGCGGCTGAAGCGTCTCCACCGATCGTGAACTTATCCTGTAGCAGCTTTTGCTCTCCGCCTTGATTCATGACGAGCAAAATCACATCTTGTTCGGACGCGCCAATCTGAAATCCAACGCTTCCGCCTTCAATACGAACAGCCGCTGGCGCGGTCCAACCAGGGCCTCCGCTCGTCTTCCGGCAAGCCGCGAAACCTTTGCCGTATTTCGCCCCTACAATAAAGCCTGCTTTCTTGACACCGGGGACAACGACTACGCACTGGGCCTTTGAAATCAAATCCTGCGGGATGCCCTTGTCATCCATCCGCATCATTTCCTGCAAAACCGTGGAAGCATTGGTAAGACGTTCGTTGGCATTTTCGGCGGCGAACATCGTTTGGGTCAAAGTTGGAGCAACCGCGGCAGCGGCGAGAATCAAAAATCTGGGCACACGCATAAACAATCTCCTCAAATGTAAAACAGCGTTTCACGTACCAACGTAAGATCTTGTACAAAGTAGTCGCGAGTTCAAGTTATACGGCGCACGCTAAGCTGTTATTGCGATGAATATCGAAGTCCTGCTTACAGAAGCGGAAATAGCCAGTGAGTTCACGGAAGCCTTAGAAGCCAGAGACCTTCCCGAAAAGTTTTTTTACTGGTTTCCGTTGTCTGTGCAGCGATGGCGAGCGCTGTCATCCGATCCATCGTTCGCCGAGTTGCAGAACGCCTGGACGGCGGTAAGCGGACGCTTGGGGGAATGGGCCAATCACTTTGGCGCAGACGTGCCCGTAATCAGTTTCGGGGCGGGCGACGGGGGAAAAGATCGGCTATTGCTGCATTCTTTGCGGGCTGCGGGGAAGCGCCCAAAATATTTTCCTGTGGATGCCAGCCAGACTCTTCTCGAGATTGCCTGCGCGGCAGTGGAAGACGACGAATTCGACGCTGTGGGCGTGAAGGCGGATATTTCCAGCCGGATGCATCTTTTACTCGCGGCGGACGTTGCCGAAGCGCCTCGCCTTTTTCTGATGGCGGGCAACACGTTGGGCGGCTTTGACCCGATGGAGCAGATTCGCAACTTGGCCGATGCGTTGCGCGAAGGGGATCGACTGATAATCGACGGCGAACTAGACTCGCCGGATAGCGTGCAGATCACGGAATCTGAACTAATGCGCGACTTCGCTTTTGCGCCCCTGGCCAGCATCGGAGTGGCGCCTGAAGACGGCCGCGTTCGCTTTGAGCGGAAGAATGACTCCCGGCATGAGGGGTTGTGCCTAATCACGAAGCATTTTCTGGCCGACCGTGATCTGCGCATTACTATATCCGCCCAGGAGATCGTGCTTGCCCGCGGCGAGCGGATTTTCATGAACTTCCGGTATGTATACACTCCTGAGGCTTTTTCGTGGCTATTGGAGGAACAAGGCGGCCTCAACGTTCTGGAGCAGATTCATTCGCCGGACGGAAAATTCGTTACGGCGATTTGTTCGAAGTAAGGGGCGCCGTGCAGCGGGTTAGTGCACGTAGGCGTGATAGAAGAAATACACGGTCATGAGGATGCCGGTGATCGTCACGAACGTACGGATCACGGCGCCCGGAAGCTTTTGTGCGTAATGCGCACCAAAATACCCCCCGGCTATTGCCGCTAGCATCATGATCAGCGCCTCGCGCCAGTACGACTTTTCCCGCAACCACGAAGACCACGACGGCGATCCCGTTCAACGTTCCCGCGAGAATCGTTTTGATCCCGTTCATGGCATTGATGTCGGTCATCCCAAAGATTGCCAGCGCGGCCAGCATCAGTATGCCTATTCCACCGCCGAAGTAACCGCCGTAAATCGCGATCACAGTTTGCGAAACGACTAGAGCTGCGAATCCGAAATGGAAGCGCCGTTTCAATGAGATACCCAGGCGCTTGCCAAAGGCGAACATCACGGTCGCGAACAAGAGGAGCCACGGGGTCAGGTTCACAAAGACGTTTTCCGGGGTGATCAGCAACAAAATCGCACCGAAGACTCCGCCAGCGAGGCTTACCAACACCATGGTTCGTAAACTAATGCCCTCGAGACGCGCCAGACCGTGACGATACGAGTACGCACTTGCAAACGAGCCCGGGAAAAGGGCTACTGTGTTGGTGGCGTTGGCGATTACCGCGGGGACGCCGACAAACACCAGCGCCGGGAAGGTAAGAAAACTTCCGCCCCCGGCGATCGCATTCAGGACTCCGGCGGCGAAAGCCGCGACCAGTAGCAATAGGATGTGAATCACCGACTAAAATGCCTCTTCGAGAGCATGTGCGAGATCCGCCTGTAGGTCTTCGACATCCTCCACACCCACCGACAGCCGTACCAGCGTGTCGCCTATTCCGGCAGCGTGCCTCTGATCAGCGGGCACGGATGCGTGCGTCATGATAGCCGGATGTTCGATCAGGCTTTCGACTCCGCCGAGGCTTTCGGCTAATCCAAAAAGGTGGCAGTTCTCCAGAAATTTACGCGAGTTTTCGATGTCGCCTTTGAGGAGAATTGTGATCATGCCGCCGAAGGCGCTCATCTGCCGCTTTGCCAGATCGTGCTGCGGATGGGAGGGTAGACCCGGGTACGTAACGCGCTCGACTCGCGGGTGCTGTTCCAACCACTGAGCCAGATGCGCTGCGTTTTCGCAATGGCGCTGCATGCGCAGGTGAAGAGTCTTCAAACCGCGCAGAACAAGAAAGGCGTCGAATGGAGCACTAATCGCTCCTACAGCGTTTTGCAGGAATCGAATGCCGTTCCTCCACTTCCACGTTCGGGCCGACCACGGCGATCCCTCCAACAATGTCCGAATGGCCATTCAGATACTTCGTTGCCGAATGAATCACGATGTCAAAGCCGTGCTCGATGGGGCGCTGGATCCAAGGGCTCGCGAAGGTGTTATCGCAGACTGTGATCAGGTCGTGCTCGCGGGCAATTTTCGCGACCGCAGCAAGATCGACGAGGTTCAACAGAGGGTTCGAGGGCGTTTCGATCCAGACCATCCGGGTTTCGGGACGAATAGCGGCGCGCAGCGTCTCCGGGTCGGTGAGATCTAGAAATGAAAATGCCAGCCCAGCGGAGCGCTTTCGAACGCGCTCGAAAAGGCGGAATGTTCCTCCGTAGAGATCGTTGTTCGCCACCACATGTGCGCCGGAATCGAGAAGATCGAGCACGGTTGCCATGGCTGCCAAACCGGAGGCGAATGCAAACCCGCTGTTCCCGCTTTCCAGATCCGCCACACAACGTTCATAGGCGAAGCGCGTCGGATTCTGGCTGCGCGAGTATTCGAAACCCTTGTGGACGCCCGGACTCTCCTGTACATACGTCGAAGTTGCGTAGATGGGCGTCATGATGGCGCCCGTTGTGGGATCCGGCGTTTGGCCGGCGTGAATCGCCCGGGTGCCGAATTTTTGAGGCATAAGAACTAGGATGCCTTATTCAGCGCAGCCGCCGTCGCAAGTGTGCCAATAGATCGGACCGCGTAATCAGTCCGAGAAACTGGTCGCCATCCATTACAAGGGCCACCAATCCGCGATCCAGCACACGCAACACGTCCTCCAATGTTGCCGCGACGGGGACGGTCTCGAGGCGGCTTGTCATGGCGAAGCGCACGGGCTGGTGGAAACGTGACTCGTCTGCGTGCACTGCAAGCAGAACGTCCGATTCATCGAGGATCCCGACCGGTTTTCCTCCCTCCATCACCGGGACCTGTGAGATATCAGCTACTCGCATTCGCTGAAACGCGGTTAGCAAAGGATCATCCGGACGCACGGTGATGAGACCGCCTTCCTCGTAACGCCGTGTCAGGAAATCGCGCAGATCTCCGGTGCGCGGACGCTGGATGTAGCCTTGATCCATCATCCAGTAGTCGTTGTACATCTTCGAGAGGTATTTGTTTCCCGTGTCGCAGATAAACGTCACCACGCGCTTGGCAGTTACTTGTTCACGGCAGTAGCGTAGCGCGGCGGCTACCAGACAACCGGACGAGGATCCGCTCAGGATTCCGAAGGAGCGCAGGAGGTCTCGCGCAGTCTCGAAACTCTCGGCGTCGCTGATGGAATATGCGTGCTTAACGCGAGACATATCCGCGATTTCCGGTACGCAGCTTTGCCCAATTCCCTCAACGGCATACGAGCCATTACGACCGGGCGTGCCGTTTTTTATATACCCGGCGAGGGCCGATCCCTCGGGATCCGCGAGCACAATATCGGTCGCAGGGCTGACGCGCGCGAAGAAACGACTGAGCCCCGTTACGGTCCCACCGGAGCCGACACCGCAAACCACCGCATCCACACGATGATCAAGTTGCTCCCAGATCTCTGGTCCGGTAGTTAGCTCGTGGGCCAGTGGGTTGGCGGGATTTTGGAACTGGTTTACATGGTAAAAGTCTTTGCCCTGCGCCGTAATGCTGGCTGCGAGGTTCATGTAATATTCCGGGTGATCCGGTCCGACGTCCGAGCGGGTGAGCCGAATATCGCATCCGAAAGCGCGCAGATGCGCGATCTTTTCGGTCGACATCTTGTCGGGAATGACAAGAATAAGATGGTAGCCCTTCGCGGCGGCGACCAATGCCAATCCTAGTCCTGTGTTCCCGGCGGTGGCTTCGACGATCGTTCCGCCCGGCTTCAATTTGCCGGATTCTTCGGCTGCTCCGATCATGCTCACTGCGATCCGATCTTTCACGGAACCGCCTGGATTTTGGTTTTCCAGCTTGAGAAAGAGCTCGCATGGACCCGTATCGAAGCCTCTCAACTCGACGAGAGGCGTGTTTCCAATCAGGTCGAGAACATTGGAAGGAATGGCCGAGGTATCCACGTTCGAATGCTATCGCACCGCGAGCAGGTTGCCTGGAAACACCGGTATACAAACTTTAACGCGGCCCGACGTAACAAGCGGCAGTAAAATTGCGTTTGTAATTACAGAGATCAACAGATTTCTAAGGAAAACAGAATATGCAACGACGAATCTTCAGCTTTGCGCTTGCGATGGCGTTTGGTGTCGGACTCGCGGTCGCCGCCCCGCAGGATGCCGCCCCGCAGGAGGCGCCCCCGCCTTCCGATCAAGCCGGACCCCCGCCTGAGGGGCGCGCTGGCCGAGGCGGAATGAATCCGGACACTCAGCTTCAGATGATGAGCAAGCGTCTCAACCTCTCCGACGATCAGGCAAGCCAAATCCGCCCCATCCTCGCTGACGCTTTTTCCCAGATGCAGGCGCTCAGAACCGATGCCTCGATGGCTCCGCGCGACAAGATGGCCAAAATGCGCAGCATCCGGCAGGACAGCGACGCTCGTATCAAAGCAGTGCTTACGGACGCGCAGCGCACGCAGTACGAACAGCTGGAGCAACGGCGCATGCAGCAACGCATGCAACAGCGCAATGGCAACGCTGGCGGCGACCAAACGAATCAATAGTATTGTTGGTGATTTCGTCCGGGCTGGTCATTGGGATGAGCCCGGACGGCTACTCCGATCAGTTACCATAAGGATCGGAGGAATGGCCGAGTGGTTGAAGGCGGCGGTCTTGAAAACCGTTAGCGGGGTAACCTGCTCGGGGGTTCGAATCCCTCTTCCTCCGCCACCTGACTGGTCGTTTCAGCCGACTATCATTCCCTGCAGCACCGCTAAGATGTTGTTTTAGCTCCGACTCCCTTTGCTTCAACACGACGACGCAAACAGACCCGATCCAGTTTCGCCTCATCAGAAGTAAGGTCATCCAAAATCGAGCGCTCAAGAATGTACACGTGAGAGGGAATTGAGTGTAGTTTCACAACGGGAAGTAGTTTGGTTGGTGCTCTCGGATTTTTGCACCCGATCCAGTCCAAGTATCCTTCGCTCTTTCCGCTGCACGGGCAGGAGGCGAGTGAGGTTGACATGAAACCGGTTGGCGCCCTGAACCCTACTTGGCCGAGGAACGGATTCTTCCCGGGTCCACAATCACGTCCAGCATTACCGAGCGTCAGGTACGGCACCAACACACTCCTGCGCCTGAGATGTGCCGAACGAAGTCGAGAGAGAAACCCCACTTCGTTTGCACGCGTGCGCCCCATTGTAGGGTGAGTTGAACGATCCGCTTCGCAGCGGGCCGCGGTTTTTCGATTCAGGTCCGGGAGCTTCTGCGCCAGCTACGAGGGCTTCGCATGACGGATGCGTCAGGTTCACCCAGATCCCTGTGATTGTCACAGTAGCAATATACTCGCGTGCGGCCCGCGACCGATTCCTTTAAGCATTTTCCGCCTGCGTGTCGTCAATCCGTTAGAGCATGAAAGCATCCCTGTTTTGGTTTGTGCTTTTGACCGCTGGTTCAGCGTGCGCCACCAAAATTACGCAACCTCTCTCCCCCGTTCCCCTTTCCTTTGAAAAGCTAGATTCTGGCTCATTTGCCGCGCATGCCCTGAATGCTTCGATTGAAATCGATGGCGCTGGAACTGTCTTTCGCGGCGCCCGATCATCTATCCGCATGCGGCTGCGGAACGCGAGACGATCGTCGCTCGTGGGGCAGGGAAGCGCCGGTATCCTGAACCGTTTCATTGGCCGGGACGCGTCCGGATGGCGTACGCAGATTCCACTTTGTCAAAAGGTGCTCGCCAAGCGAGTGTATCCCGGAATCGATTTGGTCTATTACGGAAAAGATGGACGCCTGGAGTACGATTTCGGGCTTTCCCCCTACGCCGATCCCGCTCAGATTTCTTTGGTGATTGAAGGCGGCAAGGGGCTGCGCCTAAGCTCCTCCGGGGATCTTCTAATCGATTCAGTCGAAGGCACTCTCGTTCAGCAGAGGCCGGTCGCGTACCAAGTAATCGGTGGTCTGAGAAAAACCGTTTCGAGCTCATTCGTCCTCACCGGGGTTAACCGAGTGAGCTTTTCGCTTGGGCCGTATGACGCTTCCCGATCTTTGACCATCGATCCCGTCTTGACCTACTCCACCTATTTGGGAGGCACCGGGCTGGACGAGGGGCACGCGCTTGCGATCGACGCTCAAGGGAGCTTGTACGTCACCGGCCGCACGTTTTCCACACAGAACAACACCTCGAATGTGCTGCTTTTTAAAATTACCTCCTCCGGCTCGATTGTGCAGTCCATCTTCGGAGGCAAGTTAGGAAATGATACAGGCAATGCTGTTTCCGTGGATTCCTCGGGAAATGTATATGTGGCCGGAGCAACGTCGTCGGCCGATTTTCCGGTGGCATCCAACAACGGCTACGTACTCCAATCCGGCTTGCTCGGGTCGATGAACGCTTTTCTCCTTGCGCTTCCGGCAGCCAACACCACCTTGATCTTCAGCACATTTTTCGGGGGCAGCTACAGTGACGAGGCTCTCGGAATGGTGACCGGACCCAACAACTACCTTTACGTTGTTGGGGATACCACTTCTCCCAACCTCGCCACCATCACGGCGGATGTGTTTCAACTCGCGAATCACGGCAGCTATGACGGGTTTCTCGCATGCTTCACGACGTCGGGGACGTTGGTTTTCGGAACTTACATCGGCGGTTCGGGGGATGATCATGCCACCGCTGTCGCGGTCGACTCCAGCGGGTACAGCTATGTAGTGGGTTCGACTTCGTCCACCGACTTCCCCGTCAATCCAGGCGGCGGCTATATCAATTCGTTCCAGAACACCAACCACGGCAACACGGACGCTTTCGCTATCCGACTGTTTCCGGACGGCACCTTGGCGCAGTGGTCGACCTATATCGGCGGCAGCAGCACCGATGCAGCAAGCGCGGTATCGCTCGATTCTTCGGGAAACGTTTATGTGGCGGGCACGACCGCCTCGGAGGATTTCCCGACGCTTGCCGGCGCCTATCAAACTACCTATCAGGGCGGCGTTTCCGACGGCTTCGTGCTCGTGCTTCATAACAACGGGCAAGGGTTTTGGGGCAGTTTCTTCGGCAGCGCGGGTGGTGATGCAATCAACGGTATGGCACTCGACGGGAGTGCCGACATTATTCTGACTGGGACCACCGACAATGCTAATTTCCCGGTCACCGCGGATGCCGCCCAATCCGCGATCGGAGGAGGACAAGACGCCATTCTCTCGATCTTAGCGGGTGGCGGGGGGAGCCTTCTGTTCTCCACTTATCTCGGAGGGACCGGCAATGAAATTGGTCTAGCGGTGCTATCCGGTTCGTCCGGCCAGATATACCTAACCGGCAGTACGACCTCGTCTAACAACGACTTTCCCGTGACCTCCGGCGCTCGTCAAACCACTTACGGCGGTGGAACCTCTGACGCTTTTATCAGCATTTTTGGATGCCCTTCGGCTGTCCCCGTAGTGACTTCCGCTGGTGTGGTAAACGCGGGGAGCTACTCGCCAAGTGCGATCTCTCCCGGCGCGGCTGTCTCGATTTTTGGAACCAACCTCGGTTGTACGCCAGCGGGCGCAACGAGCATTCCTTTGCCGGTATCGCTCAGCAGTGTGTCGGTGCAAATTAACGGAACGGCGATTCCGCTCTACTATGTCAGCGGAACGCAGATCAACGCGCAGATTCCGTATGAAACGGCAACCGGTTCTGCGTCGCTGACGGTGACTGGGCCGGGAGGCACCTCGGCAGCCATCACGATTCCGGTCGTTGTAGCCGCTCCGGGAATCTTCTCCTCCAGCGGACAAGCCGCGGCTTTCAATCAAGACTTCACGGTGAACTCGAGTTCCAATCCCGCCAAGACCGGCAGCGTGGTGACCGTGTTTTTTACGGGTCCGGGCCCTCTGAGCCAGTCGGTGACCACGGGCGCGGCCATCCCTAACCCGCCGCCGTACGTCACCGCGACGCTCGCTAACTCGGCGACGATCGGGGGGCTTGATGCGCCCGTGTACTTCATGGGAATGTCTCCCGGTCTGGTTGGCCTCGCGCAAGCGAATTTGACTGTGCCCAACCTAGCCGCAGGTACGTATCCCGTCGTGATCACCATCGGAGGCGTATCCAGCCAGTCCGCTACCCTGGCGGTCACCCCGTAAGCCGGTTGCCTGGCCCGGGACGATGTGATTCAATGAGTCAAGCTAATCTAACGAAATCGACGTTTCTCGTGCGCGCACTCAACGTCGGGAACGAATTTCGCCGCCACCTGCCAAGGACGACACCGTGGAGTCCGTTAATCGCAAATTGATCCGTCCGCCTTTCAACGAGCTCAAAGATCCGGCCGCTCCCGCGAAAAAAACGGCTCAGAAAAAGCCGATTCCGCCGGATCAGACCAACGCCGAAAACTTCTATTACGTGAAGCAGATGCAGACCAAGACGCCGATGGTCTTCGTCCTGCAAAGATGGCGAAATGCTTCGCGGCGTCATCGAGTGGTACGACAAGACATGCCTGAAGGTGAATCGCGACGGTGATCCGAACCTGCTGCTCTACAAGCCCAATATCAAGTACATGTATAAGGACGAATAATCGGTCTCGTCAGGGCTCTACCGTTCGTCTAAACGCGTACACGATTTCGCAGCGCTCAGGCGATATGCCCGGCGTTCTCCGGCTTGCTGGAACCGGCGTTTCTCTTCTTCGGTTTCCGGAATCACCGGCGGCACTGGAACGCGATTTCCCGCCAGATCCACGGCCACAAACGTCAGGTAAGCGGAAGAGGTGTGCGTGCACTTCGCCACGAATCAGATCTTCCACAAACACCTTCACGCCGACTTCCATCGACGTTCGGAACACGCGGTTCACCGCTGAATAGAGCTGCACCAACTGCCCGATCTGAACCGGGTGGAGGAAGTTCATGTGATCCACGCTGGCCGTCACCACGGGCTGGCGCGAGTGGCGCATGGCGGCCATCGCGCCCGCCAGATCCACCAGGTGCATCACCTTCCCGCCGAGCAGATTTCCCAGCCCGTTGGCGTCGTTCGGGAGAGCCAACTCCGAATACTCCGAATACGACTCCCGAACGAACTTCTCTTCACCCATCTCTCCATCTTAGAGAGCACTCGAACCGTGGGCGTTTCGTGACATGGCGAACGAAAGGGAATCTAAACTGGAAGTGATGAGCACAAGCCGCCTTGATGTCCTGAAGAGCATGCTGGAGCAGGACCCCTCCAACAGCTTCGCCCGCTACGGGATCGCCATGGAGTACGAGAACGCGGGGCAACTCGAGGGCGCCGCCACCGGAGTTTGAGAAGTTGCTCGCCGCGCAATCCGGATTACGTCGCTGCATACTTTCACGGCGGTCAAACGCTGGAAAAGCTAGGCCGCATCGACGAAGCGCAGATTGACGTATGAGCGTGGAATTGACGCCAGCGCTCGCACCGGAGATGCGCACACGGAAGCGGAGATCAGAGCGGCGCTCGATCTCCTCTGAAACGGCGTTGCCTAAACGCTAGAACGGAACGTCGTCGTCCGTGATTCCCTGGCCGTAATCGTCCGTCGGAGGTGGCGGCTGAGGCTGCTTCTGACGCGTAGCGCCGCCGCGAGGGGCGGAGACCGGCGCTTGGGAAAACTCGTCGCGGCTACCGCCACCGCCACCTGAGCCGCCCGCGCCCCGCCGCCCAGCAGAATCACATCGTCCGCGACCACTTCGGTGGAGTAAACTTTCTTGCCGTCCTTATCGTCGTAGCTCCGTGTCTGAATGCGGCCTTCGACATAAACTTGCTTGCCCTTGGTTAGATAGGTGCCACAGGTTTTCATTGCGCCACAGCACTACGTTCGTCCAGTCCGTCTCTTCCTTCCACTCGCCCGGACTGCTGGTCCTTCCAGCGCCGGTTGGTCGCTACCGAAAACTTCGTCACCGCCGCCCCGCCGGGCGTGAACTTGGTTTCGGCATCACGGCCCAGATGACCCAACAAGATAACTTTATTTACACTGCGCGATGCCATGATCCCGCCACTCTAACACAGCCTCTATTTCTGCTTGGCGACCATGTAGTCTTTGGTCTTCTCGTAAACCGCGTCGGGAAGTATGTGACGGCTCTTCAACTGCGTCTTGCTCTTATAGGGTCGTCCGCCCATAATCTTGGTGGCATACGCATCGCCGATCCCGGGGATGGAGAGCAGTTGACTCATGGATGCGGCGTTGATGTCCACCGGCTCTGCAGGAGCAGCCGATTGAGCGCTCTTCGCGGCCTTAGCCTTGGCCGGAGCGGCGGTCTGCCCCAGGCAATCGCGGCGATCCCCATCGCCAGAAACGGAATCATCAGTTTGCGGAGGCGCGTCATTACGGAATAGTATCGTTTGTGCGCGTCCGTCTCAACTGGTGGCTGACTTTTCTTCTGTTTACAGCGCACGGACTGCTCAACTTCATGTACGTCGATCTGGATTGGGCTGCGCGCGCTCATCCGATATCGTTTCTGATCCCGTTCCTCGAGCAGATGACTGGACATTACACGGCGTTTCTTCTGTTTCCAGCGCTCGTCGTGTTTGTCCGTCATTTTCCTCTTCAAAAGCGGCGATGGTTCACCCTAAGCTTGGGTTACCTTGCGGTCCTCGTTGCATTCTCCGTCATCCACACCGCGCTGAATGCCCTGTCCCGCGACATTCTATTTCCGCTGTTCGGGCTGGGCTCCTACGATTACGGCATCATGCGCGTGCGTTACTGGATGGAATTCCCGAGCGACGTCTTTCTTTTCACGATCATGGTTGGTACCCTCTATGGTCTCGATTTTTACCAAAAATCCAAGCAAAAGGAACTTGCCGCCTCGCAGCTGCAGACCCGTTTAACACAAGCGCAACTGCAGAATCTGCGCCTCCAACTTCAGCCGCACTTCCTCTTCAATGCGCTTAACACCATCTCCGCAGCGATGTACGAAGACGTGCGCGCAGCCGATGAGATGATTTCTCGCCTGGGCGAGTTCCTGCGCCTCACAGTTTCCAGTTCGCCGGCTCAGGAAGTTCGCCTCTCCGAAGAGCTGCATTTTCTTGAACTCTATCTCGACATCATGCGCGCTCGTTTCGAAGACAAACTTCTGGTCCGCATGGATATCGAGAGCGGACTCGATAATGCGCTTGTACCGCAGTTGATCCTTCAACCTTTGATTGAAAATTCCATTCGTCACGGCGTCGAACCACTTACCGGCCGAGTTCATATCGACGTCGCCGCCCGCCGTTCTGAGAGTGGTCTCCACCTTGAAGTTCGCGACCACGGGGTCGGAATCCACGAAGCGAAAGGGGCACTTCTGACCCGCGGCATCGGTCTTTCGAACACGGCCGATCGACTCGACCGACTCTATGGGCCGGAACATCAACTCGATTTTGCCAATGCGTCCGGCGGGGGACTCGTCGTCTCCGTCGCTATCCCGTTCCACCAATGACGCCTCTTCGAATTGCGATCGTCGACGATGAACCGCCCGCACGGCGCAAGATTCGCCGACTGCTGGCTCGCATTCCGCAAACCGAGGTCGTCGGCGAAGCGGGTTCGGGCGCGGAAGCCCTTCAACTGCTCGCCGGAATCGACGCTGACCTTCTGTTCCTTGATATCCAAATGCCCGATATGGACGGCTTTGCCCTGCTCCGCGAACTCAAGTGTCCGTCGTCCATGCAGATCGTGTTCACCACAGCTTTCGACGAGCACGCTCTCAAAGCGTTCGAAGTTCAGGCGTTGGATTATCTGCTTAAACCGGTCGCCCCGCTGCGCTTCGAGCAAGCCGTGGAACGTGCGCGATCACGAGTTTCCGGCTTGCAGCCTCAAGTCTCACAAGCTCGGGCGATACTAGCCCGGGTACGCCGGCGGCCACAAAGATTGCACTCGATACCGGTGACCGCGTCGTTTTTGTCGAGCCCGATGAAATCGACTTTGCCGAATCAGCCCGGAATTATGTGGTCGTCCACGCGGGCGGAACAACCTATGCGATCCGCAGCACTCTCGAGTCGTTCGCCGCTCAGCTCGACCCGACTCGATTTTCACGTATCAATCGCTCTCAACTTGTCAACCTGGAGGCCGTTGAGGAGCTTAAGCCCTGGTTTCACGGCGATTGCAAGGTGCGGCTCCGCGACGGCCTCGAACTAAATTGGAGCCGCCGTTATTCTCCCCGATCCCACTTAGCACGCCTCGGGTCCCGCTAGTCACAAACGTGCTGCGCAATTCCGGAAGGCCTCGCACAATTGGTCGTATGCGAATCGCGCTGTCCGTGCTTTTCACGGCGACCACTCTTCTCGGTGCTGATCCCAAGTATTCCCCGCTGCAGCAGATTGACCGTTCGAACGTCAGCAAACTGGTGGTTGCGTGGACTTACCACACCAGGGACATGTACACGCCCCCGCCACATCACGGGGGTAAGAAGTCGGCATTTGAGTGTACTCCGCTTTTTGCAGATGGAGTTCTTTACGTGACGACGGCTTTCGGGCGTGTGATCGCTCTGAACCCCACGACAGGCCAGGAAAAGTGGACCTTCGATCCCCACGCGAATATCTCCGGCGCGTGGGGGGACTTTGCGAATCGTGGCGTGGCCACTTGGGTGGATCCCGCTTCCAAGAAACGCCGCCTCTATGTCGCCACCATCGACGCGCAACTCGCGTGCATTGACGCCGAAGATGGACACCCGTGCGGCAACTTCGGTACGAGTGGCGTAATCAATCTGAAGACGGGCCTGCGCAACATGCCGCATTGGGTCGGCGAATTTGAAGAGACTTCTCCGCCGGCCGTGATCAATGATCTTCTCATCGTCGGCTCCGCGATTGCGGATAACAACCGCGCCGATGCGGCAAGCGGTGAAGTACGGGCTTTCGACGTCCGCACCGGCAAACTTCGCTGGGCATGGGATCCTATGCCGGGCGAGAAGACGGGCGCGGCAAACACATGGTCCCTTATCTCCGTCGACCCGGGCCGCAATCTGATTTTTTTGCCGACCGGCAGCGCCAGCCCGGATTACTACGGAGGCGCTCGCCCTGGTGATAACTTGTACGCCAATAGCGTGGTTGCTCTGCGCGCCGACACCGGTGAACACGTCTGGCACTTCCAAACAGTTCACCACGACTTATGGGACTACGATGTCGCTTCTCAACCCGCTCTCCTCACCATTCGGAAAGACGGCAAGCTGCTCGATGTGGTCGCTGTCGGTTCTAAAACCGGCAATCTATTCGTGCTGGACCGCGTCACCGGTAAACCGGTATTTGGAGTGGAAGAGCGTCCTGCGCCGAAGAGCGATATTCCCGGTGAAAAGGCCGCGCCCACGCAACCGTTTCCCTTGCTCCCCAAACCGTTCGCCGATCAGAACCCGCTTAGACCCGAAGACGCGTGGGGCCCTACAGAAGCCGATCGCAAGTGGTGCGCCGATCAAATTCGAGGCTTGCGCTCGGAAGGAATCTTCACGCCCCCGACTCTCGGTGGCTCGTTGGTGCGCCCCGGCAACATCGGCGGTCTCCACTGGGGTGGCGTAGCTTTCGATCCGGAGAGCAACCTGTTGGTTGCTCCTTCTAATGAGTTTGTCGCGGAAGTGAAGCTCATCCCGCGGGGGAGCTTCGAAGGGCAGGAGGGTAAAGAAGAGGGTTGGGAATATGCTCCGCAGCAGGGCACTCCGTACGGCGTCATGCGCCGTTTTCTAGTCGGGCCCAGTCATGTACCTTGCACTACGCCGCCTTTCGGAAAGCTAACGGCGGTCGACATGAATACGGGTGAAACCAAATGGCAGGTGCCTCTTGGGCTATCTCTGCTCCCTAACATGCCAACGAGCGGCTCCCCTAATCTTGGCGGCCCTATCGTGACGGCCGGAGGCCTGGTGTTTATCGGCGCTACTTTGGACAAGCATTTTCATGCTTATGACATACAAACCGGCCGGATGTTGTGGGCCGGAGAAATGCCCGCGTCCGCGCGCGCTACGCCCATGACGTACGAGGCGGGAGGCAAACAGTACGTCGTCATCGCCGCCGGCGGGTTCGACTTCCCCGGACAACCGATTTCGGACGCGCTTGTCGCGTTCGCTTTGCCTTAGCCCGCGGAACGCTCGATCGGCAGCCCGGACTCTTCGTACACTCTCCATCCGCCATCGAGCGAGAGCACATTGCGGTAGCCCATCTTCTGCAAGGACGCGGTGGCCAGCGCCGACCGGAATCCGCCTCCGCAATACAGCACCATCCGCGTGTCTTTTTCGGGAACTTCCTTCTCGATATCGCGCTCGATGATTCCCTTGCTCAGATGCTTCGCGCCTTCCGCGTGCCCCGCCGCATACTCATGATCCTCGCGCACATCGATCAGCAGATGCCGTCGCGGCTCGCGCATCTCGCGAAACTTGCCGATATCGATCTCCCGAATCTGTTTCCTCGCCTCGTCCACAAACGCGAGGAAACCCGGGGAGTGATCTTTCCGATTCAATCCACCCTCCGGATGTTCGCCCCTACCGCGGCGAGCTTCTCTTCGATCCGTTCGTAGCCGCGATCGATGTGATAGACGCGATCGATCACCGTCTCGCCCTGCGCCACCAGCGCCGCCAGCACCAGCGACGCGCTCGCCCGCAGATCGCTCGCGATCACGCCCGCGCCCGTCAGGTCGTGCTTGCCCGCCACAATGGCCTTGCGCCCATCCAGCCGAATGTTCGCGCCCATCCGCGCCAGTTCCTGCGCATGCATGAAGCGGTTCTCGAAGATCGTTTCGGTGATGATCGAGATCCCGTCCGCCTGCGTCATCAGCGCCATGTACTGGGCCTGCAGATCGGTGGCGAACCCGGGATACTCTTCGGTCGACATGTCGACCGATTGCAGCTTCCCCGACGCGGTTACGCGCAGCGTGTCGGCGCCCTCGCGCTCGATGCGTACTCCGGCTTCCTGCATTTTGGCGATCAGCGCGTCCAGATGCTCGGGAGCGCACCGGGTTACGCGAAGATCGCCTCCGGTGATCGCGCCCGCGATCAGATATGTTCCCGCCTCGATGCGATCCGGAATAATCTCGTGCGGCGCGGGCGTTCCATGCAATTTCTCCACGCCTGTGATCGTGATTGTCGAGGTGCCCGCGCCTTCGATCTTCGCGCCCATCGAGATCAGCAGCTCGCATAAATCGGCGACTTCGGGCTCGCGAGCCGCGTTCTCGAGCACGGTTTCGCCGCGCGCCAAGCGTCGCCGCCATCACCAGGTCTTCCGTCCCCGTCACCGTGATCCGGTCGAACTTGATGTGCGCGCCGGTCAGCCCGTCCGGCGCCGAGGCCTCGATGTAGCCATACTCCTGCTTGATGGTCGCCCCCAGCTGCTCCAACCCGCTCAGATGGAAATTGATCGGACGCGCGCCGATCGCGCATCCGCCCGGCACGGAAACCCGCGCACGCCCCGCCCGCGCCACCAGCGGCCCCAGTACCAGGCTGGAAGCGCGCATCGTTTTCACCAGCTCGTAGGGCGCTTCCGGAGAAACGATGTTGGCGGTCTCCGCGCGAAACAGCCCGTCGTCCTCCTCCACTGTCGCGCCGATATCTACCAGCAGCCGCACCATCGTCCGGATGTCGCGCACTTTCGGAATCCGCTTCAGCTCCACCGTGTCTTCGGTCAGCAGCACCGCGGCCAGCGCCGGCAACGCGGAGTTCTTCGATCCGTTAGTCTCGATGGAGCCGTGGAGCCGCGGCCGCCCTCAATTACGAATTTATCCATGTTGACTTGTGAAGTTCCTTTTTCGTCGAGCGCCATGGCGATCGCCTCTTTTACCACATTCCCCGCCGCTTCGAGATAGTGCGGCCAGCCTCGTTCGTCAGAGATTCCCGCCGCATCGCGTACGATGCGCCGCGCGCGGTCGAGCAGTTTCGCGTTCGTCGGCTGCACGTTCACCATCAGGTTTCCGTACACATATCCGCGGCGGATCATGCTGCCTGTCGTCAGCATATTCAGGACCAGCTTCGTGGCCGTGCCCGCTTTCAGACGCGTCGACCCGGTAATCACTTCCGGGCCCGGCAGTGGAGTGATCGCGATGTCCACGGCCCGCGCCAGTTCCGAATTGGGAGTGCAGCTGATCCCGATCGTCACCGCGCCCAATTTCCGCGCCGCGTCGCACCGCGCCAATGACATAGGGCGTCCGTCCGCTCGCCGCGATCCCGGCGAGTACATCGCGCGCTTCAAATCCGCGCTCCGCGAGATCACGCTCTCCGGCCGCGGGATCGTCCTCGCTCGCCTTCGTGCTGCGCGTCAGGGCCGACTCACCGCCCGCGATGATGCCTTGCACCATGTCTGGGGGAACATTGAATGTGGGCGGACATTCGGAGGCGTCCAGACACTCCCAGCCGTCCGCTCGTGCCCGCGCCGATATAGAAAAGGCGGCCGCCCTGGTCGAAAGCCGCGACGATCGCATCCACCGCGCGCGCGATGTTCGGAATCTCCGCGCCTACCGAGGCCGCTACCTTCTCATCCTCGCGGTTGATCACCCGGAGCATGTCCTCCGTGTTGAGCTGGTCGATTTGTCCCGACGCCGGATTACGCTGCTCGGTCAAGAGCAAACCGAGAGGGTCGTCTATCAATGCAGCGTCTCCACGTATGTGCCCGTCGTGGCGTCGATCAATACAGAATAGGGGCTCGTGCTCGCACTCTCGCCCCAGAGCACGCGCCACGCCGCGTTGTTGTAAGAACTCGTCAAAGCAAGCTGAAAAGTCATCGGCATGCCTGGGTGCTTGGCATCGAAATCCGCGCCCTTCTTCAACGCAACGCGGTAAGCCTCATCGGAGTCGATCTTCGCTGCCGCAATGGGAAAAGGTTGCGTCGAAGCATTGGGACGCGTCCAGCTCTCCGGCTTTCCGGAATTGATCCCGTTGTGGAGACTCATAGAAACTTCGGTCACTGAATACGTATAGGTTCGGGATTGCTGCAGAGAGGGCGAAACGAACACCACCTGCCACGCGCCTGCTTTGCCCGCTTGGGGCTTCACGCCGGTTACGTCGATGCTGTCCAGGCGGTAAACCTGGGCATCGGGCGCCCAAGCATGCGAGGCAGCGAACATCTGGTACAAGGCATGGAGACCTGTCACCGGCTCCGGCGGCGCTTCTGGCTTCTTTACTTCCGAAGTTGTCGAACCGCACCCCGTGAGAATGAGCCCGAAAAGGGCGACCGCCGCGCTCCGCTTCATGATAGTTTCCCATTGTAACGGGATGTGAAATAATCGGACATCACGGAAGGGGGTGCTTCCGATGTCCTCCCGTTTTGTTGCCCTGACCCTGTTCTCAACCGTCGCCTGTGGAAGTCTCTTCGCACAAGGCCGGCCGGTGACTGTCCTGATCCCGACTACCCAACCGAGCACTAGCCAGCCGCCTGCTGGGCCTGGAACCGCCGCGTTAGGTTCGCCCGGTGTGTTTGTCAGTGGCAAGCTCGCCGTTGCCGACGGTGGCACGGTACCCCCCAATGTCGTTATCGCCAAGCTTTGCGGCAATAAACGCGAGGCCCTTGGCTTTGCGGATTCCAAAGGCAACTTTAGCGTGAAGCTTAGCGGGAACTCACTCGCCGCTCTGGTGGATGCAAGCGACGACAACCGCGGCGCCTTGGGTCGCGGGCCTATTGCCATGCGCGACCAGGGTGGCGCAAACCTGCTTGGATGTGAGTTGCTTGCGTCCTTCCCCGGCTATCGCTCCGAGACGATTAACATCAGCTCTCGTCGATCGCTGGATAACCCAGATGTCGGCACTCTCCTGCTTCATCGCCTTGGAAGTGGTACCGGGACGATGGTCAGCCAGACCACGCTCTTGGCTCCGAAACCTGCTCTGAAAGCTTACGAACACGCGATGAGCGACATGCGGAAGTCGAATGTGGAGAGCGCACGGAAGAATCTCGAAAAAGCGGTGGATGTGTATCCAAAGTTCGCCAGCGCTTGGTACGAGCTTGGGCACCTCCTGGTTCATACGGATCCCGCTGCGGCGAAATCCGATCTCGATAAGGCGGTAGAAGCTGATCCGAAATACGCCCTACCCTATAGCGACCTCACGATACTTGCCTATCGCAAAGAGAATTGGGTGGAAACGATTCGAATCAGCGATCTCGGGCTTCGTCTCGACTCCGCCGGTTCTCCCGCGCTCTACTTCTTCAATGCCGCGGCCCACTTCCGCCTGCGCAACTACGAAGAAGCTGAACGGAAAGCACGCGACGCCATCAAGATCGATTACTCGCACGCTTTACCGAAAGCGCCTCAACTGCTCGCTTATATCCTTGCTGCCCGGCACGACTATCCGGGAGCGGCTGAACAGATGCGCGTTTATCTTGCTAGCGCTCCGCCCGACGCCGATGTCGTTCGATCTGAACTGGCCCACATCGAGTCGGCTCTCCACAACGCAAAAACGCCGTAGTTGTTTTTGGCGAGAGACGTGCTTTAAACTCCCCGAAACGGAGGAACAAACAATGCTTCACTATTCACTGATCTTTTTGGTCATCGCCCTGATCGCCGGGTTTTTTGGCTTCTTCGGCGTCGCGACTGCAGCTGCTGGAATCGCCAAAATCCTGTTTTTTATCTTCTTGGTCGTGTTTTTGATCAGCTTTATCTCGGGGCGTCGCCGAGTCTAATTAGAGCTCCAGAGCCGATATGCTTCGTTTTGAAGCTGCCGGTCTGGCCCGCCGTGGAAAATCTCGTTGAGGATTCCGAGCGATTCCACTATCCGCGGGCCAGGCCGGTTGAAAAATTGATTCCCATCCGCGACGAACACCGCGTTCTTTCTCACCGCTCTTAGCCTGCTCCATTCCGCGCGGTCAGTTAGCCAATGCATTTCCTTCCAGGCTCGTTCGACTCCCCATCCACACGGCATTGCCACAATCACATCCGGATCGGCGGCAGTTAATTCCTGCCACGTCAGCCAAGGCGAATGCTGACCAACTTTTCCAAACAGATTTTCGCCGTTTGCCATCTCTACGAGTTGCGGAACCCAATTGCCCGCGGACATTAAGGGCTCCAGCCACTCGATACAAGCAACCCGAGGCCGATAAGCATCGAGGTAAGCTTTGCGGCTGATCTCAGTCATGCGGGCTTGCAGCGTCTGAATGGCCGGGTCGGGATCCACGCGAATGCTTCGTGCAACAGCCCGCATATCCGCCCAGATGTCGTCCAGTGAATTTGGCTGCAGCGCTATGATTTTCGGTCGGCTCCGCAGCCGTGTTACCGCTGAACGCTCCAGATCTCGCAAACTAACCGCACAAACCTCGCACTGGGTTTGGGTCAGGATGTGTGTTGGTTCCAGTTGCTGAAGCACATCGTCGAACACCTCGTACACGGAGAGCGCATTCTCGACCGAGTCTTTCACCAGTCGATCTATCTCCGCGCTTGTACCGCTGCAATCGATCCGGGGCGCTGTGCAGCAGGGTAACTTTTCCACTCCGGGCGGAAAGTCGCACTCATGCGACCGTCCGACCAGGTAGCGTTCCAGGCCCAGCGCGTAAACCATCTCCGTTGCGCTCGCGATGAGCGAGACGATACGTGGTTGAAATCGCGCGTCGCTATGACGCTCGGTTTGCTCTTCAGAGCTCGGCAAGCGCGCGCTCTTCACGAGCGACTGTCCGGCTCAGCAAGTAATGCAGTCCGAACAGAACGCCCGTCCAGGCCAGGTCGCCTGCGACCGTGGCCGGAAAAAACGGAAGCGCTGCGGCGTAGCATGCGCTTAGTCCCTTAAGGTCGTGGCTTGAGAACTCGATAAAGTAGGCGAAATTGGAGATGAGGAAGAACTGCACGGAGCAAAGCAGCGATGCCGCGCCGATACGCAATGGACTGTTCGTCTTCCTTAAGGATCGGCCAATTAGCACGCTCAAAAGGAAGCTCGCGTAGATGAACGGCGTCCCGAAGGTGTAGCCGCCACGCAGCGGATCCGTTACGGCCATCACTACGAGCGGAAGTAGGTACGCGTACCAGCCGTTCACCCGCGCACCGGCAAACAGACTGGCACCTCCCACCGGCGCGAAGTTCGGCGGATGCGGCATCAACCGCGCCAGAACCGCAAGGACAGTTAACGAAACGGCATAGGGGCGGAGTGAGGTGCGCTGTTCAGTCATTTCTGCTCTCCTGCTCCGGAACCCGAGGGAGCCGCATTCGGCCGCCACAGCGTTTCCGGGCAATTCATTTCTTTGCTGACCCAACGGCTCCACACGAAAAAAGCGTCGCTCAGCCGGTTCAGATATTTCAGTGTATCGCTGTCCACCGGTTCCCTGCGGGACAGGGCTACGCAGAGCCGCTCCGCACGCCGGCACACTGTCCGACACACGTGCAATTCGGCGTTCAGTCTCGAGCCGCCAGGCAACACAAAAGACCGAAGCGGGGGTAGATCCGCTATTGCCCGGTCCATCTCCGCTTCCAGCCAATCGACCTCGGCGGCTGTTACGCGAGCCTGCCGCGGATGCACATCTTCGGGGAGGGTCGCCAAAATCGACCCAAGATTGAACAACTCGTGTTGCACCTTTTCGAGTGTCGCTGCGAACTCCCTTAGTGCGTGTTCTTCGGCCGATTGCCGGGACAGACCTACGAACGCGTTGAGCTCATCCACCGTCCCGTAGCATTCAATCCGCGCATCGTCTTTCGATACCCGCTGACCGCCAACCAAGCTGGTGCCCCCGTCGTCACCTCTTCGGGTATAGACGCGGTTGATCGCGATCCGCGGTTCTTCAAAGCCCTCGTGCATGTGAACTCCACTTCATCCCCGCAATGAACGTCAACCGCGGCGACGGATACCCGAAAATCTCCTCATATCGCTCATTCAAAAGATTGCGCAGCGTCCCGAATCCACTTAGGCCGCTCTTTATAGCCACGTTTACATTCAACCCCAGGTTCGCGTAACCAGGATTCGTGTAAAACCCCGCGCTCGCCCCGTAGTTTGGCTCCACATCGAGGTCGCTCCCGCGCACGTAGCCGATGAGATCGCCGGTGACTCTGCCTCGCGTTGCTGCGAGCCGGAACGAACCGGATTGAGGAGGTCGCCTCGTGAGTTGCTGTCCAACTTGGTAATAGTTTGCCGCGAGAGTGGATCGATCTAGCGCTAAAACCTCGGTGTCCAGATACATGTAATTCCCGGAGAAATCCAGCCAGCGCGTCGGCCGGTATTGCACCGTCGCCTGCGCGCCTTGCGACTTGGCGTTCGCTAAGTTGTCGGACGTGAATGAACTTAATTCCGCCAAGGATCCCCCAAGTGTCACGATTAAATCTGAGAAACGCGTGTAGAAGAACGTTCCATCCAATACGATCTTCCCCCCGAGAAGCGTTTGCGCAATTCCAGCGTCTACGCTCACTGTTCTTTCCGGCTTTAAATTTGGATTGGTGGTAAACGCCAGATCGAACGCGCCCGGCGGCCGAATTCCGGTTCCCGCCGACGCATGCACCCGCGTACCCGATGCGGCCTGATAAGCGAGCGCCAGTTTCGGATCGACACGACTGTACGTATCGGCAGGAAATGTGTCGTGCGCCGGATATCCGGTAAGGTCTGCTGCGATCTGATGCGTCTCGAAGATATCCCCGCGCACCCCCGCCTGCACAAACAACTTCCCGAATTGAAAACGGTTCTCCCAATAGATGCCCTGCTCATCGCGCCGCAACGGAAACGTGGAAAAATCCGTGTCCGTGATGTAGGAGTTCCGCACTTCTTCACGGGCCCATGTAAAGCCCGTGGACATTGTCCAGTTCCTGGTGACGCCCGCCACCACGCGAGCTTCCGCCTGCCCGCGGATGTCCTTATCGAAGCTATCTCCATAGGGGCTCGCAAAGAAATTATTCGAGAGAAAAAACCCTCCGAACAACTCAGCCCGGAAACGATCCGTTACGTCTCCCTCGTAATGAAAACCGTAATCCGACGCATTCACTTTTCCCCTGGAAATGGTATCTACGCCGGTATAGAGCCCTAACGGGTCTGATCCATACGGCCCTGGAGTTCCCACCTCGTTCGAATCAAAGTTCCCGAAGGCGCTGAAGCTTTGCCGCTGCGACGTGCGGTCCACATGTAGCATCGCGTCTTCATTGCGCCAGTCGGAATTTGGCACGTTCCCATCAGAGTCCGTATCGACGCGCGATGCTGAAGCCGCTAATCCCCAGCCCGTTATGTTTGCTGATCCGCTCGCCCCGAAGCGTCGTTCCCCGTGGCTTCCCCCATCGGCGATCAAATCGAGCGCCGTTCCGCTGTTCTGACCCGACCGCGTCACGAAGTTCACTACGCCACTATTCGCGTACGATCCGTACAACGCGGATTGCGCCCCTTCCACGACTTCAATCCGTTCCAGAAAATCGGTTGTGATCTGCGAGAAATCGAAACCGCCGCCGTACGTAAAACTGTTTACCGGGATACCGTCGATCGTCACCAGACTATACGTCGACTCCCCGCCGCGAATGAAAGCTGACGTAACTCCTCCGCGTCCCCCGGTTTGCGCAATCGTGAAGCCGGGCAGCAAGCGCAAATAGTCCGCTGCTTCGTTCTCATTGCGACGCCGGATCTCATCTCCCGAAACGATACTCACGGTGCTCGCCTGCTCGCTGGCTGGCACGTCGATTGTCGTTCCGATTACGCCTACCGAATCCTGAACCGGCGCAATGCGCAGCACAATCCGCAGTGTCCCCGCGGCGGGAAGCGACACGATTTCGGTCGCAAACCCACTCGCTGTAACAACAAGACGTGTGGCGTCCTCCCCTGACATGAACGCAAATCCGCCGGATTGGTCTGTGGTCCGCGCACTCAGCAGCCCCACGCGGTTAAACAGGCTGACGTGCGCCCCCGCTACCGAACTGCCGGAATGATCGGCCACCGTGCCTTGCACGGCGAAACTCTTACCCTGGTGATTGCCTTGCGAGATGCCCTGCGCCCGCGCGCCGCTTGCCATGCCCAGACATGTCAGCGCACACGTCAAGACACGTGTCGTAACTGCCGTCGTTTTGTTCATAAAGCAGCCCTCCGCTGCCGCGCTCAAAGCGCTTTGACCGTCCGGTCGGTCTCCTGACTCACGCTTCAACGGCTCCGGTCTTGCCTTCCCATTCCTCTAAGGAACAGTGGCGTATCGCGACCGAAACCTCCGCGCTTACAGTGGCGGGGCCGTGCTGGATTTACACCAGCTTCCCAACTTCTACCGGACAGTTTTCGTTTTCAAGTCCATCTGATAGTAACGCGACTCCTCACGCCAAGTCACGCTGCGAAATCGCACACTCCCGCTTACGCCGAGATTGCTTGTGGTGTGAATCCGCGCCTATCATCTGTTCACAGTGGCACCCGAAGTTACTTATGGCTCGAGCGGCGCGATCCTCGCCGTAGACGATGAACCAGAAGTGCGCAAAGTGGTAAACGTCGCACTCACGCACGCGGGATACACGGTTTTTCTGGCTGATTCCGGCGACGCGGCTCTCCGCCTTTTCAATAAACATGCGAACGAGATCACGCTTCTCTTGACGGACGTCATCGCGCCTGGAATGAGCGGGCCTATGCTCGCGGAGCAATTACTGGAACAGCAGCCGCATTTGAAGGTACTGTTCATGTCTGGCTTCAATGCATCCATGGTTGTCCGCCGTTTTGTCGTCGAGCGCGGATTTCAATTACTCTCGAAACCGTTCACCTCAGAGAAGCTACTTACAGCCGTGCACCAGACCATCGGCCCCGCACGCCGCGCCGCTTCGGGCGCATAAGTTCTCCCAACCTGCGCTCACCCGTTATCATGGCTGCGGTAAAGCCATGTGCCGTACAAGTCTGCTGTCCCCGTACCTGGTCTTCGCTTGCTCTACGGCCGTGTTTGCCCAAGTTCCCCTGCCGGATCCGTCCCACCTGACCGACGTCCAACTCACCATTCAACCTGTGGGCGGACAAACCACGTTCCGGTCGGGTGAACCAATTCTGCTCGAACTCCAGTACGCTACCACCTCTCCCGAGACCTACCTGATCAGCACTGCGGGTTATGACCGCAGCGGCCGTCTCGGAGTGGAAGAATTTCAGGTGAGTCCACATGCCGGGTAGGACGATCCTTTGCGTCTCTATTACGAATCATGGAGCGGCATCACCGGCGGTGGACCTCTCAAGCTAACTGACCCGGCAGCCTGTGGTCTTCTATCGGTACTTGAATGAGTGGCTGCGCTTTCATGAACCGGGTAGCTATAATCTGCGCGTCGTCTCCTCGCGCGTGCAGGTCGCAGCGGCTGCGGTGGGCAGCCCTAAACCCGGCATTAGTCTCGAATGAGCTTTCGCTGACCATCGTGTCCGCCACTCCGGAATGGCAGAACGATCTGCTCGTCCGCGCGCGAGACGTTCTCGATTCGGAGCCGCATGCCGACGCGAATTCACGACCGGAGAGCGTCGCCGGACAAGCGCTGGCCGCTTTGCGGTATCTCGGCACTCCCGCCGCTGCCGTGGAGATGGCCGGACGTCTCAATGACCCGGTGCTTAGCCCGCAGTTCCAACTTGGACTAGCCGCCACGCCTGCTCGCGACGCCGCGATCGCTGCACTTCAAAAACTCCTCGACGACCCCACGTTCCCGGTCGACCCCTCATTCTTGAATACGATGTCCCTGGTCGCGCTCCCCAGCGAAGAAATCGCCGATCGACCCGCCCGACGCGTTGAACTCGAGAGCAAGTTCCGTGAAGAACTGTGGACCGCTCTCCGCAGGAAACAAGGTGAAGCATTGGCCATGAGCGCGTTTAGCCTCGTGGAGGATACTGCTCAGCGCTCCGACGTGTTTCCACCGGATCGACGGAGCGCAATCACAACCGCGTTGAAAAGCGGATTCCGCAGTTTGCCCGCCTCCTCTCAACTCGAATTGCTTGAATCACGCTGGTCCGTTCTTGATACTCAAACCATGCTGGATCTGCTTCCGCAACTCGTCTCTGTGAATAGGGGAGCGAATCCGCCGCGCAGCGACGACCAAGCTAATCGAATTGCGGCGGCTGCTCTCGGCCGCTCGTGGGAACTCGATCCGCAGTCGGCGCGCACCGCCATCCTCGCCGAAATTGTTCGACCAAATCCTCGCTTCGGCGGCCGAGTCCTGGGTGTCCTTCCGGATAGTGAACTGCCCGAAGTCGACAGCGCGCTCGCCGGGCATCTTTCGCTTGAAAACGGCAGTCTGGATGAGACGACTTCATTGATCGCTCGCTACGCCACTCGTGCCATCGAAACTCAGGTGGAGAGGTTTCTTGACCCGGAAATCGGCAAAATCGCGTGCAGCATCCAATCCGATTTGCTCGCCTACCTGCTGCGTGTGGATCGGGAGGCGGCTCTCCCGCGGCTCAGGGCTGCTATTGAGGCCCGCGGTGCGGGATTTACGGGATGCAGCACTACTGTGCTGGCGAATGTTGCGGCTTTGCACAACGACCCTGCTTTGGAAAATATTGCGGTCGAGAGCCTGCGCGATGCGAATCCTGAGATCGTCGGCCACGCGGCCAACTACCTGGCTGAATTCGGTTCTTCTGCTATGGAAGAACCGTTATGGGACGCACTTCTTGCCTGGAATTCTCGGTGGAAAGGGCGGGAAGTGGAGCTAACCCCGACTGGGAAGCAATCTCCTCAGGGTATGCTCGGTTTGCAAGCCGGATATAAATTACTCGCCTCCCTCGCCACTGGTCGCGGTTGGTTGACGGACGCAGCAAAAACTGAACCGCCTTCTCCACTTGAGCGTCGGACCAAGTCAACGCCAACAAGTTGAGACATATCTCAGCAAGTGGCAACAGATCCGAAAAGCCATCCATTTCGAACCCATCGGCCGGGGACAAGTCGATATCGCCCAATACGAAGGATTATGGTTGGAAAATGCGGAAAGAAAACTGACGCAGTTTCCGCAGGGCACCAGCTTTGTTTGGGTGGGAGAGCTTCAATCCCCCAACGAAAAGAATGCGTTCGCCGAACTGACCAAGGCCGCAGCGGCACGTGGGATCTCCATCATCCACCCTGAGATGGGAAAACAGCAGTCCAGTAGCCTGCCGCGGCTCCAACCTTGCGCTTGCCGGCAACTCAATTGAGCGGTCAATAACTTCTCGCGAAATTCACTTTTTTCAACCTATCTCTTGTGATATAACCCTTAAAAAGATTTTCGGGGCTATTTCCAGTAATTAGTGGAAAAGAGGTAACGAAAAAGGGGAAGTGATGAAAATTGAGAGATCTTTCAGGCTGCTTGGTCTGCCGGCTATAGCTGCGTCCGCATGTCTGCTTACCGCCCTTATTGGAACTACTCCAATCGCCAGGGCCCAATCCGACTTAACCACTGTTACCGGTGTGATTCATGATCCGTCCGGTGCCGTCGTTCCCAATGCCAACATCACCTTGCGCGACCCTGCAACCGGGATTGAGAAAAAGGAGCCAAGCAACGCCGGAGGCGTCTACACGTTCACAAACATTCCCGCGGGCGTTTATACGTTGATCGTCGAAGCCTCGGGCTTCAAACGGTTTGAAAGTTCTGGAAACAACGTCGCGTCGAACGTTACCGCTACGCTCGATGCCACGCTAGTCGTCGGCGCCGCTAACGAGACGGTGAACGTCACCGCCGAGTCAGCACCCGTTCAGGCGGATAGTTCGACTCTGGGCCGCGACGTTACGCAGAGACAAATTCGTGATCTTCAATTGAATGGCCGTAATCCCTTCTATCTCGCGTTCCTCAAACCCGGCGTGAATGCCGGCCGCGCACTCGGAACTTTTGGGTTCAGTCTCGACAACGGCATCAACATTAACGGAGGACGCAACCAGGACGCGCTTATCACAATCGATGGTGCAGTGGCTGTGCGTACGCGATCCAATGGGACAAGTATTGGCGTGGCTGACGCCGACTCCACCCAGGAAGTCCAAATTCTGACCGCTAACTATAACGCGGAATACGGACGTGCGTCAGGCGGTCAGATCCGCATCGTGACTAAAAGCGGAACCAAGGATTTCCATGGCGTTGCTTACGAATACTTCCGCAACTCCGACCTAGACGCGAACTCCTGGTTGCGGAATCGGCAGACCGATCCCAATCAGAACAACCACCCCGCGCCGTTTCGTTTCAATCAATTTGGATACAACATTGGCGGACCTTTATTCATTCCCAAGGTCTTCAATCGCGAGCGGAATCATCTATTTTTCCTCTTCAGCCAGGAATTTGTGCGCTACCGGCAGGATCAGCAGAATATCTCGACTGTTCCCAGTCTTGCCATGCGCACGGGGAATTTCAGCGAGTTGCTCGGTCCTAACGGCTTCTACAGCACGCCTAAAATCATCAACGATCCGACCACCGGTGCGCCGTTTGTGAACAACATCATTCCCCAAAGCCGATTAAGCCCTAATGGCATCGCGCTGTTGAACGTCTATCCGCTCCCTAACCAAGCTCCCGGGCAGAATGACCTCGTCGTATCCGCTCCCGGCCCGCAAGACCAACGCAAAGACACTGGCGCCGTCGATTACTATCCCAAAGACAATCAATACATCCGTTTCCGCCTGCTCAACTTCAACTACTTTCAGTACATTCCATTTGCGAGCGGACCTCCCGTTATTCCGCAAACGTTCAATCGTCCCAACCAGACCGTTTCTGTCAACTATATCTGGACGATTAGCCCGACCTTGGTGAATGAATTCCTTGCCAGCGCCAGTCGCGATCAGGTTTATATCAACATCGATCCCACAAACGGTCTGTACGACCGCACCAAATATGGGATCGATTACCCTTACCTGTTTCCCGGAACCAAGAACATCGACAACAAGATCCCATCGATTGCGCTCGCCGGTCCCTTCACCGAATTGAGTGGGCTACCGTACCCGTCGTCTTCAAAAGGCCCCATTTACGACATCTCGGATAACGTCACAAAAACGATCGGCTCGCACACGGTCAAAGCCGGTTTCCTGTTTGAGCGATCCGGAGAAAATGACTTTGACCAGATCAACGTCCAAGGTGTTCCCGGCGGCACGAACAACCAGAACGGCCGCTTTGCTTTCTCCGATACGACGCCCGGAGGCACCGGCCTCTCGATCGCAAACGCCGCGATCGGTCTTTTCGACGTCTACGCCGAACTAGGCAATCGCTCCTACACCCCGTACCGCGGCTTCATGTATGAGTTTTTCGCCCAGGACTCCTGGAAGGTCACACCCAAGCTGCACATCGATTACGGTATTCGAGAATCGATCATCGTCCCTTACTACAGCATCTGGCGCAACTTGTCCGTATTCGACCCACGCTTCTACAATCCCGCAAACGCGGTACAGGTTAACCCCACCACCGGCAACCCCATTCCCGGCACTGGTGATCCGTACAACGGTTTGGTTATCCCGGGGGACGGGTTTACCGATGGAGCCAAGGGCCGCGTTCCAGTGGCTGATTCGGGAGCTTTCAACGAATTATTTCACGGGCTGTCCAAATCCTATTCCGCCATTCACCCTGGGCAAGGCTTTCAGCCACGCCTCGGCTTCGCTTACTCCTTCAATGACAAGACCGTGATCCGGGCGGGCGCCGGCCGCTTCCTGACGCGCGTCGGCGTGAGCGACTCCGTCTTCCTGGGCGGTAACCCGCCCTTCCAGCCTAGTGCTTCGGTCTCCGCCGGCTCCGTGGACAACCCGGCCGGCAGTTCATCGGCTTCGTTCCCGTTCTTTGCCACTACACAAGATCCTGTCTTCAAGAACCCTGAAGCGTGGACTTGGAATGCGGCTGTGCAGCGTGACGTTGGATTCCACACCACAGTTGAGGTTGCCTACGTGGGGCGACGCGGACTGCACGGACAGCAGGAGCTTGACCTAAACGCTGTTCCCGCGGGAACGACTTACGCTAACCCTGGCATTGCGATTGATTATCTCCGGCCTTACAAAGGTTATGACGTCATCCGCTCCACCAACAATGTCGCAACCTCGCTTTACAACGGGCTCCAGATCGATGTCGAACGCCGCTTCTCTAAAGGCTTCCTGTTTGGGGTTGCCTATACGCTTTCCAAGAGCATGGACTATGGCTCCAGCCAGCGAGATGTGCTTCCCGACTACGAAACGCGCAATCTGGTCTATGGGCCCTCTGACTACGACCATCGCCACGTGGCCGTAATCAACTTCATTTACGAGCTCCCCTTCTATCGTGATCATCCTTCGTCACTGGCCGCTAAGACTTTGGGTGGGTGGCGATTGAGCGAGGTTACTCAATTCCAGACCGGATCGCCGGTGTCCTTCCAAACCAACGATGATATTGCGGGTGTCGGCGGGGCTGCGGTTGGAAACAGTGGGAACGGGAACAACGGATTCCAAACACGCTGGCTAGTGAACGGATCCATCAGCCAACCTGGAGAGTTCGCGAATGTCACCACGCCCGGCGGGGGCATTTTCAGCAGCGCTCAGTGGTACTCCGTCACAGCGGGACAAAACATCGTGCGTCCGGCTAACGGCACGTTCAGCACGCAGATCACCCGTAACATCTTCTACCAACCCGGCTTCCAGAACTGGAACCTGGGGCTCTTCAAAGACTTTCATATAACCGAGTCCAACTACCTGACCTTGAGATTCGAGGTCTTCAACTGGCTGAACCATCCCAACTGGGGGGGAACGGCCGGTGGTGGACTAGACGCCAATCCCAAGGACGCCAACTTCGGCAAGATCACCAACAAGGACAGCCAGCGCCAACTGCAACTTAGCTTGCGCTATCAGTTCTAAGGGAGTGCCGCTTAGCTGATATCTTCGGCCCGATTTTCAAACTTGGTCAAAGCATGCAGGTAGACCAAATCCACTTTGCCGATCGGGCCGTTGCGCTGTTTCGCAATGATCAGTTCCGCGATTCCGCGCAAGTCTTCCCGGTCGCGCTTGTAGACCTCTTCGCGAAAGATGAAGCCCACCAGATCCGCATCCTGCTCGATGCTGCCCGATTCGCGCAAATCGCTCAACTGCGGCCGGTGGTCCCCCTGCCTTGTCTCCGGCGCGCGGCTGAGCTGTGAAAGGACCAGCAGGGGGCAGTTCAGCTCCTTTGCCAGCAGCTTCATGCCGCGGGAGAGTGCGCTGATCTCCTGATTGCGATTTTCGAAGCGTCCGCGGCCGCTCATGAGCTGGAGGTAGTCGACGATCACCAGACCCATCGGCTGTCCATTCTGCTGTTGCAGGCGCCGCAGTTTGGCATGCATGTCCATCAGGTTTACGCCGGCGGTGTCGTCGATGAAGAGAGGCGACGCGGCGAGTTCATTGGCGCCCGTGCGTAGCTTCTGCCTTTCTGATTCGTTCAAGTAGCCGGAGCGGAACTTGTGGCTGTCGACCCGCGCTGAGGCGCACAATACACGAGTGAGAAGCGAGTCGTTCGACATCTCGAGCGAGAACACCCCAACCGGCAGTCCCAGCTTGCAGGCCACGTGTTGCGCAATGTTCAACGCGAGAGCCGTCTTGCCCATCGAGGGACGGGCGGCAAGAATGATCAGCTCACCCGCATGCAGCCCGCCAGTCATCTCATCAAACTTGATGAACCCAGTGCTGATTCCCTTGATCCGCTTGCTCGGATCGAGAAATGCATTGATGCCGCCCTGGTAATTCTGGATGACCTCGCTCGGGCTCAGCAGGCCTGCGTTCATTTGTGATTCGCCGAGCCTCAGCAACTGCTCTTCGGCGCCCGCCAGGATCTGCTGAGGATCCTCTTCGGCCATTAATGCGCGCGTCATGAGCGAGTTCGCCGTTTCCACAATACGGCGCAGCGTGCTTTTGTCGCGGATGATTTTGATGTAGCCGGTCAGGCTGGGCAGCCGCGGAAGTCCGTCATCGAGCGACACCAGGTATGAGAGTCCATCGACCGACTCCAGCTCATTGAACTTCATGAGCTCGTTGGCGATGGTTATGCGGTCTACCCGCTCGCCACGCTCATAGATATCGTTCATGCGCCGGTAGATGCGGCGATGTTTCTCCAATGAGAAATCTTCGGGCTTTAGCTGACCTGCGACATCGATGAAAACACTGTCGTCGAGCAGGATCGAACCAAGCACCAGGCGCTCGGCATCAACGTTGGAAGGGAGACCTCTTTCGAGTGCAATCGACGGGGAAGACATTCTCAGAACTCTGCTAAGTTAGCAGCGCCTGTCGCGCGCATCTGTCCAAATCTCATGGTTTGCTGAGAAATATCTGTTGATCCGTCAACCCTCGCAGCAGCATGGGTTCCGCGCGAAAACGGACGGAGATATCCACCGTAATCCACAGCTTTTCAAACAACAGAATAACGCGAAAATGTTTTAACGGGTAGTCGCCGCCAGGATCTGATCCACGCCAATGATGTCGGTTGGATAGTCCCCGGTGTAGCACGCATAGCAGTAGTTCGCGTCCGTGTCGCCCACAGACCGACGTAACGATCCGAGCGACAGAAAGCTTAGCGAATCCGCTTCTACGAACTTGCGAATCTCTTCGACAGAATTATTCGCAGCGATCAGTTCTTTACGGGTGGGTGTGTCCACTCCGTAGAAGCACGGACTGATGGTCGGGGGACAGGAGATGCGCAGGTGTACTTCACGCGCACCGGCTTGGCGCACCATACGCACAATTTTGCGGCTCGTTGTTCCGCGGACGATGGAATCATCCACCAGAACCACGCGCTTACCCTCGAGGAGATGCCGCACCGGGTTGAGCTTCAGCTTGACGCCGAAATCGCGAATCGCCTGCGACGGCTCAATGAACGTGCGTCCTACATAATGATTGCGGATCAGCGCCTGACGGTAAGGCAGCCCGCTTTCACCGGCGTATCCCAGAGCAGCGGCCACGCCAGAATCAGGAACCGGCACAACGATATCGGCATCAGCCGGAGCCTCGCGCGCCAGCATCACGCCCAAAGCTTCGCGTGATTCTTCAACTGAACGGCCGAAGACCATTGAATCGGGACGCGCAAAGTAGACATGTTCGAAAGCGCAATGCGCGCGCTGCTGCTCGGGCGCGAATCGCTCGCGAGTGACGCCCTCGGGTCCCACAATCACCATCTCGCCCGGATGCACCTCACCCATGTACACGGCATCAATGAGATCGAATGCACAGGTTTCCGATGCGAAGGCGTAGCACATCTTCCCGCCCGATAATTCCATTTGCCCCATGGCCAGCGGCCTGAACCCATGCGGGTCGCGGGCCACGATAACCCGGTCTTCGGCCAACAGTACGAGCGAGAACGAACCTTCGATCTGGAGCAGAGCATCGCGAAGAGCCCCGGCGAGCGTTCGCTCCGCCGAATGGGCGATGAGGTGCAGTACAACTTCGGTATCGCTCGTGGCTTGGAAAATGGCGCCATGCCGCTCGAGTTCCTTCCGAAGGTATTGTGCGTTCGTGATGTTCCCGTTGTGGGCGACCGCGATGCGGCCCTTATTGCAATTCACCGCGAATGGCTGCGCGTTGAGAAGTGCAGTGTCGCCGGATGTCGAATACCGGGTATGTCCAATGGCCAGCGAACCGGGTAGTTCGTTGAGCACGGGTTGTGTGAAGATGTCGGCTACCAGGCCCATTTCCTTGCGGGTATGAATCTGATTCCCATCGCTGGTGGATATGCCGGCACTTTCTTGGCCTCGATGCTGCAACGCATAAAGACCGAGATAGGCCAGCTTGGACGCTTCGGGGTGACCGTAAATAGCAACGACACCGCACTCATCGTGGAATTTATCGAACATACGTTTTTACACCCTGTTCAGGTAACGTTCCAGGCCGGGGGAGGCTGCAGAGGCCGAAGCCATATTAACGAGCTTGCGGCGACGGTTTGAAATTTGAAAGCGTAATCCTATTGTAACCCCAACAGGCGTCGCATTCCACGCCGTGCCGCGAAGCTATTTCGCGGATCAGATCCGGATCGCCAGTCGAAATGAGAATCCTCGATGGAGCTTCGTGAAACAGGAGAAAAGAGGGATCGAGATCTGAATCCAGGTCGACCTCAACCCCAATCTCGGAAGTAGCGCATTCAGCTAGCGCCACTGCGAGTCCCCCATCGCTCATATCGTGAGCGGATTCCGCTAACTCACCCATATGGATGTCCCGCATGGCCGAATGGACGCGCTTTTCGTAGTCCATATCGAGCGCTGGGGGCAGGCCCCACAGGTGTTGGACAACAGTCTTCGCGTATTGTGTGCCCGCCAAACCGGACCGGGTCGGTGGTTCCGACACCCGCCAAGCAGCAGGAGAATTCGCCCAGGCTGCTGAAACCGGACGGGCACGGGCCGCTTGGTCGTCAGCAACCCAACGATTCCCAGCACGGGCGTGGGGTAGATGGCTTCCCCGAGAGTTTCGTTATACAAGCTCACGTTTCCCCCGGTGATGGGAGTCTCGAAAAACTCGCAGGCTTCAGCCATCCCCTCAATGGCCTCGACCAACTGCGCCATAATCTCGGGACGCTCCGGATTGCCGAAATTCAGGTTGTTGGTTGCCGCAACCGGCTCCGCGCCCGCGGTGGCAAGATTTCGGCATGCCTCGGCGACATTCAGCCGTGCTCCCTCGCGCGGAGATAAATAGCAGTACCGGCCATTGCCGTCGAGCGACATCGCAATGGATTTGCCGGTTCCTTTCACCCGCACCACGGCACAATCGGAACCCGGGCCCTGCAACCGTGTTGGTGCGCACCGTGTAGTCGTACTGCTCCCAAATCCATCGCTTGGAGCAAAGATCCGGTGAGGCCAAGCAGCGTCTGCAGATCTGCCGTAAGATCGCGTCCGCGATAGTCGAAGGCTGGCGGATCCATCGGAGCCGTGCGATACGGCGTGCGTATGCGGACGGTCATACCGCGGCGCCTCTTCCGCGATCGCGTGATTCGGAATCTCGGCCACAATCTCGCCTTGATGCCGGACGCGAAGCAGACCATCGCTCGGTGACTATGCCGATGGTCACCGCATCCAGTCCCCACTTGCGGAACACGCGAAAGACTTCCTCTTCGCGGCCCTTCTCCGCGACCAACAGCATCCGCTCCTGCGACTCCGACAGCATCATCTCGTACGCGGTCATGCCGGTTTCGCGCTGGGGAACCTTGTCGAGATCGATGTCAATCCCGACTCCGCCGCGGCTGCCCATCTCGCAGGACGACGACGTCAACCCGGCAGCGCCCATATCCTGAATGCCGACAATCGCGCCGGTCTTCATGGCTTCCAGACAGGCCTCGAGCAGCAGCTTTTCCAAGAACGGATCGCCCACCTGCACATTGGGCCGCTTCTGCTGCGACTCCTCAGTGAACTCCGCGCTGGCCATCGACGCCCCGTGGATTCCGTCGCGTCCCGTCTTCGCGCCCACGTAGATCACCGGATTGCCGACGCCCGAGGCACTCGCGTAGAAGATCTCGTCTTCGCGGCAGACCCCCAGCGCAAAGACGTTCACCAGCGGATTGCCGTTGTAGCAGGGCTCGAACACGCACTCGCCACCCACCGTCGGAACGCCGAAGCAATTGCCGTAATGCGCGATCCCGGAGACGACGCCTTCGAGAATCCGCCGGTTCCGCGCCACCCGAGGCATCGTCATCAGGCATGCCGAACCGCAAGCGAGTCCATCACCGCGATAGGGCGCGCGCCCATGGTGAAGATGTCGCGGAGAATCCCGCCAACACCGGTGGCCGCCCCCTGGAATGGCTCGATGTAGCTCGGATGGTTATGCGATTCGATCTTGAAAGCTGCGACCCAACCGTCGCCGATGCCAATAATCCCTGCATTCTCGCCGGGACCCTGCACAACGTGCTTGCCTTTGGTCGGAAGCTTCTTCAGATGGATACGCGAACTCTTGTACGAACAATGCTCGCTCCACATCACCGTGAAGATGCCTTCTTCGGTGTGGGTCGGTTCGCGCTGAAGAATAGAGATGACGCGTTGGTGTTCGTCGGGCGTGAGCATCAGGCGGCGTGCACCCGAGCCAGCGACTCGACGAGCGATCCCAACATGCCTCGTCCGTCGATTGATCCCATCAGCGCGTCGCACGCGCGCTCCGGATGCGGCATCATGCCCAACACGTTGCGGCGCTCATTCAAAACACCCGCAATGTCCCGCAACGAGCCGTTCGGATTATCCAGATAGCGAAATGCCACCCGGTCCTCAGCTTCCAGTTGATCCAGCGTGCGCTCGTCGGCGAAGTAGCGGCCTTCTCCATGTGCTACCGGCAGATGAAGGATATCGCCGCGCTGCAATCAGGTGAGTGAAGGGTGAGTTGACGGTTTCGACCTGCAGACGAACCTGCTTGCACACGAACTGCAGGCTCTGCGTTGCGCAGAAGCGCGCCCGGAAGGAGGCCGCACTCCACCAGGATTTGAAAGCCGTTGCAGATGCCCAGCACGGGGCCGCCTTCATCCGCAAATTTCTTCACCGCTCCCATGACCGGCGCAAACCGCGCGATCGCGCCGCAGCGGAGGTAGTCGCCATACGAAAAGCCCGCCAGGAAGAACGATCGCGTCGCAGCCCGCTATGGAGGATTCGTCATGCCAGATGTACTCCGCCGTGACTCCCAGGTTCTGGTTGAAGGCGTACCACGCGTCATGGTCGCAGTTGCTCCCAGGGAAAACGACAACGCCGATTTTCATGGATAAATCTATTGAAGCATGAAGATCGGGTGGAACAGGAAGGTCAGGCGAAGGCGACTCCTTCCTCCTTCGCCATTCGCTGAATGTAGGTACGGCCCTCGTCGTACTCTTCCGGCTTCTGCAGGTGTTCGAGCATCAGCGGCGCGTCAATCGGTAAACGCGAAAGCTCGCGCAAGTAAGCGCGGTAATCGAGCACCCCGCGCCCCGGCACCACCTCGGCGAAATGCATGTTGTACTCCGGAACCCAGGCCAGATCCTTGGCGTGACACGAAATGATCCAACGCCCCAGCTTCCCGAAGCAGTCCTCGATCACAGCCTTCGTGTTGTAGAACTTAGCCGGAGTATTGACGGCGTTGCAGACATCCAGATGCACTCCGAACACAGGGCGATCAACGGCCTGGATTAGTCGAACGTAGCTGTCGGCGCCGTCGGGAAGGCTCCAGGGCATCATCTCAATCGTGAAACGTGTTCTTGTCGGTTTTACCGCATCGATCACGCGGCGGCAGTTTTCGACGGTGGCATCGAAGAACTCGCTCGTCAGGTTCTTCGGATCCATGCCGTACCAGTACTTCGGGTTATAGGAGCCCGCAATGTCAACGCAGCAACGCGCTCCCACAGCATCTGCGAGCGCGAGCCGGCTGGTGACGTACTCAATATTGGCCTTACGTACGGCCTCGTCGGGATCGAGCATGTTCTTCCACGCGCCTACCTCGGCCACAACGACGTTCTCGGCCGCGAACGCACTTCGGATGGCGGCAATGCGATCTTTATCCGCAGCCTTTGCTTCCGGACAGTAGGCCGCGCTGTAACCGAGCCGCCGGTGTTCCCGCGCCAACTCGCGGGGATCGTCGGATTTCAGAAAAATAGGTCCACCCAGGCGAACCGGGCGGCCGGACGCGGCGGCGCGCACGAAAGGCACCCCCGCAAGAAGTGTGATTGCCGTGCGGCGGGAAAGAGACATGCCCGAGCGAGTTTATCATCGGGATGTTAGCGCCGTGAAGACCAACGCCACTCGCCTTCTTGATTCGCTGGGCATCCGTTACGCACTCCGGGATTACGAAGTCGATCCACAAGATCTCTCGGCCGAGAGCGTGGCCGCGAAGATCGGACTTCCGCCGGAACAGGTCTTCAAGACGCTGCTCGTGAATGGGGATCGTCATGGTTACTGCTTTGCCGTGATCCCCGGCAACGGCCAGTTGGATCTGAAAGCCCTAGCGAAACGGACAGGGGATCGTTCCGCGACACTGGCTCCTCTCAAGGACGTGGAACCTCTAACCGGCTACATAAGAGGAGGCGTTACTGTGTTTGGGGCGCGTAAGCCGTTCCCTGTCTTTGCGGACGAGACCATCGAATTGTGGGACCAGATCTCGGTTTCCGCAGGGCTGCGCGGAACGCAGATTCTGCTCGCCCCGTCCGATTACTTGCGGGTGAGCGAGGCCACCACAGCGCCGCTTATAAAGGGAGTCTAAAGACGCGGCCGAAAGAGCCGTCCGTCGTACGGATACGGGCGAGCCCACTCGATGCGAATTCGCGCCGCATCCGGGTGAAGTGGATTGAGGAGCCAATTGGTTGTTTCGGGGATGATTGCCGAGGGCACCTCGAGCAGCGCGGACTGTGCTGACGCGAGCCACCGGTCACCGGCAAAGCGGCTAATGCGCGTGTCTCCCACCCACCCGTCATCCAGCTGTGTTTCCTGAATGCAGTCGCGTGAAACGGTCTCCGGAATGTCCAGCTTGAGCAATTGGTAGTTCTTGGGAAACGCGCCTTCGCGCACTTCCAGATGAACCAAAATTTCGATCAGCGAGCTAGCCGGAGTGCTCGCCAGGTAAACGACCGGTTTCCCTTGAGAGTGCCAGCGTCCTGGCGCGTACAATCCACCGCGACCATCCAAAATGGCATGGTTACTGATACGCCACAGAACCATCCGCCTAAGCGAACATGCCTTCGTCGATCTGGATCAGCATCTCATCCACCAGACGCCCGCCCGATTCGGTGGTCAGCATTTCAAAAGGAGTGCGGCCACCAAACCGCTGTTTCGCCTCTCGCATCCAGGCAAGTGCCTGCTTGTCCCCGCCCAGCACACTTTCAGCACGGGCCAGAACACGCGCCGCGCGAATGGCCCGGTCGGATTCTTCCCGCGATAGCGGCTCGTGCCGGCTGTTGCGATGCTTCAAGGTACGCTGGGGGATCACGATGGAATAAACCTCGCCGCTCGAGAGTCCGTGTTCCATCAGGATTTTGACCGTACCCGTGGGTAAGCCGTTTTCCGCCAGCCGAGCGAGTTCGAGTTCTGAGGTGGGCTCGGAGCCGATCCACGTTCCCATCTGTTCCAGCCAGATCATGGTGCTCCGTTCCATAAGGTTCTAGGGACATTATGCCATATTGTTAACGGCAAAGTGTACGATTTGGTGATAGTAGTTTGACAATGTAGCCTCTGTTGGCTAACCTAAACAGGTAGAAGAACGATAACCGGAGAAGTGTGTTTTCATGAGTACCCAGTTCCCTTCAAAGCCGGCCAGTCACTCGCGATTGGCACGTGATCGACGCAAACGACGTAGTTCTCGGCAAGCTCGCGAGCAAGGCGGCATTCCTTTTGATGGGCAAGCATAAGCCGACTTATACGCCATTCATCGATACCGGCGACCATGTTGTTGTGGTTAACGCCGCTAAGGTGAAGTTGACCGGCCGCAAGGACGATCAGAAGATTTATCGTCATTTTACCGGCTATCCCGGTGGACTGGTAGAGACCGGCGCCCGTAAGGTTCGCGCGACACGTCCGCAGCGGATGGTGGAAGACGCGATTTTTGGCATGCTCCCCAAAACAAAGATGGGCAAGCAGATGTACCGTAAGCTGAAGGTTTACGCCGGTGACAAGCATCCTCACCAGGCGCAAATGCCTAAAGCCTTGTCGGTGGCGTAGTCGGAAAAGAAAGGTCTCAGAAGAGAGTGGCAGCGGAAACAAGTTCAGTATCTCGGAACGGGTCGCCGCAAAACGGCTGTAGCCCGTGTGTTTTTGCGTCCTGGCGGCGGCAAAATCACGATCAACGGCCGCACCGTGGAAAATTATTTTCCCAGCGAGGCGGGCCGCTTACCGGTGCGCCAAGCTCTGGAAGCGGTGGAGAGCGTCGACAAATTCGATATTTTAATCCTTGCGCATGGCGGCGGCTTAGCAGGGCAGGCCCACGCGATTCGGATGGGAATTTCTCGTGCGTTGATCGAATTAAACGCGGAACTGCGTCCCAAGCTGAAAAGTATGGGTTACCTCACTCGCGACGCCCGATCCCGTGAGCGCAAGAAGTACGGGCAAAAGGGAGCTCGCAAGCGCTTCCAATTCTCCAAACGCTAACCTTCTTGCTTCAATCCCGGGCCCGGATCGCTTCCGGGCCCTCCTTACGTCGTTTCACCAACCCTTGAAGATCCCGCCTGGCGTACAAATCTCGCTTTGGACCGTGTGCAGGGAGGTTTTTGAGGCACAAATTAAGCTTTCCAGGAGAAGCTTTGCCCGCAATTAGCATGAAAGAATTGCTCGAAGCCGGCGTTCACTTCGGGCACCAGACCAAGCGCTGGAATCCGAAGATGAAGGAATATATTTTCGGCGAACGCAACGGTATCTACATCATCGATCTTCAGAAGACGCTGAAGCTTGTTCAAAGACGCGGCCCGGTATGTCGGCGAAATGGCGGCGCAGGGAAAGAACGTGCTGTTCGTCGGAACCAAGCGGCAGGCGCAGGAAGCAGTTGCTGAAGAGGCCAATCGCTGCCAGATGTATTACGTCAATCAACGTTGGCTCGGCGGATTGCTCACCAACATGACCACCGTGCAGAAGTCGATCAAGCGGCTCAAGGACCTCGGAGCCATGGCCACCGATGGCGGCTATGCCTGCGCGTCCCAAGAAGGAAGTCATTCGGCTGGAACGCGAGCGGAAGCATCTGGATTCCAACCTGGCTGGCATCAAGGACATGCCCGGTCTTCCCGACCTTCTCTTTGTGATTGATTCGAATAAAGAAGCGATCGCGGTCAAAGAAGCGCGGCGTCTCGGCATTCCGGTCGTGGCCATTGTCGACACCAACTGCGATCCCGATGAAGTGGATTGGGTGATTCCTGGCAACGACGACGCCCTACGTGCGATCCGGCTGTTCACCAGCAAGATTGCGGATTCTGTAGTCGAAGGCCGGGCGCTCGCCACGTGAGCAGGACTTGCGCCGAGAAGCTGATCCCGGAAGAAACGCCCAGACGACGAAGTGATCCCGAATACAACCAGTACGTGGACGAGAAGTACGCGGCCGAGATCATGGCGCGAGAGCCTGATGGATGAAGATCTGCCGTCCGTTTCGCTGCGCAAGGGATCAACCCCGGGAACGACCGAACCGGCGAGCGAACCTGCTCCGGCTGAAACCGCGGGTCTAAGCGCCCCGGCAATTCAAAAGAAGTAGGATCGGCGGCGGCAGAGTCCGGCAGCCGGTCCGCAACATCGAATAGTTAAGAGGAAAAGGAAAATGGCGGAGATTTCTGCGCAACAAGTAAAGCAACTGCGCGAGCGGACCGGCGCCGGGATGATGGAGTGCAAAAGCGCTCTCACCGAGGCCAAGGGCGATCTCGCGGAAGCCGAAGTCGTTCTTCGGAAAAAGGGTATCGCTGCGGCTCATAAGAAGTCCACGCGGAGTACCCAGCAGGGTTTGATGGCGAGCTATATTCACCCCGGTGGACAGCTCGGCGTGCTGGTCGAAGTAAACTGCGAGTCGGATTTCGTCGCCCGCACGGATGATTTCATCGGTTTAACGCGTGACCTCGCGATGCACATTGCGGCGGCGAATCCGCTTGTACCTCCGGAAGGAGGATGTATCGCCGGAGCTGGTCGAGAAAGAAATCGAGATTGCGAGAGATCGGGCCGTCAACGAAGGAAAGCCGCAGCGTGCCCATGACGCCATCGTGAAGGGCCGGCTCGATAAATACTACGAAGAGGTTTGCCTGCTCGAACAGCCGTTCGTCAAAGACAGCACGGTGACAATCGACCAGCTGGTAAAGAGTAAGATTGCGAAACTAGGTGAGAACATCGCCATAGCCCGGTTTGTCCGATATAAAGTCGGCGACGGCACGGGAGCAGCTCAAACCGCCGCGGAGTAACCGATGGCGCGATACGAGCGCATTCTCTTGAAATTGAGCGGCGAGGTCATGGCTGGCCCCGCCGCTTTTGGTATTGATCCCGAGCGGGTCAAATCTCTCGCCGTCGAAATCTCCGCCATCGCCAAGCAGGGCGTACAGGTGGGTTTGGTTGTCGGGGGTGGAAACATCTTCCGCGGCATTGCTCTCGCGGCTAAGAATATGGATCGCGTAACAGGCGATCACATGGGGATGCTCGCCACGGTGATCAATTCCCTGGCGTTGCAGGACGCACTGGAACAGATCGGCGTTCACACACGGGTGATGACCGCGATCCAGATGCACCAGGTGGCGGAGCCATACATTCGCCGTCGCGCCATACGCCATCTTGAAAAGGGCCGTGTTGTCATCTTCGCCGCCGGTACGTCCAACCCCTACTTCTCGACGGACACGGCCGCCGTGTTGCGCGCGCTGGAGATTCGGGCGCAGGTGATCGCGAAGGCCACCAAGGTGAATGGCGTCTACAATAAAGACCCCATGAAGTTCCAGGATGCGGAGATGTACGACGAAATCAGCTACACCGAGGTTCTTGCGCGATCTCTCGGAGTGATGGATGCGACCTCGATCGCGATGTGCCGGGATAATAAGCTGCCTATCATCGTGTTCAATCTGAACGTCACCGGAAATATAATGCGAATGTCGATGGGCGAGTCCATTGGCACCGTAATCTGCTAACCGCACTGCTATGAACTCCGTAAAAGAGATTGAAACTCAGTCCAAGACCCGGATGGAAAAGGCCATCGCCGATTTTCAGCATGAGGTCAGCACGCTGCGCACCGGACGCGCCTCCGTGAACATGCTCGACGGGATCCGCGTCGATTATTACGGCACGCCGACGCCGCTGAATCAGCTCGCGAACCTCCACGTCCCCGAGCCCGGCATGATCACCGTGCAGCCTTGGGATATTTCGCAAATCGGGGCCATCGAAAAGGCGATCCGCACCTCTGATCTCGGGATCAATCCCGCTAACGACGGGAAGATGATCCGCCTGCCCGATTCCGCCGCTCAACGAAGAGCGGCGGAAACAGATTGTGAAGCGTCTCCACGGTATTGCCGAGGATCACCGCGTCGCCTTGCGAAATATTCGCCGGGATGCGAACGAAAGCGTCAAAAAGCTGACCAAGGAGAAAACGATCGCGGAAGACGAAGAGCGCCGGGCTCTTGATGTCATTCAGAAAATGACGGACGGTCAAATGGCGCAGATCGATTCAGCGGCGCGCTCCAAAGAAAAAGAACTGCTCGAGTTCCGCTAGGCTCACGACGCGCATGTCATGGGCAAGTCTGCGGGTTCCGGCCTCGAGCGCTAATCTCGGGCCCGGCTTCGATGCGCTTGGACTTGCGCTCGACATCTATCTCGAATGCCGCTTCCAGCCCTCCGCCGATCTAGCCATTTTGGTTGCCGGCCTCGATCGAGAGTCCATCCCCACCGATGAAACCAATCTCATCTGGCAAACGGCTCGCACGGTTGCAACTAACGACGGGGGCCACGCTCCCCGCAGTTCATCTCGAAATTCACAACGGAATACCTCTGGGCAAGGGACTAGGATCCAGTGCCGCCGCGCTCACCGCGGGAGTAGTTATAGCCGATTCTCTCCTCGCCTTGGGCTGGACCCGCGAGCGCATTTTGGACGAAGCCGCCCGTCTCGAAGGCCACCCCGATAATGTCGCAGCGTGCGTCCTGGGGGGGATTACGGTCAGCGCGATCGATGATGCCGGCCACGCGCGTGCCATTCGCTTCGAACTTCCGGAGGACTGCGCGATCGCCTTGGTGATCCCGGACTTTGTCCTTCCGACCTCCCACTCCCGCGCGGTGCTGCCTGCGACGTATTCGCGGGAAGATACGATCTTCAATCTCCAGCGCACTGGGCTGCTTGTGGGAGCATTGGCCACCGGGCGCACGGACATGCTCAGCACCGCCCTTTGCGATCGAGTGCATCAGCCGTTCCGGGCAAAGCTGGTCCCTGGCTTGGCGGAAGTGCTCGCGCTTCGCCGCCCCGATCTGTTCGGATGCGTGTTGAGCGGGGCGGGTCCATCCATCCTCGTTTTTCTCCGCCGCGGGGCGGATAAGGCGCTAACGGCTGTGGAAGAGGTCATGAGCCGAAACGCGCAGCGGTTCACCGTTGTGCATACTGCGATCGCGCCGCGTGGATACGAACTGAAGGTCGAAACGTCGCCGATCCATGTAACGTCCCTGTAGTATGCTGAGAAGGCCAAAACACTCCGAGGTGTGTTTATGCTCTTTCCTTTGAAGAATTTAGCTCTATTTGCCGGTGCCTTTCTGCTGCTCGCCGGCGCCGCGAAGGCCCAAGTGACTGCCGTTGAAGGTGTAGTGACTGGCGCCGAAGGTCCTATTAAAGGCGCGGTCGTAAAGTTTGATCGCACCGATATGAAAGGGCATTACGAGGTCAAGACCGATAAGAAGGGGCATTACGGCCACTACGGCCTCCCGATTGGCACATACTCCATCACCGTTGAGGTGGATGGCGCCAAGCGAGATCAGCTTAATAAGGTCTCAGACGCATCCCGGCGACCCGATGGAACAGAACTTCGACTTGAAGAAGAGCGAAGAGCAGAATAAGGCGCTCGCCCAAGCCGATGCAAACGGGGACGCTCACGAAAGACCAGGAGCGGGGCATGACCGCCGAGCAGAAGGCGGCATTCGAGAAGCAAAATAAGGAATCCGAGGCCCGCCTTGCCAAGAACAAAGCTCTAAACGATACGTACAACGCGGGCAAGACTGCGCTCGAAGCCAAGAACTACGACGACGCGATCACGAACTTCAACAAAGCGGCGGAGGTCGATGCGACTCAGCCGGTGATCTTCTCCCAGTTGGCCCTATCGTACGAAGGCGCAGCAACCGCGAAGCCGGCAGAAGCCACGGCCTTGCGCGAGAAAGAATTCGACGCCTGGAAGAAGGCGATCGCGCTGAAACCCGACGAGGCCGGCTACTACAACAATTACGCTTTGGCGCTTGGACGTTCCAAGAACATCGCCGACGCGCAGACCAATATTGAAAAGGCCGCGCAGTTGGATCCCACCAACGCGGGCCGGTATTACTACAATATGGGTGCGTTGTTGATGAACAGCGGACAAGGCCAGCCCGCGTGCGACGCTTTCAAAAAGGCCATTACGACAGACGCCAACTACGCCGACGCACAATATCAGTACGGTGTTTGTCTGGTGGGCCAGGCGAAGACCGACAAGGACGGCAAAGTCGTTCCGCCTGAAGGCACGATCGAAGCGTTTCAGAAATACCTGCAATTGAAGCCGGATGGGCCCAACGCCGAGGCTGCTAAAGGGATGCTCGCTTCTATGCAAGGCGCTGTGGCAACGAGCTACGCGAATCCGGACGCCAAGAAGCCGGCCAAGAAGAAGTAACGTGTGATTACGCCGGAAGCGGTGTAATCCGAGGAGTGTTCTAGATGTTTCGTTATGTCGGCGAGCTGATATCACTGATCTTCTTCTTTCTCGTGGTACGCTCCGCCATCACCGGCGTGTGGCAGTTGCTTCGTGGGGGCAATCCGATGAGCGGCTCTTCGGGTACCCCGCAGCAGGCTACACCGGAAACCATGCGCACGTCGGGAGAACTTCGCAAAGATCCGGTTTGCGGTACGTTCGTCTCCACCAACACCGCGTACACGCGCATCGTGGACGGCTCCACCGCCTATTTCTGTTCACAGGAATGCCGAGATCGCTTCCGCTCTGAACGCAATTCAAAGAATCAATGGCCCAAGAGTTCAGCCGTTCGGAGTTAGTGGATAAGCGGCAAGAGTGGCAGAAGGAAGGCCGCCGCGTAGTATTCACCAACGGCTGCTATGACCTGCTTCATCCCGGTCATATCCGCCTTCTTGAACAGGCCAGAGGCCTGGGCGACATATTGATTCTGGCGCTCAATACGGACGCTAGCGTGCGCCGTTATAAAGGTCCGAATCGTCCCCTTATGACGGAACGGGAGCGCATCGAAGTTGCCCTGTCGGTGGAAGCTGTAGATGCTGTGGTTCTGTTCGACGAAGACACGCCTCGCGAGCTAATCTCTGTCGTTCTGCCGGATGTTTTAATCAAAGGGGCGGACTGGGCGCACTTCATCGCGGGCCGTGAAGAGGTCGAGGCCGCGGGTGGAACGGTACAAGCACTTGCTCTGGAGCCCGGTTACTCCACCACCGGGATCATCGAAGCCGTTCTGTCTCGCTAGTTGCGCTCTCTTCCGTTTATCGATGTTTCATCCTTCAATTCGCGAGCTGTTCAGCAATCTTGGACGCAACCAGGCATTTCAGGAATTGCTGCGCCGCATCACTCACCGTACCGGTGAGAGGCTTTCTCTATCGGGATTGAACCCCACGGCGAAGGCACTCTACGCCGTACTGCTTCATCAACTCACCGAACGTCCACTGCTGCTGGTGACGGACGGAAATAAGCAAGCCGAAATCATTCAAGAGGCGATCGACACCTTCTTCCATATCTTGCTTCCGGCTGAGGAGCGCAACAAACCGCAGCTGCTCCCTGCGCTGGATGTGATCCCTGGGCAGGCGATGTCGCCGCACGCCGAGATTCTGGAAAGCCGCGCCGCGGGTCTCTGGAAGCTCGCCACTCGGCGCGCGCCGATCACCGTGACGCCGATTGCGTTCCGCTCTGCTGCGCGTGGAAGCGGCTTCGTTTTACCGGCAACTGGCGCTCACGCTTCGGCCCGGCGACGAAATTCCGCAAGACGATCTTCTCGCCCATCTCGAGAGCATCGGTTACGAGCGGCGGGAGCCCGTGGAGTTGGTTGGCGAGTATTCCGTACGCGGCGGCATTCTGGACGTCTTTTCGCCCGGCGCAAAGCCGGTTCGCATCGAGATGTTCGGCGATGAGATTGAATCCATCCGCCGGTTCGAGGTGGAATCGCAACGATCGGTATTGAAAGTCAGCGAGTGTACGCTGCTGCCTTTGAGGGAATACCAGCGCTCTCGCCCGCTGCTGAGCGAACTGGCCGACCGCTTACGAGAAGCCGGCATGGCTTCACGGGACTTGCCGTCGGACGGTTCGCCATTTGCCGGTTGGGAAATGCTCGTGCCGCTGATCCGTGAACGCGCGGGCGATCTTTTCTCGTTGGCCGATCGCCCGATTGTGATCTGGGATGAGCCGGAACTGACGCGAGCCGCTGCGGACCGGTTATGGAAGCGGCTGCGCGCGCCCGATCGTCCCCAATGGTGCCCGCCGGAGCGGGCGTTCCGTACGTACGAAGAGATACGCGAAGCCTCGCGGAAGTTCGTTGAGATCGAATTTCGCGGACTCGACGTCACGGCTGCGACCGATGCGCTACATCTATCAACGCGCCCCTCAACGGCATTTCACGGCAATATGCGTGCGGCTATCGCCGAAGCGCGCAACCTGGTCGAGGGCGGCCAGCGCGTCGCCTTTTTCGGATCGACTGCGGGTGAAGTGGAGCGGGTCGCCGACATCTTCCATGAGTACAACGTGGCCTACCAGCTGGGCCTGGAACAGACCAGTACTGCCCCCGAGTACCTGGCTCAACGCGCCTATATGGCGGGCGATGTTGCGAATATATTCCTGATACAAGGGCGCGTCGCGCGAGGCGTCGTTCTGCAGGAATCGAAGCTCGCCATCTTCGGATCCGAAGACCTATTCGATTCGTCAGCGCTGGTCGCGAAACCCAGCGCTTCGCAACTGCTCAGTACCTTTTCGAGCGACAATTTCGATCTAAAGCCCGGCGACTTCGTGGTCCACGCGGAGCATGGCGTAGCTCAGTTCCTTGGCCTGCGCGAAATCCAGCAGGGCGAAACCAAGGGCGACTACATGCTGCTCGAATATGCGGGCGGCAGCAAGCTTTACGTGCCGCTTCACGCGCATGGATCTGATCGAGCGATTCCGCGGCGGGGGCAGCGATGCCAAGCCGCAGCTCGACCGCATGGGCGGCGCTACCTGGACCCGTACCAAGTCCCGCGTCAAGGCCAAAATGCGGGACATGGCCGAGGAGCTTCTCAAGCTCTACGCCCAGCGCAAAATGGCGGAAGGGTTTCGCTTACTCCGCCGACTCCAACTGGCAGCGCGAGTTCGAAGACGCCTTCGAATAGACCGAAACGCGCGATCAGAAATCGGCGATCAACGACATCAAACGCGACATGGAATCCTCCCAGCCAATGGATCGCCTGCTTTGCGGCGATGTCGGTTTCGGCAAGACAGAAGTCGTGATGCGCGCGGCCTTCAAAGCGCTGGGCGACGGAAAGCAGGTCGCCGTGCTCGCGCCCACTACGGTTCTCAGCTTCCAACACTTCGAAACGTTCAAGAAGCGCTTCCAATCGTTTCCCGTTCGCATCGAAATGTTCAACCGGTTCCGCACTCCCAAGGAGTTGAAGGTGGGCTTGGCCGACCTCGCGGATGGCAAAGTCGATGTCGCCGTTGGAACTCACCGGCTTCTTTCCCAGGATGTGGAGTTCAAAGATCTCGGGCTGGTGATCGTGGATGAGGAACAGCGTTTCGGGGTGAAGCACAAAGAGCGGCTGAAGCACCTGAAACGAAGCGTGGACGTGCTGGCGATGAGCGCCACGCCCATTCCGCGAACGCTCCATATGTCGCTGCTCGGTTTGCGAGACATGTCGGTGATCGAAACTCCTCCCAAGGACCGGCTGGCGATTCAGACCGTCGTCGCGCCCTTCGATGCCGGACTTGATCAAATCCGCGATTGAACTGGAACTAGGTCGGGGCGGACAGGTTTATTTCGTCCACAACCGCGTCGACTCCATTTGGGCGCGCGCCGCCCAACTCCAGGAGCTCGCGCCGGGCGCCAAGGTCGGCGTGGGACATGGCCAGTTGGGCGAGGCGGAATTGGAACGCGTCATGTTCGCCTTCATGCGGCACGAGTACGACATCTTCGTTTCGACCACCATCGTGGAGAATGGGCTGGATATACCCCTCGCCAACACGATCATCATTGAGAACGCGGAGCGTTACGGGCTGAGCGAGCTCTACCAGTTGCGAGGCCGCGTGGGCCGCTCGAATCGCCGCGCGTACGCATATTTGCTTGTGCCGGCCAGATACCGAACTTACCGAGATCGCCCGCAAGCGGCTTGCCGCCCTTAAGGAGTTCAGCGACCTGGGTGCCGGATTCAAAATCGCCGCGTTCGACCTCGAGCTACGCGGCGCGGGTAACCTGCTAGGCGGCGAGCAGCACGGCCACATCAATGCCATTGGTTTCGACATGTATGTCCGGATGCTCGACGAAACCGTTCGCGAAATGAAGGGCGAAGAAGTCCTCCCGGAGATCCACTCGGCACTGAACCTCGGGCTCGATATTCGGATTCCCAATAACTACATCAGCGATGAGAATCAACGATTGCGCGCCTATCGCCAAATTGCCAACGCATCCACGGCGGAGGATCGCGACAAAGTGGAGCAGCAGCTTGCAGACCGCTATGGACCCGTTCCCGAAGAAGTTAAGCTCCTGCTGGCCTACTCCGCGCTGAAGACGTCGGCCGAAAAGATCGGAATCGAAGCCATCGATCGCCGCGCCGGGGTGCTGAACGTTAAGTTCCACAAAGAGACGCGCGTGGACGCGGTCAAACTCATGGCGCTGGTCAGCGCATTGCCTGGTGCGCAGTTCACTCCCGCCGGTGTGATGCGCGTTCCAACCGACGGGGCGACCAGCCCGGGAGCGGTGATCCAGTTTATGCGTGAAAAGCTTCTGGATCCTCTCACCGCCGTTTAACACGCAAACCCTACAATGAAACGAGTGACTGACGAGACATTCCGAATCGGCTTGGTGCAGATGAGTTGCTCCCCGGATGCCACCGCTAATCTGGAAAAGGCTGTGGAAAGGGTTGGCGATGCCGCTTCCCAAGGCGCGAAGATCGTCTGTCTGCCTGAGCTGTTCCGTTCCCAATATTTCTGCAGGGAAGAAGATGCGCAGCTGTTCGACTTAGCGGAGCCCATCCCAGGCCCCTCTACGGAGCGCCTCGGCGAGGTGGCCCGGAAACATAATGTAGTGATCGTGGCGTCACTCTTCGAGAAACGTGCGCAGGGCCTGTACCACAACACCGCTGCCATGATCGATTCCGATGGCGCCTTGCTGGGAATTTACCGGAAGATGCACATCCCCGACGATCCGCTGTACTTTGAGAAGTTCTACTTCACTCCTGGGGACACGGGGTTCCGAAACTTCGATACGAAGGCGGGCCGCATCGCCACACTCGTTTGCTGGGATCAATGGTATCCGGAAGGTGCGCGGATCGCTGCCATGGGTGGAGCGAGCGTCTTGTTTTATCCCACCGCGATCGGCTGGCACCCTGCCGAGAAAGCGGAGTTTGGCGAGGCCCAGTACGATGCCTGGTGTACGATTCAACGGGCTCATGCCATTGCCAACGGAGTATATGTCGCCGCGGTAAATCGGGTCGGACTTGAGGGACCACCTGAGCGCCAACTGGAGTTTTGGGGCGGATCTTTTATTGCCGATCCGTTCGGCCGTATGATCGCCCAAGCCTCGCACGATAAAGAAGAGATTCTGGTTGCCGATGTGGACCCACGCGTAATCGATGAGACGCGCCGCAACTGGCCGTTCCTCCGCGATCGCCGCATCGACGCCTACGGCCCCATCGTGAATCGCATGCTGGTCGGTTAACGTGGCCACGCCGCAAGAACTTGGTTTCCGCATGCCTGCGGAATGGGAGCCTCACGAAGCGACCTGGATCGCCTGGCCCCACAACAAAGAAGACTGGCCAGGACGTTTTGCCCCGATTCCTTGGGTCTACTGCGAAATCGTCAAGAAACTCGCCGAGAGCGAAAAAGTTCGGATACTTGTGCAAACCGACGAAGCCGCACATCGCATCCGGCGGATGCTACGCAAGAGCGCCGTGAACCTCGCGGCCGTGGAGTTCTTCCCCATCCCGACAAACCGCGTTTGGGCGCGAGACTATGCCCCGTTGTTTGTGAAAGGGAATGACGGGAGCGTTGCCATTACGGATTGGGAGTTCAACGCGTGGGCAAAGTATGACGACTGGCAGCTGGACAATGCGGTAAATGCCGCCCTGGCGGATACACTCGCCATGCCCGTTTGGCGCCCGGGGATGGTGTTGGAAGGTGGCAGTATCGACGTCAACGGGCGGGGCTTTCTGATGACCACCGAAGAATGCCTCCTTAGCCCTATCCAGGCGCGCAATCCGCACCTGACGCGCGTCGAAATCGAGGAACGCCTACGAAGCCATTTGGGGATTTCTGAATTTATATGGCTGAAAAACGGAATCTCAGGGGATGATACTCACGGCCATATCGACGATTTGGCACGCTTTGTTTCCGCTGACACTGTGGTGCTTTCCCAAGAATCAGATGAAACTGATGAGAACTACGTCGTGCTTTGCCAGAATTTGGAGTTGCTGCAGAAAACTAGTCTAAGAATAGTCACCCTCCCCATGCCAGCACCGTTAGGGTTTGCTGGAAGACGCCTCCCTGCCAGCTATGCTAATTTCTACATCGCGAACGATTGCGTCCTTGTACCGACGTTCAACGACAGTAGCGATCGCCTCGCGCTAAACACCCTTGCTGATCTTTTCCCTCGCCGACGTGTCGTAGGAATCTCGGCAGTGGAGCTTGTCTGGGGACTCGGAACACTCCACTGCCTAACCCAGCAACAACCAGCTTAATGCCGGGAGTCTAACGCCACTCGCCGCCCACCAACACCCATTCGCCATGCCGGCGTACCCACCGGCGTTCACGCCAGCGAGCGCCAGGACGCGGTGGCAGTACGTAGGCGCCAGGAGTCCACACGTAACGACCACCTTCCCATCGGTGATACCCATTCGTCCATATGTATCCCGGGCCAGGAGCCACCGGACGCGTCTCCACAATCGGACGAGGCGGCCCAACCCGCACAACAACCTGCGCGTTCATCGCCGTCCCGGCGAATAGAATCGCGGAAGCAAAGCCCAGCAACAATTTGTTCTTCATCTTCTCCTCCTAAGTTAGGGCAACCAGTGCCCGTCTTCACTGTCTGTGACGCTGACGCAACAGTGCCAGTTGCGTTTTCATCTGCAATATGGATGCCTTTTAATAACTTTGATCCGCTTAGTCATAATCCAAATCCACCTCGGTTGAGATCGACGTGTCGGCTTTTAACATGGATCGTAGCTCCTCCAACGCGGCACGATGCTCCCGTTCAGAGCAGGCCGTGACACAGTCTTCCGGAACGGCGATTTGCAGATCGCGCATATAAGCATCGTTTGCCGTAAAGAGGATGCAACTGTTGGTGCACACACCCGCGAGAATCACACGCTGCGCACCCAGGTGCTTCAAAAGGATCTCCAACGGGGTTTGGTAGAAACCCGAGTGCTTTGGCTTAAGGACGAAATAGTCGCATTCTTCTGGCGCCACCTGCCGGACAAACCCATTACCCGGGGAATCGGGAGCAAGCGCCCTGTCGATCAGCTGCTGAAAATTCGATTGCCAGCGACCGAAGTTGTCGTTGATGTAGATGACCGGCACTCCTTGCCTGCGTGCTCTTCCCGCTAACGCTGCGATACAGGGCGCGAGCGGCAAGACATTTTTTAAGAGTTCCCTTCCGCGATCAAAGTCGAATCGATTGATTACGTCAATGAGGAGCAGCGCCGTATGATGCGTGTCTGGGGCGCTGCCGTGAAGATCAGACGGCTTCCCTACGTGGGGGTTCACGTTTTCAATTTACAAGGTGGACGTCAACCCTCGAGCAGTACCTTCAAAACGCCGGACTTGTTCGCACACTCGAAGGCCTTTACCGCTTCGGCCAGCGGAAAGCGATCACTGATCAGCGGACGTACATCCACGCGGCCGAGTCGCAGTAGTTCCAGCGCCGGTTCAAATCTGCCGCACCGCGATCCCACCAGAGAGATTTCGTCCACAATCACCTTGGCCCAATCGATCGAGGCCTTCTCGTGCACGGTGGATTTGAGAATCACCGTGCCCCGCGGTCGAACCATTGTAAGCGCGGCTTCCACGCCTCCAGTGGATCCCGTGGCATCCACCACCCAATCGAAGCTCGCCACCGGGAGCGATCCCCTGAAATGAACCCGTGCTCCCTTACCAGCGGAAATCGCCAGTTTTCGTTCATGGCGGCCGAAATGGTCGACGGTGAAACCGTGCGCGAGCAGTGTTTGAGCGATCAGGAGACCCAGCTTTCCATCGCCAAGAACGGCCACCGGAGCATCTTCGGGAATGACCACTTGATCTAGAATCTCGCATGCCGCGGCCAGCGGCTCCGTAAAGACCGCGTCGTCCGTTGAGAGTTCCGTTGGAACGATATGGAGATTTCGTTCTGGAAGAGTGAATAGCTCCTGAAATGCTCCGGGGTGTTCCACGATACCCAGCACAGTTCGGTTTGGGCAGTGCCGTTCCAGCCCGCGAGCGCACCACTCGCAGTGGCCGCAAGACAGATTGATCTCCCCAACTACTCGTTTGCCGACTAGTTGCCCGTCGTCAGCGGCGATCACCTCTCCGACAAACTCATGACCCGGTGTGCCACTAAATCTGTAATACCCGCGCTGCAGTTCCAGGTCGGTGTTGCAGATGCCGCCCGCCAGCAGTCGGATCAGCGCATATCCGGGTGGTCGCCGAGGAGGCGCCGCGTCCCGAATCTCCACTCGTCCGTTCTCGAGGTGCACGCTGACCATCCCTCCATTTTCTATAGCTATACTCAGGGGTCTGCATGGAGTTGGTCTGCTTCAATCCCCAGTGCCGCGAGGTGTTCGGCATCGACGAAGTCATCTACGCGTGCGCCAAGTGCGGAAGTCTACTCGAGGCGAAGATTGCTTCACTCGAAGGCGAGGCGCCCCGGCTGAAGCGAATATGGCTGGAACGCCGGATGTCGAACGAGCCCGTGGACCAGAGCGGTGTGTGGCGTTTCCGCGAGTTCCTTCCTCCGTTCGAAGTGAACCGGATCACGACCCTTCGGGAAGGGAACACGCCTCTGCTCTCAGCGCCCCGTGCCGCTGAATACGCGGGCCTTCACGCCCTCGTCTTCAAACATCAAGGCTTCAATCCCACCGGATCATTTAAAGATAACGGCATGACTTGCGGCGTCGCGCAGGCCCGAAAGCTTGGGCTGCGGCGCGTAGCGTGTGTTTCGACTGGCAACACCTCCGCGTCCATGGCCGCATATGCAAGCGCCGCTGGGCTTGAGCCGCTGATCTTTCTCCCGCACGGCAACATTAGCTACGGCAAACTCGCGCAGGCACTGGAATATGGCGCGCGAACCTTTCAGATCGAGGCCAACTTCGATCAAATCCTCGCCCTGGTGCGCGTCTTGGCCCAGCGCCTGGGCATCTATCTGCTTAATTCGGTGAACCCGTTCCGCATCGAAGGGCAGAAGACTATCGTTCTCGAAATGCTCGATCAACGCGGCTGGCGCGTGCCCGATTGGATCGTAGTCCCCGGCGGAAATCTCGGCAACGTATCGGCGTTCGGCAAGGCCTTACGGGAACTGCTCGCCTTCGGGTTCATCGACCGGCTGCCGCGGCTAGCCGTTGTACAGGCGCACGGCTCTTCCCCGTTCTACGAGTACATGAGTGCTGCGGAGCGCGGTGTATTCGTCGCCCAGGCTCATCCGGAGACGCTCGCCACGGCTATCAAGATAGGTGACCCGGTATCGTGGCCTAAAGCACAGTTTGAGATCGAAACCACGCACGGAACGGTGGAGCGCGCCACCGAGCAGGAGATCGCCGATGCCAAGGCTGTAATTGGGCTCTGTGGAATCGGATGTGAGCCCGCATCTGCCGCGACACTCGCGGGTCTTAAAAAGCTCACAAGCGCTGGCGTAATCCGTCCGGAGGAAGACGTTGTGGCCGTGCTCACCGGCAATGTCCTGAAGGATCCCGATTATATTTACCGCTATCACACTGGGCAGTTGACAGGCCCGGGCGATGCGCCCATTGCGCCCAACTTCGGCAACATGCCGATTGTCGTACCCCATGACGCCGACGCGATCGCGGCCGCCATCCGCTAGCTGCTAAGCCATCAGCTTTTTGACCAGCGGAGCAAGCTCGCTGAGGCTCATTGCGCCGGGATGATAGAGCCGCACAATGCCGTGTGCGTCGATAAGCACCAGCGTCGGCGTGGTGCTCACGCCATAAAGCCGCATCGTCACTTCGCTGACCGGCACCGGCATGGTGCCGATCCGCGCATAGTATTTTTTCCGTGTCTGCTCGATCCACGCCTTCTCCGCATCAGGCGCTGCTTCTTCTCCGCCACTGGCGAACCCGTAGTGCATCGTTGGCCCGATCACCTTCAGCCCACCGGGGCCGTAACGCGCCTGCAAATCCTGAATCACCGACGCCTCGGCTTTGCAGTCCCCGCACCAATGCGCCCAGAAGAAAAGGAGCACCGGATGCCCGCGTCAGCGCGCTCAGTGGCTGCGGCTTTGCGTCGCCCGTCCAGTGCGCGATGTCGAGCGGCGGCGCGGGTTTGCCTTCCAGGGTCAGCAAATTGAGATTTTTCTGAATACGCGCCTGGATGCTGGTGCCGCGCCAGCGCATCGCTTCCACTCCGCAGGAAACTGACCGCTTCCGAATTGCTGTCCGCGTTTACCCAGCACCTGGGCATGCACTTCGATCGCGGCGCCAAGGGCCTCGCGGCAAAGCGGCTTCCGCGTCCAGCTTGCGGTGCGGACAGAAGCGCCGTGGCCCATGTGCGCGTCTCGGTTGCATGCTTCTCCGCATCGTCCAGACGCCCCGCGTCAAGAAGTCCGCGCGCGACCCAGGAATCGGCCAGGATTCAGCTTCAGGAGTCGCGCCATGTTGCCTGTGATATTCCGACACCAGCTGGTCGGCGCGAAACCCAATCTCCCTGTCGCGACATGCGACCGCACATCATCCACAATCTCCGCCTGCGCCAGCAACCGCCATCAGGGCAAGCCCCAGTCAGTCTTGCCGCATCCCATCAGTATTCCAGATTGCGCAGATACTCCCGGAACTGCTGGCCCAGGTCGTGGCGACGAAGGGCAAACTCCACGGTCGCTTTCAGGAAACCCAGCTTATCGCCGGCATCGTACCGCTTTCCCTCGAACCGATATGCGTAAATCGGCCGGCTCCGGAGTAAATGTTTCAGTGCGTCCGTGAGTTGGATCTCCGAACCCGAGCCGGGTTGAATCGCCGCGATAGATCCAAAAATGTCCGGCGTCAGCACATAACGGCCAATGATCGCCAGATTCGAAGGCGCGTCGTTCGCTTTCGGCTTCTCCACCAAGTCGCGGATCCGATACACGCGATCCTTGCTCCCGTTATGCGACATCGGCTCCGCGTCCACCACCCCGTAGGAGGAGATGTTTTCCTTGGGCACTTCCATCACCGCCAGCACCGGCGCGTTGAAAAACTCATAGACATCGAGTAGTTGCCGAAGACAGGGTGTTTCCGCGTCGATCACGTCGTCCGCTAGCACGCACGCGAACGGCTCCATCCCCACCAGATCCGCGGCGCGCATAACACGCGTGTCCCAGGCCCAGAGCCTCCTTTTGCCGAATGTAGGAAACGTCGATCATTTCGGACACACTGCGCGCACAAAGCTCAGCAGATCGTTCTTCCCCCGCGATTCCAACATGTTTTCCAGCTCAAAGCTCACGTCGAAGTGATCTTCAATGGCCGATTTTCCACGTCCGGTGACGATGATAATGTTCTGGATTCCGGAATGAATCGCTTCCTCAACCCCGTATTGAATGATCGGCTTGTCGACCAGCGGGAGCATTTCCTTCGGTTGCGCCTTGGTGGCGGGAAGAAATCGGGTTCCCAGTCCGGCAGCCGGGAAAACCGCTTTGCGCACTTTTGCAGGCATCAGCTTTCAGTGTCGTCCGCCAGCGCGCTTCTCCGCAAGCAATTCCTTGAGCGCGCGTCTTGTACGATTCAACCCAAGGTAGAATAGCGGGTTGACCCGAAACCCGCCGCCGAGTTGGCCGCTGCTTTACGGCGCGGTGGCCTTCACGACACTCGCCACCCTGCTGCTGGAACTTTCTCTTACCCGGATCTTCTCCGTAGTCTTCTATTACCATTTCGCATTTCTGGCGATTTCCATCGCGCTATTCGGACTCGGCGTGGGCGGCGTGCTTTCCTACGTGGTCGCCGCCTGGCCGGGAATCTGTACCGCAAACTGGGGATACCTGAGCGCCCTGAACGCGTCTTCTGGTCGTGCTCGCCGTAATGGTCGTGCTCGGTCAAAAAGCCGAGATCGGCAACGGGCAGCTCGCCCTCATTTACTTCACCAACGCGCTTCCGTTTCTCTGCTCCGGCATCATCGTCTCCCTCGTCATCTCCGAAACGATCGAACGCGTCAACCGCGTTTACTTTTTCGATCTGCTGGGCGCCGCTGGCGGCTGCCTTCTGCTCGTGCCCTTCCTTGCAATGGTTCGGCGGTCCGAACACGACGCTCTCGGTGGCCGTCCTCTTCGCCGCCGCTGCCGCCATCTGGTTCAACATGGCGGGTTACGCCACTGGTCGCCGTCTAGCGTCGCGCTTCGGGCTCGCTTTCGCGCTGCTGATCAGCCTGAACGTTCGCTATCACTTCATCGACGTGCGCTACGCCAAAGGCCAAAAGCTGGAAGGCGAGGAGTTCGTCAAGTGGAACAGCTTCTCGCGCATTGCGCTCGGCCGCGAGCGCGAATCGCACGTCCCCATGATCTTCATCGACGCCGACGCGTCGACCGGCATCGCGAACTTCGACTTCGATCACCTGACCCCCGACAATCTGCGCGATCTGCTGCATCGAGGGCCCGGGTCTGCCCTACAACATCCGCCCCGGCGCCAAAACCCTGATCATCGGACCCGGCGGCGGCTGGGACGTCTCCCGCGCGCTCGCTTCCGGCAGCCATGACGTGACCGGCGTAGAAATCAATCCGATCATCGCCACCACCATCATGCGGCAGAAGTATCCCGAGTCTGAGCCGCGGGCTCTACCTTCGCCCCGACGTCCACATCCACGTGGAGGATGGCCGCAGCTTCATCCGGCGCAGCACGGATAAATTTCAGGTTCTGCAGGCCACGCTGGTGGATACCTGGGCCTCCACCGCCGCCGGCGCCTTCGCCCTCAGCGAGAACAGCCTCTACACCACCGACGCGTTCCGGGACTACCTCGAGCCATCTCACCGACGACGGGCTCCTGACCTTCACCCGCTGGGGCTTCGATCCGCCGCGCGAATCGCTGCGCCTCATCTCGCTTGCCATGGTCGCCCTGCACGACTTGGGCGAGAACGATCCTGCACAGCCACGTCATCGTCGCGCGCGCCGGCACCCGAACGGACCTGGCCGGCTTTGGCGCGCAAGACACTGTAATCATCGCCCGCAAACCGCTCTCCGACGCCGACATTGACCGAGCACGCACAGCCATCAAAGCCAGGCAATCTCACGCGCGATCTACTCTGCCCGGCGCGGGCATTCCGAATCGAATTTACCGAACTGCTGACCACGCCCGACCCCCGCGCTTCGAGCGCGACTACCGATACAACATCACGCCCGTCAGCGACAACCGGCCGTTCTTCTTCTATACCGTGCAGCCGCGCGATCTTGCTGGCCTTTCTCACCGGCGCTTCCCAAAAATCCGCCGACTACAAGATCAACGTCGCGGTCCCGCTGCTGTTCGAATCGCTTGTTCGTCAGCATCGTCGCCGTGGTCGTCATTCTGGTCCTGCCGCCGTTGGTGCTGGGGACGCGTCTGCCGCGCGAGAAGAACATGCTGGTCTTTCTGCTCTATTTCCTGTTCATCGGCGCCGGCTACATCTTGATCGAGGTCGCGCTCATTCAGAAGTTCGTTCTGTTCCTAGGTCACCCCACTTATGCGCTGACGGTGGTGATCTTCTCCATGCTGATCTCGTCCGGACTCGGCAGCTATTTCAGCCGTTCGATCATTCGGAGAGACGACCGGCGCTTACTCTTCGTGCTTCTTTCCGTGGCCGCGTTGGTTTCGCTTCTCGCGCTCGCCGTCTCCTTTACGTTGACGGGCGGCGTCGGTCTTCCGCGCGCATTGAAGATCATCATCACAATCGTGCTGATCTTCCCCGCTGGCTTTGCTATGGGAATGCCGTTCCCGACTGGACTGGAACGCCTGGAAGCCTGGCACTCGCCTTCTACTCGCTGGGCCTGGTCGCTAAACGCGGCCTCGAGCGTACTCGGCTCAGTTGGCGCGCTCGTCTGCGCTATCTATCTGGGCCTTGTGCAAACTCTGCTGGTAGGCGGCGCGCTCTACCTTCTAGCTATGCTCATCCTCGCTCAAGATCGTGGGCGTCACTCGCAAACCAGCGCCGTTTGAACGATCAGTCTGGCGACCTGTGCGATGAACGCAGTGTCAGGTTTTGAGGCATGAACCGGAGATACTCAGTCAGAACCTCCTTACTTTCCACATCGTGCCGGGTTTCTGTGTAAAGTCGCGACAACTCGACATACGTATCCGGCTGCGAAGGATCCAATTCAATACTGCGCCTCAAGGACTTGATCGCCGCATCGTATTTGCCCGCGTGTTCGAGGGCGGTTCCCAGGCAGTATGCATAGCGCGCATTGGACGGCTCCTGACTGAGCGCGTCTGAATACAATTCGATAGCCAGGTCCGTCCTACCCTGGGATAGCAGAATCGATGCCAGAGCGGACTCTACCGGGGGATCTCGCCGCTCAGCCGGGGAAAGCCGCGCAAGAGTCTCATACGAGCGGATCAAGTCGGCCGCCGTGCGATTCGTGCTCGCTAAGTTGAAGTAGGCCAAACCAAGATCGCGCTGCGCGATGTTGCCATTCACTTCACGCCAGGGCTTTAACTCGATTACGGTGCTATCCCCCTTAGCTCGATTTTCCGCGGCAGACTGAGGGCGCGGCCTCCGGGGAATACTATGATCCGTCACCGCCGAGTGCGCGACGTCCGTTGGCCTGAGCCGTGGCATATGGCAACTCACGCACTCCGTGGCGGCCCGGTGCGTGCCCGCCGCGAATAATCCTTCGTGACAGCCCAGACACACCTGCGTGACGTTCTTGCGCGGCTCCTGCGCATCTGCATGGGGGCTGTGACACGAACCGCACCATAACTGGCCCCCGCTATGCCTCGCGCATTGGCTCTCGCCCAGCAGTTCGCTTTGGCTCACCGCGCGCAGCGAACCATCCTGGCGTGTGCCCGGAAGATAGGTGGCGAAGACGCTCTCCGTCGTCTGTCCCGCCTGGAAATCCGACCACTTATGCCCGGGATTGAGAACGCGCGTTTCCCCTTCCAGATGGCATTGCTCGCAAACGCTATCCCGCTGACTTGGACTTAGCTTCGCCGGGTTCACGATCGATCCCGCCACGGGACTCGCGGCGTGTGCTGCGGACGGCCCATGGCACCGTTCGCACGAGATGGGCGTAAATGGAGGGTTCCCGAATTGATTCGTTGTGCCCGCAACCAAATTGAGTGAACCGGTGTGACAGAACAGGCAGCCGTCGTTAATCTGATGGGTGAAATCTACGCTTCGCTCCGTCTCATATCCCGGCGTAAGGTCCCAGCTCTTCGTCTGTGTGTAGTAAGAGGCCGGCGATTGAAACAGATATTGGCCAAGCTGAATAAAGTAGCTATATCCAACAATACCCGCGCCCACGGAATAAGCGATCGGATAATCCGCGATTACTCCATTCCGATTCACCCGGTGCTCCAGTTGCGAACCGCTGCCGCGGATCGTGATCACGCTACTCGAAAGCTTGTGCACAATTCGGCCATCGTGCGCCCCTATAGGCTTCCCGACGGATCTGCCCATCGCCGACTGCGCAAACGAAGACACCTCCGCGGGGTGACATCGCGCACACGTCTCTTGCGCGCGTAGGTTCAACATGCAAAAGAGAAGGAGAATGGCGAAAACGGGACCCCGCAAAAGCAGATTCCGTTCAGTGCCTGAGGACCCCGGGACGGCGCTGGACATGACCAGAAAACTTCGGTCATGTTAAGGCGATCCTGCTCTATCCCGGAGTTACGCCCAAGATTATCTTTTAAGAGCTCCGTCTGTGAAAAACCTCACTCCCCCACCGAGCCCTGGCGTCGCTAGTGGCTGGGCGCAGCAGCTGGCGCAGTTGCCAGGGGTTCCGGCTGGAAGCGTACCTCGAGGTTCGGCCGCAGTCCCGGGAAGTAAAGAATGCCTCCTGGATCGGAAGCCTCCTCCCGCATCTCCTCATCCTCTGCTTCCACGTGATACGACGCGCGCGGAGACAAACCGACCACAAACACGTCGTTCAGGTCCTTTTTCTCCGCACGGAGCGCATGGCTCGTCGGAGCGTAGAAGATTGCCGCCTCGTCTAAATCCAGAGGCTCGCGCAACGTACGGGGATCGATTTCCACCACGCGCCCGTCCTTGAACTCCTGCAGACGGCCGTCAATGTAGCCGGCCCAGCGGGCATCGTCGTCCCAGGAAGAACGGATCAGCAACCGCCCCAGAATGTCGTCGTGTAAAACCAAAGGCACGTGGTAATAGCTCAGCCCCGGCTGGTAAGGGTTGGCCCAGAGAAACTCGTACGGATTGCCAAAGAGACCCCGCATCAGAAACCGATCGTCCATCAGCCAGCCTTGCAAAACCTGTGATTCAGGCGAATTCGTATCGAATGCAACCATGGCGAGTTCACCCGCACGGGATAAAGCCGCAACCTGCAAATCCGGCTCACCGCCTTTTGCCGAAAAGGGGATGTGGAACTCGTTCTCGTTCGCCGGATAAGGGGCAGGGTAGTAAGACAGAAGATCATACAAAGGAAGCTGATGAAAAAACGCAGGAAATGAACTTCGAAGATCCACCTGAAAGTTATCCCGCACGGCATGCAGGATCTCGAGAAGCGCGTACGTGTCCCCGCCTTGAATGGCCGCTTTGCCCTCGCGCAGAGGCCGCACCACGCGTTCCGGCCATTCGTGTTGCAGGAAGTCGCTCAGTGCCTTTTCCGGCGACTCGCCTTCTTCACCAGACAACGCCAAGGCTGCGAGTACCTTCTCGCGATAGTCGCTCATCGTGCGCCCCGGTTTTTGAAGCCCCGCCCTCAACGCGCTCGCGAGCCTCTGCTTGTCGGCGGCCGAAAGTTGGTCCTGACACCAGTCGTAGACCAGCGCGACCTGCCGCAGATCCGCATCCGGTTTACTCACCCAATCAATCGCGCGACGTGCCGCCGCCTTGTCATCCGCGACGCGGTAATAAAGCGCATTCGCAAACCCCACCTCCGGCAAAGGTGCGCCCCCCTCGACCAGCAGGTGGAACTGTTCCCATCGCATGGACTGCCGCTCCCGCTCACGACGGAGGAGACGCAGCCGCGGCGCCCCGAGAAATAGCCGCGGGTGCTCGGTATAAACGTGAAAGCTTTCCGGGAGATCCGCTTGCGCCCAAAGTCCGGAGCCCATCGCCAAGACAGCCAACGACATCAGCGAAAGAGCAACCGCCCGCCGGTTCATCTCCAGAATTGTGTCACAGCTTGGCAGGTCTCCTATGCCTGTGTCACAGCGACACGCTGCCGTCCGCAAGAGGGACAACCGCCCCGCCCGCAACTGTGAATCTCCAAACAGAATCAAGAAGTTAGCGCAACCATACCGCGGCTAACGGGTTGCTATCATAGAACGCGAACCGGAGAAGTTTACTTCTCAAACCTGCCCTCTTCTGCAACTGGCAGGCGACTTCAGGGGTGAAGGGTACGAAGCGTCAGGTACGGAAGCCGGGCGCTTGTTGTCTACCCGGATCCCTGTTGTTTGCAGGTTGCAGTCGAGGGGTTTTTTTGCCGCACAATTCCGTCACCAGCTCAGTGTGCGCGTTCGCGGAGGTTCTTCGGGATTCGGCAGATAGAGCGTGCGACATCGTTCGCACCGGTAAATCTCCGCTCCAAATCGGTCCGTAAGTTCAGCGGCCACCCCATACCAGCGTTTCAGATGGCCCATACACGGCTTCCCCTTCTCGTTCTTCTCGTCACATGCTCGCATGCGCGGAACGCGACGCTTCACCTTCTGCCCGCTCGGTAGCGTATCCACCACTTCGGCGTGCATCGGGTGGTGAGGACGCGGAAAATCGGGGCTCAAACAACCACCCGCTTGCAGACCATCCATTGCCAGGCGCTTAGCCTCGGAGCCGAACCTGGGCGTCCGTCCCCGAAGACCGGCTGGAATGTGTCCCACTGCTCGCCGCCCGGCGAAACACCGCTGATCAAAACCTCCTGCGGACGGTTGGATAAATTGATCCCCACAAGCATCTCTTCGCGCTGGTAGCCCCTTACAAAGGTTAAGACGCTGTCCGGCGCGGAATTGTCGATCCACGTGAGTTTCCCTTTCGCCAGCGTCTCGCTCCCACGCCGCATGGCAATCAGCTGCTGAAAAAACGGCAAAAACGCGGGCCGTCTCTCGGCAATAGGCCAGAACACTTTCAACCGGTGAAACATGGCCTCGCCGCCGCTTTCTGTCGAATCGCCCACTTCATTCCCGTTGTAGACCAGCGGGACGCCATCTAGCGTGAAAACCAGGACCGCCGCCGCCATCGCACCTTCTAATCCGAACAAGGTCACCGCGCGTTGCTCGTCGTGGTTATCGGCAAACCGCAAATGCATCGCGCCCGACGGATAACGCGCCTCCTCTTCCGTCCAAACCGCCCGAATCGCTGACGCCGGAGCGCGGCCTGCCATCACGGATTTCAGTTCCTTATATAAAGCCCAGGAATAATCCAGATCAAAAGCGCTGCGCAGCAGCTCCGGCGTGTCCCACTCCGCCAGCATCAGTAGATCCGGGCAAACGCGTTCCAGCCTCGGTCGCGCCTCTTCCCAAAAAGCAGTCGGTACTAAGCCCGCCACATCGCACCGGAAACCATCCAGCCGAAATTCGCGGAGCCAATAGTCGAGCATCTCGATCATGTAGGCTCGCACCTTGGGATTGGCGTAGTCGAGGGCCGCCACATCGGTCCATTCCGCATTTGCCGCGGAAATCCGTCCTGCCCCGTCGCGCTTATAGAAGGATCGATCCGCCGTAAGCACGCTGTCCCACGACGTGTGATTCGCGACGATGTCCATGATCACGCGCATCTCACGGCGATGGGCCTCGTCCACAAGCCGCCGCAAGTCTTGCTCGGTACCAAAAGAAGGCGCAATCGCGTAGTAATCGCGAACGGAATAGAAGCTACCGAACGGCAGCTTCCTGCGAAGTTCCCCAACCGGATGCACCGGCATCAGCCAGAGGACGTTCACTCCCAGCGCAAGCAGATCGTCCAGCCGGGCAGTTACCCCGGCAAAATCGCCAGCCGAAGAGAACGCCGCGGTGTTTACTTCGTAAATCACGCTTCCGTCGAGCCAAGCCGGCATAGCGTCGATTATTGCAGCGGATATGATGGTGACGGATCATGCCGCTCGTACCGCCTGCTATTGCTTCGCTTCGGCCCTACGAACCCGGACGCAACATCGAAGAAGTAAAGCGCACCTACGGCCTGCGCCACGTCATCAAGCTCGCTTCAAATGAAAACCCGCTCGGCCCTTCTCCCATGGCTCTGGAGAGGATGCGCCGCCCTGCTGCCCACTTGAATCTCTATCCCACCGGCGGCCGGGAGTTGCGCGAGCGATTGGCCGCCGAATATGAGCTCAAGCCCGAAAACGTGATTGCCGGAAGCGGTTCCGAAGGCATCATGTCCAATATCATCCGTACCTTTCTTTGCGATGAAGACGAGGTGCTGACTACCGAAGCCGCCTTTATCGGGTTTCAGGTGCTCGCCAAATCGCGCGGTGTGGCCTACCGGACCGTCCCCTATCGCGATTTCGCGTATGACCTCCCGGCCCTGGCCGCAGCCATCACCGAGCGCACCAAAATTATCTATCTGGCGAATCCCAACAACCCTACCGGCACGATCTTCACGCGTTCCGAATTCGACGAGTTTTATAAACATGTCCCGGAGCGCGTGCTGATCATCCTCGATGAGGCGTACTTTGAATACGCCAAAGACAATCCGCGTTACCCGGATTCGATGCACTACCGTTACGACAACGTCATCACGCTACGAACGTTCTCGAAAGCCTACGGTTTGGCCGGGGCGCGCATCGGCTATGGCTTCGCCCACGAAGATCTCATCGCGAACCTGCTGAAAGTGAAGCTTCCGTTCGAGCCCGGGGCGATCGCCGAAGCTGCCGGTCTGGGGGCGCTCGAGGACCGGGAATTCCTTCACCGCACTCTCGAGACGAATTTCCGCGGAATGCGCAAATTAACCGAGGCATTCAGCGCCCTGGGCGTGCGGTACGTCCCGTCCAGCGCGAATTTCGTCAGCACCCTCTGGGAAGACGAGGCGGAAGCTTCCCGGATCACCGAAGAGTTGTTGCGAGCCGGCGTCATTGTTCGTCCCCTAAAAGGTTTCGGCATTCCCCAGGCAATTCGTGTCACGATTGGAACCGAAGCTGAAATTGAACAGTTTCTCGGAGCGTTGGAAAAAATCACCGTCTCCGTGAAGGTTTGACACTTCCCACCCAGGAGTATGTTATGCCGCAAGTATTAGCACCGAGCGCGTCGCCACGTGAAACCGCGACCGCCGATTTTCTGCCGTTAAACGGCACCGACTACGTCGAATTCTACGTCGGAAACGCAAAACAAGCCGCCCACTTCTACCGCACCGCCATGGGCATGAGTTTAGTCGCTTACCGCGGGCCGGAGACGGGCACGCGCGATCGCGTGTCTTATGTTCTCCAGCAGGACAAAATACGTTTTGTCCTCACCACCCCGTTGCGCTCCGACCATCCGATCGCCGCCCATATCCATCAGCACGGGGATGGCGTAAAAGACATCGCCCTCTGGGTGGATGACGCCGAATCCGCGTGGCGCGAGACCACCAAACGCGGCGCGCGCAGCGTCCGTGAACCGCAAACGGAGACCGATTCCCATGGTGAGGTGCGACTCTCCTCCATTGGGCTTTACGGCGACACCATTCACACGTTCGTCGAAAGAAAGAACTACAACGGACCGTTTCTGCCGGGATTTCGCTCCGTCCCCCAACCCGATTCACTAGCCCGCCCCACCGGACTGAAGTACGTGGATCACATGGTTGGCAACGTCGGCTGGGGCGAGATGAACACCTGGGTCTCCTTCTATCGCGACATTATGGGCTTTCGGCAATACCAGCACTTCGATGACAAAGACATCAGCACGGAATACTCGGCCTTGATGTCCAAAGTGATGGCCAACGGCAACGGTCGCGTGAAGTTTCCGATCAACGAGCCCGCGGAGGGCAAGAAGAAGTCGCAGATCGAGGAGTACCTGGAATTCTATCGGGGCCCCGGCGTTCAGCATATCGCGCTGGCCACCGACAACATCATCGACACGGTGTCCCAGCTGCGAGCCCAAGGCATGCGAATTTTTGCGAGTGCCCGAGTTCGTACTACCAACAGCTCGAAGACGCGCGTCGGCAAGATCGACGAGCCGGTCGACGAGCTCGGCGCACCTAGGAATCCTGGTCGATCGCGACGACGAAGGCTACATGCTGCAGATCTTCACCAAGCCCGTGGAAGACCGGCCCACTCTGTTTTACGAAATCATTCAGCGCAAAGGCAGCCGCAGCTTCGGCAAAGGCAACTTCAAAGCCCTCTTCGAAGCGATTGAGCGCGAACAGGAACTCCGCGGCAATCTTTAAACTCCAGAACTTAGCTTGTTCCCGCGTGAATGAAGCTGAGCAGATCGGCTTCATTCACCTCGGGTTCTCCCGGTGCGATATTGTTCAGCTTCCCGGCGCGCATCCATTTCTCCAGCTGGTCCACCAGGCTGAACAGATGGTCGAAGGAGTCGACCACAAAAAGCAGCGGCTGATAGTGGTCGATCTCGAAACCTTGATTAACCGCCCATTCCAATCTGGATGGGGAAGCGTTGGACGTCCGGCGAGTGAATGCAGTGCTCGATCTCTCCGAAGGAACTCAGTAGTCCACTTCCGTACACCTTTAAACCGTCCCCGCCGCGCATCAGTCCAAACTCGACCGTAAACCAGAAAAACCGCGCCATGGCTTTGATAATGCTGGTTAGCCGTTGCGCTCGCAGGTGCTCGTCGGCTATGGCGCTCGTCATCTCCACAGCCGTGTGGGCGCATTCCCCAAAACGAACCAGCGCCTCGGCGAAAGCGCGATCCGTGTGCATAGGCACGTGCCCGGCTACATCGTGAAATACATCCGGCTCCGGCAGGTAATCCAGCCGCTTTCCGTCTCGAATCGTGATCGTTGTCGGAAAGGTCCGGTTGCGTAGGCAGTCGAAGAAAAGAAAAGCCGGAATGTAGCCGCTTACCGGCTTCGCCTGAAACCCTGTTAAGGGTTCCAGAAACCGGTTCACGTCGTCAAGTCGGGGAACACGGTCAACCGGCAGCGCAAGGTTGTCGATCCCCTGAAGAAAGTGCTCGTTTGCGTAGGCCCGCCACCGCGGTAGCATGCGCGCATACAACCCGTTCCAGGCTTGGTGATTCTCGTCGGAATACAGGCCGTAAGGCTGATGAATGAATAGTTGTCCGGTTTGCCGGGCTTCCTCGATAAAGGGCGCTCGGGTGGTTGTCAAACCGGCGGTCGTAGCCAGATCGGGCAAGGGTTATGCCTCCGCTTCCATCCTAGCGTGCAATCTGGGATTGTTTCTTCTTATCTGCCCAATAAGGAATTTCGAATAAAGCTACTCATCCCACGTAACTCCGCGCACCGATAGATCAATTCTAAGCTGTCCAAAACCGTGAAATTGAACCGCGTCGATGCCCATCCGGCAGGCTGCCTCCACATACTCCGGGATGTCGTCCGTAAAGAAGCACTCCGATGCGGGCGCCTCCGCTACGGCCAGCGCTGCTTCAAAAATGGCAGGCGACGGCTTCATCGCCTTGACTTCATAGGAAAGAATGCACGCATCGAAATGACGCAGAAGGGGATAATTCTCCCGGATCATCTGAAAATGAATTGCGTTCGTATTAGATACCAGCACTAGCCGGTAGCGTTCGTGTAGCGATTGTAGGAAGCTGTCTGGAATTAACGTGTTACGAGAGAAGATGGAGCTCCAGATCTCGGCGAATTCCGCGTACGTGAGATCAATTCCGACGTCCCGGCACAGCTTTTCCACGAACATTTCCGGTTCTATCAAACCTGTTTCGAATTGAGGCACAAGTCCTGTTGCCCGGATGCGTTCCCGAATCTCCTCCGGCGAATGGCCGCACCGTTCTTCCATTCGCTTGTACCCAATCGTAAAATCGAACGGGACAATCACCTTCCCCAAGTCCAGTAGGATGCTGCGTATCAAATGAGCTCCGTAGCAACTATGCTACTGAATCCACGTGCCTTCCTCGTTACAGACTCGTTAGGTGAGGTTTGTCACTGCAACACGTTTTTACCCTCCCGGATGGCCGCGCGACAGACTTGACGGATGCCATTCAGTCCCGCATACTTGTGGCGTAGTAGTGTAACTCGTACTGGTGGACTTGCTTCATGGGTGAAATATCCCAATAGATCGAATGCTTGGTGGGAAATTCGGAGGGACTTTTATGAACAAATTGAATGTGCATTCCCTGATCGCTTGCGCTCTAGTCGCAAACATGGGTTTAGTGTCCGCCGCTACGCCGGCTATCGGCGTCGCGATTTCTAGCGGAAGCGTAACTGTAGACAACGCGGTAGTTCCCGGTAACGCAACCCTGTTTGATGGGAACACCATTCAGACCGGAGCGACTTCGTCGCGCCTCCAAATGAAGGATGGCAAGCTGGCCCGGCTTGGGACCGATTCTTCCGCCAAAGTTTACAGCGACCATATCGTTCTTGAGAAAGGATTTGGCGAGACCTACGGCAGTATGGCCGTCGATGCCAACACCCTTCGCATCGCTGGCGATTCGGCTCGCGTTTCCATTCACGGGAATACCGTGCAAGTAGCCGCATTGACCGCTCCTGTAACTGTGTCGACGTCGACCGGAATCCAGGTTGCGAACTTAATGCCCGGCAAAGCTCTGGCCTTCACTCCTCAGGAAGCTGGCGCAATGGCTCCCGCGACCCTGACCGGTGTTGTGCGGAAGATGGGCACCACCTATATGTTGACCGATACCACTTCGAACGTGACGGTTCAGCTGATGGGCGGGAATATCGAAAACTACAAGGGCCACATGGTCAGCGTTACCGGTACGCCGGCAGCGGGCAGCACTCCTGCCGCTGGCGCCTCTCAGGTGATCAACGTAACCAACGTCACCGACCAGGGCAAGGGTAAGAAGGCTGGCGCAATGGCCATGGGTACAGGTTCCAAAGGCGCTGCAGTAGTGGCCGGAATCGCGGTTCTCGCCGGAGTGGGCGCAACAGCTGGTGTCCTCGCCACCCAAAACGAGAACACTTCGCCAATCAGCTTGAGCCCCTCGCTCTAGCCTGTTCGAAGATCAGTAGAACGGCCCCGCGCTTCGGTGCGGGGCCTTTTTGTTTAGTAGCGTGCCCGCCGCTTCGGAGCGAACCAAGCGCCGAGGAAAGCGAGCACGGCGCCCAGGATCACTAGCACTGCATTGCGGACATCACCCCCGCCGCTGAACGCGTACTGCGTGTTCAGAAATAACCCCTTAGCAAGAATGGAAACCGCTGCGGCGCTGAAAAGAACCAACAACCAGCGGGTAATTCCACTCACCGCCAACGCGACCGCGACCAGACCAGCCATCGATAAGCCGAGAATCCATCTCAATTGCTCCGGCCCCGTCCAGGGCAGCCAGGAAAGCGAAAGACTCACATTCCGGCTCCGGAGTACGAATACACTAACCGCCAATCCTCCGGCGCAAAGCACCGTTTCAAAGGTGTAACTGTAGATTCGCAACACCTCCCGCAGCAGACGCAAATCGGATCCCCCGGTAAAATGAAAGGATCAGTGTATCAGGCGCCTCTGCAAGCTGTTGAGATTCTTGCCCGCCTCGCATTACAATGATTTATAGAGGCTTAGCCTCTGAAACGCCCTTTGTCCACGAAAAAGTGACACCCAAAGCGCAGGAGATCCTCTTTTCGATCGTCCGGTCATTCATCGAAACCGGAGAGCCGCAAGGTTCACGCACGATCTCGCGCGCCGTGGATGCTCGAACCGCTGGCGCCACCAGTCCGGCTACCATCCGCAACATCATGGCGGATTTGACGGAAGAAGGATTCTTATCCCAGCCGCATACTTCGGCGGGGCGCGTTCCCACGGAAAGAGCCTTTCGGGCGTACGCCGCTTCCCTGAACGCTCGTCCCATGTCGCACTTAGACTCCCAGCGAATGTTCTCGCAGTTAAGTGAGATCGGATCTTTTCATGGTCGAGTCGAGCACAGCTGCCGGCTGCTCACCGAAATCTCTCACGCAGTCGGCATTGCGGCCTCTGTTCAGTCCGGCGACCAGGAACTGGAACATATTGAGCTGATCGGCCTCTCCGAGCGCCGCGTGCTGGTTGTCCTGGTCATGCGCGATGGTGCGGCCAGCAACCGGGTGGTTGCTCTGAATGAGCAGCTCTCGGGCGACGATCTGAATTCACTCCGCAACTACATCAATTTGAATTTCGCGGGCTGGCAACTCGAAGCCGCGCGCCGCGAAATCGCGCGCCGCATCGACGAAGAGCGCGCCGCCTACGATGCCATTCTGCAACATTTGGCAGCTCTTTGTCAGAAAGATTTCCTGGCCAGCGATCGCCTCCCTCAGATCCATATGGAAGGCGCTTCGAATCTGGTCGGGCTCGATTTGCATCTCACTCGTGAGAGGATGCGAGACCTTTTCCGCACTCTGGAAGAGAAAAATCGGGTAGCCGAGCTTCTGGATCGGTTTCTCGAAGGGTCGAGTGGTGTCGGTGTTCAAATTGGTCTGGCTGACGCCCACCCGTCCATGAAAGAACTGGCGCTAGTGGGCTTGACTGTGCAGTTGCCCGGCGGGTTGATGACCCGTGTCGCCGTGCTGGGACCTATGCGTATGAACTACGGGCGCATCATGTCGGCCGTCCTGGAGATCGGCCGCGCGTTTGAAAAGATTCAGGCCGCTTAGCAGCGGCATCGATCCACGTCGATTTCACCCCCTTTTGTTAATCTGATTGAGAGTTTGCAGCCATGTCTGAACCCAAAGTATCTGAAATGCCTGCTGAGGAGACGCAAATCCACCTGAAATCCTCGACTCGTCCTCACAGTTAGCCGCCTTGACCGCCGAGCGAGATCGTCTCGTCGAGCAGAAGGCCGAACTGCAGGATCTGCTCCAGAGACGTCAGGCCGAGTTTGATAACTTCCGGCGCCGTACCGAGCGCGAGCGGTCGGAGTTTGTGCAGTATGCCGGGAGCGAGGTGATCCGCGAACTTCTTCCTGTCGTTGACGATTTCGAGCGCGCGCTGAAGGCCGACGCCGGCGGCAAGGATTACGTGAAAGGCGTCCAGATGATCTACTCGCCGCATGGCGTGACTAGCTGAAAAAGGCGGGTGCTCGAGCCGATCGAAGCGGCAGGGAAGACGTTCGATCCCCATCTTCATCAAGCCGTAGAGAAAGTGCAGACGGCTGATGCCGCCGGATAACTCCATTCTGGCCGAATTCCAGAAGGGCTACTTCTTCAAGGGAAAGCTGCTCCGGCCCTCGATGGTGAAGGTCGCGGTCCATCCTTAGGTCCTGGTTATACTAACGAGTTTTGCGCATACAAATGCCTGTGACGAAACGCGATTATTACGAGGTGCTCGGGGTGACCCGGGACACCGATGACGGCACGATCAAGACGGCCTACCGTAAGCTGGCTCTCCAATATCACCCGGATCGCAATCCTGGTGACCGGGACGCAGAGGAGAGATTCAAGGAAGCCGCCGAAGCCTACGCGGTCCTCAGCGACGCCCAGAAACGCGCCGCTTACGATCGGTTATGGCCATCAGGGCGTCAGCCGGCGCGGGCGGCGCGCGGCGGATTCGATCCGAACGATTTCGATCTCGGCGATCATCCTGAGCCAGTTTGGCTTCGGCGATCTGTTCGGCGGTAGCGCGGCGGCGGCGCCGCTAGCCGCGCGCACAGCGCGGCGACGACGTTCGCTACGACCTGGAAATCAGCTTCGAAGACGCCGCCTTCGGCATGAGCTGCCGACATTCAGGTGCCCCGGCGCGAAACCTGCGCGCGGTGCGAGGGGAAAGGCGCGGAGCCGGGCAGCGGCGCGATCACCTGCCCGGCGCTGCCAGGGCCGCGGCGAACAGACCTATCAGCAAGGCTTCTTCTCCGTTCGCCGCACCTGCGGGCAATGCGGCGGCCGGGCCAGATCATCCGCAATCCCTGCCGGGAATGCCGCGGCGAAGGCTCCAAGTCCGGCGCCCGCAAGCTGAAAGTCAACATCCCCGCCAGGCGTAGCCGATGGCAATCGTCTGTGTCTCCGCGGCGAAGGGCAGCCCGGCGCCAACGGCGGTCCGAGCGGCGATCTCTACGTCTTCCTGAAGGTCGCGGAACACCCCTTTTTCGAGCGCCACGAAAACGATCTCCACTGCGTCGTTCCGATCAACTTCGCGCAGGCCGCCTCGGCGCGGAGCTCCAGATCCCCACCCTCGGCGAACCCCACACGCTGCGCGTTCCGGAAGGCACGCAGACCGGCGCGCAGTTCCGTATTCGGCACAAAGGCATCGCGGGCGTGAACAGCAGCTCGCGGGGCGACATCATCGTGCACGTCGAAGTGAAAACGCCCACCAAGCTGACTCGCGAGCAGCGAAGCATTCTGGAAGAGCTGCGCGACAACCTTGCCGACCGAAAACGAACCGCACGAGAAAGGGTCTGTTCGAAAAGGTGCGGGATATCTTCTCCTAAGCGCCTGGCCCGAGTCGTCGCGTCGCTCACCTCGAGCGATCTGCATCGGCTTGTCCATTCCCGCCGCGCACGATTTCTGATGATCGTTCCTGGTCGGCAGCTCGGAGATCGTCATCGCGTTCCTCGCCTGGCGCGCAGTGCCCCGGGCGAAACCGAGATCCTGCAGTCGAAACGTTCACCCCTTTCCGCCGCCGCGGGTTCGCCCGTGAGCTCCTCCGGAGCTCAAACGCCATGCATTCCGGAGATCTGTTCCTCGAGGTGCGCGAATCCAACGTTCCTGCCCTTCAACTCTATGAAAGTGAAGGATTTACCGCAAATCGGACAGACGGCGCGAGTACTACTCCTGTCCCGACGAAGATGGTATTGTCCTGCGGTTTCGTTCATGTTAAGGTCAGGGTAGACGGCGGTTGAGTAGCGGCCGCCACTTCAAAGACGCGAAGTGAAGCTACCCACCGGCTGCCCGCGTGTGGCTATTCCAAGCGGGCAGTCGGCGCGGCAACTCCACTCAAGGAGACATGCCCAACAATGGAACAGAACGCACAAGAAGAGTCAAGGCGCATCTGATGCAAACCAGCGATGAGTTTCGCAACTTGTGGATCAGCACTGCGTGTACAAGAGGCTGGTATCGGACCTGGAAGCGAAAGCCTTTCTCACGGAGGAAGAGGAGCCGGAGGAGCAGCGTCTCAAAAAAGTGAAGCTGCATCTGAAAGACCAGATGGAAGAGATGCTGAGTCAGTCCGGGCACAGCACGCCTAGAGTCCATTCGCTTAGATCCTCCTATTGCCTCCTGCCCGATGCGCCTAGTGCTGCGTATCGGGCTTTATCGTTTCAGGCACACGCGCGTCAACTCTGCAGATTTCCCCAGCATGTTTCCAGATAATCCCGACGAACCCGTCGTCATCCCCATCACGGATGTTCTCGATCTCCATTCCGTCCCCCCGCGCGATGTGGAAGGCGTGATTTTCGCTTGGCTCGAAGAAGTGAAAAGTCGAGGTTTGCAAGCCCTCCGCATTATTCACGGCCGGGGCATCGGTGTCCAGCGCGAACGAGTACGCGCCATCTTGTCCCGCGATCCCGACGTCCTCTCGTTCCATGACGCCCCGCTCGAAGCCGGTGGCTGGGGAGCCACCGTGATCACCCTCCGCAAGTCGCCGGGAAATCAGCCCTGAGCGGATATCCAATTTCCGATTCGGTCCACCGCTTCCATCAGGTTCTCGAACGAGTTGGCGTAGCTGAACCGTAGATAGCCTCTGCCATACTCCCCGAACGCCGCGCCATCCAGACAGGCCACGCCGGCCTCGCTCAACAGCAGGTCGGCCAGTTCTTTCGAATGTACGCCCGTCCCGGTTACGTTCGCGAACGCGTAAAACGCCCCGCCCGGCATCGCGCAGCGGAACCCCGGGAAGTCGATTCAAGCCCGCGCAGAACGCATCGCGTCGCCGGCGAAACTCCGTCGACCATGGCTTCCACCGCATCCTGCGGGCCGTTCAACGCGGCAATGCCCGCGCGCTGCGTGAAGCTCGCCGTGCACGAGTTCGAGTTCACCATCAGCTTGTTCACCGCCTCGCACCAGCCACTCCGGCATCACGCCATAGCCCATGCCGCCAGCCCGTCATCGCGTAGGTCTTCGAGAAGCCGTCGAGGATGATCGTCTTTTCCAGCATGCCCGGCACGCTGGCGATCGAGAACGGCGGTTCTCGTCGTAGAATATGCGCGCGTAGATCTCGTCCGACAGCACCAGCAGGTCGCGATCCCGCACCATCTCCGCGATCGCGCGGATGTCTGTCTCCGGAATCACGCCGCCGGTCGGATTCTGCGGCGAATTCAAGACCAGCATCTTCGTGCGCTCGCGTCAAGCTGTCGCGCGAGCCGATCCAGATCGAGCGCGAATCCGCGGTCTTCCACCAGCGGAATCGGCACCGGCGTCGCGCCCAGAGAACTGGATCATCGACTCGTAAATCGGGAAATCCGGGATTGGGATAGATCACCTCGTCGCCGGGTTCGAGCAGAGCCAGCATCGGGAAGAAGATGATCGGCTTGCCGCCGGGAACTACCGACACATGTTCCGGCCCACGTCGATCCCGCGCGTCTCGGACACGTGACGCTGCGATCGCCTCGCGCAGTTCCGGCAGTCCCTGCGTCGGACCGTAGTGCGTCCAGCCTTCATCCAGCGCTTGCTTGGCGGCGTCGATGATGTGCGCGGCGTGGGGAAATCCGGCTCGCCGATCTCCAGATGAATCACGCTGCGCCCTTGAGCTTCGAGCGCCCGCGCGCGCACCAGAACGTCGAAAGCGGATTCGACCAGAATCCGGTCCATGCGGGCGGCGAGTTTCATCCCTCTACTCTAGACGGACTGAATCTAAGCCTTACGGAATGCGGGTGCATTGTGGAGTGCTTCCGTCTCCACCACGGAGTCGCCAATCGCCACGCGGTCGCCGACAATCCGCGCCGGTAACTCCGGGTTCCATCCTCGAGCTGGACAATCGCCACCTGATAGGGCGCTTCTTCGGCGAACGCGGCAGGCGCCGCGTGCACCACGGTTTCGGTATAGATCGATTCCGCGTCCGCATCCATCACAGTCCGCCCCCAGGATGCTGACCACGCAGGTCGCTCCCGATCCGCCCAGGTTCTGCGCCAGCCCGATCGCGTGCCGCGCCAATTGCCGCTCCCCTGCCTCTCCGCGAAGCTGCTGCACGACGTCCACGATCTGCGCCACGCCGGTCGCGCCCACCGGGTGCCCCTTCGACTTCAATCCGCCGCTCGCGTTCACCGGCATCGTTCCGCCACGGCGCGTGCAACCCTCCGCCGCGAACGGGCCGCCCTGGCCCCGTGCCGACGAATCCCAGATCTTCGGTCGCGATGATCTCCGCGATGGTAAAGCAGTCATGGAGTTCGGCGAACTGGATGTCGTCCGGCCCAAGGCCGGCCATGGCATAAGCCTTCTTTGCTGCACGCCTGCACCGCCGGGAAACGTCGTGATGTCGTCCTTCTGATCGAGCGCCACGTAATCGGACGCCTGCGCCATCCCCAGCACCCGCGCCGGCTTTCCGTAAATCGCCGGCCCGTTCCGCCGCCGTGACAATCACTGCCGCCGCCCCGTCGCTGATCAGCGAGCAGTCGTAAAGCCCTAGCGGTTCCGCGATCGGTCGCGCCTTCAGAGCCTGCTCCAGCGTGATCACCTTGCGCATGTGCGCGTCCGGGTTCAGCGCGCCGTTCTCGTGATTCTTCACCGCAACCGCGGCCAGATGCTCCCGCGTCGTTCCGAAATCGTGCATATGCCGCCGCGCGATCATCGCGAACAAGCGAAGGGAAAGTCGAGCCGGCCGCAATCTCGCCCGACGCAATCGCCCGCCGCCGCCAGAATTTCGGTCACCCGCGCCGTAGGCTGCGAGGTCATCTTCTCCACCCCGAGCACCATCACCATGTCGTAAAGGCCGCGCCGAACCGCCGACACGGCGTGGAAAAAAGCCGATCCGCTCGACGCGCACGCCGCCTCAAACCGCGTGGCCGGAATGCCCCGTCATCCCGAGCGCCGTCGAAATGTACGGCGCCAGGTGATTCTGCCCCACAAACGAGGGTCCCGGCGAAATTGCCCAGATAAAAAGCTTCGATTCTGTTCCGGCCTTGCGTGGGCGTTCTGCAAGCACTTCTGACCCGCTTCCACCGCCAAAGACCGCAGATCGCGGTCAGCGAAAGCGCCAAACGGCGTCTTACCCGCGCCGACAACCGCCACTTCTCTCATATATTCTAAAGAGTAACGCGGGAGTGCAACTGCACGTTTCTGTAGGTTCGCCCGTCAAACCTGACGAGCGAACGAATGACGATAAGCACGCGGTCAGCCGCACCCATGAGCGAGCTGCTCGACAGCCCGGTCCTGTCCGCATGAAGCCCAGAACCGATTTGTGTCGGAGAACCTGCGGCGCATTTTCCTGCAGATCTACCGCATGGTGGGCAACGTCGCCGACGCGCAGGATCTTACGCAGGAAGTCTTCATTAAGGCGCTGTCGCGGCAGGATCAACTCAAGGACGAGAAAAGGCCGCGCACTGGCTCTCGCGCATCGCCACCAACACCGCGCTCGATTTCCTGCGCCGCCGGGGCCGCGTCTCGTTCTGTGAGATGGAAATGGCGCCGGAGCGCCACTCCGAGAGCCCCGAAGAGATCCTGCTGCGCAGCGAACATCAGGATTACCTGCAGAAGGGTCTGGAGACGTTCAGTCCGCGCGAGCGTGCCGCGCTGCTGCTCCGCGACGTGGAGGATCTCCCGCCGGAAGAAGTCGCCCGGCATCTTTCCTGTTCCAAGGCCACGGTGCGTTCCCATATCGCGAACGGACGAACAAAGTTCCGCAAGTATTTCGTGAGGACCAAGCGATGACCGCCCACGTTCCCGAAACGCAACTCGCGCTCTACTCCCGCGGCGATCTCGGCTTCTGGAACCGCTTTCGCGTGCGACGTCACCTGCAAGAGTGCGATGCGTGTGCTGAGATTGTGTCCGATTATTCCGGCATGGAAGAGCAGTTTTCCGATATGTCCGGCCTATTGCCTCCAGTCTTGAACGAAGCCGCGTGGCAGCGCCTCTCGGCGGAGATGACTGCCAACATCCGCCTCGGAATGGCGGCGGGCGAATGCGTATCCGAAAAACGGCGCATGCCCGTGCGACCGCGTCTCGCAGCAGCTTTTGCCGGTTGCGCTGCCTTGGCGGCGGTGGTGATGCTCGAATATCCCCGCATCGTTCCCGACTATTCGCGCGCTGCCAAGCCCATCTCGGGAATGCGCACGCTCGAAGCCGATGCCCGTGGCATAGCGGTCAGCGGTGACGGCCGTATGCTCTCCGTCCCGTCACCCGCTGGCCGAAGCGCAGACGTCATCCGGACTGTCAACACTCGTGGCGACATGCGCTCCCGCTATGTCGATGACACCGGAGTCACGATTGTGGATGTGTATGCCGATGCGGAATAGACCGTTTCTCCGGCTTCTCATGGGGATTGTGGCGTGTCTGGCGCGCACAAGCGTTGCGCCTGCTCAGGAACAGGTCCTCGATCCGAATAACTCGGTCAAATTCAACCTCCCTGCGGATTCTCCGGTCTCTCTGCTGGGCATGAACTTCAACGAATCTCGCGCTACGGTGCGCGGCGGTGCCGTCACGCTCGACCTCCACATGGATGTGACGCTGCGCAACTCGGCGCCGCGCCGTGTCCGGGGCATCACCATGCTCGTAGTAGGGCAGGAGTCTTCCGCCTTCGGTCGCGCTTCGGTGGCCCGCTTAGTCAACGTGGGCTCCGGTGAAAGCTTTCCTTTGCGTGTCGACGTGCGCCTAATGCGTCCGTATCCCGTGGCCGGCCCACTCATCCAGATCAACCTGGACGGCGTTCTGTTCGACGATCTGAACTTCTACGGGCCCAACCGCCTCAATAGCAAACGCACCATGACCTTCTGGGAGATGGAGGCGCGCCGTGATCGCCAGTTCTTCAAGAACGTGCTCGCCGCTAAAGGCGAGCCAGGTCTCTATCAGGAAGTCCTGAGCAGCATCGCACGGCAGGGGAATATCCAACACCTCGACGTGCGCTTGAATCGCGGCCGCACCACCACCGCGTCCGTTCCGGGCCGCGTTGCGCAATTCGCCTTCATGCAGGTTCCCGATGCCCCGGTCAAAGCCGTCGAAGGCTGGGCTGAAATTTCCGGCGAGGAACTGCGTTCTCCGCGCGTCGAAGTCGAAAACCAATCCGGCAAGCCGGTTCGCTACGTTGAAATCGCTTGGCTCGTGAAAGATCGTGCAGGCCGCCAGTATCTCGCCGGAGCCGTTCCCGGTTCCGAAAGCGACATCTATCTGCCCCCCGGCCGCCGCGGCCAAGTCTTGCAGGACACGTCGCTCCGCTTCTCAAAGGCTGACTCCGCCGTTCCGCTCACCATCGATAAAATGGTCGGTGTGGTAAGCCAGGTCGAATTCTCGGACGGCAAAGTTTGGATCCCCAAGCGCGAAGCGCTTGAAGCTGTGGACGCTCTCCAGGCCCTCGCTCCCTCCCCGGAAGAACAGCGCTTGACAGATCTATGCCGCAAGCGCGGCGTGCACGCCTTGGTCTTGGAGTTGAACCGATTCTAGGCTGGCTCGTTCAAGACAAGATCCGCTCGGCCGAGCAACTGATCGGTGCTTCACCCGACCGCCTCACCCTTTCCGAAGCCGCGCATTATCGGGGCTCGTGGATCGCCCTCGAGATCTATACGCCGGAAACCCTCCCATTGCGTATCATCGAAGCCATGGGACGCTCCTCCGCCGATTGCATCCTTCAACTAAACGGTCGCGGCTTGAATCCCGCCCGGTTTGAATTCGTCCAGTTGGGCGCATGACCCCCCGCTTCATAATGCTGAACGTCTTCGCGACGATCTTATCGATCGGCGGGGGCGCGTTGATCGGGATCATCGACCTCCATACGTCGGAAGTCGTGATCACTCTCGCCATGGTCTTCGTACTGAGCATGGTGCTCGGCGCCATCGCCCCGCGCGGAGGATGGTATTGGGCTGTACTCAGCGTGCTCGGCGTCCCCCTGGTCAATCTGTTCCCAGAATCGCCGGCGTCCCTCCAAATCCTAACCTTTCCCGTACATTCGGTTCGTATCTCCTCTTAATCGTCATCTTGTTAATTGCAAGCCTCGGCGGAATGCTGTTTGGCGTCATCGTCCGGCGCGCCATGCATCTCTCCCGGCAAGAGGGCTAATTGTGCCAAAATGCGTCGTGATCTCTCGACGCCTCGCCCCCTACACCCTCGCGCTTCTGACTCTCTGCGCCATCACACCCGCCGCTTTCGCTGCCGGCAAGATTGAGGTCGGTAACCTGAACGGCGCTGCCTATCGCATCGACGTCCCGGAGAACTGGAATCACTCGCTCGTAATCTATTGCCACGGTTACTCTCCGTTCCCCGGCGAGTTCAAAGAGGATGCCCCCGACGCATTCGCGCGTGCCTTTCTGGACGCCGGTTTCGCTTTGGCGCGCTCCGGATACTCCACCGGCGGTTGGGCCATCGAACAGGCTGAGCTCGAGACCATGTCGCTCAAACGCTACTTCGGGAGCAAGTATGGTATCCCCAAACAGGTCTTCGTCACCGGACATTCCATGGGCGGCTTCCTCACCATGCTCCTCTCCGAACGCTATCCCTCCGAATTTGCCGGAAGCATGCCCATGTGCGGACCCCTGCAGCCCACCCTCCAACTGCTCCACAAAGTCTTCGACGATCAGGTCGTCTTCACTTACTTCCTTCCGGGCGTGCTCCCCGAGCCCCACGACGTTTCGGCCGACTACAAACCCTCCGACCAGATTCAACAACAGATCGTTACCAGACTAAAAGCAAATCCGGCCGCCCTTGCCGCCCTGAAACGGTACAGTGGGCTCGATTCGGCGGATGACATCGCTGGCCAAGCCGCCTTCTGGACGTATATCCTGAAAGAGATCTATGCGCGCGCGGGCGGGTTCCCGTTCGACAACCGCGGCACGATCTACTGGAATACTGGCAGCGACAACGAATTGAACGCCGCCGCCAAGCGTTACGCCGCTGACGCTAAAGCCGTCACTTACTTAAGGACTTACTACACTCCCACCGGGAGACTGGAAAAGCCGATGCTTGCGATTCACACTACCTACGACCAGTTAGTCGCGCCCATCATTCCCAATGGCTACCTTTCGCTTGCAACAGAAGCCGGCTCCGGGGATCTGTTCGCCCAGCAGTATGTCACGGGCAAAGGCCATTGCGTCATCTCGCCCGCGCAGGTCTCTAGCGGCTTCGCTGAACTGCGTGCCTGGGTCGATTCTGGAAAACGCCCCGAGGGTGGCGCGGTACCCGTTCACTAATGCGCCTGCTGACTGGCCCCGCCGGATCGGGCAAAACCGCGCGCGTGCTTGCCGAGTTCCGCGATTCTTTGCAAACACACGGCGACCAAGTCCGATTGCTCGTGCCCACGGCCACTCTCTCGGAGCATCTTCGCAACGAGTTGGCGCGCGATGGCGTGGTCTTTCGCTCGCGCTCCGTCTCCACGCTCGCCCAATGGACTGGCGAGGTCGCACCGGACTTTCCCGTAGTCGATCCCATCTTCTTTCAATTAATGGTGGAAGACGCCGTACATCGCCTCCAACGGCCGGAGTTCCGCAAAGTATGCGGCCTCGCGGGATTTCATTCGCGCTTGGCCCGCACCATCTCCGAACTCGATGCCGTCGGATGTACGCCGCGCAAGCTCGCGCGCGTCCGCCAAAACGTGGCGCAGTTCCGCGACGCCATTGTGGCCGTGTGGGATGACGTTGAACGTCAGTTGCGTCAGGCCCGCGTAGTCACGCGGAGCGAGCAATTGCGCATGATCACCGCCAAGGCGGATTCGCTCCCCGTTCCGTCGCGCATCTGGATCGACGGGTTCGCGCAGCTCTCAGGACCGGAGGTCGATCTCCTCTGCGCCCTCGGCAATCGCGTCGACCTCACCTTGACGTTGCCCGAGGAAGGTGTCCCCGACACCCTCCGTCAAACGCTGCTCGAGCGCGGCTTCATCGAAGACCGTCTCACCAGCACCAACCAGGAACCCGACATTGCGTTTACCGTTCCCGAAACCATCGAGCGCGAAGCGGAAGAGATTACCCGTCGGATCGCGGATCTCACTCGTCGAGGCACCGCGTTCCGCGACATCGGCGTGATCCTTCGCCAGCCGGCCGCTTACACGCCTGTCCTCCGCGCCACCTTCGAACGATTCGGCATCCCCGCTCACTTTTACTTCAGCGAGCCGCTGGCCTCCCATCCGGCAGGCCGTCTCTTCTCCGGTGTGATCGAGGCGTTGCTCGGCGGCTGGGATCACGAAACACTCCTTGCATTGCTCCGTCTCGCCCCTCTCATCGGCGCCTCCGACGCGCTCGACGCCCTGGAGTACCGAAGCCTTCCAGCCTTGCCTGCTAAAGGCCTGGAGCCGCTCGCCCAACGGGCCTTCGGCAATCGGCTCCTGGTCCGCGTGTTTCAAAAGCTGCAAACTCTGGAAGAATGGCGGAGCCTCAGTCTCTCGGCGGCGGATTGGGCGGCGCGCCTCGAACGTCTGCCCGCTCTCTTCTGGCCTGGCTATCTCACCGATCACGCCTCGGCGCAACAGGTCGAACAACAACGGGGTAGCGCCGCGGGAATCCGTGCTTTCTCCCAAGCCGTGCAACTGGCAGCCGACTGGAAACGCAACGCATCGCCCATGCGGCTCACCGAATTCTGGCGCACTGCCAAAGCCGTTCTGCGCTTGAGCTCCGTGGGGCTCCCCCACCGCTCCCGCGATGTCGTGCACGTCATCAGCGCCTACGAAGCGCGCCAATGGAATCTCTCCGCGGTCTTCGTCTGCGGCCTCGTCGAAAAGCAGTTCCCCGCACAGAACGGCCGCGATCCGTTTCTCTCCGACGCCGCCCTTCGCGATCTCAGCTTGCAAGGCATTCGCGCCCGTACCACTGCCGATAAAGACGCCGAAGAGCAGTTCCTGTTCGACGCCGCCTGTGCTCGCGCGCGCGATCTCCTGGTCCTCTCTCACCCTCGTACGGACTCCCGCGGCCAGCACAATCTCCCGTCCATCTTCCTCCGCGATCGCACCGTAACGGCAGCAGCCGCGGTTGTCCGGCCCGCTCTCCCGCCGCCCATCGCGCAATGGCGGCAACCAAGCTGGGTGAAATCTGAAGACCTGCTCGCGCAACTGGAAGCGCAACACCCTAAGGTCAGCGTTACCGCGCTTGAAAGCCTGCTCCAATGTCCCTTTCAGTTCTTCGCGCACCGTACTCTGCGCGTCACCGAACGTCCCGCCCGCCCGGAAGACCGCCTCGACTTTCTCCTCCAAGGCAACATCATCCACGATGTGCTCAAGGATTGGAGTGTCACCAATAGCGAGATCGAGCCCCTTTTTCACGAGACCTTTAACCGCATCTGCGCCGAAAAGAACGTCCAGCCCGGCTTTCGGACAGAGCGCCAGCGCCGCGCACTTCTCCGTTCGCTCCGTCGCTTCCAAAGCGACGACACCTTCCCCGTTCCGAGGCCCGCGCAAGTGGAACAGCCCTTCGCCCTTTCCATTGATCCGGCTCTCCAGGTCAGCGGCAAGCTCGATCGCATTGAACGGATCCCCGATGACCGCCACGGGAACGCCCGCGCCGTCATCATCGATTACAAGTTCAGCCGCGCCAGCACCACCAAGGACAAAGTCGAAGACGAAACCAAGCTACAGGGCCCGCTCTACGCCTGGGCGGCGCGCGAGGTCTTCGGCCTCGTCCCCGTTGCCATGCTCTACATCAGCCTCAAGGACGAAAAGCCCAGCTACGCCGGTTGGGGTGAGGTTCCAGGGTCCAAGATCCGCCTAAGTCCCATGCCGCCCGATTGGATTCAGAATGCCCTCCAGCGCGTCACCGATGCTGTTGCCGAATTCCGCTCCGGCGTGATTCATCCGCGTCCCGCTAACCAGGCGCCCTGCCGCTACTGTTCCTTCAAAGACGCATGCCGCGTCTCCGAACCCATGGCCATCCCGGTCTCAGGTACATAACACTCTTGAAGTTCACCGCAGAACAACTAGGCGCGATCGATATCGGGCGTCTCGGAGAAAACGCGTGCATCGTCGCTGGCCCCGGATCGGGGAAAACCACGGTGCTCGTCGAGCGCTATCGCCAACTCATCGCCTCGGGGGTGCAACCCGCCGAGATCCTCGCCATCACCTTCACGGAAAAGGCCGCCGCCAACATGCGCAGCCGATTGTCGCGCGAGTTCGCCGACGATCCTGTGATGCTGGGCAAGCTTGATCGCGCCTACGTCTCCACCATTCATGGCTTCTGCCATCGCCTGCTGAAAGAGAATGCCACAGCCGCCGGCGTCGACCCGGAATTCGAAATTCTCGATGAACAGCTCGCCGTTCTCGAGCAAGCCAAGGCGCTTCGGGAAACACTGGATGCCGTTCTCCTCGAACAGCCCGAAGCCATGCACAGCTTGCTCGCCGCCACTCGCGGCGTGGACCTCGAAACGTATCTGCCGTCCATCTATGACGGCATGCGATCCGCCGGTATTCGTCCGGAGGATCTCCGTGCCTATCCCAAGCCCAAAGCCCCTTCGCTCGAGCAAATCCTCGCCACCACGCATCGCTACATCAACGGCTTTCCCGCCAGCATGAGCAAAGCCCAGAACAATGCAAAAGCTGAGGCTATCGAATGGAGAGATGCCTTGCTCCACGCCCGCTCGCCCCAAAAAATGGCTGAGCTCCTCAGCGGCAAAGCGCTCAATCTCCAAACCACCAACAGCGCCAAGGAAGAAGTGAAGGCGATGCGCCCCGACGCGGAACGCCTTGGCGCCTTCTACCTCGACGAAGCCTTCCTCAACGAGAAAGACCTCGTCATCGAGGTTCTCCAGCGCTTCGACGAACTCTATCGCCAACGCAAATCGGAACGCGCCACGCTCGATTTCAACGACCTCGAGTTCTTCACCGTCCGTCTCCTCCGCGAAAATCCCGAGATCAAGAACCACGTCAACCAGCAGTTCCGTCTCGTCATGATCGACGAATTTCAGGACACCAGCAAACAACAATCGGAACTCGTCAGCCTGGTCTATGGGCCCGGCCGCTTCTACGCCGTGGGCGATCTCAACCAGTCCATTTACAGCTTTCGCCACGCCAGCCCCATCGTCTTTCAGAACTACCTCCAGTCCGTTCGCGAGCACAAAGGGCACGACCAGGAACTCGTCGAAAATTGGCGCAGCCGCGAGCCCGTTCTCCTTGCTACCCAACTCGTCCTGCGGAACGCCGCGGGCATTACGGAGCGCGACCTCGTCGCCGCCCGGCAACTCCCGCCTAAAGACGAACCGTCCATCGAGGTCGTCATCGCGGAAACGCTCGGAGACGAAGAAGACGACTTCCGGCTCGAAGCGCAGTGGATCGTTAACCGTATCCTCGACCTCCACCGCACGCTCCGCATCGGCGAAGACCGCCGCCGCCCCAAGCTCAGCGACTTCGCTATCCTCGTCCGCAACACCGGCGTCTTGAATCCGTTCCTCGCGGCCCTCGACGACGCCGGTATCGATTACAACCTCAACCGCCGCAGCGGCTTCTTCGAAACGCGTGAAGCCCGCGAACTGCTGCACCTGCTCCACATGATCCATAACCCGCGCGACGAGGTCAGCACGCTTGCCGTCCTCCGTTCGGATCTCGCCGGCATCTCCGACGAGGGGCTTCTTCGCCTCAAACTTCCGCAGCAACGGTTCGGAGATGTGCTCGCACAGGCTTCTGGTCTCCCGCTCGATGAAGAAGATCGTCACCGCCTGGATCGCTTCCAAAAAGCCTTCGCGCAATGGCGCGCCGCGGCCGCACAGATCTCCATCGATCGCCTGCTGCTCCGCGCGCTCGACGATATGGGCATCGCCTGGAACCCCGAATCCCACTCCGGCGTCAACATCGAGAAGTTCATCCAAATCGCCCGCTCCTACTCCTCCATGACGCTGGGCGAGTTCATCTCTCACCTCGATTCCATGCGCGACGCCGACCCTCGCGAAACCGATTCTCCCATCGACGAAACCCGCGACGCCGTACAGATCATGAGCACCCACGCGGCAAAAGGGCTCGAGTTCCCCGTCGTCATCCTCGCTGCCCTGAACAAGGGTGTCGAAGCCGGCCGCTCTCCCATCCTCAACTTCACCCCGGATCACGGACTCGGTCTCAAGTGGTCCACCAACGAAGACCGGGAGCCGGACTCCGGCCTCGTTCACACGCTCAACAAAGCGCAAATCAAACAGACCGAGACCGATGAATCCAATCGCCTGCTCTATGTCGCCATGACGCGCGCGCAGGAGCACTTGATCCTCTCCTGGACGCGCAAACCGAGAAAGAAAACCACCAACTGGGCCGAGATCGTTTCCACTTCGCTCGCGCTCCATACCCTCGAGTCGTCCCCGTTTTCTGAAGTCCAGCGTTACGAAGCCCCGGGCGGCAAGCCGTTCACCGTCCGCATCCTGTGCACTGCAGCAGCCCCTGAATCAGAGCGTTTCGCATCCTCCTCCACTGGAATGGCCGACATTCTTGTCGTCGCGCCGCCCCCGCACAACGCCGATTGGGAGCTCAACACTACTGCCACCGCTCTCTCCCAGTTCGCCGCCTGCCCGCGCAAATACTACCTCGGTAACTACCTTGGCTGGCAGGGCGATCTCCTGCGCCCGCGCGCTCTCAGCCACGGCGGATCCGCAGTCCCGGAAGTCCGCGCCAATGAGATTGGCACGCAAGTTCACGCCCTTCTCTCCGGGTCGCAGCCCGACCGCCCCGACCTCGAGTCCGTCCGCCTCGCCCAGGTCTTCGAACGCAGTCCGCTCGGCAAGCGATCCTACAAAACACAACAGCGCGAAACCGAGTGGGACTTCATCTTCGCGCTCGATGACCTCATCGTCCGCGGCACCATCGATCTCTGGTTCGAAGACGCCGGTGGCCTCACTCTGGTCGACTACAAGACCGACGAAGTCACCGCCGAACAAGCGTCCGTCCGCGCCGGAGACTATGCGCTGCAGCTCGCCGTCTACGCCCTCGCTCTCGAACGCGCGCTCGGCAAACCTCCCAAACAAGCGTGGCTCCACTTCCTGAAACCGGACACCACGATCCAGATCCCCCTGCGAGACGCTGCAGCGGACATCCGTGGCGTCATTCGCGACTACATCGAAGCCCAGCAACGACAGGACTTCCCCCTCCATGTCGGCTCCCACTGCCGCCGCTGCGAGTTCTTCCGCTCCATCTGCCCGGCGAAACTTGCCGTGACAGAATAAGCATCACCTCTCCCATGCGTTGGCTCGTACTTACGCTCACCACATCTCTCGCCATCGCTGCCGTCCGTCCCGTCCCTCCCCTTGGCATCGAAGTGCCAGCCGACGACCGCGCCCAACTCCAAGCGGGACTCGATCGTCTCCATCACTCGATCGCCGCCCTCGGCGACAACGCGCTCGTCCCCGATGTCCTCCTCTACGAAAAAGCCGTCCGCTACGCGCTCGACTACAACGAGTTCTTCAAGCCCGAAGAGATCGCTCGCGCCAAAGCCCAACTCGCCGAAGCCCAAGCTCGCGCCGACTCCCTCCACAACGGCCAAGCCCCTTGGACCAGTTCCACCGGCCTCGTCGTCCGCGGCTATCTCTCGCGTATCGACGGCAGCGTTCAACCTTACGGTCTCGTCGTTCCTTCTTCGTGGTCGCCCGAGGCTCCCGGCGCTTGGCGGCTCGACGCTTGGTTCCATGGACGCGGCGAAACCCTGAGCGAAGTCAACTTCATTTACGATCGCGAGCACAACCCTGGTGAGTTCACGCCGCCTGACGCCTTCGTCCTTCACCTCTACGGTCGCTATTGCAATGCCAGCAAGTTCGCAGGCGAGACTGACTTCTTTGAAGCGCTCGCCGATGTGAAGAAGCACTACCGCATCGATGACCGTCGCCTCGTTGTCCGCGGCTTCAGCATGGGCGGCGCATCCGCCTGGCAGTTCGCCACGCACTACGCCGGGCTCTGGGCCGCCGCCGCGCCCGGTGCAGGCTTCGCCGAAACGCCCGAGTTCGTTCACCTCCGCGAGCAGAATCCGCCCTACCAAATAAAGCCCTGGGAAGAAAAGCTCTGGCATTGGACGAACTCCACCGATTACGCCGCCAACTTGCTGCAATGTCCGCTCGTCGCCTACAACGGTGATCAGGATGCCCAGAAGCAGGCCGCCGACATCATGTCCCGCGCGCTCGAATCCGAAGGCATGCGCCTCGCCCGCGTCACCGGCAAGAGCGTCGGCCACAAGTACACGCCCGAAGCGAAGATCGAGATCGACAACATCCTCGATCCCCTCGTCTCCCGCGGCGTCGACCCGTGCCCGCGCAAGATTCGCTTCACCACCTGGACCCTTGCCTACAACGAAATGAAGTGGGTCACCATCGACGCGCTCGATCAACACTGGGCCCGCGCCCGCGTCGACGCCGAAGTGCTAACCGACCATTCCATTCGCGTCGACACAGCGAATGTCGGCGCCGTCACGCTCCGCATGCCCGCCGGAAGCACGCTGCTCGACGCCGCCTCGCCCGTCACCGTCACTCTCGACGGCAGCAAGCTCCTAACGGTCGGCCCGCTCACCGATCGCTCCTGGACGGCCAGCTTCCATCGCGAGCACGGCAAGTGGATCGCGGGCCCGCTCGATCCTCACCAACTCCGCAAGATTCATGGTCTGCAAGGCCCCATCGACGACGCCTTCACCGGCAGCTTCCTCGTGGTCAGGCCTACCGGTTCTTCGCCCGACAGCAAGTTCAACGAATGGTGCCAGTCCGAAATGACCCGCGCCTTACGCGAATGGCGTCGCGAGTTCCGTGGCGATGCGCGCGCCAAAGATGACCGGGACGTCACCGACGCCGACATTGCCGCCCACAACCTCATCCTCTGGGGCGATCCCGCCAGCAATCAGGTCCTCGCCCGCATCGCCAAACAACTGCCCATCGCCTGGCCCACGGATCCGCATCGCGCCCTCATCCTGATCTATCCCAATCCACTCAACCCCCAGCGCTATGTAGTGCTCAACAGCGGCTTCACATTTCGCGAGCAGCAATACCTGAACAACGCCTGGCAGGTCGCCCGACTGCCGGATTGGGCGCTCGTCGACCTCACCACGCCGCCCGACGAAAACTGGCCCGGGCGCATCCTCGACGCCGGCTTCTTCGATGAACACTGGCGTAAGTGAGTGATACACTTCTCGCCGTGTCCCGGATGCTCAAAACCGCCGCGTGTCTTTCCCTATGCGCCACCCTGCTAGCCCAGCAGCCCGCGTCCCCATCACTCGGCTTATTCGAATCGCACGCGGATATCGGCCCTGTGCTCCACGAGGGTTCCGCGCAGTACGATCCGTTATCTAAGACCTACACACTTGCCGGCAGCGGCGTCAACATGTGGGCCACCAATGACGAATTCCACTTCGTCTGGAAGAAAGTCTCAGGCCGCGATCTCACCTTGGCCGCGGACATCGCGCTGCTTGGAACAGAAGGCGACCACCACCGCAAAGCCGCCCTCATGATCCGCCAAACCTTAGACTCCGATTCGGCATATGTTGACGCCGCTGTCCACGGTGACGGCCTGACCTCGCTCCAATTCCGCTCGGAGAAAGGCGCAGCCACGCACGAGATAGAATCCAATGTTTCCGCGCCCCGGCGCCTACGCCTGACAAAGCGCGGCGATCTCTTCTATCTCTCGATCGGCAGCTCCGCGCAGGACTTACAATTTGCCGGTGGTTCTACGCGTCTTACCCTGCAGGAGCCCTTCTATGTCGGCATCGGAGTCTGCGCGCACAACAAAGACAATATCCAGAAAGCCGCCTTCACGAACGTCGATCTGGATACGCGCAACGTCACTGCAGCCCCCGTCGACTACAGCACGCTCGAAACCATCAGCGTGACCTCCACCGACGCGCGCGTAACCTTGGTAGCTCCTGAAGATCTCACCGCCCCTAGTTGGGCATCCGACGGCAAATCGCTCACCTTCCGTTCCGGCGTAAACAGCAAACAGGTCGTCATCACGGGTGGTACTCCGAGCAGCGCCACGCCGGAAGATCAGCCCATCACCCCTCCGGTGAACACCGCACATGCCGGTGCTCGCCTGTCACCGGACGGCAAACAGATCGCCTATCTCACGTCCCCTGGCAACCGTGAGGAAGTAAGTCTTATCATCGAATCCACTGGTCCGGACAAAACCACCAAAACGATAGCGACCTTCACCGGGAACCAAGATAGCCTCGGTTCACATCCCTGGTCGCCCGACAGCCATCGCATTGCATTTATCAGTTACCAACATATTTACTAATCCTTTGATTGAGTTCGGCCACACAGTTGCCCCTCCGAGCGTCACTAAGGTGACCATGCGCTCGCTTCTGCTATCTCTCACTCTGGTAACTTGCCTGTTTGCGGCCGATCCCGCGCTCACCATCTACAACCAGGACTTCGCCGTCATCCGCGATACCGTGCCGCTCGATCTACACAAGGGCGAGAACCGCGTCACTTACGGCAAAGTTACCGGTCTCCTCGAACCCGAATCCGTCATTCTCCGCGACACCGCTGGTCAAATCTCCATTCGCATCATCGAGCAGAATTACCGCGCTGACCCCGTCTCGAACGAAATGCTGCTCGCGCTCTTCGAAGGCAAGACCATCCAGTTCCTTGTCCCGCGGGGCGACCACACCGAAACCATCGAAGGCCGCGTCATCCGTGCTCCCAGCAACCCCTACATCCAGCCACAGCCGATGCCCCAGACCCCCATCATCGAAGTCGATGGCAAGCTCCGCTTCACGCTTCCCGGCGAGCCGTTGTTTCCCGCGCTCGGCAACGACACCATCCTCAAGCCGTCGCTCAACTGGATCATCGCCACCGATCGCGATGCGCGCCTGAATGCGGAACTCGCCTACGTCTCTCACGGCATGACCTGGTCCGCGGACTACAACGTGATCTCGACGCCTTCCCGCAATGACGTCGACCTGATCGGCTGGGTCACGATGCAAAACAAAACAGGCCAGACCTTCGAGAACGCGCACGTCAAATTGATGGCCGGCGATGTGAATAAAATCGTGCCGAGTTCCATGTTCTCTAAGGCCGCTGTGTTCGCCTCGGCGGGCATGATGGTCAATCAACCGCCTGTCACCGAGAAAGCGTTCGACGAATATCACCTCTACACACTCGAACATCCCGCCACTCTCCACGACAAGGAAACCAAACAGGTTGAGTTCCTCCGCGCCGCCCAAGTAGCCTCTCACCAGATCTACATCTATGACGGATTCAAGCTCGATGTGCAGCGCTACCAGGGTTGGAATTACGACATGATCCGCAATGACTCCAGCTACGGAACGCTCGGCAACAACAAGGTTTGGGTGATGCGCGAATTCCAGAACTCCACCGCCAATCACCTCGGCATGCCGCTCCCCGCCGGACGCGTTCGCTTCTACCTGCAGGACACCGACGGCCAGCTTGAGTTCACCGGCGAAGACAACATCCAGCACACGCCCAAGGATGAAACCATCCGCGTCTTCACCGGCTCCGCCTTCGACCTCACCGGCGAACGAAAACGGGTCAACTACCGCAGCGATGTCGGGCGGCAGCAAGTCGACGAGTCGTTCGAGATCAAAGTCCGCAACCACAAGACCGAGCCGGTCGAGATCCGCGTCGTCGAACACCTCTACCGCGGAACCACGTGGGAGATTCAGCTCAACTCCGCGCCGTTCACGAAGACCGATTCCCAAACGATCGAGTTCCGCGTGCAACTTAAGCCGGACGAGGAAAAGACCGTCACCTACAACGCCCACTACACCTGGTAGCCAAAATGCACGTATTGACGGCGGGCTTACTGGGTTCGCAGTCGTCCGCGACACGGTGCCGCTCGATCTGCATCCCGGCGCGAACCGCATCACCTAACGCGTCCGTTGATGATCTGCCAATGCGACGGCAATCCGCTGAATTCCGCGGACTGGCATGGACGCAAATTGTTGGACCGCGACATGATTCATGGACATACGCTCGACTTGGGCGATCTGAACGGCGATGGCAATCTCGATATCCTAACGGCCGAACAAGGCAGATGGAAACGAGGGCCCGAAGAGCTGGATAACCCCGACGCCACGGCCTGGGCAGCAACAAGAGTCGCCAACGCTTTCAAGTTCGGAGCGCAAGGAACTGCTCGACGCCCGCGAGGCCGTCTGGCGCGCCTGGTTCGCCGGTGAACCCTCCGCTCTCGCCAAAATCCTCCCCGCCGAGTTGGTGACCATCGAGCCTCATCCGGATCCCTGGGGCACTCGCCAATCGGCCCTTGATGCTTCCGCGTAATTCCACTCCTCCGGGGGTAAGTTGATTCGCCTCGAGTTCCCCAAGACCAAATTCCAAGCCTATGGCGAGACCGCCATCTTGTACTCGGACTACACCTTCGAAATCGAGCAAGGTGGTCAGCGCACCGTAAACGCAGGCCGCGCCACCGAAGTGTTCGTAAATCGCGACGGATCCTGGGTCAACACACGTTGGCATCTGGACGCTCAGAAATAGCGACAAAGAATCGTTCTTGTCTCACAATGTAAGTGGGCCTATTGCAATGTCGACTTTCACCACAGTGCCGCTGCGAACTGAAACTGCCATGATGCGGCCCATCGACATTCATCTGATATACCTGCCGACCGTCTAGGCGATCGCATCGTCGCCGCACCTGCCTCAAAATCGTAGTACTCTCTACCCACTTGCAGTTCACGCCGAAGTTTGGAATCGGGCCGCCCGCCTCGCCACTGATCCCGGGATCAGCCGGAGGCAAATCGCAAGCCCACTGACATCACGAGCAGAAATGTACAGACATCTTTGCTCTGAGGCCGCTGGCGCCTTACTCGATTGCTAAAATGTGTTTCAGAAGACTAACCAGAACGATTGAGGGAAGCCCCTGATGCACGATCCTGACTTAGTAAAAGCGATTGAGACTGCCTCTACTCTCTCGTCAACTCTTGACTCGTGGTCGATAGCGTTACTCGGCGGTTCTATTCTTGCTCTTTCCTGGCCAAGAGCAATAGCTGCTAGATCCTGGCGTAGAACGTATTGGCTTTTACTGCCGAGTTGGGTGTTTTTAATCGCCTCGATATGGTTCAGTATGAAGCTTCAAACGACTTGCGTGGCGGCGTTGTTTGCTGGCACTAGCAAGGTATCGGAAGTTGATCTCAAAGTAGGTGGAGAGTTTCATTGTCAGATGCTCTGTTTGTTAGCTGGCCTGTTCATGCTGGCTCTTTGGATGTCTTTTTACCTAGGAGGCTGGATTCTCGTTAAGTATGAACCGAACTAAAACTTTAGGATTCGTTCCGATGATCTTTGCCGTAATCTCCTCTGCTAAGGGCCAGAAATGCGATTGCCTGTTATTTCCACGTGATCCCCAGAGTTGTGCTGCTGAGTGCGACCGACCGCTCGCGTCAAATGAGCACGCATTAAAGGATTTGAAGCTTTCAAAGAAAAAGACTGGTCAGCTTGCCAAGCGTTACTCGCATACCGCGAGTAAGCCACTATCGGCTCGTGATCGTGAAGATATTGAGTCTCGTCTTGAGGATCTGCCAACTGCTGAACGTCAGTCATTTCTTCAGAAATATGCAGGTAGTATTAGCCAAGTATGCATCAATTCTGCGTGCGCTGGTCCCAATAACCAGGGTCCAGTCACAAACAACAACTATGCCCCACAACCTATCGTGCGTTGCGAGATACTCAATTCTGAAGAGCCGATTCAGCGGGGTAATCAGAACGTATTCGTGACGACCGCTCGTGTGCAAGTCTCTGGCCAACCAGAAGTTCTAGAGATCTCTGCGGAGGGAACGGCAGTACAGGATGTTGAGCTCAGGCGAGACGGGAGCGGCAGTATATTTAACAAAGAGATATATCGCACCAGAATAGGAATGGCTGTGAAGTTCAGAAACCCCTCCGGCTCCTACAGGTTTAGCGTGATCACGGCGGACACATCGCCGCTTCGTATTGCTGCGGCTTGTGAGCCGGTCCGCTGTTTCGTAAATCCTTAAGCATTTAACCGGCATGTCACTGGTGAGAGATGTAGGGTTGCGCCATGCTTCTGCGCTAAGAAGATGACGCGAGTCGTTCATCAGCTAAAAATCGTCACGATGCCGCAATGCTGCGGAAAGGTGATTCTGATCAAGTGTCCGCTTAGGGACGGTAGAATTTTTGTCGCCCTTCGATCAGACTAGAGGATTGGTTCTCATTATTGGACCGGCTACTACCCGATGGGAGCCAAAAATCCGTAACCTCGAGGAAGCTTGTCACCACGACCGCCACGTATCCGAGGAGTGCTCTCCGGTCATCCAGGGAGAAGACAAATGACGCCTTGCGTTCCAGCCAACGTGTTAAGGCGTTCTTTTGTAAAAAGGTTTCCTGTCTCATGGTTGCGCCGAGATTTGCTGTTTTTCAGCGAATTCACGGGCCGCTCCTGATAGCTCAAGCAGAAGGTCCGTAACATCTCTCAACTGAACTTGAAGCATTTCCTCATTTAACGCAAGAGGGCTCAGAAGGAACATGCCACGTCTCGTCGGGTGAATGAGTTTCGTTGTCGGCCACATGCGTGGTTCCCAAGAATTTCACACGTTGGCTTCCGCTCAGCCGGTGCGCAACAAGATTCCGTACCGTCTCGATGGTGCTTAACCTGGAACTGCCTGAAAGTTCGTGCAGCAGCGAAGTGACACGCGATGAGGGAAATATCTTTTCGAACATTTGGGCCGTGCTTCTCCGGGTGATCCTGCGGGGATCGATAATAGGGAATACCATCGGTTCCAGCGCGTTTCCAAAAAAATGCAGCGAGAAACTAAAACTATCAAACACCGAAAGTGCGCTTGCAAAAAACCCGTAGATGCAGTGTTCAAGCTTATAGAGCGACTCCTCATCGTTCCATCCATTCTTCCAACTCTGGCTCGGAGTCGCTAGCGGGGCTTTGAATGATTCGTTGAATTCGACGCAACCTCGATACCTGTAACGGACGGCCTGCCATGACCAGGAAAATTGCTTGCGTCTTTCCTGCGGGTCAAAGAGATTTTCGGCGTGTGTCATCGGCACAAAGCTGCTGATTGCCGCAACGCCGTAAGCGCGGAAATCAGTTTGGGGAAAGCCTGGCGGCATAGCGAGATCCGACATACCTGTAAGTAATTTGCGCCGCCGGAACCGCTTCGTTCAAAAGCGGCAAAGCCGGCGAAACATGATACGTTTTGACACTTCTTGTTTATCGCACTTTACAATACCTCCTCTTTCCAGCCGGACTTGCCACCTGCTCTGGCCCTCTGTACCGATCCACCAAACGACACGCTCCCTGCGCATCCTCATTGCCCAACCTCCTCACATCCCGTTCCCCCCCGCACCTCTCGCTCCCCCATGCAGTATCGTAAGCAGAATGTCGAGAATGCTGGAAGAGATCCGGCAACAACCGGAAACACTGGAGCGGACCTTCCGCAGCGAACTCCGCCGCATCGAAAAATTCCGTGCGATGGTCGCCCGCCGCAAGCCTCGCCTCGTCGTTCTCGCCGCGCGCGGCACCTCTGATAACGCCGCACAGTTCGGGCGCTACCTTATCGAGATAACCACCGGCATCCCGGTCTCCCTCGCCGCTCCGTCCATTGCCACGCTCTACGGTGCCAAGATCGATTACCGCGACACCATGGTCGTCGCCGTCTCCCAATCGGGCGAATCGACCGACACCAATGTCGTCCTCGAACATGCCAAGGCGCAGGGCGCTCTCACCGTCGGCGTCACCAACGAATCCGGAAGCACGCTCGCCAAACTCGCCGAGCATGTCTTTCTCGTCAAGGCGGGCAAGGAGAAATCCGTCGCCGCCACCAAGACCTACACCGGCCAGCTACTAATGATGTACCTCATCGCCTATGCGCTCGGCTCCCGCATGCGGCCTGAAGATCTCGAACGCATTCCCCAGCTGGTGCAGTCCGCGCTCGGTCTCTACGATCAGATCAACACGCTCTCCGAACGCTACCGCTTCATGCACCACGCCGTCGTCATGGGCCGCGGTCTCAACTACTCCAACGCCTTCGAGTTCGCCCTCAAGCTCATGGAAACCTGCTACGTCATCGCCGAAAGATTCTCTTCGGCCGACTTCCAGCACGGCCCCATCGCCATGGTCGAGCAAGGTTTCCCGGTCTTCCTCTTCGCGCCGTCCGGTGTCACCTGGCCCGGCGTCAAAGACATGGCCGCCCAGATGAAGCGGCTCAACGCCGAAACGGTCGTGATCACCGATCGTAAGAACACCGAGGCCGCTGCCCTCGGCGCGCGTCTGATCGCCCTGCCGGATCGCATTCCCGAGCTCTTCACTCCCATCCCGTACATAGTCCCCGCGCAACTCTTCGCAGCCTGCCTCGCGGCGCAGAAGGGCCTCAACCCAGACCAGCCCCGCACGCTGAACAAGGTCACCAAAACTCTATAAAGAAAACGCGCGGAACAAAGCCACTTCCCAAGAGGTGCTTCGCGAACCTCTGCTTTTCCCCACTGCCGCGATCGCGCTCGGAATCTTCCTCGAACACGAGTGGCCCGTCGGCGCCATCCCTCTCACGCTCGCCGCGTGCGCCCTCGCCATCCTAACCGGATTGGCTTTGTTCCGTCATTTTCGCCTTTGTGCCGCCTCTGCTTGCCTGGTTGGCTTTGCCGGATGTGGCGCCCTTCTCGAATTCGCGCACAAACCTGCACAACCGCCCCGCCTCGACGTGCCGGATCTCTCCCAAACCATCCTCGAAGGATGCGTCGTCGATCCGCCCGCGCTTCTCGGCGGAAAAGAGCAGTTCACTCTGGAGATCGGCCCGCACGCCCGCGCTAGGGTTGGCATGTATGCCCACGAAGGCGAGGAACTCCCTCTGCTCCATTACGGCCAGCGCGTCGAAACCGAAGGCCGCCTTCGCACTCCACGTAACTTCGGCAACCCCGACGCCTTCGACTTCAAAACCTACCTCGCTCGCCAGGACATCTATTGGTCGTTCTCCTCGCTCCGCGTCACTCCGCTGCCTGGCCGCTGTGGCGACCCCTTCCACCGCGCCATCTCCAACCTCCGCATCGGTGCGCTCGACCGGATCGCCCAGCTCTACCGCGGCGACCCATACAACGTCGCCATGATGGATGCGGTTCTCATCGGTGAAGGCTCCGGGCTCGATCGGCTCTGGACCGAGCAATACCGCGCCACCGGCACCTTCCACGCCCTGATCATCTCCGGCAGCCACGTCGCCGTCCTGGCCGGAGCCTTCCTCTTCCTCCTGCGGATCTGCTTCATCCCGCGCGGCCCGGCTACGCTTCTGACCGTTGCCGCCGCCTGGCTCTACGCGCTGGTCACCGGCTGGCAGGCGCCCGTGGTCCGCTCCGCCGCGGGCATGACTCTCTTTGCCATCGGCAGCCTGTTCTACCGCGAGAAACGGCTTCTCAATCTGCTTGCCGCCGTTGCGCTCTTCTTCCTCGTCCTCGATCCCGGCCAGCTCTTCGATGCCAGCTTCCAGCTCTCGTTTCTCGCTGTCGCGTTCCTCGCCTTGTTCGCCGTGCCCCTCATCGCGCACCTCTCCGAACCGCTTGCCCGTGCTACCAAGAGCCTCGAAGATCGCGGCCGTGACGCCCATCTCCCGCCGGCCGTCTCCGCACAACGCGTTGAGCTCCGGCTTTTCGCCGACACGCTCTCGACCGTGTCTCCCTTGCCGCTCTGGCTCAGCCAGCACATCGTGTGCTTCATCGCCCGTCTGGTGGTCTTCTTCGGCGATCTGTTCATCACCTCGGCCGTGATCCAAGCGGGCCTGGCTCTCCCGATGGCCATCTACTTCCACCGCGTATCGTTCACCGGTCTCTCCGCCAACGCCGTCGTGGTCCCCTTGCTCGGGTTGGTCGTCCCGCTCGGATTCCTGGCGCTCTTCACCGGGTTCCATTGGGTAGCCGCTACCGCGGCGTTCCTGCTCGATCTCTCGCGTCGAACCGTCGATTGGCACGCCGGCTATGAACCGAACTGGCGGATCCCGTCACCCCCGCTACTCCTCTCCCTGGCGATCTGCCTCGCGCTCGCGCTAGTCGCGATCCGCTGGAAGAGGCCGTGGCAGCGGTACACCGCCATCGCCTCCCTGGCTTTGTTCCTCACGCTCCTCGTCTGGTCGCCCTTCGCGCCTCAACTAGTCCCTAATTTTCTTGAGATGACGGCCATCGATGTCGGCCAGGGCGACTCCATCTTCCTCGCCTTCCCCGACGGCAAGACAATGCTCGTCGATGCCGGTGGCATCCCCCAGTTCAAACACCGCGAATCCGCCAACACCGTTCCCGTCCGCATGGAGATCGGTGAGGATGTCGTTGCTCCCTACCTCTGGACGCGCAGCATCCGCGAGATCGATGTCCTGGCCATCTCGCACCTCCATGACGACCACGCCGGCGGCGTGCCGGCCATTCTGAATGACTTCCGCGTCGGTGAGCTTTGGGTCGGCGCTACACCTCCGTGCGACATCTGGAACCGCATTCAAGCCAAAGCCAAAGAGCGCGGCACCGTGATCCGGCGCGTAAAAAGAGGAGACGCTTGGCCCTTCGGCGGCACTCAGCTCACGGTGCTCGAACCAGCGAGCGACTACGTTCCCGGAGCGGCGCCCGGGAATAACGATTCCGTCGTGATGCGAATCGTCTATGGGCAACGTTCCATCCTCCTCACCGGCGACATGGAAAAGCCCATCGAATGGGAGTACGCATTCGGCCCGGGTTGGCCACACGCGGACATCCTCAAGGTCGGGCATCACGGCAGCAAAACTTCTTCAACCGCGGATTTCCTAAATCAGGTGCATCCCGCCTTCGCGGTGATCTCGGACGGGTACGGAAATTTGTACGGACATCCGCACCGGATCACGCTCGACAGCTTGGCGGAGCGCCGCGTCGAAACCTATCGGACGGATCGCGATGGGTTAGTTTCGCTATTTACCGACGGCCATCGGATTTGGCCGCAGTAGCCCGGTTGTGCGGCGAGTTGTGCATTGTGCACGCGCACAACGATGCACAACCCTGCACAACGGCGTTGCAAACAAACGGGTTGTAAGTGGGAACGGGGAGCCGGTTGTGCATTGTGCATATGAATCGATGCACAATCGTGTACAACGCCGCCGAGCGGATTGCCTATTCGACGAGGCTGCCGCCCGATAGCTCGCCTTCGCGCTCGGCCGCTTCAGCCGCTGCGGGACCGGCGGCTTGTGCCTCGGCGACTACCCGGCGGGCATCTTCCAGGCGCGAAGCCGGAACCTGGACGGAGAACTCCGTCACCGGCAAAGTGGAGCTGCCGTACACCGTAAACGGAATGTCGTTCGCTTCCAGGATGCCTTGGATCGACATCGCTTCCAGTTCGGCCATCGTCCCCGTTTCGCTGAAAAACGGCACCATGTCCAACTCGTGCGACGGATCTTCCGTGGTGCTCTGGGCGGGGAGCCCTGCGTCCTCTGGCAACATGTCTTTAGAATAACTTACACGCTGGAACGGGCGTCGGTGTTGGCCAGTCACATGCGAAAATGTGCACGGAGATAACCATGGCAAAGATCAGCAGTTACGGATGGTTTGTGGCGGGTACGGTGATTGGCGCGGCCGTGGCCGTGCTGTATGCGCCGAAATCGGGGAAAGATACACGAGACATGATCGGCAAGAAGGCCGACGAAGGCCAAGAGGCCATCGCCGACAGCGGCAAAGAGCTGATCGAGAAGAGCAAGGATCTGTACGAGCGCGGCCGTCAAATCGCCGAGGAAGCCGCTGAACTGTTCGAGAAGGGCCGTCAACTGGTCCGCGGCTGATTGATCGAACTCGGCAACCTACGTATCGAACTCCTGCGCGCCGGGGTCTATTGGTGGGACGGCGGAGCCTTCTTCGGTGTCGTTCCCAAGACTCTCTGGAACCCGCTCATGCCGGCGGACGAGCAGAACCGCATCCCGGCTGCCTTCAATTGCTACTTGATTGAGACCGCCGGGCAGCGGCATCCTGGTCGAAACGGGCGGCGGCGAGCGTCACGATGCCAAGTCCCGGGAGCGCATGAGCCTCCCGCAAGGGGCAGGTCGCATCCCGGTCGATCCCACCTCAATCGATACCGTCATCAACTCCCATCTCCATTGGGATCACTGCGGCGGCAACACTGTGGATAGCAACGGCGGGATCGCGCCGGCGTTCCCGATGGCTCGCTACTTCGCCCAGCGCGGCGAATGGGATCACGCGCGCGAGCGGCTGGCCGCGTGACGCCGTAAGCTACCGCGACGTCAATTACGATCCGCTCATCCGGAACGGCCAGATGACCCTGCTCGACGGCGACGGCATGGTCGCGCCGAACGTGGAGATGCGGGTCGCCGCCCGGGCACAACCGCGACATGTGCGTCATCCTGGCTCGATCCAAAGGCGAGACCTTCTGTTTCTGGTCCGACTTGATTCCTACAGCCGCCAATCTGCATCCAACATGGGTAGCCGCTTTCGACCTCTACCCGCTGACCACCATCGAGAACAAGTCCCGGCTTCTCGAACAGGCCGTGCGCGAGGGTTGGTGGTGCGGCTTCGCGCACGACCCGAACATCGCCTTCGCCCGCATCGGCAAAGACAACAAAGGACGGTTTCACATCCATGAACAAGCTGCCTGAATTCCGCAATGAACCCTATACCGACTTCACGGTTCCGGAGAACCGCCTACGCATGGAAGAAGCGCTGCGGAAGGTGAAGGCGGAGTTGGGCAAGGACTACGATCTGATCGTCGCCGGAGAGCGCATCTCGACCGGAGACAAGCTGAAGTCCGTCAATCCGTCCCGCCCGTCCGAGCTCATCGGCTCGCACTCGAAAGCCACTCCGGAGATCGCCCAGAAGGCCATCCAGAAGGTATACGACTACTTCCCGACCTGGTCCGCCACTCCCGCCGAGCAGCGCATCGAGATGTTACTGCGCGCCGCTTCGATGCTGCGCGAGCGCAAGCTCGAGTTCGATGCGTGGCTGTGCTTCGAAGCCGGCAAGACCTGGCCGGAAGCCGAAGCCGAAGTCGCCGAAGCGATCGACTTCTGCGAGTACTACGCGCGCGAGATGGTCCGCGTTCGCCAATCCGCCGGACGTGGTCCAAATGCCGGGCGAGCGCGATGAGATGCGGTATCTCGCCGCTCGGCGTCGGCGTCGTGATTCCGCCATGGAACTTCGCCCTCGCGATCCTCGCCGGCATGACCGTCGCGGCGCTCGTCACCGGCAACACCGTCATCATCAAGCCGTCGAGCGAGACGCCCACCGTCGGCGCAGCTTCGCCGAACTGCTGCTCGAAGCCGGCTTCCCGCCCGAAAGCTTCTGCTACCTGCCGGGCAGCGGCGCCGCGATCGGCGACCTTCTGGTGCAGCATCCCAAAACACGCTTCATCTCCTTCACCGGGTCGCGCGATGTCGGCCTGCGCATCAACGAGCTCGCCGCCAAACACCAACCCGGCCAGATCTGGATCAAGCGCGTCGTCGCCGAGATGGGCGGCAAAGACGCCATTGTCGTCGATGGCGAGTGCGATCTCGACAAGGCCGTCGAAGGCGTGCTCTTCTCCGCCTTCGGCTACCAGGGGCAGAAGTGTTCGGCCTGCTCCCGCGCCATCGTCGATCAGCGCGTCTACGACGAGTTCCTCGACAAGCTGAAAGCGCGCGCCGAGAATCTCGCAGTCGGGCCGACCGACGACCCGCGGTTCTACATGGGTCCCGTGATCAGCGCTGGGCGCGCGCAAGAGCATTCAGGAGTACATCGAAGTGGGCAAAGGGGAAGGACGCGCCATCCTCGACGGTTCCCAATCCGACGGTGACGGCTACTTCCTGAAGCCCACCATCATCGCCGACATCGACTCCAAAGCGCGTATCTTCCAGGAGGAGATCTTCGGTCCGGTTCTGGCGGTCACCAAAGCCCGTGACTTCGATCACGCGCTCGAAATGGCGAACGACTCGCAGTACGGCTTGACGGGCGCAATCTACTCCGACAACCCCGAGCACGTTCGCGAAGCCCGCGACAAGTTCTTCGTCGGCAATCTCTACGTCAACCGGAAGTGCACCGGCGCCATGGTCGGCGCTCATCCGTTCGGCGGATTCAACATGTCCGGGACCGACTCCAAGGCCGGCGGCCCGGACTATCTCCTGCTCTTCCTCCAGGCCAAGTCCATCGCGGAGCGCGTTGCCTGATCTGCTAATCTGAAAGTGCCCCGATCAGAAGGGGACAAAGAAGTAGCGAGAATAGGGTCAAATCCTTGCAGCGCGTTGGGGCGCAGATTCTTCTGGAATCTGCGCCCCAATCCATTTCACGAGCCTCTGATCTAGACCGCAGCCTTCTGATGAATCTCTTGTAAGCTCCAGACGCGGATCGGATCACGCCTGCGCGAAGCCAGCGCTTCGGCTGCGGCCTTGGCGCCGCTGAGCGTCGTTATGCAAGGTACGCGGTATTGAACGGCGCCGCGCCGGATCGCGCGTTCGTCGCTGAACGAGAGTGCACCGGCAGCGGTATAGATCACCAGTTGCACGGTGCCGGCCTTCAGCAAGTCGGCCGCGTTAGGGCGGCCTTCATTCACCTTGAAGACCGTCTTGCAGGGCAGTCCAGCCTGCCGGATCGCAGCGGATGTACCACGAGTCGCGACCAGTTGGAAGCCGAGATCATGGAGTTTGCGCGCCACTTCGACAGCGTCAGGCTTATGTCGATCGTTGACGCTGATGAATACCGTCCCCGATGCGGGCAAGGGCGTTCCGGCGCCAATCTGCGCTTTGGCGAAGGCCTCGCCGAAGTCGAGGCCCACGCCCATAACTTCGCCGGTGGAGCGCATCTCCGGCCCGAGTGCCGGGTCCACGCCTGGGAACTTGTTGAAGGGGAACACCGGCGACTTCACGAAGCTCTGCGGAACGGTCAACCTTCCTCTTTGCGGAAGGAGGTCGCGCAGCTTCTCGCCCAGCATCAGGCCCACGGCCACTCGCGGCAGCGCGACGCCCGTCGCTTTGCTCACGTACGGCGCGGTGCGCGACGCCCGCGGGTTCACTTCGAGGACGTATACCGTACCGTCCTTGATGGCGTACTGGACGTTCATCAGCCCGATGACGTTCAACGCGCGCGCCAACCGCACGGTGTAGTCCTCAATGGTCGCGATCTCAGCCGCGCCCAACGAGAACGGCGGTAGCACGCAGGAGCTGTCGCCCGAGTGAACACCGGCCTCTTCGATGTGCTCCATGATCCCGGCGATGAGCACGTCGGTTCCATCGCACAGGCAATCGACGTCGACTTCCGTCGCGTCTTCCAGGAACCGGTCGATCAGCACGGGACGCTCTTGCGAGAACTCCACCGCTTCCCGCATGTAGCGCCGGACGTTCTCCTCGTCGTAAGCGATCACCATAGCCCGGCCGCCGAGGACGTAACTGGGCCGCACGCAGCACCGGGTATCCGATCCGCTCCGCGATGTCGCACGCCTCATGAACGCTGGTCGCTGTCCCGTTCGGCGGGGCAGGGATCTTCAGATCGTCGAGGAGCTTGCCGAAGAGCTTACGGTCTTCCGCGAGATCGATGTTGCGCGGATCGGTCCCGATGATCGGGATGCCGAGTCTCTGCAGCGGCAGCGCCAGATTCAACGGCGTCTGGCCGCCGAACTGGACGATCACTCCATCCGGCTTCTCCATGTCGCAGATGTTCAGCACGTGCTCGAGAGTGAGCGGCTCGAAGTACAAGCGGTCGCTGGTGTCGTAATCGGTCGACACGGTCTCGGGGTTGCAATTGACCATGATCGATTCGATCCCGCGCTCCTGCAAGGCAAACGACGCATGGCAGCAGCAGTAGTCGAACTCGATGCCTTGTCCGATCCGATTGGGACCACTGCCAAGGATCATCACCTTGCGCCGCGACGTCGGTTCGGCTTCGTCCGAGAACTCGTAGCAGGAATAGAGGTACGGCGTGAAGCTCTCAAACTCCGCCGCGCAGGTGTCGACGCGATTGAAGACTGCCCGGACGCCGAGCGACTTGCGGCGCTCGCGCACGGTGAGTTCATCCGTGTTCCAAAGGTTGGCGAGTTGGGAGTCGGAGATGCCGGCGCGCTTGGCCCGCTGCATCTCCGGCTTCGAAGCGCTCTCGAGCGACATTCCGGCGAGATCCTTCTCGATCGACACCACCTGCCGCAGCTGTTCGAGGAACCACGGGTCGATCGAAGTCATCTCGTGGATCTCGGCCACGGTATACCCGCTCTGGAGAGCGAAGCGGATATATCGAGAGCCGGTCCGGGGTGGGAGTGATCAGCTTCTGCGCGAATCAACGCCGGATCGAGCTTCTCCTTGCCAAACGCTTTGCCGGTTTCCAGGCTGCGGATGCCCTTCCAGAGCGCTTCCTTGAACGTGCGCCCGATCGCCATCACTTCGCCCACGGACTTCATCTGCGTGCCGAGCGTTTGGTCCGCGCCGGGGAACTTCTCGAACTGCCACTTGGGAATCTTGGCGACTACGTAATCGATCGTCGGCTCGAAGGAGGCCGGCGTGAATTTGGTAATGTCGTTCCGGATCTCGTCCAGCCGGTAGCCGACGGCCAGTTTGGCGGCGATCTTCGCGATGGGAAAGCCGGTGGCTTTCGAAGCCAGCGCGGAACTGCGCGATACGCGCGGGTTCATCTCGATGATAACCATGCGCCCGTTCTTCGGGTTGATGGCGAACTGCACGTTCGATCCGCCGGTATCGACGCCGATCTCGCGCAGGCAGCGGAGCGCCGCATCGCGCATCATCTGATACTCGCGATCGGTAAGCGTCTGCGCCGGGGCGACGGTGATCGAATCGCCGGTATGCACGCCCATCGGATCGAAGTTCTCGATCGAGCAGACGATGATGACGTTGTCGGCCAGATCGCGCATCACTTCGAGCTCGAACTCCTTCCAGCCGAGCGCGCTTTCTTCGATCAGAACCTCATGCACGGGCGACAGGTCGAGCCCGCGCTCCAGGATCGTGATCAGATCTTCGCGGTTATAAGCGATCCCGCCGCCGGTTCCGCCCATGCGTGAAGCTGGCGCGCAGAATCACCGGATAGCCGCTGCGCGCCGCGAAAGCCAGCCCATCGTCCACGTTGTTCACCAGCTGCGAAGGCGGCGTCTCGAGTCCGATCGATCGCATGGCATCTTTGAACAGCAGCCGATCCTCGGCCTTCTTGATGGCGTCGATCTTGGCGCCGATGAGCTCGACTCCGTACTTCTCGAGAACGCCGCTTCGGCCAGTTCCACGGACAGATTCAGACCCGTCTGGCCACCAACGGTCGAGAGGAGAGCATCCGGACGCTCGCGCTTGATGATCTCTTCCAAGTAGGCGCGGCTGAGCGGCTCCACGTAGGTGCGAGCCGCCAGCTCCGGGTCGGTCATGATCGTCGCCGGGTTGGAGTTGACCAGGATCACTTCGTAGCCGTCGGCCTTCAGCGCTTTGGCCGCCTGCGTCCCCGAGTAGTCGAACTCGCAGGCCTGTCCGATGATGATGGGGCCCGAACCGATGATCAGGATGCGGTGAAGATCGTCGCTGCGCGGCATCTAATGGACCTCTTTCATCAGATCGATGAAATCGCCGAACAGGTAATGCGAGTCATGCGGGCCAGGTGCAGCTTCGGGATGATATTGGACGCAGAACACCGGATGATGGCGATGCCGGAAACCTTCCAGCGTTTGATCGTTCAGATTGACGATGGGTGAGATCGATATCGTTGGCGTTCAGCGAATCGGGATCGACGACGAATCCGTGGTTCTGGGACGTGATCTCCACTTTTCCGGTGCGCTGGTTGAGCACCGGATGGTTCGCGCCGCGATGGCCGAACTTGAGCTTGTACGTCTTGCCGCCCAAGGCGAGCGCCGAGCAGTTGATGTCCCAGGCAGATGCCGAACACAGGGGCTTTCCCGATCAGCTTCGCGGATGTTGTCGATTTGCGGCGTGAGCGGTTCTGGGTCGCCCGGTCCGTTAGAGAGGAAGACGCCATCGGGCTCGAGCGCGAGCACGTCTTCGGCGGAGGTGAGTGAAGGCACGACCGTGACACGGCAGCCGGAACTAGCCAGCCGGCGCAGGATGTTCTGCTTGATGCCGTAGTCGTAAGCGACCACGTGAAACGGGGGTCGGCTGGCACGCGGACCCAGCTTCTCGGACGCGGATACCGGTTCGACCGCATGCGCCCACTCATAGCGCTCGGTGACGCTTACGCGGGTGGCGAGATCCAGGCCCGCCATAGTGGGGGAGGATCGCGCGCCGTTCCACCAGCGCTGTGGCGTGTTCGTCATGGTCGAAAGCACTCCGCGCATGGCGCCGCGCGAACGGAGATGCCGCACGATCGCGCGAGTATCCATCTCGGACGCGATCGGAATTCCGTGGCGATGAGGAACGAGTTCGCGTCCAGATCGGACCGCCAGTTGCTGGTGACTTCGGAAAACTCGCGCACCACCAGCCCTTCGATATAGGGATGGAGACTCGCTATCCGCGGCGCCGTGCCGTAATTGCCGATTTGCGGGTTGGTGAAAACGATGATTTGCCCGGCGTAGGAGGGATCCGTGAAGATCTCCTGATAGCCGGTGAGGGAGGTGTTGAAAACAACTTCACCGCAGCGTTCCGCGGGCGCACCAAAGGCCCTGCCTTCGAAGACCGTTCCGTCTTCCAAGGCCAGGATGGCTGATTCCAATATTCTTCTCCTGGGGTGGACTCTATCCAGTTTAGCGAACTCGTCTCACGGCCGCGTCATGGGGCTCCGGTAGCCGGTCATTTCGAGGTAGCCGAAGCCCTGTCTCCGAGCCCGCTATAATCGACCGCACCCTCCCAATAAATCGGTCCCTGCCGATCGCAGTGACTCTCCTGATTGCGTAAGGCTGCGCTGGCACTCCAGCGCAGGCTTCAGCCAGGAACCTCGATCTCCCAAACCACCGGATATTTACTCCAATAGGTGCGGGTGCAACGAAACTCCGCTCGAGGTCAGATGCGAACGACCTTCTCGCAGGCGCACGAAGGTCCCGGACGAGAAAGGATCGAAACGCCAGCCTTCGCGCCGCAGTTCGAACAGCATCAGCTCCGTCCCATTGTTCAGCTGGACGCTGAACCAGTCCCAGCCAGTCTGGTCAGCGGCAAGTTGTTGGGTGAACCATTCATGGTCCATCCAGGCCTGGCCGGAGACGCGATACTGCGTGCCGGCCGAACGGATCGATCCGGAAACTCGAAGCAACGGAAAGGAGATGTAATGAGAAGCATGACCGGCGCCCTCGGACTTTTGACTGACGCCATTCTCGCCGTGAATGATCGAGCGGTTTCTCCGGCGAACAGTCGAGAGTGGAAGGAGAAATCGATCGGGTTAGAGCGCTGAGCGTTTGCCGGTCGCCGCTCCATCGTCGGTCCAGTTGCCGTTCCAAATGCGCGTCGTTGGAGAGACTGGCGCCCGCGATGCCCGGCCCGCGCGGTTCAGCCGTTCGTGAACCAGGTGAAGTGAGCCCGTATCGACGTCGGTCAGCGCGGCGTGCGCGAAGTAGACATCGTCGATTCGCCAAGCGGAAGCGTTATCCGGTGAACCAATGCGCTTGCCTTGGCGGAAGAACACCAGCTCGAATCCGAAGCGATGACCATCCTTCGACCACACGTTCCCTGTGTAGTACCACCATTCCGTGCGGAACTCCGGGTGTGCGAAATGATCGCGCGGAAACGAGTAGGCATAGCCGGGAAGAGCCTCGCGGTAAGGGGTATCCGTTGCCGCGAGCAGCGGAAGAAGCAACCAGACAAGCAGCAGTCGCAACTTTCATTCTATGGTTGACTCCGTTGTTACTATGACTTCGGAATGGTTGTAAAGACTCAGTCGATGCGGTTCGACGGGATTGCGCTCGAAAGCGGCGGCCGCATTGAACCAGTGGATGTCGCTTACCAGAGTTACGGCAAACTGAACGCGGATCGAAGCAATGCGATTCTGATTCTCCATGCGTTTTCGGGCGACGCGCATGCCGCGGGCATTAGCGAGAGACCGGTAAGCCGGGGTGGTGGGACAATTCGATCGGTCCCGGCAAGGCGTTTCGATACGGATCGATATTTCGTCATCTGCTCCAACATCCTCGGGGGATGCCAAGGCACAACCGGGCCTTCCTCGATCAACGAGGCGACAGGCCGGCCCTGGGCAATGTCGTTTCCGGCAATCACCGTGCGTGACATGGTGCGGCTGCAGAAGATGCTCGTGGATCATCTCGGCATCGATCAATTGCTCGCGGTGGCGGGAGGTTCGATGGGCGGGATGCAGGCTTTGCAGTGGGCCGTTTCTCATCCGGAATCGGTGCGCGCCGCCATCGTGATCGCCAGCACGGCGCGTCATAGTCCGCAGCAGATCGCTTTCAATGAGGTAGGCCGCGTCGCGATCATGGGTGATCCGGATTGGAATGGCGGGGATTACTACGATCGCAAGCCGCCAGGGCGTGGCTTAAGCGTGGCGCGCATGGTCGGGCACATCACGTATATGAGCGACGAGTCGATGCGCGAAAAGTTCGGACGCCGCTTGCGTGATCGGAATGCCGACACCTTCGACCCGGAGTTCGAAGTGGAGAGTTATCTTCGCTACCGCGGGAGCCAGTTCGTGACGCGTTTCGATGCGAACTCCTACATCTACATCACCAAGGCAATGGACTACTTCGACATCTCGAACGCGAGCGGCTCTCTAGCCGACGCGTTCGAAGGCGTGAATACAAGGTTTCTGGTGATCAGCTTCACTTCGGACTGGCTCTACCCCAGCTACCAGTCGCAGGAGATTGTCCGCACATTGCGCCGGCGTAACCATGATGTGGCGTATTGCGAACTGCCTTCGAACTACGGCCACGACGCGTTCCTGGTGGATGTGGCGGAGCAATCCGAGATAATCCGAGGATTTCTGGCCAGCACGCTTCTGGTGAAGCCGCAGAGGTGACGGCACAGACTCGGACGTAGCGGAGAGCCTTCCGGCAGGAGCGATTTCGCCGTGATCGGCCGCCTGGTCACGCCGGGCAGCCGGGTCCTCGATCTCGGATGCGGCGAAGGGGAGCTGCTCGAGTGGCTGGTCCGTTATAAGCAGCGTGAGCGCGCGCGGGCGTAGAGATTTCGCCGACGCAGGTGCGGCGTGCGATCGGGCGGGGCGTTTCGGCGTTTCAAGGCGATCTCAACGAGGGGCTGGCCGACTTCCCGGACGGCGCTTCGACTACGTCATTCTTGAGCCAGACTTTCAGGAGACGCGTCAGCCGCTGCAGGTTATGCGGGAGATGCTGCGGGTAGGGAAGCGCGCGATTGTGTCGTTTCCGAATTTCGGTCATTGGCGGGTGCGGATGAGCATGCTGTTTTCGGGGAGAAGCCCGCGAACGAGCTTGTTTCCTTACGAGTGGTACGAGACTCCAAATATACACTTCCTCAGCGTCGGGATTTCGAGCGCTTCGCGAACGAGAAGGGATTCGCCATCGAGCATCGCGAATTTCTTGTCGGGTGAAAGCCGCGTATCGTGTGATGCCGAACCTTCGTGCCGAGGTGGCCGTATTTCTTCTGGCTTAAGGCAATAGCCTTACGGGCTCGCGTTTTTCGGGTAGCATCAGAGCATACTACATCAAAGGCGGCTCATGCTCAAGCGCATCTCACCCGCCCTGGTTCTCATCGCCTTATTTCTGGGATGGAATCAGTCTCTTCCGGCGGCCAAGACCGGCCTCAAACCAAACGCCGAATGCGCATCTTAGCGATGCGCAGATCGAAGGCCTGATCCGAACCAAACTGGCGAAATCCAAGATGGCGCCGGAGGGCTTTACCGTCCACGTCCACAACAAGGTGGCAACGTGGGAAGGCAAGACCAACGTGATTCAGCATAAAGGCGGCGCGACGCGGATGTCCAAGTCCGCCGGCGCGATTCAAGTGGTCAACAACATCAAGATCGGCGAGGAGGCGCGCAAGAAAGCCAGGCGGAGCGATTGGCGCGATACCGGAATGGCGGGGCAACGGTGAAAAAGGCCGCGCTGGTTCAATAGGTGGGCGCTTAGCCCCCACTTGATCAAGCTGGGAGCAGGACGGGTGAGCGGATCATCGAAGTGGTTCGGGCTGATGCGTAGAGCGTATCCCAAGCGGCCGGTCTGGCGCGGTTCCAGGTCTTTGGTATACTGGTCATGTTGCCCTCCTGTCGACCGGGTTTGAGCACGGTGACTTCCGTGTTTCCAGCGTTCCGTTAATACCCACTTGACCCCAGACCACTTCGACGCGGACGTCGTCCGGCTTGAGCCCGGCCAGATCCACGCGAGCGTCGATCGGCAACGTTTGGCCGCTGGTCAGAGGCTCGTCGGGGACGCCCCGTGTCGACAAAGCGAACGTTGTTCCACATCTGCGGATTTGTGCGCTCCACGCGGCGCGGTCGCGGGCCGTTCTGGAAGTGCGTGGCGCTTCAGCTCATGTAAGCCGGCGTGCGCGGGCGAGTAAAGCTCGCGATCGTACTCGTTGACCATGCGCCGAGCATCGAAGCGGGGCGAGAGCGCCAGGATCGATTGCTTGGAGCGCCGAATCCACTCGGAGGGTCCGCCGGAGCGCCGGCCGTAGAACATCGGCACGATTTCGTTCTCGAGCAGGTAATAGATCATGCTGGCGTGCAGACCGTCCTGATCTTCGGAGTAAGGCTCGCGGTCGCCGATCGCCCAGCCGCCGGAGAACTCGTACGCCTCGTCGAACCAGCCGTCGAGGATGCTGAAGTTCAGCACGCCGTTCATGGCGGCCTTCATGCCGCTGGTGCCGCAGGCTTCTTCGCCGCGGCGCGGCGTGTTCAACCAGACGTCCACGCCCTGGATCATCTCGCGGGCGACCTTCATGTCGTAGTCTTCGAGGAACACCACGTGCTTCCACAGTTCCGGATCGCGCGAATACTGCGCGATCTCGCGGATAAAGGCTTTGCCGGGGATGTCTTTGGGATGGGCCTTGCCGGCGATCACGATCTGGACCGGACGATCCTTGTCGAGCAGGATCTTCTTCAACCGTTCGATGTCGCGGAACAGCAGGGTGGCGCGCTTATAGGTGGCGAAGCGGCGCGCGAAACCGATGGTGAGCGCGTTCGGGTCCAGCACCTCGGAGGCGTACTTGATCTCCATGGCGGCGGCCTTGCGGCGCGAGGCCGATGCGATCTGGCGTTCGCGGACGAAGGTGATCAGGCGCCGTTTGCGGCGGCGGTGCGCCTCGGCCAGTTCTTCGTCGGGAATCTCGCTGACCTGTTCCCAGAAAGACTGGTCGTCGTTCCAATCGCGCCAGCCGGGAGGCAGATACTGATCGAACAGATCGGCCAGGCTCCCGTTCAGCCAACTGGGCAGGTGAACGCCGTTGGTGACTGAGGTGATCGGCGATCTCCCAGGTCGGCAGCTCCGGCCACAGGCCTGACCACATGGACTGTGAGAACCTCGCGGTGCAGGCGGCTGACAGCGTTGCGGTAGGCCGAGCTGTTCAGCGCCAGGATAGCCATGGAAAGCCGCTCGGAGCGGTCGTCGGCGTTCTTCCGCCCGAGCGCCATGAAGCTGGTCGAAGCTGATGCCCGAATCGACGCAGTACCGTTCGAAGTAGTGGTAGACCAGGCCGGGATCGAACAGATCGATTCCCGCGGGCACCGGCGTATGGGTGGTGAAGACGTTGTTGGAGCGCGCGGCTTCGAGGGCTTCGGGGAAGGACAGGTTCTGCTGCTGCATCAGACACGCGGATACGTTCGAGCGCGAGGAAAGCGGAATGCCCCTCGTTCATGTGATACACGCTCGGTTCGAGTCCGAGGGCCGCGAGCGCCCGAAGACCGCCGATGCCCAGCACGATTTCCTGCCGAATGCGCGTGTCGTTGTCGCCGCCGTAGAGCTGGTCGGTAATGGAGCGATCTTCCGGACGGAGATTTTCAGGGACGTTGGTATCGAGGAGAACCAGGCGCACCCGGCCCACATTCAGCAGCCAGACTTTGATTTGGATCGGGCCATTGGGGAGATCTACCTGGACGCGAACTTCCCGGTTGTTCGAGTCGGATGCGGCCAGAATCGGGAGTGTATAGAAGTCACTGGCGGGATTGCGTTCCTGCTGCCAGCCATCGGCATTCAGATACTGCCGAAAGTAGCCGTGCTGATACAAAAGCGCCACGCCGACGAGAGGAAGGTCGAGGTCGCTCGAAGATTTCAGGTGGTCGCCGGAGAGGACGCCGAGGCCGCCGGAATAAATAGGAAGGCACTCGGTCAGACCGTATTCCGCGGAGAAGTAGGCGATGAGTTTTCCACTTTCGCCACGGGACGGCCGCTGCATGTGGGCGTCATAGCGCTGACATGCCAGGTGGTACTGGTTTACGTAACGCGGGTCGGCGGCGGCTCGCTCGAGCGTGGCTTGCGAAACCCGATTGAGCATTACGACAGGGTTATAACCAGCCTCTTTCCAGACGGGTGGGTCCAGGCGGCGGAAGAGAGCGCGAATGATCGGTTCCCAACTCCAGATGATGTTGTATGCAAGCTCGGGCATACGCGACAGAGCGGGTGGGACTGCGGGACGCACCAAAAACTCGCGAAGAGGCTGAATTTCAAACGCCATGGTTAGCCTCTAATTATAAAAGGTGAGAAAACGATGATCGCATTCACTGATTTGGGCTGAGCGGCTCCTGCGAATGCATTAGGCAAGAAAAGGAAATAGTCAAAACAGGTAAACCCCCTTAAGAATCTTTACTTTAAGGGGGGTATGTGGGACAAAACTTAACCGCTCTGGGAATACGTTCGTGCGGAAATAGAGATCGAGAGGTTATCCGATGACGCACTTCCAACTAGTTCAGGCTGCAACAGATCTTCTTTCCGAGATGCGGGAGCCGTGGAGCTGGCTCAGCCAATACGATGTCGCGCTCGGCAGTTCTTCAGACCGGGAACTCACGAGCCTGGTCCATTCGTTGCGGACGGAAATACATTCCCACGACAAAGTTGCCGCCTAGAGTGGGCGTAAATTAAACGGGCCGCTTCGCGCGAGAGGATAGCGGCCCTTCTGTTTTGATCGAATTAGTGAGAATCACAAGCACGCAGTAAGTTCCTCGGCACTCCTTCTGCTCCCCCGTTTTTTCCTGTACTATACAGAAGCCTCTTAGGGAGCTTCTCATGGCATTTTCTTTTCGTCTTGCGCTTCTGTTAAGTGCAATTGCGTTCACCCCGATCGCTTTTGCCCAGAACGATCGGGATTTCAGCGGACGCTGGATCTTGCGCCCGGAACTCTGTGAAATTCAAAGCCTTCCCGAACCGCCCGATGCTTCGCTGAAAATCGATCAGCAGTCCTTTACCATTCACGTTTTCCGGATACTGGCGGGAAGCCCTCCCGAAGAGATTCGCACTTACTACACCGACGGAAAAGAGAGTAGGAAGAGATCGGGATCCAACAGCTTGAGTAGTGTGACAAAGTGGGAAGGTTCCGCCTTGTTGATCAACACCAACGTCAGTTCTCCGGGATCGAGTTACTCCGTGTCCGACCGATGGAAGCTGTCAGCGAACGGGAAGCAGCTAACGGTGAGGCGGCAAGTTTCGCGGCAGGGAAGCGCAAGCGAGTCAACACTGGTCTACGCACGCGAAGGAGGAACGCCTCCGGACTTCCTGACGCGCGGGGATCCCCGGCCGTCATCAAGTGCGCCCGCCGCTCCGGCGTCACGGGAGCACCCGACTGCAGCAGTGGGCGCAGGAGCGCCGCCGGAAGCCGCCGCCTTGCGCCCCGAAGCCGCGTCAACTCCTCCCAGCGTTGCTGTTGCGCAGACTACGTTCGTCGTTCCGCAAGGAACGAAAATCCCTTTGCGACTGATTAATTCGGTGAACACCAAGCACTCGGCACCGGGGGACAAGGTCTATCTGCAGACCGCGTATCCGGTTCTGTCGCACGGCAAAGTCGTAATTCCTCCAGGAAGTTATGTAACGGGCAGCCTGGATGAGGTGAAACGGGCAGGACGCGTGAAAGGAAAGAGCGAGATGTTCATCCGGTTCGACTCGCTGACGTTACCAAACGGGACTACGCGAGACTTCCGTTCCCGGATGTCAGGCATGGATGGAAATGGAACGGGGAATCTCGATCGGAGTGAGGGCAAGGTTCAAGGTGAAAGTGGGAAAGGATCAGATACTAAGACGGTGGCCGGCGCTACGGCGGCGGGGACATCGATCGGGGTACTAGCGGGGAGTGCAGCCGGACATCTTGGGATGGGGGCTGGAATCGGTGCTGCGGCAGGAGCTCTGGGAGGGCTCGCCGCGGTACTTGCGTCCCGTGGCCCGGACGCGATTTTGGAGCGGGGCAGCACGGTCGAGATGGTGCTGGACCGGGACCTTGTGTTTCAGCCGGCAGAAATCGCCAGATAAATAAAAACGAGGCCGCGATCTCTTGCGAGAAAGCGGCCCCAAGACAAACCAGGTGGATTTAGTTGACGGGTACAGCCAGGGTGGGTGATAGCGGCGAAATGTTCTTCGCCACATCGCACGAGGCTACGGCATAGTAATACGTCTTGCCCAACGAAACTTTCGTATCCGTGTAGGTGAGGGTTGTGTTGGTAGTAGCTCCAATCAGCACGAGGTTGGATGCGGTCGTTCCCCGATAGACTTTGTACGAACCAACCGCCCAGTCATCGGTGGAAGCTTGCCAGTTGATCACAACGGAGGGGCCACTGGCTTCCACTGCGGTCACATTGCCTGGCGTGGTAGGCGGCTGCGTATCGGCCAGTGTCGTAACCTTCACCGCGGCGCTCTTAGGCGAATGATTATTGAAGGCATCATAAGCATCGACCGCGTAGTAATAGGTGGTAGATGGAGCGGCTTTCAGATCCAAGAAGGTGGTCGTCGGATTGACGGCCCAAGCTGAAAGCGTGCTAGGAGAACTTCCGCGATACAGCTCGTATCCCGTAACTCCAACGTTGTCCGTTGCCGCGTTCCACGAGAGCGACACTTGCGTGTCGGTAAACGGGGTTGCGGTAAGTCCGGTCGGCGTGGATGGCGCGGTGTGGTCTGGGTTGATCAGAGTGGTCACCTTAGTGGGCGATGACTGTTTCGACATGTTCCCGGCTGCGTCGAAAGCAGCGACTGTGTACGAATAGGGAGTATTTGCCTGCAAGCCCAGATCGGAGTAACTCATCATTCCGTTGATCGTCGTGATCAGTGTGCCGTTGCGATAAATGTTGTAAGCGGCAACGCCTTCATTATCGGTCGTGGGACTCCAGGCGAGATTGACCACAGTCTGAGAGAAGCTTTTCACCACTGCCGGAGCAGGAACGGCCGGGGCGGTGGTGTCCACATTCGGGCTGGTCAGACCTTCCCAGTAAAGACCGGTCGGCGTGTACTGGCCGAGCGTAATGGCGGCGCCGGCGGCTTGTGCGGCGGCCGTGATTATGCTGGTGGCTGGCTGAGTGCCGTACACGTTGTAATCCAGGTACGCGGAATAGTAGTGGGACCAGAACGGAGTGATGAAGGTGAATTTCTGGTAGTTGGCGAAATCCGACATCGCTTGGAGGAAGCTCTGATCAATCGGCTGCCAGAAGGAAAATGGATCGCGACTATACACGGTGGTGTAGTCCAGCACGCCCAGTTCGCTGTCGGCGATTTTGTAAGCCCACATCTCCGACATCGTAATCTTCTTGCCGGCGGCAGCGATGGCTTGCGCGCCTGCCAGAGCATTCGGCAAAAAGGTCTTGTTCACCGGATAAATATGCATGTCCACAAAATCTAGAGGAAGAGCACTGAAGGCCTGTTCGAACTGCACGAATGAAGAGTTCCAGGACCCACAGCCCGCTCCGATCTGCACGTTCGTCAGGCCGGTTGCTCGAACGGCCGCGATCATGCCCTGCACCATCTGAACGCTACCGCTCACGGTCGCCACGTTGGGCTGGAATACGCCTGTGGATTCCGCATCCGGCTCCGCCTCCATTACAAGGTAATCGGGCTGGAGGAGTTGAGCAATATTGGCGGCATTCTGAGCACGGTTTGCCTGGTAGGTGTTCCAATCCAAGCTCTGCAGATAAGGCGTGAACGAAGCCGCGTTATTACCGGAGTAGGCATCGGGGGTGGTGTTCTCGATGATGACTCCGAGGCCCCGGTTTCTGATCTCGGCAACTAATTGAGTATAGAAATTCAGATACGACTGGTACTCGGAGGGATTGTCGTAATACGACGGAAGCAGAGTCGGAAAATTCACATGAAAGGTGATTGCCGTACTTCCTAGTGCCTGTAAATCATTCAGTTCCGCTATGACGGAATACTGATAATAGTTGGGACTTAGAAGCAGCGTTGTTAGATCGGAATCAGCAGACAGCAGTTGTGATGAGTAGGTAAGGTTAGACGGCGACCCGTCCCAGCCAGCATGGACCGTCGTCGAGAAGTTGCTGATCGCGGTGTTGACGGTGTTGTAGATGGCCTGATACTGCGGTGGCACCGGAGGTGGCGTTTGCGCTAGACAGCGGAACACCAAAAGAAGGGAAGATACGCAAAGCGCAGTTGATTTAAACAAAGCAGTTACTCCAAACGGTGAGTAGCTGTTTTTCGGCTGAAATCTAACAAAATCTTAGAGGTTTATAGTAATAAAGTGCTGGATTTCACAATAAGGACCATCGTACTAAGGTTCCGTAAGTCTTTTGTTTAACGTGTGATACAGTGTCTGGAACGCTTTTCTCGACGCGTTGTTAGGTCAATGTATCGCAAATGATTGCTGGTTTAATATCTAATTAAAGGCTCAGTCATTTCGCACAAATTCTAGGGTATTTATAGGTGAAGAGCAGGGTCTTTATCTAGGTTGGGTTAGGAGACGAGCCTCTGCGGGCGAGAGCTCCGCAGCCTCTGCGTTAGAATCGCTTAGATCATGCGAGCCAACAAACGTCCACTTCTTATCCTTTCGTTGCTGGGGGGCCTTGGGCTGACGGGATGCCACTACGGCCGCGAAACCGCGGGACGGCCGATCGCTGAAAGCGAGGGCAAAGTGGGCAGCACCGTTGCGACAAAGGAAGGAACCGGAGATCCAAAGGTCGGCTCCGGAGCAGGTCAGGTGGGCACTGACGCTCAACCCAAAGAAGCTGCTGGTCCCCACACCGATATCCCGGCGAAGTAGCGAATCTAACGAGTGGCCGTTTTCGAATCGGCGCCGATGCGGGTCTTAACGGACGCCTGCATTCTGACCAGACTTGCTCGACCGGCGGATTCTCCTCGTAGCCACACGTAGAGCGGCCCATCTGCTCCCACCGGGGGCGCGGGCAGCGATATGCGCAAGGTCTGCTTCTGATCTTCTCCCGCGAGCAACGTGGGCAACTCCCCAATGAGAGTAGGGTGATCGAGATCCCATCCCGCGTGATCGATCGTTTCCAAATTCCGCCCGGTGATCGTGACCTGGAACTGTCCGCTGTTTAGAGGGTCGTCAGCAGTCTGCAGGGATTCTATTTTCGGTACGCGCACTATGCGCCCCAACTCATAGGGATCGCTACTCACGGTGCCGGACTGGTCCGTCGTCTTGGCGAGCAAATCGCAACCGCTCGGGAATGCGCCGTCGTCAAACGTCAGGAACAGCTCATCCGAACTGAGGCGTTCCGCTGACGCCGCTCCACTCTTAGTTCCAATTGGCAGATTCTGTCTGGATTGCTCGTCGCCGCGGCATTCGAGCGCTAACACCGCGCTTGGAGGGAGATCTGCGACGTGAAGTAGCGCGCTGACGAAGTAGTTCGAGGGGAGTTCGCCAGGCTTCACCGCAACGTCGACGCCGGCCGGCATGGAAACTTGCGAGTCCGTGATTCTGGTGCGGGGCGTGGTAATCCGAATCGCATCCGGGAGTTCAGTCGGCGCGCTGCGTTTCTGGATCGTAGCCAAGAAAGCGAAAGTTTGACCCTTCTGAACAGGCGCATCAAACCGTAGAGTTGCCCGGCGTTCCGAACCGTCTAAGCTTGCGGGAAACAGCGAGATTGTGGCGCCTGGCGAGCTCAGCTTTTCAATCACGTCCAAATGCTCGCCACGAAGCTTCACTTCGCGCGTCGTGTCACCTGCGTTGATGACGATCGGAAGATTCGTGATCTTAGGCACCGCGGCCAGCACGGCCAGAGGCACGGCGTGAGATTTTCCATCGGGCTGCTGGATGAGTAGCCGATAATCGCCCGGGTCCAATTCAGCGGTGTTTACCTGGACGTCCAGCTTGGTCTGGGGCCCTTGACGGAACCCCTCAGGCAACACGAAGGGAATCGCGGATGGCATAAAGAACTTGTCACCGGGCTTCGCGAGTTCCACCTTGGTGACGAATTCAAAATCGGAACCGTGAAGAGTCAACGGAACCTTGCCGGTTTTGGTTACCAGTCGATCCTGCGATTCCAGTTCCAGTTGCGCCGTCGCAAAGTCACTCAAAGGCGCTACCGTGATGTCGCCTTCGACGGCAAAAGTGTCCCAATCCCAGTTGGCCACCAGATGGTAGCGCCCCGGGGGAATCGACACTTTGCTGAGATCAACCTCCAGCGCTTTCGGATCGGCGGATTCGTGAACGGGCACCGGAATTGTTTTGTGACTCGTCTGCTCGGGTTCGAGAGCCCAGCCCCGCGCGCGGTCCAGATACTTCCAGTTCGCTTCCGGCCGCGCCTCCGCAAGAAGAGGAGCCTTCATTCCAATAGGAAGCGACAGAGCCTTCTGCAGCTGCACCTGGGGTGGACCGACGTTGGGGACCCGAGTCGCCCAGAGGTACGCGACCTTGGTATGCGCGGGGATCGGCTCTCTTCCGCCGCACAGGCCGAGACCATCATTGGGAAGCGCTTGCGCGAAAGAGGACCGAAAAACGGTGTTGGGGAACACAAGCGAGTGCATCTCCATCAGCATTGCCGTCCCTCCCGCCGCAAGGCCGACGGGACTTCCGAAGAAGAGGGAGGCAACCGAGGTTGCCAAGCTGGCCGTTTGTCCGACTCTTTGAGACGATTGAGACGAAATTGGATCGTAGCCCGCAACGGCGGGGTTCAGCGTCCGCAAAGCAAGCGACATCTGCTGCCCGGTCGGTTGCGTGCGGTCGATCTGGGTAGACGCTCCATATTGCGATGCAAAACCACGAAACGCAGCGTCGACGGTTTGCCCAGACGCGGTGTCTGCGGAAAGAGCCTGGATCAGAGCTTCCGTTTGCGCGGTCTTTTCGGCGTAGTCGGCAAGTTCCGCCACCAAGTCCTCATCCTTGGAAAGGAACGTTCGGACCTTTTTTCGATTCAGGCCGGAGGGCCCATAGACGAAAGCCGCCACTGACGATTTAGCGGGCACCTTCCAGTCCTGGGGTTTGTCGGCCGGCTTCGGCTCGAGAACGGTTAGCTTGTCGTCGTCAGGCCGTCGAACGGCGGGTACGAGGACGATGGCCACCTCGCCCTTGCGCGTCTCGCTCGACCGAAGAAGGGGCCGGTACAGGATCGTCTCGCCTTCTTCCAGTCGGTTGATGGTCTTCAAGGGAAGGGGCGTTCCGCCGTTAGCAGGCCGAACCCGCAACTCAACACTACCGATTGGCGAACCGGCCGGACAGACTAATGGGGCCATAGCGCCTAATGCCGCGTGTGACGCGAGGAACAATACCGTGGCGCCGACCAGACGTGACACTAGCTTTAGTCTATCGCGCGTGCGGTAATTTAGTAGCTTGTTGAAATGCGGCTGGCGTCGGCGCTCGTAACTATGCCGGTGAGACAGTCGTCTTAACGGTAACGAGCCGGAACGCCGCTTCGCTTCGCTGCGTGCGAGGGAAGATTTCCGGCGACTTTGCAGGTTTCCCGTTTTTGGGCTTAATGGAGAAAGGGGTGGAGAGTGGCCACCACACTAGAGAGTACCGACCGCCCGATTCCCCCGGACCATCGGCTACCGGCTGCGCCGGACCAGCCGCCGCCAGTCAAGCATCGGAGCCTTTGGTGGCTCTGGCTGCTTCTTCTATTGGCAGCTGGCTACGGCATCTATCGCTGGTATCAGAATACGCATCAGAAGAGCGAAGCCGCGGCCACACAGCAGAGTGCGCGCGCAGCGAACCGTCCCGTGCCCGTTGTGGCCGCGACGATCCGGCGCGGCGATATCCCGATCTATCTTCGCGGTCTGGGTTCGGTGACCGCCTTCAACACCGTTACAGTGAAGACGCGAGTCGATGGCCAGCTAATACAAGTCGCGTTCAAAGAAGGCCAGTTCGTCAACAAAGGCGATTTTCTGGCACAGATCGATCCGCGACCGTTTCAAGTGGTTCTCGATCAGGCGCTCGGCCAGTTGGAACGCGACAAGGCCCAGTTAAACGATGCCAAGGTGAACCTGCAGCGGGACCAGGCGTTGTGGGAGGGCCAGGTAATCGCCAAGCAGCAGCTTGATACGCAGGCGGCTTCGGTTGGCCAGTTTGAGGGCACTCTCACCGCCGATCAGGCAAGTATCAACAGCGCCAAACTTCAGGTGACCTACGCGCGGATCACCGCCCCGATCAGCGGACGCATTGGCTTGCGGCTCGTAGACGAGGGCAACATCGTGCATGCCTCCGATCCGAACGGGTTGGTTGTTATTACGCAAATTCAACCCATTGCCGTGCTGTTCACGATTCCCGCGGACAATCTCCAACCGGTGTTGAAAAAGCTTCGCGCCGGAGCGAAGTTGGAAGTGGACGCCTACGACCGGGACGACAAAACCAAGCTGGCCACGGGGTCTCTCCTGACGGTCGACAACACCATCGATCAAACGACGGGAACGTCACGTCTGAAATCGGTGTTCAGCAACTCCGATGGCGCGCTATTCCCGAACCAATTTGTGAATTGCCGGCTGCTCTTGGACACCAAGCGCGGCGCTGTGATCGCGCCTGTGCCAGCCATTCAGCGTGGGCCTCAGGGTTCGTTCGTCTATGCCGTGGGTCCTGACAAGAAGGCTCAGGTCCGTCAGATCACGGTGGGGCTTACGGAAGGCAACGATGCCGAGGTGCTCAGCGGGCTACAAGCTGGGGATGTCGTGGTGACCGACGGACAGGATCGACTGCAAGCGGGCATCCCGGTCGACGTGCGTCCGGGCGGCGGCCGAAGTGGGAATAGCGCCGCGACGGGAAGGGCCTCACACGACAACCCGTCGAACGGGGCTAACACTTTTGCCACAGGACAGGCCCCGCCTGCCGGCGGACCAAACCCGCAGGCCGTGCCGGGGATGACACCCGCCGCTCGCGCGGGAGCTGCGCAGGGCATGCCTCCGGGACAGTTGCCGACCACCAACACGCCGATTAGTCAATATCCGAATACTGCGGCGGGCGGAAATCGGAGATCCGGTTCGCGGAGAAAGCAATGAGCCCCTCGCGACCGTTTATCCTTCGTCCGGTCGCGACGTCGCTCTTGATGCTCGGCATTCTTCTGGCCGGCATTGTCGCGTACAAGCAGCTTCCCGTATCGGCGCTTCCTGAAGTCGACTACCCGACCATTCAGGTTCAAACTTTCTATCCCGGCGCCAGTCCCGATGTGATGGCTTCGTCGGTGACGGCGCCCTTGGAACGGCAGTTCGGGCAGGTTCCCGGCCTGCAGCAGATGACGTCTACCAGTTCCTTCGGCAGCTCCATCATCACGCTGCAGTTTTCGCTCGATCTCAACATCGATATCGCGGAGCAGCAGGTGCAGGCCGCGATCAACGCTTCGAATACCTACCTTCCCGCAAACCTCCCCAATCCGCCTATCTACAGCAAGACGAACCCGGCGGACACGCCGATCATCACCCTCGCCCTTACCTCCGATACCTTGCCACTTTCCGAGGTGGAGAACTACGCCGATACGACGCTCGGGCAGAAGATCTCGCAGTTAGCGGGCGTCGGGCTGGTGAGCATCAGCGGTGGCCAGCGGCCGGCAGTTCGCATTCAGGCCAATCCCACCGCTCTCGCCGCATACGGGCTCAGTCTGGAAGACATCCGCACGGCGATGGGACAGGCCAACGTCAATCTGGCCAAGGGAAACATCGAGACCAACCGCCAGGCGTTCACGATCGGCGCAAACGATCAGCTGATGGCCAGCGTGGATTACCGGCCCATCATCATCGCGTACCGAAATGGCGCTCCCGTCCGTTTGACCGACGTCGCCACGGTAATCGATGGAGCGGAAAACGTACGGCAAGCCGCCTGGATGAACACCACGCCGGCGGTGATCCTGAATATTCAAAGACAGCCCGGCGCGAACATCATTGCTGTTGTCGATCGCGTGACCAAGTTGCTCCCTCAGTTGCGCGCTTCCATCCCGCGGTCCGTCAACGTCCAGGTTCTAACCGACCGCACCACGACGATTCGCGCCTCTGTTCGCGATGTGCAATTCGAGCTCATGCTGACCATTGCGCTGGTCGTCATGGTGATCTTCCTGTTTCTGCGCAACCTGGCGGCGACGGTAATCCCGAGCGTGGCTGTGCCCCTTTCGATTGTCGGCACGTTCGGCGTGATGTATCTGTTGGGCTACAGTCTCAACAATCTCTCCTTGATGGCACTGACGATCTCGACCGGCTTTGTGGTCGATGACGCCATCGTGATGATCGAGAACATTGCGCGCTACATCGAGGAAGGGGAGTCGCCCCTCCGCGCCGCTTTGAAAGGATCCGAACAGATCGGGTTCACCATCGTTTCGCTCACGGTGTCATTGATTGCGGTGTTGATCCCGCTGCTGTTTATGGGCGATATCGTGGGGCGGCTGTTCCGCGAGTTCGCAGTGACGCTCGCCGTCACGATCCTGGTCTCCGCAGTGGTTTCGTTGACGCTCACGCCGATGATGTGCGCGCTGTTGCTCCGCCATAAACCGAACTCCCAGCAGGGCTGGTTCTACCGCAAATCCGAGCTGTTTTTTGAATGGGTGATCGCGCGCTACGCGACCACGCTGCGCTGGGTATTGAGATACCGCAAGCTCACGCTTCTGGTTACGGTCGGCACTCTGGTCGCGACCCTCTGGCTGTACATCATCGTTCCAAAAGGTTTCTTCCCGGTGCAGGACACGGGCGTCATTTTAGGCATCTCGGAATCTCGGCAAACGGTTTCCTTTGCGGCCATGGCAGAACGCCAGCAGGCTCTCGCACGCGTCATTCTGCAGGACCCCGCAGTCGAGAGTCTGTCGTCGTTCATCGGAATCGACGGCACCAACGTCACCATCAACAGCGGCCGCATCCAAATCAACCTGAAACCGCTGGAGGAACGAAATATCCGCGCCTCCGACATTATCCGGAGACTTCAACCCAAGTTGTCTTCGGTTGAGGGCATCACGCTCTACATGCAGCCGGTGCAGGATCTGACTGTGGAAGATCGCGTCTCCCGAACGGAGTTTCAGTACAGCATGGAAGGTGCAAACGCCGCCGAACTTGACCAGTGGGCCGCGCGTTTGATGGCGAAACTCAACACCTACCCCGAGCTTCGCGATGTCGCGAGCGATCAACAAAACGGCGGTTTGATGACGGAGTTGGTGATCGACCGGGACACGGCCTCGCGGCTGGGCTTGTCGCCGCAAAATATCGACGATACGTTGTACGATGCATTCGGTCAGCGGCAGGTCTCGACCATCTTCACGCAGTTGAATCAATATCACGTAATCCTGGAAGTGGAGCCGAGATTTCAACGCAACATTGGCGATCTGAAGGACATCTACGTGCGTTCCGCTACCGGTCAGCAAGTTCCGCTAAGCGCATTCACGAGCGTGCAGAACAGCAATGCGTCGCTCGCAGTCAATCACCAAGGCCAGTTTCCCGTCATTACCATCTCATTTAACCTGGCTCCCGGCGTGGCGCTCGGCGATGCCGTGAAGAGGGTCAACCAGGCCGAACGGGAGATCGGATTTCCAGCGAGCATTCAAGCGTCTTTCCAAGGCACCGCGCAGGCGTTCCAGAACTCTCTCGCCAACGAACCGCTGCTGATCCTGGCTGCTCTAATCACCGTCTATATCGTCTTAGGCGTGCTCTACGAGAGCTACATTCACCCCATCACCATCCTCTCTACATTGCCATCGGCGGGCGTAGGGGCGTGCCTCGCGCTGCTGATTACAGGAAACGATCTTAGCGTCATTGCGCTGATCGGCATCATCCTGCTGATCGGCATCGTCAAAAAGAACGCCATCATGATGATCGACTTCGCCCTCGAGGCGGAACGGCAGGAAGGCAAGGGCCCGGAAGAATCGATTTACCAGGCCTGCCTTCTCCGCTTCCGTCCGATCATGATGACCACCATGGCGGCGCTGCTGGGCGGTGTTCCTCTCGCGCTCGGAACGGGGACCGGATCGGAGTTGCGTCGCCCGCTCGGCATCACGATCGTGGGCGGCTTGATCGTCAGTCAAATGCTGACGTTGTATACAACCCCTGTCGTATACCTGTTCTTTGATCGGATCGCGAGAAAACTCTCGCACCTCCGAGTGGGGAACCAAATGGATCAAACCGCTGCGGAGGAAGCATGAGCCTTTCCTCGCCGTTCATTCATAAACCGGTTGCCACCTCGCTGCTCACCGCGGGCTTGGCCCTTGCGGGGGCTCTCGCGTTTCGGTTGTTGCCTGTAGCGCCCTTGCCGCAGGTGGAGTTCCCGACCATTCAGGTCAGCGCGGGGCTGCCCGGCGCCAGTCCGGAGACGATGGCGTCTTCGGTGGCGACACCATTAGAACGACAGTTCGGCAAAATCGCCGGCGTCACGGAGATGACATCTTCGAGCGGCCTTGGCTCGACGTCGATCACGTTGCAGTTCGAACTGAATCGCGACATCGACGCCGCCGGCCGCGATGTCCAGGCGGCAATCAACGCGGCGCGAAGCCAATTGCCGGCCAATCTGCCGGGCAATCCAACGTATCGGAAGGTGAACCCGGCCGATTCGCCGATCATCATCCTGGCCCTCACTTCGGACACTCTGCCCACCTCGAAAATGTACGACGAGGCGGACTCCGTGCTCTCCCAAAAACTCGCGCAGGTGGAAGGCGTCGGGCAAGTGATTGTCGGAGGCGGCGCCAAGCCGGCGGTGCGTGTGGAGTACAACCCGAACGCGCTGAACAGCTTTGGGATCGGTTCAGATCAGCTGCGCGCCGTGTTAGGCGCGGCAAACGCAATCAGCCCTACCGGGTCCATCTCCGGGACGGAGCGCGTTTGGGAAGTCCACACCACTGATCAACTGCATACGGCGGCCGAATACCGCGATCTGATCGTGGCTTATCACAACGGAGCCTCGGTCCGCCTGCGAGATGTGGCCGACGTGGAAGACTCGGTGGAAGACCGGCGCAATGCCGGATTGTCGGACGGCAAAGAAGCCGTGCTGGTAATTCTTTTCAAGCAGCCCTCGTCGAACATGATCGATACGGTCGACCGGATCTTCGCGCTGCTTCCCATGCTGGAGGCCTCCATTTCCCCGGCCATGAAGATCAGCGTCGTAATGGACCGCACGACGACCATCCGCGCCTCTATCAAGGATGTCGAGTACACGCTCATGATCTCGATCGCGCTGGTGATCATGGTCGTGTTCATCTTCCTCAGAAATGCCTGGGCCACGATCATCCCGAGCGTTGCGGTTCCGCTTTCGCTGCTGGGCACATTCGGCGTGATGTACCTGCTCGGTTTCAGCCTCGACAATCTGTCGCTGATGGCGCTTACCATCTCGACCGGTTTCGTTGTGGACGACGCCATCGTGGTGATTGAAAATATCGCCCGGTATCTCGAGATGGGCCTGACTCCGATGGAGGCTTCGCTTCGAGGAGCGAAAGAGATTGGCTTCACCGTGCTCTCGATGAGCACCTCGCTCATCGCTGTCTTTATTCCGCTGCTTTTGATGGGCGGAATTGTCGGAAGGCTCTTCCGGGAATTTGCAATCACCCTCAGCATCGCGATTGCTGTGTCGTTGTTGGTGTCGCTCACCACTACGCCGATGATGTGCGCCCGGTTTCTTACGTCGGAACATGGGAAGAAGCACGGGCGCGTATACCGCGCTAGCGAGGGAGTATTCAACTTCTTTCTGCGTGAATACGAGACCACTCTTGGTTGGGTTCTCAGACATCCCGCTCTTACTGTGCTGGTGACATTCGCCACCATAGCACTGAATGTCTGGCTCGTGCTCGCAGTACCCAAAGGCTTTTTCCCTCAGCAGGATACCGGGCGAATGATGGGCGCAATTCAGGGTGCTCAGGATATCTCATTCCCCGCCATGCGTGTCAAACTCGACCAGTTCCTCTCGATCGTGCAGCAGGATCCGGCTGTTGAACACGTCACCGGGTTCACCGGCGGAAGTTCGACCAACACCGCGCGCGCTTTCATCTCGCTTAAGCCACTCGATCAGAGAAAGGTCAGCGTCGACGTCGTCATCAATCGCCTGCGTGGGAAACTGGCCCGCGTTCCCGGCGCGACCTTATTCATGCAGGCCGCGCAGGACGTGCGCGTCGGTGGACGCATGAGCAATTCGCAGTACCAGTTCACCTTGAACGCCGATAGCCTCAACGACTTAAACGAGTGGTCGCAAAAACTCCTCGCGAAGATGAAGGAGGTCCCGGAGATCAAGGATGCCAATACAGACCAGCAGATCAAGGGTCTGCAATCCAACCTGGTGATCGATCGCGATACGGCCTCGCGCTTGGGCGTTTCGCCTTCGCAGATCGACAATGCCCTGTATGATTCTTTCGGGCAGCGCCAAGTCTCTACCATGTACTCCTCGCTGAACCAGTATCACGTGGTGATGGAGGTCGCTCCTTCCTTCCAGCAGAGCCAGGACGCACTAAAAACAATCTATGTCCGATCCTCCGCTGGGACGCCGGTGCCTCTCAGCGCGTTCACTCACTATGAGCAGAGCTATACAACCCTGGCGGTGAATCACCAGGGTCAGTTTCCGGCCATCACGCTCTCATTCAATCTTGCTCCAGGCGCTGCACTCAGTGACGCGGTACGCGCCATTGATGACGCCGAGCGCGAGATCGGAATGCCGAGCAACATCACAGGCACGTTCGCCGGTACGGCTCAGGCATACCAGTCGTCGCTTGCCAGCGAGCCGATTCTCATTTTGGCGGCGCTGGTCACGGTGTACATCGTTCTCGGCATCCTTTACGAAAGCTACATTCACCCCATCACCATTCTTTCGACAATCCCCTCCGCGTTTGTGGGCGCTCTCCTCGCGTTGCTGCTAACAGGGACGGAGCTGAGCCTGGTGGCGCTGATCGGGATTATTCTGCTGATTGGCATCGTGAAAAAGAACGCCATTATGATGATCGACTTCGCTCTTGCGGCCGAACGCAATGAGGGCAAGAACTCACGCGACGCGATCTTCGAAGCATGTGTGCTGCGCTTTCGTCCGATCATGATGACTACGATGGCGGCTCTCCTTGGCGGCCTGCCGCTTGCCATTGGGGGAGGCACGGGTTCTGAACTTCGACGTCCGCTCGGAATCACGATTGTGGGCGGGCTGATTGTGAGCCAGTTACTGACCTTGTTCACCACTCCTGTAACGTATCTATACCTGGATCGTTTTCGCCTCTGGGCCGAGCGCGCCTTTAGCCGTAAAGCTGCTCACGAACTCCCCGAAGCGCCTGCCGGATCCATTCTCTAGTAACGATAGAATGAGGCACCATGAAACCTTGTTACGCGGTGGTGCCCATTCTGCTCCTTGTGGGAGCAGGCTGCTCGAAGGCTCCAGTGGCTGAAAAAACGGAAACAGCAGCCGCCCAGGTCGGCGGAGCGAATGTGATCACCTTGCACCGCGATCAAAGCGGCCAAGATCTCCAGTTCCTTGGGGCGGACATTCTTCCCGGACGTGGATGGAACACATACCAGATACGCGCTTATTTGCCGGGCAAGGGGGCCATCGATGTTCTGGAGGCTCCGAGTCTAGCCGATGCGAATACCCTGATGAACGGCGGTTCGGAAGACCGCATCGGCAATAAGAGCTTCAGCGTGGGAGGCGCCATCCTCGTCCCGTTTGCTAACCGGATTACGGGCAAACTGATCAACGACGATAAAGATGAGGCAGCCGATATCGCTGGTAAGTCGTTTACCCTTCCCGCCAATTGGGGCGGCAAAAAGCCTGGGGCACAGAAGTACGCGATGCACGGCCTGATTCTGGACGCTAAAGTGAATCCGGGATCGGTGAGCGCCACCTCCGCGGAAGGATCTCTCGATCCAGGAAATTTCGGCGGCCGCTGGCCCTCGCAAACGCAGCTCAAATTCAAAGCCGGCGTGGAGGCAGGTTCATTCAATCTGGAAGTTACCGCGAAGAACGTCGGCACCGAAACCCTCCCGATGGGAATCGGTTGGCATCCTTATTTCCGGTTGCCCAGCGGACAACGCGAGCAGGCGAAGTTGCATCTACCCGCTTCGGAACGCGCGCCCGCCAACAATTACGATGAGGTGTTGCCTACCGGCAAGATCGAAAAGGTTGCTGGAACGCAATTCGATTTCACAGCGCCCGGCGGCCGCGCCATGGGTAAGCAGTTCCTGGACGACAACTTTACGGGAATCAAGAAGGATGGGAACAAGACGGTATCGGAGATCATCGATCCTGCGGCCCAGTATGGCCTGCGGATCGTTGCCGAATCACCTGAAGTGCAGGCTATCCAGGTGTACTCGCCGCCCGACAAGGATTTCATTGTGCTGGAGCCGCAGTTCAATCTCGCGGATCCGTTTAACCCTATCTGGAAGGGGCATCCGACGGGGATGTTGATGATCAAGCCAGGGGATTCGGTCACCTATAAAGTGCATTTGGAACTCTTCCGTCCCTGAACTGATTTCCAGATAATCCTTAACGGAAATAGCCCCGGGCGCGGAAGCGATTGGGGCCTTTTTCGGTAGTGGGTCAGTTTCGCGGTAAAGACGCGCATCGTTACCTGGCCGTGCCGGGCTGCGTTGCCACAAAAGTGTTGTGATCCTGCATGATCAACCAGCGAGCACCACGCTTCACCACCACGAATGTCCTGATTTGCTGGGTTTTCGTACGTCTCACGCCATCGGGCCCAGTGAACGCGCTCATGTCGCTGGTCACGGTCGCGACGGCCACTTCTGGCGACGCCATTCGCACGTCCATCCGTTTGACCGTATCCGTTACACCCTTTAGAAAGGTTCGATGCGCCTCCAGCACTTCCTTCATGACCGCCGTGCGTCCGTTAGTCCGACCGCCGAAAGGATTGATGTGGTTCCAGTCTTCGGCCGAGAACTCTGCCGCCCGTTCAAATCCGTCCGGCGAGTTGAAGGCCGTATAAAAAGCTCGGACAGCTTGACGCACCTGAGTCTCTGGATCAGGTGGCTGGGCGCTCACTGAAGCGGCGAACGGCGGCGCAGTGAGCACGATAAGAGCGACCAACACGTAATTCAAATTCAACATCGTCTTCCCTTGGCAACTACGGCAAGGTAGTCGCTCATTCGCTATCTGCTAGAAGACCAATAATCTTCTCGATTTTCCAAACATGATGTGCGATCTGGCCGGGGGGTTAGTGGGTCAGTTTGCGAAAGTTCAAATTGACCCACCACTCATTTTTTCTTAGCTGTTACTTCTTTTTAGGGCGCGGGTGCAACGACATTGATCGAATTGGGTAGCACCGCTTCTTGCGGCTCCGTCTGCACATACACCGATTCGGGTTGAATCGCGGCAGTGGAAGCAGCCGTTAAAGTTACCGTAAACTCCGTTGGGCTAAGTACGATCAAGTTGGATGGCGTAATCCCGCCAATCGGAACCATCGCTGTCACTCCTTGCACAAAGTTCGTGTTGACACCGGTGACGGTGAAGGTAGCCGAAGTGCCGGCGGTCAATGTTGCCGGACTCACCGCGGTGATCAGCGGTGTGCCGGCGGGCAGAAGCTGATTAAATCCGCCCCGCATCACAAAGATAGCCATGTCGCCTCGAGTCACAGTGTTCGCCGGACAGTACGTGGTCGGCGTGCAACCCGTGGTGATGTTATCTTCTTTCATCCTTTGGATCCACTGGAAGCCGAATTGCCCCGGCGCCACATCAGTGAAGTACGGAGCGCTGGGATAAGTGAATGCGGTAGCCGATCCGTACCGCGCGCGGATGATGAAAACCGCCATCTGATCGCGCCGGATTGTATCGGTGGGGCAGTAAAGGTCCGGAGCGCAACCCGTCGTGATGCCCAATTCATATAGCTTCTGAATCCACTTGAAGCCGAAAGTGGTAGGAGTGACATCCGTGAAGTAGGGCACCGGATTATACGTGAAGTTATCGTTGCCGTTATACACAGTTCGAACAATGAAGATGGCCATCTGATCGCGAGTCACGTTCGAAGTCGGACAGAACTGGGTCGGGGTGCAGCCATTAGTAATTCCGTGCGCGGCCAGAAGGTTGACGGCGTCAAAGTAGTACGCCGAAGGAAGAACGTCGGTGAACTGCTCTACAGTGAAGTCCTGCGTGACCGGCAACGACTGTCCGCCGATGGAAACGGACCCGGACCGATCCGCCGTTCCACCCGTATAAGGAGACACCGTAATCGTTACGGTGCTTGTTCCGACCCCGCTGGAGGGTGTTGCGACGATCCAATTCACCGTGGATGTCACGCCGTATGAACACGAGGGAGAACTTGGTACCACGGAAACCGGAACCGTTCCCCCGTTGCCATCGAGAGAAATCGTGCTCGGAGTGAAGGTAAAGGTGCAACTTGAACTGTTGTTGGTCAGCGAGAATGCTACCGTGCCCCCTTGCGCGCTGGCAGTTACTTGGTAGGTGCCGACAATGCCGTTAGCCGTAAACGCCGGCGCCGTGGCATAACCGTTCACGTCGGTGTTTACCACCGCCGTGATCGCGCCTCCCGCAAAGGTTCCGCTTGGCCCCGATGATGGCGCTGTGAAGGTTACCGGTGTACCCGCAACTCCTACTCCGAAGCCAACAACTTGCACTTCGAGGGGGACTGCGAACGCCGCTCCGGTGGAGGCCACCTGCGAGTTTCCTTGAATCACGTTCACCGCGGGTGGCGCGCCCGCAAGCACCAATAAGTTAGGTTGACCGTTGGGCGCGTTGAGATCGCCTACGGCTACATCTGTTTTTCCGTCGCCATTGAAATCGGCGACTGCCAGCGCGCTTGGCGCGGATCCAGCGTTGAATCCCGCCGGCGGATTGAATGCGCCAGTACCGGTACCTGTCAAAACATTGATTGTGGAACCGGTCGCATTTCCCACCACAATATCCAATTTGCCGTCGCCATTGAAGTCGCCGGCCGCGATCGCTTGAGCTGCGCTAAATCCGGAGATGGTCGCCGCGTTTTGGAAAGTGCCGTTGCCGTTTCCAATCAAAACGCTGATCGTGCTGACTCCAGTTTCGGTGCCGCTGTTCGATACCACGAGATCAGCCTTGCCGTCCCCGTTGAAATCTCCTACGATCACCCCGTACGGATTAGACCCGACCGTATATTGCGTTACTGGCTGGAATGTACCGTCGCCGTTTCCTAGAAATACGTCTACCGCTTGCTGGTCAAAGATGGCCACGGCGATATCAGGTTTACCGTCGCCGTTGAAGTCTCCCACAGCAAGCAGATTCAAGTAACCGGACACAGGAGTACTAACCGCGGTTTGGAATGTACCGTCGCCATTTCCAAGAAGCACGCTGACATCGTTGTTCCCTAGGTTGCTAGTGGCTAAATCCAGAATGCCGTCGTTGTTGAAGTCCGCAGCCGTGAGGCCGAGCGGGAGCGTTCCGACCGGCGCCGCTGTTCCCACCGCAAACGTTCCATCTCCATTGCCTAAGTAGATACGGACATCGCTAGCGCTGCTCTCGACCACTGCGAAGTCCGGCTTGCCATCCCTGTTGAAGTCTCCCGCGATCAGAGCCGTAGGCCTGCTGGTTGGGAATACGGCGCCCGCCAGGAACGATCCGCCTCCCGCGCCAAGATAGACACTAACGCTCCCTGTGGATTGGTTCGCTACTACCAGGTCGGGCTTTCCGTCGCGGTTGAAGTCGCCGGCCGCTACCGCGGAAATATTATTGCCTACGGCGAACTGACTGATATTAGTCAGCGATCCTGAGACCCCAGCGGTCACGCTTACAAGAACGGGCGATGAACTACTTGGATTTGAAACGCCCGTGACCCCGTCATATCTCGCCGACACCGTCTGGCTGCCTGCAGGCAGAAATACAGTACTAAGCTGGGCGACTCCATTCGATAGCGGCGCATTTCCTAGCACTAACACGCCGTTGTAAAAGGTGACGTCGCCAGCGACGGTATTCGGCGTGACCGACGCCGTAAGCGTCAAGGTCCCACCGAACGTGACCGGGTTCGGTGAAGCGGTTAAAGAAGTGGTTGTGGGAGTCTGGGCGCTAAGGGTGACAAGGGCGCTTGAACACAAGAATGCACTTACGGCAAGAGGCAGGTTGAACTTCATAAAGGATCTCCGAATCGGCCTTGGAGAAGCATCTTCGGCTTCGCGTTTGCCGTTCTTCCTGGGGAATGATAAAAGATGTCACTGCAGCGTCGACGACCGCCATTGGCAGCATAACAAACGAAAGCTCTCCCTAGGGGAACTTTGGTATTTCTTAATAATCGAGCCCTGTTTTGACTACCTAGAACCCTGGTACTAGACCTAAGGCACTTCGAGCCGCCTTGGCGCGAACTTCGGCGATTTTCGCGGAGGGCGCTACTACCGTTATATGTCCCATCTTGCGTCCCGGCCTCGCTTCCGATTTTCCATAAAGATGCAGCTTTGCATCGGATAAAGCGCACGCAGCCGCCCATCGCGGTTCGCCATGGCCCCACAACTCGCCCAGCAGATTTACCATCGCCGCCGGCCGAAGCATCTCTGCATCGCCGAGTGGCAGCCCGCAGACCGACCTTAGTTGCTGTTCAAACTGGCTGGTGACACACGCGTCTATGGTGAAATGTCCGGAGTTATGTGGCCGCGGAGCCAGTTCATTAATGATGAGTTTTCCTTCATGAGTGAGAAAGAACTCAACGCACAACACGCCCACCACGCGCATCTGTTCAAGCACCGCTCGCGTGGTCTGGATCGCTGCTGCCTCAACGTCGCCCGGAACTCCGGCGGGAGCGACGGTTAAATCCAGAATGCCATTCACATGCTGGTTCCGTACAGCGCCGTAGTGTACAAACGCACCATCCGCTCCCCGGGCCGCCACCACCGAGATCTCGCAGGCGAAATCGATTCGCTTCTCGAGCACAGCCTCCTGGCCGAGCTGCTCCCACGCATCCTCCGCTTCCGCTAGAGTGCGAACGGGAAATTGACCCTTGCCGTCATAGCCGAATCCCGCGGATTTTAGAATCGCGGGGCTTCCCACCTTCGCGAGAGCCGGCGCCAACTCATCACGCGACAAGACCGTCGCAAAGGGAGCAACTGGAAATCCGTGTTGATGAAGATAAGTCTTCTCCCGGAGACGATGCTGCGTGATGTGCAGAATATCGCCCGACGGGCGCACCGGGGCGCAACGCGCGGCCGCTTCCGCCGTGGCCGCTGGAACGTTCTCAAATTCGAATGTCACTACATCGACGGCGGACGCGAATCTAGCGATCGCGTCCAGATCTTCGTAGGGTGACTTGATCTCCACATCAGCGATTTGTCCGGTAGGAGTATCCTCATCCGGAGACAGCGTATGCACCCGATACCCCATGCGGCGAGCGGCAATCGCGAACATGCGCCCGAGTTGTCCACTTCCCAGGACGCCGATCGTAGCACCCGGCAAAACGGTGTTCAAAAGAGATGCTCGCCTTTGATACGATCAGCCGTTTCCTGACGGTAACGCCGCACATGCTCCCGCAACTCCGGCCGTGTAGCCGACAAGATCTGAATCGCGAGCAGTGCCGCATTCGTAGCGCCCGCGGGTCCGATCGACATAGTCGCGACCGGCACCCCCGTTGGCATCTGCACGATAGACAGCAATGAGTCAACGCCTCGAAGCACACGGCTTTCGACAGGCACTCCTAAGACTGGCAAAGTGGTTAACGAGGCTACCATTCCCGGTAAGTGGGCTGCTCCGCCCGCCCCGGCTATCACCACTTGCAACCCGCGGGATTCCGCGCTCTTCGCATATTCAAACATCATCTCCGGGGTACGGTGCGCGGACACCACTCTGCATTCGTGAGCTACTCCAAATTCAGTCAGGATCTGACTGGCGAATTTCATCGTCTCCCAGTCGGACTTCCCCCCCATCACCACGCCAACCAGGGGTTTGGATTCTCCTGTCATAGACTACTCCGCACTACTGACCCTGCGCTAAAGTGAACCCGGGCTTCCCGTCGTAGTTCCGCAGAGTTTCTATCTTCACGATGTCGTACCCGGAAGAAGTAACCTTCTGGGCTAACTGAAATATCTGCTCATGCGTGACCGTGCTTTGCGGGTCGGCTTTGTTGGTAAATCGGCAACGGAAACTATCGGTGAGGAACGTCTCTTCCATGAACTCCGGCCAGACCGCCGTGCCGCGATTGTCCACCATGGTCAACTCCAGCCCGTCGTGCGTGATCGCATGCAGCGCGTCCCCGAACTCTTTCCCGTTTTTCGAAGACGTCCCGACAAAGAAATCGCAACCCACCATCCCGATAGTGGGTTGCGGCCGGACGCTTGGCGTCCACTCTTTGCGATGCGCCGCTTCCTTCGAGTACGATGCGGACTTCAGCTTCTCGGGTTTCTGACCCATCCGCTTCACAACAGCGGCGGCAAATTCCTTCGTGCCGACCTTCTCCTTGCTGACGCCTTCTTTATAGATATCGTAAGTGTGGATGCCGTCTTCAATCGTGTCGAAGCCATGCATTATGGACGCGATCGGCGGCTTCGATCTGACCGATGTGCACCAGCATCATGACGGCGCCCAGCAGCAGCCCGGAAGGATTCGCCAGGTTCTGTCCGGCGCGCCGCGGCGCGGAGCCGTGGATCGCCTCGAACATGGAGCATTGCAGTCCGACGTTCGCCGAGCCCGCCAGACCAACCGAGCCCGCAATCTGCGCGGCCACATCGGACAGGATGTCGCCATAGAGATTCGGCATGACGATCACGTCGAAGGCTTCTGGAGTATCGGCCAGCTTCGCGGCGCCGATATCTACAATCCAGTGCTCATTTTCGATGTCCGGAGTACTCTGCCGCGATCTCGTCGAAGACTTTATGAAAGAGACCGTCGGTCACCTTCATGATGTTGTCTTTCGTGAAGCAGGTCACCTTCTTGCGATTGTTGCCGCGCGCGTATTCAAAGGCGAAGCGGACGATCTTCTCGCAGCCGGGGCGCGAGATCAGCTTGATGCACTGCGTAACGTCCGGGCTGAGCTGGTATTCAATGCCCGCGTAGAGGTCTTCTTCGTTTTCGCGGACGATCACCACATCCATGTCGGGATGCTTGGTATCGACGAACGGGGAGTAGGCGACGCAAGGGCGCACGTTGGCATAGAGCCCGAGCTTCTTGCGGGTGGTGACGTTGAGGCTTTTGAAGCCGCCGCCTTGCGGCGTGGTGATGGGGGCTTTCAGAAACACTTTCGTCCGGCGCAGCGATTCCCAAGCGCTCGGCTCGATACCGCGCGCTGTTGCCGCGCAGGTAAACCTTCTCGCCGATTTCGATCGTCTCAATGTCGAGCTGCGCGCCTCCTTCGCTCAGGATGTGCAGCGTGGCCTCCATAATTTCCGGGCCGATTCCGTCGCCGTACGCGACTGTGATAGGCGTTCTGATAGGCATGATTGGTGAATGCACAGGATATCAAGCCGGTTGGAAGACGCGAGACAATCGAGCTTGGCATTCCGAATGGATGAAACCAAAAAAGTCTACGATTTGATTGTGTTGGGTGGCGGCCCCGCCGGTATCGTGGGAGCGGGAACCGCTACCTCGTTCGGCCGGACGGTGGCCATCGTCGATAACCACCACGAACTCGGCGGCGCGGGCGTGAATACCGGCACGGTTCCGAGCAAAACGCTTCGCGAAACGGCGCTGGCGCTCTCCGGGATCCGGTCCCGAAATCTCTACGGCGTCGATCTTTCCCTGCGCCGCGAGGCCACCGTCGCCGATTTTCTCCGTCATGAGAAGCATGTCAAGAATGGACTGAACGAATCCGTCACCCAGCAGCTCGAGGCCTCCCAGACCGACATCATTTACGGCGATGGTTCCTTCGAGCCTGCGGATAGTCACACCGTGCGCGTGAAGCAAAAGTCCGTTTCTGGTGAACCGCCTCCCGACCTGCTCCTGCACGCCGAACACATCCTGATCGCAACCGGATCGTCGCCCATTCGTCCCGCCCTGTTTCCCTTTGGAACTCCGGAAGTCTACGACTCTGACACCATCCTGGATCTGGACCGCATTCCCAAATCCATTGCCATCGTCGGGGCCGGCGCCGTCGGCAGCGAATACGCCTGTACCTTTGCGACGCTAGGGACAACAGTCCACCTCATCGACGGAAAGGATCGGCTGCTGCCCTTCCTGGACTCCGAGATCTCCCGGTCCTTGGCGGCCGCGATGTCACGCGCGGGAATCACGTTCCATTGGAACGAGCACGTGCAAAGTTGCTCGGCGTCCGGCGATGGTCGTCTAGCGCTCGCGCTATCGTCGGGCGCAACGCTTTCCGTTGAGGCGGTATTGGTCGCAGCCGGACGAAAGAGCAACACGGACGCGCTGAACCTTCCGTCCGTCGGGGTTGAAACCGGCGATCGGGGAATCGTCAAAGTAGACGATCATTTTCGTACCAGCGTCCCTCACGTATATGCCGCGGGAGATGTTATCGGCTTCCCCGCGCTTGCCTCCACGGGCGTGCAACAAGCGCGCTTCGCTGTAAGGGATGCCTTGGGATTGAAGCTGCCATGGCACGGATTGACTCTGTTGCCCACCGGTGTTTACACCATACCCGAAGTCAGCATGGTAGGAGAAACGGAGGAGTCTCTCCAACAAAAAGGCATCGATTACGTGGCCGGCTGCGCACCCTACTCCAAGAGCGCACGCGGACGTATCATCGGGGATTCGGAAGGCTACTTGAAGCTCCTTTTCGGCCCCAAGGACAAGATGCAGCTGTTGGGAGTGCATGCCATCGGCGAACAGGCGACCGAGCTGATCCACATCGGCCTGATCGCCATGCATTCCCAAGCTTCGGCTCACATCTTCGACGAAGCCTGTTTCAACATCCCGACTCTCGGTACTCTCTACAAAGTGGCTGCACTCGACGCACTGATGCGCGCCGGCTAGCGCCTTACCAGACCCGGCAAGGCTCCTTCCGGACCATCGGCTGCCCCACTTTGCACCCAAACGCCGTAGCGAACTCCGGCATGTTCGAAACCACCCCGTTAATCCGGTATTCCGGCGGCGAATGTGGGTCCGTCAGCGCCTGTTCCCGCTTCATCTGCCGGACGCATATCCCCGCACGCCCACTGCGCCATGCCGATGAAGAATCGCTGATCCGGCGTGAACCCATCGAGCGGCTGCAGATTCTGTCCCGCGGTCGCGTGTTTCCAGGCCATGTACGCGAGCAGGGTCCCGCCGATATCGGCCACATCCTCGCCCAGCGTCAGTTTGCTATTGATTTTGATGTCGTCGACAATCGTGTACTGCCGAATACTGCGTAGAAACGCAGTCTACGCGCTTCTGAAATTCCTCGGCGTCCTTCGGCGTCCACCAGTCTTTAAGATTTCCCTCTGCGTCGAACTGGCGGCCCTCATCGTCGAATCCGTGCGTCAGCTCGTGCCCGATTGTCGCGCCGGTGTTTCCGTAATTCGGTGCATCGTCCATTTTGGGATCGTAAAGCGGCGGCTGCAAAACTCCCGCGGGGAAGTTGATGTCGTCCATCTGCGGGTTGTAGTAGGCGTTCACCGTGGGCGGCGTCATGTCCCACTCACCGCGATCCAGCGGCTTGCCAATCTTTGCGATCTGCCGCGCATCCTCGAAACGCTGCGCTCTCTCCACATTTCCAAAAAAGTCGTCGCGTCTCACCTCGAGCGCGCTGTAATCCCGCCATCGGTCGGGATACCCGATCTTGTTGATAATGGAGTGAAGCTTGATCAGCGCCTGCTTTCGGGTCTCCTCGCCCATCCACGGAAGTTGCGTGAAGGTCTTCGTCCATCGCCGCCTCGATCTCTTGCGTCATCTTGAGCGTGCGGGCTTTCGTCTCCGGGGTAAATGTCTTTGCCACGAACACCTCGCCTAACGCCTCGCCCAGATCACGGTCCACCAAACGCACACAACGCTTCCACTGCGGCTGGCGCTCCGGAACGCCCCTCAGATATTTACTGAAAAACAGAAAGTGCGACTGGACGAATGGCTCCGAAAGATAATCCGAGGAATCCCGAACCAGATTCCAACGCAGAAAATTCCGCCAATCGCCAATCGATCTCGTCTTCAGCTCGTGCTCCAGCGCCTCGTAGTAGGCCGGCTCCGAGACGTTCATGATTTGCACGCCCGGGATGCCCTGGGCCGCTAGATACGCGTTCCAATCGAACGACGGCGCGAGTGCCGCAAACTTCGCCCGCGTCATCTTATGCAATTGGCTTCGCGGATTGCGCATCTCGACTCGCGTTAACTCCGCTTTCGCCAGCGTCGGTTTCCATCTCCATCACGGTCTTGGCATGTGCCTCGGCTTCGGCGGGCGAGTCGCCCAGCATCGCGAACACTTCCTTCATGTGGTCGCACATATTTCGAGCGGATCTCCACTGATTTGGCGTCGGTCTTGGTGTAATAATCGCGATCCGGCAGCCCTAAGCGGCCGCGCCTTGCAAACGCGATCACGTTTGCGAGTTCTCCAGATCCTGGTCGAACCGATGTGAAATGCCAGAACCCAGCAGAATGCCGGAAACATGCTGCGGCCGTGATGAACCTCGCCAAGTCCGCGCGGTTTTTGATCCGCGTGATCGCAGTCCAAAAACGGCTGAATGGGAGTCGATGTCCAGCTTTGTCAATGGCGGCTTCGTCCATGCAGGCGTGATAGAAATCGCCGATCTTCTGTTGGGCTGCTGTCCGGTCGGGCGCCGGCTTGGCCGCTTCTTCGAGCAGACCCCAGAGTAGTCGCTCGTTGTCGTACGCCAGCTTCGCGTACACGTCCCATCCCGGCTGGTCCGCGGGGATCGGGTTCTTCTTGATCCAGTTTCCGCAGGAATATCGATAAAAATCGTCACAGGCCTGAACAGTCCTATCCATGGAAGTGAGGTCAAGGCTCGGCGAATACGGCAAACTCGTGATGGGTTGCGCGGCGAGAGCGCCGGCATATGCCGCAGGAATCAGCAGGAACAGAATCCGCATGGGTTGAGCCCAGAATACTTGATCTCCCAATGGCAGAAACTACGGACATGGACTCCGCCGGGCTTCCCTCGCAGCGACAGGTGAAATCCGGAATTCTTTGGATCACGGGAATCAGCATTTTCCGCGATGGCGTGCAATTCGGGTTGACGCTCCTGCTCGTGCGGCTTTTGGATCCCAAAGCGTACGGAGAATTTTCACTCGTCAACGCCTTCATTTCTCTCTTCACGGTTGTCTCAACCCGGAGTTTTCTGGAGCACACCATCCAAATCCGGCCCGGTGAAAAGGTCGACTACCAGGCGCAATTCACCTGGGGCGCCGCTACCCAATCGGCAGCTATCGCTGGAATGATCGCCGCCGCGCTCGTCTTGCGGCGTTTCCCGAAATACTTCGCAGCGTCCACTCCCCTGATGGTCATGTCCGTTTTCTTTGTTCTCGATTGGGCCGGCGAACTGCGCGTAAAGATGCTCGAACGCGACCTCAACTGGACCCGCTTGCGCCTGCTCGAAGCAGCCGGGCTGGCCTTGGCTACGTGCGCCGCCGTTCTACTCGCGTTGAGCGGAGCGGGCGTATACGCGCTCTTGCTGCCGCTTCTAATCGCCCCGGCTCCCTTTGCGCTGGACCTCTTTGCGTTCGCGCGATGGCGTCCCGCCTGGTCTTTTGAATGGCGTTCCTTCCGCCCGGCATGGCATTACGGTTTGACCCGCATCGCCAGCGGCATCGTCGCGCGAGGCCAGCAGATTCTCGAAAGCACATTCATCGTTGGATTGGTCGGCCTCGCCTCGTTCGGGATTTACGGACGCGCAGTTGGCTTGGCGAGCTTCAGCTGTCTGAAACTCACCTCGCTTCTAACCCTCACCGTCTTTCCCGTGCTCACCCGGTTTGAACCGGGTAGCGTTCCGTTTCGGCGGGCGAGCACGTTAATCTTTCGCGCCGTGGCGTGGACGTCCATTCCCGTCGCCGTCTTGCTTTCCCTGGTTGCCGCCGAAGTGATCCGCCTGCTCTTCGGATCGAAGTGGACCGCGGTCGCTCCCCTTCTTCCATGGGCGCTCGCCATCGCCTCGTTGACTGCACTAACCGAAGCGGCCGCGTTCCTCTTGCTGGCGAATCTTCAGCCCCGCAGGACACTCGCCATAGACGTGTGGATTCTCGCCGGAACAGCCGCATCGTTGGTGTTCCTCCTTCCGCGAGGAATCATCGTATATATGGCTGGCGTGATCGCGACGCAAACCGTTGCCACGGTTTGTGCACTGGGATGGCTACTCCGTTCAGGCGCCCTAAAGGGGCGGGGAATAGCAGGGGCGCTCCTGCCGCCAGCCGGCATCAGCGGATTCCTGCTAGCTGCCTCAGCCCTCATCCATGTAGGCCGCAACTCCGTTCAGGGCACAACCGTATTTGTGCTCGGCTGGGCAGCAGCGTACCTGCTAACGCTGCGCTTTTTGTTCGCTGAAGATCTGTTGGAGATTTTGGAATGGATGCCCGCCAGCCGTCTGGTCCGGCGGGCATTCCTGTTTGGTGGGAAACGCGACTTACTGAACGATCAGGCCGTTCGGTAAAACGGCTTCTTCCTGCCCCGTCACCGCAATCGGGGAATAAGGCTGCAAAGCGGCCGTGGGATCCACCGTCACCTGAACCGTTAAGGAGGTCGGGCTGGTCACCGTGGGAATTCCAAAGGTGATCCCCGTCAGGTTTGTAAATGCCGTCAGGCCTTGTGCGAAGTGGGTGTTGACGCCCGTAACGGTCATGCTCACAGCCGTACCGTGAGTCACCGTGGTCGGAGCGATCTGGCTAATCACCGGGTACCCGGCCGGCAATTCCAGGTTGTAAGCCGCGCGCACCAGCAGTATCGCCATGTCGCCGCGGGTGACCTGGTTCGATGGGCAATACGTGGTGGGTGTGCATCCCGAGGTGATCTGATCCTGCTTCAACCGCTGGATCCACGCGAAAGCGAACTCCGTCGGCGGAACATCCGTGAAATACGGCGCCTGCGGATAATCGAATGGCGTGGTCGCTCCCAAGCGCGTGCGCTCCAGGAAAACCGCCATTTGGTCGCGTGTCACCGAATCATTCGGGCAGAACAGACCCGGCGCGCAACCGGTGGTGATGCCCAACTCATACAGCTTCTGGATCCAGGCGAAGCCAAATGCCGTTGAAGGAACATCCGTGAAGTAAGGAGTCTGCGAGTAAGTGAAGTTGTCGCTTCCATATACCGACCGCACCAGGAACACAGCCATCTGTGACCGGAGGATCGATTCCGTCGGACAGTAATCGAAGGGCTGAGAACTGCAGCCCGCCGTCACTCCCTTGGAATAAAGCGTGTTTACCGCGTCGAAGTAGTAGGCCGAAGGCGGAACATCCGCGAACACCTGGGCGGTTCCGGCTTCCGTCACCGAGATCGTCTGGCCCGCAATCAGCAGACTGGCCGTGCGCTGCACCCCCGTGGTGTTGGCTGCAACTGTCACCACCACGGAACCGTTGCCGGATCCGCTCGCCGTGGAAAGGGTGGCCCATGAAGCCGAGGACGCAGCACCCCACACGCAAGAGCTACCTACCGCCGTTATCGTGAACGTTGCCGTCCCGCCTGTGCTGTCGTACGTGAGCGGAGTAGACGTAACGGTGTAAATGCACCCGGAAGCCGTATTCGTCAGCGTGAACGCCACAGCCGATCCGCCCGCCGTAGCCGTCACCGTATACGCACCGGCGGTGCCGTTGGCTGTGAACGACGGCGCTGTTGCGGTACCGTCTGAACCCGTCACCACCGTAGCCGTCGATCCCGAATTGTTGAAGATACCCGTCGCTCCGGTCGTGGGAGCCGTGAATACAACACTCACTCCCCCGGATGCGCCCGCGTAGCCCGTTGCCTTTACTTGGAACGGAGTCCCGAACGTCGATCCCGCTGCCGCACTTTGCGGGTTGCCCTGTAACACTGTCAGAGCGGCCGGACCGTCCAGGAGAATACTCACCGAGTTGCTGGCCTGCGATGCTACCGCGACCTGCGCCCGGCCGTCTCCGTTGAAGTTGCCCACCGCGATCGACACTGGATTCAAACCGGTCGGGAACGTCGTCGGAGCGAGGAACGTGCCGTCCCCGACGCCGATCATCACCCCTACTGTCGCGGCCTGGTTCGCCACGATCAGGTCCGGAATCCCGTCGCCGTTGAAGTCGCTTACCGTGACATACTGCGTGCCCGCGCCGGAGTTGTACACGACGCCGGCCGCAAACGTGCCGTCGCCTTTTCCGACCAGAACGCTGACATTAGAACTGCCCGAGTTGGCTGCGACCACATCCGTTTTTCCGTCCCGGTTGAGGTCTCCGACTGCGAGTGAAAGAGGCGCCATCCCCACGGGATTGCTCACCGGAGTCTGGAAAGTTCCATCTCCGTTTCCGAGCAGAATCCAGACCGCATTGGCCGAGGAATCCGCAATCGCCAGATCCGCCTTGCCGTCACCGTTGAAGTCGCCCGTGGCAATCGCCACGTTGGACGTGCCGACCGTGATGTTCGAACCACCGTTGAACGTGCCATCGCCCTTTCCGAGCAGGACGTTGGCATTCCCTCCGCGATTTGCGACTACCAGATCCGGCACGCCATCACCGTTAAAGTCCGCCATGGCCAGCGAAGTCGGACCGCTACCCGCGCCGTACGAAGCCGCGGTCTGGAATGTCCCATCGCCGTTGCCCAAAAGCACCGATATGTTGTTTCCGCCCGCATCCGCCACTGCTAAGTCGGGACGCCCATCGGAGTTGAAGTCGCCCGTAATCACTTGCGTCGGCCCGGTTCCCGCAAGCAGAGTCAGATTCGCCTGGAACGTGCCGTTCCCGTTCCCGAGTGCAACCAATGCACCCTCGCTGGCAGCCGTCACCAGGTCCATCTTGCCGTCCAGGTTGAAATCAGCTGTCGCCACCGAGACCGGACCAGTGCCGGCAGAATAACTCTGGGGCGCTGTCAATCCGTAGCCCGGTTGTGTCGCCACCGTGAAGGGCAGCGGGTTCGAACGCGCCGATGCAAACTGCGAGTTCCCGTTGAATTGAGCCACCACCGTCTGCGCGCCCGCCGGGACTGCCGGAACGGTCAATGTCGCCGTGCCATTCACCAAGGCCGCCTGTCCGAGAATTGTGACTCCACTATAGAAAGTAACCAGGCCGTTCGCCGTCGCTTCGTTCGCGAGCGCCGTAAAGGTCACCGGAGCTCCGAAGGTCGCCGGATTCGGGCTGGCCGTCACGCTGATGATCGTCGCGGTCTGTCCCACCGTCTCCATCAAAACGGGAGAGACGCTCGAACCGTATACCGTGTCGCCGCTGTACACTGCCGTGAGCGAAAGATTTCCGGCCGGAAGCATTGCCGTTGTGGTTGCAACGCCCCCTACTACCGGCGCGTTCCCGACCACGTCGGTAGCGGAATAGAACGTCACGGAGCCGGTTGCGTTACTCGGCAAAATCGTCGCCGTGAGCGTAACCACCGCGCCCGTTGGATCCGGGTTGGGGCTCGCCGTCAAAGTAACATGGCTGCCCTGCAGCGCCAGCAGCACCGAAATGTTGTTGGATTGATAATTCGGAACCGCCAGATCCGCCTGACCGGTTCCGTGGAACGCTCCCACCAGAACCGCCGTTGGTCCGGAACCAGTGGTAACCGGATAACTGATGGCCGTCTGCAGCGTGCCGTCGCCGTTGCTGTAAAGAAGGCTGACATCGTTGGACGCCTGGTTCGCCACCACCACGTCCGTCTTCCCGTCGCCGTTGAAGTCGCCCAGACCAATCCCCTGCGGGAAAGTTCCGGTCGCAAAGTTCGCCGCGGCTCCAAACGTTCCGTCGCCGTTGCCCAGCAGCACGCTGACCGAGTTGCTGAGACTGTTCACCACGATCAGGTCGACCTTCCCATTCCCCAGGTCTGTCGCTGCTACTGCTACCGGTCCGCTGCCCGCCACATACTTAACCGCCGCCGCGAACGTCCCGTCGCCGTTGCCAATCAGGACATAAACTCCATCTCCCGCCGCCACAGCTAAATCTGCTTTCAAGTCACCGTTGAAATCCGCGGTGATGATTCCCTTCACCCCGCCCGCAACCGCGACCGCAATGCTCGGTTTGAAAGTCCCGTCGCCGACGCCTAGAAGAATTCCGACTTGACTGGTTCCGCTGTCGGTCACTGCCAGATCGGGATATCCGTCTCCGTTGAAGTCCCCAACCGTTATGCCCTGGGGCAGCGAACCAGCCGTGTAAGTGGCTGCGGCCTGAAATGTTCCGTCTCCGTTGCCTAGCAGGACGCTTAGCGTCGCATTGCTGTAATTGACTACCACCAGATCCGGACGCCCGTCACCGTTGAAATCGCCCGTCGCGATCGCGATGGGGCTCGGACCCACCGGGTAGCTCAGCGCCGTCTGAAACGTTCCGTCGCCATTACCCAGCAGCACGTTTACGTTGTTCGTGACGTAGTCCGTCACCGCTAAGTCGACAAAACCGTCGTTATTGAAGTCGCCCACCACTCCGGAGATCGGACCGGTCCCCGTCGAGTAGCTGGTCGGAGCTTGGAAACCTCCGCCCGCGTTGACCTCAACAGTCTCGGTCACGGTGTTCGAAAGCACTGGCAGATAGGAAGCGTCGCCATCGTAATGCGCCACAAGCGTGTGGGAACCGCCGGTGAGAAGTGACGTGTGGAAAGTCGCCGTCCCGCCGGTGACAACCGCTGTCCCCAAAACCAGAGTGCCATCGTAGAAAGTCACTTTTCCCGTCGCAAGCGAGGGGGAAACCGTCGCCGTAAACACCACCGTGCCTCCCAACGTCGAGGGCACGGGGCTCACCGACAGGGTTAGGCTGGAAACCAGTTCGATCTGCTCCACTATCGGCGCCGAGGTGCTAGAAGCAAGAATGGTGTCGCCGGAGTAAACAGCCGTCAGCGTATGCGGGCCCAGGGCCAGGCTGCTGGTCGTATACGTGGCAGTCCCGCTCGCGATCGGCACGGTGGCAAGCAGAGTGGCTCCGTCCATAAAATTGATCGAACCCGTCGCGGTTGACGGAGAAACGCTGGCCGTCAGCGTCACGCTCTGGCCCACGGCCGCGGGATTCGGGCCTGCACTCAACGTCGTAACGCTGGTCTGCTCGCCCAACATAATGGTCACGTCGTCGGCGCCGGCGCTCGCCACTGCAAAATCGACGCGGGCATCGCTGTTCAGGTTTGTTACTGCCAGCGCCCGCGGGGTCGCGCCAGTGGGGAAATTCACAGCGGCCGCAAACGTCCCATCTCCGTTATTCACCAGGACGGACAAGCTCCCGCTTCCACTGTTCACAATCGCCAGATCGGGCTTGAGGTCACCGTTTACATCGGTCGAGACCAGTCCCACGGGTCCTAGGGCCGCGTTGTAGTTCACCGCGGTCGCGAAAGTTCCGTCGCCAACTCCGATCAGAATGCTTATGTTATTGCTTGTGGCGTTTGCCACTGCCAGATCCAGAACTCCATCGTTGTTGAAATCCCCGGTCGTCACATCGGACGGTCCTGAACCCACCGCGTACGGCGCCGCCGCCGAGAAGACTCCATTCCCGGTACCAAGCAACACGCTGACTCGGCCCGAACCGCTTGCGGCGTTCGCCACCGCGATGTCGGTCCGTCCATCTGCGTTGAAGTCGCCCAACACCAAGGCCGTGGGTGTCCCGCCCACGGTGTAGGCCACCGCCGCCGCAAATCCTCCGACATGGTTGTTCAGCAGAATGGAAATATTGCCCGCTGTGCCGTCGCTCACCGCGATATCGGGATATCCGTCGTTATTGAAGTCGCCGACCTTCAAATTGTTGGGCCCGGCTCCGACCGCCACCGTGGTCATGGTCTGAAAGGTCCCATCGCCATTCCCCAACAGAACGCCTACCGTGTTATCGCTCTCGTTGGCGACGACGACATCCAGCTTCCCGTCGGCGTTCACGTCCGCCACGGCCACGGAAGTGGGGCTCGTGCCGGTCGAGTACAAGACCCCGGCTTGGAATGTCCCGTCACCGTTTCCGAGAAATACACTGATGTGGTTCGTGTCCTGATTGGCGCTCACCAGGTCGGCCTTGCCGTCTCCGTTGAAATCCCCGTATGCCACTGAGACAACCATCCCGTCCGTCGCCACCGAGGAACTGCCGAATCCGCCCGTGCCGGTATCCGTCACAATCAACGGAACAGCCGCCGAAACGCTAGGGCTAAAATTCGTATCGCCGCCGTAATGAGCCGTCACCGAGTGCCGGCCTGTATTCAGTAACGAAGTTTGAAAAGCGGCCGTGTTCCCGCTAACAACCTTGGACCCGAGGAAATTTGACCCGTCATAAAAGGTCACAACCCCCGTTGGCGAGCCCGGCGTTACCGTGGCAGTCAGCGTTATCGCTGTGCCAAACGGCGCGCTAGCTGCCGAAGCCGACAACGACGTTTGTGACGCCGTTGCCGCGGAAGCGATTTCGGGAAAAGTAGAGATGGCAGTGAAAACAAGAAGTGCCGCGACGCATTTCATTAACAATGGGCTCCGAGACTGGGGTAGCGCTGGATAATAGTCAACAACGTGAAGATGCCGGGGCGCAAAAACCGCCTACGGTCAAACTCTGAATTGTAGTACAGCTCGATAGGGTTGCGCCTTATAAATCCCTCTTGAGCTCCCTAACCTACTTGGAAATCGGCGTATTTCTGACCTTAGGGGAAGGCATCTCCGGATGCAACCGGAGATGCAATTCCTTACGAACGTAAATCATTGCCCTACTGCAGCATTAAGCCGTTTGGAAGTACTGCTTCCTGCGACCCTGTGCTGACGAAGATGGAGACCGGCTGTGCGGGCGCCGCTGAGGAGGCGCTGATCTGCACCGTCATCGTCGTCGGGCCCGTCACCGTGATCGAGTTCACCGAGAACCATCCCGAACTCGTGTTGATCGACGTCAGTCCTTGAACGAAATTCGTGTACGCCCCAGTCACTAGGAAAGCCGCGGTTGTGCCGCGCGCCAGCGTCGTCGGACTGATGGCGGTAATAACCGGCGTCCCCGCGGGCAACAGATCGTTGAACCCGCCCCGCATGATGAATATGGCCATGTCTCCGCGCGTTACCGGGTTGCTCGGGCAATAGGTGGTCGCTGTGCAGCCGGACGTTATCGCGTCCATCTTCATGCGCTGAATGTATTGGAAAGCAAAGGCGTTGCTGGGGACGTCGGTGAAATAAGGAACCCCGTTGTAATCGAAGGTGGTCGCCGATCCATAGCGCGCCCGGATGATGAATACCGCCATCTGGTCCCGCGTCACGTTCGAAGTCGGGCAGAAGATTCCCGGCCCGCAGCCTGTCGTGATCCCTAGCTCGTAAAGCTTCTGGATCCACTGAAACCCAAACGTCGTAGGTGTAACATCACTGAAATACGGGGTCGGTGAGTAAGTGAAGTTATCCGTTCCGTTATAAACCGCTCTCACGATGAACACCGCCATTTGTGCGCGCGTGATATTTGCCGTCGGGCAGAATGTTGTCGACGTGCAACCGTTCGTGATTCCTTTTTGGGCCAGCAGGTCGACCGCGTCAAAATAGTAGGCAGTCGGCGGAACGTCGGTAAACACCTGAACCGTGCCACCTTCCGTCACCGCGATCACTTGACCGCCCAGCGTCACAGATCCCGTTCGAGTCGTTCCCGTCGTGTTGGGAGCAATGGTCACCGTAACGGCAGCGGTTCCCACTTCTGAACTGCTGCTTAACGTGATCCAGCTGGTATCAGATGACGCGCCCGCCCAAGCGCAGGACGGGCTGGTACTGAAAATGGTCACCGCGGTAGCGCCACCCCGGCTGTCGTAAGCAATGGAAGTGGGGCTGGTCGAAAACGAGCATGCTCCCGCGAGCATGATTCCGAGGTTCCCCGGCATCCCGGATGTGCCCAGAATATCTCCCGCGTTCGCCACGGCAAGGTCGGTCGCGCCGTCGCCGTTGAACTCCCCGGTCGTAAGTTGCACTAAGAATCCGCCGGGGTTGTACGTCACGCCTGGGTAAGTCGACCCGGGCTGAAATGCGCCTGTGCCGGTGCCAAGGAATACGCTGATAGTGGTATCGAAGCCATTTGCCACCGCGAGATCCGCCTGGCCGTCCCCGTTGAAATCGCTAATTGCCACGCTTACCGGCAGGCTCCCTGTCGGATAGGTCACGGCTGGCTGAAACGTGCCATTTCCATTCCCGAGCAGCACCAGTATCTGGCTGTTCGTCGAGTCCACAATCACCAGGTCCGGAGCGCCGTCCCAATTGAAATCCGCGGAAGCTATATCCGCCGGTGTTCCTCCCACGTTTAGCGATGCCACGCCCTGGAAGGTTCCGTTTCCGTTTCCGGCAAACAGGTAAACCAAGCCGTCCGTGGTGTCGATCGCCGCCAGATCCGCGTTGCCGTCCCGGTTATAATCCAACACCACGAGTGCTGTCGTTCCCGACCCGGAGGTGTTACCGGTCGGCAGATTGACGGCCGTGGCGAACGTTCCATCCCCGTTGCCGAACAGCACGCTCACGGTCGAACTCGCCCCGTTGGCTACCGCCAGATCCGGAATTCCGTCATTATTGAAGTCGCCCACGACAACCTGGGAGGGATTCGCACCCGCTGCAAACGTCGTCGGGCTCGAAAACGTTCCCGTCCCATTGCCCCGGAAGATTTCTACTCCGTCGAGAGCACTGACCGCCAAATCCTGGAATCCATCTCCATTGAAATCCGCCGCTACCCCCGCATAGGGCACCTGGTAAGTCGTCAGCGTCGTGGGATATCCAAACGTGCCGTTCCCGTTCCCCAGAAAAACGCTGACCGTATTATTCCCGGAGTTAACCAGCGCCGCATCCTGCCGTCCATCTCTGTTGAAGTCGCTGACTACCACCCAGCCGGGCTGAGCACTTCCCGGGACGCTGACCGCCGTGTAGGTCGGAAAACCCGTTCCCAAAGCGTCCGTCACCGTATGCGAGCTAATGGAAGAGGAACTGGGGAGGTTGTTCGGATCGCCTATGTAGTGCGCCGTCAAATAGCGCGTGCCCGGCGCCAGAAGCGTAGTGCTATATGCGGCGGAGCCGTTCGACAACGTCGCCGAACCCAGGAAAGTCACCCCATCGTAATAGGCAACTAACCCTGTGGCATTTCCGGGCGACACCACCGCCGTGAGAGTCACGGACTTGCCGTAAGTCGTCACCGTGGGTGAAGAACTTAAGGAGATAATCGTCGCCTGCTGACTTGCCGGCGATACGCCCTTGAGCGTCCCTGCGCCTTTTGAAAGCACAGCAGCGGTTTGCAGTGTTCTGCTCGCTGAAACCGGGCCGGAGGATGTACCGGTCCGGATCATGGTAATCACCCCGACCGCCCCGGCCGTTTCACTGGCGAAACTCAAAACGGAAGCTCCCGCCAATGCGGAGGGAGCGGCTAGAACCGAGACCGGCATGCCGGTGTCAATTGCTTTCGGAGCGCGAAGCGTCCCATCCCCTCGCCCGCTGAAAAACTGGATCGAGTTGCCCAACGGGCTGGCGACTGCAATATCCGCGTGGCCGTCCCCGTCAAAATCGCCCGCCGTTACAACTCCCGCGGAGGTGGTGAACTGCTGGGTCGTGGAGAAGGCGTTCGAGGTTCTATTCAAGACCCACAACTTGCCCGACTGATCGCTCAGCACGACAGAGTTTCCGCTGCTCGCCCCTAAGGACGTTATGGCCACACCGGCCACCTCGTTCCCGCTCCAAACCGAAGTCACCGGCCCGAAGCTGCCGTTCCCTTTCCCGGATAGGTAGCTGACTCCCCCCGGTACCGCGAAGACGAGATCCACATGGCCGTCGCCATCGACATCGCCTACCGCGATGGAACCCCCGCTTCTGCCTGCCTGGACTGCCTGAGGACGATCGAATGTTCCATCACCCTTCCCAAGCAGCGTATAGAGGTCACCATGAGAACCGCCGATCGCTAGATCGGCACGCCCGTCTTCGTTGAAATCACCCGCCGCCACTGCCGTGACCTGCGTGTTTGACGGAAGTCCTGCACTGAGCGCAAGCGGCGTCTGAAATGTTCCGTCTCCATTCCCTTTCAGGAGGAAGATCGGCCCGGCCTGGGTCGCCATCAGAATATCGGGATAGCCGTCCCCGTCGAAGTCGGACGCGGTAAGCGCTGCCGCCGGGCTGGACAGTTGATACATTCCCGTGGTCTGGTACCCTCCGTCCGCTCTCATCGCCAGCACTTGTACTTCGCCGGCGAGGTCGGCGACGACAAGATCCGGAAGCCCATCCCCGTTTACGTCCGCTACTACCGCAACGTGCGGACGACTGGAAGTCGCGATCACGCGTGCTGTCGAGGAAGGTTCTGCGGCAATTGCGCTCCAACTAAAAGCTCCAACCGCGGCTAAGGAAAGAAAGGACTTAAAAAGACGATGCATTCAGGCGGAAACTCCAAAGAGGGGAACTACTCAAAGAGACAAACGCTCAAGCTCAAGCGTCTGCTATTTAACGCTGAACAGTTGTAATTTTGTGTCTCTGGCAGCAAGCCGTCAAAACGGCTTTCATTGGATTATAAGCCCATTTGGCAATACTGCTTCTTCTGTACCAGTACTAGCCACGATCGAAATCGGCTGGGCATTCGCCGACGGATCGGGCGTGACACTCACCGTAAGCGAAGTTGCACCTGTCACCGTCACCGTCCCGAATTGCATCCCAGCCAGGGGACGAATCGCGGTTTGGCCATTCGCAAAATGCGTGTTTACGCCCGTCACACTCACCAGCGTCGTCTGCCCGCGGACGATCGTTCCCGGAGAAATCTGCGTAATTACCGGCGTACCGGCAGGTAATAACTGGTTAAATGCCCCGCGCATGATGAAAATTGCCATGTCCGCTCGGGTCACCGGGTTTCCCGGGCAGTAGGTGCTCGGACTGCACCCGGACGTAATTGCATCCAATTTCATCCGCTGAATCCAGGAAAACAACCAGTAATTGGAAGGTACGTCGGTGAAGAACGGCGCAGGCGGAAAATCCACCACGGTTTGTGACCCGAAGCGCGCCCGAATGATGAAAACAGCCATCTGATCCCGCGTCACTGGGCTGCTCGGGCAATAAAGATTCGCGCTGCATCCCGTCGTAATCCCTAACTCATACATCTTCTGGATCCACTGAAATCCGAACGTAGAGGGCGGAACGTCCGTGAAATACGGGGTAGGCGATGCCGTAAATCCATCGCCCCCGTAAACGGACCGAACCATAAATATCGCCATTTGCGCCCGCGTAATGTTCGCCGTCGGGCAGTATTGCGTCGGTGTGCAGCCGGATGTAATGCTGGCCGCCTTCATGAGATCTACAGCGTCGAAATAATAAGCGCTTGGAACGACGTCGCTAAAAACCTGTGCCGTCTCCATCTGCTGCACGGTGACCGTCTGTCCGCCGATCGAGATCGTCCCCGTTCGCGCCGCCCCGGTGCTATTCGCCTGAACAGCGACCGGAATCACGCCTCCGCCCAACCCTGCTGGATTCACCGGAGCAAGCCACGGACTCGAAACAACATTCCAGCCGCATCCCGGGCTGTTCGTCCCGAGAGTCAGGCTCAAACTGGCCGCCGAAGCGTCAAAAAGGCCCGACCTCGGCGACACCACGAACGTGCAAGCGCCGGCCATCGGAAGAAACACTTCCACATCGAAGTCGCTGATATCCGCCACGGCCACGCCTGTCATCCCGTTCGCCGTGAAGCTTCCCGAAGCCAACGCTGTTGGCGCGCTTCCCGCCGGATAATTTACCGGGGCTCCGAATGTCCCGTCCCCGTTTCCCCCCAAGACATACAGGCCGCTTAAGTCCAGCACCGCCGCATCGAGTTTCCCGTCACCATTGAAATCGCCCGCCGCTAGAGCGGACGGCGTCAATCCATGGAGGCCGGTGAAGGAGGATCGGAACGTCCCGTCCCCATTTCCCAGCAAAATAGTCAGTCCGCTGCCCTGAAGAGTCCCGAAGTCTCCAAAGTCGGCCACCGCCAGATCCGGTGTGCCGTCCCCGTTAAAGTCGCCGGCCACAATTCCAAAGGGGCCCGTGCCCGCGTTGAGAGACACGCCGGGCGCAAATCCTCCAGCCCCAGTCCCGAATAGCAACGTCACCGTCTGATCGTTGGAGTTCGCCACGGCCAAGTCGATCTTTCCATCCCCGTTGAAATCCGCTACATCCAACGCATCGGGTCCCGCCCCAGCGGCAAAGACCGCCGGCAAGCCCAGGGTCCCGTCCCCATTTCCGAACAGCACGCTAACGTCGCCGCTGCTGAAATTGGCCGTAGCCACGTCGATGCGTCCGTCCTGGTTGAAATCCCCTGCCACGATGGCTAGCGGCGCCAAGCCACTCGCTCCCGCGGAAACGCTGAAGACCAGCGGCGTTTGAAATGTGCCGTCCCCATTGCCCAGAAGAATGCGCACTACGGAGTCGGCCGTGTCCGCCACTGCCAGATCCTGTAATCCGTCGCCGTTGAAATCCCCCAGCGCAACGGCCCATGGATTATCGCCACACGGGAAAGCCTGCATCGGCGCAAACAAGCCCGCTCCGGCCCCTAATAAAACGCCGACCGTCCCATCGCCCGCATTTGTGACGACCAGATCGGTGATCCCATCTCCATTCACGTCGCCGGCGACAACCGACGTGGGGCTCGTCCCCGTCTCATAACTCGCCGGAGCCGCAAGTCCGATCTCCGGCCCGACCGCGACCGAAATCCCAGTGGCAGGGGAGGCGCTCGCGTTGTTCCCCGAATCCCCGTTGTACCGTGCGTGCAACGTACGCGCCCCGAACGGCAGTTGGGTGGTCGTGAGCGTTGCAACGCCTCCGCTAACCTCCCCTATCCCGATCACGGTCGGCCCGTCATAAAAGGTCACCGTCCCCGTCGCCGATGGCGGAACAACGCTGGCCGTCAATGCGATCGGTTGCCCGAACAGCACCGGATTCGGTGTCGCCGTGAAACTGGTACTGGTGTTTACGCCAGCACGGATATCCGCAGCCGCTAGAAGAAGGAAGAAAAGAGGAGTGAGACCGGTTCGCATGTACGCCAAAATGCCTTGTATGGCATAAGTGCGACAGTCGCCCGCTCTCTCTCAACCAAACACGATTTCGACGCTCCCGCTCTCCCCTTGAAGAAAGCGCGCCAGTTTCTCTCCCTCCGCCTGCAACTCCCGTTTCGCCGCGCTCCCGATTTTCACGAACGGCGTGAGCGAAAGCGTGCCGCCCTTCTTCCGCGACTCGAATTCCCAAGTCCCTGCCACAAATCCATCCACCAGAAATGTGGGCAACACCTGAAGATTTTTGGTCGTCACTCGCGGTCGAAATTCCTCCGCAATGATCCTCGACCGATCCTTATGACCCAAAATCGCATTATCGAAGCCGGGCAGAAACTTCACTGGCGCTGGCGTATCTGCATCCGGCAGGGCGGCGTCCACCACGTCGAACAATTCTTTCCCCCGCTCATCGCGGAAAACCCGCAGCCTTGGCCGTAAAGCCTCAAACACCGGCTTCAGCTTAGCGAGGCCCGACCACGCCTGCGCGTCGGCCGCGGTGGCCGGCCCGAAAGCCGAGAGGTAGCGGACCACGAGATCTTCCGTGCGCTCCTCATCGGGTATCGGCCGGCCCAGCCACTCCTTAGCCAGCCCGAAACAAGCATCCGGAGGGAATCCGCAATCGCTCTCGTCCGGTACCATCACCAGCGGCAGGTGCGTACGAGTCGCGTATCCCATCGCGCGCTCATGCCCCTCCGGGAACTTCTCCAGCAGAGCCGCACGCAACTCTCCGAAAGTTTGCGGCCGCCCCCGCAGGAACCCCTCGGCTTCCTTCAGCACGGCGGCCACGTTCAGTTCGGCTTTCAAGCTACTCAGAATCGACTCCATCCCAGCCGTCAACACCGGCTGGAGCGAGCCGCGGAACCGAAGGTAATCGGACGTGCTCAGAATGTGCAGCGTCCCGCGCCACATCGTGACCCGCACTGCCTTCTTGGTCCGCAGCGCGCCCAGCAGGTCGTCGCGCCGGAAACCCTCAAGCCGCGTCCATAACCCTGTAAACGGGGGCCGCGGTTGCTGCGCCTGCATCCCGAGCAATCGCTCCACCGCCGGCGCCACCCCGATGGTCTCGCGCCCCAGAAGCATCTGCCTCGCTAACAGCGCGCGGTTCAGCGCCCGATTGCTCAACGGAATCGAACTAGACACCTCGCCCGAACTTCCTACCCGCCCTGCACAAAATTAGGAGCCAGATTCCCCAGCGGCACAAATCCGCCCTTCCCCTGGTCGTACATCGTGACATCGCCCGTTCCGATCGAGTAGTACCACCCGTGCAACTGCAGCTTTCCTGCCGCCAAGCCGGCCGCTACCTCTGGAAACGTTCGCAAGTTGTTCAACTGCGCGATGACGTTCTGTTCCGTCACCGTCTGTAATCGATCCTTCCCGATCTTCTCGGAGTGAATCGCGTTCACCACCCGCTTTGCCGTCTCCGCATACCGCAGCCACGCCATCACCTGCGGAATCTGCCCGTCATCCACGGCCGGATCGATCAGGCTTTTCATCGCGCCGCAATCCGAATGCCCGCACACAATCACGTGCTTTACTCCCAATAGCCCCACCGCGTACTCCATAATCGTGGCCACGCCGCCGTCTGCCGTCCCATGCGGCGGCACCACGTTCCCGATATTCCGGCAGATAAACAGTTGCCCCGGGCGCGACTGCGTCAGCAGACTCGGATCCACACGCGAATCCGCGCACGTCAGAAACAGAACCTCGGGCTGCTGCTTGTGCGAGAGTTGTTCGAACAACTCCCTCCTCTGCGGGAAAACCTCGCGCTGAAACCGGGCCACGCCCTCCAAAATCTCGACGAATGCTCTGTTAGGCATAAATGATGTTTCGAAATCCTTAAAACCGCTCAAACTGGTGAACCGTCAGCTCTGATTCGACCTCGCCGCTGTGCTTGATCTCCGCCGGTTCGAATAGCATCACTTCCACTTCTCTCTCCGCTACCGGACGATGCTCCACTCCGCGAGGCACGATCAAGAAATCGCCTTCATTCAATTCCACGCTGCGGTCGCGAAACTCCATGCGAAAGCTACCCCGCAGTACGAAAAACAGTTCGTCTTCACCCGCGTGATCGTGCCAGACGAATTCGCCTTGGAATTTCACCAGCTTGACATGTTGCCCGTTCAACTCGCCCGCGATCCGCGGGTTCCAATGATCGTGAATCAACGCGAGCTTCTCGCGCACATTGACCTTATCCATTCGAGCGAGAATAGCAGTTTCGCGCGTGCAATAATGCCCGCCCGCTAGCCGCTTTCGCCGTCGAGTTCTCCTTTCACGTCAAGCGCTGCCTCAGTCCGTTTGGTCGCGAACTTCAAAATCCATCTTTCGGCGATTTCGTGAAGCGGTACCGGGTTTAAGTAGTGCAGCTTTTCCCGCCCGTGCCACACCACGGTAATCAGATTCGCCTCCTCCAACAGAGACAGGTGTCTGGTCACCGCTTGCCGCGTAATCTGCAAATGCTCGCAAAGATGGCCAAGCGTCTGGCCATTGTCGAGATACAACTCGTCCAGTAGTCTCCGCCGGCTCGCGTCCGCCAGGGCTTTGAAAACGCAATCCACGCTGCGCCCGATCTTTAATTCCGAGGCGGTTCCTGACCCCCGTCGGTCACGCCTCCCGCCCGCATCTCCTCAATCTGATTGGCATGCCGGTGCGCATGCGCCGCAATCAGCAGAAAGGCTTCGTAACCACTGATGCCGCCCAGGATCGGATGGTTCACTTCGGTATATCGAAGATCCGCCTCGCGGTCCTCGATCATCTCGATCAATCGCACCCGCGAAGCCGACAGCTCGGCAAGCGCCTCACTCACCGTCTCTGTATTTGCCTTGAGGAAGCACCTGTGGGGGAGCGGAAAAGCGTGTCTTCCGAAGCGGTGTATCTCGGATGATGAGCTCGGCCCGGCGCGGATTGAACGTGGGCTCGGCGACACGCTCCGCCACCGCGATGCGGCCGGAAAAGCCCCGGTCCACCAGCGCAATGTGCTCAATGCAATCCAGAATCGACCAGCCGCCCGGCGCCTTCTGGCTGGCCGCGTCGTCCGGCAATCCGCTCACCGCCTTCTCCACCGCCGCCGTACTTTTGTGGAGTTCTTCCTCCAACTTCTCGCGATCGCCCATATACCTCGTCCCTCTCCGCCCGATTCACTTCCGCAGCATCGCAAACGCAAACAACGTATCGCCCGCTCCCACCACCAGGTACTGCGTCCCGTCGAACTCATAAGTCATCGGCGCGTTCTCAGCGCGCTCCCCAGGTTGGCGTGCCACAGCGGTTCGCCCGTCGTCGCATTCAGGGCCACCAAGTTGTTCGTCGGATCGCCGGCGAACACCAGATTGCCCGCCGTACTCAGCACGCCGGAACGTCACCCCCGCGCCTTCCCACTTGTGGCTCCAGCGAATCTTGCCCGTCTTGGTAGTCGATCGCCTGCAGCATCGATTCGGCCAACCCGCCGCGATCGTTGCCGCCCCAGCCCTCCGGCTTCGCGTCGTCATCGTAAAGGTAATAAACGCTGAAGGCTGCGCGTGCGTTGATATAGAACAGATCCCGTCTCCGGGCTGAAGCTCGGAGGTGGCCAGTTCGCGGCGCCGCCCTGATTCGGAGACACCAGCGCCCCATCCATCTGCGGCCCTTTGCCGGATTCGGAATCGGCTGCCCTTTCGCATCCACTCCCAGCGCCCAGTTCGTCTTCACGAACTGGCTCGTCACCACGTTCTTTCCCGTTCGTCCGGTCCAGCACAAAGAAATAGCCGTTGCGGCTCGCCTGCGCCAGCAGCTTGCGCGTTTCCCGTTGATCTCGCCATCGAACAGCACCGGCGTCTGCACCGCGTCCCAATCGTGCGTATCATGCGGCGAAGGCTGAAAGTACCACGACCATCTTCCCCGTATCCGGATTCAGCGCCACAATGGATTCCGTGAACAGGTTGTCGCCCCTGCGCGCCCTTCCCCGCGATCACCGGCTGCGGATTGCCCGTTCCCAAATACATCAGATTCAGCTCCGGATCGTACGTGCTCGGCACCCACGTCATGCCGCCGCCGTGCGCCATCGCATCCGCATTGGGCCACGTCTCCGATCCCGGCTCGCCCGGCTTCGGCACCGTCGACCAGCGCCACTGCAACTCGCCCGTCTCCGGATCGCGCGATTCCAGATAACCCGGAATGTCCAGGTCGTCCCCGCTCACGCCCACCAACACATGGTTGCTCGATCACCACCGGCGCAACAGATCGCGTAAGTACAACTGGTCCAGGTCGCAAATCGACTGGTGCCAGCGCTCCTTCCCGTCCGTCCGGTTCAGGGAAACCAGGTGGCAGTCCGGAGTCTCGAAGTAAAGCCAGCGTGCCATAAACGGCCACCCCGCGGTTCCCAATATGAATGCCGCCCTTCGACTGCCAGGAGTAATGCCAGATCTCCCGCCCGGAACGCGCATCCACCGCCCATACATGGTCCGGAAGCGAGAAATACATTACGCCGTCCACCACCACGGGCGTCGCCTTGATCGCGCCCCCGAAAATCGCATCGTTTCCGCCCGTCGCCCGATACACCCACGCCAGGCTGAGCGAATCGATGTTGTCCGCGTTGATCTTCTTCAGATCGCTGAAACGCCGCCCCGAAAAGTCGCCGTTATAAGTCGTCCACGAACCTGCGGGCGATCCTACCGATGCCCCAAACGCGCTCGCGACAGCGAATAGCCCCAACCACCCCCGCACTCTCATTTCAATGTCTCCAGGTAAGCGGTCAAGTTGTGAATGTCCGCATCCGTGTATTGATCCAGCAGTGCAATATGCGCCGCGTACGGATTGTGCTTCTCTACCTTCAGTTCCGGCGTCCGCTTCCACGAACGATACTGCCCATCCGCGTCCTGCAAAGCCACCGTGAAATCATCCATGCTGACCAACCTGCCGGAAACCGCTTCGCCCGAAGCAAGTGTGACTGTCACCGTGACCGGTTCCGCCCGCACGACCCGGCCATTGGCATTGAAACCGATACTCTGCGGAAACAGAAATCGCTGCTGCAGACCAGGCGGATCGAACCTCTTGGCAATCCCCGCCAGGTCCTTTCCCGGGGAGTGGCAGCTACTGCATTTACCCGGCCCGTTAAAGTACGCCGCACCGGCCTTTGCGTCTCCCGTAAGCACATTGATCACTTCGTTATAAGGACCGCTGCGCAGCGTATCTTCCACGCGCTGATGCAGAAAATTGGAGAGATCCTCCATCTGTCCTTTGGTCAGCCCCGCCCCGGTTCCCCCACCTTGCAGTGGGTGCCCTTTCGCCAAAAACGGCCCGATCGTGCTCCCATAGCGGTCGTGCAGCACCGTCACCGAGCGCACCAGGTCCATGCCCTGCGCCGTGCCCCGCGCCTTAGGCCCGTGGCACTGGATGCATTCCGCCGCATACGCCGTCCTTCCGCGCGCCGCGGATACCTCGTCTACTACGTGCGCATCATTCGCCCCTGCGCCAATCCCGCCCTTTTTCCGGATCGGCGGGGCAGCGCCTTTGCTCGCGCTCGCCTGCGCCGTCGCTCTCGGCGGAAAATTCGTCGCCAGATAATCGAGCACGACTCCGAACTCCGCGTCCGTCCCCTTGGCGCCGCGCGAAACCATGGACGCAATCACCTGCTCCCATTCCTTCCGGCCCAAACCCTTGGGAACAATCACATCGGCCCCGTGGCATGCCCCGCACACCTTCTGCACCGTCTCGCGCCCCGGCGCATCCGGGAATTGCACCGCATTCTTCCCCGGCGGCGTCTGCGCGGCTAAAGGCGCAGCCACGGCCATCGCCAGCCAGACCGAACGCATGCTCATTTCTTCCCGCTCGCGCCCATCTTCGCGATGTCCACCCGATAGCTCACCGTCTCCGCTGACGGGAATGTCGAAGGCACCTTCTGCGTCACCTTGCCCGTCGCCGCCCACTCCGTCCCGCGCTGGTACGTCACGATGAAGCCCACGCAGCTCAGCGCCGCGACATCGTGTCCCATCGTTGTGTGAAACACCCGGCCTTTGCCGAACTTCGTCACCATCAGCATCGGTTCGTCGTGCCCCGTCCCCTGATTCGCCGGATCCGAATGCGCCGTCGCCAGCACTTCCATTCCGCCCGGACCTCGCAGCGCCCCGTACAACTCATCCGATTGATGCATCCACACCGTGGGCAGTCCCTTGGTGATTGGATGGTTCGCATCCCGCACTGTCACGGCGAACGGCAGCCTTGCCCCGTGCATCCCCGCGCCACCCGGCTGCGTATCCGAAGCCAGTTGCCCGTTCTCGAAATACCAGTGCGGTCCCGATTTCTCATCGCGCTTCCGCCACCCGCCGATCCCGATCATCTGGTTATACGCAGGCCACTCCGCAAAAGCGTTGTCCGCCGCGTGCACCACCACCAGCCCTCCGCCGTCCCGCACATACTGTTCGAACTGCGTGCGCAACTCGGCCGGCCACTCCGGCGCGTCATAGTTTGAAACCACCACCTGGTAATCGCTGAATTGGGGGTGGAAGTTGCTGAAATCCTCACCGGATTTCGGCGCCGTCACCACCGTTACTTGAAACATTCCCGCATCTTCCAATTCCTTCTTCAGGACCGGCGTCGTCTGTTGCCACGCATGATACGGACCGCCGCTCTCGCCGTCCAGCAACATCACCCGGATTGGCCCTGCCGCTCGCCCCAGCCCCGGGCCGCCCAGCGCCATCGCGAAAGCCAACAGCGCACTCGAACTGATTACTAAACCGCGCATAGCTGCACCGCCTCTCGCAACGACGTCATCGGATCCCGCGTCGGCACGAACTCGTGCGAAAAGAACCCGTCGTACTTCAAATCTGCAATCGCCTTAGCCACCGTTCGCCACTGCAACTCCTGCGTGTCATCCAGCTCATGCCGCCCCGGCACGCCGCCCGTGTGGAAATGGCCGATGTATTGAATGTTGTCCCGCACCGTCCGGATCACATCCCCTTCCATAATCTGCATGTGATAGATGTCGTAAAGCAGCTTCACCCGCGGCGAATCCACGCCCTTCATCACGGCCACGCCCCATGCCGTGTGATCGCACTGGTAATCGTGATGATTAATCTTGCTGTTCAGCAGTTCTAAATTGATCGTGACGCCGTTGTCCTCGGCGATCTTCTTCACCCGCCGCAGCCCCAAAATGCAGTTATCCCGGCCCTCGTCATCGTTCTGCCCCTTCCGGTTGCCGGAAAAAGTAATCACGTTTGGCGCCTTGATCTGCACCGCCTTCGCGATCCACTCCCCCATCTGCTTCTCCAGCCGGTCATGGTTCTCCTTGCGGTTCCAGCCGTCCGGAATGGTCGCGCCGCTGTACACCATGGACGACACCAGCCCATATTTCTGAAGCGTCGGCCAGTCCTTCTCGTCCACCAGGTCGATGCCCTGGATCCCCATCCCGGCCGCGTTCCGGCACAGGTCGTCGATGCTCATCTTGTCGAAGCACCACCGCGCTACGCCCTGTTTCAGCCGTCCTTTCGTCTCCGCGCCTGCGGAAACCCCGGCCAGCGAAGCGGCCCCGAGCGCTGCCGCCATCTTCAAAGTGGATCGTCGTGTAATTGGCAAATCCCGTCCTCGCGCTAGTCAGTCTATCGCCGTCGCGCCGTCCAATCACCGGCTGACTGTGAAAACAATGAATCCCCCTCGGCCTGGTGATCGCGATCCCCTCGTCGATCCGTACAAAAAATGCACGTCGACTGCACCCTCCTTCGCGAAAACCTGCAGCTCACGGGTGGGCCACCGCTTTCTCAAGGCGATGGAGCTTCAGCGCGCCGCCCGTCAAACTCAGTCGCCACGACCTCGTTCGACGGCCTCCTGAACACTCTTGCCGACCAAGCGGTGGATTTCCTCATGATCAGTGGCGCAACTGGCACTGCCCATGGATCCGCCCGCTTGACCCAGGATCTCGATGTGGTCTACGGGCGTTCCCCCGCCGACCTGGATCGCTTGGTTCCCGCACTTGCCCCTTACCGGCCCTACCCGCGCGGAGTAACTGCCGGACTTCCTTTTCCTTGGGATCGCTCTACCCTCGCAAGGTGTCTAAATTTCCCTCTCACGGCCGCTCTGGGCGGTCTCGACCTTTTTGGCGAGATTCCCGATGAAACCACCTTCGCAGACCCGCACCAGCGCGATCGGTGCGCCCCAAGCTCTCGAAGATGTGCTCTCAGGCTCTCGCTCAAGTCAAACTGCTCAAGGACGGCAAGAAGAAAAAGCCAGATATGGAAAGTACAGACCGCGAAGACAAAAAAAGGTACGTCGGCTTGCAATCAAAGCCTAATTTGAACAAGGAACTCTTCCACAGTCGCGACACAGGCCATTCGCGCGTGCTCCAGCCAATCCCCAAAACGAGCGACTATCATGGATGCAAATTTGGGCAAGAACTTACTTGACAACTCCACCGATCAGGCGAGTTTGATGAGCGATTTGCTCGTCTAGAATTTCGCGGACAGTGAGCGGAACTATCACCTTGCCCGTTTGCTTAAAGAACCGCTGTATCTCGGATATGGCGTCTAAAGTGTAATCGAACGACACAAAAAAACCCTTTGCGCGTTCTGACCGAATCATAGCGGCCTCGAACTGATCGATATCGGGCCGTCCGGTTTTATCCTTTTGCTTCACCTGAACGGGATACCACTGATCCATAAAATCAAGCGCGTTGGCCCTCTGTGCGGGCATGGCGGCTACCGGGAAGATTCGCCCATCTAATCCCATGTCTCCTACTTGCGCTTTATTCGGAGTTCCGCCAAGCGCGATTACTGCCCAATTCTCAAACTCGAACGGCGGAATTTTCCGCAACTTATCCTCTGTCCACGGGAGATCGCGAACCACAAAACCACGACCGGCCCTCCAAAGTCGTTCGTCTTCGGGAAGCATAGCGACGTCGCGCAGACGCTTAGCCATCACGCGGCAAGATGTGGGCGATACGTCAATGCCAATCCATTGGCGGTTTAGTTTTTGGGCAGCCACTAAAGCAGTGCCACAACCACAAAAAGCATCCAGCACTATGTTGTTTTGATTGCTGCTGGCTCTTACAATTCGCTCAACCAATGCCACTGGTTTCTGCGTCGGGTAACCCCTTGATTCACTGGCCGATTTTGATAGCCCGCCAAGAGACGGGATGTCGTCCCAAATGGAATCTACCGGGACGCCTTTTAGTTCATTCTCGTATCGTTTAAGCTTTGGAACACCACCACCAGAAGGCAAATAAACGCGACCATCTTCTAGGAGCTTTTCTAGCTCGACGGGAGATCGCATCCAATGCCTCCCATTTCCTATCTTTGCTGGGTCGAATCCGCGCCATACCTGACCTGTTTCCCCGTTTCTCAGCCCCGCGCCTGTTATGTCCGCCCGCCAATGCTTGCCCCGCGTCTTTACAAACTCATCTTCAAAGACAAAGTATCGATCCAGATACGCCTTTGGGTATGGTCGAAGCTCAACATTGAAAGTTGGCTTATCGCCGTTTGAGTACCTGAAAATCACATCATGTATATGCCCGAAGCCGTGTGTGTCTGCGTGGGCCGTGGTGCGCTTCCAAATAATTTCGTTCTCGAAGGAATTCTCGCCGAATATCTGGTCTAGCATAACCTTTACGTAGTGGCTTGCATGCCAATCACAGTGGTAATAGAACGATCCGTTCTTCTTCAACACTCGCGCTAGTTCTGCGCACCTCGGGCGCATGAATTCGATATAAGCTTGCGTGGAAGCATGACGATCCTCAAAGGACCGTTTTTCTTTTGTCTCGCCCCAGAACACTTCGTAGTTCCGGTTTGAATTGAAAGGTGGATCGATATAGATCAGGTCAACACACGCATCAGGCAGCTTGCGTAGCTGGTCTAGGCAGTCTCCACAGTAAATGATTCTTGTATCGACTAGAGCGGAGGGGCGCGCGGGCATTCGCTAGTGAAGTGTCTTCTTGCCCTTTTTCTTCGCCCGCGATTTCTTCCATTCTGCCTCGCGTTTCACGTTCTCAGAATGTGGAACTGCGATTACGGCACGCACCAATGCGTCCATGGGCCTTGCCTGATCGGGACCGTCACACCACACAGCCACCTCAGGCGGGATCTGTATTGGCTTGGATTTCATTGTGCTCACTCCTGAAACATAATCGACGGGATCACGTCGTCTTCGCAAAATTCAACCATAAGTAGATGGACCTCCATTTCATTGAACGTATAGACAATCCGAAGCGAAGGCGCGCCCGGATGAACCGACGTTTTTATAATCCAAAGCTCAGTGCCGGGAACGCGCGAGAAAGCTTCTGGCTGTCGCGCTAAAGCAAAGAACACGCCGGACAAAACATCGTCGATCCGTTCACACGTTATCCCGAGGTTAGTAACCTGCTCGTCAAACTTATTTTCCTGACGAACAGTTCTAATGGGAAACAACGAGACCGTACTCCTTCGCCACTTCTCTTCCTCGCTGGATATCGATTTCATCCAGAGGGGCATCGCGAAGGAAAACGGTCGAGTACGGGATAACCTCATTATCCCTAGCCACCTTCCACCCGATCATTTCATGACTGAGGTCGCTTACGCCCTGTGCCGTCTCGTTTGATAGCGCTTCGATTACGGCGTCCACCAATGCGATCTCTTTCGCGGTGAAGACATCAAGGTTGGGAGGGCGCAAATTTACGGTTTTGACCTGCCTTTGTCCGTTACTGAGTTGAATTTCCTGAACACCGAGGATTCCCTCGCGCTCCATTTTGCTTCTGATGGGAACGAACTTCTTAGGGGCGGGGCCATTCTGAAGTTTCTGGTACTCCACCCCGGTGATCGGCTTTCCGTAGTAACCGTAGCAGGCCACATCCGAAAAGTAGAGGATTTTATTAAGCTTAGTGGCTCCGAAGCGAGGGTCCGCTGCGCACTTCTGGCTCACATACAGCACGAGCTCTCGAAACTTCTCTTCATGCTCAATGGCCATCCGAATCTCCTTTCGCGCTTGTTGGTTCTAGAGATTATGACGCACGGCAGGGCGAAATCGAAGCGATTTTTCCGCATTATCGTACTATGTTTACCCCAGAAGTATTAAAGTAGTGCTTTACAATTTTGGCCCTTGATGTAAAACTAGACGGCTCAATTGTTTATCACGTAAACCTTCTACTTTCGCTTTTCTCGTGCCGGAATCCGAAACGGAACATCAAACCCGCGATTCCTTGCCCGTCAAAACATTCCACGTGAGCCGCTTCCCGACGGTTGTTGTAGCGAAACGCTCCAGCCAATGCTCCCCAAAAACGGACGACTATGTTTGATGCAAATTTGCTCCGTAGATCCGCGTAGCGCGCCCTGTCCTTAGCCTCCCGGCAGTTCCTTCACCCGCACATTGCGGAACTCCACCCGCGAGCCGTGCCCCAAAAAGCCGATATGCCCCGACGGCCTTCCTAATCCCGGATGCCGCTTCAATACTTCCGGCTCCCGCACCATCCCTAAGTCGGCGTCAAGAATCACCACCCCATTCAACTTCACCGTGATGCGCCGCCCATCCGCCGTGATCTCTTCCTCGTTCCACTCCCCCACGGGCTTCCGGTACCCCGTCCTCGCCGGGATCACGTCATAAACGGAACCGTGATACTGCTCCGGCCGGATCACGCCCCGGTATTGCGCGTCTCCGTCATCTAATATCTGAATTTCCATCCCCTGGTAAGCCGCATCCCCCTCAAACGGCGCCCGAATTCCAATTCCGTTGTTCGCGCCTGCGGTCAGAAGGAATTCAAATCGGAATACAAAGTTTTTATACTCCCTAATCGTAAAAAGATTCCCACCCCCATCCGCCGGACAAACAATCCTGCCTCCTTCCACCACGTATCCCGGACCATGGCCCCCGACCAGGCGCCATCCGTCCAAAGTTTTTCCATCGAAAAGCGTAACGAACCCCTCGTCAACTGCACTCCACCCTGACGGAGCAAGCGCCAAGACAGCGAGAGCAAACAGCAGGTTTCTGATCCGGAAAGTACTGCTCGGCAGAAGCACATCGCTCGTCCACAACCTGCTCGAAAAAAAAGAAAAAAACTTTAGATATCTTTCGGTCATTTCGCTCTATTCTGATAGAACTCTGTATGGTTTACAACGTTTCCCTGCTCACGCTAGCGGCAGCTGTATTGCCCCTTTTCGCTATCTCGCCCCCTTCCCAACCTGTCTCCGGTCCCGGTGGTTCTAACTACGATTACGCTTCCGTTTCGATCTATGGCCCGTTCAACGACGGACCTTCTTGTCCCGGCCCCGGATGTAATGGCGGCCTGGACTATTACATCTATCAACCCGCTTCGCCACAACCGTCGAGTCCGCTCCCGCTGGTCCTGTTTCTCCATGGTTATTCCGTGGATGACCCCAGCCTGTATGAGGGCTGGATCGAGCACATCGTCAAGAAAGGCTACACGGTAGTCTGGGTCAACTACGACAACGGAGGCACGCTCGGCGGAAGCACGGTGATCTACAACGAGATCACCGCCTTCAAGGACGCAATCTCCCGCATCACCGGCGATTCATCCTATGTTCAGCCTGCAGTCAACGCAAAAGGTGTGATTCGAGCGGCAATAGCCGGTCATAGCGCCGGCGCATTGACCGGTTTCCGAGTGGCCGCTCTATCATCGGATCCGGCTAACGGCATCCCGCCAATCCACGCGGTTGCCGCCATTAATCCCGGACAAGGTGCTCTCCCCGACTACGACATCAGCGAGATCGCGCCATCCACCATGGCCGTGATCGTGGTTGGCTCCGACGAAACGTCTTGTGAACAGTATGTTGGCGCCAAGCTATACGACCAGCTCCCCATGCTTCCCACGTCTCAGAAGGTTTTTCTCGAGGCTTGGTCGGACAGTCACGGCTCACCCGCATTGAGCGCAGTTCACCCGTTTCCGGCGACCTTCCCGCCCACCTATCCCATAGATGCGTTGGATTGGAGCGTTAGCTATAAGATGAGTGTCGCGCTGTTTGACTGCACCTTCTATGGAAAAACCTGCCTGGCCGCTGTCGCCAACGTCCCTCAGCAAACGTCCATGGGGCTTTGGTCCGATAACGTCCCGGTGAAGCCGATGACGCACTTCACCACCGATCCCCAAATTGCATTCCCGTGGCCCGCGGACAGCAGCTGTACACAGTAAAACTTCGCCTCTGCGGACCCGTTCACTCTGCCTGAACAGGTCCGCGGTGGAAAGATCTCACTTCTCTTTCGACGCTCGATACCCCGCCTTTAGCGCGTCGGCTTCAGTCATGTAGGAACCCTGCTTGGTGCGCCCATACCAGGGGTCGCCCTGCTTGTGATAAACCTTCGTCTCTTTGTTCACCCACACCATCCCCGCCGCAGGCGGTGCCGTATAAGCAACCGTCGGTACATTCTTCGACGGCTGCTTACCCGCCGTCGAACTCGGCATCGATTGCGGGGCCGCCGGCGCAGTGGTCGGAGTCGTTGGGTTGGACCGTGCCGCCTTCGGTGTCCGCGGACTCGGCGGCGGAGTGGGCGTCGAAACCGAGCCTATGGTTCCGCCTTTCACCGTCACCATCGGCGCGATTTGCGCCATCTGATTGGAACTCATTCCCGTCTTCTTTAGATCCGTGACGGACCCGTATGGCCGGCCCGCGATGATCTTCTTCGCCGTCGCCGCGCCAATCCCGGGAACGCTCACCAACTCTGCCGCGGACGCTGTGTTCAGATCTACGGGCGCTGCCGGCGCTTTCTTCTTGGTGCTCTCCGCGCTCTTCTTATCTTTTGCTGGCGCAACTTGCGCGTCCGCTATTACCGGACATGCCGCGAGGGCCAGTGCCACGACGAAGCTCTGCCATCGGATCTTGATAATCATCATTCCCATCGCGCTAATCTACCGCACTCGTCCCCAAGTGCGCAGGGCGGAAGGCAAAATCGATGCCTTCCGCGCCTCGGAACGGAGATAACTACGAAAACACCATCACCGGGCGAATCTCAATAGACCCAAACCGGGCGGCCGGAATACCTGCCGCAATCGAGGCTGCCTCGTCGGCGCTGCTCGCCTCAATCAGGTAGTAGCCGCCTAGCTGCTCTTTCGTCTCAGCGAACGGCCCATCGGTCGTAACCGTTTCCCCGTTTCGCACGCGGACTGTCTTCGCTGTCCCCGTCGGCTGCAGCGCATTCCCGCCGCGGATCGCCCCCGCATTCTTCGTCCCGAATGCGTTGTACTCCGCAAATTCAGCCTCGGGGAACCCCTGGGCAAACCGTCCTTCGTCCTCGTAGATTAAAAGTAGATATTGCATTAGTCTTTCTCTCCTTGTGGGTACGACGCACAGCATAAACGAATTCGACCGTCGTCCGAAGTTTTTTTGAGCCCCCGATTGCGTGCCCGCAATTTGAGATTTGTTTCTCCAACGTCCCCAACCACTTACCTCAACGCGGGCCGCGCCCGGCAAACTTTGACTGGTACTCTCCAATCGGGAGAAGAATGAATCGACGTGCGCGGGTCGCACTCGGTAAATGCAAGCTAAATTTTGGAAAAGGCAGGAGTTAAGGTGATTTGGCTTCGTTTCCGCAAAGTGTCCTCTGGAGGCGGCTTCAGATTTGTTCTCTGAGCCACTTAGCTCAACGCGAGACACACCCCGAACGTCGGCCGTTACTCCAATCGGGAGAATGCATCGACGGCACGGGCAGCACTGGGTAAATGCAAGCTAAGGAACCGAGAAGAAAGGAGTTAACGGTATTTGGCTTCGTTTTGCAAATTGTCGAGGAAGGCCGTTTCAGACTTGTTCTTCAGAGCCACTTAGCTCAACGCGAGCCACACCCGGCGCGAACGTCGGCTCTTAATCCAACGGGAGAAGAAGAATGGACGTGCGCGGGCAGCACTGGGTACATGCAAGCTAAATATCGGTGAAAAAGAAGTTAATGGTATTCGGCTTCGTTTGGCAAATTGTCTTAGAAGGGCGTCAGATTTGTTCTCCTAAGCCACTTAGCTCAACGCGACCCACACCCGGCGGCGACCGTCGGCTGTTACTCCGACGGGAGAAGAAGAATGGACGCGCGCGGGCAGCACTGGGTACATGCAAGCTAAGCAGCCGAAAAGAAAAGAGTTAACGGTTTTGGCTTCGTTTTGCAAATTGTCGAGGAAGGCCGTTCAGATTTGTCTTCTAAGCCACTTAGCTCAACGGGAGTCACACCCCGCGAAAGTCGGCTGTTACTCCAATCGGGAGAATGCATCGACGGCACGGGCAGCACTGGGTAAATGCAAGCTAAGCAACTGAAGAGAAAAAATTTAGTGGTATTCGGCTTCGTTTTGCAAATTGTCGAGAGGAGGGCGTTTCAGATTTTGTTCTTCAGAGCCACTTAGCTCAACGCGAGCCACACCCGGCGCGACCGTCGGCTGTTACTCCAACGGGAGAAGAAATGGACGCGCGCGGGCAGCACTGGGAGCATGCAAGCTAAATACCGGTAAAGAAAGAAGTTAATGGTATTCGGCTTCCTTTTTTGCAAATTGTCTAGAAGGGCGTTTCAGATTTGTTTTCCTAAGCCACTTAGCTAAACGCGGGACACACCCCCGGAACGTCGGCTGTTACTCCAACGGGAGAAGAAGAATTGACGCGGCGCGGGGCAGCACTGGGTACATGCAAGCTAAGTGCGAGTAAAGAAAGAAGTTAATGGTATTCGGCTTCGTTTTGCAAATTGTTCAGGAGGGCGTTTAAGATTGTTCTTTTACGCCACTCAGCTCAACGCGAGCCACACCCCGCGACCGTCGGCTGTTACCCCAATCGGGAGAAGAAGGATTGACGATGCGCGTGGGCAACACTGGGTAAATGCAAGCTAAACGCGAGCCACACCCGGCGCGAACGTCGGCTGTTACTCCACGGGAGAAGAAGAATTGACGCGCGCGGGTCAGTTGGGTGAATGCAAGATAAACGACTGAGAATAAAAAGGGTTAGTGGTATTCGGCCTCGTTTGGCGAATTGTCGAGGAGGGCATTCCAGATTTGTTCTCCCAACCACTTAGCTCAAGGCGAGCCACACTCGGCGCGACCGTCGGCTATTACTCCAATCGGGAGAAGAATGAATCGACGACGCGCGTGGGCAGCACTGGGTAAATGCAAGCTAAACCCTAGAAAAGAGGGAGGTTAAACTAAAATTGGCTTCGTTTTGCAAAATCTGTTTCGCCAAGTTGTTTCAGTGTCACCGTTTCTGCCACTTCGGTTCCGCGGCAAGACGCTCGATCTCTCCAACGAGCACGTCCACGCGCGCTTCCCAGGTTTCGCGGCGTGCCACCGCTCGCCGTGCTTCCGCCTTTTCTTCGCTGTCTTCGCGCAATGCCCGCTCCAGTGCCCGAGCAAGAGTCTCCGAATCTCCGTACCCCTGTAGCAGATCTCCGAAGCGCGCCAGCTCCGGCAACTTCGACGCGGCCACCGGCAATCCCGCCGCAAAGTATTCGTACACCTTGATCGGGTCCGTCGCCCTGGTTAACTCGTTCGCCAAAAACGGAATCATCCCAGCGGAGAATCCCCGAAGGTACGCTCCTAATTGCGCGAAAAGGACCTCGCCAACGAAATGGATATTCGGCAATGACCGAAGATCCCGGACGCGTTCATCTTCTATTCGCCCCAAGATTTCGAATCGCCACTCGGGATGCGCCAGAGCCGCATTTCGGACTGCATCCACGTCGAACCAGGACTCTAGCGCCCCAATGTATCCGATCGTTACATGGCCCGGATCCGCCCGCCACCGGACGCCGCTGTTCACCGCCAACAACAGTTCCGGCGAGGCCGCATTCCTCACCAATAAGCGAGGCGTCTCCGGCCGGCCCAACTCGCTCGCCCGCTGGAGTAACGCCTCCGAAGAGCAGATCACCTCGTCGCTTTCGCGGAACAGAATCCCTTCCTCGTCGACAATCTCCCGCGCCACCGAAGGGAAACCCGGCAGGTAGTCATGGCAGTCGTAAAGCATCGGCGCGCCCCTTCGTCGCCGCACCATCTCCGCTGCCCGAAACCACACGGGAAACGCCAGCACCTGGACGGCGCTCGGGGCGGCCAACGCCTCGAGCACCCCCAAAACCCCGTCCGCCAGCCGGGCCGCTTCCTCCGTCCTCAACAGGCGATGGTGGAACACGGGCTCCCGCGCCAAATGGACGTGCAGTTCATAGATGCGAGGGCCGACCTCGTGCAGTCGTACTTGATCCGATCGGCCCGGCCTCGCCGGGAACTCGCGGCCTAAATGTGGATTCAAATAGACGCAGCGATACCCGCGCCGGCTTAGTCCCCTCACAAGGTGCTGAGCTCTCTGCACCCGCCCGTGCCAGTCGTTCATCGGCCAGAAAAGGAGCACCGGCCGGCCATCGTGGGCCGGTTCCGGCGCAGCGGGGGGTAGCCGCCAGCAGTCCTCGAAGCCTGGAGGTTTGCTCTCCCGGAAGAGAGGAAAATAGATGTTCCGTAGGTAAAAAGGACGTACCCACTCGCGCAGCGATTCAAGAGCTCCTAACGGCATGGAAGCCGCCAGCCCGGCGTCCGACTCAGTGAGCTAAGTGCATTCATATGTACGGAATAGCTCAAGCTCCCGGGCACCCGCTGGATTGACAGGCGGTGATGGGGCATGTTAGCGTATCTTCATACCTTCATTATTCTTGGAAGGCGTCTCTCTGCACAACTTGTTCATACGGGCTCATCGCTTCAAACATGGTGAGCATTTCCCCGAGTCAGTTCCCCGGAAAGTGAGTTTATGACCTTCATGGTGATCCGGCAATTTTTTCCGCGCATCGTGTCCGCAGTCGTTTTCGCGAGCTTATGCTTCTCCGTGCCCGTGTTCGCTCAAGTGCGCAATGCCGATGTAAATCCCAACGCCACAAACCTTCCCATTCAGCGCATCGGCATCGACGACCTGATTTCCATCCAGGTCTATGATTCCCCTGAACTTACTCGCACCGAGCGCGTAGCGCAGGACGGAACTCTACGGCTTCCGCTCATGGCGAAATCGGTGAAGGCTTCCGGAATGTTCCCGAATGAACTCGAACGGTCGCTAAGTGACGAGCTGAAAGCAGAAGGAATCCTCGTTCGCCCCATCGTCAGCGTGACGGTTTCGGAGTATCGCAGCCGGCCGATTAGCGTCGTGGGGTCGGTGCATCATCAGGTCACTTTCCAGGCGTCCGGCACCGTGACTTTGCTCGATGCCATTACTCGCGCCGACGGTCTAGCAGATGGCGCCGGTTCGGAAATCCTGGTAACTCACCCATCCTCTACCCCTGGCGGCGAATCGCTGGTGCAGCGCATCCCGGTGAAAGGTCTGATCGATCGCGGGGACCCCAGCCTGAATATCAAACTGGAGGGCGGGGAAGAGATCCGCGTCCCCGAAGGTGGCCGTGTTTATGTGGTAGGGAACATTCGCAAGCCCGGGGCTCTTCCAGTCCGCGATGCCAGCGAACTGACGGTCCTGCGTGTGATCGCGCAGTCGGAAGGTCTTCTCCCCTATGCCTCTAAGGAAGCGTACATCCTTCGGCACGGCGACACTCCCAATAACCAGATCCCGATTCCGCTCTCCAAGATCATGGATCGGAAAGCTCCCGACGTTACGCTCCAGGCGAACGACGTTCTCTATGTGCCCGATGACCGTGGCAAGCGCAACACCGCACGAACCCTCGAAATGATGATGGGATTTGGCATGGGGACCGCATCCGGTCTCTTAATCTGGAAGCATTAGACAACAAGAATGGGTACCGACAAACTAAACTCTCCTGACAGCGAAGCATTGGTCCCCGCCGGGGAGTTGCTCACGCGGGCGCTGGCTGCCTATCAGCAACAGGCGATCCCTCGCTTCGCCGCTCCCGAGCCGGCCTCCGAGAGCTCGCTGCCGATTGCGCACTACCTCTACGTTTTCAAGCGTTACCGCTGGCACATGCTGACCTTCGTCGCCATCTGCACCATTGCGACGTTTATCGTCTCCTCTCGGATGCGGCCCATCTTCGAATCGACTGCGACCATCGATGTCGATCGGGAAACCCCCAGCGGAGTCGTCGGCGACGAATCCCATAACGGTTCGCCCAATTTCGACGTCGAGCAGTACATGGCGACCCAGATCCGCATCATCGAATCGGATTCGGTGCTCCGCCCCGTCGCGCGTAAATTCGACCTCATCCAGCACGAACACTCGACCGGGCTTACACGGCGCACTGACAAGGTGCCCGAGCCGAAGGGTCCGATTGGCCTAAGCCGTCTTTCCGTATCCCGTCCGGTGAACACCTATCTGATCCAGATCAGCTATCGTTCTCCTGACCCGGTGCTCGCGGCCAACGTGGCCAACGCCATCGCGGAATCGTACCTTGAGCACGACTACGTGATTCGGGCCAAAGCATCCAACACGCTCTCCGGCTTTATGGAGAAGCAATTGGATGAACTGCGCGCCAAAATGGAAACTTCCGGCATGCGTCTCGCGCAGTTCGAAAAAGAGCTGAACGTGATCAATCCGGAGGATCGCACCAACATCCTGTCCCAGCGTCTTCTCCAACTCAATACCGAGTACACGGCCACCCAGACCGATCGCATGAAGAAGGAAGCCGCCTTCAATTCGAACCAGACCGGTTCGGTTGACGCGGGTGCCATCTCGACGCAAGGGGAAACGCTCAAGAAACTCCAGGACCGCCTGAACGAAGCCTCCGAGAAGTTTGCTTCGATCAAGCAGCAGTACGGTCCCAATCACCCCGAATTTCAAAAAGCCCAAGCTCAGGTGAACGAGCTTCAAGCTCAATTCGATGCTGCCCGCCAAAGTGTCAGGCGCCGTACCGAGCTCGAATACCGGGAAGCCGTCAATCGCGAAGCCATGCTCAAGCAGTCGGTGGCGGAGACCAAGGCCGAATACGACAAGCTGAACGCAAACTCGTTCCAGTATCAAACCCTTAAACGGGAAGCCGATGCCGACAAGAAGCTGTACGACGAACTCGAAGGCAAGATCAAAGAGTCGACCATCAATGCTGGATTCGGGAACCGCAACGTTCGCCTCTCCGATCCGGCTCGCCCCGCCGATGGACCCGTTTCGCCGAACGTTCCCATGAACGTCCTGTTGACCTTTGTGCTGGCAACGTTCATGGCTGTGGGCGGCGCGATTCTCGCCGACACTCTCGACAGCACGATCCGCGATCCGGAGCAGGTCTCCCGGGAGCTCAAGACCAACCTCATCGGAAGCCTTCCCATGTCTCGCGATTGGAAGTTCCGCTTCGGGCCAGTGGACGGTGATGGCGCAGGGACCGACCTCGTTAAAGCCGAGCCGATCTCCACCGGCACTAAAATTCTCGAAGAGTCGGTGCGCGTTCTTCACAGCTCGATCCTGCTGAGTGATCTCGATCGCCGCATCCGCAGCATCCTCGTGACCAGCGCGTCGCCCCGCGACGGTAAGTCCACTGCCTGCGCTCTGCTTGCCACCACGAATGCGCAGCAGGGCAAGAAGACCCTCCTGATTGACGGTGACCTCCGCCGCCCCAGCATGGACCGTTTCTTTGCTGTGCATAGCCCGGTCGGACTTTCCAACGTCGTCCTTGGAGAAATGTCCTGGCGCGACGCTGTCATACCGGTCGAGCGCGTCCCCAACCTCGACATGCTCACCTCCGGACCGCCTTCTCACCGCGCCATCGAAATGGCCGGAGCCGGCATTGAAAAGGTGATCGAGGAAGCTTCCCGCGAATACTCGCTCATCATCATCGACACTGCCCCTTTGATGAACTTTGCCGAGCCCCTTCAAATGGCCACCATCGTTGATGGCGTAGTCATTGTCAGCGTCGCCGGCGAAACCAACCGCAAGGCCCTCGCCTCCGTGATCAGCCGCCTTACCCGGCTGCGCGCCAACGTCATTGGACTGGTGCTGAATAAGGTCACCAAGAACATGACCAGCAATTACGAGTACTACGGTTACGGCAAATACGCGGCAAACTATTACAACAGCGAGCGCACCGACGCCTGATTCAGAACCGGAAATATAAGAAGCCGCTCGACTGAGAGGCTGCAAAAAGCATCACTCCCACCAACAGAAAAAGCGCCGCCATAATGCGGCGCTTTTCTGTTTGGTGCTGGAACAAGTATTCTTCTCCCGCCCGCTCCAGCCGCCAGTCGATCAGCAGCATCGTCCCGGAAATCCCGGCCAGCACCAGCATCAGAGCCGGATACCAGGGCTTCCATTCCCAACGTCCCAAGTCCCTTAACAATGCAAAAGCTTGAGCCAGCGAAGACGCCCGGAAAAAGACCCACGCGATGCACACGGCGCTGAAAATCAATAAACGGCTTCCCCACCGTTGTGCCGCCGCGCGCTCCACGCTAAGTGCCGCTCCGTGAAGTCCGCCCCATATTACGTATGTCCAATTTGCTCCATGCCAAAGGCCTCCCAACAGCATCGTGAGCATCAGGTTGCGGTAAGTTCTCCGCCGACTCCCGCCCAGCGGAATGTATAAGTAGTCCCGCAGCCACGTGCTCAGGCTAATGTGCCATCTTCGCCAGAAGTCTTGGAAACTCGTCGCCAGATACGGCTGCCGGAAGTTCACCATGAAGTGGAAGCCCAGCAGCTGCGCGCTTCCTCGCGCGATGTCGCTGTACCCGCTGAAATCTCCGTAGATCTGCCACGCGAATGCATAAGCGCCGAAAACTGTCGGCAGAAACCCGCGCCCCAACTGTCCATTAAATGCCCCGTTCGCAATCACCGCGCATTGATTTGCGATCACGCACTTCCGGAACAGTCCGGAAATGATCAACATGCATCCATCGAAGAAGGCGGTCGGATCCCGTTCCCGTTCTCTCTCCACTTGCGGCAGCAGATGATCCGGCCGCTGAATCGGCCCCGCGATCAGATGCGGAAACAGGCTGATAAACAGCCCGTAGTCGACCAGCGACCGGGAAGGCTGAATCCGCTGCCGGTACACGTCAACCATATACGCCACTTCTTGAAACGTGTAAAACGAAATACCGGGCGGAAGGACGATTTCGAGGAAGTGGATCGTTAACGGTCCGGCTCCCGCAATGTGCATCGCCGCGAATAACGATTCCGTGAAGAAGCCGAAATATTTGAATAGCGCCAGCAGCCCGAAGTTGATGGCGAGCGATGCAATTAACCAGCGCTTTCTCTTACGCGAATGAAGCGGCGCGGCGGCCACCCGAAGCGCGATCCGGTAATCGATCAACGTGGACCCCGCCATCAGCAGCAAAAAACGCCAGTCCCACCAGCCATAAAAGAAGTAACTCGCCACCAGCAGAAACCGGTTTTGGTTCCGACGGCCTAAGCGCCAGTAAACGACCACCACGATCAGCAGGAACAGAAAGTAAACCGGAGTGTCAAACAGCATTCGGTAAAATCTTTATATCCCTTTCAAAACACAAAGCGTTCGGGACTGGACCCGCAAAGGTGGATTCAGCATCCTCGATCAGGCGCTGACCTCAGCCGCCAGCTTCGGTTTGAATGTGGTGCTGGCTCGCACGACATCCGGGGTGGATTACGGCGCCTTCTCGCTCGCCTTCAACATTTTCCTGGTCATCTCCAGCCTCCATAGCGCCCTGATCATCGAACCGATGAGCGTGCTCGGCCCGGCGCGCCATGCGGAGGATCTGGTTAATTATCTGCGCCGCGTGATCTCGGTGCACTTCGGAATTTTTCTGGCGCTCGCGATCATCAGCCTTCTGATCTCCCTCTTCGTACCGAATCCGGCTCTCGCTCCGGCGCTGCTGGCAATGTCGATCAGTTCTCCTCTAATCCTTTTATTCTGGATGACGCGACGCGCACATTACCTGGAAACTCGTCCGGATCTCGCCGTGCTCGCCAGCACGATCCATTTGCTTGCGTTGTGCCTCATCGCCGTCCCGCTGTGGCATTTTCACCTGTTGAACGCCGTGACCGGGTTCGCCGCGTTAGCTGTCGCCGGCTTAATCTCGGCTCTGTTCAGCATTCAACGCATGGGAGTGGGCGTTGTTCCCCTTCTCCGCGCAGCCGGTCAATCCGTCTCCGTAGCCCGCGAACACTGGGACTTCGGCCGCTGGCTTCTGCCCTCGGCTTTGTTCTTTCCGCTGCTCGCTCAAGTCCAACTCTTCCTGACCGCTGGATTGCTCGGCCTGGAATCGGCAGGCGTGTTCCGCGCGCTCCAGAATCCGATTCTCCCCGTGATCCAGGTCATCACCGCTCTCGCGACGCTGGCCATGCCGATACTCGCCCGCGACTATGGGGCCGGTCGCGAAGATCTGGTCTACCGGCGCGGCGTACAGTATGCCGTGGTGATGACAGTGATCGCGCTCGGCTTCGAACTCGCCATCCTCTCGACCGGCAACCTATGGGATCGGCTCTTATATAAAGGCCGCTATGCTCGGTACGATTCGCTCATGCTCGTACTGGGAGTGGTTCCGATTGTCACCGCCATCGCAACCGGATGCTCAGTCGTGCTGCGCGCCATCCAGAAACCCAAGCTGACCACGATCACCCACATAGTGGGGGGCACATTCGGGCTGGCCTCTTCCTACCTGCTGATTCGCTTCTGGCAGCTTCCCGGCGCTGCTTACGGCTTGGTCGCGTCCTACTCAATGACCGCGCTTGTTAGCGTTTATCTCACCGTTCGTGCGCGGGCCCATATGGTGGTTGTTCCCGCATGACGCCTCCGGAATCAGAGTTGCGGCTTGCCCTGCTGACCAACTTCATCCCTCCGTATCGCGTTCCCGTCTTCCAGGAACTCGCGCGTCGTTTCGCAGCCTTTCGCGTTCTCATCTCCACCAAGATGGAAGCCGACCGTTTTTGGAGCCCGGAATTTGGTGGCCTCGATGTGAAAATCCAGAAGAACTTCACCATGAGCGTTCCGTGGAACCACCCCAGCGGGTTCAACGAAACGATCTACGTTCACTTCCCCTACGACACTCTTTCTCAACTGCGCCGCTTCCGTCCCGATGTGATCATTTCCGCGGAGTTCGGCTTTCGCACCGTGAACGCGCTGATCTATCGCCTGCTTTTTCGCCGCTGCCGGCTCGTCGTGTGGGCCACAATTTCAGAAGAGACGGAGGCGCGCCGCTGGTGGGTTCGCAAAGTGCTTCGTCACATTATCGTTCGCCTGACGGATGCCATCTTTACTAACGGCAGGAGCGGCATCCGTTATCTGGAAAGCTTCGGCGGATCGACAGGCAAGCTGTTTGCAGTGCCTCAAACAACCGATGTAGGCGCGTTTGCGTCCATTTCCGTCGAGCGTTCCGGGGTTGCGGCGCATCGCATGATCTATGCCGGGCGCCTGGTCGTTCGAAAACAGGTCGCCCAGTTCATCGGGATCCTAGGCCAGTGGTGCGAAGCCCACCCGCAACGAACAGTCGAGTTCTGGATCGCCGGCGACGGCCCCGAACGTCCCTCGATCGAGGCCCTACGCACCCCGCCCAACCTCCTTGTCAAGTTGATCGGGAACATCAGCTATCCGGATCTTCCGGGCGTGTACCTCCAAACCGGGACGCTAGTTCTCCCGACCCTCGCCGATGAATGGGGGCTCGTCGTGAATGAGGCTCTTGCCGCTGGGCTGCCGGTGCTCGGAAGTCTGTACAGCCAGGCCGTGCAAGATCTGATTGAGGACGGCAAGAACGGCTGGACCTATCGCGTGGATGATCCCGAGGAGGTGCTCGTTCGTATTGGGCAATTCCTGCAGGCGAGCGAGGAGGAGCTGAATCGCATGCGCCGCGCCGCGCGTGCTACCGCTCTCGAGCTCACTCCCGAAGTAGTGGTCGATCGCATGATCAACGCGGTCCGGTTTGCCAGGCATTCGTGAAGATCCTGGCGGTCCATAACTTCTATCAGCAGGCAGGCGGCGAAGACCAGGTGTTTGCGAGCGAGACCCGCATGCTCGAATCCGCCGGTCACACGGTGCTCCGGCTGACCGAAACCAACGATCGAGTCAAAGAGATGACCAAAGCTTCTTTGACGGTCAATACGATCTGGAACCGGGACGCTTATCGTCGCGTGTACCAATTGGTCTCCGAAGAGAAGCCGGACATCGTTCATTTCCACAACACTTTCCCGCTGTTGTCTCCATCCTGCTACTTTGCGGCGCGGCGGGCAGGCGCGGCGGTGGTGCAGACGCTGCATAATTACCGGCTCATGTGTCCCTCCGCGACGCTCTTGCGCGAGGGTCACCCCTGCGAAGACTGCGTTGGCCGTAACTTTGCCTGGCCTGGGATCCAGCACGCCTGTTATCGCGGCAGCCGGGTAGCGTCTGCCGGCGTCGCCGCAATGCTTGCTTTCCACCGCGCCAAAGGAACCTGGGCGCGCGCGGTGGACGCGTATATCGCGTTAACCGAGTTCTCACGTTCGCGCTTCATTGCCGGCGGCCTTCCCCCCGCACGTTTGTTTGTAAAGCCAAACTTCAGCGAATGGGATCCAGGCGTCGGACCTGGGGGTGATTACTTTCTCTACGCGGGACGGCTTAGTCCTGAAAAGGGGTTAAGTGTCCTCCTCGATGCGTGGCGATCGCGGCCGGACATGTCCCAACTGAAGATCATTGGCGATGGACCGCTCGCGCCTTGGCTTCGCGATCAGATCCGTACACTGCCCTCTGTGAAATGGTTGGGCCGGCTGCCCCGAGAGGAAGTGATCCATGCCATGCAGCATGCGCGCGCGCTCATTCTGCCATCCATCTGGTATGAGAATTTCCCGGTCACTGTAGTGGAGGCGTACGCGACCGGGTTGCCCGTAATCGGCAGCGATGCCGGGACGCTCCCGGAACTAATCCGTCCCGACGCAACTGGCCTGATATTCCGATCGGGAGATGCCCACGCCTTGGCAGTTCAAGTGAAGCGCATGTCCCACGATCCGGCTCTCACCGCTGAGATGCGCCGGCGAAGCCGTATCGAATTTCTCGATCTTTACCGGGAGGATCGAAACTGCCGCATGCTTCTCGACATTTACAAGAATGCCCGGAGCACCCATCTTAATGTGAAATAACGCACTTGACCGTTTTGGCGACTGGAAAATGCTGTACGTACTAAAAGATTTCTATCTCCCATCCGGGTTCTTAGAGGAGCGGTGCGACCCCTGGTTGAGAGATACTAGTTGGAGACTGAGTTCGTTCCGATTCCTCGGTCCCCTTCTAGTGGCTTCTTGAACGAGAGCGAACGGCCAGGTGAGTCCGTCGCGTTTAACGCGGTTCCCAGTTCATCATGGCAACATTTGCACAGATAAGATCTGTTCCGGAAACTCTGCCAAGGACTCGCACTTCGCCTCTTGCGAGTGCCGGTCTAATGCTCGCGTGTGACCTCGTTTCGCTTCTGTTTGCCGGGTTCTTCGGGTCCCAAATATGGCGGCTGCTCTTCAACATGAAAGCGCCTCCCATTTACGTCCATTTCTGGCCGGCCATCGTGCTGTTCCCCATCATGTTTGCGGCGGAGGGCTTGTATCCGGGTGTAGGTGTCGGCCCTGTGGAGTTGCTGCGGAAACTGGTGCGCGGCACCACGATTATTTACCTGATGTTGACGGCCACCATCTTCTTGACAAAAGGAGCGGATATCCAGTCCCGTGGCGGATTCTTCACGTCCTGGATCCTCTCGATGCTAATCCTCCCATTGGCCCGCGCCGTGATGCACCACTGGTTTGCCGGCAAGAGTTGGTTTGGAGTACCGGTGGTCGTCCTCGGGGCCGGAGATACCGGAAGGCTCGTGATCGAAAAGCTGCGCATGGCTCCTGAACTCGCTTTGAAGCCACTTGCTTGCCTGGATGACGACCCTCGAAAACTCGGTTTCATTGGTGACATTCCGGTAATCGGTCCGTTGTCTATGGCGAAATCGCTGGCCCGGTCGGCGAGTGTGCGCCACGCTATTTTGGCCATGCCGGGTTTGACCCAGGACCGCACGCTGGGTGTACTTGAAGGATGTTCGGTCATCTTCCCCCACGTCTTTCTTGTCCCGAACCTCATGGGCCTGGCGAGCATACCGGTGAGCCCGATTGATGTCGGGGGGGTTCTCGCGCTTGAGCTTCGGCACAACCTGCTCTTCCCGATCAACAGATATCTGAAGCGGGCTCTCGATCTGGCTTTCGTTATGCTGCTCGCCCCGTTGGCGATACCCGTTGCGCTTCTGGCCGCGCTCGCGGTTTTCCTGGTGAGCCCGCGCAACCCCTTCTACTGGCACCCTCGCGAGGGAGAAGGTGGCAAGCTGATCCGGATTCTAAAACTTCGGTCGATGTACCCCGACGCCGAAGCGGTCCTCCAGCAATACCTCGCGGCTAATCCCGAAGCGAGTGAGGAGTGGGACCGCTTCTGCAAATTGCGAAACGATCCACGGGTTCTGCCGGGAGTGGGACATTTTCTTCGCCGGAGCAGCCTTGACGAGTTGCCTCAGTTGTGGAACATTCTGATCGGGCAAATGAGCCTGGTAGGTCCGCGGCCCTTCCCGGTCTATCACAATGAGCAGTTTCATCCCGCGTTCCGCGATCTGCGCACCAAGGTTCGTCCGGGACTTACCGGCTTATGGCAGATTTCGGCGCGGAGCGAAGGTGACCTGGAGATTCAATCGGTGTTGGATACTTACTACATCCGCAACTGGTCACTCTGGTTGGATATCTTCATTCTGAGCCGCACCGCGCGAGCCGTTCTACTCGGCCGCGGTGCGTACTGACAAAACTTGCCACTCGGGATCGTCTTCCCGCGCACCCTTCTGCTTCTCCAATCGTGTAGAAGCTAGCGCGCCGGCGAACAGAAACATAAGCGCCGCTAAAGCTGGAATGCGGGTGGGGAAGTCAATCAAACAGTGAACGAATACGGCCGGCACTCCGATTCCCCAGGTGTGACGCCAGGCAAACCTGCTGACCCACGCGGCGAAGAACAACATCAGGGCGAAGAAGGGCAGTCCGCCTTCCGCAGCCCACTCCACCCAGTCGTTATGTGCTTCGTTGGCTAGCCGAGCGATATCGAATTTCCCGAATTGCGGGTAGGCCGTGCGCCAAGTCCCCAACCCAAATCCGGTGATGGGCCGCGCTTCAATCATTTCCAGGGAAGACTCGACCAACTCCGTGCGGTGTTGAAACGGGTGCGGCTCCCGGAACCGGCGCATCATCGCGCCCCAGCCAACTACAGCGCTGAACGCAATCACGAGAGCGATCAGCGGAATGCCCACCTTCAGCAAGGTGATTCCGCCCACTTTCCGCTGAGCCCAACTTGCGCCGGCCAGCACCAGCAACTCCCCAAACGCCACCACGAGGCCACCGCGCGAAACGCTTGCTACCACGCTCGCTAGCAGCGCAGCCAGCATCACACCGTAGGCAGCCCCTTGCCGTCCCGAGGACACCATCTTGTAAAACGCGACGGGTATCAGCAGCTCGATAAAGACCGCGAAGTGGTTCTTGTATACGAATGGTCCGAAAGGCGGATATCGCGATTCAAAGATGCCAAACACCTTCGTCGGCGCACTGAACAGAAACAGGGTAGATACAATTGCGATCGTCGCTCCGATCCACAATGTGATCGTTAGAAAGTGTTGCCGCGCCACTCGGTTCTTTAGAAGCGTTCGGGCCATCAGGTAAACGGATACTGTGATGAGCCACGATATAGTCGCGTTCCAGGTTTCAAACGGGTAAACCGTCTGATGCAAGAGCAGTTGCAGAGGACCCCAGAGCACAACTGCCGCAAGAACGATAGTGTCCGGTGCAAGGCGAAGTGGCGCACGATTAATCACCTGCCGCAGCAGCATGATCGTGCTTAGAATCGACACGCCGAACTGCAAAATACCCGAGGCCCATACCGCTGGATTCCAGGACAGAAGAATCCCGACAAAAACAACGCTGATGAGCCAGTCGATTAACATGTGGCGGGACTTTATCTTAGCCTCACATCGGCCTTGAGTAATTCATAAGTGCCATTGAAGACTCTGGTCCCCGGTTGCCGGTGATACTCCAGTCGCAAATCGGCGGAGTCTGTCGACGGCGGCGCGGCGAAGTCCACGGCCACGGCTTCCGTATTGTCCGACGGAGAAGATCCGACGGAACTCACTGTTGCGCGCCCGTCGAAAAGCTGTCCCGTTTTGTGATCGTGCAGCGTCCACCGAAGACCACTTGCCTGAGGGTCCGCGTTGCTTCGAAAACGCGCGGTAAACCGGTACGGCTTACCCCCGGGTAGCGGCATGGTCTGGAAAAGAATCTCGCAATTTTCAGGTTCGCGCCCATCGAACTCAAAGGTGTAGGAAGGCTCCCCACGCGCGTATGTAAACTGCACGACGTCGGGATAGACGCCATGCCAGTCAAAGCCGAAGCTCGTCGGGGCGCCAGTCAAATCTCCGTTGGTCAGGAACACTCCCTTGGACGGATCGGGGCCGCGCGGGCTTACCATTCCGTGCTCATAAAACGCGCGCCAGATCTGAACCGCGGAATCCATTTGATCGAGATTCAGCAGCTTGGTGAAATAAGGGCCGAGGAAGATGAAATCGTCCTTTGGGACAATCGGCAGCAAACGCTGGGCAGCCTGGGTAGCTGCTGGAAGTTGATTGGTCCCGACCAGGTACCCGAGATAATGGTCCAGTATATTCGGGTCGTTCGGAATAACCTTGTTCAGAATGTCCTCGGGAGACGCCCCGCTCTTCCAGCAAAGATCGTAAATCGGCGCTGGATCGAATCGTCCCTCCGATAACCCGGTGACTCCGATAATCCGCAAGCATTCGTGAGCTTCGGCCAGGAGATTCGGCGTGTCCCGCTGCCGGAAGTAGAAGTTCGCCAGAGCCCATGCGGGGCGAAGCAGCCGGTCGATGTGCCGCGCGTCCATGAGCAAGCGTTCTGCTCCAGCCTTGTCGCCACGCAGCTCCTTCTCCACGCTCCAGGCGAGCAGCGCATCCGAATAGCGCGGGTTGTCGGCAACCGCAGCGGCGAATTCACGTTCAATCGCGGGAGAAGTGGGTTCGTTTTGTTGCAGCAGCAGTGCCGCCGCGTAGTGATAAGCCGGGTTCGAGGGCATCAGTCGCTCCGCTTTGAATACTCCCGTGGCGGTGGCGGTCCGATATTCCAGGTCGGCTCGCGAGGCAAGCACCGTGCGGTATGCGGCTGCGGCGAACGCGAACACGATCGCGATGCGAACGCCGGCGCCGAGGGTGCGATTCAGGACAAGGGGTTCCATGTACCAGACAAGCCGGCAAAAAAACCCGGTCAAACCATACTAGCTTGCTGCGGTAGCATGGAAAGGATCAAAACCCGTCCACGAACAGCTCCATCTTCCGCTCCTATCTCGAATACAACATGAACGGCGCAGTAAAGGAATCAGTCTCACTATCCCTGCCGCGCACCACTTCCCTCCGTTCCTTCTGGCCTCTGGCTGTCGCTCTTGCGGTGTTCGCTGTCGTGTTGTGTGCTTTGATTGTCTCCGTTCGGAAGAATTGCGGCGGTCACTTCGGCTACCCGATGGATGACACCTATATCCACATGGCCATGGCGCGATCGCTCAGTCAGCATGGCGTTTGGGGACTTACCCGATACGAATTCTCATCAACCTCCTCGTCGCCGCTGTTCACTCTGCTGCTGGCCGCGGTGTATTTAGTAACTGGACCTGTCGAAATCGCGCCGCTGATACTCGACATCGTCTTTGCGACGCTGCTCTTATTCCTGCTCGACTATGCTTTGGCGAAAGGTGGCGTGCCTGGCCTTCCCCGGACTCTGTTGTTGCTGGCCGTGGTGTTTGGAATGCCGCTTGGCCCCGAAACGATCGCGGGCATGGAACACCCGCTACATGCTCTGCTTACGCTCCTCTTTGTCTACCGGTCCGCGCAAGCACTGGTTCATCCGCCGTTGCGCGGCAAGCGGTTTGCCTGGTTACTCGCTTTAGGCGCCCTGGTAGTGCTCGCGCGTTATGAGGCGCTCGCTTTGGTGTTTGTGGCCGGGGCGTTGTTCGCGCTCCGGAAGCAATGGCGGGCTGCGATTTCCCTGGTGGCTGCCGCGTGCACGCCGGTGGCTCTATTCGGATTTTATTCCATGGCGAAAGGATGGTTTCCGGTTCCCAATTCGATCGTCGCTAAGGCGAGCCGTCCGGGTAAGGGAGCGTGGCCTTACGTGCTTCACTGGGCGGAGCAACTGCGTGAGATTTCCCCACTGGTTTGGCTGACAGCCGCCGCAGTTGCACTCTTGGTCGTTTACTTCCTTCGCCGGCGTCCCGTTTGGAACGAATCCGCGATCGCGCTGATTCTCTTCATCGCGACGCTCTTGCTCCACATGCAGTTTGCCCGCATCGGCTGGTTCTACCGCTATGAGGCGTACCTGATTGTGCTTGGCGTTTACGCCTGTGCGATAGGCGTACAGAGGCTTTCCCCGAGGCCGCGCATTTGGAGCTACGCTTTGGGAATTGCCATACTTCTCGCATGCCTCGAGCGGCGATCGGTCGAATCTCTCTGGCTGACCCCGTACGCCAGCCGCAACATCTACGAGCAGCAGTACCAAATGGGACGCTTTCTCGCACGATACTTTCCGGGAACCACGGTACTGATCAGCGACATCGGCGCGGCGGGCTTTCTTTCCGATTCCCGCATCATTGACCTTTACGGGCTTTCGACCATCGAGGTCGCCCGTGCCAAGGTTCACCACGCTTATAACGAGGAGTTCCGGAAACAACTGGCGAAATCTGCCAACGCCCAAATCGCCATACTGTATCCCGCGCAATATACCGATTCCGGCGGACTCCCTCCGGAGTGGACTCCAGTGGGCACCTGGACAATTCGCGAAAATCAAATCTGCTGGTCAGACACGGTGCATTTTTACGCCGTGAACCCGGCTTCCCGCGAACGCCTCATTGCCGCGCTTCAGTCCTTTGGGCCACAGTTGCCATCCGACGTGATCCAAGCAGGACCGTACCTGAACCGCTTACAATAAAGAGATTGGCTGTTCGCTTCGGAGGGGTGACCCCCCAACCAACATCGTGCGATGACTGACACCTTTTCTCTTTCCACGATCCCGGTCAAGCTTTTGGCGGTCATCCTCATCGCGTTAACCGGATACGTGACGGTAGAAGTGGTCTGTTTCCGCGAGGGAATGATCCCGCTGCTTTTTGAACTCTGCCTCTTCGGAGTGCTAATCGGTTTCGCACAGTTGAAGCTAGCCAACCTGGTGCTTGCCTTCGTTCTCTCCGACCATTTGTGTCAATTCCTCAAGCGGATGATCTTTGCTATCGGTCCGCAATCCAGAATGGTGTACTACGGATTTCAGCTCATGCCCGCGGTGATTCTCTTTATCGCCGGCATCACCGCGCTCTATACGATATCGAAGCAAAAAATCCCGCCAAGCACCAAGGTGCTGATGGGATACATCATGGTCTCCATCCTCGTGTCGTTCCTAAATGTCCGGGCGATGAGCCTTCAGGCCGGCGTTGCGGGAGTAGTCGGCTTGATGATTACGCTGTTCGCGCTTTTAGCTGGAATGGCGCTACCGTTGACCATCTTTAAACGGTTTTCCAAGCTCCTGGTGACTCTGATTGTAGTTTCGGTCGTCTACGGCTTCTATCAGTTCTATTTCGGCCCTACGATTTTCGATCGCGCCTGGGCGGATGCGTGTAAGGACTTTTCTATCGAAGCATTCAAGGTGTACAACGCCATCTATTACACCGGCTCCGAGTTCCGTCCGTACTCTTATTACAACGACCACACAACGTGGGGATTCTTCCTTTGCACATCGGCGATTGCTCTGCTTGCGATGACAAGCATCAAAGCCATTCCCAGAAAGGTTGTCTACTTCGCGGTGCCGGTGGCAATGTTTGGAATGGTTCTCTGCGAAACTCGCGTGCCGTGGCTTGGCTTTCTGGGAGCACTCGTCACCTATCGCTTCATCACCACGCGTGCGCTGCGCCGGCCCATGCTCTTAATTCTGGGAGTGATCTCCTTTTTCGGCGTGGTCGTAGGTTTTGGAGAGTTCGCGTTGCAACACTTCAGCTTCGCCGGGTCGTCTCACCTTCTGGTCAACCGGTTCACAACAGTCGGAACGCTCGAGGCACGTACCTCAGCGTGGAGGCTGTTCGTGCGCAACATTCCCTCTCACTGGCTTCTCGGGACGGGCTTCGGCTACGCATCATCCGATCCGAGCGTCTCGTTGGCTGAAGAGGTCTATTCGCATAACGTGTTCGTAGAACTACTGGTCTTGACCGGCCTGCCCGGACTTTTTCTCTTCCTTGCCTTCTTTTATACGTGGATGAAAGAGGCGTTTTGGGTTGCTCAGGTCAGCACCGGCGCGGTGGCGAAGTTGACGCTATGGATCATCGCCTTAGTGACCGGGATGATGCTCACGGGCAGCATCCAGGGATCGCTCTTCATGACAACCTATCTCTGTCTGTTCATGGGAATTGTGAGCGGCGAATGGGCCCGTTTGCAGAAAGTTCCTGTTGTGGCTCCGCTCAGATTCCCACGCGCGGCTACCCCGGAACAGCTCGTGGCCGCTCTCCAGCGCTGACCTAGCGAGCGCACGTCCAAACATCAAACTGCTTTCCCGATTCCGTCAGCTTGTAGTTCGCTCGGAACGCCTGTCGAAACTCTTCCTCGAAGGCCGGGTGGAATCGATCGTAATAGGAGTTGCCCGCGCTGAAGGGTTCCTGCCCTTTCGGAATCAGCCAGATCGCCGTTCCGCAAGCTTCGAAATAGCGAACTGTTTCAACCGGTATCGGAATGTTCCCAAACTGCAGATCCCGGATGGCCGCGCCGCTGATCGTGTATGGCTGGCCATGGAAGACGGGCACGTAAGCATAACGAGTACGCGGATCGTCGAAGGTTACGCCTATGCCCACCGCCAGCGTCTTTCCGGGATAACTTCGTTCGAATCGGCCGATCTCTTCAATAACGGGAAAACTCGACGGTCCGAAGCGGAATTCCCGCAACACGGTGCGCAGATGGTGGTCCGAAAGGGCCAGCGTCGTGAGCACCCAAGCGACGGCGAAACGGGCGAATGGCGGTCCGCGTCCGCCGGTGGGATTTCGCTACGCCTCCATATGTAAAGGTGGACGAGCGGCGCCACGAACGGGATCAAATGGTAACTCCCCGCTCCGCTCTTCGCACCTAGAAATGAAGTCGAGATAAGCCCCAAAGCAATCAAAGCGAAGTAACATTTTTGAGCGAATGAGACACCTCTCCAGGCGGAGAGAAAGATCGCTGCGACCGGCGCGAGAAGCAACGCGGAATATTGGATGTTACGGAGCAGAAACTCGGGAACCAGCCCGTGAGCCGCGGCAACGCGCAGAATGCCGATGTAGTTGGGCAGCGACACTCCGGGCAGCAGAAACGGAAGCGGGAACAAGAGAAGGCTCAGACCAACCGCGAGGAAGGCCGGTTTCCAGCCCCGTCGAAACAGCAGCAACCCCGCTACGGGAAGAAGGTAGGCAACGCCGCTGGCCTTCAAGTTGGGGATGGCTGCGAACGCGATCGCGTTTACCACTACCGCAAAAGTGAGCGGCGCTTCCAAAGTGGCCCAGATGCTCACTACCACGGCCGCTAGAATCAGCGGATCGATGCGGCCCCAAAATTCCACGCCGATGTACCGGAAGAACACCAGGTTCGCAGCGCCCAGACCGATCAGCGAAGCACGCGTCGATGCGTATTCTCGACAGATTCGGTAAATGCCAACCATACTGACGAGGAACGCTGTAAATCCAAGGAGCTTGAATGCCAGAAGATTCGTTCCGAGAATCCAATAAAACGGCACATGCGCCAGATAGGTGAGCGGCCCGTAGAGCAAGATATACCGCTGCGGTTCGCTGGGTCCGGGGAACAAGGGCTGGCTACGCATCGCCAGCGCCGAGATGCAGGCGATGTCAGTTTCGGCGTCCTCAAACAGAACGGGAACGACCACGTAAGCCGCGGCGGTGATCAGCAGCAGTCCCGTGAGTCCCAGCGATAGCCACGCCCAATTCCAACGGATCCGGAAAATGGCGAGAACTCGATCCAACGCGAAGGCGAGAGCAAAGATGATCGACGGGGCCCAAATGGATTCTCCAATGACCCGCAACAAGTCCGCGGCGTGCAGCGCGATGCTGCTCGAAAGAATCACGAAGCCGCACTCTCAACCGCGCACGAAGCCCCCGTCATTTGGTGGTTCCATTTTACGATTCTCTGATTGCATACAATGAGCGGGATGCGCATTGGACTGCTCTGCGCGGCGTTGACTGCCGTGAGTTGTTTGCGGGCGCAGCCCGCACCCTCGGCGCCCATTGTAATTACAGCCGGCCGCCTGATCGATGTGCGCGCAGGACGCGTTCTGACTGACCAGAAGATCCTTGTCGAGAACGGAAAAATCGTGCGCATCGGCTCTTCGGTTCCGGCGCCCATGAACGCGCAAACCATCGACTTGAGCCGTTCGACCGTTCTCCCCGGGTTGATCGACGCGCACACGCACGTCCTTTTGCAAGGCGATGTCACTGCCGCCGACTACGATGAGCAACTGCTCAAAGAGTCCATCCCGTACCGCGCCATCCGCGCCACAGCCGCCGCCCGCATGTCGCTCATGAACGGCTTTACCGCCATTCGTGATCTCGAAACGGAAGGCGCAATGTACGCCGATGTCGACTTGAAACGCGCCATCGAGCGCGGCATCGTTCCCGGTCCGCGAATGTTTTGTGCGACCCGCGCGTTTGCCCCCACCGGCATGTATCCGCTGCTCGGCTATTCCTGGGAAATCAAAGTGCCCGAAGGCGTGGAGATTGTCGATGGCGTCGATAACATCCGCCGCGCTGTGCGCGAACAGGTGAAGTACGGCGCCGATTGGATCAAGTATTACTCCGACCGCAAATATTACGTCAAGGATGGCGCGCTCCACTCCTGGGTCAACTTCACGGATGAAGAAGCGAAGGCCATTGTCGAGGAGTCTCATCGCATCGGACACAAGGTCGCGGCGCACGCCATGGGGCGCGAAGGAATTGCGTCAGCCCTCAAGGCCGGCGTAGACTCCATCGAACACGGTGACGGCCTCGATGACCAGCTTCTCGACATCATGGTTCATAGAGGCGTCTACTGGTGCCCCACAATTTACGTTGGCGTCTACGTTGCCCAAGGACGCGCCGACGCCGGTTCTCCCATTTGGCTGGAGATGCGCAAACTCGAAGAGAATGCATTCCACCGCGCGCTCGCCAAGAACGTCAAGATCGCTTTCGGAACGGATGTCGGCGGCTTCCCCTGGACGGAGAACGAGGCCAAAGAATTCAGCTATATGGTTCGATACGGCATGCAACCGATGCAGGCCATCCAATCCGCCACGATCACTGCCGCTTCGCTGCTCGGAATGGAGAATGAGATGGGCGCCATCGAACCCGGCAAGTTCGCCGACCTCATCGCTGTTCACGGGGATCCTCTCGAAAAAATCGAGGAACTCGAACACGTCCATTTCGTGATGAAGAACGGCGTCGTTTACAAGCAGTAAAATCTACGGAGGTGGTGATGAGTCTCTTCCGCATTCTTTCGATGACCTTGGTCGCGCTCGTGGCGATGACCGCGCAGAACGGGCCGAACCAGCCGCCCACGCCCCGCAAGCGCCGTCTGCTCTGTATCGGCGAATCGAAAGGATGGCAGCACGATTCGATTAGCCACGCCATGGCGACCATGTGGCAACTCGGAAACGAGAGCGGACTTTGGGACACGTACATCCGCACCGACACCCAACTGATCACCAAGAAAACACTACCGGTGAACGGCAAGAACCTGGACTACTTTGATGCCGTCTACTTCTTCACCACCGGTGAACTGGACATGGATGATGAGCAGAAAGCGGCGCTGATCTCATTTGTGCATGACGATGGCAAAGGTTTCATCGGTGGACATAGCGCCACCGACACCTTCTACAAGTGGCCGGCCTACGGCGAGATGATCGGCGGACACTTCAACGATCACCCGTGGAACACCGCAACCGCCACCGTCAACGTCGAAGACCCCCAATTCCCCGGAATGCAGCAGTTCGGGCCGTCCTTCTCCATCCACGACGAGTTTTATCAGCTCAAAGATTACTCGCGGAGCAACGTGCGCGTGCTCCTCTCGCTCGACACGGCATCGCTGGATATGAAGAACCCGCGCGTGAAGCGAACTGACGGAGACTTTGCCGTAGCCTGGGCAAGAACCTACGGTAAGGGCCGTGTATTCGCCTGCTCCCTGGGTCATCCGGAAGCAACATACGACCGGCCTGATATGCGAAAGATGTATTTCGAATCCATCAAGTGGGCGATGGGGATCACCGATGGCGACGCGACGCCGCGTTCACGCCCGAATGGCCACTCATCTAGCTCGGCGGCCCGCTAAATGCGCCTCCGATTTGTGGGGGCGCTATTCGCCGTGGCTCTTGCGCCCCTTTCCGCTCAAGACCTGCATTCCGTTCCCGCGTGGCCTCTTTCACCAAGCGGCATGGCAATCGTGCGGCCCGCGGAATCCGCCAAGCCTTTCAGCGTAGCCGCCGAACATGGCGCCATCTTTGGCGAACAGAACGGCGTCTTCGAAGCATGGGCGTTTCCCGTAAAGCTGCTCAGCCACTTTCACATCTCCGCGCGCATGGACGATTATCCCGTGCCCATCGATGTGAATGATTACGCCGCGCAGATCGAGGTTGATCCCGAACGCACCACCATCACTTATTCGCATGCCGCGTTCACGCTGAAACAGCACATGTTCTCCCCGCGCGGCCACTCCGTCAGCGGCGCCGGCGCGATCGCAGTCTTCGAGATCGCCTCTATCCGGCCCATCGAATTCACCTTCACGTTCACTCCGGAGATGCTGCGCATGTGGCCCGCTCCGAACTTCGGCCGTCCCAGCGCCGAGTGGGTGAAACAAGGCGCCAGCGGTTACTACATTCTCCATACCGACACCGAAACATTCGCGGGAGCAGTCGCCATCCCTGGCGCTCAACCCGGCACTCTCGCGCCTTATCAAGAGCGCCCGAAGACCTACCCGGTCGAGCTTTCCCTTCGCTTCGATCCGAAGAAAGATGGCGGACGCTTCTTTCCGTTGTTGATGGCCTACGGCGCCAGCCGTGATTGCGGGCGATTGCTCAGCGACCTCAACGGCCGCTTGCCCGCTCTCTGGAACACGACGGCCGACTACTACACGCACTTCTTCGATCGCCGCCTCACCGTAGAATCCCCGGATCCCCGCTTCGATCAAGCCCTTCGCTGGGCCGAGATCGCTATCGATCAAGCCCAGGTGCAATTTCACGACGAGACCGGATTGGTTGCCGGCTACTACACATCAGCTGATTCCGCGCGTCCCGGCTATGGGTGGTTCTTCGGCCGCGACACCGAATGGACACTGTATGCCATCCACGGTTATGGCGACTTCGACCTGAGCCGCCGCGCTTTCGAATTCCTGCTTCGCCGGCAGCGCGACGATGGCAAAATCATGCACGAGTTTTCGCAAACGGCGGACCTGCTCGATTGGAAATCGACGCCCTACTTCTACGCGTCCGCCGACTCGACGCCGCTACTCGTCATGGCTATGGATGATTACGTCAACACCAGCGGTGATCTCGCGTTTCTCGCGAAATACTGGGATGCGGTGAAGCGCGCCTATGCATTCACGCGAGCGCATGATCCGGATGGCGACGGCATCTACAACAACTCCGAGGGAACCGGATGGGTCGAATCCTGGCCGCCCACTATGCCGAATCAGGAAATCTATCTGGCGGCCCTCGATCAGCAATCGTCCAACGCGATGGCGCACCTCGCCGCGCTCATGAAAGACGATTCGCTGGGGAAAACGGCTCGCGCTAAAGCGGAAGAGATTCGCGACAAGCTTCCGAAGGAGTACCTCGACGCTGCCTCGAAGTTTTACGCGTTCAGCCGCAACGCGGATGGCTCCCTGGACCTGACACCCACGATCTATCCTTCCGTTGCATGGTGGACCGGCACTCTGTCTCTCCCCGGCGCGGGCAACATGCTCTCGCGTTGGGCCTCGTCGGAAATCTCCACTGACTGGGGAACGCGCGACGTGAGTGAACACTCTCCGATCTACGACCCCATCAGCTATCACCAGGGAACGGTGTGGCCGCTCTTCACCGGATGGGTTTCGCTTGCGGAATATCGCGCGGGGCAGTTCCTCTCCGGCGAAGCGCACCTCTATCAAAACCTCTTGCTCACGTGGGCTCAGGATCTCGGTGGATGCACGGAGCTTCTATCCGGCGCTTTCTACCAGCCGCTCGGGCGCAGTAGTTCCCACCAGACCTGGTCTTCGGCGATGGTCCTCACGCCCGCGTTGCGAGGGTTACTCGGACTCGACTGGAATGCGACCGAACACACGTTAACGGTGCAGCCCCATCTTCCGCCGGACTGGAACGGCGTGCGCATTCACAATGTCCCACTAGGAAACGATCGCGTGGCCTTGGACATTCAGCGGCAAGGCGGAAAATTGCACATTCGCGCGACCAGTGCGGGGCCGCTCAACCTCTGCCGCAAACCACGGGATTGCTCGGCTTCCCGCGAACTCGTATCCGATCTCCCTCCGGTGGAAATCGGCCTCGTACACGAAGCGCCTGCGCCGGGCGCCAGCACAGCTCAAGTCAAAGCCATTGCGCAAGAGGATCACTCGCTCACACTCGAAGGCCAAGGCGGCACGTCCGCTGACTTGCCGGTCCGGTTAAACCGCGCCAATACGAAGATTACCGGCGGTGACATGCGTGGCAACCGGCTGCATGTCACATTTCCCCCGGGAGAGGGCTACCAGCAAGTCACTATTCGCTGGTAATTACTTCACTTCAACCGGTAGCGCTGACTTGCGCATCACCTTGCCGGAGCGCGCATCGGCAACTTCCACGTGATTGGTCTCCAACGTTGTTCCTATCGTTTGATCCAGGTTCACTCGCGCGCGGCTATACGACACGAGTGCTGCGAGTTCGGTCGCTTGCGCGGCAACCAGATCCCGTTGTTGTTGAATGACGTTATAGGGAACAGAAGCGCCCAGTTTGAACTTCTTTTGTTCGCTATCCAACAGCTGCTCGTCCAGCTTCCTCGCACCTACCGCCGCGTCGTATTTCGCGCGCGCCTGCCGCAGAGCGACCACGGCATTCAAAGCGTCGACCTGTGCCTGTTTCACGTCCTTCGCGTTTGTCAGTTCCGACTGCCGCTGCGAAAGTAGATCCACGTTGTAATCCGCTTGGGCCTGACGATTCCGGAACGGCACCGATGCGAAAACGCCGGCATTCTCCGACGGGAAGTCCCGCTGGAAAATCTGACCCAACGCCTTACCGATGCCACCTACGAAATACGGGTCCGCCGTGAAATTCCCAATTGGCGTAACAATCGACCTTCCCGTGCCCGCTAAGCCCGCGTCGCTGGTGGATGCGATCCCCACCACCAAGGGAAGTACTCCGTTTCGTGTACCCACCGAATTGGCTTCTGCCGCCTGGATGGAGCCTTTCTCCGCGAGAAGATCGTTGCGGTTCAACATGGCCTTCTGCACCAGCTCTTTGATGGGAGGAATATTGTCGTTCGCCGGAATTACGATCTTGTCGAGGGGTACGATTCGTGCGTTTGCAACCGCGGGGTCGGACGTCCCGGTTCGGCTGATCAAAGTCTTCAACGTAATCTCGTCCTGCTGCAGAGCCACCTGCGCATTGACTAGATCCTGTTGAGTTGAGGCCACCTGCGATTCAGCCGTGATCAAGTCCAGATCAGCTAGCGACCCGATCTCCACCTGTTTCCGGCTATCCGACAGCAGCGTCTGCGCCACCTCATGTGCGCTCTGCTTCGCGTTCAGATTTTCATAGTCGCCCGCGAGCGTGTAGTAAGCGTTCAACACGCTGACCAGTGTGGTGATTACGGTCGACCGGAAATTCAGATCGGACGTTTGCAGATTGATCTTTGCTACTGTGATGCCGCGCGTATTCACAGCCTTGCCGAAACCCTGCAACAGATTCTGCTGGATGCTGATCGACAAAGTCGGCGCGACCGAAGGATTCAATACGTCCGTGATCGCGTCTTCATTCAGGTAGTGATTGTTATAGGAGACGTTGACGCTGCCGCCGTACGCAAATCCTTGCTGGTAAGAGCCCGTATAAATGCGCTGGTTCTGGATCAGCAGCGGATTCGACGTCTGCACCTGATCGGGCTGCGGAATCGAGCGATGGCTGAACGTGGTCGATTCTTGGATGTTCGGATCGAAGGTCTGCGCCACCGGACCGATCTGTGTAATCGTGGCGTTCCCGGTATTCCGGCTATTGGGATTAGATCCCGTCGAAACGCCCGCCGCCGCTTGGCTGCCGAGAACACCCTGGCCGCTCGCCACCGATGCCGTTTGCGATGCGCCACTAGGCACGCCTGGTAAAGCACCGCCCGCTTCCGCGCGTTCCACCGACCAGGCTTGCGAAATCGGTGTGTAGCGCGCAATCTCCACGTCCAGATTATTCTCGAGCGCCAGCGCAATCGCATCTTGCGCCGTCAAGTACAGGGTGCCTCCGCGTAACAGATCGCGTAAACGCGTCGAGTTTGCCAGGCGCGAAGGCGGAACCTCCGGCGCCAGATACGGCCGCCACAACACCGGCGCATGCGGACGAATTGGGGCAATCGGGTCCTGCTGCACGCTTCCGTTGTTGGCGATCTGCTGGGCGCTGATCGTAGTCCCCGGCCAGAAGCAGCACAGGCCGATGGCAACACGCCTCCGTGCTGCCTGCGAGAAGAATCGCGAAGTTCGCATCACGGTCTCTCCACTCGCGCGGGAACGCTGGTTACCTGCCCGTTCATCGCCTCTGCCACCGAAATGTGATTCACATCGAGCGTGGTCCCTAACGCCTGATCGAACGCGATACGAGCATGGCTATAGTTCGCCATCGCCTGCGCCTCGGAGCTCTGCGAAGTGGCGAGATCGCGTTGCGATTGCACCACCTGAAACGCCGTTGTCGCGCCCAGGTTCAACTTCTTCTGATCGGCATCCAAAGTTTGCGCCGCCAGCACGCGAGCTTGCACCGCAGCGTCGTACCGAGCCCGCGCCTGCTGCAGTCCGATCACCGCATTTTGCACGTCTACCCGAACCTGATTCAGACTCTTTTGCAGCGTCAACTCGTCCTGCCGGATCTCAATCAGGCTGGTCACGTAATCCGACTGTGCCGCCCGGTTTCGCAGCGGAATGTTCAGCGAGATTCCTGCCGAGTAATTCGGATAATTCCGTCGGAAGATCTGTCCCAAAACGTTGGTGTATCCACCTGCAAACGGCAAGTTGATCACCGATGCGCCGGGAACTAAGTCGCCCGTTAAACCGTTGTTGGTCAATTCCGCAAACGCCTGGAGGGTCGGCTTCAATGAGTTCTTGATTCCAACCAGATTCAGATGTTTGCTATCGATGTTGATGCGGCTCTGTTCAATCTCGACCCGCTTCCTGTTCGCTTCCCCCACCAGTTCGTCTACCGGACGGAACTCATCTTTTTGCGGAATCACGATTTTGTCGAGCGGCACGATATGGACGTCGGCTAAGTCGGTGGTCGCTACACCCGAACGGCTCAGCGCGTTCTTCAACACCGTCTCCTGCTGAGCGATGTTCGTCTGGGAAATAATCAGGTCCTGCTTCGCCGCGTAAAGCTGTGACTCGGCGCGGGTCACCTCGATCTCAGCCAGCGTTCCGATTTCGACCTGCTTCTTGTTGTTCTCAAAAAGCTGCTGCGCCGTCTGTACTTCCTCCTGCCGGGCTTGCAGGTCCTGATTGAAACTGACAAGGTCCCAGTACAGGTTCAGCACCGCGGAAACGGTGGTGATCAGCTGCTGTTTGAATTGGAGATCGGTGACCTTCAGATTATTCCGTTGGACCCGGATGTTTCGGCCATTCACCGCAGACCCGAACCCGTATAGCAAATTCTGTGTGACGAGAAGATCCAGATCGGCATTCGTGTAGGGGTTTAACGCGAAGAACGCGCTGTTCACATGCGCGCGTTGGCTGGCGTAAGTCAGGGTGACAGTCGTCCCTGAAACAAAATTCTGCGTATATTGCGTCTGATATGTCCGGCTATCCTGCACGAACTCCGTTGTTCCCACCAACGCGGTGTTGCTCTGGGGAGACGTCGAATGCTGGAAGTTCGCAAAGAAGGTGAGCGTCGGATCAAATGAGAGGATCGTGGGCCCCAATTGGGTCAGAATGCCGCCGCCCGAATTCACTCCCGTCCCGCCCGAGCCCGCCACTCCGCCGCCGCTGCCGTTCACGCTCACGCCCGTGAGACTGACGCTGGTAGGTCCAGCCGCAACACCAGTCCCGACACTCCGCAAAACACCACCGGATTCCGCGCGTTTCAGGATCTCCCGCGCGAGTAATGGCCCATAACGCTGCACTTCGACGTCAATGTTATTCTCGATCGCCAACGCCACCACATCCTGTGCGGTCAAATATAGATTCCCCGACCGGATCAGCGCCTGCAAGCGTGAGGTGTTCGCAAGGTTAATGGCAGGAACGTCCCGAGCTTGATAGGGACGCGTCAGCCATCCCAGACCGCCGTGTTGCGGCTCGATCCGGACTGCGTTTTGCGCAAACGCCGCGTTCGCCCAAAGCGCCGTGGCACATACCACCCCGGCTACACGCCGGACCCTGCCCTTACAAAGGTATCTGGCCTTCATCTAGTTACGTAACGAACCGCGCAGGCTGGGAGTTCCGAAAAGTTGGCCATATTAAAGCCCTTGCGCAATCGCGCGGGAATGTGAAGAATTGGATCAACAGTCAACTTTAGCAACTTCGGATCAGAACCTTGGACCTCCCGCTAACCCAAACCACCGGCGGACGTGTAACTCTTCAGCGAGCCCTCTCCGCTCCGCCCCAGAAAGGCCGTCAGTCCTCACTCATCTTTGAGCGCGGAGATCTGGAGGTCCGGTTCTACTGCCCGCGGGGTACGGATGACCAACAGCCCCACACTCGCGACGAGGTGTACGTAATTGCGCGCGGACAAGGATTTTTCCTGTATGACAGCAAAAGAGTACCGTTCCAGCCGGGTGACCTCCTCTTCGTCGCCGCGGGGATCGAACACCGTTTTGTGGATTTCACCGACGACTTTGCCACCTGGGTGCTCTTCTTTGGCGAAGAAGGCGGAGATCCCGGCTCGGGAATCGAAAGGCGATCTACTTCGGGCCTGTCACTGGTACCGGATCCAAAATAGAGGCCGGCTGAATTCCGGTAATTTTCCACCCGCCCTTTTCCTTTCGCTCCGAGACCTTCACCCGCATGCGCCTTCTGGTCACATGCTCCGTTCCATCTTTTGACACCGTCTGCAGAAACCAATCCACCAGAGCTTCCTGCTTTTCGTCGTCGCCTGACTCGGACAGCACGTCGAGGGACGCCGAGACATCGTACTGCGCCGTAAGCGCCTCGATATTTGCCTCTAAATCTCTGTACCCCGGAGTGCTCTTATCGATGTATCCCATGCAACGCACGCTGTTGCCTTCGCTCAAAGCCGAAGCCACGTCGGATAGAACCCCACAGGATTGACAATCCGAGGCCTGCCAAAACAGCCCGAGCGCGATCACCAGTGACGTCACGTGCGGTAGCTCCCATTGATCTCGATATAGCGCTCAGTCAAGTCACACGTCCAGAAAACCGCGCGTCCTGGGCCCGTTCCTTGAATCGCGAGCCGGATCGAGCAATCCGCCGCTTGGAGCTTTTCCTTCAGCGCGGACTCGTCGAGAGGCGCCGCTAAACCTGCTTTGCAGACCACCACGCCCTGCATCTCGATATCTACCTTTGAGGGGTCAAACTTCACTCCGGAGTAGCCGGCCGCGCAAAGCACCCGTCCCCAATTCGGATCCGAACCCGCGATGGCAGTCTTGACGAGCGGTGAGTTTGCGATGGTGCGCGCAATCTGCTGCGCCGCCGCGTCCGTTGCCGCTCCGCTCACCTCGATCTCGATTAGTTTTCGCGCCCCTTCTCCGTCCCGCGCGATCGACTTCGCTAAGGACTCCAGCACGCCTCGCAACGCCTCTTCAAATAGCGTCATTTCCGCTGGATCCGGTCGCACTCCGGATGCCCCGTTCGCCAGAACGATTAAGGTATCGTTCGTGGACGTATCGCCGTCCACCGAAATGCAGCTATAAGTTCTCTCGTTGGCTCGCACGAGCATCTTTTGCAAGATCCCGGTCGGTATATTCGCGTCCGTAACTACAAACCCAAGCGTCGTCGCCATGCGAGGTTGAATCATCCCCGAACCCTTGGTCATTCCCGCGAACAACACGTGCCCTCGACGCAGTTTCAACTCGGTACGAACTTCCTTCGGTGCAGTGTCCGTGGTCATGATGGCGCGCACCGCTTTTTCGAACCCGCTCTCCCGCAGTTCTCCGCGCAGTTCCGTCTGTAGCTTCGGCAGCGCCTCCGGTATCGCGCGGCCATCCATCTCCACGCCGATTACTCCCGTGGATGCCGGCAGAATATGATCCACCGGAAAACGCAGAAGCTTGGCTGCCGCCTTACATGCATCGAGCGCCACTTTGTCTCCGGTTCGCGTCGCACAGTTCGCGTTTCCGGCGTTCACCAGAATGGCGCCGGCTTTGCCCCCCGAAGCTTTCAAGTGCTTCCTCGCCAGTTTCACCGGCGAAGCTTGCACCTGGTTTTGTGTAAATACGGCTGCCGCCGAAGCGGGCGTCCCCGAAACGATCAGCGCCAGATCATCCTGTTGCTTCGCGCGAATCCCCGCATACCCGGCGGCGAAGTGAAACCCGAGAGGAAGATCCATCACTCCCCCAACCGATCGCCCGCGCCGACCCGCTGCCCGCGGGCGAAGTCTTGCGCGCTCATCTTCTTGCGCCCTTCCATCTGCACCTCAATCAGCTTCAACCATCGTCCATCGCCCGCCGCCGCGAAAACGCCATCCCGCTCCTGCCGCAGTTCCCCGGGTGTGCCCCGCTGCTCGGACATCGAATCCGCCACACGCGAGATCCAGATGTGAAACAGTCGCCCCCGAAAACGCGTATGCGCTCCCGGCCACGGCTGCATCCCGCACACCAGCCGGTGAATGCCCGCCGCCGGCCGGTCCCACGCGATCGCCCCGTCTTCCTTCTTCAGAATCGGCGCGTAGGTGGCCATTGCTGCATCCTGCTTCTCCGGTCGAATGCTGCCGGACTCCAACCCTTCCAAAGTCTCTGTTAAAAGCTCCGCGCCCATATGGGCCAGACGCTCCCCAAGCGATACGGCATCCTCGTCCGGACCAATCGCCGTCCTGCTCTTCAGCAGCATATCCCCTGTATCGAGACCCGCGTCGATTTGCATGGTGGTCACGCCAGTCTCCGCATCCCCCCTCACAATCGACCATTGGATCGGCGCCGCGCCGCGCAAATGTGGAAGCAGCGAAGCATGCACGTTAACGATCCCTCGTGGCGCGAGATCAATCACTGCCTGCGGCAGGATCTGTCCATAACCCACCACCACCATGATCTCCGGCGCAAGCGCGCGCAAATGTTCAATGGCTTCGGGGCGTCGCACTCGCTCCGGTTGAAACACCGGGATGCCATGACGCAGCGCGCTCACCTTCACCGGCGACATCGCCAGTTCGTGCGCGCGTCCCTTGGGCCGGTCCGGCTGCGATACGACGCTCACCACCTCGTGTCCCGCGCGAAGCACTGCTTCGAGCGATGGCACCGCAAACGAGGGCGTCCCGAGATAAATCAATCGCACGCCGCGATCAGTCCCACTCGCCTTCTTTAATCAGCTTCTTGATCCGCCGCTTCACCATGTCCCGCTTCAGCGGACTGATGTGGCTCAAGAACAAAATTCCATTCAGATGATCGATCTCATGCTGCATGGCCCGCGCCAGCAAGTCTTCGCCGGTAACCTCGATCGCATCCCCTTGCGCATTTCGCGCCCGCACGACCGCCTTCTTTGCACGCGAAACGTCGTAACGGAAGCCGGGAATGCTGAGGCATCCCTCTTCGCCCACCTGCTTTCCTTCACGCGAAATGATCTCCGGGTTGATCAACACGATATGTTGCGGCTCGCCCTCTCCGCCTGACGTGTCGATCACCGTAATCTGCTGCGGTACCCCGATCTGCGGCGCCGCCAGTCCCACGCCTTTCGACGCGTACATGGTCTCGAACATGTCCGCCACCAGTTGCTCAAGCTCCGCTGTGCCGAACTCCGCCTCCGTCACTTCCTCGCACTTCTGCTCCAGAATCGGATCTGGATATTTGACGATTCGATAAACCATTCAGAAGTTCCGTACCTGCTCCATGTAGCCCATGTAATTCCGGCGTGTCTCGCCCAGCGAATCGCCGCCGAACTTTTCGAGGAACGCCTGCGCGAGCACAATCGCCACCATCGCTTCTCCGATCACCCCCGCGGCCGGAACCACGCATACATCCGAGCGTTCGTATGCAGCCAGGGCCGGCTCCCGTGTGGGAAGATCCACGCTCTCGAGCGGCCTGCGCAGCGTCGAAATCGGCTTCAGAAATCCTCGTACGCGGATCTCCTGCCCGTTCGACATCCCGCCTTCCACCCCGCCCGCGCGGTTGTCTCCGCGGAAGAAACGCCGTTCACCTTTATCGTAGTGAATCGTGTCCTGCACTTTCGAGCCGAAACTCACCGCGCCCTCTTCCGCCGCGCCGATCTCGACACCCTTCACCGCCTGCATCGACACAATTGCCTGGGCCAGCTTGCCGTCCAGCCGGGAATCCCAGGTGATGTGCGAACCCAGTCCCACCGGCGCCCCTTGCGCCACCACTTCAAACACGCCGCCCACCGTGTCTCCCGTCCGGTAGGCCTCGTCCACGACACCCTTCATGCGTCCTTCCGCTTCAGCTATCCACGCATCCCAGCAGCACTTGGTCGCGCCCGCTTAGCTCCCGGATCTCTTCCCACGAAGCCGCGCGCCCCAACGCTTCCCGGCCCACCGCGGTCACGTGGCTCAGCACTTCGCAGCCAAACTCGCCCAGAAATGCCTTTGCCACCGCGCCCACCGCCACGCGTGCCGTCGTTTCCCGCGCGCTCGCCCGCTCCAACACGTATCGGGCATCCTCGAAGTCCATACTTGATCGCGCCGGGCAGATCCGCATGTCCCGGACGCGGCCGCGTCACCGGCTTCGGCTTGCTCTCCGCGTCCCCGATCGCTTCGACGGGCAGCGTCGCCGTCCAGTTCTTCCAATCCGCATTCTGAATGATGATCGCGATGGGCGAACCGATCGTCGCTCCATGCCGCACCCCCGCCACAATCTCGGCGCGATCCGTTTCAATCTTCATCCGCCCGCCGCGGCCGAACCCCTGCTGCCGCCGCCACAGCTCGCGATTTACTCGTTCTAGGGAAATCGGGATGCCCGCCGGCAATCCGGTGAGTGTCGCCACCAGGCATTCGCCGTGAGACTCGCCCGCGGTCTCGAATCGAAACATGAAAGTAGAAGTCTTAGACTAGCAAGGCGTAGAATGCGCAGTTCCCGTACGTTTTCCTTGTATCCGTTGCGCTTCTCCTTTAACGCCACCGATCCTTGCCACTTCCCTGCGAATGGCGCCGCTAACTCACTCCGCGGCGCCTTCGGCTCTATCTCCCGCCGCCTCGCCTGCGTGCCCGATTGCCCCGGATTCGCCGGACTTCCCACCCGCGCTTGTCCCCGTGCCGCCGAATGCTTCTACGCCCGCGTCTTCGAACCGCCCGCGCTACCCATAGGTCCGAGCGGGTTCCACAACCGTCCCCGTCCTTTCGTCTTCCGCGCCGCGCACCTGGACGGACTCGATATCGCGCCCGGCGCACCGTTCCACTTTGATCTCCACCTGTTCGACACCCGTCCCGGAGCCGCGCTGGCTATCCGTCACCTGACGGACGTGTTCACGGAAATGTCCCAGGAAGGCTGGGGTTCGCACCGGAGCCGCGCCAAGCTCACGGACGTCTCACCGCCCGAGTTGCTCACCCTTGAACTCGCCGCGGCCACGGATGCAGACATCCAGCGCATCTTTGTCGAATTCCTAACGCCCACCGAACTCAAGAGCAATGGCGAACTCACCGAACACCTCGCGTTCGTGACCCTGTTCAACCGCATTCGCGATCGTCTGTCCGCCCTGAGCACTTTCTACGGCGAAGGCGAACTAGACTTCGATTTCAAAGCGCTCGCCCAACGCGCCTCCGCCATCTCCGTGGAGAACACCACGCTCATGCATGTCGACCGTCACCGTCGCAGTTCGCGCACCGGCCAGCAGCACTCCCTCGGCGGATTCCTAGGTCACGCCGTGTACGCAGGCCATCTCACCGAGTTCTGGCCCTGGCTTCAGGCCGCGCAATGGACCGGCGTGGGACGCCAAACCACTTGGGGAAAAGGTCAGATCCTCGTCCGCCCACCTGATGCTATTCCTGCCTTAACACAACCAAAGCGTCGCTATTCACCGCGCGCCACGTCGGAATGAGCGCCGCCGCTCCCGCTACGCACAGCATCCCCACGATAACCGCTGAAAACGTCGGAATATCCGTCGGCGCTACCCCGTACAGCAACGTGGCCAGCCAGCGCGTCGCCGCCACCGCCAGTCCAACCCCAACCGCGATCCCCACCAGCACCGCTCCCATGCTCTCCGAGAGCGCCATCCCTAACAACTGCACACGTCCCGCCCCCAGCGCCATCCGGATTCCAATCTCCTGCCGACGCTGCCGTACCGAATAAGAGATCACCCCGTAAATCCCCACCGCTGCCAGCAACAACGCGATCCCGGCGAACGCTCCTAAAAGCAACGCCGACAAACGGGAGCGCCACAGCTTATCGCCGATGATCCGCTCCATCGGCAACACTCCACTCACAGCCACATGCGGGCTCACTCCTCTTACGCTCTGTTCCGCCGCCGTGGCAATCGCCATTGGATCCCCGTCGGTTCGCGCCACAAACGTTTCATGCTCCTGATCCCATGCATCGGCATGCTGCAGATACGGCAGATAGAACTCCTCATCCGGTTCTCCCGTCCAATCCGATTGCCGCGTGTTCCCTGCGACACCCACCACCGTGAACCGCTGGGGCGCCGTCTTCCCCTGCGCGCTTCCGGACGGCACATTCGGCACCACCAGCGTCGCCCCCACCGCATCCCCGCCGGGCCATTGATGCCGCGCCAGCCTCTCGCTCACCACCACCACAGGTGCCGACTGCGTGTTGTCGTGCTCCGAAAAACCACGCCCGCGCACCAGACGGATTCCCATCGCCTCGAAATAACCCGGCCGGATCACGCGATATACCGCGCTCGGCTCGTGCCCCGGCGCCGCTGCCGGACGCCCCAGCACCTGGTAGTCAAACGTCCACACATCACCGCTGATCGGCAGATGATTGATCGCGCTCACCTGCCGGATGCCGTTCGTCGCGGCCAAAGCTCTGTTCACCCGTTCGAAAAACGCGATCCGCTTCTCGCCTGTGTCCGTTCCCGGAGGCGCGTATACCGACATCGTCAATAACCCGCGCGCCCGGAATCCCGGTTCCACTGCATTCAACTCACTCAAAGTGCGAATCATCAATCCCGCGCACACCAGCAGCACCAAGGCCAGCGACACCTCAGCCGCGATGAGAACGCCGCGGGCTCTCGGTTGACGCCCGCCGGCCGAACCGCGGCTCCCTTCCTTCAAGCTCTCGGTCAGATCAAGGCGCGAAGACTCCAGCGCCGGCAACAGTCCGCAAACCAACCCGGTGATCACCGACGCGGCAACGGCAAACGCCATCACCATCGGGTCCATCTCGATCTCCCCCATCCGCGGAAGACTCGCCGCCGGTAAAATCCGCGCGAGCAGCGTCAACGACCACGACGCCATCACCATCCCCGCAATCCCGCCCGCTACCGACACCAGCAAGCTCTCCGTCGCCAGTTGGCGCAGCAGGTGCCAGCGGCTCGCGCCGATCGCCAGCCGTACCGCCATCTCCCGCCGCCGTCCGAGCGCCCGTGTCAGCAGCAGATTCGCAATATTCGCGCACGCGATCAGCAGCACGAAGAACACCGTGGCAAGCAGCACCAATAGCGTCGGCCGAATCGGTCCCGTCACTTTGGCCAGCAGCGGAATCACAACCACTCCAACCCCCGTGTTAGACGCGGGATACTGCTGCTCCAAACGCCGCGCCACCGTCGACATCTCCGCCTGCGCCTTCTGTACGGTGACGCCGTCCTTCAAACGGGCGAATACCCGTAGTGAGCGCCCGTCGCGATCATGGCGGCGGTTCGTCAGATCGAGCGGCGTCCACATCTGCGCCTCCGTAAACCAGAACGGAGCAAACTGAAAGGACGCCGGCATCACACCCACCACTGTGTAGGGATGCCCCTCCACCCGCAGCACTCGTCCGATTATGTTCGGGTCTCCACCCAGCTGCCGCTGCCACACGCCGTGGCTGATCACGATCACCGGCGCTGCACCTGCTTCATCCTCCCGCTCGCGGAACACCCGCCCTCGCTCCGGCGTCACTCCGAGCATTCCCAAAAGCCCCGCCGAGACCTGCAATCCCGGGGTCATCTCCGTCCGGTCACGGCTGTCGATCGCTCCGCCCCAAGCCTGCGCCGCTCCCATGTAGGAGAACGAGGTTGTCTGCGCCCGGTAATCAAAGAAGTCTGCCGGTGACAACGGGCTCGTCTGGTTGAGCGCCACCACCAGCCGCTCCGGCGCCCGGTAATTCAGCGGCTTCAGTAAAACGTTGTAAACCACGCTGAACACCGCCGTGTTCGCCCCAATTCCCACGGCGAGCACCACCCATGCGCTGGCCGTGAATCCTGGGCTTCTGCCCAGTGCGCGAAGTGCCTGCCGTATTTCTCGACCGATCTGCCACATGAGGGCGCTCCTTGCCGCTCTCTCATCCGCATCCGCCACGCCATTCACGGAGGCGGAAGGCCGTTGAAAACAAATCCGCTTTACTCACGCGCCTCGCGAAGACTGTCCGAATCCGCAACCCGGCCATCCCGAATTCGAACGCCGCCGTCGTCGCGCCACAAATCCCAAACCGCCGTCCCGGCCAAACCCAACGCCAGCCCTACGGACACAACCATGCCGGCATACAACACCGCCGCCGGCAACAACGCCAACAGCGAAAGCTCTCGCGCGTGCTCCGCCGCCCCATGCGCGTACCAATTCCAAACCTCGCGAACCCTCATCGGCGTCGCGCCGCCTCCCGAGTACAGCGGAAACAACTTCACCGTCCAGGTCGCCACCAGCACCCACGCCCAACTCGCCACCGTGAAACCAGCCAGCGAAGCGCCAACTCCGCTCCAGCGCGATAACCCCAGAAACGCGAGCGTCACCACCGGCAACAGAAGCACCTGCGCGTACCACGGGCTTGCTCCCGCCACGCTGCCTCCGCGATCCGCAAAGCTCGCCGCCGTCGCGTACGCCACCCCCACGGAAAACATCGCGATTGCCCCCACGAGCATCCATTCCGCACTCTCGATTGCGCGCCTTCGCCAAGCCCATGCAGCCATCGCCACAGCCAGCAGCGCCAACACCCCGTTGATCGTCCCGCGCGCAAAACTCGTAAACGAATTGTTCCCCGTCCACGCCGAACCTCGCGCCATCGCACCAGTTGCTTCGAACCAATGGATCCGCGGAACTGCCGCCAGCGCCTGCTTCATCCCGATCCCGTTAAACTCTTCATGAGTCCCGCTCACGTCTCCATAAAGAACGACGTTGCGCAAATACCACGGACCCGCCAGCGCCACCACCACTCCAGCCGCCGCCAACACCGGACCAATCTCCATCCGGCGTCGCACCACCGCCGCTACGCCCCATGCGGCGGCCGCAATCGCGAACACCAGGAAATAGGCCTTCGTCAGAAGCCCCGCGCCTAGCCACCCGGCGACTTTCCACAAGGCATGCCGGTCCTGATCCCTCGCCAATCGAGCCGCCGCGGCGAACAACATAGCGCTGATGCCCACCGCCAGCCAGTCGTTCGCGACATGTGCCACCGTAGCCCACAGCATCTCCGAGCAAAAGATCGCGAACAACGCCGCGCGCGCAAATCGCTCCGGTAAACCCACCGTGCGCAAGAGAGACGTCGCTCCAAAGTAAAGCAGCAGCGTCGCACTCACCGCCCCAAAACAGCGCAAGACCAAGACGCGAACGGTGATCGGAGCTCCCGCCATCGCGCCATCCAACACCGCCAGCAACAAGTACGCCAGCGGCGGCTGGTGCGCCTCATAGTTCGGCCGTTCACCACTCCCCGCCTCCGGGCGAATGCCCTCGAGCTCTCCGCGCCGCCTCTGCTTCTCCTCCGGCGTCAAAGAAACCCACGTGTCAAACGAGGTCGTTCCCGCGATCCAATCGCTCAGCACATGGCTAACGGGCGCAAATGCAAACGACCCCGCCACATCCTTGGGTATCAAGGTCCGGCCAAGCACCACGGGCCGCCTCGTCTGCCAGAGCGTCTCCACATACCCGTAATGGAAAGCTTCATCGAACCCTTCCCATAGCGGGAGAAGCCCCGCAAACACGCACGCGTTCACCAGCCCGAACAGCAGAATCGCAGCCTTTTTCGCGCGCACCGGGCAAAGTGTACCATCGGGGTTGCGCTTGCGAATCGACCGACGCAAACCCTCCGCTGTTTCCCTGGCACTCGCGGCAAAGACCCTTCTGGTCATCGCCCTTTCCACCCACACCGCCGCGACCGCTGCGGATCGCATCGCCTTCTGGAACACGCCTCGCCACGGAGCCAACAGCTTCAACCGCCTGCCGCCCAACCAGGCTTACTTCGACGCCTTGAAAGCCTATGGTGCAACCTGGGTGCGGCTCTCCTACGACAAGTGGAAACCCGAGCGCCGCGATTTCCTCCTCGGCACTGCCGACCACTACACCGAGTTATCTGCCAAAGACCTCTCCACTCTCCGCCTCGTTCTCGATCGCGCGCAAGCCGCGGGCCTCCAGGTCGTCATCGCGCCGCTATCGCTCCCCGGTTCCCGCTGGTCCCAGAACAACGGCGATCGCTTCGACGACCGCATCTGGCAGGACAAAACGTTCTGGACGCAATCCGCCGCCTTCTGGCGCGATCTCGCCGCCGCGCTCAAAGACCATCCCGCCGTTGCTGCCTACAACTTGATCAACGAACCTGCTCCGGAAAAGCTGGCCCAACTGGACGAGCACGCTTCTCCCGCCGCAATGCGCGCCTGGTATGCCGATCAGGTCGGTAGCTCCCGCGACCTTCTCGCCTTCTACGCCACCATCATCAAAGCCGTGCGCGAAGTGGACCCCGTGACCCCCATCATGGTCGATTCCGGATGGTACGCCGCCGCCGACGCATTCACTTATTGGCCCGGGCCGCTCGCCGACACACGCGTGCTCTACAGCTTCCACATGTATGAGCCGTATGCGGCCATGGGTGCGCCCAACCTCAAGCGCGCGAAGCCTTACGATTACCCCGGGACCGTGCCGTTCGCCGGCAAAGACGAGCTCTGGGACCGCGCGCGCGTCGCCGCCTACCTGCAGTCGCCTCTTGCCTGGGCGAAGGAGCACGACATCCCGGCCAATCGCCTGGTCGGCGGTGAATTCGGTTGCGTGCGCCTCCTTCCCGGCTGTCGCCAATACCTCGACGACGTCCTCACCGTCTTCGAACAAGCCCGCCTTCATTGGGCGTTCTACGGCTTCCGCGAAGACGCGTGGGACGGTATGGATTATGAGTTGGGGAAAAGCAAAGTGCCCGCGGCCTACTGGCAAGCCATCGAAGCCGGCCAGCCCGATCCTGTCGCGCGGCACGCCACCCCCGAGTTCGAACCCATCCTCCGGCGCCTCAAACAGCCCTGATCCGTACGCCTCTTGACAACCTAAAGCGTCTGTGTCTACAATGTAGGCACCAAATGGCTGAGCTGCTGGGAGCCTTCGAACAGGCGGTCTTGTTAACCGTCGTGAACCTCGCCGACGAAGCGTATGGGCGCTCCATCCTTCGTGGCGTTCAGACCTCGCTCAATCGCGAAGTCGCCGCCGGAGCGATCTACGCCACGCTCGATCGCGTGGAACAAAAGGGACTCATCTCTTCAACCCTGGAGGAAGGCACGCCGGCCCGCGGCGGTCGTGCTCGGCGTTACTACCGGTTAACTGCTGTCGGCGTCAAAGCGCTGAACGAATCGAAAGCCGCGATGGAACAAATGTGGCGGGGGGCGAAATGGCCGCTGACGATGCAAACTTAATTCCCGTTGAGCCGCCGCGCTGGCTCCAACGCGCGCTGCTGCTCGTTCTAAACGCGCGTGACCGTGACACCATCTCCGGAGACCTCCTAGAGGAATACCGCGAAGAACAGTTGCCGCACTCCGGCTCATTTCGCGCCGCTTATTGGTACTTACGCCAAGTGGTCAGCTTGGCATCCATCCAACTCGTAGGAGGTCCGCTCGTGAAACAAGCATTGGTTCTGGCATCTTTGCTCACCACCGTTGCAGGTTTATGGCTGTGCGCGATGGAGAACGTCCTGAAACACGATGGATACCATGGGCGTTCCATCATTGCGATCTGCATCGCAATCCAAGGCTTGGCTACCTTGCTATTCGCCTTGCTCCACCGAAGCTCAGCTTTCCGTAAGCTAATCATGCCTGGCGCTGCGGCGATCTTGTGTCTGGGAAGCGCCGCCGTGTTTAACATTCTGCGTGCGCAGCACTTCGAAGGCTTCGTTCTCCTGATTGGATTAGCGTTAATCGCGCAAAGTACGTTGACCTTTGCAACGCTATTCCAGACTCGCCGCCGCCCTGCACGGTGAGTTTGGCGAAGCTCCACCTTCGCTGAGGATTTCGCTGCGAGGTGTTCAGTGATTCCAGAGCAAAGGCGATCACTATTACGAAAGGCAAACGGTCAGGAGTCGGAGCGAAGCGAAGCTGGCACTTCGATGTTGGCAAGACCAATCGGAATCGTTAAGCGGAATCTGTCCAGAGCGAAGCGGAGGAAGATCGCTGCCAGCAGAGAATGGTGCAGCCCTTGTCCCCACCTCAGCGCACAATCACCTGAGCGCACCAGCGATCTATGTGGCAGTGGGTCGCTCGCGACCTCCAACGTCGTGTCCAAAGAACTGGCGGGTTCGCATGTTGGTGCGCTCCGAAGCCATTCTTCGCGCCAAGCCATCATCGGAGGCGGCTTGGCTGCTCAGCTAATCTCAGATCTTATCGAACTTTCACCGTCATAGGAGGTGCGACGAAGTCCGCCGCGGCCTCTTCGGGAGTCGCCGGCGCGAAGACGAAGCAGCAGAGGCTGTGGCCTAATCGCGCGACTGCTTCTAACGAGACGCCGTAGCCACGCTCAGTCGCTTCATCGAACACTCGTTCGGTTTCCTCTGCTGCTTCAGCCCGGGGCCGAATGAATAATGCGCGACCGAACCATATGAGATCGGACGGCGTGATCCAGACGAGCGGACCTGTATGACCTTGATCTCCCAGGAATCGCCGGAACTGCTCGATTGCGTCTGAAAACGGCATCTATTTGTTGAGATCGTAGCTCAGCGGACGGTAAGTTTGGCAAGCCGCTGGATACCAGCTGGTTTGGAGTGACTTCTACGCACGGAATCGTCACGCACATCGATACGATGGGCCACGTGAACCAACTGATCGAGGATGCCTCGGCTACTGTCAGACCGCCGATCCGTTTACGCCAGCGGGTGAGGCGCAACTTCGAAGTGCGAATCAGGGAATCGGACCCGATCACGGACCCGATCACGGTCCTCGCAAATCTTCCAGAAGTCCCGGCGCTCTGGTTCGGCCACCGAGGCCATGGCCCAGTCGTCGGTCACGAGCAAATCGATCCGGCTCAATCGTGCGAGCAGATGCCGAAAGCGGCCGGAGGATAACCTGCTGCGTGGTGTCCCGCGCCGCTCGCGCTAATGCTTGTAGAAAACACGCCGCTGAAGCCGGTCATCACCCTGGAATCATGATCGCCATCGACCGGATTCCCCAACCTTCTCCCCACCTGCCTCTAACCCTGGAACTCCGCTGCCTTCTCCCAAGCCGAGAACACAAAACTGCTGAGCGGCTTTCGTGTCCGCGGTTGTAACTCCATCTTCTTGTAGTTCTCCGGCAGCGCCTCCGGGTCGCCCAGATACCCTAGCGCCCAGCACGACACGGGCTCGAAGTCTTCTGGAATGCTGAACGCCTCCCGCAACGCCTGCGCATCGAAGCCTCCCATGCCGTGTGTATGCAAGCCCAAAGCGGTTGCCTGGATCGACAAAACCGCGCACGCGGCGCCCAGATCGTGCATCGCCACGCGGTTCGCCGATCCGTTGTGGCTGAAGGTTTTTTTGCTCAGGGCCGCAAACAACACCGGCGCCGCCTTGGCCCACCCTTGGTTCAGCGGCAACAGCGCTCCCAATATCTTGGTCCAGATCTCGTCGCCCTTCCGGCCGACAAGAAACCTCCACGGCTGTTCATTGTAAGAAGACGCAGCCCATGACGCAGCCGTGAATACCGACTTCAATTGAGCATCCGTCACCACACGATCGGAAAATGCTCGCGGACTCCAGCGTCGGAGAATAATCTCTTCCACCGGGACATCCACCGTCGCGTGTTTCGCTTGTTCCAGTTCTTCGGCTATCGACATAGGTTACTCAGTGGATGCCGGAAATTCTGCCAGGGTTCGACATTCCATTCACGTACCCCGCCATCGGTCTGCAGAGTCACTCAGTGGTTGCTCAGACCAGCTACGGAAAATAATCGCAATTCTTCCTAACGGGGCGCTTAATCATCCGTCTCATAATCAGACTGTCTATGGGAACGGAGAAATCGAAGGCCGACCTTTTGCCCGGCACGCTCGACATGATGATTCTCAAAATTCTCACCCGCGGCCATCTGCACGGATATGCCATTGCCCAACTGATTCAGCAACTGTCGGACGACTTGCTGCAGGTCGAAGAAGGTTCGCTCTACCCGGCTCTCCAACGTCTGGAACTCAACGGCTGGATCGAAGGGGAATGGGGCCTGTCCGCTAGTAATCGCCGGGCGCGCTTCTACACACTCACCTCGGACGGGCGGAAACATCTCAACGCCGAGACTGCCCGCTACCGGCAAGTAACAGGGGCAGTCGCACGCATCATGGGGTTCGCTTAGTCCACAAAGCTTCGGAGACCATATGACACTGGGCATCACATGGAAACGCTTTCGGCAGCGCCTGCGATATCTGACACGGCATGCGGAGCGGCAACGATTGCTGTGGGAGGAGATGCAGTTCCATATCGAATCCATGGCGCAGGATCTTGTCGCGCGCGGCATGTCCGAGCACGACGCGCAGGCGGCAGCGCACCGCAAGTTCGGAAATAGGACACGCCAATCCGAAGAATCGAAAGCGATCTGGATCGCGCAGTGGATCGACGACGCAGGTCACGATCTGAAGCATGCCGTGCGCGGGATGCGGCGCGACGCCGGCTTCACCGTGTTCGTCATCCTCATCGTGGGCCTCGGAATCGGCGCGAGCTCCACTATCTTCAGCGTGGCCAACGCTTTGCTCCTGCGCCCGCTCCCGTTCCGCGATCCCGGGAATTTAGTCTGGATTGCGAATCAGGAGTGGAGTACCCAGGTCGGCGTCTTCTTGGATTTGAAAGAGCGCAACAAATCCTTCTCCGATATGGCTGCTTTCGCCGGCTTTGGTGTCGGTGACAGTCAGCTATTAGGCGCCGGCGAGCCGGAGCGCCTGACGAGAGTTCCCGTCACGCAGAACTTCTTCACCTTGCTCGGTGTGCAGCCGATGATCGGAAGAGCGTTTACCGTCGAGGAGTGTCGCGGTCCCCTCAACACTCCGCCCGCCGCGCTGTTGAGTTACGGGTTTTGGCGTCGGCGCTTCGCCTCAGACCCCGCCGTCGTAGGACGCAAGTTGACGCTGGATAACAAGCCACTCATGATCGTGGGCGTGCTGCCCGCATCCTTCGACTTCGCGAGCGTCTTTGCCCCCGGCACTCCGATTGACGTCTTCATTCCATGGCCGCTGACCGCTGAAACGCACGGGCACGGAAACACCTTGAAAGTAATTGGACGGCTGAGAGCCGGGCGCCACCACTCAGAACGCGCAGGCGGAGTTCACCCTGTTAGCCAAACAGATCGGAATCCAGCATCCCGAATGGAACGGGATCCAGCCTCGCTTGCGTCCGCTCAAACAATATGTCAGCGGACGCGTAAGCCCCGCTCTCTTCGTGCTGATCTGTGCTGTCGGAGCGCTCATGTTGATCGTGTGCGCAAATCTCTCCAATCTGCAATTGGCGCGCCTGGGGTTCCGGCAAAAGGAGATGGCTATGCGGTCCGCTCTCGGCGCGGGGCGTCTCCGCCTCCTTCGTCAAATGCTCACGGAGAGCGTCGCTCTCTCCTGCTGCGGCGCAGCGCTCGGCCTCCTTCTCGGAGTGGCCGGCACGCGCGCCATTGCTCACCTGCAAACCTTCAATATCCCTCTGCTCGCTAGCGTGCGACTAGACGGAGACGCGCTTGCTTTCACCCTGCTGGCCGCGGTTCTTACCGGGATACTCTTCGGTCTGTTACCGGCCTTGCAAGTGCCTGGTCTCGCGGTCGGAGAAGTGCTGAAAGACGCCAGCCGCGGATCGAGCGGCGGTCGAAGGCATACCTGGGTGCGCAACGGACTGGTAGTCTCCGAGATTGCCTTTGCCTGCACCCTGCTGGTCGGCGCGGGGCTCCTCATGCGCAGTTTCCTGCGCGTCCTCGATCAGGATCTGGGATTTCAACCGGAGCGGGCGGCCTCGCTGCGGATCGACCCCAGCTTCCGCATTCCGGATTTGGCGCGCCAGAACGCGTACATCGATGAGGTGCTGCAGAGAACACGCTCGCTCCCCGGTATTCAGGCGGCCGGTCTCATCGATATTCTGCCGTTCGGAGGGGATCGCGGGTGGCAGGTGACCGGCAAAGGGCAGATCTATCCAAAGGACAATCATCCGGAGGCGTTCATCCGCGTAGTGAGCGACGGATACTTCCAGGCCGTTGGCATCCGCCTCCAGGCCGGAAGAGTATTCACTGAGCGTGACCGCGCGTCGAGCGAACCGGTTGTCGTTGTGAATGAGACTCTCGCGCGTACGCTCTGGCCTGGTCAGGACGCGATTGGCCAGAGCATAACGCAGGATGGAGGCCGGCGCGTGGTGGGCGTCGTTGCCGATGTTCGGCATGAGGCTCTGGAGAAGGTTGGCGGGTCCGAAATGTATCTGCCCATGCGGCAGACCGGGGACTATCCCGCCATAAACCTGGTGGTGCGCACGGCGCTTCCGCCGGACCGCCTGCGGGGCAGTTGTCAGAGCGGCTCTCCTGCCCGTGGATCCGAATCTCCCGGTAAGCGAATTCACAACGCTGCAGGACCTTGTGGATCGAGCCGTATCGCCGCGCCGGTTCCTGGTGCTGCTGCTCGCTGGATTTGCGGGCTTCGCTTTGTTACTCGCGTCGCTCGGGATCTATGCGGTCATCTCCTATTCGGTGAATCAACGCGTGCAGGAGATTGGGATTCGCATGGCGCTCGGGGCTTCCGCGATCGACCTCCAGAACCGCATTCTTCTGCAAACGCTGGGTCTAGCTGCTTTAGGATTGGCGCTCGGAATGGTAGCCTCGCGAGTTCTGACGCGGGCGCTGGGCAGCTTGTTGTTCGGGGTTACCCCCGGCGATCCCGGTCACATTTGCCGGAATGGCCGTCCTGCTGATGGCGGTGGCGGCCGTCGCCGGCTACTTCCCCGCGCGTCGAGCTTCGCGCATCGATCCCATGGCGGCCTTGCGCGCGAGCTAGCGTGTGCGGAATCTTTCCGCCGATACTCAGCGCGACGGATATTGTGCTGACTTCCGCCGGCTTAGTTTCGGCCATCCTTCGAAAGTCTCTTTGAACCAGGCCTATGTTTCCAAAGGTGTACGCGCAGCACGGGATTTTCGAGGGCGTGGTTGATGGTGGATGCGATCGGGTAGGCGCCAGCGGTGGCATTTGGAACAGACTTCAGGAGAGACGGCCACGCGGGCCGGTAGAGCCAATTGCGCAGCGCGCTCCAGCGCTGTCCCGGCGGACGCACACGAATACATGACGTAAATGGACTTTTGTGAATGTCCAAACCGGCGCAACGGCGGAAGAGTAGTCTCATGTCTTCTCCTTTGCCGCGAGCAATGGACGCCTGGAAAACCCTCGACTTTCCTTCACGTGCCCTCTTGCCTTGTGGCAAAGGCGACACTCCGTTGTTCCGCGCAAAACTATTTGCGGGTGTCCGGACCAGATTCACAGACGGGCACAGCGGCTCCAGACGGGCGTCGGCCTCAAAATGCTCCCGGCATTCCGCAGCTACTCCGAGCTGAGACCGTTTCATCCCCGTTATCGCCCGGGCGGTGACCGGTTCACAGGAAACACTTCGTTTTCTCGTCTGCAATCTCAGCGACTTACCTGAAAATCCCGGGCTCTTCTAAGATTCCCTTGATAACCTTTGGTCAACGCGCGTGCCGTTCATATTCCGGGTTGAACTGGCTTCGTTCCGCAAAAACTTTTTACTGTGCGACTCTTGCACGAATCGAGCGTTCGTCGATTTCGCTCGAACCGCTCCGGCTGCTGGTCCGGAGCCTTGGGTTTGTTCCGTTGATTATTTGAATTGGGCATCGTGCATTCGGCAAAGCTGCACAATCTTCCCGTGTCTCAAAAGGGGCGCACTTCGCATTGTGCAGGTGCGAACGATGCACAATCATGCACAACGGTGTTGCAAACAAAAGGTTTGTAGTGTTGGGAATGAGTTTCGGTTGTGCATTGTGGCAACTGGATTCGATGCACAATCGTGTGGATTCTTCCTCCAGAAATGAGACACAGACAACTGCACAACTTGCCAGGAGAGGAGAGTGCAAATGGAGCGAAGCGGGGTCAAATGGCGAGGCAAGAGGTTTCGAGATAAGGCGTTGGAACGCATGAAGGAGTATTCCAACATCAGCGCGCTCAGCCGGGAACTTGGGGTGACGCGGTCTATAGCTGGGCTACTGGAAGTCCGCCGCAGCCGCTAACGGGACTTGGCCGGACCGAGCAGCGCTTGCGTCAGGTTTCCGCGGAGATCCGGGAAGCGGCGGCATCCTTGGCATTGTGCTGGAGCCCAAACGGCGGTACGGGCTGCACGCGTTGCGCGGGAACTGCGTGCGCGGGGCTGGGAAATGAATCAGACGTGTGGAGCGGCCCACAGAAAAGAAAACTCCAGCATTGTGCACACGCGAATCGATGCACAATCATGCACAACGATATTGCAAATAAGAGGGTTATAAATTGGGAACGAGTTCCGGTTGTGCATTGTGCACCCGCGAATTGATGCACAATGTTGCACAATCGTCCCCATTTGGCCTTTTGTCCCGTGTTTTGGACCCGGCTCCCCCCGCGCCGGCGTCACGGACATTTGAATCGTGATAACGGCCGTGTTTCCTATAGGTTGAGGCAGTACGTCACCCATCGCCCTTGGTGCCGCTCTTTACACTCGAATCAGGAGAGCTTTTACGACACAGGCATTTGACTTGAACCGTTTGCTGGATCGATCGTCCGCGAGATTTCGTTTGGGTTCCTCGCCTAGATGAACGACGTGACGATTACGGTAAGTGGCGTCGCCCACAACCTCAACAACCAGATCATGATCTTGTTGAACTCCCTCGACCGGATCACGATTCTCTTTCCGGACACGCCCGATGCGCGGCTAGCCTTGAAGGCGGCCGAGCGGTGCGCGGAACTGACGGCCCAACTTCTTCCCCAACAGCGGAGGAAACCCTCTTTTTGCACAGCTTCCCTGCGCGAAGTCATCAGCGAAACGGTGAGCGTCGTCCGCTGCATCCTGCCGCCGCACAACCGGATCGAAATGGACTGCCGCACCGACGTCCGTATTGCCATTACACCGGCTGATTTGCAGCATGCTTTGGTGAATCTTTGTATCAACGCCATCGACGCGATGAACGGTCCGGGCCTCATCCGCATCGTTGCTGCCGTCGAGTCCGACTCTGTTCGGATCTCCGTCGAAGACACTGGTCCCGGAGTCCCCGAAGCGCTGAGCGAGGCGATATTTGAGCCGCTCTTTACCACCAAAGCCTCTCGCGGCGGTTGCGGCCTTGGCCTTTCCCGCGTGCGTGAGATGATCGAAAACCTCGGTGGCGGCATTGGCGTACACAACGTCTTTCCGCACGGCGCCTGCTTCCGAATCCTCCTTCCGCTTGTTGCGGCGATACAGTAAGAGTTGCGCATCCTCGCCATTGAGAGCTCTTGTGACGAAACGGCCGCGGCCGTCGTTGAGGACGAGACGCGCATTCTCTCCTCGGTCGTCGCCTCCCAGCTGGACACGCACAGCAAATACGGAGGCGTCGTCCCCGAACTCGCGTCGCGTGAGCACCTCCGGGCTATCGTTCCCGTCGTCCGTCTGGCTCTCGCCGAAGCCGCCGCCGAGTGGCCGTCCATCGATGCCATTGCCGCCACCGTCGGCCCGGGCCTTGTCGGTTCACTGCTTGTCGGTCTCACCTATGCCAAAGGACTTTGCTTCTCGTTGGCGAAACCATTGATTGCCGTCAACCACATCGAGGGCCATATCTACGCTGTCGTTCTAGAGGCCCAACGCATCGGCACGCCGGTCAAGTTCCCCGCGCTCGCTCTGGTCGTAAGCGGCGGCCACACGCACTTGTTCTCCGTAGATTCCCCAGGGCATTACCGCCTTCTTGGAAAGACTCGCGATGACGCAGCCGGAGAAGCGTTCGACAAGGTGGCCAAACTGCTCGGCTTCGGGTATCCCGGAGGTCCGGTAATCGATCGGCTGGCCCCCTTTGGCAACCCCCGCGCGGTTCCGTTCACCCCGGTTCGCATGAAGGGAAATACGCTGGATTTCAGCTTCAGCGGTTTGAAGACGGCCGTCCTGCGCTGGACCCAAGCCCGCGACCTCCACGACGAAATCCAAGCGCGCCGAGAATTACTCACGAAGAGCCGGACGCCATCTATCGAGGAGTGGCGGAGCGTGACCCCGCAAGCTACACTTGACCTGCTCGCTAGTTTTCAGCGCACCGTAGTGGAAGAACTTCTGCGGCGGTCGCAAACAGCAGCGGACGAAATCGCGGCGCAATCCGTCATCATCTCCGGCGGGGTAGCCTGCAACGCGGGTCTTCGGCGCGCGGCCGAAGCTCTTCCCCTTGATTGCCCCGTCTACTTTCCGCCGCCTGTCCTGTCTACCGATAACGCCGTGATGATTGCCGCCGCTGCCTTCCCGAAACTGCGCCGGGGCGAGTTTGCGCCCTTGTCGACGCCGGCGTATTCAACTCTTCCGCTGGCTTAGCAGCCAGGGATACCAACTCTCATCCAGGTTCAAACCACGCGTTGGTTGCGGGATGGGATTGAACCGGAGGTATCGGGCGGCCTCCTGCGTTTGCCCCGTGCCGGCCAATACGCGCGCATACAGGATCCGCGTCCACCACTCCCCGGGGGAAGCGGATTCGGCAAGCTTCCGGCTAATCGGCACAATTGCTTGAAGGTCGTTCTTCGCCACTGCCGCAATCACCTGCGCGAGTGCGGAGCTTTGGTCGGGCGCCGGGCCGGCGTGATCGAAGAATCGCCACCACGCCAGTTGGGCCGCCGCCGCGGCTCGAATTGTGGGAGCACTTGCCTGGAGGTAAGGTGTAACGAGCGTCACCGCCTCTGAGCCTGCGCCGGTCAACCGGAGCACCTGGGCCGCGCGAAGGGAGGCTAGCGGATCGTTCACCTTGTTCCGTTCTTGTTGGTATTGCGCCACTACTTCCCGGGCGCCTCTCGGATCGTTCTGCATCAAGCGAGCCCACGCCGCCTTGAGCAGTTCGCTGCCTTCGCCCAGCGCGGGGTTCTGCTGATGAGCCTGCAAGTAGAACCTCTGCGCCTCCGCGAAGTGGCCAAAGAAGAACGCCGCGTCCCCTCGCGAATCCGTCGCGTTCGCATCGTTGGGAGCGGATCTCTGATACGTCTCGAACGTCTTCGTCGCGCCGGGTTCGTCGCCCGCATACATCAGGGCGTAGCCGAGCATGTTCAACGGCTCCGTACTCGCCGGCAGCATCATGCCCAAACGCCGGTAGTGATCCGCTGCTTCTGTATACCGACCCGCCTCTAACTCCGCGCTCCCGAGCTCTTCCAGCCGGAACGGGTCGGCCGGCATCAGACGGACTAGTGCACCGAGGGCGTCGATCCGCGTCGAAAGTGACGCGTGTTGCCGCGCGTCCAGCAGGTTCAGGAACGCTCGGTCCACTGGCGAGATCCCGCTCCGCTGACGCGCCGCCGCGAAGATCTGGTTGAACTCTGTCGTGTTGCCGCCTGCTAGCGCCAACGTAGCCAGTTGCACGTAAGGCTTGCCGAAATCTGGATCCAGACGGATTGCTTCGTTGTAGAGGCGCGCTGCGTCCTCGGGCGAACTCTCCAATCCCAAGGTGTACGAACGGAGCGCCCGCGCGCTGCCGGTTGGGCTAGGGTGCGCCTCTTCGTCGATATCGTGTGCGATCTGATCGGTCTGGTGGAGAAGGTCGTCCAACGCTCCACTCAACCGTCACCGACGCAATGGTCTTTCGCTTGTCGAGGTCCTCCTCCACTGCAGTGACGGTGAGTTGGTTGTCCCGCACCGTGTAGTACCCGGTGAGGATGCGGTTGGCGCCCGCGACAATCGCCGCCGTTCTCTCCGTCGACACTCCCGGCGAAGCGATCTCGCGTGTGCCCCAGGCGACGTTCAGCTGACGAAGAGCGGGGAAGGGAATAATGGCGTTGTGCCGCGTCCCTTCCAGTTGCCCCGCGATCTCTTCGCTCAGCGCTCGGCCCACCCAGTCGTTACCGGGATCCGGGCTCAGGCTCTCGAACCGGAGCACCGCCACCCGCCACGAAGACGGAGGCTTCGCGCAAGATACCAGCGCCAGAGATACCGCCGCCAGCGCGGCGGCTCTACAGTACACGCGGGTCGGACTTCATGATCTCCAGGAACTCGGCATTCTTCTGCAGCGTCGCGAACTCCGGCTCTTCGACGAACTTCTGCCGGTCCTTGAAGCCCTCTTCAAGAGCCTTGCGGACGTACTGCATCGCTCGCTCTTCGCTTCCTTGCTTGGCATACAGCTTGGCCAGGTAGTAGTGGAACTTGGCCCGCTCCGTCACCGTGTGCTCCTGCATCAGCACGCCGAACGAGCTGTGTCGCTCAAATACGTCCGGATCTAGATGCAGCGCCATCTGGTACGCTTCGCTGGCCTTCTTGTAGTCCTCGCGGGCGAAGTATGCGGTTCCGAGATTGCTCAGCACCGATGCCGATTCCGGCATAATCCGCAGAGCCTTCTTGTACTCCCGGATGGCCCGCCGGTAACTCTTCAATGAATAGAACACCGTGCCGAGGTTGTTCCTGGCCTCCCCGCAGTTGCTGTCCACGCGGATGGCGTGCTCGTAATTCTTACGAGCATCGGTAAGGTCAAGTAGTTGATGGTATGCAATGCCAGTCTTGTTCCAGCGCGATGCCGAACTATCGGGCACTTGCGAGTAGAAATCGATTGCTTCGCGGTACATCTTGCGAGCCATCATGATGTCTCCACGCATTTCGGGTGGAAGAGGCGGGCGGGACGGAGCGCCGGCTGTAACGTCGGCGAGAGCTGCGGTGGCGAAAAACGTTAATGCTGCGAAGACGGCTTTGGTGGAAACCATTGACGCGGCCTCCTGCTGAGTGAAATGTTACCACTCCTGGAGCAAAGTTGCGCGCGCCTAAGTTGGTGGGGGTTGTTTCGGTTTACTGCCGCCGAAGAGTCGACGGAACAAGCCCTTCTTCTGGGGTTGCGGCGGACCGGCGCCGTTGTTCTGCGTGAGATTCCGGTCGACCGACTCGTCGACCGGCGGTGGAGGCAGCGGGTTCAGGCGGCGATTGGGCAAAGCTGCCTGTCGGCACGGGTGGCGGATTGGTGTCCCATCCGGCCACGTTGGTCGTATCCGTCGCCCCACCCGGCATCATGGACGGATCCACGCCCACTGGTTCCGTTCCCGCGATGAAGACTTCCGATCTCGCGCTGGTCGAGTAAGGCGTTGCGGGCATGCCGGTGTCGCCATCAATCTGCAGTGTCACGATACCTTCCGGAGCGTTGAACGGCTTGGCGTCGCGGTATCCCCGGAAGGCCAGCGCCCGTTTCATGAACTCGGTCCAGACCGGCAGCGCCGAATGCGCGCCCTGCAGCTCCAACTCGCTGTTGTCGTCGAAGCCAACCCACACGATGCAGAGCAGCTGTGAGGTGAAGCCGGCAAACCACCCGTCGTGCGACGTGCCCGTCTTTCCCGCGGCCGGTACCGTGAAGCCGTGCGAACGAACCGCCGCTGCAGTACCGCTCCGCATTACCTCCTGAAGCATGCTCACCATCAGGTAGTTCACCCGCGGATCGAGAACGTTCTTGGTCTGCGGCTTGGCCCGGTAGATACGCCCACCGGTCGTCCCGCGAACCTCGTCGATGAAGACCGGCTGAACCCGCGTACCGTTGTTGGCAAAAACCGTGTAGGCGCCCGCCATCTCAAGCGGCGTTGCTTCGTAAGCGCCGAGGGCCATGGCGGGAGTAGCCTTGACGTCTTCGTTGATACCCGCTTTATGAGCCAGGTTCACCACCGTGTTGTACCCGACCATCTCCGCCACTTTGATGGTGGCGACATTCGCCGAGTGGGCGAGCGCGCGCCGCAGTGTAGTCGTCCCGAAGAACTCGCCGTGAAAGTTGCCGGGGTTGTAGGGTTTGCCGTCGAACCAGAAGGTAGTCGGCGCATCCTCCACGGTCGTTGCCGGAGTCAAGGTGCGGGACCCTCCGCCGAGGGCGGTGTTCATCGCGGCCGCATACACGAACGGTTTGAAGATCGATCCCGGCTGGCGCTTAGCCGTAACGTGGTCCAACTGACTCTGCCCGTAGTTACGTCCGCCGACCAGCGCCTTGATCTCCCCAGTGTGCGGATCGAGAGCGATCAAGGCGCACTGCGCTTCCTTGTAAACCTTGCGCTTGTGGAGCAGCTCATCCACCTGCTTCATCCCGGCTTGCACGGCGTCATTGGCGGCGCGCTGCAAGTTCAAATCGAGCGAGGTGTAGATGTGATAGGACCCGGCCTGAAAGTCGTAATCCGAGAACTGGCTCTGCAACTCGTCGTTGACCAGGTCGACGAAGTAGGGCGCGTCGCTCGACTCCGCTCCAGCAGGAGAAAGCTTCAATGGGGCTTCCACCGCCAACGCATACTGCCGCTCCGTGAGGAAGTCGTTCTCCTTCATTAGCGCCAGCACTACGTTGCGCCGGTCCTTGATGCGGTCAGGATGACGGAACGGATTGTAGTAACTCGCGCCGCGCAGCATGCCCGCCAACGTAGCGGCTTCAGCGGGGGTCAATTGGCGGATGTCTTTGCCGAAGTACGCCTCCGCCGCCTCGCCGAACCCGCGAATCGTGAAGCTACCGCGCCGCCCCAAATCGATCTGATTGCTGTACATCTCGAAGATCTGCTGTTTCGAGAGCTTCCGTTCGAGTTGCAGCGTGATCATGAACTCCGCGGCCTTTCTGCGGAAGTTCCGGGCAGGTGTCAGCCACATGCCGCGCGCGAGTTGCTGGCTGATGGTGGAAGCGCCCTGGGCGCTCCGGCCTTGCCGCAAATCCACCCAAGCCGCGCGCATGATCCCGATCGGATCGAAGCCGGAATGCTGGAAGAAGCGTCGATCCTCGGCCGAGATTACCGCGTCACGGAGCACCGCCGGAATGTCCTCGTAATGAACGTAACGGCGCTTCTCGCGATTCCGGTCGTAGAGGTTGGTGATCAGTCTCGGTTCCAGGTCGTATTCGGTACGCGGCGTGTTGTCGCTCAACGAGACAATCCCGATGATCCGGCCGTCCCCGAAGTGGATCACCCCAGGTTCGTCACGGAAGTAGGACTCCGGCCCGGGGTAGATCTCCAGCCCGTCAGGCCTAAGGTTGTAAGACCCCACGGGATTGCTGCGGCTTTCCGTATACCCGCCGCGACGCAATTCGGCCGCGATTTGGTCCGGAGTTACCGTATCTCCAAGCCCGACGACGATCGGCGCTGCGTAGATCCGAGAGGTCGTTGTGAACGGCCCAGCTTTGAGCTTGGCATCGATCAGCTTTGAATAGTGGATGTAGTAGTAGGTGAAAACCGAGACAGAGGCGATCGCTAGAACGACAACCAGACTGAGGAGGATCTTGCCGGGAGTGGAGAAGAAGAACCTCGCCAGCCGTGCGTTGGAAGACACCCGCACGCGGACTTTCTTCTTGTCTCTCTCCACAAACCCCATTGTCTCATGGGGTGCGATGTTTCAAATGGAATACGGACTGCGTCAGATCTCGTCATGATCGACTTGTACCCCGACGCCACAGAGCTCGGCCCAGTAGTCGGAGTTGCCAGTCCACGCCGGCGAATCCATCCCGGTAAGGTGCAGTTCCGGGATGTTCAGCTTCCCATGTCCATAAAGACAGATGTATTCGATGTGGGGGCGGCCGAACTGCAGCATCTTGCTCCAGGAACCAGTCTCGATTGGCATGCGAAGACGCCGAAGACAGACGCGGCAGCGGTAACGCTGGTCAAGAATGCAGAGGTACACAATGCCCACTCCGATAAGGTAGGCAACACCCATACAGATCAGGTAGACCAGGTACTTGTCGTATTCCCGTGTGTGGGCCCCATCGGGTGCGATGTTTCAAATGGAATACGGACGCGTCAGATCTCGTCTTGATCGACTTGTACCCCGACGCCACAGAGCTCGGCCCAGTAGTCGGAGTTGCCAGTCCACGCCGGAGAATCCATCCCGGTAAGGTGCAGTTCCGGGATGTTCAGCTTCCCATGTCCATAAAGACAGATGTATTCGATGTGGGGGCGGCCGAACTGCAGCATCTTGCTCCAGGAACCAGTCTCGATTGGCATGCGAAGACGCCGAAGACAGACGCGGCAGCGGTAACGCTGGTCAAGAATGCAGAGGTACACAATGCCCACTCCGATAAGGTAGGCAACACCCATACAGATCAGGTAGACCAGGTACTTGTCGTATTCCCGTGCGTGGACCCCCGACCAAAGATGGTTCACGGTAGCGATCAACGCGGTGACCAAGCCACCCGCTACCACCATTTTGGCTACGAAGAAGCCCCAATAACGCATGAACTGTTTGACACTTGCCGGCATAATCAGGTTCCCCGAATCTCTTTGTTAATCAACCGCGAAGCACATTCCGAGCCAGGAACAACACGTTGGCGGGCCGCTCCGCTAGCCGCCGCATGAAGTACGGATACCAGGCTTCCCCGAACGGTACATACAAACGCATGCGGTAACCATCCTTCACCAGACGGGTTTGTAGATCCCGCCGAATACCGTAGAGCATCTGAAACTCGAAACGTTCGGAAGGGATGTTCTGTTCCCTTACGAACCGAATGATCTCGGTGATGATCGCCTCGTCGTGTGTAGCAATACCGGGATAGTTGCCTTCCGTCAGCAGTTTTCTCGCAAGTTTTAGGAAGTTCTTATCCACATCTCCCTTCTCTTTGAACGCAACGTTCTCCGGTTCGAGGTAAGCCCCCTTACAAAGACGGATACGGATGCGCCGGCGATTCAGATCATCCACATCCGCTTCGCTCCGTTTAAGGTAGGCCTGAATCACCGTTCCGCATGCACCGCTTTCGCTGTAAAGATCGCGCACCAGCCGAAGCGTCCGGTCGGTATACTCACTCGACTCCATATCCACTCGGACGAAATTGCCGATCTGGGCTGCTTCGCAGACGAGTTGGCGCACGTTTTCCCGGCACGCATCCTCCGACAGATCCATCCCGAATTGGGTGAGTTTCAACGAAACATTCCCGCGAATATGCCGCTGATTCAGGCTATCGAGGCAGCGGAGATACATCTCGCGCGACACGGCGGCTTCTTCGAGCGACCGGATATTCTCGCCCAGGTAATCCAGCGTGACGGTGAGGCCATCGCGGTTCACTTGTTCACAGGCCGCGAGTGCCTCCTCCAAGGTGCTGCCCGCTACAAATCGAGCGGAGAACCGCTTGGCGAGCGAGGATGTCTCCATAAAGTGGCGAAGCTGGGAATTACGGGAAAGGAAGAGGAAAAGGCTGCGCACGAAAGCTCCCCTCTATTGTTGTCACAACCCCTATCTCGGACCGTCGAACACGATGGCCTCAACGTCCCCGAAATCCCCGAGCCGATGATTTGTCCAGCCGCGCAGTTCCGGTCGCTGCGCGTACCACTCGCGCCAGTAGTTCGCACCGCCGGCGCCGCCGTAGACGACGAAATGCCGGGCAGCCAAGAGAGTCTGCGAAAGCACCACCACAGCCCAGCTTTGCGCTTCGGGGGAGACGGCGTACGGAAACAACAAGAGCTTTCCGTGGACCGGATAAGTGGCCAGTTGCGCGTACAGAAATCCGGGTAGCGGATAAGACGGTGTCCACACCGGAGGCTTCGCTTCAATGAAAGGACTGGGGCAGATTACCGGGAGGCCACCCTCGTACGGTAGACCGTTGATCGCAAGCGAGGCCGCGCGCCAGTCGGAGTTGTGGTGCCGCGGCCAAGGTTCACGCCAATCTCCAAGCATCAGCAATACTCCGGCGCTGAAAACCAGGCTTGCCCATAGCCAGTGCCGCCGGGGCAATTGCGACGCCGCCCCGGCGGTGGCGGCAAGCGCCACACCGGGAAGGCCGATCGAGAGATAGCGGCCGACGAAGACGCTGTTGCCCGTGGCCCAGGAGAATGCGAACAGCGCAACGGGCGGAGTAAGCCACCAGGCGGCGGCCAGAAGAGCGGAACTCGACTTAAGCTTCACGCGCTCATCACTCGGCCGGAATTTCCGGATCATCCAGGCAATCGTCAAGCTGCCAAACACCAAGCCGAGTTTCAACGAACGCTGCAGTTCTTTGGGTGCTGGGACGGGGACGATGACGTGCGCCGATGCCTGGCGGAAAAGCGCGAGAGCGTCGCCGAGCACGGGGATTAACGTCAAGGCCAATAGGCCGAACGCCAGCGAGGCGCTCCGCCACGACACGCGAGTTTCCGACCGCACCAGACGAAACCCCGCGTACAGGCCGAACACCGCATACATCGGCCAGTACACCAGATGGACCCGCCAGAGCAGGGCGGCGAAGACAATGAACCAGACGGCGTCCCACCGGCGTGCTCCGTCCAACCAGCGGACAAGATATAGCATCGCCGCGGACGCGATGAGCAGTCCTAATGCGTAAGGACGCGCGTCGTCCGCGGCGTAGTCGATGCCCCGGAGTGACAAGCAAGCGAATACACTGAACCACTGCACACAAGGGTCGATCAAACGAGCCGTTAATCGCGCTACAAGAAAGAGCGCCAGAAGAAGCGCCAGCACGGACGGAAACCGGTACGCCGTTTCGGTGATCCCAGGAGCCATCGGTAGAAACCGTAAAGCCTGATCCGCCGCGCGTGGAAGCCAGAAATAGATGGATGCCGGCACCTGCGGCGCGACTGCGAGGGAGGGATGGTGCGCGCCTTGCCGAACGACAAACATCGTGCCGGCTTCGTCCACCCAGAAGCTGGATGGCAGGGGCATGACCCATAGACGGAAGACACAGACCGCAAACAGCAGCCATTGCGCTCCGCGGAGGAATCGTGTCTTACTGTCTGGCAAACTGGACCACTACTCCGAAATAGTAGCGTTGCGCGATACGGGACCGTGGCCTTTAATCAGAGTTGAATCTTCGAGAAGAAATGCGTTCCGAGTGCCACAAATAGTGCCGTCACGCATGCGACAACGAGCAGATCCAGGCCGATATTGAAGTGGGAGACGCCGATCAGCGAAGCGCGCAACCCATCCACGCCGTAAGACAGAGGATCCAGACTGGTAATAATGCTGAGCACCTTGGGGAGATTGGTCAGTGGAAACAGCGCCCCGGAGAGGAAAAAGATCGGCATCACGAGGAAGTTCATTACCAGTTGAAATCCCTGCATGTCCGTTAGCACAGAACCGATGGCGGTGCCGAGCGCGGAGAACATGCTCGCGATGAACGCCATGAAGAGGAAGGCCAGGGGGATCGTAGCCAGGCTGACTGGGCGGAAGCCCGCGACCAAACAGACGACGAACACGATAACGCCTTGCATCATGGCATTGGTTGCGCCACCTAGAACGCGGCCTAGCATGATGGTCAAGCGCGGCACGGGGGCGACCAGAGTCTCCCTCAAGAAACCGAACTGCCGGTCCCAGAGAAGAGCGATTCCGTTAAAAATTGACATGAACAGAACAGTCATTCCAATCACGCCCGGCGCCATGAACTGGATGTAACTGCCCTGTCCGGACTTCTGGAAAAAAACCTTC
>CAVTXC010000021.1:0-236535 GCA_963738525.1 Bryobacterales bacterium
AGCACTTTGCGCAATGAAGCGTGTATCTTACCTTTGGGCGAAAGAAGAGCGATTCTACGAGTATTCGCGTGCACTCGGCCAAGGTCGGCAGCGTGGTAACAAGTCGGCAATAGGTCGAGCCTGATCAAGGTGGCGAACCACCCGATCTTCGCGCAAACCGATTCGATCTTCGATTTCATCCAACAACGGAGATAGAGATCGACTACGGTCGAGCACGCGGTGCAGAATGATCCGGCAAAAGCAGTCCATCCGCGTCATTCGCCGCAAGCTGTGCAAGTATTGCGACCGGCTACCGGTGAACCGTGACAACGTAATTAGCTCCGACAAAGATATCCAGATCGGCGATCGAGTTGATCGTCTTTCAAACGCACGAGCTTAAGAACGACAAACAGATAACCTTTGCCTCGCCTCCAGTTTGGCGAACTGTTCATCCGAACGGCAATCTTCGATGTGCAGGGTATGAATACCGCTTCGGTGCCCAAACTCTTCTAGTGCCGGATCGTTTGGCGAGAAGTCTGTCCACCTCATGTGTGTTCATGATCTCCCCGCCGGGTCGGCTAAAAACTTGGCGGCTGCCCAAAATGCGGTCTCAACAAACTGAAGCGGTGAGGGTTTCGGAGTACCCCAGCAATGCGGACGTTAGGTATTTACCCGCCGTCTTGCGGTCGCTAGACTGTATTGCACAGCCCAAAAAGGGCTTAATTCTATGCACATTCTAGCTGTGGACGATGACCCCGCTGTCCTCAAAGTCGTCACCGCAACTCTCCGACGCAATGGTTATAGCGTCGCTCAAGCTTCAAGCGGCGAAGAGGCGCTGAAGGTCTGCGAAACCATAGGCAATAAGTTGCGGCTGGTTTTGACGGACATCACAATGCCTGGAATGAGTGGTTTGGAACTCGCCGACCAGGTTGCACGCATTATGCCGAGGCCTGTACCGGTCATTCTAATGTCTGGATTCAGTCAGCCGACGGTCCAAGTGGATCACAAGCACCGGTACCGCTTTATTGCGAAGCCGTTTCAGCCACGAAACCTCTTGGACGCAATCTCAGAGGCGCTTAATGCGGCAGATCCCTCCTAATGAAAACCAGAGCCACTCAGGGGGTCTGATTAATCAAGATAGCGACGGTGTTGCCGAACTCATCGGCGACGGCCAAGTCTGTTTTTTGGTCGCCATTCAGATCGGCCGCTGTAAGTCCGAATGGATCATTTCCGGCGACGAAGTAACTGGCTAAGCCAAATGTACCGTCGCCTGCACCTTGCAGCACCGAGACCAAGCCGGTGGTCGAGGCAATCGCCAAATCCAAAATGCCGTCGCCGTTGAGATCCGCGACAACCATCGCAACCGGACTTACGCCTACCCCGTAAGCAACGCCGGGTTGAAGGGTGCCGTCACCGTTGCCGAGGAGAACGGAAACGCTATTAGCCGCGTTATTCGCAGCAGCCACGTCCAGTTTGCCATCCCCGTTGAAATCTCCCAGCACCACCGAATAGACATTGGCGCTCACCGGATAGCTGACATTCTTCGCAAACGTCCCGTCGCCGTTCCCAATCAACACGGAAACCGTTTGAGACTCGGAGTTCGCTACCACGAGGTCGAGCTTCCCATCCCCGTTTAAGTCTCCTGCGGCCAGCGACACGGGCATTTGATTTACCGCGTAGCTCTTACCGGCGGTGAACGTCCCATCCCCGTTACCGACCAAGATCAGTACGTTATTAGAGCCGCTGTTCACCACGGCAATGTCCAATTTGCCGTCCCCGTTGTAATCGGCGACTGCGATCGCCGCCGGACTGTTTCCTGTCGCGTAATTCACGGCATTCTGAAAAACGGCGTTTCCGCTTCCCAATAAAAGGGAGACGGTATTCGATCCGTTATTTACCACGGCAAGATCGGGAAGACCGTCCCCGTTGAAGTCGCCGAGCGCCACAGCTCGCGGTTCCAGGCCGGTCGCATAGGTGGCGAGCATTGTATATCCGGATTGGCCGTTTGAGGCAAAAACCGCGACCCCGTTTGCCAGGTTTTCAGCCACCGCCAGATCGGGAAATCCGTCCCCGTTCAAATCGGCTGCCACCAAGGCGGTGGGCTCGTTCGCCGCACTGACAAGTTTGGTATGGACAAATGCACCGGCGCCATTGCCGAGCATGATGGAGAAGGACTGTGCCGAAATGCCTGCAATGGCCAGATCCGGTCTATGATCGCCGTTGAAATCCGCGACTAGAACTGTCCCGGGTGCACCGGGCGTAGCGTACGACTCCGCAAGCGTAAATGTGCCGTCGCCTTTCCCCAGAAGAATGAGAACGCTACTGGCCGTGCTTTCAGTCACGATGAGATCCTTCTTTCCATCCAGATTCACGTCCCCGATGGCTACGGCCGAAGCGCTGGGGGGAAGAGGAATCGTTGCTGGCGGAAGAAATGTTCCGTCTCCGTTACCAAGAAAGACGGAGAGCGAACCTTTCGGGTGATTGTTGGCGACCACCAAGTCAAGCTTGCCATCACCATTCAAGTCTCCTACGACCACGTCTACAGGGAAGGTGCCCGCCGAATAGTTCACCGGCGCCTGGAAGGTGCCGTCGCCATTGCCGATCAGAATCGCCAAGCTGAACAGACCGTATACTACGGCGAGATCAGGCTTGCCGTCGCCATTGAAATCGGCGGAGACGATCGAGTTCACCGGTGCCTTTCCGAGAGCGATACTGGATGGGGCTTGTAAAGTGCCGTCGCCATTGCCGAGGAGAACGGTAACAGTATCGTCCCCGAAGTTGGCCACGGCGACGTCGACCTTTTTGTCGCCGTTGAAATCACCGACTGCGAGAAATACGGGTTGGGTTCCGACGGGATAGTTCACAGCGGATTGAAAGGTGCCGTCGCCATTTCCAAGCAACACTGAAATGTCGTTGGTAGTGGAGTTCGCAACGATCAGATCGGCCATGCCGCCCGGGTTGAGGTTGGCGACGACGACGAATTGGGGACCGCCGTCCACCGGGTATTGCACTCCTGGCTGAAAGGTCCCGTCACCGTTGCCCAACAAGACGGAGACCGCGTTGGCGTTGCCGTCGGCGGCAACCACGTCGCGTTTCCCGTCCTTATTGAAGTCGGCGCTCGCGATTCCAACCATCCCGCTGCCCCCAGCGGAGGCTTTCGGCGCACTGAACGAAACTGTCTGGGCGGTAATGGACAAACAGAGAACAAAAGAAGCGGCTGCGGTGCGCGCGAATGTCAGCCATGCTTTGCATCTATTGATCGCCATCAAGCACCCCGTCGAGGTTGCGGTCAATTCCCATTCTGACTCCGGAACCTGGCGGAACGCCCATCACAGAAAGCGTGTCGCCGCTAGCTACGTAGGCGAGCAGTTGAGCTTGGGTATAAGAGGGAGCGCCGGTAACGTCGAGTTGATAAGTGCCGGCAGCAGGCTGGTAGAGCAGCCCGTGAAGCACTCCGTTGATGGTCCCCTTCACAATCAGATCGATGTTGCTGGCGGCGGCTTGGCCTTGCAGAGTGGCCCAGTCGCTGGCGATCCCCGGGTCAGTCGCGTTTGCGGGCATCACGGTTCGGGTGTATCCCACGGCGGGCGCGGTGCCGTTATCGAACGAAAGTACAAATGCCGCGATGTCCGCTTTCGATTGTGGGTTTCCGGTGAACCCACCCAGCACGGCTTGTGCAAACACGTCAGGCAAGCTGGCGATCTCGCCATCGGAGGAGACGCCGAAGCCGTCGATCGATGAAGTGCCGGCAGTTTGACTCATGGTCAACTTCTGATACACATTTCGCAGGGCGGGAATTTTAAAGGGCTGCGCCAAATTTGATCGCTGGATCACGGTGAGATTGCTGCCCGGCCCCGGGGTAGACAAATGGCAACTATTGCATGTCTGACTACCCGTTCCGACATTGCCCAAAGACTGAAAATCCACCGCCCCGTTCACCGCGTTCCCGCCGTTAAGGGACGTGGGAAGGGACCGGTCCAGGTTTTGATTAGGGTTTGGCTGGAACACTACTGTGTTGATAAATGCCTCGTAGTCGGCCATGTTGGAGCTGCCGATCTGCGCACCTCCCATGAGGGCATCGAAGATCACGTTGAAGCCCGTGAAATCAGGAATATCGCCTCGCCAGTGGAGAGGATTCAGGTTGCCTAGTCCACGAAGCGATCGCGTCACCATGGGACCCTTCATCGGGTGCTCGTTGTACGAAAGGCCAGCACTGACCACGGTCACCATCGACCCGTTCGGATCGCCTAAATCCCAAGCAAGATGATCCATATCCGCATCGGGGTGGCACGAGGAACAAGCCCCGGTTCCGTTGCCCGAGAGTTTGGCATCGTAGAGATAACCGCGACCGGCGCGGATCACTGAGGGCGTAGGGTCGAAGGTGCCGGTGGGAATCTCAGACGTGACCAGGTTCTGTGTGGTGCTGACCACGGAGATCGTGTTTGAGATTCGGTTCAGCACATACAAGGTTTTCGCCTTCGCGTTCAAGGCCAGCCCGCGCGGACCCTTCTTGTTCACCGGGTCAACCTGCGAACCGGTCGCCGCGCCAATCTCGATCATGTTCAAGACCTTCCCGGTGGGACTTACCTTGGCCACGCGATCAGTTCCAAACGCAGCAATCCAGAGGAACAAGCCGCTTGGGTCGAAGACGATCGCAGTGGGTTGGGCCAAGGCAGTACTCAATGCGGCCGTGTTGGGCAGTACCGTGTAATCGATTCCGGGATTCAGGTCGTATGGGGTGACGGTGCCGGTGGAGATTTTCACTGCTGTGATCCGGTTATCGACCCAATGGCCGCGCAAGTTGGGTTCGAATCGGATCAGATTACGGGAGTCGGTGTTGGCGATAAACAGGTCGCCGGTTGCTGGACGAATAGCCAGCCCAAGGTTGATCGTGCCAACGCCTGAATAGTACCTCTTTACGGTGAGGGCCGTTGTGTCGATTGCAACGACGTCGTTGTCCGGGATTTTATATTTGATGAACCAGGTCCAACTCGGGTCTGTCACGTTAATGATCAACCCGGTCTGAGGGGCTGGCGGGAGCGCCGTATTGTTCGGTTTGGGTTGAGGCGGGGCCACGTTGGAAGGGAGGATCGTACTGCGGTTGCCGGAGATAGCAAAGGCGGCGTAAAGGGTCGCGCCGTTCGCGCTAACTGCGAGCGCGCGAGGACTGCCGCCGAACACCGGGATTGATTTGACGAGGGTATGCGTCGCAATGCTGTAAACGTTGATGGTGTTGGAGCGCGAGATACTCACGAAGGCATTGGCTCCCGCGAACACGACATCCGCGGGTTCGTCTTTGCAAGCGATGGTATCTGTCACGATCCCTTTTGCGATTGAAACCACGCTTACGCTATCGGATTCCTGATTTACTACCCATAATTCATCCGCGTTTTGCGGGTTTACGTTGACGGATACAGGCTCAATGCCGACAGGGATTTCCGCGATTAACGCGGGAGCTGCGGGAATCGTCAGGTCGAAAACAGAGACGCGGTTATCGGGAGTATTCAAAGCATAGAGCCGGGTTCCGTCGGCGGAGGTCCTGATGGGATTGGTTTGCGAGCTCTCGAAGTTAGTAAAAGCTGTGGGACTGACTTGCCCCGATAAAGTGACGCAGAGCAGGGTGCTTGCTGCGAGTAGACTCGGACACGCTTTCATACGCGACTCCTTAAACGCAGACAGTTCTGGCGACTGCCTGGCTCTACTGCTAGGTTGTGATCGGACAGCAAATTATAGCCTTTGTACAAAACCGTGTCCATCCCCCACGAAACGTTTCTTTGGGTTTTGACTGCTTCCGCGCATTTGGAAGCGACGCTATTGTTAGCTGTATGTTCCTTCGCACCTGGTTCCGTGCTGTTGCACTTGTCGCTTGCACCATTTCACCGCTCGCCGCCCAAAAGCAGATTACCGATGCCGATGTTCGAAAGGTAATGAATTCCGCAATCCTGATCGACACCCATAACGACGTGACTAGCGACACCGTCGCCGGGCTTGACATTGGCAAGCCGCGAGACGATGGTCATACCGACATACCAAGGATGCGGACGGGCGGTATCGGTGCTCAGTTCTTCGCGGTATACGTATCCCCGGAATCCGTCGAGGGCAACCGCTCCGCCCACCGCACGCTCGAGATGATTGACACCGTTCGGCACGACATCATCGAAAGGCATCCGGAGACCTTCGAATTCTCCACAACAGCGGCGGACATCGAGCACGCGCACAAGAAGGGAAGGATCGCGGCGCTAATGGGCATCGAAGGCGGACACGCGATTGAGGATAGCTTGCGGCTTTTGCGCGACTACTATGCGCTCGGTATCCGCTACATGACGCTGACCCACATCAATAGCAATCATTGGGCGGACTCGTCAGGCGACGCGAAGAACCCCAATAACGGGTTGACTGATTTCGGCAAGCGAGTTGTTACGGAGATGAACCGGCTCGGGATGATCGTCGATATCTCGCATGTCGCTGACAAAACGTTCTGGGACGCGCTGGCAACGAGCCGCGCGCCGATTTTTGCTTCGCACTCCTCGTGCCGTGCGCTGGCCAACGTTCCCCGCAACATGACCGATGAGATGATCATCGCCCTGGCCCAGAAGGACGGGGTGATCCAGATCAACTTCAACTGCGGCTTCCTGTCCCAGAAGTCGGCAGACGCGGATGCCGCAGCGGGGCCGGGCATGATGGCGCGTTACGCAGAACTGCAGGAGACGTATAAGAACAACCCCAAGGCTCTGCTTGATGCACGACGGAAACTGAATGCGGAATACGCGAAGGCGGCGGTTCGCGCAACTCTCGACGATGTAATCGCGCACATCGATCACGTAGTTAAAATTGCCGGTATCGACCATGTGGGTTTGGGCAGCGACTTCGATGGAGTCGAATGTACCCCAATGGGGTTGGATGATACATCGAAGTGGCCCAACCTGACACGTGCGCTGCTGATGAAAGGTTATAGCGCCAGCGATATACGAAAGATTTATGGCGGCAATACACTGCGCCTGATGCGCGCGGTGGAAAAGACGGCTGCTCTGATGCAGAAGGAGCCTTTCCAGCCGGATCCTGCGCCGATTCAGGTTTCGGAGATGCGCTAGCGACCAGCGGTTTTGGCGACGAACCCTTCAAGTAGTTCGGCTGCTTCGTCCGCGCCGCGATAGCGCCGGCCCGCCTCCGCCAGACGCGTGACACCGCGTTTGAAGGCGGGATCGCCCAAGATGCGCTCGACGGCTGCCCGGATGGATTTGGGACTCACGTCACCTGGCTTGATGCGAATGCCGGCTCCCGCTTCGACGATGCGCTGGGCGAGTTCGGGTTTATCCCACTCGGTCGGAATCAGGATCATAGGGACAAGTGCATCGATAGCGGCTAGCACCGTGCCGGCGCCGCCGGTGGTGATAATAATGGCGGTCTTAGGCAGGAGATCGCTGTGCGGAATCCAGCGCGCGAGGTGAATGTTGGGAGCGCGGGCGCCGAGGTCGATGGATTCAGGATCCCGCGCACCGCCGCTGGTCATGATCAGCTCCATCGGGAGATGAGCAAGACCTTGCGCGGCAGCTCGCAACACGAATGGCTCGCCGACGTGGACAGTGCCCTCGCTGGCATGGATCCACGGGACATCGGAAGGCAGAGTGGACAGCCACTCGGGTGCCGTAACTGCACCGGGTTTGTTCCATGTGTAAAGCCCGACATACTTCACCGACGTTGGCAAATCGTGCCGGTCGTAATCGAACTCGGGCGTGGCCGGGATGATGTAGAGGGGCACAGTAGCCAAATGCTCGAGCGCAGTAGTGCGAATGGGGGGCAATCCGAACTGAGCACGAATCTCGTTTAGCCGCTTGCGGAAGCTCCGGCTGACGAATTTCTGCGCGAATGTCACGACGAGGGAGAGAAGACGGGTGCGGAGGTCGCGGGGCTTGGGTAGGCCCAATCCAAACGGTGGCGCGTCGGGTCCGGGGATCATGCAGCAAGGCATGAACGAAGTGATGGCGACAGGAAGACGCCCTTGTTCGCCCAGGATGAAGGGAGCGCCCCACATGGAGACTTCTGACGCGATGGCGTCCGGCCGCCACTCTTGCAGGATGGCTTCCAGATCGGCTACCTGCGCGGGAATCGTATCGATCATCCACTCGCGGAGGAGGGTCGCGAAGCTAAACCCTCCAGCCGGGGTCGATGAATTCCGCTCGGGCGAGAACAGCACTCGGTCGAGATAGGCCTCATCCATTTTGGTAAAGGGGAACAGGCGGAAGCCTTCTGCCTCCACCACCTTGGCCGTCTGGGCGCCTGAGTAAAACGCTACTTCGTGGCCGCGTTTACGAAGCGCGTGCGCCACAGCCATCTGAGGGTACAGGTGTCCGGGGACGTGCCAAGCGGTAATCAGGAAGCGGGCCACTATGGGGTCTATTGGGCCAGACGTTTCAGCTTGGCCGTGGCAATTTGACCGTAGAGCCGTTCGAAGAGCTCGGTGGGTAGCAGCCGTCTAAGCAAAAGGAAGGCGGCGGGCCGGTATCCGACGAGGTAGCGGCGTTTTGGCCGGGCCGCAGTGACGGCGTGATGGACCGCTTTGGCTACGTGCTCTTCCGTTACAGGCGAGCTTTTCACCGCCCATTCGGCCATCTTTTCACTTTCCGCGAAGAACGCCCGGTTGGGGTTGGAAGGATTGTGCGTACCTTGCGCGACGAGGAGGTTGCTGTTCCAGATTCTGGTATTAACGATGCCCGGCTCGATCATGCTCACATCAATGCCGTGGAGCGAGAGTTCGAGCGCCAGGGTTTCACCCAGGCCTTCGAGAGCGAACTTGGATGCGCAGTAAGCGCTCAGACCGAGCGAGCCGATTCGTCCACCGACACTGGTCATGAGCACAACGCGGCCTCGCCGCTGGGCACGCATATGCGGCAGCACGGCCCTGGTAACGGTTAACGCGCCGAAGAAGTTGGTGTCGAACACGCGGCGAAACTCAGCGTCGCTGGTCTCTTCGAAATAGCCTCTGATCTGAATCCCGGCATTATTCACCACGGCGTCGATCGCGCCGTACTTCGCCATAACGCTCTCGATAGCGAGCGTTATGCTGGCCGGGGACGTGACATCGAGGGCCACCACATCGACGGTTGTACCGACAGCATTGGCAGCTTGATCCAGCTCGCTGCGTTTCGCTATATCACGCATGGTGCCGACCACGCGCAAACCGTGTTTGGCCAAGTAAACGGCCGTTTCGAGTCCTATACCTGAGGATGCTCCCGTAATGAGGATCGCACCGGCCATAGACTTACTTCGGGTCCAGCGTGTAGTGGTTCAGTTGGAGATAAGGCTTGATCTGCTCGCGAATGGACTCGAACAGCTTGAGTGCTTCTGGCAAAACTTTGGGCTCGCGTGGAGCGATCTTTTCGCCAAACCGCGGATCGTGAGGATGGACACCGAGGAAGCTGATGATCTTGTTCATCGTTTCGTCCGGTTGGCGGCACAGGTCTTCATACTTGACGTCCACCGAGGAGCCTGGGGGCAGCTGCTCGATGGTGGGCTATGTAGTACTTGGTCCACTTCGCCGTGTGATGCGCAAGGAGGCGTTCCCAGATACGGATGGGTGGCTTGGCCATGGTGCGGGACATCCAGAGCTGCAAAGGGCGTTCGAAGAGTTCGCGGTACCACGGCGCGATCATGGCGGTAAATCCATTGCGCGCTTCGAGCATGCTGCGGATGGCGCGCAGTTGCGAGTTTAGAACGTTGGCTGGGTGGCGGTGGATGAACACGAATCGCGCGTCCGGGTAGAAGCGCTTGATATCCATAAAGCAGATTACATCCCACGGGTTTTTGAGGAGTAATGGCTTTTTGGGGTCGCCGACGTATTGAATCTTCTGGGCGAGTTCCTGAAATTTCGGCAGCGTCTTCTCGGTTATACGCGGGCGGCGATTGGTAGTTCCTGCCATGATGAACCCGTATTCAATGGGCGCTTCGGGCACTGCGGGAGTAGCATCTATGCCGCGGTCTTTTAGACCCTGGCGCTGGAACTCGGCCATGATCTCCTGGTTAGCCGCGCCTGTGCGACCTCCGACGAAATCGGTCAGCACCTCGTCATAGCGGATGACGTGATAGGCGGAAACGTAGTTGAAACAGCCGGTATCGGCAAGCAGGCGATGGAGGAGGGTAGTCCCGGAGCGGTGGTCACCCACGATGAAGACCGGGCGGAAAGTGGTGTTCTTGATCAGGTCGAGCTTCGCCTGATCCGGAGTGGATTCGGCGGTGGTCGTCATGCTGGATCTTGACCCGCGATCACGGCGTGTTCGGACATTTCCAATTCGTCGGCCGGCGTGCGGAGAAACTTCAGCGTGGCTTCCGTTAGCAGTTCCGGCATCTCAAGAGGCCCGAAATGCTCGCCACCCGGCAGGAGGACGGAACGGCAGTTAGGCAGGCGTTGTTTGATCGGCTCCCAGGATTGGAGAAAGTGCGACTTATCGCCGTACACCAATTCGATGGGCGTCTGAATGGTCTCGAGCGACTCCATCGTCAGTTCGTCGATCTGCTCGTAATCGTCGATCAGAGTCGTTTCGCGAAGGAGTTTGAGCAGCGGTTCGCGATTTCGCGGCAAACCGCGCGCCGGCCCGTAGAACTTTGGTGTCTCCAGGCTAAGTTGGAGAAGGTAGAGGGCGTCCGCCTTCTTATCTTCCGGAATGGTAAGTCCGCACTCTTCGAGCTTTTCGACCCAGGCTTTCCAACCGACCCAGTTGGGGTCTTTACGATCTTGCACCAAAGCGGCCAAGCCGGGCTCGAGAGCGAGGATCTTGTCCACCCGGTCCGGGTACTTCAGTGCGAAGTAGAGACAGATATCCGCTCCGAAGCTGTGGCCCATGAGCGAAGCTTTCTGAATTCCCATGGCATCCATCATGGCGAGGAGATCCTCCGCCATTATCTTCGGGGTATAACCGGTCGGGGTAACCTGACTGTACCCGTGGCCGCGTAGGTCATAGGTCGTCACCCGAAACTCGCGGCGCAGGATCGGCATCATGTAGAGATGCCACACGGCGAGATTACCGAGAAATCCATGAAGAAGGATGACGTCGGGACCTTCGCCGGCAGTGATGTAATGTATCTGAATCCCGTTCGCTGCGATTTTGGGCATGATTTAGGGGTGCGTTTTCCTCTACTCGATGTAGCCTAGTTCGCGAAGGCGTTCCATTACTACACGCTCATCTTCTTCGCTCATCTCGGCGGCTTCCGTTTCGGCCGGCTTCTCCACTTCTTCTTCCCCGGAGGTGCTGGCGGTGCTCTTTTCTATTGGCTTCTGTTCCATCATGGACTCCTCGAAAATCTCGGTGGGGACGCGCCCTTCCAGATCTCGGTAAACGGGCATACCCAGCGAATACAAAATAGTCGGCGTTATATCCAGGATCGAGAGCTCGCCGGCGTCAAAGCCCTTCTTGATCCCTGGACCGCGCGCGCCGAAGATCCCCTCCGGCCTGTGCGCGCCGCTTACCACGGGGCGCTGCGAGACAATCTCTTCGCCGGGGAGGATGGAGACCAAGCCGCCATCGCGCATTACCAGCGTAATATCCGGCCCAAGCGAACCGGCAGGGCCTTCAAAAACCTCATCTCGCGTGTAGGCGTGGATCACAATCGGCTCGCCATCTTCGGGCGAACGCACCTGCTTAACCTCTTCCACGATTCGGGCACGAAAAGCCAAGTATTCGGAGGGAGGAACGCCCGATCCATCGCCCTTGTGATCGACGGCGATGTAGATGCCGTTCGAGGTCGGGGTGGTAGCGAAGGCTTTGGTCTTCATCCAGTCGAGCATCCAGGTATGCCGGGCCACTTGACCTACGCCGAGAAGCGCTTCGGGTTTTTCCTGAGAGGCTGCTTCCGACCAGAACAGATACCCCTTCTTGGCCAGCCACGCATTCACGTGGAACACCTCGTAGGTGGGCCCGAAGCCGTGATCTGACGCCAGAAGAACCGTTGCATCCGGACCAGCCAACGCGACCATCTGCTCAAAGATTCCGTCTAATTGCCGGTAGTAGTTCAGGCAAAGGTCTCGCACCTGAAACTCCCAATCTTCAGTAAGCGGCTGCGCGTCCTGCGGACGAATAAAACGCCAGCAGAGATGCTGCATTTTGTCGACGCCATCAAACATCAAGGCCATCAAGTCCGACGGGTCCGTTGTGATCAGGTATTTATAGATCTCGAACCAGTTCCGCTCGCGCCGGGTGTGGAATTCGATCCACGGCCCGTACTCCTCGCGGGTGCCGACACCTTCGGTCGATTTCTCCTCGAGCTTGATGTCCATCCCTAGTTCGCGCAAGGTTAGATCGGGAATGGCTTTGAGGCGATCAAACAGATCCTTAGGCCAGCAGGCCAGGCGCATCTGTCTCCACGGCACCCAACCGGGAACCACGTAGCCGTATATGTGGGGGGCCGGATACATGGACGGGAAATTCATGGCCGCGGCCTTCATCCCGTTTTTGGATGTGAGGCTCCAGATGGTTTCGGTCAGGATGTCGCTCGAGGTAAAGAAGCGGATGTGCTTGCTGTTCTCGCCCTCGAAGCGGAAGAAATCGAAGACACCATGGTGGCCGGGCGTGCGTCCCGTCATCAGGCTGGTCCAGGCCGGGGGTGTCAGGGCCGGAACGATGGTGCGCAGATTGGCGCGCGTGCCGCTTTCGAGGAAGCTCTTCAGGAAGGGCATCGCGCCCTGCGCCATCAGTTCGTTCAAGACCGTGAACGTGGCGCCGTCCCAACCGACCAGCAGCGTCTTCACGCTCATCGGCGGGCTCCCCCGCGGGTCGTCCTTATTCAACTTGCGCATCGATGAAGTCGACCAGTTCGGAGACCGATACGTCGCGCTGGCCCCTTTCGCCCACAGCGGAAAGAAACTCGGCAAAGGGCATTTGCATCCCGTAATGTTCCTGCATGCCGGTACCAAGAACGACGAGATCGAGCGAATCGAGCCCCATCTCGCTAAACAGAAGGGTTTCGGGGCCCACTTGCTTCGGAATAATCCCAATCCTGAGCAAGATCGTTCAGCGACTTCAGGACAAAATCCAGAATTTCGTCCCGGCTCTGTTTCATTCGCATACCTCGATCTCTAATGTGATGGAAAGGCTGTGCCGTATTGGACGAACAATTTGATCAGGTCTGGACTTGACGGGAAATCGCTCGGCTCCCAATCGCAACTCCGGAAGGCTCTTCAACGGACAAAGCATCTGGCGCTTATAACGAGGCAGATACCAAATCCAGCAACCGCAGAAGTGTCATGGTACGCCTTTAGGAGCGCCCGTGTCAAACCGGAAAGGCCTACTAGTCCTATATAACCACTCGCGATATTCTGAAGGAATTATAGGAGTTTTTCGATTCCGAACCATAGGTTGTCAATCGGAGCCACGCGGATGCTAAAATCACAAACTCACCACTGAAGTGGATTCGAGAAATCATTCCGCAGCACGCCACACGTAAAAAACCGTAATGTCAAACAGGCCGAATGTTATCTTGATCAGCGCAGATTCTCTGCGCGCCAACCATTCAGGTTGTTATGGCTACCCTCTGGCGACCAGCCCGCAAATCGACAAGATGGCATCGGAAGGCATGCTCGCGGAGCAGATGTTTTGTCCGGTTATTCCCGACGCAGCCATCGCACACCACCTTGTTCACCGGCCAAAGCCCGCTAAAGCATGGCGTGGTGGCGCATGGCGGTAAGGCAAAGCTTGCCCGCAGTTCGCCCCGTTTCTGCCGGAGCTGATGCGGGACGAAGGCTACCTCACCTGCGCCGTCGATACGTTGTTCCGTGAGCGCATGTGGTTTGCCCGAGGATACGAATACATCATCGACCCCAGCATCAACCACGTTTTTTACGCGAACGTAACGCAGGAAGAGCTGAACGGATCGCGCCATGCGCTGGATCAAGAACTTCGCCAGACCGATCCGTTTTTCGTTTTCATTCATTACTGGGACGCGCATTATCCCTACGTTCCGCCCAAGAAGTACCGGGAGACATTTTATCCCGGGCGGCACGCCGATCGATCCCAACAATCATGCGCTGGACGAATGGTGGTCCCATCCCATCGGTACCATGGCCCGCGACACGTGGCTGCGTACCGGAAAAGGCGTCATCAACGATCCCGAACTTCGTCACAGGTCTGTATGACGGCGAAGTCAAATATCTCGACGACGGCATAGGTCATCTAATCCGGTCGCTTGAAGAGATGGGGCAGCTCGATAACACCATGATCGTTTTCATGGCCGACCATGGCGAGAGCATGACGGAGCATCGCATGTTCTACGACCATTACGGACTCTACGACTGCACGATCCGCGTTCCGTTCATCGTGAAGTGGCCGGCCGGCAATCTGAAAGCGGGGCTGCGGCTTGCGCCGGTCCGCCAATCCTACGACGTGGCGCCAAGCATTCTCGAGGCGTGCGGGATCGACTTCCGGACGAACTGGACGGCCAGAGCTTCTTCAAGCAATGGACAGGGGAAGAAGAACCTGCGGGTTATGACCGCTTTGTGACCCTCGAATCAACCTGGCAATCCAAGTACGCGTTACGCACTGCCAGCCACAAGCTGATCGTGGCGCGTGAACAGGACCTGCTCGGCAATCCGATGCGCGAGTTGTACGACTTGGCCGCAGACCCTGAAGAGACGAATAATATAGCCGAGTCGGAACCGCAGCTCGCCGGTGAAATGGAGAAGGAACTCGAAGGCTGGATCTCCGAGAAGTTGGCCAGCGTGGGAAGAACCGAAGACCCGGTGCTGATCGAAGGCTCAAGCATGATCAGCACGTGGAAGGGCGTCAAAGCGACGGTTAAGGACTAAAGGAAAAATGGCGGATCTGGCAGCAATCACAAAAGAATACCTGGCGGCGTTTGATGCCCGGGATCTGGAGAAGTGCTTAACTTTCTTCGGGGAGGATGCCGTAGTCGACTTCCAGAATGTCGAGTATCAGGGAGCCGCCGCACTCAAGGAATGGCATGAAGAGCGGTTCGCGGCCAATCTGCGGTTGAGCAAAATCGACAACGTTAAGGTCAAAGGCAACAAAGTAACGGTTGACGCGGTAGCAAGTTCCGATCGGCTTGCCGCTTGGAAGATTCACGCGTTGAAAAGCAAGATCGAAGCGACCTTCGAAGATGAAAAGATTCAGGAAGTGAAGCTCACGGCGAAGATGGACCTATTCGCCATGATGCGTTCCGGCGAGTAGCGAGCGGTTGGTCGGCGCGTGCGCCCGCAAATAGATCATCGCGCAGCTTCCGATCTAGTTCCTGTGTGTCCGTCGCCGGGTCGCTGCTATCGGTGTTAAATGAAATCAGATAGGCGAGTTTAGCTGACTGATTGAGATAGAAGTGGCTGATAAATCCGCCCTGTTGGCCTCCGTGGCCGATCAGAAGCGGTGCTCCTTCTTCCGTATGGAGGAAGAAGCCTAGCCCCATCCAATCCTTTCCCTTGCCGGAAATCGTTTGTGACGCGTCGGACGTAGTCAATTCCAGCTGCGGACGGAACATTTCCTCGAGCGACGCGCGTTTCAGCACGTCCTCGTAATGATCTCCCTGTGCGCGAATTCCCAACAGGAAACGAAGATATCGTTCCATGTCGGGGAATGGAGCGTTCAATCCGCTATTGGAAACAGTGATGCCCGAATCGAAGTTGAACGGAGCCGGTTTCAACTCCCCCTTTTCGCGAATGTATCCGGCCGCCCGGTGAGGCAGGAGGAAATACGGCGCGCGGTCGAAGTAACTGGAATGCATTCCGAGCGGCTTGAGGATGTTCTTGTCAATGTAGACCTCGTAATCGTCGCCCGATAACCGTTCGATGATCTGACCCAGAAACACGTATCCAAGATTGGAATAGCTATGCCGCGTCCCGGGCGCAAAGAGGATTTCGGTGTACGGCAGCATGGCAACAATTTGCGACCACTTGGTGGGCTCAAAGGGCTCCCAAGGCCGATCGCTGCTCCACGGCCAGGTAGGACTTCGGAATCCGCCACTGTGCGTGAGGAGATGCCGGATGGTAAGGGCATCGATAACACCAAATGAATCGTGGACCGACCGCAGTTCTGGAACGTACTTGACCACCGGATCGTCGAGTTGCAGCACTCCATGATCGCGAAGCTGCACGATGGCAATGGCCGTGAAGGTCTTAGTGATCGAGGCCCAATGGAAGGTAGTGTCCTCGTCGACGAGTTGGTGCATCGACTGGTTGGCTAGTCCGTACACGTCGCGCAAAAGCACATGGTCATTCTGGAGGACGACCACACTGCTGCCGACAACGCTCGACTTTTCGAGCGCTGCCCGATACCGACCGCGGAAGCTTTCGAGGCGCGGTAATGATTGCGCAGACGAGGTTAGACCAAGTGCGGTTCCGCAGAGCACCACGAGGGAAAAGCGAAGCATCCGACAAGCTTAGTGCAAGGTGGCGGCTAGTCGAGCTTTTTCTTGAAGCGGGAGGCGCTAAGGAGCAGAACGGCGGTCCCATAGATGGCCAGCATCGACATCTGCGGCCATAGGACTGAGATCCCGACCCCTTTGAGAAAAATGCCGCGGACGATCTCCACGAAGTAGCGCAGAGGGTTCAGATACGTCAGATATTGAACGATCTGAGGCATGTTGCGGATGGGAAAAGAGAATCCGCTCAACATGAATGTGGGAGTAGCAAAGAAGAAGCTAGACATCACAGCCTGCTGCTGCGTCTTCGAAATGGTCGAGATGAACAGTCCGGTGCCCAAGCTGGTCATGAGGAAGAAGGCTCCACAAAGGAGGAGGAACAGAAAGTTTCCCCGAAAGGGCACCTGGAAGACCAGCAGCGCGAGCGTTGTGACCAGAAAAATATCGATCAGTCCGACCGCTGCGAATGGAAGCGTTTTCCCGATCATTAACTCGATCGGTCGAATCGGCGTGACCATCAGCTGCTCAAGCGTGCCAATCTCTTTTTCACGCACAATAGCCATGGCCGTGAGCATCACGGTGACGACCATGATGAGATTGGCCATCACGCCCGGCACGTAATAGTTGCGGCTGCGCAGGTCCGGATTGAACCATACTCGCGACCGGGCGTCCACCTTCGAAGCTTTTAGGCTGACCGTGCCAGGGATGACGTTCATCATCCTTTTCTGCTGCGCTCTCTGCACGAGCTGCTGATCGAAACCCGCTACAATCTCGTTGGCGTAGTTGGAGATCAAAGACGCGGTATTCGAGTTTGTTCCATCGATCACCACCTGCACTTCGCCCGAGTTTCCGCGTTGAATATCGCGCGAAAATCCAGGGAGCACACGAACGACAGCCAGCACATCGGCGCCGTCCATAAGCTTCTGGATCTCGGCGTCCGATTTCACCGTACGGGTAATGTTGAAACGGCCGGAGCTGCGGAAATCGTCGAGCAATTCGCGGCTGAGGGGGGTGTGATCCTGATCCATCCAAGCAGTGCTGACATGATCCACGTCGAGATTGACGGCGTATCCGAAGATGATCAATTGCACCAGCGGCGGCACAAACAGAGCAGTCCGCATGCGGCGGTGGCGCAGGACCTGAAAGAATTCCTTGCGGATGATCTGAACAATTCGTTCCCACATAATCAAGCCAACTTTTGTCGAAGCTTCAATGTCGCGGCAACGAACACCAGCGAGCTGAACAAAATGAGAAACAGAAAATCCACGCCTACGACTTCCAGACCGACGCCACGGAGAAAGATCCCTTTCAGGATAGTGACGAAGTAGCGCGCCGGAACGAAATGGGTGATGACCTGAATGGCGGGTGGCATATTCTCGATGGCGTAGAGGAATCCGGAAAGGAGAAATGACGGAAGAAACGAGGTCACAATCCCCATCTGGTAAGCGAGCAGTTGCTGCTTGGTCATGGCTGAGAGAAGAATGCCCCAGCAGAGCGCACCGAATAGAAATACGCAGGCTGTAACGGCGAGCAGCAACAGGCTCCCTCGAAACGGCACGTCGAAGATGAAGACACCGACCACGACCGCGATGACCGTATCGAGCGCGCCAACGACGAAGTACGCGGCCATCTTCCCCAGCACGATCTCCGAAGGACGAAGCGGAGTCGACATCAGCGGCTCCATGGTTCCCATCTCCCATTCCCGCGCGATTGTCAGCGACGTGAGCAGGGCAGAAATCAGCATCAGCATGACGGCAATAAGGCCCGGCACGACGTAGTTTTTTGATTCGAGCGTACTGTTGTACCAGATACGCATACGCGCGTCCACGGGAACGCTCACCGTAAAACCGGCATGTTGATTCTGCGTTTGCTGTCGGATGTTCAGCGAGTAATTGCGAACCAAAGCGGACACGTATCCGAGTGCGATCGAAGCTGTATTGGCGTCGCTGCCATCCAGCAGTATCTGCACGTCGGCATTCTGTCCGGCTTCGATACGCTCACCGTACCGAGGGGGAATGACCAATCCCATCAGGATCTTGTTGCGATCGATCTGCTGCTCGATCTTGCCGTAGTCGTTCGTGTAACCACGCACGTCAAAAAAGCGGGTGCTATTGAACTTCTCGATCAGTTCGCGGCTGCGCGCCGAGTGATCCTGATCGTAGATGAGAGTCGGGATCTTGTCTACGTCCAGCGTGAGCGCATAACCGAACAGAAGAAGCATCAGCATGGGCTCGGCAAGCGCCATGATCAGACTGCGGGGATCGCGCAGGATATGTTTGATTTCTTTGCGGACCATGGCCCGGATACGGCGGAGACTCATGCGGCTTTGCGCTCCTCATTCTCGATCAGCGAGACGAACAGGTCTTCCATGGACGGCGGAATGGATTCCATGCGGCGGATCTCAATCTGATGCGCGGAGAGTTTTTGACGAATGCGCGCGACCGTCGCATCCATATCGGTCACCGTCACATGCAGCCCTGCTCCGAATACAGCGATCTCCAGGATGCCCGGCTCGCCTTCGAGGAGCCGCATGGTTGGTACGAGAGCGGAGGTGTCGAGTTGCAGTAGCGAGTGTGAATACATCTCGCGTTTCAGAACTGCGGGCACTCCCAGAGCAATGATACGTCCAGCATGCATCAGTGCCAAACGATGACAGTACTCAGCTTCTTCCATGTAGTGGGTGGTGACGAAAACGGTTTGACCCGCCCCCGAGAGCTGGTAAATCAAATCCCAGAAGTCGCGACGCGCAATGGGATCGACGCCCGATGTCGGCTCGTCCAGGAACAGAATAGGCGGCTCGTGCAAAATCGCGCATCCGAGCGCCAGACGCTGTTTCCAGCCGCCGGGCAGAAGGCCCGTCATGGTGGTGGCGCGTTCTTCGAGGCCAGCCATGCGGAGAGCATAGGCTTTCCGTTCCTGGCGCTTTGCTTTCGCAACGCCGTAGATGCCGCTAAAGAAGTCGATATTTTCGCCGACCGTTAGATCGTTGTACAAGGAGAATTTTTGCGAAACGTACCCCAGGTGCTTACGAATCGCTTCAGGGTCTTTGGCAACGTCGATGCCGCCCACAATTGCCGTTCCCGACGTAGGGTCGAGCAGTCCGAGCAGAATCCGGATCGCGGTCGATTTGCCCGCGCCGTTCGGGCCCAAGAATCCAAAAATTTCTCCTTTGCGGACATTAAACGAGATGTGGTTCACAGCGATGAAGTCACCAAACGTTTTGGTGAGATCGTTCACCTCAACCGCCCATTCGCTCTCACCCGCCGTCGAGCCTGCGTGGGGCGAGCGGACCTGGTTCACCGCTTCCCGGTTGGCGGTACTTTGATTCTGAGTGGTTCCGGCCATGGCTAGTTCACCTGTGCTTTCCCGCGCTCACTTTTGCGAACCATGGCGATGAACACATCTTCGAGGGATGGTGTGATCCGCTTATAGTCGCTCCGGAACTGCTCATTTCGCAGCAACTCCGGTCCAATCCCCGCCTCGAGAAACACATGCAGCGTGACCCCGAATGGCTCCATGCTCAAGATTCCCGGGGTGCTTTGAAGGTGATTCCGGAGTGCCCGTGGATCGTCGGCCGTTACCTCGTAGCAGATCTCTTCCATGTCGTTCCGCAGCGCTTCCGGGCTCTCGCACTTGATTAGCTGCCCGCGGTGCATCAAACCGACGCGGTTACAACGTTCTGCTTCGTCCAGATAAGCGGTCGTGACGAACACCGTCACGCCCTCTTCGACCAGCTGATACAAAATCGCCCAGAACTCGCGCCGCGAGACCGGATCGACCCCATTAGTAGGCTCATCCAGAAACAGTATCTGCGGACGATGAAGCAGCGTGCACATAAGCCCGAGCTTCTGCTTCATGCCGCCCGAAAGGCGCCCTGCCTGACGCCCGCGGAACTTCTCCATGCGGGTCATCTTGAGTAGTCCCGGTGTCAACTCGTCCCGCACCGTGCGTTCCACGCCGAACAGGTCCGCGTAAAAGCGCATGTTTTCGTCGACGGTTAAATCCTGGTACAGGCCGAACCGCTGGGCCATGTAGCCGATACGGTCCTTTACCGACGCGATATCCTTCACCACATCGAAGCCGGCCACGGTAGCGCGTCCGCTGGTCGGATTCATCAGGCCGCAGAGCAACCGCAAAGTGGTAGTCTTCCCCGCCCCGTCAGGTCCGACGAGCCCAAAGATCTCGCCGCGGTTCACGCTTAAGTTGAGGTGGTCGACCGCGCAGAGGAGGTCGAAGTTCCGCGTCAGTTCGCGCGTCTCGATGATCGGCTTCCATCGATTCCGCTACTGGTTGACCAGAATCTCGGCGTCGGCCGGCATGTTGGACTTCAACTCATGCTGCGGATTGTCGACGTCGATCTTGATGCGGTAAACGAGCTTCACGCGTTCTTCCGTGGTTTGAATCTGCTTGGGGGTGAACTCCGCTTCGGAGGAGATGAAGGAGACGTGGCCGTCGTAAACCTTCCCGGGATAGGCGTCGGTGGTAACCCGAACCTTGGAGCCGAGTTTCACGCGACCGAGATCCTTCTCATTGATGTACGCGCGGACCCACGGGTGATCAATGTCGCCCACCGTAACAATGGCGGTACCCGGCGCAACCACTTCTCCGACATCAGCCGATTTAACGAGCACAACGCCGGTTATGGGAGAGACCGCGGTCGTGTCGTTCAGTTGCGAGTCGATCAGCGCGATCTGCGCTTTTTCTCGCTCGATCTCCGCCTGCTTGCCCGTCACGTCCTCTTGACGGCGCTTGATGTCCAACGAACTGGCTTGGCTGCCTTTGATTCCTGCGTTCGCTTTGGCAACCTGCGCTTCGGCCTGCTGGATGTCCTCCGAGCGGGATCCCTCCTTTACTAGGCCCGCGCGCTCCCTGGCTTGATTCAAGCTGGCTTCCGCGCCATCAAAACGGCTGCGCGCCTGGTCAAACTGCGAGGTCGAAATGTCATCATTCTTGTGCAGCATCTGAGCACGGTCCCATTCCTTCTTTGCGCGATCGTACTCCGCCTGAGCAGAAGCAACCGCTGCGTTTGCCTCAGCGATCTCCTGCGGTCGCGAGCCGCTTTTCAGAGCAGCAAGCCGCGATTGGCTGGACTGAAGATCGGCTTGGCGCGAATCCATGTCCGCGACCGAAGTTTGTTGCTGCATCTCGAGCCCGGTTCGGGCGGCTGATAGTTGCGCTTCCGCTTCGGAGAGAGAGGCCAATTCACGCTGACGCTGTTGGATTAACTGATCCTTATCAAGGCGGGCGATCACCTGACCTTTAGTAACCTTGTCGCCCTCATCGACGGTGCGTTCCACAATCCGGCCGGCGGTCTTAAAGCCGATATTCACCTGTTCGAGCTCGATGTTCCCCGAAACCAATATTCGATCGGTGGGAGCCGCGTGATAGTTCCGGTAGAGCATGTAGCCACCGACGCCCACTGCTACCAAAACAATTAATAAAGCTAGCCGTTTCATATTTTTTCTTCCCGATTTCCTTGTGGTTAATCGATCATCGAAATCGTCTTACCGAGCGCTTGACCGAAATCGATGCGCGCGAGATTGTGATTGAATACCGCGGAGATTTCGTTAATTCGCGCGCGTTGAACGCGATCGGATGCGTCTGCAACTTCCAAACTCCCCGCCACGCCGGCATCGTAACGGCGCCGCGCCTGCGCAAGTTCCGTCTCGGCCAGCTTCAATCCTTCTTCGGCGACCTCTACTTGATCGGCGGCCGACTTCAGGCTGTCGAGAGAGGTGCGAATGTCTAACTCGATCTGATCCCGCAAGTCGGCGGTGCGTACACGCTCTTGGCGAAGTTGCGAAGCCGATTCCGCCCGACGGGCATCCCGGCGTCCGCCGTCGAAGATGGGAATGCGTAGTGAGCCGTAGTAATCGCGCGTGGGCACCAGATGAACGTCTTGAGGACCAATCACGCCATAATCGAAAGAAGTAACGATCGAGGGTAGCCGCTCATATTTCACGGAGCTCGCGTTTAAGCGGGAGGCGTCCTCGCGCTGCAGTTGTGCTTTGAGATCCGGACGGTTGGCCATCGCCTGCGCTATCGCATCTTCCGTACTGAGTGTGTCAACCGGTTTGTAAACGAGTTTATCCACCAGTTCAACGGCCGCATCCAGGCGCATATTCATTGCGCGCAGAAGCTGCAGGTGAGCTTTGGTTTGATCGTTCTTCGCTACGAAAACGCGCTGTTTGTCGTTAGCCAGCTGCACGTTCGCGCGCGTCACATCGATCCCGGTGCCCGCGCCCGCGTCCTTCTGATGCTGCGCCTGCTTCAGAACGGCTTCCGAAAGATCCATATCTGCCTGCGTCGCTTCCACTTGCGCGTCCATTCGCAGCGCGTTCAGGTATGCGCGCGCTACTTGACCGGTGACCTGATCATCGGTCGTGTTCATGTCCTCTTTTGCAGCTTTGACGCCGGATCGAGAGGCTTGAAAACGGCGGATTAAGGACAAGTCAAACGCGACTGCGTTCGCGGTACCCCTCGCATCGAGATTGTAAAATGGCGCTGTGCGGCTCGGGATGGGCAGCACGCCTCCAGGAAGCGGCGGCTGCCCTGAAGCCGCTTCAACGGCGTCCAGGATCGGCACTAGAGCGGAGGGGATCGGAATCGACGACAGGCCCTGCGACGAGAGGCTGCGGACCGAGGAGATCATGCCCACATAACTTTCCACGTCCGGCAAAAGTGAGGCACGCACTTCAACGGCGCGATCTTTGGCCTGCTTCACGTTTTCCATCTGAAGCTGAATGCGCGTGCTGCCTTCCGGCGACGTCGCCAACTGAATGGCGCGGCGCATGGTGAGCTGGATCGGTCCTCGCGCGGCAATCTCATCGCTGGCGCTGGCCGCCAGAGCCGGAAACCCCAGGGAGAATGTGGCCAAGACAATGGCCAGAGCGTTCCGTTGTTTCATTTTTCCTCCTGTAACGAAGCTGCAGTGTGATAGCGCGCGGATTCGAGGGGAGCCCGAAACCCAGCGCTCAAGAACGGGATCAAGCGGTCAAGCATAGAAATCCAGTCCGGAGACTCCTCATTCAGCAAACTCTTAATACGCGGCGCGTCGCGGAGCACCTGCGCGGTGGCACCCATGGCCAGCCGGGACCGAAGAAAGACTTCATCGGGCGGCAACTCTGGCAGAGCGCGCGCCAAAGCATCGGCAAATTGAAGAAGCACCGGTCCGAAACGCGAAAAGATCATGCTCGGCAGAAGGTCGCTCTCCGCTTGCAAACGGCCCATCAATCGCACAAATGTATATCCGCCCTGATGGGGGTCGGCGGCCATGCGAAACGTCGGGTACAGAAACGCTCGTAGGACACCTTCGACTTGGAGTTGGGGACCAGCGTCGCGTTCCAGCTTCTGAAGAGCTTCAATCCGCTCCTGATTTGCCGGTTCCACCCGTCGCAGCAAAACAGCTTCAAGCAGACTCTCTTTGGAACGGAAATGGTAGTGTACGGCCGCTACGTTTACGCCTGCTTCCGCGATAATCCGCCGCAGACTCGTTGCCGCATACCCTCCGTCAGCAAAGAGCCGCTCAGCAGAGTCGAGAATCCGGTCTCTGGTTTCAATCATTTGCTTGAATCACTTGATTATGGGAGCTTTCACACAAGCTGTCAAGATAGTAAAGTGCCGAAATTCCGATCAGGAATTACTCTTCTTGTGGTTTTTGGGTTGAGCGCGTGCGGGGTTGCGGACAAAGCACCTCCCATCCTTCGCTATCACATGCACGGAGTGATCGTGAACCTAGATCCTGCGGGTAAGACGGCCAATATTAAACACGACAAAATCGATGGCTATATGGACGCAATGACCATGGACTACCCGATCCGGGACGCGCGGGAATTCTCGAACTTGCACGCTGGCGAAACAATCGACGCCACGGTGTTCGTTCAGGACACGGACTTCTGGGTGGGGGAAATCAGGGAATCGAAATAAGGGCGGAGGAAACCCCGCCCCAAAGTACGTTCTAACGAAGAGCGTTACTTCTTGAGATCTGCGAGAACCTTATCGATGCCGACCTTGTCAATGGTCTTCATCGCCTTGGCGGAGACGCGGAGACGGACAAATCGACCCGCCGACGGAGACCAAAACCGTTTCTCATGAAGATTCGGCAGGAATTTGCGTTTTGTTTTGTTATTAGCGTGGGAAACTTTGTGGCCGCTCATCGGCTTCTTCCCGGTGACTTCACACACTCTGGCCATAAGCCTCTCAGTGTAGCGAATTCTGTGCGGCGCGTCTACTAAGGTCGCACGGTAAACCCGTTCTATGGGACCGCGTCTACACAAGGCGACAAACGAAATCGGCTTCCGTGCGTGACGGCCGCAAGGTGCACGCAAGTGAGCCGGCGTTCTTCCGGAACAAGTACAAAACACCAAGGAGCTTGAACTGAATGAGAAAATCCTTATATTGCAGTGCCGCAATTGCAACCTTCACAGCCGCTAGCCTGCTTGCGCAAACCACCACGACTACCACAGCGCTCACGCCACCGACTCCCGCTCAAATGGCCGCGCACCAGGTATCCCGCCTGACTACGCTCTTGAGCTTAACGGACGCGCAAGTTACCCAGGCGACCACGATCTTTACGACCGAAGCCACTGCGGCGTCCACCATCATGCCCAGCATACAAACCGCCCGCGCGGCGCTGCAGGCAGCGATTATCGCCAACGATACCGCCGGATTAGCGACTGCGGCGGCCCAAATGGGCACTCTTTCCGGGCAACAGACCCTAGCCCAAGCTACGGCAGAAGCCGCGCTCTACGCAATTCTTACAGCCGATCAGCAAACTACCTTTCAGAAGCTTCTCGCACAGGGCTTGTTAGGCGGAGGACCAGGCGGAGGCCGCGGACCAGGCGGCCCAGGGGGACCGGGCGGGCCTCATTAAACTAGAGTTGTCACGGACGGCGCCCGTACTTCGCAGACATGTGGCGCCGTCGAATTTCTCCGGTTCACATGTAAACTCGTTCCGGAAATTGCCCGTCCAAGGGGCTTATGGCACACGCAGCAGCTACGGCTTCCTCTCCGTTGATGAGCGAGATTCGTCTGACCACTGCCGAATCCGCGGAAGAGTTCGAATCCGTCGTCCGGCTTTACCGAGCAAAAATTTTTCGCTTCGTGCTAGCGAGCCTGCGGGATCGCGATGCGGCGGAAACCATTACGCAGGACTGCTTCTTCAAGGCCTTTAAAGCACGCGACCGTTTCCGGAACGAGTGCAGCATGAGTACGTGGCTTATGCAGATCGCCGTGAACTTGGTGCGGGATCATGTTCGCAACCGGAGGCTGCAATTTTGGCGCAAGACTCAGTCTGCGCCCGATATCTCTGATGTCATGGCAAGCCGGAGCGATGATCGCGAGCGATCACCCGAGGTTCAGGTCTTATTGAAGGAGCGCGTGGCAGCCGTGTGGGATGCGGCGGCAAAATTGCCAGAGCGCCAACGGACCGTTTTCCTGCTACGGTTCGTAGAGGATATGGAACTGAGGGAAATCGCCGCCGCCACAAATTTGCAGGAGGGCACCGTAAAGGTGCACTTATTTCGAGCATTACACGCAGTGCGGGAACGGATGGAAGCGTCACAATGAATGAACATCTCTCTGCAAACGAAATCTCGGATTGGATTCTGGGAGAACGGCCCCGAACCGCGCAATCACACCTCCGCCACTGCGAGACGTGCCGCACGAAAGTCACGTTGTTCGAAAACACGCTCACAGAATTCCGGCAATCGGCCCGCGTTTGGAGCGCCGGGGAACTGACCAAACTGCCTGTGTCTTCACGTTTGACTAACCCTCATCGATTGTCCCTCGTGATGAGCGGCGGCTTGGGGGCGGTTGCTGCGGCCGCTGTTTTGCTCGTAATTTATCTCCACCCCGTCCACCCCACCGAACAGCCAGTAACGCCGGCGATCTCCGATGCCGCGCTGATGAGTCAGGTCGATGACGCGCTTTCCCGGGATGTTCCCGATGCGCTTACTCCCCTGACCAAGCTCGTCACATGGGAAGATTCGGTTGAATCGCAAAGCGATGCCACCGAAAAGCGGGGGGTCAGCCGCTAACGCGCATGAAAGGACGCCTGTTCCGGTCGGCATTCGTTTTGTTGTTGACCGGCCTCTCCATAACAGCTCAGATGTATCCTCCTCCCGGAGGTGGTGGACCCGGGCCAGACGGTCCCCACGGCCCTCCCCCCGGCGTCGGAGACTTTCACCGTCCTCCCATGCCGCGCGCAAAGATTGGCCCGCCCGGCCGATGGTGGATGGACCCCGGCTTGGTGCAGCGCCTCTCCCTGACAACCGATCAGCTACGCCGGATTGATTCCATCTTTCAGCAAAGGAGGGCGCACCTGTTGGAGACCACTTCCGCACTGCAGCGGGAGGAAGCCCAGTTGCAACCGTTGCTTGCAGCGGATCGTCCGGACGAGAACCGTGTGCTCGCCCAGATTGATCGCATCGCGCAAAATCGGGCGGAACTCGAAAAGACGAACGCTCGCATGCTCCTGAGTTTCCGCAGTGTACTTACTCAGGATCAGTGGAAGCGCCTTCAGGCTGAGACCAACCGCCCGCCGAACGACTTTCATCGTTAAGCTTTGTCGCCTTGGTATCCCCGTTGTGTGCGTTCCATCAGCGTCAAAGTGGCTGATCAGACATTTGCGTCTGTAGTCCGGCTCTAACACCCGAGATGACAGACGTATCTACTGGGTACAGGAGCAACTTATCCGGCCCGATATCACGTACGACTCGACAAATAAGATCCGGTGGTCCGGTTTCGATCTAGTCCTCGGCATCAAGGTGTATCAGGTGAGCTCGGATCGCTAACTGCGACCATACAGGTTATGCGCGGATGCCGCCGTAGTGGCCTTTATCAGGGGAATGGTGAAACGGAGATGAGCATCTTTCGCGGACAACCCCCAAGAATGAGATTCAAAGTGCCTGACGGTTGTGATACTCTCCTTCACTATGCGGTTACTTGCACTCGCTCTCTTTTGCGCCCCTATTTATAGTTCGTTGTTTGCCAGCGGAGTCAGTATCAAGCTCTCCGGCAATCAGGATCCGACATGCGGTGCTGACTTAATATGCATTACGAGCACGTCGTTTCCTTTGACAACCAATGATTCTGGGGGCGCCTACAGCCAGTATGTGAACGAGCAGGGTGGTCCCATCACCGCGCTTAACTTTGACCTGGACTACGTTGACGCCAGTTGCCCCTCAGGTACACCGGCCCCGGTGAATCTCAGCTTTGATGGTACTTTCTTTGCGTACACCTTACAAGGATTGAACGTCGCCTCGAGTTCCAAATGCACATCGATGCAGACTAGCGGGGGACTCGCTGAAGCGGAGTACTTGCTGACTCTCACATTTGCGCCAGGCATTCCAGACAGCTTCCTGTTTCAAATCGATTTAAACAGTGATCCGAACAGCACAGACCCAAACGCTCCGGGCGGATGGGTGCCCGATACCACGTTCACCGTTACAACAACAACGCCTGAGCCTGGTTCTATTCTGCTGTTGGCCGGTGGAATGTCCCTGCTCGCCGGATTGGGAGCTAAGCGTTCGCGTGATCGCCGGAACCTTACTTCTGCTGGGTAAGCTTCCGGAATTCCGGATCGTTGGCCAACGACTTCAAGTCAGGATCATCAGCCGCTTCCTTCGCGGAGTACCCCTGCTTTAAAGCCTGAGCCAAGGCTTCGAGAGCCCCTTTGGGTTGGTCATTTCTGGCATAAACCACCGCTTGCTGGTATAGAATATCGGGATTTTTCGAGTCAATCGTACGTGCGCGCCGCACAAACTCCACGGCTCGCGATTGGTCTCGCAACTCCGCATAATACGTGCCAAGGTGAGCCATAGTTACCGCATCCTTGGGATCGATTCGCAAAACCTGCAGAGCTAGATTTACCGCCTTCTCATAGTTGGCGGAAGCCTGTTGCTGTTGTCCCAAACACTTGTAAGCACCCGCCAAGTTCCCGAACTGCAGATACTGGTCTGGATCGAGCTCAACGGCTTTCTGAAAGAAGGTCAGAGCCTCATCGCAGCGCTTCAGGAAAAAGAGTCCAGCACCCAAGTTGGAGTAACTTCCGGCCGACGGTTGCGTGGCGACGGCCTTCCGGAACATAGCCACAGACTCCTCCCATTTCCCTTGATTGTGGTAAATGCCACCGATATTTTCCCAGCCGCTCGCTCGAGCGGGATCAACCTCGGTGACTTTCTGAAAGGCTGCTAACGCTTTATCGTTATTTCCTGATTGAGCATAGGCGATGCCAAGCAGATTGTGGTTGAGCCAATAATACGGATTGGAGTCGACTGCTTTCTGGAAAAACCTAACCGCTTCGACCGTGTTGCCCGCTTTTAAATACGCACGCCCGATTCTGCGGTATGCCTCGTCCGAGTTCGGTGCTAATTGTAGGGCCCGTTTCAGCTCCGCGATGCCTTGGGCGGTCTTTCCCGTTGAGCTATAAACACTCCCTAGCGCGAAGTGAACTTCGGGAAGATTGTCGTTGATTTGCTGTGCCCGTTCAGCCGCACCCAAAGCACGATTCGTCCAAACGCCATCCTTCTTCAGGTCGTACATGTAAAGACTCGCATCGGCGACGCCAGTGTACGCAAGAGCGAAGTTTCGATCCTGAGCCAAAGCGTCATCAAACATCTTCAGTGCGTCCTGGAGACCCTTCTCGTCGCGCTTACCCCGTAAAAGATTCCGTCCCTTTAAATAAAGATCATAAGCACCGATATTTTCGGTTGGCCGGCTCGTTCCGCGCGCCAACTCCTCCCCGCTCAAATCTAGACCTAGGGCGCTCACGAGTTGGTTGTAGACCTGGTCATTGATCGTGAGAAGATCTTGCGGCACCCCGGAAAATTCTTTGGTCCACAATCGCTTATCTGTTTCTGGCTCGTTCAAAGTCAAAATCACTTTGATCGCGTTGCCGTCTCCGTAAACGCTTCCGCGAAGCAGGAGTTTGGCCCCGAGAGAACGCGCGATTTTTCGTAACGGGTCAGAAGGGTTGATCTTCGCCGCCGCGTTCGGTGACGAAAGATGAACAGCCTTCAGCTGCGCCAGTCGCGAGGTTAAGGTATCTACAATGCCATCCGCGGCTAAACCAAGCGCCGGATCGTCTCCGGTAATTCGTAGAGGCAGAACGGCGATATATCGCGGGGCAACGGACGAAGTGGCATTCCCCGAAAACCGGTCGAGAATACGATGACGTGTCTGCGGGATCGTAAACAACGCCGCCAGCACTACGGCAAGTGCCACTGTCGAGGCGAATAGCCAGCTTCCGGCCGCCCCCCGGTGAACAATTCCGTCGCTCGGTACGGGACCCGTCTGGACTTTCTCCAGATCGGACAGAATATCTCTTGCATTCTGGTACCGCTGTTCCGGATCGCGCTCCAGACAGCGCATAATGATCGCGACCAAGTCATCCGGCAGCTCCGGGTTGAGCAGCTTCGGACTGCGCGGAGTCTGCGTGACCCGCTGGAACATGGCTTGTATGGACGTCTCGCTAGCAAACGGCAAATCCCCGGTGACCATCTCATACAAAATCAATCCCAGCGCGTAGAGATCCGCACGTCCGTCAACCCGCTTCGACTCCACCTGCTCTGGAGCCATGTATTTTGGAGTCCCGAGGATCTCCAGACGAGTTCCGGACACCGGAGATTCAACAAAGGATGTCGCCACACCAAAGTCGGAGATACACGCCTGATCGTCTCCGCTGACAAGCACATTCTCGGGCTTTAGATCCCGGTGAATCACGCCTTCTTCGTGGGCTGCTTCGAGGGCTTGGCACAACTGCTTCGCCAGCTTCAAAGCCCGCGGGATCGGCAAACGTCCCTCACCCAGCATCACCTGCCGCAGATCCTGGCCGTGAACGTAAGCCATCGAGATGAACTTAGTGCCGTCCGCTTCACCCAGATCGTGTATGCGGAGAATGTGCTTGTGTGAAACGCGGCTGGCCAGGAGCAGCTCATATTTCAGCTTCTCCATCGCCTCTGCTTTCCCGCCAAGCTCCGGGCGTACAAGCTTCAGCGCCACACTACGATCGAGCTCGGTGTCATAGGCTTTGTAGACGCTACCCATCGCACCTTCGCCCAGCAGCGTTTCGATGCGATACCGCGGCCCGAATTGCGAGCCGGGTACAAGACTGTAGGGATGGCTGCCGTCGTTCTTCTTGGCAGAACTGGTCTCGGCCGAGCAGTGCTTGGCTTCAAGGTCGGCGACAATCTCTGCCGCGTCCTGATAACGGTTCACTACATCGATTTCGAGACATCTCGCGACAACGCAGCTCAAGTACTCCGGGATCTCCGGATCTAACTGGGTGAGAGGGGCCGCACGTTCCTGTGTACGCTTCACCAGCGCCCCCATCGTGGTGGACGACTGGTAGGGAAGCACCCCGGCCACCATCTCGTAAAGAATCACGCCCATCGAAAACAGGTCGGAACGCAGATCGACGCGCTCGCCTCTCGCCTGCTCGGGTGACATGTAGTCCGGCGTGCCCATGAGAACTCCCGTACGAGTCATGCCGGCCGCTTCAATCGATCGGGCCACGCCAAAATCCATCAAACAGACGCGCCCGTTGCGGTCGATCATGATATTGTGCGGTTTCAGATCGCGGTGAACAACGCCTTCCTGGTGCGCTGCATCGAGTCCGAGCAGCGCTTGCTTCCAGATTTCGAGAGCTTCTTCTGCAGCGAACTTTCCCTTAGCCACGATCTGATGCATCAGATCGCGTCCCTCAACGTACTCCATCGTGATGAACTTGCGTCCTTCAGCAAGCACCAGATCGAAGATGCGGATCACGTTCCGATGCGTGATCTGACGCGCCAGAATCATCTCCTGCTTAAAGCGGCGCAGAATCTCAGGGTTGCTCGCCAATTCCGGGCGGATTAGCTTGAGGGCCACCAGACGGTCAAGTTCCCGGTCACGCGCCTTATAAACTGAGCCCATCCCGCCCTCGCCTAAAAGGGAAATGAGCTCGTATCTCCCAGCCAGAACGGCGCCGAGTGTTACTGGGGCGAACGCGTCATCGGCTTTATTTCCCGGTTGGGCGCTCGCCCAACTTGCCTGCGTCGCGATTGTCTCGGAATGAATCGCAATTGTTGCGCCGGGGTCTTGTTCCACAAAGTCGATTGGCGTGTTGCAACGTGCGCAAGCCACAGTCCCTTCAGGATTGCTGGTTCGGCAAACAGGACACTCAACAGGCATTGGACCGACTCGCAGAGGTTCTTGCTGGGGCGTGCATTCAAGTATATCCGCCCGTGCCCATATTGGGCCTTTTAAGAAACCCAATCCGCCGTCTTCCTTTCTCTGCGTGCGACGGGGGAATCGTTTCAGGAGCTACGGTCTAAATCTTTTTCGGCAGTGTTGCGAATTCTTCTTGCGAAGCCACTCGCTTTGCGAAATTCTTCCTCTATCACCCGTGTTTGCAGATTCTCACGAATGTGCTCCAGTTGTTGGATGTACTTTGTTAGCGCCTCGGCGATCCCGTCCGCATTCGTGGCCAGAATGTCCCGCCAGATGTCGTAAGTGCTTAGGGCCAGCCGAGTCGCTCCAACCAACCCCGGGCCAGTAAGCGTTTCCTGTTCTGCCAATGTAGAGGCTAAGGCTGTCGCCGCGAGTTGCGGAAGGTGGGAACTCCACGCAACCATGCGATCGTGTTCCTCCGCCCCCAAAACCACTTCCCGCGCTCCAATACGCTGAATCCAGCCGCGAAACTCCACTACGGCGGGCGTTTCCAACTCCTCGGGAGCACTTGGCGTTAAGCAATAGGGCCTTCCTCGAAACAACCCGGGCTCGGCATTTTCCACTCCTCTTGACTCTTTGCCCGCCATAGGATGCCCCCCCACGAACGCGCAACGGGTAAGGTGTCGGCGAGCCGCCGTTAGGATTACATGTTTAGTGCTTCCCGCGTCGGTAACCAGCGTTTCGGGTCGGACTGACGCGTCCAATTGCCGCAACGAGTCAATAATGCGGCCGATCGGCTGGGCCAGGTAGATCAGATCAGCGGTCTGGGCCGCCTCCTCCAGTACCGCGCCCCGATCAATCGCCCCTCTCGCGAGCGCCGCTTCAATAGAGGCAGGGGAACTGACCCCGAGAATCTCACCCGTAAACCCGGCAGCCTTTAACGCAAGAGCGAAAGAACCGCCGATCAGACCCACGCCGACAACGGCAACCCTCCGCACTTAGCTCAGTATTCCGTGCGCGCCCGCGGCGAGAGCCGCCCGTCCAATCGCGGCCACCACTTCCGCGTTATCGCTTGCACCTCGAGGTGCGGCGATCACGGGAAGGTGTGTCAGGTGTCGCAGTTCGGCGATGGCGCCAACGTCGATGATCCGCCCCATCACCGTGAGGATTCCGCTCTCACACAAAACTACATCTTTGTTCCCGGATTGAAGAATCAGATCCGCCGCGGTGAGCCAGTCGTCAACGGTTGCTGCGTCTCCGCGCCTGAGGATTACCGGCTGCCCCGCCCGGCCCAGTTCCCGAAGTAGAGCTTCGTTCTCCATCGCCTGCGATGGAACAACCAACGCGTCCGCATGCGCTGACAGCACCCGAACCTGCGAGGACTCCCAAATCTCCCGAATCACCGCATCGCCGGGAAGCGTTGCGGTCGCGCTGCCCCCCACCTCGATCGCCCCGATTCGAACGCGCGACCCTTGCGGGTTTGCTCGCCGCGCGGCCAGCTTCCATCGGCTCGTGATGCGAATTGCCTCTCTCACTCCTGGCATGCCTCGAAACTCCGTTACTTCAAACTTACGCCCGTCTCCGATTCCACCCAATACCGTGTACGTCATCCCGCTCGAACGGTGTACATCAAATCCCAGAGCGATCATCCGTTCCACTACGGTTTGAATCTCTTCCTCGGAAACGCCTGATTCCATGATGACCAGCATTACTTCTCCATCCGTCCACGCTGCACCTTGCGCATTTCGTCGATAATGCGTTCGAATACCCGTTTAGCTGCATCGGGTGGAAGAGGCCCGCGGTTGTGCTCTGCAATATTGCGAAAGACTTCGTCTTCGCGTTTCGGTTCATACACGGGAAGTTGAGCGGAAGCTTTGATTTGCCCAATCGTTTCAACCACCGCCGTGCGCTCATTCAGTAGATCGAGAATACGTCGATCCACATCGTCGATTCGCTCCCGGCAGACGGATAGCGCGTACCTGGCCGCCTCCGGGGTCATGCGTCAAACCCGCCCTTCAAAGAACGCACAAAATCTTCGACACGCTGCTCGAGATCCGGAGCGTCACCATGTTGTTCGATCACATCCATGATCGCGCTGCCCACCACCACACCTTGCGCCAACTTGCCGATCTCGGTCACGTGTTCGGGCTTGGACACGCCAAACCCAACCGCCAGCGGCGTGTTCGAAAACCGCTTCACCCTCTCCACCAACGCGCTTAAAGAAGCCCCGACCGAACTCTGCGCGCCGGTAACACCTGTCCGGCTCACCAGGTAGATAAAACCTCGCGAATATTCCGATACTAAACGAAGCCGGCGGTCGGAACTGGTAGGCGCAACAAGAAAAACCGTATCCAAATCCTGCTCCCGCATGACCTTGACATACCCGGCCGCCTCTTCCACACTCGCATCGGTTAGCAGGCATCCGTCAATTCCTGCATTCTTTGCATCGCGGGCCAGTCGATCCACCCCGTACCGCTCCACGGGGTTCAAATAGGTAAACAGAAGAAGCGGCACATCAGAACTGGCGCGAATCCGTAGGGCAATATCCAAAACTCGTTGAAGTGTGGTGCCGGCTTTTAACGCCCGATAGCCGGCTCGCTGAATCATCGGACCATCCGCTACCGGATCGGAAAAAGGAACGCCGAGTTCGATCAGATCCGCCCCTCCGCGGACCAGGGCTTCGGCCAGGGCTGGCGTACGATCCGGGTGCGGATCGCCGGCCGTGATGTACGCAATCAGGACGTTTTTCTTCTCCTGAAACAGCGACCCGATTCGCGTCACTCGGCGTCGAGTTCCTTAAGGTTTTCGCGGTAGATGTCCATGTCCTTATCGCCACGCCCGGATAGATTTACGATGAAAATCTTTCCGTTCGCGTCGGGTGCGCGCCGAAGCGCTTCCGCCAGCGCGTGCGAACTCTCCAGCGCCGGAATAATGCCCTCCGTGCGACTCAAGCGAACCGCTGTGTCCAACGCCTCCTGATCGGTGGCGGAGCAGTACTCAGCGCGCTTCTCATCGTGCAGCCACGCGTGTTCCGGGCCGACCAGGGCATAATCCAACCCCGCCGAGACGGAGTGCGTCAGCGACACTTGGCCATGTTCGTCCTGCAGCAGGTAGCTCTTGGCGCCGTGCAGCACTCCAGGAGAACCACCACTGAAGCGCGCGGCATGCAAACCGGAGTCAACGCCCCTTCCGCCAGCTTCCACACCGATCAACTTCACCGCCGCATCCTGCACAAACGGATGAAATATTCCAATTGCATTGCTTCCGCCTCCCACGCACGCGAATACGGAATCCGGCAGACGCCCTTCCACTTCCATGATCTGTTCGCGGGCTTCGATGCCGATTACCCGATGAAAGTCTCTCACCATTAACGGGTAGGGGTGCGATCCTAACGCCGATCCAAGAAGATAATGCGTGTTTTCGATGTTCGTAACCCAATCGCGCATGGCTTCGCTGATGGCATCCTTCAAAGTGCGGCTGCCAGTCGCCACGCCAATCACCTTTGCACCCAGAAGCCGCATGCGGAACACATTCAGCTTCTGCCGGCGCATATCCTCTTCACCCATGTACACGGTGCACTTGAACCCGAACAAGGCACAAACCGTCGCAGTCGCCACGCCATGCTGGCCTGCTCCGGTTTCGGCGACAATGCGCGTTTTGCCCATACGCCGCGCAAGTAGGGCCTGGCCGAGGCAGTTGTTTATCTTGTGGGCGCCAGTGTGAAGAAGATCTTCTCGCTTCAGATAGATGCGAGCGCCCCCGAGTTGATCGGACAACCTCTTGGCGAAGTACAGCGGCGTCGGGCGCCCAGCATACGTATGCAGCAGGGAATCCAACTCCGCGTGAAACGCCGCGTCGTCACGCGCGGCAAAGTAGGTCTCCTCGAGTTCCTCGAGCGGAGACATAAGTACTTCCGGCACGTAGCGGCCTCCAAAAGGTCCGAAGTGCCCACCCGAATCGGGCTGTACGTTTATATCTGGTTCACCAGTTCTGGCTGACATGCCTTTAGAAACCTCGCTACACGAGCGTGGTCCTTCCTTCCAGGAGAAATTTCAAGGGATGAGCACGCATCCACGCCCCAAGGTTCTGCGGTCGCGATCGCCTCTCGCACGTTTTGTTCGTCTAAACCTCCCGCGAGAACCACGGGAACATGAATCGTGCGCGCCACAGACCAATCGAACGTTCTGCCAGAACTTGCCCCATCGAGTAAGACAGCCTCAACGGGGTAAGAACTCGCGTTCGAGGGGATCTGTCCGCTCAGACGGAATGCTTTCCAAACCCGAACGCCATCGGGCAAATCTGCTACGCTTTCCGATCCGTGAAGTTGGGCCACGTCAAGCCCCAATCTGCGGCAAGTCTGAGCTACGTACTCGCGCGGCTGATCCACAAACACGCCCACCCGCCACACGTCAGATGGAAGTTCTCCAATCCATTCTTGAAGAGACTCGGGCGAGATGAATCGAGGGCTTTTGGGATGAAAGATGAAACCAACGGCTCGAGCGCCCGCATCGATTGCAGCAAAAGCGTCCTCGCAGTTTGTGATGCCGCAGATCTTCACGAACATCGAAGCTCTCTTAACGCTGCCGCAGGGTCAGGCGATTTCATAAGATGCTCGCCCACTAAAAATGCATGAAACCCCGCTTCCGAAAGCCTTTCGATATCAGCCCTGCTGTGTATCCCGCTTTCGCTGACACGAATTAGGTTGTCCGGTATTCTCGGTCCCAGCGTCAAAGAGGTCTCAATTCGTACTTCAAAGGTCCGCAGGTCGCGATTATTGACACCTACGATGGCGGCGCCAGACCGCAAAGTGCGTTCGAGTTCCTCCTCGTCATGCACTTCCACTAACGCAGCCACGAGGAACTGTGCCGCAAACTCCCGAAGTCTCCGCAGTTCTTCCTCGGTCAGAATTGCCGCGATTAGCAAGACCGCATCCGCGCCATGACTTGCGGCTTCGAGAATCTGGATTTCGCCAATCGTGAAGTCCTTCCGAAGAACTGGAAGCGACACCGCGGCGCGCGCAGCTTCGAGGTGCTCCAGGTTTCCCATAAAGAAGTCCTGGTCTGTGAGAACCGATAAGGCCGCCGCTCCACCGCGCTGGTAGATCTCGGCGAACCTCTGGGGGTCATAGTCTTCGGTCAACAAACCCTTGCTGGGAGACGACTGCTTAATCTCCGCGATAATGGCCGGTTTTTGGCCTCGCAATGCGCGTGCGAAAGGCCTTCGCTGAAGCACAGACTGTTCCGCTCGTTCTTCTAACTCACGGCGTGAAGTTCGCATCTCGCGCAGTTCCTCGCGCTTCCGCTCCACGATCCGTCCGAGTATGTCAGGTATCGACGAAATCAACTTCTATCGTAAGCTAGTCGAGCTTCCAGAGAAGACCCGCCATGACAATCCGCGGTTCGCCGATCGTCGGAGTCGGAGTGAATCCAGTCGCAATTGTGTGATCAAGCAGATTTGTGATCTGTAACGACGCCGAGATGTGGGGGAAAATTTGCTCCCGAAACATCAATTGCACAATGCCGTACCCAGGCAGGAGATATCGGTTCTGGTCGTCATCGAACTGGGACGACGAACTCCGGATCGCGGCCGAAGCCAGGGTACGGCGATGAGCCCATGTAAGTGTTGCCGAGCCTTGACTGCGGGGTACCTGGGGCACCCGCAGACCGGTTTCGTAACGCGAGTCCGCAAACAGGTAGCCCAGTTCTCCATTGAACTCATGCCAGTGGTGATTCGCGCTCACTTCAAATCCCCGTCCGAGGGCATTCCCCGCGTTCTGACGCTGCCTGGTGATCGTGGTTGCGGTGCTGCTTAGAGTGACATTCGTGATCAGATTGTGCAGATCGTTGCGGAATGCCGTAACCCGAACGGCGCCACGCTCGGTAACGTAATCGGCGCCAATTTCAGCCGCAAACACTGTCTCAGGCTGCAGTTGTGGATTCGCGAGCGTGGTCGTATTTCCCACGCGAAACTGCCTATACAGCTCATTTAAGGTCGGGGAACGGAATGCCCGGTACACGCTCCCCCGGCCGCGCCATCGATTTTTTCCAACCGAAAAGCCCCCGCTTGGGTTGAAAAATTGATGACCATCCTGCCCCGTGTACTGATGTCGCGCCCCCGCAAAAAAACGCACCGGCCCCTCGCTTACGTCGCCCTGGATAAACTCACCGTGTTCTAAGAGAGTCCCCCCTGCGACGCGCTGAAATGTAGGGGAGAATCGATCCGTGCTCTCCCCATGATCCTGCTCAGCATCCGCGCCGGCCGTCAGATGAAAGCGTGTTTGTGCGCGCGTGTAAACGGCCGAGCCTCCGTAGGCGCTCTCGGGCACGGTTTGCGTTGATACTTGCGTTTCTGTGTTCCGGTTTGCTGAGACCGACGAATAGTTGCTGTGAAACTCCCCGGATGTCCCAAAGCCTGTCACCGAGATGGCATCTTTGGCTCCCTGGTAAACATAGCGAATTGCCGCCGTGCCAATCGCAGTCGAATTGTGAGTGAGTTCCGTGCCGTTTCCGCGTTCCTCTACGACAGTATTTACCAATGCGTAAACTCTTTGCGGGCCTCGGAACCAGTCGATGCGTGCGTCGTCGGCTACAAACCGCACATTCGCGTGACGGTCTACCGCGCCTCGCACGTTGCCTGGAACGACGTAGTAGCCGTCGGTCGTAAATCCGCGTCCGCCCACCGTGATTGCCAGGTCCCGATGAAAGACTTCGGTGTAGTCCGCATAAAGGTCCACTGTGTCCTGAGTGCCAGCCTCAGCCCCGGCGGAGATGTGACGCGTCACCGGTTCTGGCGGGAAGATGTTGACGGCTCCTCCTAGTGCAAGATTGCCGAACACGCTCGTTGAGGCTCCGCGTGACACCTCAACCCGCGCAATGTCTTCCGGAGTAAACCGGGTCCAATACACCCAGCCACCAAATGGGTCGTTAAACGGAATTCCGTCGAACAAAATCAAGGTCCGCGAAGCGCCGGACGACCCGATTCCTCGCAGCGATACTCCTTGAGTCGTCGGATTTGCAATCTCGCTGGAGGTCCTCCGAAACAGACTGAACCCCGGCACTTGGCGCAGTCGGTCATCCAGGTTCACGCCCGGGGTTTGACTGATTTGCTCCCCCGAAAGATTGCTTACATTGGCCGGAGTCTCCGCCGTAATATGCTCGTTTACTGTGATGGACGTTTGGACCGCGGGTAACTGCGTGGGGTCAACAGGCGGGCTTTGCGCGGGAGTCTGCGCGCTCGCTGTGCAAGCCAGACAAAGGAGAAATGCAGCGACTGGCTTGATGAATCTCATGTCGGTGGGATACAAACGTAGAGGATAGCGTACGGTCACAGCGCTAACTCTTTTGAAGAAATAACCCGTTCTGCGCGCCAGCCCGAGTTTTCCCAAGCTTCCGGGTTGCCGGTGAACAGCACTTGCGGCTCGGATTCCGCAATATTCGGAATCTCCGACTCGGCACGAGGTTCGGCAAGTGCAAGAGCCCTCAGAAGCCCGTAAATATCGGCCTGCTCAGGAAAAACAAGGTCGTCCGTTTGAGTTCTGAAACGAATCCGGACCGATTCGTTGCCCAGCATCCAGATGAGTGAGGCGCAACACTCGAGAGAACGCTCGAATTCTTCTCCAGCGGGAATTCTCAAATCGAATACGACATAAACCGTCGAGCGCTCCTCTCGCGCAAATTCACGAACCTGTAACTCTCGAGTATGCGCTGAGACCTTCCAATCCACATAGCGGGCGCTCTCGGAAAACTGATAGGGACGCACCCGGTAAAAATCCGCCCCAAGTCCACGCTCTTCGCGCTCTAGTTCTCCTCGTAATCCGTTTAGCAGATCTTCGATGTAGTAGCTATTCGCCAGCACGGGATAGATCACCACCTCGCTGCGGATGGAAACCCAAACCCGGCGTTCGACAAACCCAAAAGGAAAGCGGGTAGCAATCATGAACAGGTTCTCCTGATGCAGACCTCTGCGCGGGAACACAGCTTGCACATCCGCCGTTACCGTATTTCGGCCCGGCACAATCAGGAACACAATCTCCTGTTTCAGTATCTGTGCGCTTGCGCCCGGTCGACTGCTGAGCTGAATGGCAAACGAGGGAAACCATTTCAGATTGCGCAAGCGGATTTGAACGTTTACTGGTTGCGATGCAGAAATGTGCTCAGGTAACACCAGATCGAGTTCTAGTCCAGCCAGCGACAAGCGGCTCACAACGCCCGAAATCATGAGTGTTGCCAGCATCGCGGCTAGGATCAAAAAGAGGAGGTTATTCGCAGACGCGAGGGCAGCGGCGCCCACCAGCAGCAGAGCAGCGGCGAAAAGATACCCGGATTTCGTAATCCGGTATCGAATGTGCCGGTGAAATGAAACCGCAATTCGTCTCCACCACCCACGGGTACCCGAACCGGCGGGCAATTAGTGGCCCACGTGCTCGTGCGAACCGTGTTCGCGTCCGTGCCCAACATGCCCTGCGCAGACCTCCTCAGGAGGACAACAGTTCAGGTGTTCGAATTGCACCGTCGTATGGCGGATCCGAAAATCGTGTGCGAGCACATCCTGAATGCGTTGGAGGATCGTGAAACTTACAGATGGGGGAACATCTTCGATCAGAACGTGACAGCTTAATGCGCGGGAGCGGGATCCGAGACTCCAAATATGAAGATCGTGGATGTCCAAAACGCCATTAACACCCCGGAGCGTTTCCTTCACCGCCCCGAGATTCATTCCTTTTGGAAGAGCTTCGAGCAGAATATTAAGAGACTCAACCACAATCCCCCAAGCCGACCAAACAATCAGCGCGGCAATAGCAATCGAAAGTACCGGATCCAGCCATTGCCAACCAGTGAACCGCAGAAAGAGGGCGGCGACTGCAATGGCGGCCGATCCGATTAAATCGCCCATCATATGGACCAGAGCGCTTCGTACGTTCAGGTCTTCTCGATCAGTGCGGTGGAGACTCCACACGATCGCACCGTTCAGAACAATGGCCCCCACAGCCGTTAACCCCATCACTCGCTCGTCCACCAGCGCAGGATGAGAGATTCGCACTACGGCCTCATAGAAGATCCACCCGGAGACAACAATCAGCGTTGAGGCGTTTACAAGCGCACTGAGAACACCGGCGCGCTGATATCCGAACGTCCGGCGCTCGTCGGGAGGTCGCGCCTCCTGCCGCATACCGAACCACGCGAGCAAAAGTGCCAGAGCGTCAGTAGCATTATGCCCCGCGTCGGAGAACAAGGCCAGCGAGTGACTTCGATACCCGGCGTAAATTTCCACCACCACGAACAAGGCGGTGGCGAGTAAAGACCAGTTGAGGATCTTTCCCGTGTGGGGATGCGCGTGGGAGTGCATCTCCTTTTATTGTACGGCGCTACACCCGGTTCTCTCGCAAGTCACCCAATCTCAGCAGCTACCGGGTTTCTCAAGTCGCCTAATCCTTCTATGGAAACCACAACATCGTCGCCCTGTGCCAGCCAGCGCGGCGGTGTTCGCGCCATCCCGACTCCCGGGGGAGTGCCCGTTGCAATGATGTCTCCGGCTTCTAAGGTGAAAACGCTGGAAAGGTATTCGATCAGCTCGGGAATGCGAAAAATCAGCTCTCGAGTGTTTGAGTTCTGAAGCGTTTCCCCATTGATCGTCAAACCGATTCTAAGCTCGTGCGGGTCGGCAACCTCGTCCGCGGAGACAAGCCAAGGACCCATTGGCGCGAATGTGTCGAACGTCTTACCAATCGTCCACTGGGAAGTCGCCAACTGGTAATCGCGCGCGCTCACGTCATTGAAGTTCATGTATCCGAATACATGGTCCCGCCAGTCTTGCCCAGAGATGTATCGCCCTCCTTTGCCGATCACAACCGCCATTTCCGCCTCATAATCCGGTTTCGTGGAATTCTTAGGGAGCACAATCGGGTCTCCCGGCCCAATCACGGAAGTGGCAAATTTAGTAAACACTACAGGCGTTTGCGGGATCGGCATGCCCGTTTCTATTGCATGATCGCGATAATTCAAGCCGATGCAGATTATCTTTGGCGGACGAGGAATTGGGGCCAGCAACTTCACGTTCGTTAGATCGAAAACAGCATCCTCCGGGGGCTTTGCCAAGAGCACCGCAGTGTGTTTAGCGGCCCCGGGGCCCGCTTCCAAATAAGACAGTACATTCGGAAAACCTGCGCTCTTTAGGCTAATTACGTTACCGCCCGAGACGACTCCGGCGTGGGAGTGTCCCTCGTGCTGGAAAGTGGCAAGTCGCATGGGAACGAGTAGTGTAACAGGGCGGTTACCTGTTCTTCTGCGCTTCGGGAGGCGGGTTGTCGGCGGGTCGAAAATACAGTGCCGCGCACTCTTCCGCGAGAACACCGCCGGTCACGTCCAAATCGTCCCGGAAGGCGTCGGATATAAAATCAGCGGTATTCAAGTGACGCTCTTCAAAGTACATGCTGTGGACGTCGCCCCGCGAAGCCCCATATACCACACGGGAAATCTTGGCCCAGATGCATGCCATGGTGCACATCCCGCAGCATTGGAGAGTGCAATAGAGCGTGCAATCCCGAAACTCAGTAGATCGCAACGTTTTTCCCAATTTGCGCAGCGTCACGATCTCAGCATGCGCCGTGGGATCAAACGACTTTTCGGCTTCATTGAAACCTTCAGCGAGCACTTCGCCATCGCGCACAATCACACAGCCTACCTCACCCGCTCCATCGGTCTTCATCCCCCGTTGCGCCTGCTCGATTGCCATGCGCATGAAACGCTCATCTTCCGTCGTGTCGTTCATATCCTCGCTCTTCTGCTCGCAATCCCGGTTCTGCTTTCCGCGGGAGTAGGTGCGGAAACGTCCCAGGCAGTTCGAACTGTTGAGCTAAACCCGGACGATTGTTTCCGCGTCCGGGAACTGCAGTTGACACGGGGGGGAGTACAGTTCTCGCTTACCGATGGCTACCTGATCTTCTCGAAGCCCGTGCTAGGAGCACCCGTCGCAGCGTTTTTCTCAGCCGCGGTGGAGGGCGGAGATGCGGAAGTTCTGCTTCTTCCACCAGATCGCGACGAACGTCGCGTACTCAGTGCGCACACGGGCAAGCCGAATCTCGAAGAGCATCTGCGGGAAGCCGCCTTCTTCTTCGCGGATGACACCGCGGTGGAATTGCATAAGCAGATCGAAGCCAGCGAGACGATGCACAAAGATCCCGATTATGGCTCATCGTTCGCTGCGACCTACACTCCGGTTCTTCGGAGCATTGTGAGGCAATTTGAAACTCGGCTGCTTCTTGATCTCCTGGCGAATCACCACGATGCGGGAGGCTTTTTCGCTTCGATGCTAGGAGGCAGAACGGTCGGAAACTTCGATGTGGTATTCGACCCGCGCTCGACAGAGCAGATCATGGCAGGCCAGGACACCGGGACCGATTTCAAGATCTGGACTTCCTACACACCCAAGTCTCTTCGCCAAACGCCACGAGCGGAGGATTTCCGCGCGGACGAGTACCACATCGATTCAGTAATGGATTCCGATCTCCGCATGCATGTAACTACCGCCTTCACGGTTTCGCATCTCACACATGATTTGCGAGCCCTCTCGTTTGACCTATCCCGCCAAATGCATATCCTGTCGGCCGAAATCGATGGCCGGCCCGCGGAGATCGTCGAAGGCACTCTCCGAACGGACCCCGTCCTGGACTCAGACGACCGAATATTCCTGATCATCCCCACAGAACCCTTAAAGACTGATACGGAGCACAAGGTAACGGTGATACACGAAGGCAATGTGATTACCGCGGGCGAGAATCACGTCTACTTTGTCGGATCTCGTGGACGCTGGTACCCGCACCGTGCGCTCGAGTTTGCGCGCTTCGACCTAAAATTTCGTTTTCCGAAGGAGCTTGATCTGGTTGCACCCGGAACGGCTGTGCTTGATACCGTCGACGGGGAAGATCGAATCATAGAACGGCGGATCGACACCCCCATACCGATAGCAGGTTTCAATCTCGGGGCTTACGCCCGTACAGTGATCAAACGTGGGGAGTTCACGGTAGAGATGTGCGCGAATCGACCGGAGGTGCGCCGTTTTCCTCTGGTTCCGCCGGCCGAGCCGGAGAGGGATCTGCGCAAACGAAACCATACCCTTCTGGAGACGTTTCCCACGGTTACGGATCCGATCGACCGCACTACAGCGCTCGCCAACAAGATCGCCGACGTGCTCGAGTTTTACGCTCATCACTTTGGTCCACCGCCGTTGAAGCGCTTGATTGTGACACCGATCCCGGGGCGCTTTGGGCAGGGCTTCGGCGGATTGCTCTACTTGTCGGTGATGGCGTACATGAGCCCATCCGGCAGGGCGTTCACCGATCTTCCCGGGGATCAGAAGCTGTTCTTCACCGAGTTGATGTACGCGCATGAGGTGGCACACCAATGGTGGGGAAATCTGGTGCTGACCTCGGGGTATCACGATGAATGGATCGCGGAGGCACTCGCCAACTACTCGGCAATGCTCTATCTCGAAAAGCGCGTGGGTCCGGACGCGGTAGCCTCGCTGCTAAGCACCTACCGTGACGGACTTATTCGGAAGAGTGCCGCTGGAATTCCCATCGAGGAAGCGGGACCGGTAACACAAGGCCGCCGGCTCGATCTTGAGGGCGAGCCGGCCGCATGGGTCGCGATTATGTATGGGAAGGGCACCTGGATTATCCGGATGCTTCAGGCTCGCATGGGTGAGGATGCTTTCTGGAAAATGCTGGCCGAGTTGCGCCATCGTTATGAACGGAAAAGCATCTCCACCGAGCAGTTCCGGCAATTGTGTGCGGAGTTCATGCCCAAAGATGCGCCTGATCGGACTTTAACGGAGTTTTTCGACCAGTGGGTTTACGGGATGGGAATCCCCAGTCTAAAACTCTCCACAGCCACGAAAGGCGTGGCTGGCGCGCTACGACTTACGGGGACTCTGACGCAGCAAGGCGTGCCGGAGGATTTCTCAGCCGATTTCCCGGTTGTGATTGACGTTCACGGAAAGAAGAAAACCGTGTGGGTGCGTTCCTCATCCGATCCGGTGATGCTGAATGTTCCGGTGGCCGCGCGTCCGGATCACGTTAGGCTCGATCCGGACGACCAATTCCTTAAGCGTTAGCGGCTGACAACCTGCTGCTGCAGTTCGGCGTAGTTGCCTTTGTGGTCTTCCACTCCGTTTTCGTCGAAGCGCCAAATCCGGGTGGCCACCTCGTCGATCAGATCCTCGTCGTGAGTCACCAGGAAGACTGTCCCCTCGTAGCGTTGCAAGGCAATGTTCAAGGCGTTGATCGCTTCGAGATCTAGGTGGTTTGTGGGTTCATCGAATACCAGCACGTTCGGCTTAATGAGCATTAGCTGGCAAAAGATGATCCGAGCCGCCTCGCCGCCCGAGAGGACGTCGGTCATCTTGTTCCCTTCTTCCCCCTTGAACAGCATCTGACCCATAAGCCCGCGCAGTTCTTCTTTGGTGGCCTGCAAATCGTACTGCTGGAGCCAGTCAAAGATGGTCAGACCCTTTTGTATGGCGGCCGTGTGGTCTTGCATGAAGTAGCCGACCTGGTTCTCGTGTCCCCAGATGACCTTCCCTTCATCTATTGCAGTGTCCGGAACCAGGTTGTCCGGCACGATGTTGGCGGACTTGAGCAAGGCATTAATCATGGTTGTCTTGCCGGCGCCATTGCGCCCCATCAGCGCGATCTTCTCGCCACGGATAACGGAAGCCGTGAAGTTGTCGATTACGGTGTGATTGCCGTAGGATTTGGACACACCGGAAGCCTCCAGGATGTGTTTGCCTGAGGGCCGCTTCATATCGAATCTGATGAAGGGGCGTTGGATATTGGAGCGCGCGAGCTCCGTCGTTTGCAGGCGCTCAACCTCCTTCTTTCGCGAGGTCACCTGGCTCGACCGAGTGCCGGCCGAGAACCGCGCGATGAACTCATTCAATTGGGAGATCTTCTTCTCGCGCTGGGCGTTTTCCGATTCGACGCGCGTGCGGACCTGTGTCTTGGCAAGCACCATATCGTCGTACCCGCCGGTATAGGTGATGATCGTCTGGTAATCGATGTCCGCTATGTGTGTGCAGACGTTATTCAGGAAGTGCCGGTCGTGCGAGATGACGATCAGAGTGCCTTCGTAGCGGTTGAGAAATTCCTCGAGCCAGTGGATCGAATCGAGATCGAGGTAGTTGGTCGGCTCATCGAGGAACAGTGCTTCGGGGTGTCCGAAAAGTGCCTGGGCCAGGAGAACGCGAACCTTTTCTCCGCCCTGGATCTCACTCATTTTCCGTTCGTGGAGCTCATCGGCGATGCCGAGACCTTGAAGGAGGATAGCGGCGTCGCTCTCGGCCGTGTAGCCGTCTTCTTCGCCCACGATGCCTTCGAGTTCGCCCAGCCGGATGCCATCTTCATCCGTCATCGCCTCGCCCTTATCGTAGAGGCGGTCGCGTTCCTCGAGGGCCTCCCAAAGGGGCTTATTGCCCATGATGACGGTATCGATGACACGGTAGGCATCGAAGGCGAACTGATCCTGGCGAAGGACGCCGAACTTCTTGGGGCGAACGACATTGCCCTTTTGGGCGTCGAGTTCGCCGGTTAGGATTTTGAGAAAGGTAGACTTACCCGCGCCATTCGGGCCGGTGAGGCCGTAGCGCCGCCCCGAGGTGAACGTGGTTGAAACGTTTTCGAACAGGATTTTCGCGCCGTAGCGCGTGGATACATTGCTTACAGAGATCAAGTAACTATTTTAGCGAATCTTGCTGGTTTCCATCTACGGTGACGGGGGACGGTAGACTGGAATCAGGACCACCCGGTGCGTCGCTGGCTCCTCATTCCGTCCCTCACGTTACTGATCAGTTACATCGTGTATGCGTCAGCGGGTCCGCGTCCATTCCGGCAGTACCGCGGTTGGGAGTACGGCCCGGAGGACTTCCAGTTGCCGGCCGACTGGCAGCAGCCTGCGGAGTGGGTGTTCGCGCGGCTCATGTATCCATCGGTGCTGATGAGCGACCGTCCGTATACCGATTGGACGCAGGGGCAAGCCAACTGGACGATGGACTATCCGCGATCGGACCGGCACCTGTCGCAAGCGCTGCGGCGCTTGACGCGGGTGGCGGCGAGGAGCGTGGAGCAGCCCGTAAACCTGGACGACGACGGGGACGTGTTCGATTGGCCGTGGCTGTATGGCGTTGAGGTAGGGCACTGGGATCTGACCGACGCGCAGGCGAACAAGATGCGGGAGTTCCTGCTGCGCGGAGGGTTCTTCATGTGCGACGACTTCCATGGGACGCATGAGTGGGAGGTGTTCACGGCGAGCATGAAGCGCGTGTTTCCGGACCGTCCAATCGTGGAGATCGACAATGGGGACGCGATCTTCCATACGGTGTACGACCTAGATGACCGGTACCAGGTGCCGGGCGAGCAGTACGTCCATTCGGGGAAGACGTATGAGCATAACGGGATGGTGGCGCGGTGGCGGGGCATCTACGACGACCGGGGCCGATTGATGGTGGCGATGTGCCACAACATGGATCTGGGGGATAGCTGGGAGCATGCGGACAACCCGGAGTATCCGGCGAAGTTCTCGGCGCTTGGGCTGCGGATCGGAGTGAACTACGTGATCTACTCCATGACTCATTAGGAGCCGGGAGCGAACCCGATTTTGGGGCTAATCTGAGGTATTCCTGGGTTATGAAGGGCCTTTTTCGGGCCCCAATCGGGTTATCGTTTTCCGCGATCCTGTTTGTTTTCAGCTAGTTCCTGGGTTCGTATCGAAATTTTTACTTTTTTACGCCCGACTGCCTTCCGGTAAGCGCAGTGGCGGGCGTGACACGGGTGGTCGAGGCCCTTGCGTGTTCAGTATAGATCGACCGTCTAAGAAACGAAGGGCGCTGCCACGCTCCGCGGGCGGTAAGTGCCCAAGCCATCTGATCTTAGGAATATTTCGCGAGTTGGTGAACTACTCGCGCTTGGGGTGGCAACGGGGCATGAAAACGGCCTCAGCGAAGAGTACGCGGCGGAGTGCCTGGATCGATTGGATCTGGAACTGGCCAATCTCGGTATGCGGCGGGTTGGGCCCCGGTTACGCGCGTGCAGGCGGTTTTCGGCAAGGCGGGCAAGGGGGATCGAAAGCGGCGGCCGGCCACGAGCACACCACTGTCGAGATTTCCGTCGCGGTTGATGTCCCGAGGAACACAGAGGGATTGACTAGCGAGTGAGCGTCGGACGAAGAAGTCAACTGGGTGAACCTCGCTAGCTTGAACACAGATGAAAGTGGGAAGATCTCGATCATCCTGCGCGCAGCGCGGTTATCGGCTCGATCCGCAGAGCCTGCCGGGCTGGTATGTAGGTTGCGGTCAGTTTATAGCGGACCTGAGGCGATCTAAGACTGCGCTATATCCTTGAAAGCTAGTAATTTGGATTGTGTGGACGCCGCAACTTCCACCGCGGCGCGGCGGATACCAGCAATTGTATGTGGAGCATGTAATGCAGGCGTCGCGGGCGCGGACCTCGACTTTCTCGTTGGCTGCCGAGGTACCGCTGTGGCACGAGATTCGCAACAGCGAGAAAAACTTCAACCCAAGGAAACGAGTATGGAAAAGCCAAAACAGTACGCTACCTATCCAAGTCTTCGCAATCGGGTCGTAATTGTCACCGGCGGCGCAACGGGCATCGGCGAAGCACTGGTGGAAGCCTTCGCGATGCAACATGCGCGGGTAGCTTTCCTCGACATACAGGATGATTCCGCAGCGAAGTTAATTGAGAAGCTTGGGTCGACAACGGGTGTCGCGCCGGTCTATTACCATTGCGACCTCACAAGCATTGTCGATATCAAAAGCGCGGTGGCATCGATTGTTGAGCGTTTTGGGACAGTTGATGTCCTGGTGAACAATGCCGGCAACGATACCCGCCATAAAGTCCTCGACGTGACTCAGGAGTTCTGGGACCAGACAATCGCCATCAACCTAACGCACCAGTTCTTCATGGCCCAGGCTGTCATTCCAGCCATGCAAGAGGCGCAGCGGGGCTCCATCATCAATATGAGTTCTATCGGGTGGGCAATTCCTTCTACTAGCCAGGCAGTTTACGTGACGTCAAAAGCGGCCATTGTCGGCCTCACGCGCACACTTTCTCACGAACTCGGTCCCGACAACATCCGCGTCAACTGCATCATGCCCGGCGCTATCCTTACCGAGCGCCAACAGCGCTTGTGGCTCACCGAGGAATACAAGGCCACGGTCCTGTCCAACCAAGCGCTAAAGCGAATGATCTATCCCGACGAAGTCGCCCGTCTTGCGCTGTTTCTGGCCGCGGAAGACAGTTCGGCCATCACAAATCAGAGCTACGTCATCGACGGTGGTTGGGTTTAGCGGACACGCCTACGTAGAGTCTGAAGAGAAGGGAAGGAACACAATCGCAGGGAGACTAGCGGGGAAATCCGGGTTGATCACTGGCGCCGGACAGGGCATCGGACGCGCAGCGGCACTCCGCTTTGCCGTCGAAGGGGCACAGGTGTGTGGGCTACCGATATCAATATGGATGCTATCGATGCCCTAGCTGCAGAGCATCCTGCGATCCCCCGCGTCTGCTGGATGTCCGCTCTGGAACTGCCCTGAAGCCTTGGCCGAAGAAGTCGGCGCACTCGATATTCTCTTCAACTGCGCCGGCTACGTCCATCCAGGCGACATCTTTGGCTGTACCTCCGAGGATTGGGAGCTCTCCTTGGACATAAACGTTACGTCGATGTACCGCACCTGCCGGGCATTCTTGCCGGCCATGCTCGCTCTGGGCGGAGGAAGCATCATCAACATGTCCTCGATGGTTTCCAGTTTAAAAGGTGCTCCGAGCCGGTTTGCGTACGGCACCAGCAAAGCGGCGGTTATCGGGCTGACCAAGGCCATCGCCGCGGACTTCGTAGGAAAAGGGATTCGCTGCAACGCGATTTGTCCTGGCACAACGGACACACCATTGCTTGCTGAGAGAATGCTAGCTCTTGGGGATGTTGTGAAAGCCCGTAAATCGTTTTCCGCTCGCCAGCCGATGGGCCGGCTGGGCACATCGCGGGAGATTGCTGATCAGGTAGTTTATCTGGCTTCAGACGAATCGGCATTCACTACCGGACAGACCCACATCATTGATGGAGGGTGGAGTATCTAAGTCGATCTGCCTCAAGAAGCAAAAGATCAGTGCTCGGAAGTATCCGTAGGCACACCGATCTACTTTACAGCGGTTGCCGTGAAGTTGCCTGACACATTGTACGGGGCCACATCAACGGTTCCGGCGAACTTATCTTCCTTATCGACCGTTGCCTTGTACGTGAGGGTGACCTGGCCTCCGTTAGCCTCAGTGTCGTAGGACCAAACGACTGTGTTTCCGTCGACGGTACCTTTAATTGGAATCGATTTGTCGGTCGCCTTACAGGATCCACTGATTTTGTTGTCAGAAACTGCAATTGTGCATTCCTGATCTGATTCGTTGCCAACGATGTTCTGGTGGATGTTCCACCTCCCTGCGATGCCGGGGGCCTGCGCTTGCGCCTGAGCGAGCGCGGGTAGCGAGAAGAGGAGAGCGCCTACGGCATAACACGCATTCATCATTCCCCTCAGATAGCCGGGAGCTGCGATGGTCTTCATATCGATTTACCTTTCTTGGGTAGTTAGTTTGCGATGAGTGTTTGCTTGCAGCTTATTGGGGCGTGACGACGACCGTCACGTCATCGGAGATGGCGGATACATAAAGACGCGAATCCGCGAGATCCATTTTGTAAGTCCCGCCATCCACGGCTACAACGGCTCCTTTCGGATACTGATAGTGGGGCAGGAAGATCTCGGTATCAGCCGAGATCGCTTTGTCCACTTTGAACTTGTAGCGGAAGACTTTCGATTTGGGGTCGAAGTCGATCGAGACGGGCGTGCCTGAGGTAGCGACAGGATATGGACGCACCACCTCGTTTAGCGTGCGGCCTCCCGAGTTAATGTCGTTCGAGTCCTTACGCTGGTCCGGGCTGTAGATCGAATAATCCTCGCCGCTCCAGTGATCGCCGCTTTCATTGGTATTGTCCGCTGAGTAACACCAAATCGCATAGGACGATAACGTCTTGTCGAGCGCCTCATAGACAAGGCTGGCAAACGCTTCCTGTGCGCTGAAGTCGCCCGTACGGTACGCGTCTTTGTTATTGATGTCGTAAGGTATCCCTACTTCCCCAAACCAAGTTGGAACCTGGCCGATTCCTTGCGCCTGGAGTTTCGCGGCCGTCATCTGCTTCACATATGCATCAAGAACGTTCTCGCGGCCGGTGATCGGTTTGTCCGAGAACATTGGATATGTGGTGTTTGGGTCTTGGTGTTTGTTGAGCATAGGAACGAAGTCATACCAATGGGGCTCGCTGACCGCGCCTGGCGCGCCCAAGGCCAGCGCTTTGACGTCGCCGCCGCCCGCGGATGGTTCCTGGGCGATCAAAGCATTCGGCGAAATCTGATGGATCGCCGTCTCAATCCGCCGGTGAAGCGCGCCTATATAGAAGTTTGTACCGTGCTTTTTGGCGCTGGCCGCCGCGAAATAGCCCGGCTTCAGCAGTGTCGGTTTGCCGTCCACGACGTCCCAAACACCGAGGCGACGCCATATGTCTTCTGTGCCCTGAGCCCAGAGTTGATTCGCGGCAACGGTGTGCTTTTCCGGATTGAACCCGGAGGCGGCTTCCATAAGGTCCCAGTAGCTGGGCGCCGGTGCGCCGGGCGCCGCGTAGCGCCCAAGGAACATCATCACGGTTTCCGGGGAGCGTAGGTCGGGAACATTGATAAAGCCCGACTGGGGTTCGTTGTAGGTGTCATACCCGGCCACGTTATTGAGATCACCGAGGCGCAGCGCTACCTGGCGCATCGCGTTCACATAGTGACTTTGAAGCCATTCCTCAACGGGAACGCCGTCCACCGCCACTCCCGGCGCAAAGTCGTCGCCAGCCCAGAACAGCGTTTCCATCGTGTCGACCGAGAAGCGCGCGGCGGTGGGCGGCCAATAACCGGTCCGTGCGGGTTGCTTGTTCGGGGATCCTGGTTCATTGGTGCGATCGGGCAGCAATCCTAACTTCGAGAGTGTCCAGTAGGGCGCGCCATCGCCGCCCGAAGCACGCGAGTAGAAATCCTGATGCAAGTCGATGATGACGCGAATACCATACGAGTTCGCTCGCTTCACCAGCGCATGCAGATAATCCAGATACGGCTTGTCGTAAACACCCGGGCCTGCGTGTTCGATCGCTTCCCATGGCACGATCAATCGCTCGAAAGTCAGACCCCAGCTCTGCAGGCGGCGGAAGTGTTCGTCCGCTTGTTCAAGTGGAAAGGGACGCCCCACGAATGAGACATTTCGCGGATCGGATGACGTTTTCGCGGGGAGCTTGCTGGAGCCGCCGAGATTGACGCCGCGCAAAATCAGGGTGCGGCCCTGATCATCCTTAAAGGCGGTTCCGTCGGCGCGAACAACTCTAGAGGGCTGTGCTTCGGCAATTCCAATCGTCAGAATAAGAGAGGCCAGCCATCGGAGGGCTTTTGTTTGTGACATATTTACCTTTTGAGAATTAGCGCTTTGCGGTCCATTCAATGGCCTGTTCGATTAGTTGCACAACATGAGGCTCAGAGTAACTTTCTGGCCGGTGGCCGATCGCAGTATAGAAAGATCTCCCTTTTCCAATGCGCTTGGTCCAGGCGATTGGATGGTCGCCCATATGCAGGTCGATCTTTCCAAAAAGCGGAGAGTACGATTTCTCGTCAATGGTTAACAGGACATGCGCCCCACTCGATCGAGGGTCGTTTTTGAACGAATACCATTCGTCTTTCATCTTCCATTCCGCGGGCAAGCCATGGACGATTGGGTCAGTGGGATCGTCGACCTGCAATCTTGCTTCTTGGATTTGAGGATTCGCGGGGTGTAACAGAAAACGCGCTCCCACGAGTGTGTCGGCATACCAATCCCAGGCACAGAATGGGTCGCCTCCGGAACCATGCAGGCCAACGAAACCTCCGCCTCGCGTGAGATATTCCTGAAACTCTTTCCTCTGCGGCAGAGTTAAAACATCGCCGCTCACGTTGTTCCAAACAACGGTGTCGAAATGAGACAGTTGCCGCCTATTAAAGACCCCGCCATTTTCCGTAAAAAAGATTGACCAGTGTCGCTGCTCCGCCATGGTCTTCAATGCGGATGCCGCGCCATTCACCCCATCCTCATCCCGGTAGCCGTTGATCTTTGAGAACACAAGCACTGCGGGATGGTGCATGTTCGCCGACAACACGGGCTCGGTGTGATCGTACCGAGCGCACCGCTTCTCTGCGACAGCTTCGGTGATCGGTATCTTAGCCAGATCGATATCCAGGGTGGCGAATTGAGCTTCAGTCAGCGCGCCGCCGAACCCGAGCGTGTTCCGCAAAGTAATGACATCTGCAAGTGTCGGCGGTTCCGGCTTCAACAAAAACATGGGTATCGGCTTAAGAAAACCCGGCGCATCCTGATCGACAACCGCTTGTGCGCGGGGATCGATAAGGATGTCGAGAATCGGAGTCTTGTCAGTGGAATAAGGTTGAAACGCCAGTGGACAGTCAACCACCCGGGCGACTTGAGCCCTCATCGGGCCGGTAGTGCTCAGGGCAATCATTGAGAAGCCAACGAGCCACCTGGCAGTGTTTTTCGAGTTGAGTTTCGGCGATGTGTCTCTCATTCGTTTCTCTGCTCTTACTAATCATTCGGAATCCGATGAATCTATTCCGCCTCCGGGCCTTCCGCCGTAAATGACGAGCAGCAAGGCTTCTCGACAGCATGGAAATTCCATCAACTCAATCCGAATCGCATCAGGATCGTACCTATTGAACTGATACTCGCCGTCTCGCCCAAACTTCCGCTCTTTATCACACGCGGCCGGTCAACCGATTCTCCGTCTGCGATATCTTCTAGACCGCCGAAATCGAAGGCACCCCGATCGAGACATGATCCAAACCGGAGGTGAATACAGCGAGATGCCAGTGATCTTCGGGCGGGGACGAGCCGCCGCCGCATCCGGAGCGTATTTCAGAACAGTTCCGATCATCAGGACAAAGACGCCAAGAATCGGCTAAGCTTTGTCCCTTCGTACGTGGAAGAGCGCTCCGTTCCCCTCGCGGATTGTGGTCTAACAGAATAAGATACCGACCAGTCAGTTTTTTGTCAACATGGAACGCGTGGGAAAAATGCTTTGATGGGTAGTGCCAATGGAAACTCCGACCAAACAACAGCTTCGAACTCGGGAAACTCAGGATCGACTGCTCAAGGCGGCTGAAAAAGTCTTTATCAGAGACGGATTTGAAGGCGCGCAACTAGATGAAATCGCCGTCACGGCGGGCAGGAGCAAGGGTGCGGTCTACACGCATTTCAAGAACAAAGAGGATCTCTTCGTGGCTCTCGCCGTGCATCGGACACGATCGTATATCGAACGCCTTGCTAACAGCGTTGGCAAATGCACGGATCGGAAAAGTAGTCTTGAGGCATTTCGAGACTTCTATGTAGGGCTTCTTCGCGACAACGCGTTTTCCATTCTGGCCCTTGAATTTAAGCTGTATGCGCTCCGCCATCCCGAATCGAGAGAGCGGTTCCGTAGCGCACTCGATATGTCTCGGGTCAGCGCGGGCGAGGAGTTGTATGTACGGATATTTGGTGATCTCACGCGAGGCGCGAGAAAGGATAATGATCTGGCGCTGGCGGCATTGGCACCGATCATCGCGGGTTTGACACTCGAAAGCAACTTCGAGCCCACCGTCCTCTCGGAAAAACAACTTCGCCGAATTCTGGGACGTATCTTCGATGCTCTCTTTGCACCGCTCGGCTAAAGACGAGGCCCACTGGGCCATTTTGCGTGCGCTCGCTGCTCGCTCAAATTCCGCGAATGTCTTGAAACGCCCGGTACGGGAGACCATCCGCGAAATAGCCCTTAGTCGGCTTGCCGGGAACCGCCGCATGAAGCAGGACGAGTTCTCGCGGCGCGGGAGCGAAGCGGAGGCGGGATGGGCGTTGCGAGGATGGGGGTGCGGGGCAAGGGGCGCAGTCCCTTGCCCTGCCTCAGCACACAGTAGCCCGACGCCCCGCCGTTGATTGCAGTTGAGATGTTCTTAGTGAGGTGGGTATCGCCAAATCCACTTCTGCTTATCTTCACCGGAACGAAATCGTATTTCGAGATTTTCGCGCCGCACAAATTCGTCCAGTCGATCGCCCAGGAGATCAAGGGCGTACTGAAGAGCGACGAAGGGGTCCTCTCCCCAAGGAGCCATCACTCTCTCATCGCCGATGCCCAAGATCTGGGTGGCACAACGATATTCCGGTTGCGCTGGTGGCTTCGGTGCCTTGCCGACGAAAGGCGCACCAATGCGAACAGTAATAGGCAAAGATGTACCGTCGCGCCGGAACAGCACAAATGTGCGCTCGGCGATTGGCTGATCGATCTTCAATCGCTTTGATTTCTTGGGCAAGAGTCCGCGAACCTCGTCGTCTGAGTATTCAGCGAATGGTGTGAAAAACGGCATCGCCACTCCAGCTTTGATCATCGCTCACCTCGTTGCGAAAAGGGTTGTCTGGCGTCGAAGCGGCTCAGCGGGAATCGATACGTTCGGCTTCGCGCGATTTTCGCATCGAGTCACCGCGCATCTCAATGCGGTGAGCGTTGTGGACCAGCCGGTCGAGGATGCCATCAGCGACTGTCGGATCGCCGATCTGTTCGTGCCAGCGGGTTACCGGCAACTGCGCCGTGAGAATCAGCGACCGGACCTGATAGCGGTCCTCGCAAATCTCCCAGAAGTCGCGACGCTCCGGTTCCGATAACGGCGCCATGGCCCAGTCATCGATCACCAGCACGTCGATCCGGCTCAGCCGCGCGAGCAGATTGCGAAAGCTTCCGTCGGCACGTGCCAGCGTGAGATCGCGGAATAAGGCTGCCGCCCTAGTGTAGAAGGCCGAGTATCCATCGCGGCACGCCTTTTGCGCAAGTGCACAGGCGATGAAACTCTTTCCCACGCCGGTCGGCCCAAGAACGAAGAGATTCTCGTGATTCCGGACCCACTGCGAATCCTTAGCCAATCCACGAATGACGGTCTTTTCCAATCCGCGCGCACTCCGGTAATCGATGTCCTCGATGCAAGCATTGTGGCGGAGCTTTGCGTTTTTCAGTCGCCGTGCCAGCGCCTGGTTCTCGCGCCAGTTCCACTGCTGATCCACTAATAAGGACAGGCGTTCGGCGAAACTCAGCTCCCGGACACCAGGGTCCTGTTCCTGTGCTTTGAGAGCGCCCGCCATACCCTGGAGCCGCATACTGAGGAGCTTTTCGATCATTGGTTGTTCCAGCATGTCAATGGCTCCTATTCGAAGTACTCGGCACCGCGGATGTTGTCGTGCCGTGATGGCGGGTGGGGCGGTAATGTCGGCGTCCCGAGTGGCTGCTGGACGAGTAGACCGGTTCCCACAAATGGCATTCAAGTAAGTTCGGATGAGGAAGTCGCCGCGCTCGAAAACTGGAAACTCGTTTAACCGGTGGCAAGATAGCGGTGGACGAAGGCCACTGCCATGGCGCCCTCACCAACCGCAGACGCGCAGCGCTTCACGGACCCGTGCCGCACGTCGCCGGCTGCGAAGACGCCGGGCAGGTTGGTCTCGAGATAATACGGGCTCCTGTCCAATTGCCAGTTGGTTGGGTTCGCGTGGCCAATCGAAAGGTCGGGGCCGGTGACCAGGTACCCCGCATCATCGCGAACGATGCCGACTTCCGCAGCCCACGTGGTGAGCGGAGCGCCGCCAACACAAATGAAAAGCCAGCGTGTGCCAAAAGCGCGGGACTCACCTGTCCGAAGGTCGGTGAGCGTGATTCCATCTAACGTCTGCGCGCCTTCGATTGCGGTCACTTCCGTGTTGGTTAGTACCCGAACGTTTGACGCCGCCATGATTCTGTCCACCAGGTAGCGGGAGAGCGACGCGCGCAAAGAGTCGCCGCGAACCACCATCGTGACCGACCGGGCAACACGGGCGAAGTGCATCGTCGCCTGTCCCGCCGAATTGCCTCCACCGACTACGAACACGTCGTCCGTGGAGCGGCACAGACTGGCTTCGCTAGCGCCGGCACCGTAGTAGACGCCCGCCCCGAGCAGGCGGCTCTCATTGGGAAGATTGAGACGCCGGTACTCGACGCCCGTGGCGCAGATGGTGGCTCGAGCGACGATTCGCGTGCCGTCCGCCAAGTGGCCGACACCCCTGCCCGGCTGGAACTCGCCGCGAACACCCTCCCGGCCCAACAAGATCTCCGCTCCGAATTTGCAGGCCTGCTCGCGAGCGCGTTCGGCGAGTTCGGCACCGGCGATACCCTTCGGGAAACCGAGATAATTTTCGATTTTTGAGCTGCTCCCCGCCTGGCCACCGACCGCGAAACGCTCAATCAGAACCGTGGCTAGACCTTCCGAAGCGCCATACACCGCGGCGCTCAGACCGGCGGGTCCGGCACCGTAGATCGCCAGGTCGTACTCGCTGCGGGAAGGATCGCGGAACCATCCCAGCTTTTCGGTGACCTGGCGAATCGTCGGGCACTCCAAGCGGGAGCCGTCGGGAAAGGTGCAGACCGGCAGCCGGCCATCGCTCAGTCCGGAGACCCCGGCCAGAGCACGGGCGTCCTCGTCTCCCCTTAGCTCCACCCATTGGAACGGGATATCACTGCGATTCAGGAAGTCCCGGATCATGTAGCCGAGCGGGTTTCCGATTCGTCCGAAGAGCCGGATTTGCTGCTTAGCGTCTGGTTGTGATTGTTGGGTCATCGCATAACGGTTGGCAGTTGTGATGCGGCAGCTTTCTCATTTCTGCTGGGAAGTTTTCGCCGCGAGAACGTTGAGCTTCTCAATGGTGGGAGGTTGAGCGAATAACTCAGAGGCCTTCTCGTTCAGCGCAGCACCGATCGGGCCGGAAAGATGCGTTTCACGGCCTGCATCGTCAGGAAAAGCGTCAAAGATCCCAAAGGTTGAGGGCCCCATTTGAACCGCGAACCAAGGATTTGTTGCGGGTTCCCTTTGAACTAAGGGCAGGGCTGAGCGAAGAAAATCTGCAACGGCCGCCTCCTTCCCCGGTTTTGCTTCCAGACGGACAAGCAATGCCACAGTAACCATATGCGCCTGTTTCTCCTTTTGTGAATGATCTTGGACGGACTGCTACAAATCGATTCATTTCTGCGACTGCCATGTTCCGCTCCGATTCAGCGGCGGCCGTTGTGCCGTCGACATAATAACCTGCCCGACGCCTAGATAGCTCTCTCCTGGTTTTGAACAGGAAATCGTACTCAGACCCTGAAGCGGGGTTACCGAGTTTCTATAGCAAGTGCATCTGCCTGGCCAACCGAGTAATCGTCTGAGCATGGGCCCATTTTCCTTCGTAATGAGCGGTCAGGAAGGCGTTGCCAAGGTGGCGCGTCGCTCAAAGCCGTCGATGAATGGACACGAATTGTCGAGCTATGGATGCAGGAAGGAAGGAAGGAAGGCGCAGAGCCGGGATAGACTGCACGGATCAAGCAAAGGACAATGTCTCTTTGCGACAGCGAACCAATCAACTGAGTTCAAACTTCCAGTGGCGCCAACGGCGGCTCAGCTCACCGGCCTCGCCTGCCGGCGGCTCATCGACCCGAATCTCCAAGGAAGCTCAACCGGTGAGCCAAAACGAACGGAAGGATATTCAAACGCACGTCACTGAACGCAATCCGCCGTTATCCGTTCATTTGGCTATGTGCCACACCCTTCAACATGCAAGAGTTGCCCGCATTTCACCGCGGGGCTGTGACCTCAGTGATGAGCGAAGTCAACCCATAAGCCACCGGTGATGAGCAACCATAGCCCTCGCTTCGGCTGTCGGTAACGCAAAGGCAAACTACCCCACACGATGTTTGCCAAGAGGAAGGCGCCTGATATCGGCAGTGCCAAGGCCCACACGAACGGCTCTCGTGAAACGGGAATCTCCCCATGCTCCTGCGGTATGCTCCAGCCCCGGACGCAAGTCGAAGGTCAAACACAATTCTAACCACGTTCGCGGCTATGAATGTGAGATCGAGGGGTTTCACGGAACCGTCCGCTGTTTGGCCCGAGGGATTCACGAATGCCATCAGTATGTCGGCTTTCAGCAGCAAGAGAGAAGCCCAGGTTAGATTTTGCATGGAGGGAGGACCCGCGCGATGTGGTTAGACGAAACCACGATGACCCGGGCAGCGCGTGTCGCGAGCGAAGGATCCTAGCAATGCCAAGTTCCCGGCGAGAACTGGCAAAGCCCGAGTCGTGCTGCGAAACGGCCTTGCTTGTTTCGGGACTGCAGAGCCGTGAATATTGAAACGAAACGTTTTGAAAATGGTCTTGCAGGCCGCAGGGCAGCTGACTCGTTTAAATGAAGTCACTTACCTAGTCTCGCCGTTCCGGGGCATTTTCCTAAACGGAGGGAGCGGAAGGGAGACTCACCGAGACGCAAAGCAAATTGACCCCATTTTGGCAATTTCCGCGCTTATCTTTACGGGTGGTATCTACCTAAAAAGACAAACAGATGAAGCAAGTTGCTCGCGTGCGTAACGGCGCTCGTTCCAGTTGATCGAACCTTGAGAGAAGGGGACTGCTGCGCTTTCCGCAAATAGGGCGCACGGAAAACTTTGAGAATGGCGAATGAATTCTGAATACGCTCCCTAGTTGCCCTATTTGTAATCGCTTTCCATGGTCTGACTTGGGCTGAGAACACTGCAACCTCCGCACCGTTGCCGTGGTCTTTGGCGATGACGGTACAAAACCCAACGATCGGTCAGCCGATAATTTTGGAACTACAGTAACCGCGGCACGGAATGTGAAAAGACGCGAAACCTATTTAGGAAACGGAGACTATGTCACCAAAGCTGGATTCGGGAAAGAACAATCGAAATGGATGGCGCCGGTTTGCACTCGTTTGCGCTCTATTGCCGGCGCTCGCAGCAGCTTCGCTGCATGCGCAAGTTTACCGGGACCTGTACGATTTCAACTGTAGCTCTGGATGCACTCCCTCCGGAAGGCTAACGCAGGGAAGCAATGGCAGCCTCTACGGAACAACCATGGCTGGCGGTTCCAATGGCCTGGGCACGATCTTCATGGCGAACCCCGGGGGTAGCCCTTACACGACTCTGTGGGATTTCGACGCGACTACTGGAGCCCCAACCGGAGGTTTGACCATGGCAAGCGATGACGGGAATTTTTACGGCACAACCACGAATGCTCTATTTCGATTCAACCCCAGAACGGATACTCTAACGGTGTTACATCAGTTCACAACTTCGGAAGGCACGCCCCAAGGCCCTCCCGTCGAGGACAAGAATAGAAACCTTTACGGCCTGAGCGGGATTCCAGGAGAAAACGGAACAGCCTATCGCCTGACGGTCCTGACTGGAACCTTCGAGCTGATCTCGAAGACAGTACCCGGATTCCCGAGCGGCCCCCTGCTTCTGGCCTCGGATGGCTACTTCTACGGCGCGACCTTAAACGGCGGAGCCAGCGAAGCGGGCGCTGTATTCCGCATGACCGCGGCTGGAACCATCAAAACGATTTATTCCTTCCTTAATGAGAGCGACGGCGCAATCCCCAACGCCCCGCTCGTCCAAGCCACGAGAGACGGGAGGCTTTATGGAACTGCTCAGATCGGCGGGTATAACGGCACCGGCGCTTATGGAACGGTGTTTCAGATTACTCTGCCGAACTACCAATTTGCAACGGCATATAACTTCGACGGACCCGCTGGTGGTTACAAGCCTACCGCCGGCCTACTGGTCGATGGGGACCTTTACGGTACAACGAGCCTAGGGGGGCTGAACAACATGGGCACGATCTTTCAGTTCGGGGGCGGAGCTTTTTACAAGCTCTTCGATTTTACGGGGGACGGAGGCTTATGGAGCGGCGCTTTTCCCAATACGGCTCTCATGGTGGACACAAATGCGGCGTGCTACGGGCTGACGTCCGCGGGTGGCGCGAACGGAGGCGGCGTTCTTTACCGCTTAAATTTTGCTGACGCCGTAAGCCATGTTGCATTCTGCTGTAGCCAGTGGGTAGTGCTCGATCAACCTGTGACGATCCTGGGGCAGAACCTGACGGAGGCGGTGAACGTGACCTTTGGCTCCGTACCGGCGCAATTCCAACAAGGCTCCAACACCTACTTAACCGCGTATGTGCCCAGCATGGCGGTAGACGCTCCGGTTATAGTGACATTGTCCACGGGCCAGCAACTCGACACCAACCTGCCGGCGCTGATTCTCCCGAGAATCGCCAGTCTCGACCCCTCAAATGGCTTGGAAGGTACGGTGGTGAATATCGTGGGCGGCGGGTTTACGGGAACAACGGAGGTGACTTTCGATGGGATCAAAGCGACTAACTACACCGTAGTCACGCCGGCATTGATCCAAGCTACCGTGCCGGTGGGCGCCAAGACGGGCTACATCGGCGCTCTTACTCCGAATGGGTTCACTCGCAGTACAGAGACGTTCACCGTTAACTGAGAAGTGCGGAAAAGCCGCACCAGTTTGTCCGGTCTCACGAATTGTAGATTAGCCAGGCATGCATGCTAATTGACTGCGGTCCTCCAATCTTACCCGGGCCAGCTGAGATTGTTCCGGGCATGCGCGGCCACCAGTTATTCATGGCCCTTCGTCGAAGTACACAGAAACGTCCGGCGCGAACTTCGCCGTGGGCTAAAGGGTGGTCGGCGCCGGGGTGAGTGAGGCTGGACCGGCATAGTGATGAAGGCGCTATCGAGTCTACTCGAAATCTATACCGCGGCTGTGAAGTGCACACCGGCCCCGGGAGGCGGCGAGTGGTGCTGATACAAAGAGCGCGCCGGCCGAGCACCGAAAGTCGAGAAGACGACGTGAAACTGAATCTGCAAAGCCGCCTCAATCAACTGGAATAGACAGTTGCGGGAGGATTTCACGGCTGGCGATCAGCGTCGATTGACTTAGGAGAGACGGACCAGGCTGAAATCGAGACCGTTTCAACGCGGCCAGGCGAACCGCTCATCGAGACGGTCCTGACTCCGAAGTGAGCAGAAGTGTGCAAGGTAGAGTCCGACCATGGACAAGAAAGTTGTGGTCATGCCGTTACCACCGGGAACCAACAGGTTTCGCATGGGAGGGAAGACCTAGCAATGCTGTTAGACGAAACCACGAAGACTCGGACGGGACGTGTCGCGATCAAAGGATCTTTGCAATGCCAAGTTTGCGGCGAGAACCGGCAAAGCCCGAGTCGTGCTGCCAAACGGCCTTGCTGGGCGAGCTAGCACAGAAACCAAGTTCGTATTGGTGGGTGAGACATTGCCCCCCGGCTCCGGTATCGATGGTTGGTCCGTAAATGGTTGGTCCGTAACCTGGTGCGAACCGGACCGGAATCGCGTCGTCTGGCGCGTGATGCTGGTGCCCCGAGCACTCACTTCCATGGCTGCTGGATTAAGACGGCGTTGATCCGGTTTCTGGAATAGGCCGGAGTGTCACACGATTCCGATAAAGCCGCGGCGCTAACTCATCTAAGTATCCAGGCTGCAACGTTTAGAAATAGAAACTTTTTAGATCGCCTCAGATCGGCTCTAAACATGACATCTTGGGACATTCCGACTTCAAGCCATACCAACGGTTCCTTGACCGAATACGCGCCGGTTATAGTAAGCCTAGGACATGCTTGATCGACCGACCCCCGTTTTCCGTACTGCTGAGAAAAAATCTTTGATCGGAACAATGGCGATTTATGCCACGCAAGCGGAAGCTTCCCAGCTCATTCCGCAGCAGTGGCGCGCCTTCCGGCTGAACCAGTCTGAAGCTAACAGCAGATCGGTGTTTTACGGCGCGTCACCTTGCACTAGCGATGGCCGGATTCACTACCTGACTGGTATTGTGGATGAAGGTTTGGAATCCAGAGTCTCGGGTGAGAGTGTAACCCTTGAAGCGGGAGAGTATGCGGTGGTGCATGTTGACGATATCGCTTCGCTACGCGATACGTGGACGTGGCTGTTGAGCGATTGGCTGGCCACCTCGGGTCGTCGCGAAAGGCACGCGCCCGAGTTTGAGCGGTTCACCAGCTTCTCAGAAGACGCCACACCGATTGGACCGGTCGAAATCTGGATTCCATTAGAACCAGCTGTAACCGGCTAACGCCACAGACATAGGATCAGTGTTGGGCGGAACGTTACTTCCCGGTGCGGACATGGCTTCACGCATCAGATTGTCGAAGTGCGGACCTGCTCACCGGCTTCTCCCTTGTCGGGCATTTGTTTAAGGAGGCTGCGAGCGGCTTCGTATTCGGGAACGAGAAAGAGCGATTGCCGTAGGCGTCGTTAGGTCGACCGAGGTCGAAGAGCAAACGGTCTTGCTGATCCAATGCCGCGACTGAGTCACGGATGCTGCTGTTGCTTGGGGCTGCTGGTGGTCGCAAAGATTCTCTCTGCAACAACCACGCACCCTAGGGCCATTAGAAATCCGGGTATGACAAAGGCCATCGCACCAATTCCTGTCAAGTAGCGATCAGACCACGGCATCAGAAAGATGAGAGGCAGCTGCAGCGCTGCTCCCGCACATAGGGCCGCCCAAAACCACCACTTCCCTTTAAGATCCCACCGAACCTTGGCTACGCCGAGCATCACGATCGTGCAAGCCCCTGCTCCCACGGCGGCATTGGCTCTCAGATAGTGCTTGGTCGAATCGCTCACAAAAATAGCGGCTATCACGATGAGCATGATGAACCATACGCCCGGATCGTTCTTTTGCTTGTCGGCCATCGATACCCGCCTTACACGTCGATTTGTTTAGCGCCTCAGTCGAATCTTTATATAAGCATTCGGGATTGTTTGAGTCGATCTCGTGTAACTGTTTTTAGGGAAAAGGACGGCCAGCAATTCGACTTTCCGCGATTTTTGATTTGCTCATCGCGAGTTGTGAGGCGATTTGAAGCGCCGGAGCGTTTGTTACGGAGAACTACTGTGCGGCAATCCTCTAAAGACGAGACGCCCTTGGCTCAGGGCATCTTTTGGGAATCGTCGAAGGTGGCAGAGACCTTGGTCGTGGTGTGCGGATCGAGCTTTACCGGCGCCGGGGTTCCGGGTTCGGTGGAGTATAAGCCGACCGCGGAGCCGGAGGACGGCGCGCTGGCCGCATCCCACTTTCCGGTCGGATCGTAGACCATGCTCACGTAAACAGGGCTTTTGGAAAGGTCCTCAAAATGGACCACCTCGGATTTCGAGGTCGCCGTTTTGATCGCGACCGGTGGAACGTTGGCATCCCCTTTGACGAAGTCCGGCGTGTCCCAGAGCACGACAAAAACCTTGTGCCCCTCGTCCACCGTCCCGGACCCGGTGTAGCTCACCTGGACGTCCAGTTTGGAGGTGTCGGTTTGCGCTCCGAGCGCAGTTATAAAAACAAGGCCGAGTAAGAAGTTGAGTTTACGCATCTGTGTTCTCCGGTTAGAACCAAGTTCGGGAGAAGGATATCACGATTTGGGCGAAAGCGACGCGGATAATGGTCGCTAATGTGCGTTCCCGGCGGGACCCGGTTTCCATCACTCGATTGTTTTCGCGGGCTCGTTGTCGGAGCGATGATTCTGGTGACCGACCCCGGCACCTATTCCGCTGTGTACTGGCCCTTGCTCCATGCGAACTGGGACGGGGCTACGCCCACCGACATGATCTTCCCCTCGTTTCTGGTGGCGTCGGGCATGGCGATGAGTCTCTCGTTCGGACGCCGGCTGGAACGGGGCTGTTCGCGCCACGAGTTGCTTCTTTCTGTGTTGCGTAGAAGTGTCGTTCTGTTTGCGCTTGGTTTGATTCTGAACGGCTTTCCCGATTACCACCTCCAAACGATTCGCATTCCCGGGATTCTCCAGCGGATTGCCGTTTGTTACGCGGCGGGCGCGGTGTTGTATCTCGCGCCGGCGCGACGATCGGCTGTGTAAGACAAAGGGGGTTGGTGGACAGCGAACGGCTACCTGGCGCTGGTTGTGATGGGACTGCTGGTTTTTTATGGGGTTTTGTTGAAGCAGTTCCCGGTGCCTGGCTTTGGGCCGGGCCGATTGGATTCATTGGGAAGCCTGCCGGCTTACATGGATCGCTTGGTTTTCGGGACGCGTCATTTGTGGGCTTATGGGCTGACGCCTGGCTACGGGGTCACCTTCGATCCGGAAGGTATTTTATCGACGATGCCGGCGTTCGCCGATTTTCTGATCGGGGTGCTCGCGGGCGAGTGGCTGGTGCGCGGGGAGTCCCGAGATCGGAGAGCAATGGTGCTTTTTGTTGGGGCGGCGGACTGATCGCTTTGGGCGCGGCACTGCAGCCGGTCCTTCCGTTGAACAAGAAGATTTGGACGAGCACGTTCGCGCTATTTAGTTCGGGGACTGCGCTATTGATCTTCGGGGTTTTCTATTTCGCTGTGGAGGTGCGACGGTGGCGAGTGGGTTGCGGACCTTTGCTGGTATTCGGGACAAACGCGATTTTTGCCTTCACGATCTCCAGCGTGCTGACCGTGATTCTTGATCGTTGGCGGATTGGCGCGGGCGGAGCGGATGCGGGGATTTCGGTTCATCGGTGGTTATACCAGGAGGTGTTTGCGCGTTGGATGACGCCGGTGCATGCCTCGCTGGCTTATGCGGTGGGTATCGTTCTGTTGAATCTGGCGATTACTTATCCACTTTATCGGAAGAAAGTGTTTTTGCGCATTTGATGAGGGCGGCCGTTCATCGGCATCGTCGTTATGTCCGTTGACATGCAGAGCGCAGAGGAGATCAGTGTCGCGGTCACGCGAAGATTGGAAAGGCTGTCGCGCATGGTCGATGAGGCAAGCGCTCGAGTTGTGCAATCGGCAGCGAGTTATCGTCCTAGAGATTTGAACGCTTCCCGAACGCCCTATAACTTTGCGCGCCACTCGGCAGCCTGCGCCGGCCTATTCGACTGGGAGTAGAGGGCCACAATCTGTTCACCGGAACGCTTCAACCATTTCTTCTCGGCCGCAGGGATGTGCACAGAGTTCTTTTGCATTCCCCCGTAACCTTCTAAGAGCAAAGGCTCCGCAGCGCTCCATTGTTTTTGACCGGCCAGGCACTCCCCCAGGAGCGCTTCCGAACGAAAGCGCATCCATTCATTTGGCTGTGTGACTTGCCGCGCGGCTAGAGCACGGCGAAGGAAAGGTTCTGCCTCAGCAAACTTTGCTTGCCGGAGCAGATTTTGGCCCAGCATTTCTGAAGTGTCAACAACGTTCTTGTCCTGCTCGCCTTCGGTTTGTCGAAACTTGGAGAGAATCTCCCTCCAAATCAACTCGGCGCGCGCAAGTTCGCCGTAAGCGTCATAAGCCGCTGCCAGCCAGCTTCGACTCAAGAGAGTATCCGGGTTATCAGGTCCGGCAACCTCGGCAAATTCGCGGGCTACTTTCTCCAACTCAGGAATAGCTTCCGGCTTACCTTCTTCGAGGTAGATGCGGCCTAGTAACATTCGATCCCATAAAACATCGGGATGCTTGGGACCAAGCAGTTTCTGCCCACTGGCAATCGTCTAGCTCACAAGATCGTCAGCCTGGGCGTACTTACCCTCGCCAAAAAGAACGCGACCTAATCCAAACCGTTCGCGCGTGGTGAACGGGTGATCGAAACCAAAAACGCGGCGATAGCTTACCAAACCTTTAGTCAATAGCGCTTCGGCCTGGGGATACTTGCCCTGATTAATATAGAGAGTCGCCATGCTGTCGCTTGTATTGAGAGTCTCTAAGTTGTCATACCCGAGCTTGCGGGTTTGGACGGCAAGGGCTTTTGCCAACAGCGGTTCCGCTTCGGCATACTGTCCTTGCAGCAAAAAGTCAACACCGACGCATTGCATTGCGACCAGAGTTCGCGGATCCTGCTCTCCGAGGGTCGCAGTTTCTCCCTCGAAGACAAGTTTGTGCAGTTTCGCCGCCTCTGTTTGCTTCCCCAGATCGGATTTTGAATCCGCCAGACTATTGAGTATCTCAAGCGTCTCAATAGCGCCAGCGCCACGACTCTGCCGGCTCAAATCATAGGCCAACTGGAATTGCTTTGCTGCCTCGGGGTAGAGACCGAGGTTACGATAGGCGTCGCCAATCGTGCGGCGGATTTCGGCCTCTACCAGTGGTTTATGTCCCAACTTGGCCCCTACCCGGGCGGCCGCCCGGTCCACGAGGGTACGCACTTTGATGTCGGGATCGAGAGGTCCGCCGGTTTGAAACTCCGGAGTTACCTGAGCTAATAAATCTTCCTGCAGAAAATCCTTGACGGCTTTAGCGGTCGAAGCGTCAGTTTCCGCCAGCCGTTCCGCGCGCGACGCGCGAACCGCGAGCCACACACTAACCGCGGTTGAAATGATTAGCACAAGGGAGACGATGCCGGCCGCGGCAACCAACGCCCGATTGCGCCTGACAAACTTGCTGACGCGGTATTGGAACGAGGGCGGGACAGCAAGTACCGGTTCCTGGTTGAGATACCGGCCGATATCGGCGGCGAATTCGGCTGCTGATCCGTATCTCCGCGCCCGATCCTTTTCAAGTGACTTCAGAGTAATCGAATCGAGGTCGCCACGGAGTTGCTTGAAGTAAGTAGGTACCAGGGTGGCTCGGTCCCGCGCGAAAGCAGTAGTTTGGCCCCCAAAGTCCGGATTTTTGTACTTGGTTTTGGCGCATCCTCCTCGCGTAACTTACGGATGAGCTCGTGATAAGCCGATTTGCGGAGATCAAGAGGGGGAACGCCGACGAGGAGTTCGAACAGGATCACACCGAGTGAGTAGACGTCGGTTCGCGTATCTATGTCGCGGCCGGCTGAATCGGCCTGCTCAGGGCTCATGTATTCAGGCGTGCCGATGAGGGCACCCAATTGCGTATAAATTGTGCCTTCCGTCAGGCTGTGGGTGAGCGCCTTGGCCACTCCGAAGTCGATGATCTTGGGGGCTGCGCGCCCATCTTCCTCCTTCACGAGAATGTTCGACGGTTTCAGGTCCCGGTGAATGATAGCTTTCTGATGCGCGTGCTGTACGCCTTCACAAACGTGAACGAAAAGCTGGAGGCGTTCCGCGATGGAAAGCTTGTGTTTGTCACAGTACGCGGTGATAGGGAGGCCGCCAACATACTCCATAGCGAAGTAGGGCAGGCCGTTCGGGGCCGTCCCGGCGTCGTAGACCTTGGCGATCACCGGGTGATCCATCATGGCGAGAGCTTGGCGCTCGGACTCGAAGCGGGCGATCAGGTCGCGGGAGTGCATTCCCGACTTGATCAGTTTGAGCGCGACTCGGCGGCGAACGGGTTCACGCTGCTCAGCCAACCAGACTTCGCCCATACCACCTTCCCCGATCTTTTGAAGCAGGTGATAGCGATCAATTTCCACGCTTGCTACCGATTGAGGATCGATGAAGTTAGTCTCTGCGCCATCCTGGGACTGGCCTGACATAAGCAACATCTACAATAAAACATCGTGAGAGAAATCCACGATTTTAGACCTGGCCGAGCGATCTCTTTTCGCAGGAGAGATCATCGACGAGGTTGATCAAGACGGTGCTGAATGTCGCAAGCAAGGCTGCTCGCGCATTTGACGCCACTTACGGTAACGGTGCAAGATCTCGCAACCCGGGCGGCGAGGCCCACTCCCCTCCCCCGGCGTTTCCTATAGAGCAGATTACCGGAGTTTGTGGAATCCCGAAAACGCCTGTTGAAGAGCAGGGCTACCCACAGACCGGGGGTGTTGAAAGGGGCGCTCGCCAATTACTATCCGCTACTCCGTCGCCGCGATGTTCGTGCGGCGTTATTGCGGCGTGGAAGACAGTTCAAAGCCCACCGTCTCCACCGTATTCCCGTTCAGTGCGGCCAGACCGAAGATTGCACTGTTGTTCAGGACCACACCGGTCATAGGAGCATATCCGCGATCCGCGGTTTCCGGCGGGAAGCTATGCAGCACTTGTACGGACCACGCGCCGCCAGCGACCGCGGGAGCGCTTAAAGCGTACACCGTGCCATTCCCCAGCGCGCCACCGCTGTAAGTTGTGCCGAGAAACTTACCGTTCCCGGCGGGTGTAAGTGGTCCTTCCGGATTGGCGCCATCCGTCGAGCTGAAGGTGTAGACGTTGGTCCGGTTCCACTGTGCGCCGGTGAGCGGAGGGCTTCGTCAACGCGATGATTTGTCCCCATTGCGTGCCGCCGGTCGTGGGCAGCAGCAGAGCGCCGGAGGAAAGCGCAAGCACGGGCGCATTCGAGCGAAGCTGGTCAGCTCCCAGATTGTACACGGGAAACGGGGTGGCGGTGGTGTTGGGTCCGACTCCTGAAAGCACGAGTCCGAAGACCGAGTTGCCCGTGTCGCAGTAGAGCACACCATCCGGCCCAAAGCTCAGCCCGCCGTCTACCGCCGCTCCCTCTCCGATGCCATACAGAACGGTTTTGGTCCATGCGCCTCCCGCCTGAGACGGGGGAGTCAGCTGGTAGATGGACGTCGGATGCAAGCCGGTTTCATCGCCCGCATTCACTCCATATAGCTGCCCATGAGGACCCGCGATGAGATCTCCGACGGGCAGTCCGCCGGTGCTGGCGCTGAAGGCGTATACCGTCCGTTCCGTCCACGCGCCGCCCGGGGTTGTTGGGGGGATTAGCCGAAACACCGCTCCGCTCCCGGCCGGGCCATCGCCGAAGAGCGATCCATACAGGCTCCCGTCCGGTCCGAGAACCAATCCCGGATAAGGGAAGTCGCCTTCTTTGGATGTGAATTCATGCAGCGTCGTGACGGTCCACTGGCCACCATTTGCCGGAGGAATTAGCGCCACAACCGAGCCGTTCAGATCCGGCCCTCCTAGAGGCGCAACCGCATAAAGCACCCCACCACTGCCAGGCGTGAATGGTCCGGCAATGGCTGCGGTCGGCGATGGGGACGTGTAGATCACAGAGTAATTCAGAGCGGCGTTCGACTGCTGTGCCGAGAGAGAACCACCGTAGAAGAGTCCAAATAAAAGTAGCTTGAAAAGACTGCGTTGTGTAAGCATGCAAGCCCGATTGTAAAGGGGAATGGATCCCGCTCCCGCGAGGGGGCGCTTCAATTTACAGCTCTTTTACATCCGCGGGTTGGCGGGTAGGAAGCGCCCATCTCGGGTGACCGAATGCCACTTATCGATTGCCGCCCGCAACCTCGAGGACGGAACCGTTGACCCAGCGCGAATCCTCCGAGGCGAGGAAGAGCGCTACGTCCGCAGTGTCGTCCGGCTGGCCCACGCGGCCTAGCGGAGTCTGCGCGACCACCTGCTTCTCAAAAGAATTGTCTTCGCCCATGAATGCCTTGCTGCCTTCGGTAATGATCATTCCGGGGCTGAGCGAGTTTACACGGATGTTTTTCGAACCGAGTTCCGCGGAGAGCACGCGTGTGATTGTGTCCACCGCACCTTTCGTGGAGGAGTACACGCTGGAATTCGCGAACGAGCGCGTGGCTACTACCGAGCTGATGTTAATGATGCTGCCGCCTTCCGGTCCAAATAGTGGCACGGCGGCTTTGGTGGTAAAGAGTAGCCCCTTCACGTTGGTGTTGTACTGGCGGTCGAACTCCGCTTCTTCGAGGTCTTCGAGCGGCTGCCAGCCGTAGACACCGGCGTTGTTGACCAGGATGTCGAGTTTGCCGAATTGCTGCTTCACTTCGGCGAACAAGGCGTCGCGTTCCGCTGCGATCGCCACGCTGCCGCCGATCACAACGGCCTTTCCGCCAGCATCGCCGATGGCTTTCGCCGTCCGCTCCGCGCCGGCTTTGTCCGTCGCGTAATTTACAACCACCGTCGCGCCCTCGCGCCCCAGCGCCTTCGCAATCCCTGCCCCAATGCCCTTGGAAGCGCCTGTGACTACCGCAATCTTGCCCGTAAGCTTTGCCATCTGGTTCCCCTTTTATTGAATTGTTCGATAACAATCAAACAGATGAGGAATGCAGCCGATGGTTGCAGAAAGTTCGATGGCGGTCTAAATATCCGCGAGCTGCTTCAGATACTGCTGCCACCGATCGCGCTGGAATGTCATGCGGATGGTGCGGCCCTCGCGTTCAAAGGCGATCAAACCGGCGGCTTCGAGCTCCTTGAGGTGGTGCGAAACGGTGGCCGGGCTGATGGGGTGCTGCTCGCGCACCGTGGTGCACGAAGTGGACGCATGAGCGGCAATGCTTCGCAGAATTCCGAAGCGGCGGGGATCGGCTACCGCGCGCGAAATGGCGTCCACCTGCTCTGAACTCAGCACTTGTCTAAGTTTGGCCGCCACAGCATTCATGATATCCGTCCTCAGGGAAAGCGAGGGGAAACGGGCGCGGAGGACGGGGAACGGTGAGACGTCCTCCGGCGTTCCCGCGGTTAGTCGACGGTGAACGCTCCCGTACTGGCGACTGTGCCGTTCGGAGTGGTGACGGTGATTGGCCCGTAACGGCGTTCTTGGTCACGACGAATTGGATGAAGCCCGAAGCGGTTACCGTGAACGGGACTGGTTTTCCGCCGACCAGCACCGATGTCGCTCCGACAAAGCGCGAACCCCAGATGGTGACCACCGTTTGGGGTGGAGCGCTGGAAGGCGCGAAGAAGAGAATCGCAGGGGGCGGCGCGGCGCTTCCGTAGTTGACGGGAAGAACGCTGCCGAGTCCATTCGGACCACCGGATTGAGCGGCGGAATAGATCAACCCCGAGGCGGCCTGAACAGGGTTGCCGACCAGGTAAGAACCAGTGGACGAATCAATAGGAGCGAACTGGGTGGTTTGCGCGGCAGGGCCGACGCGCGCGGCCAAGGTGGGATAAGCCGGATCAACGATAATAATCGATTCACCGTTCAGGTAGAGGGCGCGGTCGGCTCCCTGCGTCAGTCCGCCGACCAGGTTCACAAAGTCGGGGCCGAAGTACTGCGGACGGGCGTATACGACTCTGGGCAACCCGACTGTGAAACAGCTTCCAACGTTTCGGCTGAACCGGCGACGCTGACGGTAGGCTGACAAAGCGTTTGTACGGTGTTCGCCTTTGTCAGCACAGGATTCGGACCATATGCCGAAGCGAAGTATTGACCGAGAGTGGTGAGCGCGCCGGTCAAATCAATCTTGTAAGCCGCTCCGGCATAGCTGATCTCGTAGAATGCAGTGACTCCGAAGAGGGTGGCATCCGATGCCAATGTTAAGCCGCCCGCCGGCGAACGGGACCGCCGCTTCCGAACGAGTAGAGAAGGGTGACGACGCCGCTGGGAGTCATCTTATACACGGTGGAGCTTGTTACACCGTAGAGATTGCCGTCGATGCCTTCCACGAGCGGACCGACGGGGTGAGCACCTAAAGAACCGTCAAAGCTGTATAACAGGGTCGCGCTGCCGGTTCGGCTCAGCATATAAATGCTGCCTAAGTTGTTTTCGCCCCCGCTGTAGCAGACACCATATATGTTCCCGCTACTTGCCTGAAAGATTCCGCTACCGTTGCGGTATTCGGCCGGGGTCGCGCATTGCGTTGTGCCGGAGAGCTGGGCCACTGACGCGAAATGCCCAGCGGCATCGATTGTGTAGATCACTCCGGATGCGGGCGAAGCTTTCGCGTTCCAAGTCACGCCCAAGAATTTGCCGTTCGGAAGTTCAATGAGGTTGGAAACGGGAAAAGCGCCATCCGTGCCGGAAAACTCGTGAACGAGCGTGACCGTGGGTGTCCGAGCCCGCAACGCGAGCGGCAGGCACAGAGTGATTCAGGCGATGCAGTTTTTGAAAGTTAACAATCTGTAGTTCTGCGAAAAGAAGAGTGAGGTAGGGGTCTATCGGGCTGATGAGACGAGGGCCAATATAAGACACCGGCGCGCGTGCAGGATGCTATGGGAACGTGCAACAGGGCCATTTTCTGGGCAGCCCTTGGCCCACCGCGGGTACGGCAAAGCGATGAAGGACCGGAATTAGTTTCGTTACCAAACTCCCCGGCGTGCGTATCTCCTGGAGATCGTTCCTCATTTCGTTCAGGAGGTCTTCATGAGCACGGTGTTGCAGGACCTGCGTTATTGCGTACGCCAGTTAGTCAGGATGCCGGGCTTTGCGTTGACGGCCGTCCTGTCCCTGACACTTGGCATCGGTGCGACCACGTCGGTGTTCAGCGTTATACATGCGATCCTGCTCGATCCGTATCCTTACGCAAACTCCGACCGCATGGCCCACATGCGGCTCATCGATTCTTCCGGTCGCGAGAACGGATTCGGGCTCACTGGGGGACAGTGGCAGGTGCTTCGTAAGTCGCCGGTCGTCGAAGATACGTTTGCCTCGGATGGATGGAGTCTGACGATCGGCGGCAACGATTTGCCGGAGGACGTGAACGGCTCGTACTTTACGTCGAACGCATTCCAATTTTTCGGAGTACCCGTCGCGCTTGGCCGGGGGCTTCTCCCCTCGGACGCGATCGATGGACAGGATCCGCAAGCCGTGGCCGTTCTCAGCTACAAATTCTGGCAGCGGCATTTTGGAGGAGATCGTTCGGTGATCGGCCGCACGATCACACTTGTCCGCAAGCCTTATTCGGTGGTCGGCGTGGCCGCGCCGCGCTTTACATGGGACGATGCCGACGTTTATCTGCCCTTGAAAATCACACAGGATCCGGTGCGTTCCTATTACACCGGCATCCGGATCAAGCCTGGCATATCGCGCAAAGCCGCAGCCGACACGCTGGCGCCTTTGATCATGCAATTCGCGAAGGAAACGCCAAAACACTTTCCGCAAAGCCGGTTCAAGTTCCGCCTTGTTGGATTGAACGACGATTTCGAGAAGCGGCTCGGCGGCACGCTTTCACTCCTGTTCGCAGCCGTGGGTTTCCTTTTGCTGATTGGATGCGGAAACGTTTCGATTCTGATGCTTGCTCGGGGCACGGCCCGGCAGAACGAGTTTGCTATTCGGGCGGCGGTGGGCGCAGCGCGAATGCGCCTCATTCGCCAACTGCTCACAGAGGCGCTGCTGCTTTCGCTTTCCGGCGCCGCGCTCGGAATCCTGCTCGCCTATCGCGCTACGAAAGTTATCGCGGACCTGCTACCGCAATACTCGTTCCCGCATGAAGCAGCTATTCGAATCAATATCCCCGTCCTAGCGTTCAGCGTGTTTCTGGCGATCTTTACCGGTATTCTGTTCGGTCTCTGGCCGGCGCTTCAACTCTCGCGCCCCGACGTGGCGCAGATTATGCAGAGCAGCACCCGCCGGGTGGCTGGGGGGCGCGGTCGGGTAATGAACCAGATCCTGGTCGCCGGTCAGATTGCGTTGACTCTGGTCATGCTGGCCGGAGCCGGAGCGGCGATGCGCGGATTCGTCAGCCTGCTCCATGTGCATTTGGGATACGACCCGCAGAACGTGATGTCTGTCGGGATACCGGTTCACGACGGCGCCTACCCGACGTGGGAAGCGCGGGCCAACTTTTTCGAGCAGCTTCGCGCCAAGACGGCCACAGTCCCCGGTGTGACGATGACGGCCATCTCCAGCAATGCCACGCCTCCGTCGAACGGATGGAATACCGCGGTTGTGATCACGGGCAAACCACCGCGCGACGAGCAGAAGATTCGGGCGAATTTTGTGAGTCAGGGTTACTTCCCGCTGCTGCGCATCCCGCTTTTGGAAGGCCGGATTTGGACTGACACAGAGGATCACAACGGGGCGCGAGTGGTCGTTATTAATCGAACGATGGAGCGCATGTATTTTCCGGGGGGTGCGCTGGGGCGTTCACTGTCCTTTCCGGATCTTAGAAGTGAGCCGCCTTTCCGGCTTACTCCGCCCGGAGATCTGCGCATGATTGTGGTTGGAGTGACCGCGGATAAGCTCGACGACGGCCTGCGCAACCGGGTTCTCCCCGAGGCCTTCGTTCCCTATACGCTCGGGATGGGAATGGGAACGCAGATTCTCGTCCGTTCCGGCTCATCACCGCTCACACTCCTTCACGCAATTGGTCAGAAGGTGAATTCGATCGACCGCGATCAGCAAATCAGCGGGCAAGTTCAGGATCTCGAACAATGGATCGAGACTCAGCCCGAGTGGGCCAGCGAGCATCTGGTTGCCTGGTTATTTGGAGCATTTGCGGTGCTCGCGCTGGCCTTGGCGGCGACCGGTCTCTACAGCGTTGTATCCTTCGCCGTCGCGCGACGAACAAATGAATTTGGAATCCGAATGGCGCTTGGGGCACGCCCTCGCGATGTTATGCGCGTGGTCTTCGGAACCTCTTCGCTCAGTGTTGGAGCCGGCTTGGCTGCGGGAGTTCTGCTCACTCTGGCACTTAATCATGTTCTTGCCAGGTGGGAGGCCGGAAGCTCCCGCGATTTCCTCGTTCTCGCAGGAGCTATGTTGCTTCTGAGCCTGGTGGCGGCGCTGGCCTGTTTTGCGCCCGCGCACCGCGCCGCGAACGTGGACCCGATGGTGGCCCTGCGCTACGAATAGCGCGATACCTTATCCGAAAGAACCTGGGATGTTAGCATATGCGAGTAGGACAGCAGTATGTTGCGAATGTTCGCTCTTACCTCGCTTGCACTTTGGGGAGGGCTGGCTCACGCCCAGGACTCGCCTGCCTTTAACGGCAATCCATTCTTCCTCATCAAGCTCACGCCCATTCGGGGGTTAGCGGCGGCCAAGTCGCCCACCGCACAGGAGCAAGTGTTGCTTGGTGAGCACGCAGCTTATGTCCATCGGCTTCGCGCGGATAAGAAGCTCCTTATCGCTGGTTCGTCCGTAGCGGATCCAGACGCAATCGAGCTCATCATCATCCAAGTACCTTCGACGAGCGATGCGCAGCGTGTTTTGGCAGCGGATCCGAGCGTAAAAGGCGGCATGTTTCGAGGCGAGGTTCGTCCCTTTCGCCTCGACTCGTATCGCTGACGCGATTCGTAACGCTGCGATAGCGCCAATTAACCTTGCTTGGAATTCTGTAAAGCTCGACTTGCAAGAGCCGCCGCGGTCGAGCTCGCGATCCAGAAGACTTGCCCGGCAAGCCACTTGGAGTGCGAGCTGCGAAGAATCTGCTGCTTACCCATGGCCACATCTACAAGAACTACAGGACCTACGTCGAAGTGACACAACAGGCTGTATCGAGAATTAAGGACATATCGGGAGTCGGGTGACCAGACGGTGGGCGCGAGCGAGACACGGTAAAGAGCTAAGCGCCCGGGAGTCGAATTCGATTCGCGACCAAAAAGGAACAGACTCTGATTGTCGATCGCGAGAGCTACTTCTGACACGGGAGTGATGTGTCCTGTTCCGGGCAGAACTGTAGTCGTCTGCTTCACTTAGTCGAGCGAAAAAACGCCGGCCTGATCATAAAAGGGAGACGATGCGAGCCACGTATAGTAAGTTTCCGTACGCCAATTGAACACAATGCTCCGGCAATTTGGCTCGAAGGATAGGCTGACGGAGCGTCCCTGAGAGGGGAAGACATGTAACAAAGCAGGTCCGGGACGAAATTGCAGAGTCAATACGGCGGGGCTGCAGCCGCCGCACTAAGCGGATCTGCAAGCCCGACAAAAGGTATTGTTGCTCCTGGCAAAAGTCGACGCCTCCCCAGAGTGTTGACCCAAAAGGCAAAGTCACTCAACATCCTGAGAGCCCCTCAGGAGAGTATATGCAACGTTATGGTGAAAGACATGTCCAGAGCGAGGGATGCGTCTGGTGATGCATTGCTGGCTGAGGAGGTGACCGTGAGCCGTTCGGGAACACGGGTAAACTGGCGTGGAGGCTTACGATTTTGGCGATCAACGAACGCGAACCGGACGGCACACTTCAGGTTTCGCAAGACGAGATTTGCGGGCACATGCTGTTTATTCCCGCAGGCGAAGAGGATGTTTATGCCTGGGATTATGTTCCGGAGCATCGATTTCCTTCGGAAGAGGATGCCATCGCCTGGCACGACGCGCACTGTCCTTATCCAAAAAAACGGGCGATGCGGTAGTCAGGATCGAGGCAGCGTTGGTTCGTCGTAGTTGACGACATTACGGTGGCGCGCGACCGGACGAAGCAGTTTGCCGGAATTTCCGAGCGGCTTGCGGTGGAGTCAGACACGGACTCCGAGTACTCTGTGCGCACGCATGTCGCGTCGCCATTTCCTCAGCACAAAGACAATGCGAGGGACTGGGAGGAACGCGGGTGGATGTAAGGGATATCCGCGAGAAACCAGCGTCTGCAGTGATGAACGCTGCGACAGAACGCGCGGAACATCGGAGCGGTGCTGCTTTGAACTAAGCGGGTGACGCGAGACACAAACGGATATACAATCGATACCGATTGTTACCGGAAAGGACTCGCTTGCCTACAATTCGCGTGCCTATAAATGAATCGCCAGCGGACGTCACCAGAGGGCTCCGGCTATATCGCCTGACCATGGCCGCGTTGATCCTGATCGCCCTTCCGTGTCCACGAGCGCTTGGGCAGACCGGAATTCTGCCAATTGGTTCGAGTCTTACATTTAGCGGAACGAACGCGCCGGACACTTACTCGGCGGTTACTACCTTTGGACCTACGCCGGTATTGGTTGATAACGGAGCTTTGAAGATCTGGCAACAACAGGTTGCGACGGGTCCCAATGGAGAGTGGGACGTGTTTTACATGCAAACGACGGGCGGCGGCCCAGTTGCCGGGAACACGAATGCAAATTGGAATATCGTGATCGATTACACGCTGAGCCGCCCGGCCTACTTTGATGGCGTGGTGAACCAGTGGCTGGTGAACGGGACGCCGGTGAGTCCTCTTACGAACGGAATTGGCACGCTTTGTTGCGCGCTGCCGACCAATCCCATCCTGCCGGGCGATGCGTATTATGCGTCGGGTTTCAGCAGCGCACTAGATGCGGGCGATCATCCCAATTGGCAGCAGATTTTTGTGGATCCGTACAGTTATGTCGCTTCCGGAGGGATCAATCCGAGCACCGCGAACGAGTTTATCTTCGCGCTTCACTTTACACTGCAGCCGCCGGGGGCTACGTTCACGACTGCATTAGCGACGGCAGACCAAGTGGAGCCGTTTGCTCCGGAAGCGATCGTCTCCGCATTCGGGACCAATCTAGCGGCGGGGACGACGGGAGCGACGACTGTTCCGCTGCCTACAACGCTCGAAGGCACTTCGATCACAGTGACAGATGCGGCCGGCACGGTACTCCCGGCGGCTTTATATTATGTCTCGCCTCTGCAGATCAACTACGAGATTCCGCCGGGATTGGTAAACGGTCCGGCGACCGTTACGTTAACTCCGCAGACGGGGATTGTGCAGACGGAGGAGATACAGATTGGAAGCATTTCACCCGGCCTATTTGCGCTGAATGCGTCCGGGCTCGCGGCGGCGTACGTCCTGCCGGTGGCCAACGGCGCCCAGCAGCCTTTGCAGCCGGTGTTTCAGATTGTGAACAACGCAGTGGCGCCCTTGCCGGTTAGCGCCGGGAACGCAACGGAGCAGGTTTATCTGGAGCTTTACGGGACCGGATTCCGGTATGCAAAGACCGTGACGGTGACGGTCGGGGGGGCGAGCGTGCCGGTGCTGTACGCCGGCGCCGCTCCCGGAAATGTCGGGGAAGATCAGCTCAATATCGGTCCCATTCCTGTAGCTCTTGCTGAGGCGGGCAGTGTAGCTATTGTATTGACGGCAGATACGCTGGTCGCGAACACGGTGAATGTGACGTTCCAATAAGCCGCGTGCGCGTGGGTATCTGTGGGATGGACCGGGATTTACTAAAACAGTGGCCGGCGAGCGGTCGAGTCATCTTCAGGGAACCTTCAGCATTTCGCTCTACTCTGAAGCTGTCTTCCGGTTATGTTGCGCAGTTACTTTCTAGCGGCTCTCCTGCTGGCGTGTGCGAGTTCAGGCTGGTCACAGGGGGCTACCCGGTCCGGTGATCGGGCGGGGCAGCCTGGAGACGTTAGTGAGCCACCAGTGGACAACTCGCAGGATGCGACAGGGGCAGAGGACATTGGTTGGAAGCAACTGTTCCGAAACATCGGGACAGACCAGAAGACGATCTATTGGGATTTTCCTCGATCTTTGACGCAGGGCCAGGGATGGACACCAACGGGAGCGTTCCTGGCGACGACGGGGACGCTGATCGCAGTGGACCAGTACGATGCGCCTTTTTTCCGCAAAACAGCGAATTTCCACGGGTTCAATAGCGGACTTTCGGGGACGAACACTTCCCTTGTGACTGCGGCCGTTCCCGCAACTCTCTATCTCACCGGGCTCATCCGAAAGAACCGGTATGCGCAAAGCACGGGCTTATGGACCGCCGAAGCGGTGGTGGATTCCGAGATCGCGGCCGAGTTCCTGAAGGTGGCTACAAGGAGGGCCCGGCCCGAGAGCATTCCCGCAAACGGAAATTACGGAGATACGTGGTTAGATGCGCCGACCACCGGGGGCGGAGGATTTCCTTCCGGACACACGATCGCGGCGTTCTCGGTGGCCACGGTGATCTCGAGGCGGTATGGACACGAACACCGATGGGTGCCCTTTTTGGCATATGGAGCAGCGGGCGCAATCGGGTTTTCGAGGGTGACGCTTTCCGCGCATAATGTTTCAGATGTGTTTGCGGGAGCGGCATTGGGGTATGCAATCAGCCGTTTCGTCGTACTCAGCCACCAGCATCATCGCGGGAGCGGAGGAGGCTGACCCCGCGCGGCTGCCTCAGTGTTGCCTGCTTTCTGCACGTCGCAAGAAAAGGTTAAGAAGGGAAGATCGGACTATGAAAACTTACTCTATCGAGCAGGCGCTTCGAGCGCAGAGGGCTTTGCGAGACGCCGCGGGACTTGGGCCTGAGACGTTTCCCATTGAAGCCTTTGTAGGGATGATCAGCGATGAAATTGAAACCCTACGGTCACAAGGGAAGACGGACGCGGAGATTGCCGCTCTGATTGAGGGTAACTCGGCTATCGAGATCACGGCGGAAGAGATTGCGGAGAATTTCGCTTCCGCAGAAGCGCGGCATCCTGGTCACTAAGAGCTTGCACGAAGGCCGGCCATTCCTTTTTTGCTTGGCATCGTAAAGTACTTTGATATACTTGGCCGCAAAGGGGCTCTCGTCGAAGTTTATGGCGATTCCGATCTGGGCGAAGTGGATGTATCCGCCTATCGCACTCATCTGTATGGCGGCAGCGATCTTCAACGCGGTGGACATTCGCCTCAGGTGGTCGAAGCTTAACCCTGAAGCGCAACGCGTTGTCACCTGGACGAGCCTCGCATGCCTAATGCTCTACGCTCTTGAGCTAGTCACGCATTGGCACACTTCTTTTCGGTTGGTCAACGAACTTCACCAGTGGCTGACCCTGGGCTGTTATGCGCTGCTTGCGTTGTTAGTTTCGAGGATTTGGCGAAATTGGTTCGCCGCAATCTGCTCCGGCATGCTGTTCCTGCTTGCTCCCATGGCCTGCTTGTTTCTCACGCTCGGCTTACTATTCCGCACCGAGCCGCAGCGTAGGGAGCCGATTGGCAACGGCTTTTTCGTTTCAAAAGTGCATTGGGATGCCGGCGCGATGGGAAGCTCAGGCACGAATCTTTTGATTTCTTACCAGCCCCATTATCTGTTCTTCCTGGAGCGTGATGTGAACTGGGTGCGTTTCGACGATGCGAAGTGCAACGCAGAAGAGGCATTCCTGGTGGTCCAGCCGGACCGCCGACATGTGCTCGCGCGTTGTCCGTGGCATTCCTATGAACACAAGGACGGATACCACGACTTCCTCGTCCCCCTATACTAATCCATCAACCTATCCGCGGTTGTGGCAAGACAGTCAGTGAAGAATCATTCCGCAGCGGCGGCGGCTTTGAGTTCGAAGATCACACCGCCCGAGTACTTGCCGCCGGCAGGAGTGCTGCCATACAAGTTGCCCGAAGAGTCAAAGGTGAGTGTTGCGACAGGCGCGGCACCATCGGCGCCGGTGAAGTTATATAGGACGGTCTCAGTTCCGGCCGTGTCGATCTTGTACACGACACCTTTGCCGTTCGCGCCGCCGGCTTGCGTGGTGCCGTACAGGTTGCCCAACTTGTCAAGAATCACACCGGCGTAAGGGGTACCGCCGTCGGCACCTCCGGTGAAGTTATAGAGGACGGTTTCCTCGCCTGTGTTGGCGATTTTATAAACGACGCCGAACAGGCCCGTGCCGCCCTGCGTGGTTGTCCCATAGATGTTGCGAGCGGCATCTAAGACTACGCCGGAGTAAGGTCTGAGCCCCTGATTTACGTTGAAGAAATTGAGCAGCACTGTTAGATGCCCGCTCTTATCGAGTTTGTATACGTTGCCGTTATCGCCCGATCCACCGATTGAGGTGGTGCCGTATAGATTGCCATCCGCATCACGTGTTAGGCCGCCATACGGAAATTGGCCGTCGGCGCCATCGAAGCTGTGGAGCACGGTTTCATTGCCGCCGGAATCGACGCGGTAGATGATTCCCACGCCTTCCGAGCCTCCCATGGTGGTAACACCATACAAATACCCGGCACCGTCGGCAACCAGACCGGAGGACGGATTCGCGCCATCGCTTGGCGATCCCGCAAAGCTGTGCAACACGGTTTCCTTGCCGCTGGAGTCGACTTTATAAACCACGCCGAAGGTACCGCATAGAGCGCACCCGACAGGCTTCAGACCACCAGAAAACGTAGTTCCGTAAAGAGTCCCCGTCTGATCGCGAAACACGCCCGATTGCGGATCTCCCCCATCTAAGCCCCCGGTGAAGTTATAGAGCACCGTCTCACTCCCGGCGGCATTCATTGCGTAAACCACGCCGGCATTTTGCGAGCCGCCTTGGGAGGTGACGCCGTAGAAATTTCCGGATGCATCGCGGAACGGTGTCGCATCGGGAACCGAGCCTCCTTTCGATCCGGGGAACTGGTAGAGCACAGTCTCCAGCCCGGTTGGATCGATTTTGAATACCACACCGCCTCCGCTAACACCTCCTGATAGCGTGGTCCCGAACAAGTTTCCCGTCGCGTCCATGAGCAGACCGGCTTCCGGACCGCTTCCGTCGCTCCCACCTGTGAAGCTATGCAGGACGGTTTCGACGCCGCTGGGACTTACTTTGAACACCGTACCCAGGCCGCTCGCGCCGCCTTCGGACGTCGTCCCGTATAAATTGCCAGCGGCATCGCGAATGACGCCCGCGTAAGGACTTTCGCCGTCAGCGCCCCGAAACTCGAAGATAATGGTTTCCATTCCGCTCGGGCTAATTTTAAAAATGGCGCCGCAGCAAGGGTACGGGATTCCGTTTCCACCATCTACGGTGGTTCCGTAGAGATTTCCCGCGGGGTCGAGGACCAGGGTGCCGAGCGGTTCTTGCCCATCCCCGGTTGAGGCTTCATTGAAACTATAAAGGACGGTTTCCTGCCCGTCGGGAGTGAGCTTGTATACCGCACCCTCATTGACGGCACCGCCTTCCGCAACCCCGTACAAGTTGCCATCCGGGTCGCGGACCAGACCGGAAGGGGGCTGATAGCCGCTGAATAAGTTAAAGGTGAATAGAACGGTTTCCTGATTGTTTTGATCCACTTTGTACACGACGCCGCAACCTGGCAAAACAAAAAGGCAGAGGATTCCGCCGGCTGAGGTTGTTCCGTAAAGATTGCCAATCGCGTCGCGGATCACGCCTGCTCTGGGACTTCCTCCGTCCGCACCTCCGGTGAAGCTGTAGAGCACCGTTTCCTGCCCGGAACCACTCAACTTGAACACTACGCCGAAGTTTGCAATGCCACCGGCGAAGGTGGTTCCGTAGAGATTTCCCTGCCCGTCGCCGATCACACCGCCTTCGGGGTTGCCGCCGTCGACGCCGCCCGTGAAGTTATAGAGCACCGTTTCCACTCCGGCGGCACTTACCTTGTAAACAGCGCCAGCGCCATAAGCGCCACCGGTGTAAGTGGTGCCGTAGAGGGAACCGGCCGCATCCTGAATCAGAGTGGAGTTGGGAGCACCGCCTCGAGAAAAGGGCGCTCCGAAGTTATGGAGGATCACCTCGGACGCGGGTAGTCCGCCGGGCGATGCTGCCGCCGCAATTGTCAACCAACCGATCCATTGGACGACTTGGCGGAACTCTTTCCAACGGCGCCACGACCGGCACCAAACAGAGGGCATCGAAGTTCTCCTTCGCGTAGCTATTAGATCAGATTTTGCCGCCGTTCGCTGCGTTCATAACATCGGGCTGAGTGGATGGGTAAGAAAGCGTCGATGGCCGGTGAGCGTTAGAATCGGTCATTCAGCGGTCGACGTTACAGGATGGTGAACAGCGTGACAAATTTGAAACGGGGCGAGTAACCAATGGGAAAGGTATGGCTGCTGATCGCTTGTGCAGGGATTGCGTGGGCTCAAGACGGTAGCGCGGTGTACCAGGCGCATTGCGCGGGGTGTCATGACAAGGGCCAGGGGCGAGTTCCTCCGGTGAGCGCGCTGCGATCCAAGACGGCTCCGGCGATTCAGGACACGTTGAAGAACGGTGTGATGAAGGCGCAGGCTGCGGGGTTGACAGAGGGTGAAATTGCGGCCGTAGCGGCTTACTTGGGAACGGCGACGAGCGTGTTGGGAAAAGGTGCGAGCAACATCTGCCAGGCGGGAAGCGCACCGGCATCGGGGTCTTCCGTTTCGGGAGGTTGGAGCAGTTGGGGCGTAAATGCCGCGAACACGCGTTTTCAAACAGCTGCAGGAGCCGGTCTGAAGGCCTCCCAAGTTGCGGGGCTGCGACTGAAGTGGGCGTTCTCTCTGGGTAGCGATGCGGAGCCTCGTTCGCAGCCGGCGGTGGTGAACGGCACTATCTATGTGGGCGCGAACAAGCTCTACGCCCTCGACGCTCAAACGGGTTGTACGAGGTGGGTGTTCGAGGGAGATGCGCCGGTTCGATCCGGGCTCGTGACGGGCGAAATACCGGGAGGAAAGAACGCAGTTTTCTTTGGAGACTACAAGGCCCATATTTATGCGATTGACACGGGAACCGGGAAGCTGCTTTGGAAGGCGCATGTGGATGAGAACTTCGCGGCGATGGTGACGAGCACGCCGGTGGTGTATCAGGGCGTGGTTTACGCGGGCATCTCGTCGTTCGAGGAAGTGATGGCAGCGTCACCGAAATATGGGTGCTGTTCGTTTCGCGGGAGCGTGGTGGCGCTGAACGCAGCGACCGGGGAGCGTATTTGGAAGACGTTCACGATTGACGAGTCTCGAGAGATTGCGGGCACAACGTTTCGGGGGCCGTCGGGAGCTGGGGTGTGGTCGAGTCCCACGATCGATATCCGACTGAAGCGACTGTATGTGTCTACCGGCGACAACTATTCGGAGCCGGCTACAGGAACCAGCGATGCCGTACTCGCGCTCGACATGGCGACGGGCAAAATCCTTTGGACGAGTCAGGCGACGGCCGGGGACATTTACAACACGGGGTGCGATCCCGGCGTGCATGGCGCATGTCCGGAGGCGCATGGACACGATTTTGATTTCGGGCAGCCGCCGATTCTGTTGGAGTTAGATAAGGGAAAGCGAGCGCTGCTGATTGGGCAGAAGTCCGGCGTTGTGTATGCGTTCGACCCCGACGCGAATGGGAAACCGATGTGGACCCGGCGCATTGGCGAGGGTGGAACGCTGGGCGGTATTCAGTGGGGCTCGGCTGCCCAAGACGGCCGGGTGTACGTGGCGCTTTCCGATCTGCGACTGCATGGCGTACCCGACAAGAACGAGAAGATGGGCTACCGGCTAGAGGCGGACGGCACAAAAGGGGGCGGCCTATTTGCGTTGAACGCAGCGACGGGCGAACTGGTGTGGAGTGCGAAGCCGACCCCCTGCGGAGATCGAACGCCGTGCAGCCCGGCGCAGTCGGCCGCGGTAAGTGGAATTCCGGGAGTGGTGTTTTCCGGATCGCTTGATGGGCACCTTCGCGCTTATGCGACGGCGACAGGCGCGGTGATCTGGGATGCGGATACGGAGATGGAGTACCCGGCAGTCAACGGGGAAACCGCACACGGCGGCTCTCTCGATGTGGCGGGGCCGGTGATCGCGGGAGGAGCGGTTTATGTGATGTCCGGCTATGGAAGATACGGGGGAAAATCGGGGAACGTATTGCTCACTTACTCTCCAGGCGGGAAATGAGATAGCAGTAACTCGCGTATTGCGGCGGTGGCGCGGCTTTTGTGCATTTGCATTTGGGAACTAACGATAACCGCAAAAGACCGATAAAAGTTTTATCGTTTCTTTATGGTTGCGGGCCGAAACTGGCCATGCATGCTTTCTACAATACGCAGGATCAGATCGGGACGCCTCGTGGCGCTCGGTCATTGCTTCCTCCTTAGCCTCGTTGGAATTTTCTCCTCTGCGAGCGCGAGCCCGCCCAGTCCGATACAACCAAGTTTTGGAGCGATCACGGGGCTGATTCGGGACCAGTCAGGGAACTCCATTGCAGGGGTGACGGTTTCGGCGGCTTATCTCGACGGATCGCGTTTCCAAGCCACTATCTCTACGAGCGCGGGCACTTATACCTTCGCCGACTTGACTCCGGGCGAATATGTGGTGACTGTTCAACTACCCGACGCCGACCGGGCGGGAACGGTTTCGCGGGTGCGAGTCAACGCCGGCGCAGCCAGCCGGCAGGATCTCGCGATTCCACTGAGGTCCGCTGTGAGCACTTCCGCACAGCCGCAGGGCCGCATCTCGGCAGAGCAGCCCCGCTCCGGTAGCGTAACGCTCGCTCGATGGATCAAGGGTGACACGATTACTTTGCGGGACATCGCGAGTCCGGACCCGGTGGCGATTGCCCCGGCTCCCTCCGGCAGTCCCCTTCCGGCCGCGGCGGCGATTCCGTCGGCGGCCATCTCGGATGCGACACCGCCACCCGCGACGCCACAGAAGATCGATCCTTTCTCGGACGCGGACTGGACGTGGCTCAACGGCAACCCACGAAACAAAGAACCGGCGTTCGACAGCAAGTTTTTCACGCCGGATATACGGGCCGATCTTACTTATAGCTATGACAGTAATCACCCTTCGGATCACTCGATGGGAGGGTCGAGCGAACTATTTCGCTCGAACGAAATCCAGCTTGAGCAACTCGGAATCGGCGGCGATTTCCACTGGGACAACGTGCGCGCCCGGTTCATGACGCAGTTTGGACTATATTCCACGGCGACGCCTCGCAACGATCCCAGCACGGCGAAGGGGCAATGGGACCTAGCTAACGCGAACCGCTACATTTCCGAGGCTTACGGCGGATACCACTTGAACGTCCTGAACGGGATAAATATAGACGCGGGTATCTTCATGTCTTACATCGGCCTGTTCAGTTACTACAATTACGATAACTGGGCCTACCAGCCATCGTACGTTTCTTCGAATACTCCATGGTTCTTCCAGGGTGTACGCGCGCAGATCTTCCCGACCCCTCACCTGAAGATCGAACCGTACGTGATTAACGGGTGGCAGTCTTATGGTTCGTCCAACCACCGCAAGGGATTGGGCGGGCAGATTCGGTGGAGCCCACGTCCGTGGCTCAACATTATTTCTAACGACTACGGCTTAGGGAGGGATGACTTGTATATACCGGGGCGCTCCCGCATTCATACTGATAACAGCATCGAGGTGAAGTACTTCGACAAGCCCAGCCGGACGCTCGACAAGATGGCGTTTACCGTTACCGGCGACCTGGGATGTGAGTATGGTGCCGGAGTCAGCTGCCACGGGAACACGGCAGCCGGCCCAAAACAAAGCTTCATCGGATATATGTTTTATAACCGGATGTGGTTTCACAAAGACCTGTTCGCCTTTACGCTCGGCGGGGGTCAGATCAATAATCCGGGGAGGTATCTGGTACTGCTGCCGCCAATTAATGGGGAGAGCGCGGCGTCAGCGGCTATCAACTCGCCGTACTTCACGGAAAATCCTGGCGATCCTTTCAAAGCGTACGACGTGTCGGGAACGTTCGATTATATGCCGAAGCAATGGATCACGTTTCGCTTTGAAGGCGACTTCCGCCATGCGAATGTTCCTTATTTCAGCGGTTCGAACGGGCTGACGCCGCCTCCGGGCACGAACAATGGTTCGCCGACCGAATACGCATGCTACAACGGGGCCGCTTCGGTCAGTGTTTCGGGATGCGCCGGGAATGGCGGTCTGTGGAGCCCAAACCTCCAGAAGCGCGAGGTGCTGTTCGACATTGATCTTCTCGTGAAGTTTTAGGGTGAGTTTGGTGTCGATCGCTTGCCGCAAGTGGCTTATTGCGGTCGGACGGGGTCTGCTCCGGGTGGTTTCGAACTGCCCGGGGCAGGTCGGGATACGCGTAAGCCATCGAGCGAGCTAGACAACGGCATGCGGAGAGCGAGGACAAAAAGCCCAAGCAACGCGATCAATTTCATTTGGCCAGCGACTCCCAGCACTTGGCCGCGAAGATAGGTTTGTGGGGTAAACACGACGGCGAAGCACAGCAGCATGATGGCTAGCGTTGTCCGCATTTGGGCCGGGCACCGCGACTCCGCCAGGTAAAGAAGAAACAAAGAGAACGGGATATAGAGTTCGACGAGCGTGTAGTCATAGTTCGCGGGAGGCACAATGATCATGATCAGGAAGCAGACCAGGATTTGATTGAGAACCGGTTTGTTACGGATGCAGAACAGGACGACGAAGCAGACCAGACCCGCCGAAAGAAAATACGGCCATAAAAGTTTCCAGAGGATGGGGTCGAGAGACGAAAAGGGCGATCCGGCCTGGTAGTACAGGAGCAGGATCCCCTGCTTAACGGCGGCGAAGATCGAGTGGTCGAAGTTCATCTGGTAAGGGCGATACGACCCGGCCACGATGTGAGCGTACGCGACGGAGCCGACCCGGTAGGCACGAAAGCAGCGGATAAAGGTAGGTCCACTTAGGGTGAAGGCGCTGAACTGCACCAACAACCAGACTGTGCCGGCGATCAGCACTGCGCGTATTCTGCGCATGAAGAGAAAGATCATCAGGAGGACAAGGGGAAAAGGCTTAATGGAACCGGCGAGGGCAATCAACAGGGCGGAGAGATAGAACCTTTCGTGCACTAACGCGAAGAATGCGGCAATCAGCAGCAGCCACATAACGCCTTCTATGTTGGCGCGGTCGAGCTCAAAGAGAAGTGGATACGAGGTGAGCACGGAGAGACACAGGAACAGAGCACTGAGGGATGGGCTGACGCCCCGGCGCATTAAGGCGACAAAAAGGAAGCGGGCGCTTAACAAAACTGCGCCGAGCAGCAACACCGCTAGTGCAATCGGCGCCCGCCATCCGAACAGCGCGAAGAATGAATAGGCAAAGATGGCTGGAGCGGGAAGATTGAACAGCTCTTTGCCCCTTTCGACTGCCTCGCCCGCGCCAATCGGATGACGCGTCGCCGGTATAAACAGCTGGAGATCGGAGAAGCGATAGTTTGAATCGTAGATGAGCCCGCCCAGGTCAGCAGGCCAATGAAGGATTTCGATCCGAATGAGCGAGACCGACCAAGCCACCAGCGTGAGGATGGTTAGCACGAGCGCGTACCAGCGCAGCAACCGCTCCGTTTGCGTGAGCACTAGTCGGGGGTCCAAGTCATTAGTTCGTCGTGGTCGATGGCTTTGGATTTTGGGGTAGTCGTCCGAGAGCCGCTTCCCGCTTTAGGAATTATGCACTGTCCGGCCGTGAGAAGTGCATCGGCTCCCGGATGGCTCCCAACATTTACTGAGTAAAGAAAGGCACGTCTGTGCCCTGCGAAGAAGGCTGTTGATTTTGTAGCAGGTAAAGAGTCTCCATGCGGTACCCGCGATAGGTCAGACAGCCGCTATTTGTCTCGGTGAAGTTGGGCGTAGCGTCGGGGAGGAACTCTGAAGCTTGTCCCGATATGTTGGGCGGAGTGCCAATGAACCCGGCTTCGAAGAAGTAATTGCCATTATCCAGTCTTTGGGCGCTCCCCACAGCGTTGGAGTAGACGCCCATGTCAAAGAACGTCGGAGTCACGACCATGTTGGGTTCGTCGATGTTGAGTACATACCCGCGGCTATTCTCGACGACACCTGGGTTTACCACGAAGCGCGTATTGCCGTTATCGAAGAGCGAGAGTACCGATGTACCGCCCAGTTCGTATTCGGTGTCGTGCTGGTGGGAAAACCATGGGTAGGGATCCGTGCTGTTGATCGTGAAGTTCCCATCAAGGCCGAGCTCCCAGATTACGTCTCCCGCGCCCGCGCCGTTGGCGTAGTCGATTTTGGCGATCCAATCCTGGTGGCGCAAGGAGACAAGAAAGTTGCCGTCAGACGGGATGTAGTTGAGCGCGTTGGCGTGGAGCCAGTCATTCGCAACGGGCGCAAGCGTGAAAGGCGCGCATCCACCGGCAGCGACTGTACACGTTTCACCGAGAATCGCGGCACGATTGATATCGAGATGATCGTAGGCGCTCCAGGACCAGGCAACTTGAAGATTTTGATCAAGATCGACGACCGCATCTCCGAGGATATCGACAGGGGCCGTCGCGCCCTGGGTGCCAGCCGGAAAGATTTCCTCCTGTGAGCAGATCACGAGGGTGTGGCCATTCGGTAGCCGAACGGCATCATGATCGAAGTCGATAATCCCGAGTTTGCCCTGTTGTTGCAGCTGTTCGCTGACACGGGTGACGCTGGTTTGCTGAACGGTATTCCCGGCGAGATCGATTTCGCGGAGAATTTGGCCGGTGATGCGGGTGTTCGGGTCTTCCAGGATGATCAGGAAATGGCCGCCACTCTGAGGCACGGGACGGATGAAGTAGGAGCTTGACTCGTTCATCACCCCTAAGTTGGGGTAATACCAGATGATTCGCCCTTGAAGATCCATTGCAACCGGGAAATAGTATTGGGTGTTGAACGCCAGACTTGCAAAATCTAATAAGAGGACATTCTGGGTATAGCTCGTTTGACGGTTGGCGGCAGCCGTGATTTGGTAAGTCGGAAGGGCAAGGGTAGGATCCACCGCTCCGGTAGTAAATACGCTGCTCGGACCAGGATGCAGCCCAGCGCTATCCTGAGTCACGTAGTACATCGTATAGATAGTACTCGGAATCATGCCGGCAATATAGAAGTTCATGCTTTGGGTGGGCGTGCAGGGGACGGCTCCGGTGCGGCTATAGCCGGCTGAAGTACCGAAACGGACGTACATGGAGGCCCCCGCAGCGCAAGGAGGAGCGCTGTACAGAGCAACCAAAGGATTGACGGTCGTACTGACGACTGGCGTATTTCCGACGACTCGCGATGTAATAGAGACGGAAATGTTCGCGGTCGCAGTTTCAAGTGTCGTTTGATTCCGAGCAATTACCTGGATTGTATAAGTGCCTTCTTTGGATGTTGCGGCCCAAGAAATTTGATTTGAGATATCGTAATCCTGAATCAAGCGGAAGCGGACGCCATTGTTTGAACCATTGAATTGATAGTCGAGAGTTCCGGCATTCGTATCGGTCGCGACGGCGGTAAAGGTGATGGGAGTGCCGACAGGTTGTGGAGATTCTGGATACGCGGTGAACTGCACCGTAAGGGCGCCAAAAGAGGGTACGGCGAGATACACATATAAAAAGGCGGCAAAGATACTCTTCATAACTGGTCCTTTGTCTTAGGGATTAAACGGGCAGGCAAACAATTGTATGGCACTACCATGTCATAGCATCCTCTTCCTTCGGCTGCAAGTATAGATTGCGCTCAACGTGGTGCCAGACCGGGTCTTGTTGCGCTACAGACCGACTGTAGCGAACGGATCGTACTACTCCGGCGCTCCCCGGACGGGTTTAATGCGACGAAAGCAGGCGCTCCTCGGGCACCGAGTAGCAGACAAGTTCCCAGCAGTCCTCCGCATATCTCCGGAGAAACACCTGGTGTGAGGGTGCAACGTTGTGGAGTAGCGTGGGGATCTCCCAGAGATGTTCCCAGCGGTGGTAGACGCACGCCGCGAGAACGGGATGAGCGCTATTCAATACTTTGGCTGCCCCTTGAATCGCATCCGGCTCCGCGCCCTCGATATCCATTTTGATATAGGTCGGCTTGGTGTAAGTGGGATCGATACTCTCGAAGATTTCGTCTAAGGGAACGCACTCGGTATCTCCGCTTTCCGCCTGACCGGCCACGTGCGATCGGACCTCATCGCCTCCGGCGAAGTTAACCCGCATGCGAGTCTTGCCGGCGGCGTAGGGCAGGATGGTCACTCGCCGGGCCGTCTCTTGCTGAAGTGAGCTACGATACTCTTCGAGAAGAAGGCGGTTGGATGGGTCCGGCTCGAGGGCAAATATCCGGCCGAAGTCTCCACTCCGGGCTTTGAGAAACCCTTCGATACTGTCTCCGGTGAATGCTCCGCAATCTACGAAGATTTCGGCGGCACCCAGCGACTTAATAAGATCAGGGGGATAGTACGTCTCGGCTGCCGGCGAAGGCGGTCGCATGGCTTCGGAACGAAGGTCGACGCGCCACTGGATTTGTTCCCGGAAGACGCGGCGGGATTCCTCATCCGCAAGCAGTGCATATGCGCGGCGAATCGCGTCCGCATGGTCCCACATGGGATGGGCAAGGCCCATGCAGGTGGACGGAATGAAGACTTTCGCAAACTTCCAGAAGAGCGGTGCATAGGAGATGACGCATTGGCACCCGAGATCCCGCAATTGCTGTCGGGGCCGGCTCCCGTTATACACGGTGACCACGAAGCAAGCACTTTGCCCGTATCGCGCGGCAGCATCGGACGGCGGCAACACTTCCAATCCATCGACCCGTGTTCCCCAAAGCGCACTCCGGTTGTCCGTGAAAAACGCCGGGGCGACACCGCACTGACGGAGGCCAGTGAGAGTTTGGCGTCCTAGTGGACCGGCGCCGAACAGAACCAGCGTGTTGCCGAGTGGCCCGGTCAATTGATCAAACAAGGAACGCTCACGTTCAATTACGGAGGCCTGCGGTTCCGCGCACATCGCGGAAAGGATATCTTCCAGGCGGGAGTCCGGCGACATAAGCCGTTAGGATAGCAACGGGCGTGAGGGGCCGGCGTTCTTTCCAGGCAAAGGCGATGGGACTTTGTTATGCAGTCGAGTGGTTTTGATTTCGGCCGACAGGAATGGAGGCGCGGGAGACTTCTTCCACCACGGCCTGCCCGATGTGATCACGTCGGCGAATGGATGTGTTGCGCCGCGGCTGCAGATACAATCGCATCCGCCTGACGGCTCGTGAGCTTGCGTGATAGTCTGTGGTGCATTCTGGAACGCCTGCCTTTATGAACCTTCTCCGCATCTTTTCACGTCTCCGCGTCCTAAGTTTGGTGTTCGTGCTCGCGCCCGGTTTTGCGCAGCAAGTCTCTTATCCCTTCAAGGACCCGAAACTCGCCGACGAGAAGCGCATCGATAACCTTCTGTCGTTGATGACTGCGGAGGAGAAGATCAATTGTCTGGGCACGCAGACGGCGGTTCCTCGATTAGGCGTGCCGAACATGGGGAGTTCGGAGGGTATCCACGGCGTGGTGCAGCGCGGGGGCACACGGAACCGCACTCCCATACCCACGACGCAGTTTCCGCAGCCACCGGGGATGGGCGAGTCGTGGGACCCGGACCTCGTTCGCCAAGCCGGCGCCGTCGAAGGTTACGAAGCCCGCTTCATTACGCAAACCGAAAAGTACAACCGCCAGATGCTGATGTTGTGGGGGCCGCAATCCGATCTGGCGCGCGACCCGCGTTGGGGACGTTTGGAAGAGGTATATGGGGAAGATCCTTTCTTCAACGGGACAATGGCCGCCGCGTTTATACACGGACTGCAGGGTGACAACCCCAGGTATTGGCAGGCCGCAGCATTGCTTAAACACTTCCTAGCAAACAGCAATGAAAACTTTCGCGGGAGTTCTTCTTCCGATTTCGACGCGCGCCTGTTTCACGAATACTATTCCGTTCCCTTCCGCATGGGCTTTCTCGAGGGCAGCGCGCAAGCTGTGATGGCTTCCTATAACGCGTGGAACGGCGTTCCCATGGCGGTTCATCCGATATTGAAGTCGATTCTCGAAGACCAGTGGGGAGTCAATGTCCTATCGAGCGATGGCGGCGCGGTGCGCCTGTTGGTGGACCCGCGGAAGCGCTTTCCGGACCAGAAGGCCGCGGTGATTGCGTGCTTGAAGAGCGGCATTAACCAGTTCCTGGATACCTATCGCGAGGAGACCAAAGCGGCTTTAAAGGAGGGCTCCGTGACCGAAGCGGAACTCGATGATCTCTTGCGGCGTAAGTTCCGCATCGTGCTTCGCCTGGGGCTTCTCGATCCACCGGAACTGGTTCCGTATAGCAAGATTAAAGATTCGCCCGAACCGTGGAATGGGGAACACGATCAGGCCGTTTCATTGCAGATGGCTCTTGAATCGATCGTCCTCTTGAAGAACGCCGACCACTTTCTGCCCCTGGATAAGAACAAGGTCAAGTCGATCGCTGTGATCGGTCCGCTTGCCGACTCCGTGCACTGGGACTGGTATGGCGGGACGCCGCCGCACGCCACGACGCCTCTCCAGGGCATCAAGGACTTCGCGGGTCCCAATATTAAGGTCAATTACGCAGCGGATGAGATCGGGAATGCGGCGATCAATGCCGCGCGCAATGCGGATGCGGCGGTAGTCGTCGTGGGCAACGATCCCACCTGCGGCCCCGACATGGCTCACGACTGGCATCACACGGTTGACGGAGGCGATACCCTGCCCTGCACGGTGGCGAGCGATGGCCGGGAGGGCCGCGATCGAGAGTCGATCACCCTGGAGCAGGAGCAGCTCGTGAAGCAGGTTTTCGCGGTCAATCCGAAGACGGTCGTGATTCTGGTGTCCAGCTTTCCGTTCGCCATCAACTGGTCACAGGAACACGTACCCGCCATCCTGCACATGGCTCACGCTTCCCAAGATGAAGGGGCGGCGCTTGCACGAGTGCTATTCGGCGATTACAATCCAGGCGGACGCCTTGTTGAAACCTGGCCGAAATCGACCGACCAGTTGCCGCCAATGATGGACTACGACATCCGTCACGGCCGCACTTACATGTACTTTCAGCGCGACCCGCTTTACCCGTTCGGATACGGCTTGAGTTACACCACATTCCGCTACGCGAATCTGAAGACCAGCGCCAGCGAGCTCGGGGCGAACGGCAGTCTTACAGTAAGTGTCGAAGTGACTAACACCGGTTTGCGCGCCGGGGACGAGGTCGTTCAACTCTATTGCCGCCATCTCCACTCCAAGGTGCCCCGGCCAAAGGAGGAGTTGAAGGGTTTCCGCCGTGTTTACCTCGGGCCCGGTGAGACTAAGTCGGTTGAGATCCCGTTAGCGGCGTCCAAGCTCGCGTATTGGGATGAAAAGAACGAGCGCTGGGAAGTCGAGAAGAGGCCTGTAGAAGTGATGGTGGGCAGATCCGCGCAAGACACGCAGCTCCGAGCGGAAATCAAGGTTCAGTAGAGATTTGGAGCCACCGACCATTGGCGAACGACAACTACATCGAGAGAAAAATCGCGCATATGAGTTGGCCAACATTACCGTGGATTCAAGGGGTTATCGCTTTTTGCGGAGCCACTGTGCTCGCCGTCTGTGCCTTCAAGGTGGCGTATTGGTTTACTGCTGGATACTATATACGTACCGAACCGCGTGCCGACACGCAGCTAGGAATCGAGATACTGGCAAACGGTATCGCGGCTTTCCTGTTCGTTGAAGCCGCTGCTTGGGTCATGTTTTTTTGGCTTCAAAGGAAGAATCGGAGTTCCCGAACTTCAAACTGAGCCCGGGATGAACAGTTAACATGCCGATCATCGAGCGGTTCGAGCAACTGATTCAGGATCTTCGCTTCGCGGTCCGCAACCTCTCGAAGTCGCCGGGCTTCGCGGCGTCCGCCATCTCGTCGCTGACGCTCGGCATCGGAGCGACGACGGCGATTTTCAGCGTCATCTACGGTGTTATTCTCGACCCGTTCCCGTATTCCCATCCCGAAACGCTTTATAGCTTTCGCGTGAGCGAGCCGGATCGCAGTTTTTTCTTCTATCCCAGCACGCCGGATGATTACCTCGACGTCACCGAACAGAACAACGTCTTCGAGGGGGTCACATCGTCCACCATCAGCGATGTGTTCTGGACCGGAACGGGACGGCCGCAGCGCCTTCGCGGCAACTTCGTCTCCGTCAATACGTTCGAGATTATGGGCGTCCCACCGTTTCTCGGCCGAGCGATCCAACCCGCCGATGGTAAGGCAGGAGCAGACGCCGTCGCCGTGCTTGGTTACAAGTTTTGGATGCGGCAGTTTGGCGGCGACACACACATCTTAGGCCGCACCATGCGTCTGAATGACCGGGCCCGCACGGTGGTGGGCGTGATGCCGCCGCGGTTTATGTGGCGTGGTGCGGACGTCTACTTGCCGGTGGTCTTTCAACGCGGGAAATTCGTGGAAGGCGTACGCCAGTCTATGTTCATCGGTCGCATGAAGCCGGGGATTACCATCGCCCAGGCACAGACTAACCTCCATCCGATCTTCCAGAAGATGATCGCCCGCCGCGGCGGCCCCCAAGCGCCCGCGTTCCGCATTGCGTTCACGAACTTTTACGAAACATTCCCCAGCGGCATTCGCCAGTCTCTCTGGATTCTGTTCGGGGCCGTGAGCCTGCTGTTGCTCATCGCCTGCACCAATGTCTCGAGCCTCTTGCTCGCGCGGGCCGCCTCGCGCGGGCGCGAAATGGCGATCCGTGGTTCTCTGGGGGCGGGGCGCTCCCGCATCATCCGCCAATTGCTCACCGAGAGCGCGCTCATCGGGTTAGCGGCCGCCGTGCTCGGGGTTCTTCTCGCATTCGCGGGGCTGCGCGGCATCCTGCTGATCGTTCCGCCGGACACCATTCCCGACGAGTCGAAGATCTCCCTAAATGTCCCGGTTTTGCTCTTCACGCTTGGCATTTCGCTGGGGGCGGCATTCCTCTTCGGCCTTGCGCCCGCCCTGCAAGCGTCTCGCACAGATCTGGCCGACGCGTTAAAACGCGCGGGTCGCGGCGTGAGCGGCAACTTTCGCGAAGCACGTCTTCGCAATGCTTTCGTGATCGCCGAGGTCGCTCTCGCCATGATCCTGCTGGTGGGCGCGAGCCTAGTGATTCGCACGCTTCTCAAACTGGAGCAAATTCCGTTCAGCGCGAACCCCGAGCGCATTCTTACCATGTCGCTGCCTGTACCGGCGCAGCGCTACGACACGGTGGAAAAGCGCGACGCGTTCTTCAATCAGCTTCTGGAGCGAACCGCGGCCATTCCGGGTGTCGCGGGAATCTCACTCAACACTTACATTCATCCATTCGCTAACTTCGGCTCCGACCTCATCGTCTCCGGCACCACCATCCGCGATCGCAACGGCGCGGTACTCAGCGAGATTACTTCCGGGTATCCGGACATGCTCGGGATTCATCTCGCCAGAGGCCGCGCCATCACCATCGACGACGTTCACGGCGCGCGTCATGTCGCACTCGTGAACGAGAAATTAGACCGACACTACTTTCCCCGAGGCACATCCCTCGGCGCCACCGTCCAACTTACCGACTTAGCCGCTCCCCCGCTGGGCCTCAAAGATCCATCTTTTACAGTGGTCGGGGTTGTGCAGGACATACGGAACTCCGGTTTGCAGAGGGATGTGTATCCGGAAGTGTTCATCCCGTTCACAGCCACCGGACTGCTCGGCGCCGATAGCGCCATGCTTTTGGTTTCAGGCACGGTCCCGCTAAGTACTCTGATTAACCCGATCGAGGCACAACTCCACGCAATCGATCCCGACCAGCCCGTCATGGAAGTCCGGAGCCTTCGCGATCTACTCGATACATGGGGCTTCTCAGAACCGCGCTTCAGCGTTTTTCTTTTCGGCATCTTCGCCGTTCTCGGACTTCTGCTCGCCGCTCTGGGCATTTATGCCGTGATCAACTACTCTGTTGTTCGACAGACACAGGAGATCGGCGTGCGCATGGCGCTGGGCGCACCTCCGGGCGCAATCCTCGGCATGGTGGTTCGTTCGGGGGCCAAGCTACTGGCCATCGGCGCCCTCGCTGGTCTCGTTGGAAGTCTCAGCCTTGCCCGCGTGATCAAGAGCATGATTTGGGGCGTCTCGTCGTTCGATCCGTTGTCTTTCGTGATTGTGATTTTGGTTATGGCCGTTACCGGTCTGCTCGCCTCCGTGGTTCCCGCGTTCCGGGCCTCTCGAGTTGACCCACTTACCGCGCTCCGTGACGAATAGATTCGGGTTCTTTCGCAATGCCGAGTCGAGGAAGCAGGCGATTGCATGAGGATAGGAGGCCATGATCGTGGAGCCGGGCGGCGACGGTAGACAGATTCCGCGGTTCGGAAACCGGTACACGTCAGGCGCAGAGTTGTTACTGGCGATCTTTGTCGTGATCGCGCATAACGTTTACCACTGGATTCCGAACGAGGTTCCAATCCTGGTGGTGTTGGCGATTGTATCCTCGCGCCTGCGTGAGGGGAATTGGGGAACACAACTCTATCGCCGCCCGCGCTCGTGGGGGCGCACGCTACTCGCGGCGCTGGGATGTTTGATCCTGCTGCAGTTGAAAGACATGGTTCTCGAGCCGATTGGGCATCATTTCTGGACGGAACCGGCGCGCGTATCTTCGGTAATCGCTGAATCCCATAGCGCGGTGCGAGTGTTGGGAAACCTAGTTTTTGTCTGGGTGTTTGCGGGTTTTGGAGAAGAGATCGGGTATCGGGGTTACTTGCTGCGGCGCGCGCTGCACGCTCTCGGTCCGTCGCGGTGGGCCGTGGGGGCGGCGTTGGTGATCGCGGCGGTGGCATTTGGATTTGGCCATTTCTATAAGGGACCAGCAGGTATGCTCGAGAGCGCGGGATCCGGTCTGATTCTCGGCGGAGCTTATGTGTGGTCCCGGCGATTGTGGGTTAGCACGTTGACGCATGGGATGAACGATACGCTGGCTGTGGCGTTTTCGTTTTTGGGGTGGTGAAGAGGTGCGTGACGAACCCGTGTTGGAAGAACCTGATCAATCCAACGGGTATGAACGGATTGCATCCCCTTTCATCGCGGGGCGGGGCGCGAATCCTGCAGGCATCGGGGCTAGGGTGGTGGCTGCATGGGCGGGAACATTGCCAGCCGGCGCAACCGTTCTCGATCTCGGTTGCGGGAACGGGGTGCCCATCTCGGCGACGTTGATACGGGGCGGGTTTGCCGTTTACGGAGTCGACGCCTCAGCAAGTATGGCTGAGGCTTTCCGCGCGCGTTTTCCAGCCACTCCGATCCAGTGCGCGGCCGTGGAGGATTCGGACTTCTTCGGCCGAAGCTTCGAGGGAGTGGTCGCTTGGGGTTTGCTCTTTCTTCTTGATGCCGCAGCGCAACGCCGGTTGCTGGCCAGGGTGGCACGGGCGCTTCGAAGTGGAGGCCTTTTGTTGTTCACCGCGCCAAGCGAAGCGTGTTCCTGGCTCGACGCGATGACCGGGCGGGAATCGGTGTCGCTGGGGTTTGAGGAATACCGAGCAGTGTTAGAAGCCAGCGGAATGGAGCTGACAGGAACACAGCAGGATGAGGGAGAGAACCATTACTATTTCGCGGAGAAGAGGTAGGTAAGAAGCCAAACTAGTGGACAGTTTTTCTATGCGAGCTACTAGTACGCCTCTAAGTGGCGCGTGCTTGGCGTTGTGCGTGAAGTTCGAAAAGAAGGCACAGGAGCCGCGGACAGTTCTCCCCGGCCGGGGAGAAGACGCGGGCCCGTAATAAGACCATGCGATTGCTGAAGCCCGTAATCGCGGAAGCCACGCTCTCGTCAATAGCTTACAGACTTCACCTCCTCAGCCTTACGAAGCTGAAGCTTTTGGTGGATTGTGTTGGCGCGTCGAACGATCGAGTTCTTCAAACATGTCCAGGAGTTCCTGAATCGATTTGTATCGCAGCGGATCGAGCACCCAATCGCGGTTCTTCTGCCACAAATCCCGGAACATAGAGAATGGTTCCTCTTCACCTTCGATAATTGGGGCAATCGGAATCGAATAGTTAGGCACGATGGCGTGCAGTTCAAGCGGAACAGACTTGGGATCGGTGAGATCGGCAATAATAAAGCGGCTCAAGCCAGCCAGCGTCATCACGGTTTCGGTGAAATCCCGATTCGACGGCCGCTCAAAGTCGAAGATGATCGGTAGATAGCCACACTGCCGCAACCGGGTACGGATCGCCTCGAGCACGTCTTTGCGCCCGGTGAAACAACCTAGCACCAACACGGCTTTGCTGCCAATGGTGTTCATAACGTCGCGAAGCTTGGCGTTCTCGAGAAGGAGGTACACAAACTGAGCAACTTCCAGATTTTCGACAGTAACGTCTGACTGGCCACGTGGCGTGACGATGAACTCATGCGGGTTAACCGGTTTCTCATCCACCACTACGTCCCAAGCAGAAACCCCGTACACACGTGTTCGGATAAGGGTCGCACCAAGGAGATTGGCTTTTACCATGCTGGATTCCGAGAGGTCGGTGTCCTGAAGAATTGCGCGTGTGAAGTTAGTCCTGAGGAGCGTGGTCTCTGAACATATAGCTTCGGTGAGATCAGCTCCTACGAACTTAGCGTCTCTCGCATCCATACCCTCCAGGTTGGCGCGCTGCAGCTTTGCACCGCTCAGATCCGATGAGAGGAGATCGGACCAACTCAGGTCGGCTTCTCGCAAATTGTAACTCCGGATGTCTGCATTCATCCTGTGGAGGTGTTTCAGGTCAGGTCTGACATCCGGACAGTCCTCGCGCCAGCGATTCCACGCACCGACTCCCTCATCAAAGATAGCGACGTGGTCTTGATTTGCCATGGAGTATTGGTCTCACTTTCCCACTTTTGCGCCAGCCATTTCATAAGATTGGTTATGAATAGCGGGTAAAAGCATCGGTGAGGTCGACCGGATAAGCGTGCGCCAAAGGCGCACTACGGAGATTCTAATTTTGCATTCCTGAGCGATCGGCGGCCGAGGTGTCGGAGTTAGTGCCGATTCACGATCCGGCGTGTGCCACGGCGGGAGCGGCCGGCATAAGGTATTTGGCATACCAGGCGAGATAGCGTTCGAGAGCGATCGCGGAGAAAGCTGGGGCGTGTGAACCCATGAAACTCGCCCGGGTAGACGACTAACCGGGTCGGAATCTGTAAGGTCTGGAGCGCCTGATACATCTGCTCGCTGCCCACGAGCGGGACATTGAAGTCCTTGTCGCCGCCCATGAATAGAGTGGGCGTCTTGATGCGGTCGGCCTTGAAGAACGGGTAAGAGATTTTCACCCAGGCTTCCGGATTTTTCCAAGGCGGGCCGATCTCCATGTCGTATTGGTAGACGTATTCGTCAGAGCCGTACATGGAGATCTGGTTCGCGCTGCCGGCGCCGCTGATGGCGGCTTTGAAGCGCGAGTCCGTGGCGATGGTGTAGTCGGTTAGAATGCCGCCATAGCTCCAGCCGCCGATGCCGAGACGCGTCGGGATCGGCGATGCCCATGGAGAGAACTTTATCGACACCGGCGAGCAGGTCGGCGACTTCCTTATGTCCCCAGTCGGCAAAGATGCTTTGCGTGTAGGCGGCGCCGCGCCCGTAACTTCCGCGGTAGTTGACGTTGAGGACGAGATAGCCGTTCGCGGCGAAGAGCTGGCGCTCGAAGTGAAAGGCGTGTTCATCCTGCCAGTTAGGGCCGCCATGGATGCGCAGGAGCAGCGGGTACTTCTTCCCTGCTTCGAAAAACGGAGGACGGGTGAGAAGGCCGTGCACTGCGGTGCCGTCTTTACTGGCGAAGCTGAGGTCCTCGCTGTCGGCAGACGGAGGGAGCTGGAGAACGTCATCGTTATGGTGGGTGAGGCGACGGGGCTCGCCTCCATCGAGCGCGAAGATTTCGGAAGGCGCGGTGTCGCTGCCCATGAGGATCGCGGTGTGGCCGCCGTTGTGGGAATGACCGGCGGCCGTGATTTTGCCGCCGACCAGACGCTCGAGCGAGGCATCCTGGAGTGAAACGCGGCGCGGGATATTGCGTGCGGTCGTCCGGCACAAGGACGAAAAGGGAGCGGCCATCGGCACTGAAGACCGGTGAGGCCATGCCACGGTCGAGCTTTTCGGTGAGGATGCGGGTGGGTCCACCGGCGGCGGGGGCGACAGCAGGCGGTTCATGCTGTAGGCATCGTATCGGGCTCGCTGCCTCGAGGAACGCAACGAGTTTGCTATCGGGAGACCACGCGGGGCGGCCGCCATCGGGGCCGGGGAAATCGGTGAGCTTGCGCGGGGCGAGTTCGGTTTGGCGTCCACGATGAAGATGTCGGTGTTGTTGGTGCGATCCGGGTTCGGATCGTGATTGCTGACGTAGGCGATGTGCGATCCGTCGGGCGACCACATCGGGGAGGTTTCGTCGAAACGGGAATCGGCAGTGAGCTTGTCGAGCTTACCGGAGACAATGTCGTACAGGTAAAGCAACTCCCGCTTGCTGCCGAGGTAGCCAGCTTTATCCTCCTTAAAGTGGTAGCGGTCGATCACGACGGGTTTGGGTTTGGGCTGTTCCGCCTGGAGTTTGGCGGGGTCGGGATCAGGCTCGTCTTTTTCGCGCATGGAGAGAACCAGGCGCTTGCCGTCGGGCGACCATTGGTGATCGGTGATCTCGGCTTTGGTGGAGGTGAGCTGGCGGGCTTCGCCGCCACGGCGATCCAGCAGCCAGATCTGAGTGCCTTTGGCTTTTCCGGGGCGCGAAGAGGAGAACGAGAGGAACTTTCCGTCGGGGCTCCAGCGCGGAGAGCTTTCCGATTCTGTGCTCCAGGTGAGGCGGACGTTGTTTTTGCCATCCCAACTCACCATCCAGATGTCGCTATCTTCCTTATCGGCTTCGAGATCGAGCGAGGTGAGAGTGTAGGCGATCCATTTGCCGTCCGGCGAGGTTTGGGGATCGGTGACTTCGCGGAGAGCGGCGAAATCCTGGATTTGGAGAAGGCGTTTGGGAGGAGACTGAGCCGCAAGGGTGGCGGCGGTCAGTAGGACGAGCCAGCGCATAGCGGAGTAGTCTAGCAAGGGATCTCGTTCGATTTGGGCTGGCAGAGGTGACGGAGCGCGACCGGCGAAGAAGTGGAGGGCCGCTGCTACGCCGTTACAGTGGACTCCGTTTCCATCGAGACGGGGGGGGCACCGCACGGTGCGAATTGCCCGCAGTAACCTGACGCGGATTGAGTTATTCAACAATCACGGCCGTGAATTCAAAGAGCTAATGAACGGGATGGACAGCGGGCTGCGGACCGGCATTCAGATGATGTTTTCGCCGTGGGCTCCGGTGGGAGTTGTCACAATACCGGGAACGCCGGCGTGGGGCGCGGCAGCGGCGCCGTTCTGCCTGCCGGGGGACCTGTAATCAGCACCAGGGCGTGAAGCAGCGGATCGTGATCAAATAAGCGGCCTGTTCGGCACATTAGATCACTTGGCGCAGGGCGAGACCATCGACCGCCGCGAGATAAGCCCACAATAGAGTGAATAGACCGTGAGCGACGGTGTTGAAGCGGTCTCCGCGCCAGAGTGCGCGATCGAAAACAAACCACTGCACATATAAGCGGATTGCCCAGAGTAGGGTCATTCCGCCCAGAACGGCGCGCGACAGGGGACTGGGCTGAAGGAGATCGGCCGCCTCCAGAAACGATAGAGAGCCCAGCATGACTAACAGGAGCGCGATATAGAACGAGTGCACGTGGAAGATCTGCCGGTTTACGAGAGAGAGCTGGGCTAAATCAGTTTTCCAGTGCAGACGCCTGCCGAATCCGGCATGCGACAGACCTACTAGGACCAGGAGGAGCCCCGAGAGCCGCAGGTGAGTGATCATGCTTGCGCCAGTTCGAACACCCGTACAAAGGGCGTAACACGGTATTCGCGTTGGATGGTCAGATGGGCGGCGTGGAACGCGGTGAGCCAGGTGCGCCGGGACTGGAAATGGAGCGACCCGGGGCCGTACGCCAAGAAGTTCGGAACGTCGCGTAGATGCTCCACGATCACCAGGGCCCCTCCCGGCTGCAGCACGCGCGCCAATTCAGCGAAGAAGGCATGGCGCGGCTCGGCTTTCCGGAACTCATGCGCGGCGAAGATCACAAAGATGGCGGCGAATTCTCCAGCCGCGGCGGGGAGATGTCGGAAGGAGACGCGCTCGGCTGCTAACGCAGGGTTTAGACGGCGCGCCGCCGCGATGGATGGCTCCGTCATCTGTGCGGGGTCGAAGACATCGAAGACGCGATAGGAACTGGGCGCAAAGCGACGGGCAAGCAGGGCAGTTGTCTCGTCGAGTCCGGCGTGCACATTTAACCAGACCACGGGGCGGATGTCGAGCCAGTCCAGCGAGTAGAGCGCGGAACGATCATAGACAAAGTGCGAGACCGCGAGGGAGATCAGGATCCAGAGACCGGCTCCGAAAGCAAGGAGCGTCAGGTGCGCCCACACGAGCAGCGCCAGAACGGCGATCGCACCGAGATAGAAGCCCCGGTTATAGGCCAGAATCTGTAGAACGCCCTGATAGCGGCTACGGGGTATCATCAATTTTTCGTCCAGACTCCCATCGATACGGAACATCGTGGAGGTAAAAGGCATTCGCCAGTCGCGGGCGTTCGGTTCCGAAGCGGTGGAGATAGTTCGCCTTTTCAACCATGACGCGAACGGGCTGAGGATCCCATGCCTCACGAAGGCCGCGGACGGCGATAATGCTTCCGGTCGACGCCTCGTAATCGAAGGTATACGGCAGCGGACCCGCAAAGCGGCGCGCGATTTTGAGATCGGCGAAGGGCGAGCCGGCGGGCAGCGGCGCAGGCGCGGAGGTGAGATCGGCCGTGACGGACAGATCGGCTTCCGCGGAAGGGGTGCGGATCTGCCAATGCAATGTGCCGGCCTTTTCCGCGCATTCCGCCTCGCACAGGCTATAGCGGTAATGGGTGAAAAGGTTCCCGGTGCGCACCATGAGTTGGCGATCGGTATCGCTTCTCAAAATGTAGAGGCCGCGCAGGGCCTGGCCGGCGCGAGTGAAGATGCGGTAGCCGGCGAGAAAGAAGTTCTGACCGAACAGGGAAGGGAGAAAAGCGGGCCGTAACTGCTCGGTCTGGACCAGAGCAATTGCCACGAAGCCGCAGCCTTCAAAGGTGTCGAGAGTCAGGCCCGGCGGCAGAAGCGGTCGCAACACGTCCTCCGGGTACGCATACGTGAGCACGAGAGATCGCACGAAGTAGGCTCTGACCGGAAAAGGATGCCGCTGGATCAAATGCCACATGGTCGCTTGTCCTCTCAGATACTTTGCGCGGGGCCGATACGAACGGAGCCCCAGATCAGCGAGCGATCTCGAGCGGCGAGTCGATTCTCCTCGGGATTGGCGGGCGTTCGAAAACTGCGCAGTACAAACACTGCGTTGGGCGATGCCGCGCGACGAACGGCATGGAAAAGTCGTTGGCGGTAGGCGGGACTTACGCCGTCGGCGATGTTGGAAAGCGTGAAGGCGTCAAACGAAGCGGGAGCACAAGCTTCGAGAAACGTTGCGGCATCGGCGTGTTCGAAGCGCACCGAGGGGCAGAGCGAAGTGCCCGGAAGCTGAGCGGCGAACAAGCGCTGAACGTACGGGTTCTCGTGGTTAGGATACGTGGCGAATCCGCGCTCCATGCGGCCCCGCAAAACGGCGGCGAAGTCACGGGGCAGCGGGTCGGATGGGGAGGCGAACCGGGAGAAGGCGAAAGCGGCAGGTGAGATGGCGGCCGCGAATACGATCCGGAAACGGAGCGTGTTCAGGCGCCTTTGCCAGAATGCGAGTTGTTCCGACGTATCTTTCAGGTTCACGAATTCGTGGAGGGTTACCGATCGCCAGCCGGCAGCGAGCGCGCCGCAACGCAGCGCCCGTTCGATGAAGCCGGGGCGCGAGAGGGCGCCCTGCGCTCGCCGTTTCGCATAATCGAGTTGGGCGGCGTTGATATCAACGGCGGTAACCGCGTGGCTAGTGGAAAGCGTTATGGCGGTGCATCCCGCCGACGCGATGCAAAACACACGAGCACCTTCCGGAAACACGCGTTGCTCAATCGCGGCGTCCTCATACATTTGGCCGAAGAGAATGCTGGAACCGTGAGCCCAAGCCGTATCCATGGCTTATCCGCAGATCCAGATCAAGACCACGAATGCGAAGTTTTGAAAGACCATGCCGGGCGGATCGGGAATGATAGCGCGAGCCCAGATGAGGCCACCCGCGTTCATGCCGAGTAATAAACCAATCTGGACCAGCGCGGCGGCCCGCGGAAACAGGCCGCTGAGAACCCACACTCCCAGCAGCGATTCGAAGACGCCGAGCGTCAGAAGAAATGAACGGGCATGCCGCAAAGGAAAGAAGGGAGTGGCCTCCACAACTTCCCGGTGGCGCGGCACTTTGCCCAGGACCTTGCACCAAAAGCCCTGATAGAACCAGACCATGGCGATGGCGAGTCTTCCGAGGGCGATCGCCGTCATGCGTTGTCATCATACGCCAGACCGCTCCGCTAGGTCCTTGGACTAGTGGTAAAGCTGCCACGCGCGGCGGATTTGGTAGCGGTCCCGCGTTGTGAGCGAGGTGTCATCCCTTCCAGGGTGGGCGTTCGAGAGCTTTTTCAAAAGCGGCGCGCGTGTGGACCGGCTCTCCATGAGAGACGATGACGTGTTCGAACGGCAAATCAAGGAGCGCGCGAAGAGCGGGCAAGACGCGCTCCTCGTGCCACGGGGTCGACCAGACGCGCAGGTTGTTGCCCGGCGCCGTGAGGGCATCCGCAAAGACGATGGCGCGGTGCTCGGGTAACCAGAGCGGCGTCTCGGCACGGTTGCGGCCGTCGTAAAGGGCGAGGATACCGCCCGGCAGTTCGGAGCCGGGTTCCACAGGCTGCAAATCGGATGCGGGAATATCATCGCGTAAGAACAGTTTTGGACCAAACGCGGGAATATTGTATTGGCGCACGAAGAGGTCTACATGGCGCACGTGATCGGGCTTGAGGATCACCACCCCTGTGGGTGGAACAGCATTCAGGCGCGACCAGAATGCGGTAGCGCGGACGGAAGGCGCGAGCGGATCAAGGAGCAGCGTCTGGCCGCGAGTCGTGACTGAGGTACAGGTGACCCTCGGCTCCCAACCGGAATCCGGCTTCCAGTCCGGATGGTCAAGACGCCAGATCCACAGGCCTGGCGCAAGGTCGCGTATCTCAACAAACGCTGTGGAAGCTTGTTCCTCGCGGGGCTCCATTTCCCGCATGTTTGCACATAAGATGCAATGGATGAAAGTTCCGGGGCGAATGGGCGAATGGCTTGTGTTGGCGACCGTGGGGATCACCTTGGGCGCGGAACCGACGCCGAGTCATATGGTGGCGACACTTTCCACGCAGCAGACCCGAATCGAAGTTCGGGCGGAAGCGCACCAGCCGCGCGTGATGCATTGGGGGACCCGCTCCGGCTCTGGTTGGCGGAACACCGCACCGGAGATGCTGATCGATGCGGTGTTTGTTGGCGAAACGCGCGTTCCCGTGCGGTGGAAGTTCGATCGGAGAGCAAGCAGAGCCGATGACCGTCACGCCCTCTTTGTTTATACGAGCGCTGCGCCTCGTCTGCAATTGATATGGGAGTGGACAGCGCGAGCGTCCACAGGTCCGGTGGAACATTGCATCCATATCCGAAACCGGGGAGCGCGAGAGCTGTGGATTCCGCTACAAGATAGCTTTCGGTTCGAATTGCCGGTCGCAACGGCGCTCGGGGTGAAGGTGTTCTCGGTTGAAAAGGGCGCGGGTTCACCCTCGGCGGTGGGAACCCATGAGGAGACGCTGCAGGAAGGCGAGCACTGGATCGGAACATCGAGCACATACGCGCATCCCGCTAAGGGTGAGGCACGCGAGGCGATCCCGTTTGTCGCGATCGAGCGGACCGACGGAACGCAAGGCGGGTGGTATGCCGGAGTAGAGTTTAGCGGGCGCGTCCGCCTGCAGGTGAATCGCGAGGGAGGCTCCTTGCGCGGGTTAGTGGGCTTAAATCCTGACCCGGGGCCTTTCCGCAGCCGGCTCAAGCCCGGGGAAACGTTCGACACGCCGACTGTGTTCGTGGGTGATTATGCCGGTGACGTGGACGCTTTGGGGAACGTGCTGCGTCCGTGGGTGCGGGAGGTTCTGGCTAACCCCGAGACGTGGCGGAACCCGAACTATCCGCTTACCGTGAACAACAGTTGGGGTAGCGGGATGCAGGTGGATGAAGCGCTGGCGCGGCAGATGATCGGGGACTCGGCCGAGCTTGGTTTGGAGATGTTCCACATCGATGCGGGGTGGTTTCGGGGCGTGGGGGATTGGTACCCGGATCCGATAAAGTTTCCACACGGGCTGGCCGCGCTGGCGGATGACGCGCACCGCCGCGGTTTGAAATTCGGCATTTGGGCGGATTGGGCCCAAGCAGGGCTGGATACTGCGACAGGCGCATTGAACTTGCGGGATCCGCAGGTTCGGAACTGGACGGTGACCGACCTGCCAGCGGACTGGAAGCCGGACGCCTTCAAAGGCCAGACGATCGACATCGGCGAGCCTGCGGCCCATGCTTACGCACAACGCGAGGTCTTACGGATGGTGGAGGATTACAAACTCGACATGCTGGAGCACGACGGATATGTGGTGGCGCAAGGGTGCGTGCGGAGCGACCATCCGCATGCGCCGCCGGACCGGAGCCGCCTATCGATCGCGAAGGACGAGGGTTCTTACTTTGCCTTCAGCAGTAACTCAACGGATGTTAGCTATCACGCTGTACGCGCATACTATGGGATCCACGAAGAAGTGCGCAAGCGGCATCCGGGGGTGCTGCTGGAAGTGTGCAACGACGGGGGCCGCATGGTGGATTTCGGAAGCGCCGCGCATGGTGACTACTTTTCGATAACGGACAGCTATGATCCGTTGTCGAATCGCCGCGCATTCTTCGATGCGAGCCATTTGCTACCCGCGGCAATGCTGGAGGCATACGTGGAGAAGTGGCCGACACCCACCATTGAGAACTTCCGCTACATGCTGCGGAGCGGGATGTTGGGATGGCTCACCATCATGCAAAACACGAATGGGTGGAGCGTCGCTGAACATGCGGCGGCGAAAGAAGAGATACGGCTCTACCGGACGGAGTTGCGCAGTTTCATTCGCGACGGAGACATTTATCACGTCTCCGCCAGACCTGACGGCGTTCACTGGGACGGTATAGAGTTTTGGGATCCGCGCCGAGATCGCGGCGTCATTTACGCGTTTCGCGGTTCGGTATTGGACGAGGCGGAGCATGTTTTCCCGATCAAAGGACTGATTCCCGACCAGATATACCGCGTGCGGTTTCAGGACCACAGTGCACCTGATCGGCTGGTGAAGGGTCACGCTTTGCTAAGCGCCGGGATTGCGGTGAGACTCGGCATTCCGAATAGTTCGGAACTTGTCTTTCTGGAAGGAAGCAGCCCCAAGTCCTTGAGATAGAAAAACGGCAGTAGCGTTGAAAAACGCTGGATTCACAACGAAGAAGGCTGTATATAGTTAGATGCGCTTTCCGCGATTTGCCGGGAAGCAGGTACTTGATCCGGCAGGGCCCCCGTTTTCTCTCCGAACATCTAAAGCCGGCAAGACGAGGTCACGAATTCCGATGACGCGATTCCGTGTGTTTGCTTTTGCGCTATTGACGAGTGTGTTGGTGATCAGGCCGGCCACAGCCCAGCAGGATGTGATTACGACACTGATCGGAGGTGGGCCAAACGGTGTGCCGGCGATCGATGCGAATGTCGATCAGCCCATTGGCGTGGCGATTGACGCCTTCGGGAATTACTACATCGGGGCCTACGATCAGCACCGCGCATTTAAGGTGAATGTGAACGGGACACTCACCGTCCTGGCGGGGACCGGTGTCGCCGGTTACGCGGGAGACGGAGTCACTGGTGGCGCCGCTAATGCGCTGTTAAACGGACCCACGGGGACCGCGGTGGATGCACAAGGGAATGTTTATATCGCCGACTACAACAGCTGCGTGATCCGGAAAGTGGATACGACAAATACGATCACGACAGTTGCCGGCGTCTCGGGCTCGTGCGGGTTTAACGGGGACGGCGCACCGGCTACCAGCTTTTTCCTGCGCAACATTTGGGGCATCACGGTGGATCACTCCGGAAACTTATTTGTTGCCGACAGCGGAAATTGCCGCATTCGGAAACTAGTTCTTGCCACGGGCACAATCAGCACATTCGCAGGGACGGGGTCGTGCGGTTATAGCGGCGATGGAGGATTGGCCACAGCCGCAAATCTGAATAGCCCGGGTGGGGTCGCAGTGGACAACGCCGGTAACGTGTACATCGCGGACACGAACAATTATCGGGTGCGAGAAGTAAACACGGCGGGGACAATCAACACAATCGCGGGAACCGGATCGAATGGCTTTGCCGGGGACGGAGGTCCCGCCCTCACCGCCAAAATCGGGCAGGTCGAGAATGGGATTACGGTCGATCCGGCGGGAACGACTGTAACGATCGCGGAGTACAACAACGAGCGCATCCGGCAGTTCTCAATCGGCGGCAATATCAACACCATCGCCGGAAAAGGCTCATCCGGATTCTGCGGAGACGGAGCGGCAGCGCTACAAGCCTGTTTCACGAATCCCTCCGGCTTAGCTGTGACCAGCGGGGGGACAATCTACGTCGCCGACCGCAGCAACGACCGCGTTCGTGCTTTCACGATCGGCGGGAACATCAACACGGCCTCGGGTAACGGAAGCACCAATCTGCCGACGTTGATCAGCGGCGTCCCCCCGTCGGGCGTGGTTTTCAATTATCCCTGGGATGTTCTGGTGGACCCCCTGGGGAACGTATTTGTTTCGGACCAGAACGATTGCGTAGTGCGGGAGTTGCTGAAATCGACCAATCTCGTAAACATCTTCGCGGGAACAGGCGTTTGCGGTTATGCGGGCGACGGTGGTTCGGCCGTGCAAGCGAAATTAAATAAGACGTATGGAGTTGGACGTGACAGCGTGGGAAATATCTATGTTGCCGACACGTTGAATCACATCGTGCGGCAGATTGATACAAGCGGCACGATTACCACGTTTGCAGGGCAGCCAAATCTCGCGGGATATACAGGCGACGGCGGCCCCGCGACCAGCGCAAAGCTCAACAGTCCTTACGGTGTTTTCGTGGATCCGGCTAACAACGTTTACATAGCCGATACCAACAATCACGTGATTCGAAAGGTGACCGGCGGCGTGATCACCACGTTCGCGGGTAACGGGCACGCGGGATTCGCGGGAGACGGCGATCCGGCGACTGTGGCTGAATTGAACTCGCCATACGGCGTCACGACCGATCAAAACGGGAACGTGTATATCGCCGATTCCGCCAATTGCCGGGTACGCGCAGTACCGGCTGCGACGGGAACCATCAACACAGTAGCCGGTACGGGAGCTTGTAACTTCAATGGTGATGGTTTGGCGACGACGCACAACCTGAGCACGCCGCGCGGGATTCTCGCCGATAGCAACGGGAACATCTTTATCGCCGACACCTACAATCAACGGGTGCGATGGGTGGATCTTTCCGGAAATATGACGACGATCGCGGGTAATGGAACAGCGGGTTACACCGGAGACGGCGGTACGGCTTTCAGCGCAGAACTCTACTATCCGTCCGGGATCGGGCAAGACCCTTCGGGCAATTTCTTGATCGCCGACCAATACAACTTTCGCGTACGAGGCGTTTCCGTGTTCTCGGCCTTGAACACGTCGGCGAGCAGCCTGGCCTTTGGCGCGGTGGCGATTGGCGGATCAAGCAGCTACCAAACAGTGCGGCTTAGCGCCGTGGGTCCGTTGACGATCGGCAACATACAAACAACCGGAGACTTTTCGGAGTTCGACAATTGCGGTTCTGGTCTAGCGAATGGCAAGTCCTGTACGGTTTACGTCGCGTTTAAGCCGAAGGCCGCGGGTGCGCGCTCCGGAGCGTTGACCATTCAGGACAACGGATTCTTCAGCCAGTCCACCACGATTGCACTAAGCGGTACAGGAAACGCGATCTCCGTCAGCGGCGGACCCTTGGCATTTGATAATCAGCTCTCCAAAACCGTGAGCGCGCCCTTGACGATCACAGTAACTAACAAAAGCGCGGGCGGCATCACCTTTGGCGCGGTAGGTTTGACGGAGAGTACGGACTTTGGAATCACGGCCAACACGTGTCCGGCGGCCGGTCATGTGTTAGCAGGGGCAGCATCTTGCACCATCAACGTGGTCTTCAAGCCCCAGAGTACCGGGCAGAAGAAGGGCGCGTTGACGATTGCGGATAACGATCCCAGCAGCCCTCAGGTAGTCGGAATGAGCGGCAACGGTTACAGCAACGTTTCGCTCAGCCCCGCGACGGTGAACTTCCCGGTCCAAGCGGTGGGAACGACGACTCTTACCAGCAGCGCTCTCAAAGTGACGCTCACCAACAACACGGGAGCCGCACTGACGCTGGGTAATCCAGCCGTTACGATTACCGGGCCCTTCAGCGCATTGGGGGCTACCAGTTGCACGAACAACCTGGTGGTGGCAGCCAGTGGCACCTGTGTCATTTACCTGGTGTTCGCGCCGACCGCCGTGGGCTACCCGACCGGCATTCTCAGTGTGAAAGATAGTGACGCGACCAGCCCGCAAACCGTGGCTCTTACGGGAACGGCGACGGGAGTGCTGTTCGCGCCAACCAGTTTGAATCTGGGAACGTCCACGGTGGGCCGGCAGGTTTCGTCTACGGTGACGATCACCAATGTAGGCTCCACCTTCATTACCTTCGCGGGGTGGCAAATTACCGGGACAAACGCCAAAGATTTTTCGACAAATTCAGCGTTTCCTCCGTGCGGCGGATCGCTGGCGCCGGGAGCTCCGTGCACGTTCACGATGTACTTTACGCCCTCGGTAACAGGGACGGAATCAGCCAACTTCTTGGTTTACAACAACAGCCCCGGAAGTCCGCAAGTACTGCCGCTGACCGGAACGGGGCAATGAGCCGCAGACTAAAAACGCGTTCTTTTAATTGACGGGTTCGTCGGCCGAAGGACCGTATAACCCGGGGACTGAGATCCCCAGCAGACGAAGGTAGACACCAAGTTGCGCGCGATGGTGAACCAGGTGATTCAGAAACATCGTGCGGTAAAGAAGCATGCGTGGTCCTTCCAGGAATACGCGTCCGCCGAGCGCGAGCTTCCATTGACTTTTAAGATCCGCGTCGGTTGCGGCGGCAAGGTGCGTCTTCGTTTCCGCGGCGGATCGGGACAACTCGGAGAGCAAATGAGCAGTGGATTCGAAGATAAGCTCCGGGAACTTTGCCGTGGCTAAGTCGAGTTCCTCCGTAGTAAGAATGGTGGTAAAAAAATCCGGAAGGCGGGCGACGTGAAGAGCTAGCCGTCCGATCGGCATTGACTTTTCAGCAGGCTTCCAGTGAGGGTCGGATTCGGGAATGCGCTCGAGTGTGCGTTGCGTGTTGTAAATCTCGGCATCGAAGTCGAGAAGAAGAATTTCGGAGATCGTCACGGGAACAGGTTAGCAGGTAACCGCCTTATTCGGGTGATTAACGAGAGCAGATAGGCTGAGAAGCGACAGAAAGTATTAGTTTAAGGATTCCGCCAGTCTCAGAGCTAGTGCGTTTCAGCCGCAGAGGGGAAGAGAGGTTTCGGAATTCTATGTCGGCAATACGTAATACAGATTCGGCGAAAGTGACAAAGTATTAGGTGCACCGATCACCCTGGCCCTTGACTCGGGAACGGCACGCGCGCGGACCAGGGCGCTAAACCTTCTACCTTGAGGCGGCGCGCAAAAACGTAAGTGCCGTCAGTTGCGTAGAGGATATCTAAGCGTTCTCCGCCGAAACAGATGCTACGCACCCGGCCAGACGGCGTTGGCAGCGGCAAGATAGCGCGTACCCGGCCGTTCTGGTCGCAGACTTGTATGCCCATTCCCGTCGCGACATACAGATTCCCGTGGGTGTCGTCGGCGAGTTCTTCCGCCCCACTTTCGTTGGGAATATCGGTAGTATGGAGCCAGTCGAACGACTGCTTGTCGCGGAACGATCCGTCGGGCCCCACGATAAAGCTGTAGATCCACTGCGTGCTCTTTTCGGCGGCATAAAAGAGAGATCCGTCCGGAGAAAAAGCCAATCCCGATGCGGAATGCAACCCCTCATCCAACACTCTTCTTTTCCCGCCTGCTTCGATTCTCCAGATCCGGCTGGGCATGTCGCTGTGGGCGCCAGGTTCAGTTACATAAATCGTTCCGTCGTGAGTCACGGCAATTGCCCGGCCCGCGATGCCTTCGGCCACCGTGCGAGTAGCGCGGCCCGAACCTAGAGCAACCACCTTCCGTTCGCCAGGGACTACTCCAAACAACGTGCCGTCCGGGCCAAAAGCCTGAGCGGCCAATCCGGGCGCCTTAGAAAGGAACACCACAGGTGGCGCGTTGCGGGCTATGCGGTAAATCGCCTTCGCACCCCCGTCGCTCAGGTATACATCTCCATGGAGGTCGGCCGCTAATGCGGCTGCGGAGTGGAAAGACCCGGGCATCTGCTGCCAACCTTCGCCCGGCCGCGTCACCTCCTGCAACGTGCTGTTCTGCGATGTTCCCGCTTGCACCGGGGCGGGATAGTCGCGCCACAACCAGCGCATCACATCCGGAAAGATCACCTGTCCGGGCCGGCCGTTATGCCCGTGCACTCCCCACGCATGCGCTACATCGTAGCCCGCGAACGTGAGAGCTGATTCCATGTTGAGGTTAGCGTCGTACCAGGAGCCGAATAGCGGATTCCATGCGTCCTCCGAGCCGTCCTCAAGGAAGAGGCGGATGGGTTTTGATTCGGTTTTGCGAATCAATGCCGGATATTCATGGCCACCGCGCATCGATACGAAGGTGCCGATTACAGAGTAGACGCGCGTGAATTGATCCGGCCTGCGCCACGCCAAGGTGAATGAACCGATACCGCCGGTGCTTCCCCCGGTTACCGCGTGATCATTCCCGTTGCGCGACAGGGTCACGGCACGGCCATCATGCGTCCTCATCTTTTGGACTGCGGGCAGTAGCTCATTCAACACGAAGTCGGGAAAGTGATCGTTGACGCTGTCAAATTCGTAGGAGCGATTGAAGCGCAGCGCTCGACGCTCGGAGGTTCCCGCCGCATCCTTCCACACTGCTCCAGGAACGAGGCCCACGCCGATGATGACCGGCACATCCTTTGCTGCGATGAGATGGTCAAGAACCGTGGCCTCGTAATCGCCCATGCCATCGAGCTTCAGCAGCAAGCAGGCCGGTCGCGAGGGATCGTATTGAGCAGGAACATATACCTGAAAGGGGTTTTCGGTGCCGGGGTAAATGGCGGAATCACCGATCATCCCGTGCAGGAACTCGCCGTGCGGGATGGTCGCGTCCGGCTTTCCCTCGTCGGGAGGAAAAACCCCGGCGAGTTCGCCCTGGATTTTCTTTACCAGCGCATCGGAGGGAAGTCGGGCGCGCTGCTGCGCGTGGGCATCTACAAGCAAAATCAGAAGCAAGCTTAAAGAAAGGCTTGGACGGACCATAGGGAGACCTTAAAGAGGATAGTTCCCCAACACAGATTTTCCAAACTACGGCCTGAATCACAGCTTTGGATACGCCGCCGCACCGGATGAATTCGCTCCGGGAGACACCGAAGCTATGAGCTTTCCACGGCAGTATACTCTCCGATGATGCGTTTTCTGGTATCCCTGGCAACGTTGTTGGTGGCGGCGATCACGAGTAATGCCGAATCACCGGCGGGACAGCTCTGGGAAGAGCTCAAGGCCAAGCGGGATAAATTGGGCGGCCTCCACCAGGAGTTCGATATCACCCAGGAAACGAAGACCATGACGGGCGTCAAAGCCGCGAAGCGCCAACTCGTTCTGGATGTCACCGGGAGGAAGTGGCGCGAGAAATCTATCAGCGGCTCCGGCGATCGCATCCGCATGTTCGACGGCGACGACATGCTTTCGTGGGAGGAGGGCAGCTCCGAATATATCCGCATAAAGCGAAACGCCAAGGAAGGCGATCCGGTGCCTTTGCCCTACAGCGTGGGCGATATGGATTGGTCGAAGGGGGTTGAGGTACAGCGGCGTCCCTGCGGGCTCCCCGGGAGCGATCACCAATGCGTTGTCTTAGAGGCCCCTCTCAAGCGTTGGATGCGGTCGACGAGAAACGGGATATCCAGCAGATTGCTGGATGGTACGGAGCAGAATCTAATCGACTTGGAAACCGGGCTCCTGCTGAGTGTTCGAACGGTCGAAGCGATTGGAACATCCCGGGCCAATTACCGTTACTCGGTGACTTACGCCCTGAAACGCATGAGCTTCGGCGCGGCGCCTCGTGACGCCGCCCTTTTTCAGCTACCGGCCGGCAACACGGAAGAGGTGAAGGAGCTTTCGCCATGGAATGCGGGGAGAATCAGAAAACAGCTAGCGGGAAATCCGGCGCCTGATACCGCGTGGACCGACATTCAGGGACATCCAGTCAAGCTGTCGGATCTGAAAGGAAAGACCGTGTTGCTCGATTTTTGGACCACGTGGTGTCCTCCCTGCAGGGCGGACGGTCCGGCGCTCGATAAGTTATACCGTAAGTACGGCGAGAAAGACCTTGCCATAGTCGGGATTTCCGTGAGCGAAGAACGCGCGGTGGTCGAGCAGTTCTTGCACGAACATGCGCACGGGTACCCCATCGTGCTGACTACAGAGAACGAGATGCCTCGCCCTTACCAAGTCGGGGTCTTTCCAACCTACCTGGTCATCGACCGGGAAGGCTTAGTGACGTCCGCCGTTGAAGGTGACCAAGGGTTCGGGGAGCTGAGAAAGCTACTGAAGAAAGCCGGGCTGGATCCAGAGTAGACGGTTCGAGCAAACCGTACATCTAGACGATGTCTGATTCAGACTGGGCGGGCGCCGCGTGATCCATCCACGCGATCGGATGACTCCGAACGACTCCGTTGGGTTCTGTGATGTCGGCCCAGTTGGAATCTTCTTTCAAACGAAGGAACACGCCGCGCGTACCCTGATAAGTGCCGCGCGCCACAACAACTGGATCGCCTTCGTTATAAGAAGTTACTGTTTGACTTATGTTCATAAGTTCTCCATCAACCATTCAGAATCACTAACTTTCAATCGCGAATACTCATTACGCGGAATAGGTGGAACCGCTCTGCGCGTGCCGCTTATGAGCGCGCACCTGCACGTAAGGCACTCCGCAAAACGATCGCTGTTCCACGGCTTCGATCTGCAGGCAGTTGCAGTGTTCCGCGCGCGCATTGGCGATCAGGCTTTTCACCGCTGAACGCAGATTCTTTTTTCGATCGAAACCAATGGCCGTTCGTGCAATTTCGCCGGCCATAAAATGTAGAGTCCACCCCGATGCGTGTAAGTCGCGCTCGAGTTGGCGGCCATCGGGGTTGTTCGCCACCTGCGCCCAGCCGCTTACGTTCGAACCGCTTTCCAACAATGCCGTGCCCGGGAGCGGGGTTCCGGTGCGGACAAAAGTGGTGGTTGAGGTAATCACTGTCCGGACCTCCCGCAATTAGGCGCGACCGGAGAAAGCATTCTGGAGCGTAGCGCCGCCGCGAAGTGTTCCATCGGGTTCGCGATCAACGTCGCGATTATCAGCGACGCAAATCCCGCAATCGGCGACACGATCGAAACTGTAGCCGAAAAGAGCAACACTAGCCGGACAGAAGCCGCCGTTCGGCTCTGGATACCGGAATCTCGCGTAATGAAGGGAAACATGCGGACCTCCTCAGGTTGATAAAAGGCTAAGAGGAGGGGATAAGAGCACCTGACTTAGTTCAGGCGATCAGCGAGAGGGCAGAAGCGCCCAGGCAATCCTAAGTATGGGCTCATCGAAGATTTCTGTCAAATGTGGTGCGCTACATCCGTGATCGAGGAAGTTTCCTCAACCTCCGGCAAAACGTGGACCGGAAATTTCACGGAACTGGCGATGAAACAGAATCGATGTGCTTCATGGTGGAGCGCTAAAGCTTTGGCCTGATCTCCACCGGAGGCGACCTTCACGTGCGGTCTTAATTGCACCTCTACGAACGTCCCGGACCCGTCCGCTGACTCCTCCATCACTCCGGAGGCGGAATCCCGGTAAGCGAGCACCGCAACTCCATTTACCGAACACAAGTGGAGATACCAAAGCATATGGCAGGACGAGAGACTGGCAACGAGAAGTTCCTCCGGGTTGTAGCGGGCCGGGTCGCCACGGAAGGAGGGGTCGCTCGACGCTTCGATCGGGGGCTTGCCGGCCGCGGTGATCCGATGGTCCCGCCGGTAGCTTTTATAGTTGGTTGTACCTCCGCCATCATCTCCGGTCCAGTCTACTCGGATATCGTAAATGTGTTGTTTCATTGGCGTCAGCCGGCGTTCGTCGACCTTCCGACAATTATCATGGAGCGTGGCCGTCGGTAACGACTAAGCGGTTTATGAACAAAGACGACGGCGACCCGATTTGGAGCCTACACCCACCCACCGCCACCGGTCGCGTGGAAGGCGAGCAGAGATGTTCGTTTTGCGAAAAAGGGCTGGACGAAATCAAAAAGCTCATTCTTAGCGCGAACGGCAATCCCCGTGCGGCTATTTGCGAGGAATGTGTTTCCGTCTGTTATACACTAGTGGAATAGAATGGCCCTGTAATCCGCGTCTGATTGCGTACGAATCGCGCTCAGGCGATAATGGGTGTGCACGGTGGCTTGGGCGGTTTGAGCTTCTCAGCCATAGTGAACCGTTTCGGCGCTATTTCGGTGGAGCGGACGAGAGGAGATTCTGTGAAGCGTGCTGGAACCGATGAGACGTTGCGCTGCTCATTCTGCCATAAAAGCCAGGATGTCGTCGGGAAGCTGATTTCCTCCCCAAGCGAGTACCCTCGCGCATACATCTGCGATGAATGCATCGCAGTGTGCAACTCCATTCTGGACGATGACAAAACCGAACAGCCTACCGCGACGTCAAGTAAACTTCCTAAGCCTCTTGAAGTGAAAGAATTCCTCGATCAGTATGTGATCGGGCAGGATGGAACCAAGAAGAAGCTCTCCGTCGCCGTATACAACCACTGCAAGCGGATTCAGCTGAATAAAGTTCGCAATCCCGAAGTGGAACTTTCAAAGTCGAACATTCTTTTGATCGGTCCTACGGGAACCGGAAAAACACTTCTTGCGCAGACCCTGGCCCGCATCCTGGATGTCCCTTTCGCGATCGTCGATGCCACCACGCTTACGGAAGCCGGTTACGTCGGGGAGGATGTAGAGAACATCATCCTGAAGCTTTTGCAAGCTGCAGACGGGGATGTTCAACGCTGCCAACAAGGCATCATTTATATCGACGAAATCGACAAAATCTGCCGCAAGGACGAAAACCCCTCCATCACGCGAGACGTTTCCGGAGAGGGGGTTCAGCAAGCGCTGCTCAAGATCCTCGAAGGGACGGTCGCCAACGTGCCGCCGCAAGGCGGACGCAAGCATCCCCACCAGGAGTTCACCGCCGTCGATACGTCGAACATCCTCTTTATTTGTGGGGGAGCGTTTGTCGGACTCGAAAAGATCATCGCGCGCCGCACCGGCAAGCGGACCATGGGTTTCCTCAGCGAAGAACAGCAAGGGGATCGCAACGGACAGCAGCCCCCGGCCAAGACTCTTTCCATGCCAGGGCACCGCGACCCGGAGCTGCTCGCGCAATTGCAACCGCAAGACCTGATGAAGTTCGGATTTATTCCTGAGTTCATCGGCCGCCTCCCTGTGATTGCTACGCTGGAAGATCTGGACAAGATGGCGCTGGTGCAAATTCTCACCCGCCCTAAAAATGCGATTATCAAGCAATACCAGAAGTTGTTTGAGTACGAGAATGTGCGGCTGAAGTTTTCCGACGACGCCCTGGAAGCGATCGCGACCCTCGCCATGGAGCGCAAGGTCGGTGCGCGTGGACTGCGGATGATTTTGGAAGAGTTGATGTTGGATTTGATGTACTACATCCCCTCGTACAAGAAGGTTCGTGAGTTCCAGGTCACCCGGGAGATGGTACTGTCCCAAAAGATCAGTTTGACCCTGCTCGAAAAGGCAGGTTAGAGTCCTTTTCCATTCCGTCGTAATCTGGTAGTCAAAGCCTTCGACGTCAATCGGCGCCGGAGACTTTCCTTTTTCTCTAACAAACGGCTATATCGAAATGCTCACATCCAAAGAAAAGCCGGATACCCGGCGCTTACCGATGATGCCTATCCGGGACGTCGTCATCTTTCCGTACATGATGACGCCCTTCGTGGTGGGCCGTGAATCCAGCGTACGCGCCCTCGAAGATGCCATGGCGGGCGACAAGAAGATTTTCTTGGCCACCCAGCATGACGCCTCCGTGGATGAGCCCCGCCCCAACGAGATCTACTCGATTGGCACCATCGTCAATATTGTTCAAAGCCTGAAACTGCCCGATGGGAATATCAAAGTTCTGGTTGAGGGCGTAGAGCGCGCGAAGGTAATCTCCGTCAACGATGACGAGGGTTTCTTCCGTGCCGTGGTTCGCGTTTCCAACTACAAGATCGAGCAAGGTCCGCAGTTGGAAGCTCTGGTAAGCCGCGTCACCACGCTGTTCGAGCAGTATGTCAAGCTCAGCCAGAATCTGAATTACGAGTCGATGATCGCGGCGATTCGCGTGGACGATCCCGGCAAGCTGTCGGATACCGTCGGAGCCAATCTCCAACTCACCATCGAAGAAAAGCAAGAGCTGCTCGAGATCTTCGACCCCATCGACCGGCTGACCCGCGTCGCCGAGATGCTCGATATCGAGATTGAAAAGCTCAATGTGGACCGCACCATCCAAGGTCGCGTGAAGCGCCAGATGGAGAAGGCGCAAAAAGAGTATTACCTCAACGAGAAGATCAAGGCGATTCAAAAGGAACTCGGCCGGGGCGAGAAGAGCGAGATTGATGAGTTGAAGGCTCGCATCGAAGGCGCCGGCATGACGAAAGACGCTCTCGATAAGGCGATGGCGGAGTTAAAGCGGCTCGAGAATATGCCGCCGATGTCCGCTGAGTCGACCGTTTCCCGGAATTACCTCGATTGGCTGCTGGCGGTGCCGTGGAAAAAGAAATCCAAGGAAATCCGCGATCTGAACTTTGCCGAAGAGGTCCTGAACAGCGACCATTACGGCCTCGAAAAGATCAAAGAGCGCATCCTCGAATTTCTGGCGGTGCGCCGCCTGGTCAAGAATCCGAAGGGTTCCATCCTGTGCTTTGTCGGTCCTCCCGGAGTGGGTAAGACGTCTCTCGGGATGTCCATCGCCAAGGCAACCGGACGCAAGTTTGTGCGCATGTCGTTAGGTGGTGTGCGGGACGAAGCGGAAGTCCGTGGGCACCGCCGCACCTACATCGGCGCGCTCCCTGGGCAGATCATCCAGATGATGAAAAAGGCCGGAACGCGAAACCCGGTGTTCATGCTGGACGAGATCGACAAAATGTCGACCGACTTCCGGGGCGATCCTTCGGCGGCTCTGCTTGAAGTGCTGGATCCCGAACAGAATTTCATGTTTGTGGATCATTACCTCGATGTGGAGTACGACCTAAGCCAGGTTTTCTTCATCGCGACCGCTAACGTGATGCACACCATCCCGGCGGCGCTGCAAGACCGCATGGAAGTCATTCGCCTCTCCGGCTACACCGAATTGGAAAAGCTGGAGATCGCCAAGCGCTTCCTGGTTCGCAAACAAACCGAGGGAACCGGTCTAACTGGCGATCAGATCGAGTTTACGGATGACGGGTTGAACGGCTTAATCCAGTACTACACCCGCGAAGCCGGGGTTCGGAACCTGGAACGCGAAGTGGGGAACGTCTGCCGTAAGATTGCGCGAAAAGTCGTGGGCGCGGCTCATGGCGAAAAGGTCGCCAAACGGACCATTACGGGAGATTCACTACCGGATCTCCTCGGACCGACCAAGTTCCGCGATCTAACCACCGATCGTAAGAATGAGATCGGAGCGGCAACCGGGCTGGCGTGGACGGAAGTAGGCGGCCAGATCCTGACCACGGAAGCGACGCTGATGGAAGGTAAAGGCAAGCTTACCGTGACCGGCAAACTGGGCGATGTGATGCAGGAATCCGCCCAGGCGGCGATGAGCTACATTCGCTCGCGTTCGCATCAGTTCGGGCTTCCTCGGGATTTCTACCGAAATCTGGACATCCACCTTCATATTCCGGAGGGCGCGATTCCTAAAGACGGGCCTTCGGCGGGTATCACGATGGCCACCACTATTGCGAGCGCCCTGACTAAGATCCCGGTCCGCGGCGATGTGGCTATGACCGGGGAGATCACTCTCCGCGGGAAGGTCCTGCCCATCGGGGGGCTCAAAGAGAAGTTGCTCGCCGCCCATCGGCACGGCATTACCGAGGCCATCATGCCGCGCGACAACCAGAAGGATTTGCCGGATATCCCGGAGCCGATCCGCAACTCGATGAAGCTTCACTTTGTCGATTCAATGGATGAGGTGTTGAAGTTTGCTCTGGAAAAGGAGATCGTGAGCTTGGCTCTACCGGAGACGCCCAATGTGGATCTCGCGGTAAGGGCGCCGATCGAAGAGAACCGCGCGCATTAACTACTTGACGGGCGGGGCCACCAGTTCCCGCCCGTTTCTTTTGCGTTTGATGCAACTGCTGTAAGAAACGTGTATAATTGAAGGCAGAATTTGTAGCCAGCGCGAGTACAAACGAGCAGATCCCCGCCGACGGATTGCCCGAGATTGCGTTCCTGGGAAGAAGTAACGTTGGCAAGTCCAGTCTGATCAATGCTCTCACCGGGCAAAAAGGATTGGCCTTCACGAGTGGTACTCCGGGGCGCACCCAGACCATCAATTTTTATCGAGTTGACGGGAGGTTTTTTTTCGTCGATTTACCGGGTTACGGTTATGCCCGGGTTCCTCGAGGCATCACGGATAGTTGGAAAACCTTAATCAATAGGTATCTCACCGAACGACCTCAACTCGAGCTGGCCTTCCTGATACTAGACGCACGTCGAGGTTGGATGGACAAAGACCTCGAGTTAAAGGAATGGCTCGAACATCAGCAACTGCGTTATCTGGTCATCGTGACCAAGATGGACAAACTCAATCAGACAGAACAGAGGCGAACTCTCGAGCGAATAGCCCGGGAATCGCCTGATCCGATACCGTTCTCGGCCGTGACCGGTCGAGGAGTGAGGGAAATTTGGCAAGCCATATCGAAGACACACCAAAACTAGACCTCCCGCCTGAACAAAGCACTACGGAAACGCCCGTCCGGGATATTCCGCCAGTGCCTCAAGCGGATGGCGCTGATCAACCGGCTCCCGCCGGCGCTGATCAGCAAATTGCCGCACAACCTGCGGCGAATGAGAGGCCCGCGCCCGATAAATCCACGGGGGAAAAACCGCTGGAAAAGGCAGTTCCCCAGAAAGCCCCCGGGGACAAACTGGCCGGCGACAAGATCACACCTGAAAAGTCGTCCGGGAGCAACGGGGTTCAGACCGGCGAAAACCGCCCGCGCGAGGAGCGTTCCAGGGAAGATCGGCCGAGAGACGATCGTCGAGAAGACCGGCCCCGCGGTGACCGTTCGCCGGAAGGAACACGACAGACAATTGCTTCGCGTGCCGCCGAACGCCACCATGAGCGTCGGGAACGCGACCGCGGGAATGGTCCACCGTCCGGCAACACGGGGGGCAACCACCGGGCGGCAACATAGGAAACTCGGGCAGCAACACGGGTAATGTCGCGCTGCCTACACAGAATGCCGCGCCGCCACTTGCGCAGAGTCTCCAAACAAATGGGGCGCCGACTGAACAGCCGGCCGTCGAGCCTGGAACCGACAATGGTCTGGCGAACGGCGCGCCTATGGCGATTACGTCACAAGGCGCAGGACCGAATCAGCATGGGCTGAGGCGCAGCCGCGGCGCTCAACAACAATCCGCAAAGAACGGGTCGCCCACCCTCGATTTGGTGGAGCTGAAGGATATGAATATCCAGAAGCTCAACCAGGTCGCAAAAGATCTTCAGGTTCCCGGAGCGGCCGGGCTACGCAAACAGGAACTGATCTTCAAGATCCTGCAAACCCAAGCCGAAAAGAGCGGCCTGATCTTCTCCGAAGGCGTGCTGGAATGTCTTCCGGATGGATTCGGGTTCTTGCGAGCACCGGAATACAACTATCTTCCCGGGCCGGATGACGTCTACGTCTCCCCTTCGCAGATTCGGCGCTTCGACCTGCGGACCGGCGACACCATCAGCGGCCAGATCCGCCCACCGAAAGAAGGAGAGCGCTACTTTGCTCTCATCAAAGTGGATGCGATCAACTTCGAGCCGCCCGAAGAGTCACGCAACAAGATCTTCTTCGATAATCTGACGCCGCTCTACCCGAACGGGCGTTTGAAGCTCGAAACCGTGCGGGACAACTTCTCCGGACGGGTCATGGACTTGCTGGTGCCGATCGGCAAAGGGCAGCGCGGCCTCATCGTCGCGCCACCTCGAACCGGTAAGACCATGCTGCTGCAGAATATCGCGAACTCCGTGACGGTCAATCAGCCGGAAGTCACCCTCATCGTACTGCTGATTGATGAGCGGCCCGAAGAAGTGACCGACATGCAACGCTCCGTGCGCGGGGAAGTGATCGCGTCCACCTTCGACGAGCCCGCCACGCGCCACGTTCAAGTCGCCGAAATGGTAATCGAGAAGGCGAAACGCCTCATTGAACATAAGAAGGACGTGGTCATTCTGCTCGATTCCATCACGCGGCTGGCCCGCGCGTACAACACCATCGTTCCGCCGTCCGGTAAAGTGCTTTCGGGCGGTGTGGACTCGAACGCCCTGCAGCGTCCCAAGCGCTTCTTCGGCGCCGCGCGCAACATCGAGGAAGGTGGTTCGCTCACCATCATTGCCACCGCGTTGATCGACACAGGCAGCCGCATGGATGACGTGATCTTTGAAGAGTTCAAAGGTACGGGCAACATGGAAATCCATCTGGATCGCAAGCTGGTTGATAAGCGCGTGTTCCCGGCTATCGACATCAACAAGAGTGGGACCCGTAAGGAAGAACTACTGATGCCGCGGGACGAACTCAACCGTGTCTGGATCCTCCGCAAGGTCTTGAACCCGCTTTCTCCCGTGGAGAGCATGGAACTGCTACTCGATAAGCTGGGCAAAACCAGGTCGAATGCAGAATTCCTGACCTCGATGAGCGGTTAGCATTACTCTAGGAACGACTTAGCGCCGCGGCGATCTTCGGATCGCCGCGGTTCTTTTTTGCGGCCACTACCCCGTGTGGTGCATCAGATACTTAAGCCTGTAATTCTTAGTTTCGACCTTTGATTTCAAACTCAAGAGTGGTATTCTAAGCACAAGTAGCTGTTGACATTTGCACTTCCCTTCCTGGCAAATGCGAAAGCAGAAACAGTTCGGAACTTTTACCGGACAATAAGTTTCTAGCAGCGTTCCTGTAGTCAAAGTCAAACTCGGTCCTTCATCGGATTTTCCCCGAGATTTGCGCCTAAACGACACAAACGTCTTACATCTTTTGTAAGGAGAGATCTTATTCCTAATCAACGCTACGCCATGCTATGCCTGGCGCTCAATGCCGGAGTTCTGTTCGCTCAAAGTATTCCGCCCACTTACCAGGATCTTTACAATAGCTTGAATACTCAAATAGCAACTTTCGACGCGGACGTCAGATCAGAATGGAATGGATCCACTTATCCCGTCGCCTATGCACCTCAATTAATAGCAGCCTATTCGGGGCAGTTCACAAAGCTTCTCGCACCTTACTATTACTCAAATGTCGTCGATCCTCAGCTGCAAGAGTTGCAAGCGCTGGGGGCAAAAGCGGTAACCGTACATATTGACTTCCCTGTTCTGTATCAGCCTTTCTATAGCTCCAATCCATCGCAATACCAGCAATTCGTCAGCTTCTACCAACAGCTGGCCCAAGACATCCATGCACGCGGGATGAAGATGATCGTCGAATCGTCGACATCGACATCGTTCCCCGGCAGCCTGGCATCCACGTTCGATACATACTTCAGCACTCTGTCGTGGAACGCATACATGACGGGGAGAGCTCAGAATGCGCTGAATGTCGCGCAACTGGTACAGCCCGACTACATGTCTGTCCTTACCGAGCCGGATAGCGAATCCGTCGATACGGGCCAGCCGAACGTCAACACCGTCAGCGGCGCGACCCAGCTGCTGAACACGATCCTGAGCACTCTGAAGTCGGCGGGAGCGACCAACGTAATCGTGGGCGCCGGCGCGGGGACGTGGATCAACTCGCTTCCCAACTACATCTCCAGCTTTGCGGCCACCTCGGTCCAGTACATCGATATCCATCTGTACCCGATCAACAAGAGCTACTTCACGGACGCTCTGACGGTTGCCAACACCGCTCATGCGGCGGGGAAGCAAGTGGCGATCAGTGAGGCGTGGGACTACAAGGTGCGGGATAGCGAACTGGGGAAGCTGACCGTTGTGGCGCTCTATGGGCGCGATCCGTTCAGCTTCTGGGGACCGATCGATCAAGCGTTCCTCGGCGCGTTGTCCGACTTCGCGAACGACAAGCAAGCTCTGTTCATATCGCCGTTCTGGAGTCACTACCTGTTCGCGTACCTGGACTACAACACGTGGGGCAGCAAGTCCGCGACGCAGATCCTGAACCAGTCATACTCCGCGGCCGATAACGCTAACCTGGTCGGTCAGTTCAGTTCCACGGGGATCGAGTGGCTGAAACAGACGGATCCGGTGACGGACAAGACGCCCCCGTCCACACCGGTGCTCTCCCTGGGGGGCGTGTCGCCTTCAATGGTGACGCTGAACTGGTCCACGGTGCCCGATAACGTGGGGACCGCCGCGGTCAAGCTGTACCGGAACGGCACGCTGCTCGAAACGAGCAGCCTCTACACCTATACCGACACGCAGCTCACGCCGGGAGTGACGTACACGTACACCATGGGCGCCTTCGACGCTTCGGGCAACGTGTCGGCGTTGTCGGCACCACTGGTGGTCGAGACACTCGACACCACGCCGCCCACTGTTCCCACGGGTCTTACGGTAACGGGGACGACGGACACTACCGTATCTCTCAGCTGGAAGGCCTCCACCGACACCGGCGGAGTCGGCGGCTACTGGATCCTGCGGGGCACAACGCCGACTAGCCTGACTACCCACGGCACTTCGACGACGACCAACTACACCGATCCGTACTGTTCTCCCGATACGACCTACTACTACGCGGTGGAGTCGTTCAACCTGAACCACATCGCTTCCGCCCCGAGTTCCACGGTGACGGCAACCACTCCTCCGCGCAGCTAGCGGGAGGCCCGCTTCCTCTTCTTGGGGGCATTCCGGGCACGCGTCTTCACGACGATGGGCGTGCCCTCGAACCCGAAGCGCTTGCGGATCTGGTTCGAGATGTAGCGCTCGTGCGAGAAGTGCAGCGGGCGTGTTGCGGTCGGTGAAGAGAACGAAGGTCGGCGGCCGGATGCTCGCTTGCGTGATGTAGAGGATCTTGCGCTCTTCGAACTGGAGCGCCTGCGACGAAGCGGTTGAGTTCGCCGGTGGTGACGCGCTTGGAGGCCGATTCATGGGCCTTGCGGATCATGCGGAAGAGGCCATTCACGCCGTCGCCGGTCTTGGCGGAGAGGAAGACCACCGGCGCGTATTCGAGGAACTTGAGGTTGTCGCGGAGGTTCTGCTTCGAACTTGCGCTTCACCGGTTCGTCGATGAGGTCCCACTTGTTGACCACGATGATGAGCGCGCGGCCGCCTTCATGCGCGTAGCCGGCGATGGTGGCGTCGAGACGCGAGGACGCCTTCGGTGGCATCCAGCACCAGCAGCACGACGTGCGCCATGCGGATGTTGCGGCGCGCCATGACCACGCTGAGCTTCTCCGCCATCAGGTTGGTCTTGCCCTTGCGGCGGATGCCGGCGGTGTCGACGAAGACGTACTCGGTGCCGTTGCAGCTCGACGGTTTCATCGACCGAATCGCGGGTGGTGCCGGCGATGGGGGAGACGATGGAGCGCTCCTGGCCGGTGAGGGCGTTCAGGAGAGTCGATTTGCCGACGTTGGGGCGGCCGATGATGGCGACCTTGATCTGCGGGACTTCCTCGGACGTCCTCGGATTCGGGAGAAGCTCTCCGGTGACGTGGTCGAGCAGTCGATCGATGCCGATGCCGTGCTCGGCGGAGACGGGGAAGACGTCGCTGAATGCCGAGCGCATAGAACTCGTGGGCCAGCGCGTCGCGGGCAGCCGGTGTCGGCCTTGTTGACGGCGAGGGTGACGGGCTTGCCGAGGCGGCGCAGCATGTGGGCGAGGTCGCGATCGGGCGCCGGTGATTTCGCTGCGGCCGTCGACCAGGAAGATGATCTGAGCGGCGTGTTCGAGCGCGACACGCGCCTGCTCGAGGATCTGGCTGGGGATGTACTCGTCATCGTTGACGACGATGCCGCCGGTGTCGATCAGTTCGAAGCGGCGTGCCGTCGATGTTGGCGGAGCCGTGGATGCGGTCGCGGGTGATTCCAGGCTCATCGCCGACAATGGAGCGGCGTTCTCCGGTGATGCGATTGAAAAGAGTCGACTTGCCGACGTTCGGTCGCCCCACGATGACCACTGTTGGCATTTCGTGCGGCATGCATTCAAAGTAACATCGGATAAGTGCCCATCAGTCCCGGACGAAAGCCTCCGGAAGCCGATCCGAGCGCGCCGATTCTTCGGGCGCCACGGCGCGCTGGCGAAGTGGCATCCCCAACTACGAATTCCGGCCGGGCCAGGTGGAGATGGCTGAGGCGGTGGAAGCGGCGCTGCGAGACCGGCGGCATCTGCTGGTGGAGGCGGGAACCGGCACCGGCAAGACGCTGGCTTATCTGGTGCCGGCGCTGCTTTCGGGCAAGCGGGTCATCGTCTCCACGGGCACGAAGAACCTGCAGGAGCAGCTCTTCTTCAAGGACGTTCCGTTCCTGCAGGAGCACTTCGACCGGCCGCTGCAGGTCTGCGTACATGAAGGGCCGGAGCAATTTCGCGTGCCGGCAGAAGATCTACGACGCCGACCGCGAAGCGTGTTCTGAGCGGGTTGGAGGAAGTGGCGGATTTCCAGATCATTCAGGACTGGGAGAAGACGAGCGAGTTACGGCGACCGGGCGGAGATCCGGACGCTGCCGGAGAGCAGTTCGGCGTGGGCGAAGATCGATGCGCGGCGCGAGCTGTGCGCGGGCCAGAAGTGCCCGCAGTTCGAGCGCTGCTTCATTACGGTGATGTACCAGCGAGCGGCGCGAGCGACATCGTGATCGTCAACCATCATCTCTTCTTCGCCGATCTTGCGCTGAAGGAGGACGACTTCGCCGGCATTCTGCCCGATTACCATGCGGTGATCTTCGACGAGGCGCACGAGATCGAAGACATTGCGGGCCAGTACTTCGGGGTGCAGGTGAGCAACTACCGGTTTCAGGAGCTGCGGCGGGACATGGCGGTGATGTCGCGGATGCGGAATTTCGGCTCGGCGGAATTGGATCGGGTGCTGGAGCGGCTGGAGGATCATGCGGCGCAGTTCTTCGCGAAGCTTCCGCACGTAGAAGGCAGGACGTCGTTTCCGGGGCGGCGGCAGTTCCTCGAGGAGCATCGCGAGCGCTATGAGGACACTGCTGGCATCGCTCGAGCTGCTGCAATCGCAGCTGAAGCTGATCAACGACCCGCCGGGCGAGATCAGTCCTTTGATCCGGCGAGCGAATGAATTGCGCGAGAGCCTTCGCTTTCTGCTCGAGAGCGACGATGCCGCTTTCGTGTACTTCGTGGAGCGGCGCGGCCGTGGCTGTTTCATCCAGGCTACGCCGATCGATGTTTCGCAGTTGCTGGGGAGGCGGCTGTTTGACGAGGTGCCGACGGTGATTCTGGCGTCGGCGACGCTGGCGGTGGGGGGCACGTTCGACTTTGTGCAGAACCGGCTGGGCCTGACGAATCCGCGAACGCTGGTGGTGCCGGGCCATTTCGACTACCAGAAGCAGGCGCTGCTGTATGTGCCCCAAGACCTGCCCGATCCGCGAACTCCCGGCTTTCCGAAGATGGCGGCGAGGAGATTGTGCGGATTCTGCGCGCGTCGCAGGGGCGGGCGTTTGTGCTGTTCACGAGTTACCAGCAGATGCGGCTGGTCTACGACCGGGTGTCGTTGGCGTTGGAATACCCGATTCTGTTGCAAGGGACAGGCCCGCGAGGAGCGCTGCTGGAAGAGTTCCAACGCACACCGAACTGCGTTCTGTTCGCGACTTCGTCCTTCTGGCAAGGCGTGGATGTTCCGGGCGAGCAACTGAGCTGCGTCATTATCGATCGTCTGCCGTTTGCGGTGCCGAGCGACCCGGTAGTGGAGGCGCGGGTGAGCGCGGTGCGCGAGGCGGGGGGCAATCCCTTTTACGACTATCAGATTCCGCAGGCGGCGATCGCGTTGAAACAGGGATTTGGGCGGCTGATCCGGTCTGCCCGCGATCGGGGCGTGCTGGCGTTGCTGGATAATCGGATAACGAAACAGCGCTACGGGCAGGTCTTCTTCGACACCCTGCCCGACTACGGATTTACCACGCAGATAGAGGACGTGGAGAGGTTTTTCGATGTTTGAAGTTTCCGTGGAGCACACATTTGCGGCGGCGCACGCGCTGCGGAATTATCACGGCAAGTGCGAGAACCTGCATGGGCACAACTACCGGGTGCGTGATCGGGTAAGCGGACCGGAGCTGGATGAAACCGGCATGCTGGTGGACTTTTCGGTGCTGAAGCGGCTCCTGCGCGGCGCGATCGAGCCTTTGGATCATCAGAATTTGAACGAGACGGCTCCCTTCGACACGATCAATCCGTCTGCCGAGAATATCGCGAAGCATTTGTATCAGGAGATCAGAAACGGATTGCATACGGCGAACGCCGCTGAACTGGATGAAGTGAAGGTCTGGGAGACCGATATACAGTTCGCCTGTTACCGGCCTCCGCGGGTTATGAGTAAAGAATAAGTGGTAGCGCAGCTAACGGGTTATGTAGTCCAGTAGCTGATCAAGAGCCCTTCTCCGGCGACATCCGCATCGATGGCGTACTCAGAAAGATAGATCTCGTCGGACCCATCATAAGTTTCCAGAAAGAACTGATCGGCGATGCCGGTGGAGTTCGGCGCTAATACACGCGCAACACCGGACAATGTGCCTTTCACTAAAGACGGACTGCCGACGTAAGCTTTGCCGGATAGTCCCGGAACCGATTGGAACAGAAGTTTGGCCACGCGTTTGGTCTTGTCGGTACTTAGTGGAACGGGTGTTCCAGGGGCCGACTGATTGATGCGTCCCAACGATGTAAAGGTCATGCGATCTCCTCACCCGCATCTTATCCGGGGGTAAGTGTGCTGGTCCGATAAGTTTGGACTAACTACTTTCTTTTCATCGTAGATCTTTTTGAAAATGCCGTGACTACGCGGCGGCGAGTTGCGTGGATTGGCCGGCTTGAGGGGCGACGTTGAGGCAGCATTGCTTAAACTTGCGTCCACTGTGGCAGGGGCAAGGCTCATTGCGGCCTATTTTCGGCGCGGTTTGCAGCGGCAATTGTGCAGGGTTGTGCAGGATCTTCGACATGGCGCTCGGCGATTTGATTCCGGCGGTGGCGGGAGGGGCTGTTTGAGGTGCAGGGGGCGACGGCGGGATCACATTGATTGTGCACGATTGTGCATTGTTGTGCGGTGCTTCCGGCTGCACAACCGTTTCGCCGGCGGCCGCTTCGGCTTCGTCAACCTTATGCTGCAGTGCCGCCATGAGATCGTGGACGTGCTGATCCCGGAGGAACCGGGAGAGTTCGTCGGGAGTGAGTTCGAGCGGCGTTCGCTTCCGGTTGAACGAGTCGGGCGAAGGGGGCGGCGTGGAGACGATTTTGTGGATGGCTAGCGCAACGCGCAGGCGGATTGCCGGCTTGGAATTCGGGTCTTCGAGGATTCCGCGCATGGTGTCGACGGCCAAAGGAGCAAGAGGCAGGACCTGGTCGCGCCAATGCAAGGTTTGCTCGTAGTGGATGGACTCCCAAGCTTCACGGAATTCCGGGGACGAACGACGCCAGTTGAGGACAGTGTTGCGGTGGACTCCGGCGGCGTTGGCGGCTGCTTGGAGGGTGTCACCGGAAGCAACGCGAGCGAGCACCGTTTGCTGCGAAGAGGTGTTTTGGACAGAGGACATTTGGCGCCTTCAGTGTAGAGCGCGGAATACGGAATGTCGGGGCTGGAGAGGAGCTAAGTCGTTTAGAACCGGCCGGAAATAAATCTAAATTTTCTGTCACCGTTCAGAGAATGCCCGGAATTTGGTTGAACTTCGACAAGATTGGCTCCTGATCATGCGCGGCTGACATGACGAAGCGGGATATTCCGATGACTGCCAGTTCCAGTTCCTTGATGAGGACAGGCAACTCACGAAGCCTTGAATGCGGTTCCAACGGGGCTCCGCCCGGCGTAACCCGCTGGGTACCCGCAGAAAATTGATCGCCTCCTTACCAACGCTTCACGTTCAGCAACCACATCCATTGCGGAGAACGAAGGCTCAATCAGGTTCGTGCTACTGAGAGACCGCTCAGGGCATTGGCGGCCGTAATTGACACATTGTGATGGTCTCCTGAAGGCCTTCTTTCCAGGCTGCTCGCCCCGCTCGGAACCAAGTCCATCGGCGCGCGCATCAGAGCCCGCACTGCAACGCATGATCGACGGTGGCGGACACTTTCGCGGGACTCGACCTGCCAGTGCTTGCCGGCTTTCCGCCTGGTTGCTCGAAAACCGGCGCCTCAAGCGTTGATCTCTGTGGAAAACTCGGCGCTTGCGTGCTTGTCTGGATTCATGACAACAACCTTTGCGTCTCCAGGTGTATCGGACGATTCAAGGGCGACAATAACCTCGTTGGCGCTGGTGGATGTCACCGGTCTGGATTTCCCGTTTACAGTGACCGTCAGGCCGGAGACAAAGTTTTTTCCTTTGATCTTCATCTGCCTCTTTGCGGCAGATGCCTCAACGGATTCGATGGTTGGCGTCTCAAACGACCCAAACACTTTATCCTTGCGCTCATCCTGAACGGGGAAGAGAGCTGTAATCACGTCCTTTAGCTTCTGTAGCACCGTATCGGCAAAGAGCCCGACAATTCCTGCAACAAATGTTGCTGCGAACGGATCGGCGGGCACTGCGCCCTTCACACCAGCAATTGCACCAATTCGATATCCAAAAAAAACGAGCAGAGCCAAGCCGGCCCCGAATGCTGGTCTGAGTAGATAGTACAGAGTCCAGCGGGGAACGAACGAATCATTGCCGACAAAGTTCGCTAACGATCGAGATGCGCCAAGCAGCGCGCCCAAAGCCCCCGCTAGCAACACAAGCATAATCAGTCTCTTGTCTCTAAACAACTCATACTGAGACAAGTTTTCGTCAACCGGTAACCCCCTCGGCGCAAGCCGCAAGAGCGCGGCTGCCTGACGGGTGTGGTCAGCTTTATCCATCACGGTGATAACGACGTTTCTGAAAAATTCGATCGCCGCTGGAGACTGAACAATGACCTTCCCAGATAGCTTGGAATCCAAGCTCACCAACGGATCGGAGCTCTCCCAATCGTATTCCGGAGTTTTAGCAACTGACGTTACCGCCGCATCGGAACCGCTCGGCGATTTTGGAGCGATGGCCGCGTCATCGGAAACGACAGCGGTGAACTGCGCTACTTGCGAAGCTCCAAGACTAGTGCTAGTCGGACTGCAGAAGAGGCCCTTAGAATTCAGGAGCACCAGACCGGACTGAGACAGGCTGTGGTCCGCTGTGCTGGTCGCGGTCACAACAACGCGGCTACCGGGCGCGGTTGCAGTGGGGGGAGTGAACAAACCGTTTGGCGTTACCAAACCGGCGGTCGCCGACCAAATAACGCCCTGATCCCGAACGTTTCGCACACGGGCCTCGAACTGCTGCGTGTGCCCTGGCGCTAGCGTAACGATCGGAGGACTGATATCGATCCAGGGTGAAGACGGCGGAGGAGGCCAGATCAAGTAAACTCCAAGCACAAGGCATAGAAAGAGCACGACATAAACAACCGTTAGTGTGATGATCCACGCAGGGGCAGAGACCAAGGTAATTACAGCGGAGTTGGCGCCCTGAGAGACACCTTCCGCAGAAAGCACAACAGTTCGTGAAAACCAGATTTCGCGTTTCGGCGGAGCGGTGTAAACGCAAACATTGCCCTGAGTGGCGATCTTGCCGATCCCCGGGGAAACCCACGTTATGCCAGCTGTGTCACAGGTGAAAGATTGCGAATCGCCACCACTCAATCGAACCGCTGCCGGCGTTACTGCCATTTCGTCTCCTTACGCGTCACTTTCCATCAGTAATAGCGTCGAATCAGGATAAAAGGACAGTCGGATAAAAACTCTTGGGGAACTTGGTTCGCAACCACTCAACCCCTTTCCTCTATGCTGATTTAAAACGAGCTGACTCTGACGTGCGGGAATCGATTGTACATCATTCGGTGAACAGCGGAAGAGAATTTTGGATTATTTGGCAACTGGCGTCTTCGCGCGGCCCATCAACGCGCGGTAGTCGGAACTCCAAATACAGACGTTCGGGTCTCCATGCGAGAAAGGTCATGAAAAAGCAACAAACGCATCAGTGGCAAGAAGACAGTCATTCGAATGCTAATCAGAACCCATAGTCCGTACTCGGTATTTCCAGGGTGCGAATCACTGAGGTACCAGCCACGGAGTTTGCAACCATCGCGTCATGGGAGCAAACCAAAAAGTAGTGGACGTAAAGGGTGAAACGAGCCATCGCATGGAGAGCGCAAGCGCTGCGAGTAGCAAAGAAAGCCACATTGCGACTTTAAAGCTCATGACCGTCTTTGTTGAAACGATTAAAGCTAAATCAGGGCTGCACGTCCGTTCCGGTCTGCGCGTCATTGCTGTCAGTTGAGGACAACAGTGAACAAGAAACATCTGCGGGGATTCTCACTAATCGAGCTTCTGATTGTTATTTCTATCATTCTGATTATTTTGGCGATCGCGCTGCCGCGCTTCAATCAAGCGGCAATGCATGCCCGCGAAATGGCCGCGCAAGCGACGATCAAAACTCTGCACGCGGCGGAGGCGCAGTATTACTCGACCTATGGACGCTTTGCCGTAACTCTACAAGAGCTCGGAAAGGCGACGAGCGGAGCCGCGAGCGTGTCCGCGGCCAACTTGATCTCGGCAGATCTGGCTAAAGGCGAAAAGCAGGGCTATCACTATACCTTGCAAGGGACGGCGACGGGGTATCAGATCAATGCCGATCCGGTGACGTTTAATGGCAGCGGATCGCGCACGTTTTACTCGGATCAATTCCAAGAGATCCACGCGCACAACGGACAAGAGCCGGCGACAGCGAACGATCCCGAGATCAAGTAGTCCGGTACTTCAACGGGTCAAGTTCGGGACGTTTCGTGTTACTCTCCCTCTGTAATAACCGGCATCACTCCCGATCGAGCAACGTACATCTCCAACCATGCATAGAACCTTCGTCCAATTAGTTCTCGCTTGCGTTTCCGCCGCCGCGCCTCTCATGGACGCGACCACACGGGACGGGACGCCTTGGGATGGAAGCTGGAAGCTTGACCCCGCGCGAAGCCAGCTCACAGGCGAAACATTTTCTTACATTCACAACCCGAATGGAACATGGACCGTGAGTAATGGCGGCCCGGTGAACATTACATTCTCAACGAACGGCAAGGCCTACCGCAGCTTCAGCGATGACGAGACGGTCACCGTGACATCGCCTGGACCCAACCGTTGGACCTTCAGCCGTCAGTATCAGGGCGCGACCTGGGATGTCTCGGAGGACGCACTCTCGCAGGACGGTAACACGATCACCAGCCGTGAAACGGTGACTAACCCGGACCATACTACGACGCATGTGACGACGATCTTCAAGCGTGTAGGGGATGCAGGCGGCAGCGGATTTGCGGGGAAGTGGATGTCAGTGCAGATCATTGGCCGGTATCAGAGCGGGTGGGTTTTTGCGAATCGGTTCGTGTTTAGGACCACGGGCCCGAACACGATAACCTTTTCCATGCCGGACGACAGCATGACGGTGGAAGCGAAGCTGGACGGGAGCCCGGTGCAACTGGGCGGACCAGAGGATAAAGCTAACGTCTTCTTTCGAATCACCCGGAAAGATCCGCGCAAGTTCGAGATGGCCGTTTGGCGCGATGGCAAAGAAGAACGCGATTATCGGATGGAACTCGGGGCGGACGGCAAGACTTTCACGTCCACTTCATGGGCGCCTGGCAAGACGGAGACGCGAACGGCTTTGTATGTGAAGGAATAGATGCTCCGCTGTCTCGCGGCTGGGGAGATGTTACTAATCGTTCCGTCTCGTGACGAACACGTGGTAAGTTACGGCGTCCCAGGCGTTATGAATTCCGACGAAGAGCAGCAGGAGTGCCGCGGCTCCGACTCCGAACAGGGCCTCCTGTAAATGCGAGAGAGCCAGGTATGCCGTGATCGCTAATGTCGCATAAGCGACGAGGGGCAACACGACATGGAACCACCAGTCCTCCGCCTCAGGCTGGTAGACCTTTTGCGCTCGCATGCGCCGGATGACGACGACGGAGTAGAAGACACCGCTGAGTCCGCCGAGGCCCCAGACGTAAGCCACGACGTCTTTCGAGTTCCAGGGAGCACACATAATGGCCGAAAGGCCAAGGACGGCACCGAAGTGCACGATGGTCGGCGTTGCAAAAGCGTGGCCGACATTGGGATCGGTTCCCGCGCGCGGCCGGCTGGCGATGAGACTGAGCACAACGAACTGGAGACCGATGAGGGCACCGGCGGACGATCCAGCGATGACGTAGAAATTCTGCCAAAGCGAGAGTTCCGACGCGTGGATCATGTTCTAGCGTGCCATGTTTTGGCGTGCCATGTTCTGGCGTGGGTTTCGCAGCACGCCTGCGCGTAAGTCGGAGCTACCGTTTGAAGAATTCGGCGTTCTTCTGCGTGAAGTCCGACCACTTTTCGGGCAGGTCGTCGGCGGCGAAGATGGCGGAGACGGGGCAAACGGGAACGCACGCGCCGCAATCGATACACTCCACCGGGTCAATGTAGATCATATCCACGCCTTCAAAGCGGGGATCTTCTTTTTTGGGGTGGATGCAATCGACCGGACAGGCGTCCACACACGCCGTGTCTTTGGTGCCGATGCAGGGTTCTGCGATTACGTAAGCCATATTGTACGGAAAATCTAGGTATAACATACTCCGCGGCGGGCGCTGCCGCGTGCCGGGGCGGAGTGTACGGCGTCGTTCGTTCGTTTATAAGAGACTGGCGAGGAAATCGCGGGCGGCGGTGAAATCTTCGGGACCTAACTCATGGCCGAGGTTGTGCCAGCGCACTTCGACTTTGGCGCCGGCATAGCTGAGGGTCTGGGCGAGCTTCTCCGCGCGGTCTTGCGGGACGATGCCGTCGTGCTGTCCGGAGAGCATGAGGACCGGAGTACCGGCGATAGGAAGGAGAGGTTCGGGGACGAGAGGGAGCATGGCGCGCAGGAGCGCTGCGCCGGACAGAAGCCCGGGATGGAGCAGCAGGAGCGCGGCGGCAATGTTAGCGCCGTTTGAATACCCGAGGGCGACGACGCGAGAGGGGTCGAAGGCGTATTCGGCGGCCGAGTCCCGAATGAACTTCTCGAGTTCAGCGGCGCGGAGGCGGATATCGTCCTCATCAAAGACGCCTTCGCGGAGACGGCGGAAGAAGCGGAGGTTGCCATTTTCGTCGACTTTTCCGCGGGGACTGAGGAGAGCGGCGCGAGGGGCGAGTCCGCGGGCGATGGAGAGGAGATCGTTCTCATCGCCGCCGGTGCCATGGAGCAGGAGGACGGTGGTCGGGGATCCGGAAGAGGGGACGAACTTGTGAATGAATTCAGATGGCATGGTAGTCGGGGACGCGGAGTTTGGGGAGGATGGCTTCGATTTCGCGCCGCTCGAACTCGAGAGAGGGCGGGAGTTTAAGGGAATGTCCGAGCGCGTCGGGAGCTTCGTCGACGGTGAATCCGGGGGGATCGGTGGCGATTTCGAAGAGGACGCCGCCGGGCTCGCGGAAGTAGATGGATTCGAAGTACTGGCGGTCGAGGACGGGAGTGACGTTGTGACCGGCCTGGGCTAGCGCGGCTCGCCATTCCAGCTGCTCGGCTTCGGAATGGGCGCGGAAGGCGACGTGGTGGACGCTGCCGGATCCGAGGGTTCCGCGGCGGCCGTCGGGCTGGCAGAGCAGGTCGACGATGCGGCCGGGGGCATCGCCTTCGGCCTGATAGCGGAAGCGACTTCCTTCGGAGCCGGCGGCGCGGTACCCGAAGGAGTTGACGAGAAGATTGGCGGTGGCTTCGTAACCCGACTCGGAGAGGGTGACCGCATGGAAGCCGGTGATGTGTTCACTTCCCTGCCCTGACGCGATGATCTCGAGGCGCATGCCGTCGTGATCACGGAAGGCGATCAGTTGCTCGCCGAAGCGTTCGATGGGGCCGACGACGTCGAGACCGATGGTGGTGAGGCGCGTGCGCCAGTGGTCGAGAGCGCCGACGCCGACCTGGAAGGTGGTGGTGATGGTCTGGCCGGTGCCGGGGCGGCCTTCGCCGATGTCCGGCCAAGGAAAGAAGGTAAGGATGGTGCCGGGGGTGCCGTCTCGATCGCCGTAATAGAGGTGGTAGGTGCCGGGATCGTCGAAGTTGACGGTTTGTTTGACGAGGCGGAGGCCGAGTACGCCGCAGTAGAAGTCGACATTCTTCTGAGGATCGCGGGCGATGGCGGTGACGTGGTGAATTCCGGGGATCTGCACAGTGTCCTTTCCGATTATCGATATTTGCCGGATAGCTGGTTGCGCCGAATCACGAACAGATCGAGGAAGGATTGCGCGCCGTTCCAGAGCCCGACTTTGGTGCCCTCGACATGGTCCCAGCGGACGGGGACTTCCTGAATGGCGACGCCGTGAAGGCGGGCAATGAAGAGTACCTCGACATCGAACCCGAAGCGATCGATGGTCTGGCGCGGGAAGACGATTTCCGCGGCGCGACGGGAGAACAGTTTGAAGCCGCACTGGGTGTCGCGGATGGGGAGCCCGATGGCGATCTGCATGACGACATTGAAAGCTTTTCCGGCCCATTCCCGGAAGGCTGGTTGATGCACGCCGATGAGCTGACGATTCAGAGCGCGCGAGCCGATGACGATGTCCGCGGCGCATTGGCAGGCAGCCGCGGCGAGCGATTCGAGTTCATCGATGGGCGTGGAGAGATCGGCATCGGTGAGGAGACGCCACTCTCCGATGGCCTGGAGCATGCCGTGCCGGACGGCGTAGCCTTTGCCGCGATTGCCCGGATTGTGAAGGACGCGGACCGCGGGGTGGGTTTGCGCGTAGGCGATGGCGGCCGCGGCGGTGTTGTCGGTGGAGCCGTCGTCGACGACGAGGATTTCGGTGAAGTCCCACGGGTGGCCGGCAGAAGAATTCCGTGATTCGATCGAGTGTCCGGGGGAGGCGCAGTTCCTCATTGTAACGCGGGAATGATGACGGAAATCGAGCGAAGCAACGGTTCATAATATCAGCGCGCCTATAATAGCGACTTGCTGCCGAATATGAGCGCGCGGGGAGTGTCCGTTGTCCATTGAAGATGACTTGTTCGAGCGCGCGGGTGGGGCGCGCGAAGGAGATCGAGGCAGCGGGCGGGCGGCCCTATGGGCAGCGTTTTGACTTCACGCATGAGATCCCGACATTCTGGCGGAGTTCGGTTTGAAGACAGCGGAAGAGCTGACGCCGGCGGGAGCGGACCCGCTGGTGAGAGTACGCGTCGCGGGGCGCGATCATGACGATCCGGCGCATGGGCAAGGCGGCGTTCGCGCATGTGGCGGGCGGCGGCGGACGCATCCAGATCTATGTTCGCAAGGACGCGGTCAGCGCGGCGGATTACGAGCTATTCGAGAAGCTGGACCTGGGCGACATTATCGGCGTGAAGGCTATGTCTTCCGGACGCAGACCGGCGAATTGAGCATTCACGCCGAGAAGCTGACTCTACTGTCGAAGATACTGCTGGCGCTGCCGGAGAAGTGGCACGGGCTGGAGGATGTGGAGACGCGCTACCGGCAGCGCTATCTGGACCTGATCGCGAATCCGGAAGTGCGGCGGGTGTTTGTGACGCGAAGCAGGGTGATCGGATCGCTGCGCCGGCAGTTGGAAGAGCGGGGCTATATCGAGGTAGAGACGCCGATGATGCAGCCGCTCTACGGCGGCGCGGCGGCGCGACCATTCATGACGCATCACAACACGCTGGACGTGGATCTGTATCTGCGGATCGCGCCCGAGCTGTATCTCAAGCGGCTGATTCGTGGGCGGGCTGGACCGGGTTTACGAGATCAATCGTAACTTCCGGAACGAAGGCATCTCGACGATGCACAATCCGGAGTTCACCATGCTGGAGTTCTACCAGGCGTACACGGATTATCGCGGGATGATGGATCTTACGGTGGAGCTGCTGGCGCGGACGGCGGAGGAGGCGACCGGCAGCTCGCGCGTGATGTGGGACGAGCAGATTCTGGATTTCGGAGCGGTGAAGCGCATGACGATGCGCGAGGCGGTGATCGAGTACTGGGAAGGCGCGGAGAAGCCGACGCTCGAGCAGTTGAGCGACCGGCAATGGCTGCTCGAACACTCCGATGCGGGGACGCCGGGCGAGGCTTTGGCGGACTTGTTCGAACGCGTGGCAGAAGCGCAAGCTGATGCAGCCGACGATCATCTACGACTATCCGGTAGAGATCTCGCCGCTGTCGATGAAGAAGCCGGACGATCCGGGGATGGTGGAGCGGTTCGAGATCTACGCGGCGGGAATGGAACTCGGCAACGCGTACACGGAGTTGAACGATCCGCAAGAGCAGCGGCGGCGGTTCGACGTGCAACTGGGGATGCGCGCGGGGGGCAATGAAGAGGCGCACCAGATGGACGAGGATTATCTGCGCGCGCTGTGTTACGGGATGCCTCCGGCTGGGGGTGAAGGGATCGGGATTGACCGGCTGACGATGATCCTGAGCGGCACGCGATCGATTCGCGAGGTGATTCTGTTTCCGCTTGCTGCGCCCGGAAGGCGAGATCGGGATTGCGGAGCGTCTGCGGGCGTTGGACCATCCGGCCACAGAGCGGAAGTGAATTGACCTCATTCGAGCTGTTTGTCGCACTGCGGTACTTGCGGATACGGCGCAAGGAAGCGGTGATCTCGGTGGTGACGCTGATTTCGATCACCGGGGTGGCGGCAGGAGTGGCGGCGCTGATTATTTCGCTCGCGATTAATAACGGTTTTCGCAACACGCTGCAGCGCGATTTGCTGGGCGCGACATCGCACGTCAATATTCTGGCGAAGGACCCGGGAGCGGGAATCAGCGACTGGAGGCGGCTAATCGGCCGGTTCAAGACGATACCGCATGTGACAGGGACGGCGCCTGTGCTTTATACGCCGGTTTATCTTTCGACGCCGCTGAATGCGCAAGGCGCGATCTTGAAGGGCGTGGACGTAGCGTCCGAGTTGTCGGTGAGCGGGGTGTTGCGGAAGCTGCAGACGGGCAGCCTGGAGGGTCTGAGCGGGGTGGGGAGATACCCGGGAATCATTTTGGGCTCGCGGTTGGCTCAGAAGATCGGGGCGGCTCCGAACGGAATTGTGAGCGTGATAACCGCTCAAGGTGAGCTGACTCCGATGGGACTACGGCCGAGCTTTCAGAAGTTCCGGGTGGCGGGGACGTTTGAGACCGGGTTTTACGACATTGACGATTCGTGGGCATACGCGCAGTTAGGCGCAGTGCAGCGGGTGCTGTCTTTGGCGGACGTGGTGAATTCGATTGAGTTGCGGCTGGACGATTTGAATCTAGCTCCGGAAGTGGGGCGCGAGGCGGCGCAAGCGGCGGGCCCGGAGTACGATGCGACTAACTGGCAGGAGCAGAACCGGCAGTTATTAAGTGCTCTTAAGATGGAACGAGTTGTTACCGCGGTGACGATTGGTCTGATCGAGTTAGTGGCGGCAATCAACATTTTGATTACTTTGACCATGATCGTGATGGAGAAGTATCGGGATATCGCGGTGTTGATGTCCATGGGCGCGCGGCGGGCGCAGATCCGGCGGATTCTGATTCTGCAGGGTTTGGTGATCGGCTCGGTGGGGACGGGAGTGGGGCTGGTGCTGGGATATGCGTTGAGCTATCTGGCGAACCAATATCAGTGGATCCGGCTGGACGAGACGGTTTATGCCTTGAGTTATGTTCCGTTTGAAGCGCGGCTGCTCGACGGCGTGTGGGTTGCGGCAGCGGCAATGGTGGTGAGCACGCTGGCGACTTTGTATCCGGCCCGGAACGCCACGCGGGTTTTGCCGGCGGAGGTATTGCGGTACGAGTAGCGCGCTTCAGGCGCCGCGGGGATAGCTGCCCAGGACGCGGTGAAAATCCGCGAGTTCCGCTAAATGCGCGACCGCGTTCTGGGCAGCGGGGGATTCCATTCCACCGAGAAAATCGAGATAGAAGAGATATTCCCACGGCTTGCCGCGAAGCGGGCGGGATTCGATCTTAGTGAGACTCAGATCGCGTAAAGCGAAGGCTCCGAGGGCGCGGAAGATGGCGCCGGGCTGGTTCTTCGTCGTGAAGACCAGGCTGGTTTTGCGTTCGGCGACGTCGGGTTTGGGACGGGGAGCCCGGGTGGATCGGGAGGGCGGGCTAAGAAGGAAGAAGCGGGTGAAGTTCTGGCGGTCATCCTCGATCGATCGGCGCAAGATCCGACCTCCGAAGTGTTCGGCGGCCACAGCGGAGGCGATGGCGCCGGCGTCGCGGACGTTCTCTTCGATCAGCATCTTCACACTTCCGGCCGTGTCGTAGAAGGGCTCTTTATGGATTTCGGGGTGTTTGGTGAAGAAATCGAGACATTGATTGAGAGCCACGGGGTGGGAGTAGACGCGGCGAAGACGGGAAAAAGGGACGCCGGGAACGGCGATCAGGTTGTGTACGATGCGGACCTGGGTTTCCGCGGTGATGATCAGACTGTGCGCAAGCAGATGGTCGTAGTTCTCATGGACAGACCCATGGAGAGTGTTTTCGATCGGGATTACGGCGAATTTAGCTTGACCCGCCGCGACCATTTCGAATACATCCAGGAATCGCTGGCAAGGGATGGTTTGCACGGAGGACCCGAGCAGTTTGCGAGCGGCTTCTTCGCTGAACGCACCGTGTTCGCCTTGAAACGCAGCGGTTACGCGTGAGCTGGGGGACCGTCCCAACGTTGGGCTCCTCCGTCTGAGATGCCGAGCAGGTCGAGCACGCGGTCGACGCTATGGTTCACCAGATCATCAATGGATTGAGGCTTGCAGTAAAAAGCGGGGATGGGAGGAGCAATGATGGCACCCATTTCGGCGAGGGCCACCATAGAGCGGAGATGACCAAGGTGAAAAGGAGTCTCGCGAACCACCAGGATAAGCTTTCTGCGCTCTTTCAGCATGACATCCGCCGTACGAGTCATCAGGTTCGACGCGATTCCGTGCGCGACGCTGGACATGGTGGTGATGGAGCATGGCGCGATAACCATTGCATCGGTGAGAAACGATCCACTTGCGAGCCGGGATGCGATGTCTTCATGAGCATAGGAAAAATTTGCAAGGGATTTCACGTCGCCAGCGAGTTTTCCGGTTTCCAAATAGAGGGTTTTTTCGGCAGAGCGACTGAGGATCAGGTGAGTTTCTATGGAGCTTTGGAGGCCCAGTTTCTGTAAGAGGCGGATGCCATAGATGGATCCACTTGCGCCCGAGATGCCGATGACGATTTTCAAAATTGGCCTCTCCTCGTTTTTTTTGTTCTGAAAATAGAACAACTCTGAGGGGAATTGGTTGTTCAAATATATATCACTCAAAGGGTATACTGTTCGTTACGGGTCAAACATTCCAATCCGAAAAGCGTGCTGGTGGTGCTCGAAAAGGCACCCTGGAGTCGTTTGCGTCTTCCAACGGACCGCTGGGAGGAGACGACCCCGGACAGAGATTGAAGCGCATTCGGGAGCGCTTGAACCTGCGCTACCGGGATGTAGAAGAAGCCAGCATCCAGATCGCGAACAGGCATCGAAACGATGAGTTCATCATGCAACTCAGCCGTTTGTCTGACATCGAGAACAAGGGAACGGTTCCGTCGGTATTCCGGCTGTACTCGTTGTGCACGATCTACCGGCTAAGCGTGGCTGAGGTTCTGGAGTGGTATGGAGTGCCGCTCGGCGATCAGCCCTCAGATGCGGCTTCGATCACCATACAGAACACTCACCTGGTCGGGTTTGATGGGAGCGCGAACTCGGAAGTGCAGCTGCCGTTGGTGCTGGATCCGAGCTTCGATCCACGGCGCACCAGCTATTTCAGCCGCTTGATTCAGAAGTGGGGAAAGCTTCCTCTAGCGCTTCTCAACAGTTTGGACATCAAGAATCATCGTTACGCGTTCATCGGCTCCGAGGATTGGAGCATGTACCCATTGATACAACCAGGTTCGCTGGTTTTAATCGACGAGACGCAGCGGAAGATCATGAATACCGGATGGTCCAACGAATTCGAGAGGCCCATCTACTTTCTGGAACATCGCAACGGTTTTTCATGCGTGTGGTGCACGACAACCGAAGGGCAAATTATGCTGCAGCCCCATCCGGCGTCGATGTGCACACCGGAGCTTTTCCGCTTTCCCGAAGACATCAATGTCATTGGGCAGGTAACCGGCATCGCTATGCGTCTGGATCAGGGGCGCCGACGCCGAGTTCGCGCCTAAGCAGTTCCATCAGTAAATCTAAGTCGGTCAGGAATAAGGTTCGCTCCGCATTTCTGGTATTTGCAGGGACCCAGGTAGCAAAGGGTTTCACGCGAAGCCAGCTCTCGATAACCTCCCCCGCTGTTTCTTCTCGTCCCGATAAATAATTTTGCAGTTCTCTTTTCTGGGCCTCCAAAGGGAAGGCGACCCAGTCCGCGAACAAGCGTTCGTGGCTCAGCCGTAGAGTCATGTCTGACTGTTCCGCGCCAAAACTCTGTTCGAGTCCGAAGTGCTCATATCTCCCGGTATGGGGATTTCGAATAGTCGAGAGATATTCCAGGCGCCCGAACAAAGTAGGGATTTGGGATAGTGTATGACGCCAGATATCATCAATGGTCCGATGGAACTCCATGCCTAAAGAGATACCTCGCAAGAGATGTGCACACCCAAAGGGTAGCTTGAGCTCTTGCCAATTTTCAATTGTTCTAATACTGTAAAAAGCACTGGGGTGAGCCGATATATTCTTTTGGTAAATCTCACTCTTTAATTCAAAGAACAACAGGAGATAACTTATGAAACGCTGCTTGTTTGCGACAACATTTCTATGTTTCCGCTTCTATTTACTTAGTGCTCCGGAAGTGGTTTTTGCGGATGGGCACCAAGGCGTAACTGCGGCTTCGATTAGTCCGCTCTGTTATGCGGAGGCGGGCTGCGCCCATGAGGCCTTTATTACTCGCAAGCAAGCGGCACCTTCCATGCCTCCGCCGCTGTGTCCGGCGACAACTGGTTGTCCCGATGGAACGGCTGTCCCGGTATTCCGCTCCGCGATCGGTTCCATGCCTCCACCGCTGTGTCCTGCGAAGACGGGCTGCCCGGATGGAACCGCTGTCCCGGTGTTCCGCTCCGCGATCGGCTCCATGCCTCCGCCGCTGTGCCCTGCGAAGACTGGTTGCCCGGATGGAACCGCTGTCCCGGTGTTCCGCTCCGCGATCGGCTCCATGCCTCCGCCGCTGTGCCCTGCGAAGACTGGTTGCCCGGATGGAACCGCTGTCCCGGTGTTCCGTTCCGCGATCGGTTCCATGCCTCCACCGCTGTGTCCTGCGAAGACGGGCTGTCCCGATGGAACCGCTGTGCCCGTGTTGCGCTCCGCGATCGGTTCCATGCCTCCACCGCTGTGTCCTGCGAAGACGGGCTGTCCCGATGGAACCGCTGTGCCCGTGTTGCGCTCCGCGATCGGTTCTATGCCTCCACCGTTGTGCCCTGCGAAGACTGGTTGCCCGGATGGAACCGCTGTCCCGGTGTTCCGCTCGGCGATCGGTTCCATGCCTCCGCCGCTGTGCCCTGCGAAGACGGGCTGTCCCGATGGAACCGCTGTCCCGGTGTTCCGTTCCTCAGTTGGTTCGATGCCTCCGTCGCTGTGCCCTGCGAAGACGGGCTGTCCCGATGGAACCGCTGTGCCCGTGTTGCGCTCCGCGATCGGTTCCATGCCTCCACCGTTGTGCCCTGCGAAGACTGGTTGCCCGGATGGAACCGCTGTGCCGGTGTTCCGCTCCGCGATCGGTTCCATGCCTCCACCGTTGTGCCCTGCGAAGACTGGTTGCCCGGATGGAACCGCTGTCCCGGTGTTCCGTTCCTCAGTTGGTTCGATGCCTCCGTCGCTGTGCCCTGCGAAGACGGGCTGTCCCGATGGAACCGCTGTGCCCGTGTTGCGCTCCGCGATCGGTTCCATGCCTCCACCGTTGTGCCCTGCGAAGACTGGTTGCCCGGATGGAACCGCTGTGCCGGTGTTCCGCTCCGCGATCGGTTCCATGCCTCCACCGTTGTGCCCTGCGAAGACTGGTTGCCCGGATGGAACCGCTGTCCCGGTGTTCCGCTCCGCGATCGGTTCCATGCCTCCACCGCTGTGTCCTGCGAAGACTGGTTGCCCGGATGGAACCGCTGTGCCGGTGTTCCGCTCCGCGATCGGTTCCATGCCTCCACCGCTGTGCCCCGCCAAGACGGGCTGTCCCGATGGAACATTTCTCAATCAGGGATTATTTGGCCGGGCATCGGAGAAACGAGTGGCCGGGATTCGGCCTCAACGAGTGACCTGGGGTGAAGAGATGGCAGTTGCAGTTCGTAGCTTAAGAAATTCAGATCGGCAATTAAGCTAGGTTTTCCATTCTATGTGGGCCTGTTAGGCGAATTTCTGTTAGAATCGGGGCCAAGTGTACGACGTCGCTGGTCATGGAGCACTACTTTAGCGCCCTGCTGGTTGTGACGACCATTAACGCCGTGACAGTGGTGCTGCTGCTTCGCCGGCGCGTGCAAAACAGCTTGCCGTGGCTCGTGAGCTTTCTGGTGTACCAGTTTCTGCAAAGTCTTGGCGAATTATTTGTTCCCGCAGGCTCGAAGACATATGAACGGCTTTATACGTTCACCGAGCCGTTGAACTGGATTTTCTACATATTTTTAATCCGAGAGATGTACCGGATGGCCTTTGCACACTATCCGGGACTGGCAAGCGTGGGGCGATGGGCCGCGTATAGCTCGTTCGGTTTGGCGGTGCTGCTGAGCGTGATCATGGTAGCGATGTCGCCGGAGTACCAGATTAACCAGAGGCTCGTTTTGGGATACGTCATTTATTGGGAAAGATGCGCCTGTTTTGCTTTGGCAGTTTTTGTCCTATTTATGGCGTACATCTTGTACCGGTATCCCGTAAAGCTGAACACCAGTGTGGCGGCGGATATCGCTATTTTCACAGTGTATTTTCTGGGGATATTTGCATCCCTACAAATTTCGTCGGAAGAGACGCCCAAGCTAATGCTACTGCGCAATTACTTGATGCTGGTGCTAGCGGGGGTTTGCTTCCTTGGCTGGGGCATATTTTTGAGGAGTCCGGCGGAGCCGGCTAGCGTTCAAATCCGCAAGAGCTCCGATTTCGGCGAGGAACAACGGCTGCTTGCGCAGCTATCAAGCTTAAACAACATTCTCGTAAAGTCGGTGCGCGATTAAAAGAAGCGAAATCCAGGCGATTAGTAATGTCTTTCTTAAAAGCTATTGCAATTTGGCTGAAACGCTTATATCCTTTTTCCATTGACAGGAGGAACTTGGCACAGTGGCTTTCTTGTGTGTCTTTGTATTACTGATCTTGGCCGCAGGCGCGATTACATTACGGCCGCGCAACTCCGGGACGTCCGCCCCGGGCGCCGATTTCGACATCTTTGCGCTGGCGGCGCGTTATCGTCCGATGTTGCGTTTGTTAGACGGTTCGGATTTTGGACTTCTTAACGACTCTGGCGATCCAAAACTCGTCCGCAGAATCCGCTCGCAGCGGCGTGCCATCTTCCGCTCTTATCTGCGCAGTCTGAGTCGGGACCATTCCAAGGTATGCGCGCAAGTCCGGGCGTTTATGGCATCTTCCGAGACGGATCGGAAAGATCTGGGATCGGCCTTGTTCAAAATGGAGACGACATTCCGGCTGTTGATGATTGGAATTAACCTACGGTTGGTACTGCACTCATTCGGAATCGGCACGGTTCCGGCAGAGTCGCTCGTGAACTGTCTGGACAAGGTTCGGAACCACGCGGAGAACCTGTCCGGCACCGTCCACGTGAGTGCCTAATACTGTAATTACTCAATATGAGGGGGCTGGAGTTTCCTCCTCCTCCTTCTCCCTATAAGAGCCGCAACAAATTCTTTGCTTCCGCTAATCGCGGAAATTCCCTTTCAGCAGTTTTGAACGATTTGGTGTGAACACATCGGCGGGCGCCGGCGTGCTCAACGGGGTGGGCGAGATGCAGCATCTCGTGAAACATCACGTACTCCAAGGCTAACGAGGGCACCCGGGCCTGATCAAAAATTCCACTAATCACAATCGTATTGTGGGCGGGATCGAAATGTCCAAGGCGTGTTCGGGATATACGCAGGCTCCATCCAAGAGCGGGCCGCGCCATTAGACCGTGAAAATGCTTGAGGTTCAACCGTTCGAAAACCTCTTCCAGATCATAGTGCTGGCCTTTCGGTCCACGATGGAGCTTGTGTCCGCGTTCCTGACGAGCGGTTTCCGCCAGTTTCCGCATGTCCCGCCTATTTAAAAAGAGACGATACCGATGGGAATAAACAGCCGCAATTCTTTTTTTATATAGCTTTCCTAGCAGGATAAATGCGAGTGATTCGAGAATTGGCGCCGGGGCGTGCTCCAACAAATCAGTGATTCGGACGATTAAACTACCATTTTCCGAGCGGATACGGCTATCCGCATTGGCGAATCGTTCGAAGCAAATGTCGACGGAGGGCGGAATGGAACAGGGGCGCAGCGTTTGGTGAACCCGGCAAAAGATTTCGGCCGGGGTTTCGAAGAGGATAGCGCTGGGCCAAGACGTGTCCGGGGCCGTTAAACGGAAGCTTTGGCGTTCCTCCACACGGTTGAATGTAACATAGCAAGGGGATTACGCCTTCGCATTCATGAAACTCTGCCAGCCGGTGATTACCGCTCTCGGGTGCTACGCGCCCGAGCCGCTTTTGACCAACTTCGATCTCGAGAAGATGGTGAAAACAAACAATCAATGGATTGTAGAACGCACGGGGATATCGCAGCGGCATATCGCCCCCGCAGGCATGGCGACCTCGGACATGGCGGTCGAGGCGGCGCGAATCGCGATGGAGCAGCGAGGGATTTCCGGCGCAGACCTGGATGTGATTATCGTCTGCACGGTGACGCCGGACATGTTGTTTCCGTGTACCGCTTGCCTGGTGCAAGACAAGCTGGGGGCCCATAAAGCCTGGGGATACGATTTGAGCGCCGCATGCTCAGGGTTCCTGTACGGTTTGACGACAGGAGCAGCGCTGGTGAGGTCGAGGCTGCACCGGCGGGTGTTGGTGATCGGGGCTGACACGATGAGCCGCATTCTGGATTACACGGATCGTTCCACGTGTATTCTTTTCGGGGACGGTGCGGGGGCCATGCTGATTGAGGCCGCCGAGGATGAGAGTGAGCATCTGGGCTTTATCGATTTCGTGGGAGAAATCGATGGGTCTGGCGGAGATTACCTGAAAATGCCGGCGGGAGGAAGCCGTCAGCCGGCGAGCGCCGAAACCGTAGAAGCGCGCCTGCATTATGTCAAACAGGAGGGGCAGCAGGTGTTCAAGTACGCCGTGCGGAAGATGTATGAACACTGTGAAGAGGTTCTGCGGAGGAACGGGTATACCCCGCGAGATATATCGGTGATGATCCCCCACCAGGCAAACCGGCGCATTATCGAGGCGACGGCGGAGAGGCTGGGGCTGAGCACGGATTGCATTCAGATCAACATCGGGGAGTACGGGAATACGACGGCGGCGACGCTCCCACTGGCGACCCGGGACGCGTTGCGCGAGGGCCGCTTGAAAGAGGGCGACCTGGTTCTTTTCGCTACGGTTGGAGCCGGGTATACGTCGGGCGCAGCTCTTTGGCGCTGGGCATATTAGCTGGTTTATTAGTGTTAATTATTTTTAAATAGGTGCACCATCCGGGGGATTTGCCGGTTTAGTGACGCCAATTTCCTTCGGGTTTTTCTCCCAGCATTCTATCTGATGAGCGGCAAATCCAAAATGCGCGCGTAAGAGCGGGTCGCGCACATTCATGCCGGCGGACCACGATCGGAGTTCGTCGAGCTTCGCATAAGCAATGGCGCGCGCCTGTTCGGACGCCTGCTCATCGGATGCGAGCACCATCAGGCGATAAAGCACTACGTTGTCGACGGTACGGGCGACTTCCGCCAGAGACGATGTCAGACGCGGAGCTTTCCAGGTGACTTGCAGGAGCCGGTCAATTACTTCGTCCAGCCCGGGATTGCGGGGGTCGCGCGCATGATATTCCACCAGCCGCGTTGCGCGTTCAGGATGCAGCATGAGACCGGCCGTCAGATCGGCCGCGCTTTCGACTGCGGAGAGCGAGTCGAAGGTGACTCCTGTGCGGCCATGGAAATTCTCTCGCGTGCGTTCGAAACCATGAGCTGTTGGCGGAATCAGCGCAAGAATCCGTTCGGGTATTGCCAGAGCTTGGGGATCGAGTGTCTGGAGTAGCGCGTTCAGCGCCCGCCGCTGCTCGCTGGGAGCGACGATTTCGGATATCTTCTGGCCGTCTCCCCGCACGGCATATGTGTAATCCAGGCCGCCCAGGATCTTGGAGACGGCTTCGATCTGGTAGCGATGGTACAGGTACAAGGGAACGAAGACATCCTCGAGGGAACTCATCGGGTCGTCCGGCCGGATGCGGCGCTCATCGAATTTCGAGATTGCCGTGGTGCGAAGCGCAAGGATGCGCTGCAGTTCAGCGACGGCGTCCGCACCTGAATCCCAGAGGTGATTCCGGGGGTGAGCGCTGCTTTGCGGACGGGCATCTTCGTCGCTCAAAAAAATGAGATCGTGCCGGGCTGCGTCGAGGAGTATTTGGTCAAGTTCCCGCCTGGTGTTTACGCCGGGCGCAAACTGCCGGTAGCCGTAGTCGATTGCGACTTTATCCCAAGCCCCGATTCCGGTGGCGTAGGCATCGCTGAGATCGATCGACCCATTCGGCGCGAGCGAGACAACGGGCGGCGGGTAGTCCATTACGGAGGCGCGCTTCTGCGTGCTGGCTACATAGTTGTGGGCGAGGCCGAGCGTGTGCCCGATCTCATGGGCCGCGAGTTGGCGCAGGCGGGATAGGGCCATCTGCAACATCTGCGGGTTCTCGGGCTTGCCTTCCTCATAGTCGGCTATCAGACTTTGCGCGATCAGGTAATCCTGCCGTACGCGGAGGGAACCGAGGGTAACTTGTCCCTTGATGATCTCGCCAGTGCGGGGATCGATCACTCCGCCTCCGTAGGACCAGCCGCGCGTGGAGCGGTGAACCCATTGGACGATGTTGTAACGAATGTCCATCGGATCGGCGTCGGGCGGGAGCATGACGAGCCTGAACGCGTTGCGGAATCCTGCGGCTTCGAACGCCTGATTCCACCAGTTACCCCCTTCGAGCAGCGCGGAACGGATGGGTTCGGGAGTTCCGGGATCGAGGTAGTAGACGATGGGCTCGACCGGGTCGCTGATGACCGCGCCGGGATCTTTCTTGATGAGGCGGTGACGCGCGATAAAGCGTTTGTGGACTGACTGGTTGACGGGCGTAGAGAAGTCCATAAACTCTGTGCCGAAGTAGCCGGCCCGGGGATCGAATTCCCGCGGCTCGAACCCACTGTCAGGAAGTTGGATGAACGAGTAATGTTCGCGGACAGTGAGGGATTCAGGATCAGGCACGACGCTCTTGATCCAGGGCCCGGGCTGGTCGCCGGCGAAGGTCAACGTGCTTTCGACTTCGGTGTTTCTGGGGAAGTTGCGCGTGCGAGGGAGATAAAAGGCGCTGCGATTTGGGTCGAGATGATAGGCGCCCTGCTTTTCGCGCTGGAGGGCCTCCGGAATGCCGTGTACATCACTGAGGAAGAAGCTGGTGGCGTCGATGAGGACGCGGTCGCCTTCGGCCGCTTCTGCGGTGAAGCCGCGCAGCACGGATTTGGCGAAGGCTTGATCGACGGAGTCGCGCTCGGCGAGGTTCGGCGAAGAGGCGCGGAAGCTCTCGTTTTGCTGAACGAGGAGGACTTTCGGTCCGCTACGCTCCCACTTCGCGATTCGAGTAGATCCGAGCTGCCCACGATCTAGCCCGACATCGTTCGACCCGACGCCGGCGGGCAGCGAGTTCTGAAAGATGAATTCACGATCCCACTGCTCGATTTCGAGATAGAGCTTGCCTTCGCGCTCGTCGTAATAGAGCGGGAAAAAGCCGGGCATTTTCTTGCACTGCGCGGTTTTGCCGGCGATGGTCGGGACTTGAGCGGCGATCGCTCCGGTGAACAGGAGGAGCGCGATGAGAAATCGCATCCGATCAGGGTAGCGCGCTATAATCGCGGGCGTTCCAGACCTTCATGCTTCGCCACCATATCTTTTCTCTTTTCATTGCCGCTGGATTATGCGCGGCCTCCACGAACGCGGCGTCTCTCGATGGGACCTGGGGGGCCGAGCGCACCAGCGCTGACGGAAATATCACGCATACCTACTTCACGCTTCATCAGGATGGCGCCCAGTTAACCGGCAAAGTGACAGCGAATTACCGGAATTCCGAGATCCGGGAAGGCAAGGTCGAGGGCAGTCACTTTTCATTCGTGGAGCAGTTTGGGGGGAATTCCGGCAGGCGCGTGCAGTGGGAAGGGGAGATTGTAGGGAATGAATTGCACCTGCGGTCACATCCGCCGGCAGGCCGCCCGCCGATGGAGATGACAGCTAAGCCCACGGATCCGAAAGCCGCGGCGCCACCGCCGAAACTTCCGCTGCCCGCTTTGAAAGAACTGCCCTCGAATCAACTGGCGAAGCTTCCGCCGATGGGCTGGAACAGTTGGAACAAGTTCCGAGGCGAAGTGGACGACAAGACAATCCGCGAGGTGGCGGATGCGATCGCGCGCAACGGAATGAAGAACGCGGGTTACTTATACGTGAACATCGACGATACGTGGCAAGGCCAGCGCGACGCGCAAGGGAAGATTCACCCAAACAAGAAGTTCCCGGATATGAAGGCGCTCGCTGATTTCGTGCACGGCAAGGGACTGCTTCTCGGGATCTACTCGTCGCCGGGGCCAACGACGTGCGCGGGCTATGAGGGCAGCTACGGTCACGAGCAGCAAGACGCGGAGACATACAGCGACTGGGGTATCGATTACCTCAAGTACGACTGGTGCAGCGCTAGTAGCATTTACGACGATTCCGAGATGCAGGCGGTTTATCAGAAGATGGGCGAAGCTCTTGCGGCGCAATCGCGGCCGATTGTTTATAGCTTGTGTCAATACGGGCGTGAGAAGGTGTGGACCTGGGGACCCAAGGTCAGCGGTAATCTTTGGCGAACGACGGGCGATATCCAGGACAAATGGGAGTCGATGTCCACCATCGGATTTGGGCAGGCGGATATAGCGGCATTCGCCGGCCCTGGTCACTGGAACGATCCCGACATGCTGGAAGTTGGTAACGGCGGGATGACCGACGACGAGTATCAAGTCCACATGAGTCTATGGGCCATGCTGGCGGCGCCGTTGCTGGCCGGGAACGACGTTCGAACAATGCCGAAGAAGACGCTGGAGATTCTCGCGAACAAAGAAGTGATCGCGATTGACCGGGACGCTGTGGCGAAGGCTGGTTCGCGGTTGTCCAAAGAGGGCGATCAAGAGATCTGGACGAAAGAGTTGAGTAAGAAGGCGGTAGCGGTCGCTCTGTTCAACCGGGGAACGGAGCCGGCCAAGATGTCTGTGAAATGGTCGGATTTCGTCAAAGGCAAGGGCCACCCGATCGTGCGGGATGTTTGGAAGCACGAGTTCGTGAAGGTCGCGAAAGACGACGAGACGTGGGCCGCGACGGTTCCTCCGCACGGGGTTGTGCTGCTAAGAATTTCACGGCTTTAGGGGCGGCGAGACTTCACACGCGGTACGTTACAGTGGGAATTCCGCCCATTGCAGGCGTGGAGGTTTATTGAACGATTATCTACTTGCCGTAGTGCTTGGTGTGATTGAGGGACTTACCGAATTCCTGCCGGTAAGTTCGACCGCGCACCTCCGTATCTCAGAGGCTTTGCTGGGCGTGGATCTGGGCAGCGGCTATTGGAAGATGTTCTCGATCGTCATACAGCTAGGCGCGATCCTTTGCCTTCCAATTTATTTCTGGCGAAGGCTGCTGGATTTCGTGACGACGTTTCCGAAAGGATCGCGAGGGAACTCGACAGCACTCAATCATCCATTGACATTGACGTTCATCGCGTTTGTTTGTACGGCAATCCCTTCTTACCTGCTGACGAAGGCGGTGGGCAAGCACCTCGAGAATCTGAAGTTAATGGCGGCGGCGCTGGTGATTGGGGGAATCGTGATGATTGTGGTCGATCTGCTCTACGCATCGGCCAACGGGATTCGCCTGCTGACTGGGCGCATCACGGAGCATGTTGAAGATATGCGACCGTGGCAAGCCGTGTGGATCGGGCTGTTTCAGATTCTTTCCGGAGTGTTTCCGGGGACGTCACGATCGATGGCGACGATCGTCCCTGGCCAGATTGCGGGGATGACGCGTTCGGCGGCGCTGGAGTTCTCGTTCTTTGTTTCCATTCCCGTTATGTTTGCGGCGACCGGTTACGAGTTGCTGGAGACGCTGCGGGGGCCGAAAGGAAAGGCAGCAGCGGACAACTTAACGGCGGTACATGTGGACGCGCATGGCTGGGTGCTGCTTGCAATCGGAGGCGTGGTGTCGTTCGTAGTTGCCCTAGCGGTAGTTGCCTGGTTTATGAACTGGGTGCGCAAGCGGGGATTCGTGGCTTTCGGTGTGTACCGGATTTTCCTGGGCATCGCTGTCTGGTTCTGGATTGCGAAGTAAGGCCAACAAAGGTCGAATGCGTTTTCGTTTGACAGGATTACAAGTTCACCAGTAAACTCACGCCGATGGAAGAATCGGACCAGGTCGCCAAGGCCAGCGGCGATGAATTGCAGTTTCATACTGCAGAGCCGTTGGTGGAATCCAGCGTTGCCTCGAAACACTGCGTGGCTTGTAAGCAGCCGATTGCGAACGAGTACTTTCATGCGCAGGGTCAAGTGGTGTGCCCCGCGTGCGCAGAGCGCATTCAATCTGGCCAGCAAGCGCCTCCAGCACATTCGCTGGCGCGGGCGGTGGTGTACGGCTTAGGCGCGGCGATTGCGGGTTGCGCTATTTACGCGACGGTGGCCGTGGTAACTGGGTATCAGATTGCGTTAATCGCGATTCTGGTGGGCATCATGGTCGGAAAAGCGATCCGGTATGCTTCAAACGGTTTAGGGGGCCGGCCTCAGCAAGTATTGGCGGTGCTGCTGACTTACTTCGCTATTACGACGAGTTATATCCCGGTCGCAATCTCGGCTCAAGGGAATCGATCAAGGGCTGCGCATTCTGCCGCGGCATCCCGGAGCGGCGCGAGAACGGGCGGTGGTGCATCGCCCAATGCGGGAGTGGCTTCGAATCCCACCCCGACGCGGAGAGAAACCAGAGGGATCGGGTCGATGTTGTTGTTGCTGGTGGCGATTGCGGCGGCAGCGCCGTTTCTCTCGCTCGCTTCGCACCCGCAAGGGGTGCTCACGCTGTTCATCATCTTCATCGGATTGCAAAGGGCGTGGAGAATGACGGGACGGTCTGAGTTGCTCGTGATGGGTCCGTACACAACGGGTTGAACGGGATGTCGTGGTCATTCTTGTGTCCGGGTTGTGGCGCTGGGATTGAGCAAACGGATCTCTCTTGTCGGGCTTGTTTACGCCTGGTTCACGCAACGGAGTTGACTCGGATTGCAGCCGAAGCAGAAGCGGCGGCCAAAGCAGCGAATCCGGAGTTAGCGCTTTCTCTTTGGCAGAAAGCATTGGCATTGCTGCCTCGTGAAACAACGCAACACCGGGCTGTCGAAGAGCGCATTCGCAAGTTGAACCAAGAACTCGAAGTGCGCAATGCACACCCGCAGAGCGCATGGAAGAAGGCTTCGGCGGGTCTCGGACCAGCGGCACTGCTGATCTGGAAGTTCAAAGCGTTCGGGTTGCTTCTGCTCACCAAGGGCAAGTTGCTGCTGCTGGGGCTGACCAAGATCGGCACCTTGCTTTCGATGTTCGCGGCGTTTGGAGTGTATTGGGCGTTGTACGGATGGCGATTCGCGTTAGGGTTGATTCTCTCGATCTACATACATGAAATGGGGCATGTGATCGAGCTGCGGCGTTACGGCATTCCGGCGGGAGCACCCGTGTTTATCCCGGGATTCGGAGCTTTCATTCAGCTGCGGGGTTTTTCGATTACGCCGGTACAAGATTCACGGATCGGGCTGGCCGGGCCGGTGTATGGATTGGGAGCGGCGCTAGGCGCGTTGGGCATGTACTTTCTCACGGGGGCGGAGATCTGGAGCGTGATCGCGCACTTCGGGGCGGCAATCAAATTGTTCAACTTGATTCCTGTGTGGCAGCTGGACGGGGCTCGGGGTCTTCACTCTTTGAATACAATGCAGCGGCGGATCGTTTTGGGCGTGGCGGCGACGTTGTGGTTGATTACTTCGGAATCGATGCTTCTGCTGGTGACGCTGGGATTGGGCTACCGGCAGTTTACAAAGGATGCGGCGGACGAACCCGATCAGCACGCGGTGGTGCAGTATGCAAGCTTGCTGGTTATTCTTGCAGCGGTTCTGGTATTAGCGAAGTTGCGCTAGTTATTTTCCGAAGTTTGCGGAGCGAATCGCGAAGTCGAGGATCGACGACGGGAAGATGCCGAGGACGATCGTGCCGATCGCGGGGATGATTAGCGCGAGTTGCGTGGCGGCTGGGAGCGGCTGCAGGTCGTTTACCGCCGCTGAAGGCTCCTGCATGTACATGGCGGCGATGATCCGCAGGTAGTAGTAGGCGGCGACCGCGCTGTTCAACAAGCCGAGCACCGTTAGCCAGACCAGATTGGATTGCAGCGCGGCCTCGAAGATGTAGAACTTGCCGAAGAATCCGCCAGTGAGCGGGACGCCTACGAGAGACAGAAGAAAGATGGTAAGCAGCAGCGCGGTAAGCGGTTGGCGTGCGCCGAGGCCTGCGAAGTCGGCTATGCGGACGCGGGTCTCGCCTTTTCCGGAGATGTGCGAGACGACGATGAATGCGCCAACATTCATGCAGGCATAAGCAGCCAGGTAGAACATGGCGGCAGCCGTGCCGAGGTCCGAACGGGCCGCCAGCGCGACTAGCACATACCCGGCGTGAGCGACGGAACTATAGGCGAGCATGCGCTTGATGTTCGATTGCGTGAGCGCGGCGAAGTTCCCGATGGTCATCGAGAGCAGAGCGGAGATCCAGACCAACGGCACCCAACCGTTCGAGATGCTGGGGAAGATGGTGAGGAAGATGCGCAGGAACACCGCGAACGCGGCGGCCTTCGGACCAGCTGACAGGAACGCGGAGACGGGCGATGGGGCGCCCTGATAGACGTCCGGAGCCCAGATCTGGAACGGCGCGCCGGAGACTTTGAAGCAGAGCCCCACGAACATAAGAGCGGCTGAGATGCCGAGCAGGATGGTGGGAATGTTCCCCGCGGCGTTGTGGATGACGGTCAAGTTGGTGGATCCGCTAGCGCCGTAAATGATGGAGATTCCGTAGAGGAAGAAGGCCGTTGCGAAGGAACCGAGAAGGAAGTACTTCACGGCAGCCTCATTACCGCGCTTGTCATCGCGGAAGTAGCCGGCGAGGATGTAGGTGGCAATCGAAGAGATCTCCAGGCCGATGAAGATCATGATCAGCTCGTTCGCGCTGGACATGATGCATTGCCCGACGACGGAGAAGAGGATCAACGCGTGAAATTCACCGGTTTCCGCGCGCTCTCGGGAGAGGAAACGATACGAGCCGAGAACAACGACGACGCCGATGGAGATGACGAGAATGCGAAAGAAGGTGGCGTACCCATCGATGACGAGCATCCGCGAGAACGCGGGGCCCGGCATGGTGTTCGCATATACCGCCGCAGCGATGGCGGCAAGCATAGCCAAAACGGAGATGTGGCCGAATATCGGGCTACTCTGACGTTTCGTTAGCGGATTCAGAACCATCAGCAGCGTTCCCGCGACCGAGAGAATGATCTCGGGCAGGAAGCGCAGGTATTCACCGGACGAAGGCATGAAGTCAGTGGGCACTTCTGGCCTCCATAGGGAACGACGAGGGTGATTGCACGCGTAAGGGAACGTTCTGCTTGCTGTCTTCGAGAATGTGGGCCGTCGCGCCGGTGATGGCGGGCAGGAATGTTTGGGTGCCGATGCCGAGCCAGAACATCATGATCACAAGCGGGGCCATACACAGCCATTCGCGCGCGTCGAGGTCGGGGTATGAACGGTCGGGCTTGCTGCCAAAGAACATCCGCTGATACAGCCAAAGCATGTAGCAAGCCGAGAGGATGACGCCGATTGCGGCGAATACGGCAAATCGGAAATTGGCTTGAGCGGCGCCCTGCAGGATGAGAAACTCACCGACGAAGCTATTCAAAGTAGGCAAGCCAATGCCCGCGAGAAGAGTGATGAGAAATGCGGTGGAAAGCCAAGGGGCGACATGGGCAACTCCGCCGAAATCAGAGATGGCTGTCGATTTCCGGCGCTCGATAAGCAGGCCGACGATCAGGAACAGACCGCCCGTGGCGATGCCGTGATTGATCATCTGGTAGACCGCACCGTCAGTGCCCAACTGCGTGAACGTGAAGATCCCGAGCACCATAAAGCCGACGTGACTGACCGAGGAGTAAGCGATGAGGCGCAAGATGTTGGTTTCCGCGAGGGCGAGGAGCGCGCCGTACAGGATTCCGATAATGGCGAGGACAATAATCCAGGGGGCATTCTCCCGCGATGCCAAGGGAAACAGCGGGAGGCAGAAGCGGATTAGGCCAAAAACTCCGAGCTTCAGGAGAAGCATAGAGACGGGAGCGGGGGCCTGTTCATGGAAATCCGGAAGCCAGGTATGGAACGGGAAAATGGGGCCCTTGATCGCGAAAGCGGCGAAGAATCCGAGGAACAGGAGCGTCTGTTCGGTGTGCGAAAAGACCAGTTGTCCACCGGCAAGCTGGTTGAGGATTTCGGTCAGGTCGAAGGTCTTCGCGCGGGTGTAGATGAAGATCATGCTGGTCAGCATCAACACGGAACCAGCCATGGTGTAGACGAAGAACTTGAGCGAAGCGTAGGCACGGCGTTCTCCGCCCCAGATACCGATCAGGAACAGAAACGGAACGATGCTGACTTCCCAGAACACGTAGAAGAGGAAGAGGTCGTAAGCCGCGAACACGCCGATTAGACCGAACTCTAAAAGGAGGATCAGGGCGAAGTATTCTTTGACGCGTTTCCCGATCAAGTTCCACGATGCCAGAACGGCGAGCGGTGTGAGAAAGGTGGAGAGGACGATCATCCACAGACCGATGCCATCGGCTACGACGTGATAGTGGATCTCAGGACTTTGCACCCAAACGATGTCGGTGACGAACATCGGGCTGGGACCAGCATGGTAGTGGGTGGCCAATGCCAGACCGCCCGCGAAGGTGACGATCGAAACGGCGAGAGCGAAGAGGCGGACGAGTTGCGGCTGGCTCTTCGGCAGCAGCATGGCGATGAGAAAGCCAGCGAGAGGGATGAGGAGAATGACGTCGAGCAGGTTCATCGCGCGGTCACCCCGCTCGTCACCAGCCCGAGCACGACAAGGATGAAGACGGAACCGAGCACCACCCAGGTAGCGTAGCTGCGGATGTTGCCCGACTGGAGAAGTTTCAGACCGGATCCGACGTTGCGAATCTGGCTGGCCGTTCCATTCACAATGCCTTCGAGAAAGGTTTGATCGACGCCATTCAAGAGGACGGATCGCGACCCGTGCATGGTTGGGTTTACGATCGCCGCGTCATAAATCTCGTCCACAAAGAATTTGTTGTAAACCACGGTGTAGAGGCCACCCAAGGATCGTGCGATGGATTCGGGAAGACCTGGGCGCACGACGTAGCAGGCGTAGGCGATCAGGATGCCGATCACTCCAGCGGCAACGGAGACGCTTTGGATCAAGACTGCGGACCCCACTCCTTCGGCCACCGGGAACATGTCCGCGAGGTAGCGGGGGACGTTGAAAAGGAAACCGCCGGCAATGGAGAGCAGAGCGAGAATGACCAACGGGCCGGTCATCGAGAGCGGGGATTCGTGAGGGTGCGCGTCTCCGCGATAGGTTCCCAGGAAAGTCAGGAAGATGGCCCGAAAGACGTAGAAGGCGGTTAGGCCGGAAGTGATCAGGGCAACCACGAACATCCAGGGATAGTGATGAGCAGCAGCTATCAGGATTTCATCTTTGCTATAGAAGCCGGCGAAGGGCGGGATGCCGGCAATCGCGAGCCCAGCGGCGACAAGGCAATAAAAGGTGAGCGGCGTTCGTTTGGAAAGACCGCCCATTTTACGCATGTCCTGCTCGCCTCCACAGGCATGGATGACGCTCCCGGCGCCGAGGAACAGCAAGGCCTTGAAGAAGGCGTGGGTGACCAAGTGGTAGATTCCCGCCGAGAAGGCGCTGCATCCCAGGGCCAGGAACATATAGCCAAGCTGAGAGACGGTGGAATAGGCGAAGACCTTCTTGATGTCGTTCTGCGCCAAGCCAATGACGGCGGCGAAAGCGGCAGTGAGCACGCCGATGAAAGCAACGACTTCGAGCGCGCTTCCGGAGTGAACGAACAGCACCGAGGATCGAGCGACCATGTAGACTCCGGCCGTGACCATGGTGGCCGCGTGAATCAAAGCGGAGACGGGGGTGGGACCTTCCATGGCGTCGGGGAGCCAGACGTAGAGCGGAATCTGGGCGGACTTGCCGCAGGCTCCGACGAACAGGAGCAGGGCAATCGCAGTGAGCGTTCCGGGTTGCTTACCAGCCGCGGCTTGGAAGACGGTGCCGAAATCGAGCGTGCCGAAATTCACCACGATCAGGAACATGGCGAGGGAGAACCCGAAGTCGCCGATGCGATTGACGATGAAGGCCTTGTTGCCGGCGGTGGTGGCGCTTTTCCGATCGAACCAGAAGCCGATCAGGAGGTAGCTCGCGAGGCCGACACCTTCCCAGCCGACGAACATGACCAGGAAATTCGCGGCCAGCACGAGCGTCAGCATGAAGAACATGAAGAGATTCAGATAGGCGAAGAAACGCGCATAGCTCGCATCGTGCTCCATGTATCCGGCCGAATAGATATGGATCAGAGTCCCGACGCCGGTGATTACGAGCAACATGACGGCGGTGAGGCGGTCGACGGCGAAGTCGGCGCCGACGCGGAACTCGCCGCTTTGGATCCAGGTGAAGTAATGCTCGAAATGCCGGGTATCCAACGGCTGCAATGAACTCAGTACGTAGAGCACCCAAAGAAAGGAAGACAGCGCGCCGGCGATGGCGATGGCGCTGACCACCATCCGTGAGAGCTTACGTCCAAAGAAACCATTCAGCAGAAAACCGCAAAGCGGCAAAACCGGAATAAGCCAGAGAAGCGGCATGAGCTAGTTGTTCATCTCGCTGACGTCGTCGATATCGAGGCTATTGCGGTTCTTGAAGACGGTGAGAATGATGGCGAGGCCAACGGCAGCTTCAGCGGCGGCAACGACCATGACGAAGAAGGTGAAGATATGTCCGTCGATTTGAGAGTGCTGGTACGAGAACGCGATGAACGAGAGGTTCACGGCGTTCAGCATCAACTCGATGGACATGAACACCGTGATGATGTTCTTGCGGAATAAGAAGCCGGCGATCCCAAGAGAAAACAGGATAGCGCTCAGAATGAGGTACCAGGAAACCGGAACACCGTGCATGTTAATCGAGTTCCTTCCGCGCGAGGACGACCGCGCCCACGATCGCGATGAGAATCAGGACCGAGGTGATTTCAAAGGGGAGCAGGTAGCTCTTGAACAGAAGCCGCCCGATGTCGCGCGTATTGCCACCGGTAAATGCGCCGAAGTGGACCAGCGGGCCGTTGCTGAAGTGGACGGCGAAAAAGTAGCCGATGATTCCGGCGAATGCAGCAAGCGCCGGGACACCAAGCATCTTGACCAGAATCGACCGGCCCTGTTTGGCCTCCGGTCCGGTGTTGAGCAGCATGATCACGAAGATGAACAGGACCATGATGGCGCCCGCGTAGACGATGATCTGAGCCATGGCGATGAACTCCGCGCCGAGCAGCAGGTAGAGCACGGCCAACGATCCCATCACCCCGACCAGCGAGAGCGCGCTCGCGATGGGATGACTCTGGAGAACAACGCTCACGCCGGAGGCAACGGCGATGATGGCGAACAGCAGAAAGAAGAAGATATCCATTGCGATCAGGATGCCAGCGCCACGGCTAATCCGGTGATGAGAAGGTTCACAAGCGCGGCGGGGAAGAGAAACTTCCAGGCAAAACCCATGAGTTGGTCATAGCGGAAGCGTGGGAGCGTGGCGCGCACCCACATAAAGAGGAAGAGGAGAAGCCCGACTTTGGCGGCAAACCAGAAGAAGGGAATCAAAAATTGCTGCAAGCCGGGGACGAGGAACACCAGTCCAATCAGGCAAAAGACGATCCCGAAGGCGGGTAAAGAGAGGCGATCGCGCTTGCGCCGGGGGTTCAGGCCGTTGAGGATCATGAAAATTCCGGCCAGAACAAAGAGGATGACAGGCACGAGATTGGAACCGAGCGAGGCGGGAAACAAGGGCTGCCATCCACCCAGAAACAGGATAGTAGTGATGGAGCTGATGGTGATCATGTTCGCGTATTCCGCCATGAAGAAAGACGCGAACTGCATGCTGCTGTACTCGGTGTGGAAACCCGCGACGAGCTCGTTCTCGGCTTCCGGAAGGTCGAAAGGAACCCGGTTCGTTTCAGCGAATCCAGCGATAACGAAGATGATGAAGCTGAAGATCTGAGGAAACGGACCGTTGAAGATGGACCAGCGGGGCAGAAAGCCGAAGTGAAAGCCGCTTTGGGAGACGACGATCTCGCGTAGACTCAGCGTGCCGGCGAGTAGAAGCGGGGCGGTAATGGCCAAGCTTAAGGGCAGCTCATAGCTGATCATTTGCGCCGAACTGCGCAAGCCGCCAAGCAGACTGTATTTGTTATTCGAAGACCATCCGGCAAGCGCTACGCCATAGACTCCGAGTGAACTGATCGCCAGAATGAACAGGATGCCGACATTCAGGTCGGTGATCTGCATCCAGGTGTTGTATCCGAAGGCGTGCACTTCCGATCCGAACGGGATGATTGAGATTGAGATCAGCGCCATCGATACGGCGATGAACGGGGCGAGAACGTAGAAGGGCCGGTTCACGTAAGAGGGAAACAGGCCTTCTTTGGTGACGAGTTTGATCACGTCGGCAAGGGGCTGCATCAAGCCATGCGGTCCCACGCGCGAGGGACCCATGCGAACCTGGACGTGCGCAATGACCTTCCGCTCGATCCACTGAAGGTACGCGAGCGTGGTCATAAGACCGGCGAAGACCACAAAGATCTTCACGAGGCTAATTACGAAGAATGCCATCAGTTGTGAACCGGCCCCGGGACGGCGGCGTCCAGGTAACCTTCTGCCCCCTTCTCAAGAACCGAACTGAGTATTTTAGAATATCGCCCGAGCGTACCTGACGCGAACAGATTATTGTGCGCGGAACGAATGAGTCCCGGGTCGGTGTTTACCGCAATTCGGCCGTTTACCGGCGCGGTCTGGGCGGCTCCGCCGGTGTCTACGATGGGCAGCGGCACGTTGTAGCCGCGAACCGTGTTGCGGACTTCCTGGAAGACCCGATCCGAGATCCATGGACCGACCACAGAAGCGAGACCCATTTCTTTGGCAATGAGCCCGATGATTTCGAGATCAGGCTTGGTGCCCATGATGTTGATGCCCTTCTTGAGGCGCTGGACTTCACCGCAGACATTCGTTACCGTGCCCGACTTTTCATACGCCGAAGCGGCGGGTAGCACGACGTTGGCGCGATTTGCAGTCTCGGTCAGGAATAGATCCTGAACGACCATGAAGGCATTCGGAGAAGCGAGTGGAGAGCGAGCCAGCGGATTGGCGCCTACGACCCAGAGAGCATCCAGATCCGCCGATCGCAGCATCTGGTCTAGCGACAGACCAGGCTCGGCCACGGGATGGAAGCCCGGGAGCAGGTCGGGAGTTAGGCCCATGTCAACGGCGCCGCGTGAATTCGAGTAGTCGACCAGCGGAACGTACTTGACCGAGCCGAAGCTCTTGCCGAATTCCACGAGCCGGCGCACGGAGTCGCCCTTCACTGAATCATCGAAGAGAACCACGATGTCGGATTCAGCGCCGAGGGTGTCTTTGAGCTGACCGAGGGCGGACCATAGCTCGTCACCCGAGGCGCGAAGGGACTTGGTGGAGTAATGATCTTCCCGGACGGGTTCGGGCGTCACCACGAAGACTTTGGCGTTGTGATGCCGGACGTTCGCGCGCACCTGGAATGCAAGGAATGGCTGCTCGAGCGACAGGTCGGATCCGATGAGCAGAACCGCTTTGGCATTGTAGACGTCTGAGGTGCTCGCGAGGGATGCGTTGCTTACGCCGCTAAGAGAATCGAGCAGCGTGACCACATCGCCGGAGCGATGATGATCGATGTTGTTGGTCCCAAGACCTTGGCGGGCGAACTTTTGGAGGTAGAAATTTTCCTCGTTCGTTGTGCGGGTGGATCCAATGACGCCGAACTTTCCACCGCGCGCTTTGACCTCTTTGAAATTAGAGGCGATGGCCTCCAACGCCTTTGACCAGGACACCGGTTCGAGTTTCCCGGCGATTCGCAAAAGGGGCGATTGCAGGCGTTCCGGATGATTGTAGAAATCGAACCCATAGCGACCCTTGATGCAAAGAAACTCCCCATTGATGCCGGAGCGGTCGCGATTGTTGCCGCGCAGAATTTCGTCGTTGCGGGTGCCAAGCGTCGTTTTGCAACCGTTTGAGCAATGGGTGCAGATTGTGCCGACGTGGTCCATCTCCCAGGGACGGGCCTGGTAGCGATAGATCCCGCTGGTCAGGGCGCCGACGGGGCAGATATCGATACACATCCCGCACTCATCGCAGTTCAGGTGGTCGCCTTCGTTGGGGGCGATTTCGGAGACGGATCCGCGATTCACAATGCCGAGAGCGCCGACGCCCATGCCTTCGTTGCAAACGCGAACGCAACGGAAACACAGGATACAGCGTGGTCCGTCATAGAACACGACGGGGGACCACTGCTTTTCTTCGACGTGCCACTTGTTTTCGAGGAAGCGGCTCTCTCCCGCACCATAGCGGAAGACCATGTCCTGCAGTTCGCATTCACCGCCCTTATCGCAAACGGGGCAATCGAGCGGGTGATTGGTCAGCAGGAACTCGAGCGTCATCTTACGCGCGCGGCGCACCTGCTCGGTGTCGGTGCGCACCACCATGCCTTCGGCGACGGGCGTGGTGCAGGCCGTGGGCATCTTGGGGGCTTTTTCCACCTCAACGAGGCACATGCGGCAGGCGGCCTGGAGCGAGTAACCCTCGTAGTAACAGAAGGCCGGGATCTCGATACCAGCCTGTTTGGCCGCATTGATCAGGAGCGTACCGGGCGCGGCTTCGATTTGCTGCCCGTCAATTGTCAGTTTTACAAGATCGGCCATTGTCGGTTATGCGGTCGTCAATTGCAGCAAAGGGTCCGGCTGCGAGGCAGGCTTTTTGGTGTCGATGTACGCCAGGAACTCGTCGCGAAATTTGTTGATGAATGCAATGGTCGGCATGGCCGCGGCGTCACCTAACGGACAGAAGGTGCGCCCCAGCATATTCTTCGCGAGTTCATCGACCAAGTCGACATCGCTGCGAATTCCCTGCCCTTCGTAGACGCGCGTGAGAATCTTGCGCAGCCACGTCGTGCCTTCCCGGCAGGGGATGCACCAGCCGCAACTCTCGTGCGCGTAGAAGCGCATAATGCGCAGTGCGACGGCGACGATGTCCGTCGTCTCGTCCATGACGACTACACCGCCCGAGCCGAGCATGCTCTTCGCCGCGGCAAGGGAGTCGAAATCCATGTTGACGTTGCATTCCGCGGGCGTAAGCACCGGGCACGAAGAACCGCCGGGGATGACACCTTTCAGCTTGTTTCCGTTGCGAATGCCACCGCCGATCTCATCGATCATGCGCATCAGGGGGAAGCCCATCGGCAGTTCGTAGACGCCCGGCCGGTTAACATGTCCCGAGAGGCAAAAAAGACGCGTGCCGCCGTTCTTCGGCGAGCCAAGCTTTGCCCACTCTTCACCGCCCAAGCGGAAGATAGAAGGGACAGCGCAATACGTCTCGACGTTGTTGAGGATGGTAGGGCTTTGGTATGCGCCGGCGACAGCTGGGAACGGCGGACGAATGCGAGGCACACCGCGTTTGCCTTCGAACGATTCGAGCAGCGCCGATTCCTCGCCGCACTCGTAGGCGCCCGCTCCGGTGTGCGTGGACAGATGAAACGTCCATCCGGAACCGCGCACATTTTCGCCGAGATAGCCGCGGTCGTAAGCTTCGGCAATTGCTTTGTCGAGGATATTGATCAGGTATCGATACTCGCCGCGAACGTAGATGTAGCCTTGGTTGGAAGTAGCTGCAAGGCCGGCGATAAGGATGCCCTCGATGAGCTGATGCGGATCAAACTCGATGAGCAGGCGATCTTTGCAGGTACCGGGCTCGCTCTCATCGGCATTGACGATGATGTACTTCGGCTTGGGGGAGTTACGCGCGAGGAAACTCCACTTCATGCCGGTTGGAAAGCCCGCGCCTCCGCGGCCTCGTAAACCAGACGCCTTTACTTCGTTGACGATTTCGTCGGGCGTCATCTTCAACGTTTTCTCGAGCGCAACATACCCTTCGTTGGCCAAGTAGACGTCGATAGACTGTGAATTCGCAATACCGAAGCGCTTCGAGAGCACTCGCACTTCTAGCGGGTGGGGTTCGTTATACGGCATGTTACTCAGCGGGCGCCCACTATCGTGGAGATGATCTCATCGAGTTTCGCGGGAGTGACCTGGTGGTGAAAATCGTAATTGACTTGAACAGCCGGAGCCCACGAACAAGCTCCCATGCATTCCACTTCTTCGAGCGAGATTTTACCGTCGGCACTTACTTCCTTATGACCGAAGCCCAGACGTTTGGTGGCCTGTTCCCACAATTCTGTCCCGCCATTCAGCATGCAGCTGATGTTGGTGCAGATCTGGACATGCGCTTTTCCCATGGGCTTGCGATGAAGCATGGAATAGTAGGTGACGACTTCGTCGATCGCAAGAGGTGTCTGCCCGGTTCGGCGAGCGACCTCTTCCACCAACTCGCGAGTGACGGAACCAATCTCGTCCTGACCGTACATCAGCATGGGGATCACTGCTGAACGTTTGCGGTCCGGCGGGTATTTGCTGACGATGTTCTGAAACTTAGCTTCGAGTTCCGGAGAGAGAGTCATGGGCGAACTTCGATATTAAGACTTAGCATACGGCACGGCCCGAGGGGGCCTTATTTTCTGACATTTACAATCGCTATCGATCGGTATCGCCCAGCACGAAATCCATGCTTCCGATAGATGCGACAACATCGGCGAGCAGGGTGCCTTCAACCATTTTGGCCGTGGCTTGCAGATTCCCGAAGCTCGGACCATGCACAAAGACCCGATAGGGTTTGGTGGTTCCGTCGCTCACGATGTAGTAACCGAGTTCTCCGCGCGGTGATTCAACGATCTGGTAGACCTCGCCCTCCGGGACCCGGAAGCCCTCGGTCACGATCTTGAAATGGTAGATCAGGGCTTCCATCTCGGTCTTCATTTTGTCGCGATCCGGGAGCACGATGTGCGGCGCATCGGCCTTCCAGTCTCCGGAAGGCATCCCCTCGAGGGCCTGCCGGACAATCCGGGTGCTCTGCCGCATCTCTTCGACGCGCACCTGGTATCGCGCGTACACATCGCTTTCCGTGCGGGTCGGAATTTCGAAATCGAACTGATCGTAGGAGGAGTGCGGGTTCTCTTTGCGGGCGTCGTACTTGAGTCCGCCAGCGCGAAGCATCGGACCGGTCACACCCAGTTCGAGCATATCGGGGACGGACATGATGCCCACGCCTTTGGTTCGGCCAATCCAAATTCCGTTGTTGGTGAGCAGGTCTTCGTATTCGTCGATCTTGCTGGGGAAGCCGTCGAGGAACTTTTTCACTCGCGCCTGCCATCCGCGGGGAGGCTCAAGGGCCAGGCCGCCAATCCGGATATAGCTGGTCATCATGCGCTGACCCGAGAACATCTCGAAAATGCGGAGAATGTCTTCGCGCTCACGCATGCAGTACAGGAACATGCTCATCGCGCCGATATCGAGCGCATGGGTTCCAAGCCACACCAAGTGGCTATTCAGCCGAGTCAGTTCCACCAGCATGACGCGCATCCACTGGGCGAGCGGCGGCACCTCTAAGCCGAGCAGCTTCTCGACGCCGAGGGCATAACAGAAGTTGTTCGAAAGGTTCGCCAGGTAGTCGATGCGATCGGTGAGCGTGACGGCCTGTTGCCAGGTCTTGGATTCGAATTCCTTCTCGATACCTGTGTGCAGGTACCCGATATCCGGCTCGGCCTTGACGACCGTTTCCCCTTCAAGTTCGAGGATGAGCCGCAGTACTCCGTGAGTCGACGGATGCTGAGGACCCATGTTCAGGAGCATTCGGTGGGGCCGGACGGGGCCGCCAGGAGTCGCGGCTTCGACGGCTGCCTGTTCTTGCAGATCGGCGGTTATGAGATCCATTGTTTTCTATTGAGCCACTCTTGATTCAGACAGTTGGGAAAGCGGGGCCGACTAGACCCGCGGTCCGGTTTTCGGATAATCTTTCCGCAACGGGTGACCTTCCCAATCTTCGGGAAGCATGATGCGGCGGAGGTCAGGATGATTGCGGAATTGCACGCCGAATAGATCAAATACCTCGCGCTCATACCAGTTTGCGGAGAGGTACACCGGGGAAACGGAGTCGATGGTGGGATGTGGCCCACCTACCCTGGATTTGACCCGAAGCCGCGCGTTTCGGGAGATCGAGTGGAAATGGTAGACGATCTCGAAGCGGGGCTCGACTGGGAAGCGATCCACGGCTGTTACCGCGGAAAGTCTCTCGAATTTTCCGGTCGTTTTCAGAAATCGACAGGCCGCAGTGATGTGACCAGGCTCGACTTCGAGCGTCAGCTCTCCGAATTCGTGCTTGCCTCCGGTTACCGCACCCGGTAGCGCGCGATCCAGCCCCGTAGCATCCTCAAACTCGTTCAGATTGTCTGGTAGCATCTCAGGTCCGCTTGTCCGCTTCGCGAGCCGTGGCCCAATCGAGGACACCCTTTTTCCAGATGTAGAAGAAACCGCAAAATACTAAAAGAATGAACACCAGCATCTCGAAGAAGCCGAAAAGGCGAAGCTCTTTGTAGACGACCGCCCAGGGGTACAAGAAGATGGCTTCCATATCGAACAGGATGAACAGCATCGCGACCAGGTAGAACTTTACGCTAAATCGCTGCCGGGCGTCGCCGGTCGGCACCATTCCGGATTCATAGGGGGAATCCTTCACCCGGTTCTTCACACGATGTCCGAGCAGGAAGGACAAGGCGATGAACGCCCCGGCGATTCCCATGGCAAGGATAATTTGCACGAGGACCGGGAAGTAGACTTCAGCTTGCGAGTTCGGCATCGGTTGGAGAGGGCCTCAACGACTATAATGATCGCAGAATTCAAGTGTCCACCCACGAATCGCACGAAATCAGCGTGATGTTGAACGGACAGGCGCTTGATGTTCCGCCCGGCCGGACATTGTTGACGCTGGTGGAGACGCTTGGGCTCAAACCGGATCGCCTAGCGATCGAGCTCAACCGGAAGATTATCAAGCCGGCGGAGTGGAAAGAGACCGAGATCCGCGACGGAGCGGAGATTGAAATCGTGCACTTCGTGGGTGGGGGCTAGAGAACACCGGGCGGGATCGCGGTCCCACCCGGGTTGGAGCTACGAGAAGCTACGAATGGCGCCGGGTTCGTCGTCATGGACTTCGAACACGGTGTAGAGCTTGGTGATCTGGAGCAAATCTTTGACCCTCTTGGTCAGGCCGAGAAGTTTCAGCTGCCCGCCCTGATTCGAGACCGAAGTAAATCCAGACACCAGTTCTCCGATACCCGAACTATCGATATAAGAGACATCACTCAGGTTGAGCAGGATTTTCTTATGGCCTTTAGCGCCAAGGTCCCGGAGAGCATCCCGAAGCGCGCTCGATCCCTCGCCCAAAGTAATCCGCCCAGAGACATCCACGACGGTCACGTCCCCCACTTGGCGATTGTTGATTTTTACACTCACGTTTCTTCGTTCCTCCCTCGTTCTTTTACCAAAGTAACTTCCGTACCATGCGGGCTTATTTTCCGCATGTTGAATTCGCTCATAAACGCGCGGATCAAGAAGATCCCCCGTCCGGAATGCCGCAGGAGGTTTTCTTCCGCGAGCGGGTCCGGCAGGTCGCTCAAATCAAAGCCCTCGCCCTCGTCCGTGATCACAATGCGGATGCGATCGGAAGAGGTTTCGACAGTGACATGCACTTTCTTGCGGGCACTGTAGCGATTCCCATGGACAACCGCATTCACGAGACACTCCCGAGCGGCCATGCTGATGTGGTGCTGGTCATCTTCATCGAAGCCCGCACGTTCCGCAGCTTCGAGGATCATCGCCTCCGCGTCGTCCACGCATTCGAGCGTTGAATCGAACGCGCGCTCGATTTTCACTGCGCCCTCGCGTTCAGTTCCCATGGATGTCGTGGACGGGCATCAAAGGCAAACGGTATCACAGTCGACCGTGCGTTCAAAGCACGCCGGGCTCCATTTCATACCAGAGGGCCGTGAATATTACGGATGCGGCGGCGGGGGAGGAGGAGGCGGCGGAGCTTGGCAGTTGGTTTTGGTGGGACAGGTGTCACCCACACCACCGCTGGCGCCGCCCGAGGATGAGGTTCCGGCAGCACCTGTGCCGGCATGACCGGCGTTATTAAGAACGGCCTGGTAAATTGCATCCCATCCGGCTCGCATGGCGCGCTGGACGATGGCTCCGCGATCGACTGATTTCATTGCGATGGGTTGATTTTTGAAGACCCTGATCCATTCCCCCGTGTTCAGGAGCCGCCCATCTCCTCCGCGGAGCAAGTGGCGTACCTCGACCTGGCCTTCTTCCACGAGGACGAGCGTAGTGGCGTCATCATCTTCCACGTTGACGTCAAAGACGGTGCCACGAACAGAGATTACTGCGGTCGGAGTGCGCACTTTGTTTGGGTTGGGAACTCCGCCCAGCTTCTCGATTTGTACTTTGACCTTCCCGATCAGGATGTCGAGCAGATCGCGCCAGTCCCCCGGGTTGTTGCGAAACACGAACCGTGAATCGGGAAAGACCTCGAAATGGCTGCCGTCGGAGACTTGGAACTCCGCGTAACTATCGGGCCCTGTTACGACGATCTGCTGTGGTTTTATGGAATCTCCCACTGACAGCGCCCAGGGCACATCGTCATGGAGAACGGAGACTTGGCCGGCCGCTACTAGCAAACGGGCGGCGGCACCCAACGAAGGGTCGGGCGGGCGGTGCGTTCGGGCAGAAGAGGAGGCTGAGGGAGAAGGCGCTGGAGCGGTGCGCGTTTGGGAGAACGCGCTGAGCGAGACCAACAGCACCGCCACTGAATAACGTCCATGGCGAAAACTGCGCGAAACTTTTGGACTCACGCGAACACCACAGTTTAGCACCAAACCTGCTCTTTCAAGCGGGTAGCCAATCAATTCAATACGTGCAACTTGAATAACATCAACGTTTTCCCGGTGCCCGGTCGCCGAGTTTAGAGTAGAATGGGGACACGCTCATGAGTCAGGCGGCCACAGCGTGGCGATTGGCGGCCGTGGCAGTCTTGGTCACCGGCGGCATATGGGGCCAGTCAACAGCTCCTATTGGAACGGATTCTCAGCCCGTCGGTTGGCGGCGACTGGGGAAGTCTACCTTCAACTCCCATTTAGCTGGCCCGGCGACGGGGCCTTTGGATTCCGTCTGGTACTCGCCCGACGGAGGAACACTCTTCGTTCGCACGCCTACGGGAAAGACCTATCAAACGGCGGATTTCGAGAACTGGACCAATACGAACGCCGAGGCGCCAGTGAAGGGAGTGGTACTTGGAATTCGTTCTCCGGAGTCCCAGGCACAGGTCGTAGCCGTTTCGGGGGATTCCAGCCGCGCTTGGGCCTTGGGGCGGAACCTTTATGTTTCCGGCGATGGCGGCGGGAGTTGGACGTCCGTTTCTGGCACTGGTGGTTCCGTGATTGGGGATGGGCAGCGCGACGTGGCCGTGAACCCGCTGGAGAGTTCAGCCATTGCGGTGGCGAACGATTCGGGTGTCTGGCAGACGCAAGATGGAGGGGAGACATGGGCGGGTCTCAATGACAATCTGCCGAATCTGCCGGTCGCGCGTATCCTGAGTACCACACGTGGCAACATCCGCATTGCGCTGAATGACGGTCGAGCGCTGCAAATGGCCAACGTGCGGGAACCCTGGGAGGCGGTGGAGGATGACTCGCTTGCCACCGAGAAGCGCGAGACGCAACGCTTGAGTAAGCTTCTGGCGACCGAGATTACAGCTTGGGCTCGCACTTCGGACTTGGCCTACGCCGGTTCTGCCGACGGGCGAGTTTGGGTTTCCCGGGACGGTGGAAGCACATGGACACCCCCGCAGAACGTGGGTCGGGGAGCGGTTCGGCGGTTTGCCGTTGATGCAGATGCGCCCCGTGCAGCGTTGGCGGTGCTGAACGGACCGGGTCCGCGCGTAGTCCGTACAGTGAACACGGGGACCGTCTGGGATGACGTTACCGGCAACTTGGGCGACCTTACGGTGAACGCGGCGGCGATCGACCGCAATGCTGGGGTGGCTTATCTTGCGACAGAAAAAGGCGTGTATCTGTCGCGCCTAGACTTGAACACGTTTGCTCCTGGCGGCGCGTGGAGTTCAGTGTCGGGGTCTCTCCCCCATAGCGCTGCTGTGGACATCTCGGTGGACGCTAAAGTGGGGCAGTTGTTCGTGGCAGTTGAGGGATACGGACTTTACACGGGGCCGGTGCCGGTGCGCACCGGAGCGCTACGCGTAATGAATGCCGCGGATTTCTCGAGCCGCGCGGCCGCTCCGGGCTCCTTGATTAGCATTCTGGGCGGCAAAGTCACAGCGGCTAGCTCGGGCGAACTCCGTTTTCCGATACTCGCCGCAGGACAATCCGAGTCGCAATTGCAGGTGCCCTTCGAGTCGCGCGCGTCAAACCTCGATTTAGCGATCAGCGCAGCTGGCGTGTCGAGTACTTTGCCGGTGGAGGTGCGCAGCGTCTCACCGGCGATTTTTGTGGATCATGATGGGTACCCATTCCTGGTCGATGCGGATTCCGGGTTGATTGTGGATACCGCGGCGGCGATTCACCCGGGCACTCGGATACAGCTGATGGTTACGGGGCTTGGTCGTGTGCAGCCCGATTGGCCGACCGGTGTTCCAGCGCCGGGCGAGAATCCTCCAAACGTAGTGGCTGGAGTGGAAGGTTTTCTGGACGGAGTTCCTTTGGTGATCACGAAGGCGACGCTCGCGCCAGGGTACGTCGGATATTACGTGGTTGAGACGGTATTGCCCACCGTCTTAAATGCCGGCCCGGCGGAATTGTACCTTGTCGCGGATGGGCAGCCATCCAACAAAGTGCGGATACAGCTAGCTTCGCAGTAGTTCGCGCACAAATACAAAAGGCTTCCCGACGCGGGAAGCCTCGTTGTACGTTCGATCTGTGAGGGGTTGCTTACAGTCGGCTAACGTTCTCGGCCTGCAGCCCCTTGGGGCCCTGCTTCACCTCGAACTCCACTTCCGATCCTTCATCCAACGTACGGTATCCGTTCGACTGGATCGCCGAAAAGTGGACAAATACGTCATCGCCGCTGTTGCGCTGGATAAATCCATAGCCCTTTGCGGCGTTGAACCATTTCACAATACCTTTTTCTCTCACTACTGTTCTCCTAATGCACTGGCGCGCGCCCCGGCAGATCGGGCCCCAAAAAAGAAAAAGCTACGAAAGTTGCTTCGTAGCCCCCATTCAGTCGCACCTGCCTGCGGACGAACACCATTTCTTACTGCGCTTCTAGTATTTCAGATCGTCGACAACTATTGCAACCGTGACCCAGCACTGTCAAAGGAACAGCTGGCGGACGTCTGCCAGGAATCGACGCGTCGACATCCGTGTACGCCCGCGGTTGTGCGGAGCCGAGAAGAGGATCCCTTCGCCTCGAAACTGCTGCGAAGTGACGCGGCGTGTCATCGATCAAGATAGTCCGCCGCGAGCACGCTCTTATCGCCGCAGAATACCAAGATGGCTGGGGGCAATGAAGGGAAAATGGCGCTCTAGCCATGTGAATTTCGCGGCGAACGACGAGGGCACCTCCATGGCGGAACTGGTGATGAATACCTCGTACTTGCCGGTCAGTTCGCGAATGACTTCCGGCGCGTCCGGCATGACTTCCAGGTCTTCGAAGAAACCATCGGTGAACACCATATCCTCCACTGCTCGTGCATGCTCGTCCGGGACCATTTCAGAGAGGCCGCAATGACGGAAGTCCGCCTTGGAGAGGCTTGCGCCGAATGCTTCGTTATAGAGACGTATGTGTTTGCCGAGCGCGTCGGCAATGGTTTCGTCCATATCGATAGCTATGCGTTTCATTCGATCTCTTCTCCACGTATGATTTCGATTCCCGCGTCGCGGAAGAGTTCCAGACGGCTCGCGCTCGGTTATGATTCCGTGACAATCGCATCCAGTTCATCGACACGAACCCACCACGCATGCCATGGCGGTGCCTAGCTTCTCGGCGGTTACCAGCCCAGCCACCTTTGGCGGCCTGCGATCATGGCGCGCTTTACAGGGGCCTCATCCACGTGAGGAACGGTAATGCCCGCATGAAAATCGAGCGAACACGTTCCGAGTGAGGATACAAATCTGCCCGGAAATGCCGGATCGCATCTACCGTCTCCGCGCCGAGGGTAACTCGCGAGGTGCGCAATACCCGACCACCCATAAGCAGAACCTCTACGGAGGCGTGATCCGAAAAGCGGCCGCAACCGGGATGCTGTTCGTAATGATCGTCGCCGGCAAAGAGGGCGGGAGGGACTCGGCCACATGTCGTTGGTGGTTCCGCCGTCCAGAAACACTACCCATCCGGGCTTAATCAGGCTGCCGCGGCGCGTCCAATCGACTTCTTCTGCGGAACGGATTGCCGCTCGCGCACGGAATAGTTCAAAGCGACGGGAGAAGGAGGAAGAGCGCCACCGTGTACCCGGCGCACGCGCCTTAGAGCCGCGAGTTCCCGCAGATCGCGCCGGATCGTGTCTTCCGATACACCGAGCGGTGAGTAAGATCCGATGCCAGAACTTTGCCCTCGCGGGCAGGCGGTCAAGGATCCAACTCAAACGTTCCTCCTTCACCATATTGCGCGCACAGGTAGTGCAATATGGAGTTGCTCGTCGGTCTTTGCGGGTTTCTGCCGATGCATTCTTGTTTTTGCAGGTTTTCCGCTGTACGCTGATGAGATTAGCAAATCATGCAGGAAATCTCAATCGCGCGAGGCTCGGCACCAGCGTCATGTTCTTCCTTCACGGTCTGATCGTCTCGACGTGGCTTTCCCGTATTCCCGCCGTACAAAGTAGGCTGGGGCTAAACGCCCGGGCAATTGGGCCTGGCGCTGCTCGGGAACGGCCATCGGCGCGATGATCTCGATGCCGCTTACCGGAGTGCTGGTGGCGCGTTTTGGCAGCCGGCCGGTGGCCATCAGTTCGACGGTTTTCATGGCGCGGCGCAGTCTCTCGCTTTTGCCGCTGGCCTGGGGCACAGTGGCTACTCACGCGGCGCTGGCAATCTTCGGCATCTTCGCTGGTGCGATGAATGTCTCGATGAATGCACAGGCCGTGTTTCTGGAGCAGCGGTATGGGCGAGCGATCATGTCATCCTTCCATGCGCTTTTCAGTTTGGGAGGCATGAGCGGGGCTTCGCTAGGGGGTTTTGCCGCTGCGCATGGGATGCCTCCGCGACTGCACTTTGCAATTGGATCGGTTATCTACGCAATCACAGCACTGGCCGCGGGTCCATTGCTTCTCTCCGCAGATAAGGGTAGGAAGGGCGCTCCTGTATTCGCGCGGCTGTCGCGCCCGCTACTGGGCTTAGGATGCCTGGCTTTCTGCATCCTGCTGAATGAGGGCGCGATGGCGGACTGGAGTTCGGTTTATCTTCGCCGTTCGCTGCAGACGACGGAAGCAACCGCGGCGGCTGGTTACGCGGTCTTCTCGTTTGCGATGGCAGGTGGGCGGTTGCTCGGGGATTGGATAACCGAGCGTACCGGTCGAGTGCACATCGTGCGGTATGGAGCCTCGGTGGCGGCTGTAGGACTAGGGATCGGCTTGTTCCTCGGAAATGTCCCTGCGACATTTGCGGGTTTCGCGGCGGCGGGCCCGGGTTCTCCGTGATCGTTCCGCTTACCTTCGTGGCCGCGGCGGCCGGAACACCGCAAGTGCCGCCCTTGGTTTGGCGGCGGTGAATACGGCCGGCTATTTGGGGTTCTTGAGCGGTCCGGCAGTAATTGGGTTCACGGCGAATACTTTCGGCCTGAGAGAGGCTCTGTTCCTGGTGGTGTTCCTTAGCTTACTGGTGGCGTCGCTTGCCCAAGTTGTGCACATCCCTGAAGGGGCGCATGCAGCGCGTGAGGAAGAACCTGTGCTGCAATAGCCCGCATGGGCTCCGAGAGTGATATTCTCGAGCGGCTGCGGCGGCGTATACCTGCCCGGTCGAGAAGACTGAAACTCGGGATCGGTGACGATTGCGCAATCTACGAACCTTCGGCGGGTGAAGACCTCGTCTTCACGACGGACTTCCTCATCGAGAACGTTCATTTTCGCCGCGACACGCATCGGCCGAAAGATATCGGATATAAGAGCCTCGCGAGGGGTTTGAGCGACTTGGCAGCAATGGGAGCCACGCCGCGATTTTGCCTCCTGTCTCTAGCGTTACCGCGTTGGGCGGACCACCGTTTCATAGATTCCCTATTTGATGGTTTGCTGGAGCTGGGCGGGATCGCAAGGTGTCCGTTAGCCGGTGGGGATCTGGCGGCTGCGCCTCTTCTGATCTGCGACATCGTCGCGTGTGGCTCGGTTCCGACCGGTAAGGCGTTGCGGCGGTCGGGCGCACGGCCCGGCGACGGAATCTGGGTTTCGGGCCGTCTGGGAGGGGCGGCGCTCGGCTTGGCTACCCGCAAGGGCGCAGCGTGGAAGAAGCACATCCATCCTGATCCGCGTTTAGCCGTTGGCCGTTTTGTGCGGAACAAAGCCACGGCGGCAATGGACCTCAGCGACGGACTGTCGATTGACCTGGCCCGACTTTGTGCGGCCTCCCACGTCTCCGCAGATATCGAAGCTCCGCCGCTGTTCCGGGGCGCCAACTTGGAGCAAGGACTCCATGGCGGTGAAGACTACGAGTTGCTGTTCACCGCCCCAGCAGGCGTTAGGCTCCCGGCGGTGTTCGACGGCGTTCCGCTGACTCGCATTGGAACGGTGACACGTGGCAGCCCCGGACGGGTTCGGGTGGATGGCGCTCCGCTGCAGGCGCGAGGATTCGATCACTTCCGGGGCGAGGAGTGACGCCTCCCAATCACGGCCCTATTCTGGATCTTCTCGACGGTTTCCGAAGATCGAAGACGATGTTCGCAGCGCTCTCTTTGGGTTTGTTTGACATGCTCGACATGCGTCCCCGGAGCGCGGAAGATGTTGCGCTGGAGATCGGAGCCGTACCCGAAGCGCTCGAGAGGCTGCTGGAGGCCTGCGCCGGGCTCGGGTTGCTGACCAAACATGGCGGTCTTTTCCGCAATTCCGAGCTTGCTTCCGTATACCTGGCGCGGCGCAGCCCGCAGTCTCTGGCAGGTTATGCCAGCTACTCCAATGATGTTCTCTATCCGGCATGGCAGCATTTGGAAGACGCGGTTTTGGAGGGAACAAACCGATGGCGACAGACATTCGATTTCGAGGCCGGCACTCTTTTCGAGCATTTCTTCCGGACACCGGAGGCAATGGAGACATTTCTTCTCGGCATGCACGGCTTCGGTACCCTCAGCTCGCCGGCCGTGGTTCGAGCCTTTGACCTAAGCCGGTTCAGGCGAATGATCGATCTGGGCGGCGCGACCGGGCATCTCGCAGCGGCGGCATGCGAACGGTATCCGAAGTTGCACGGCGTGGTGTTTGACTACCCGCGGGTGATTGACTTTACGCGAACACTTCTGCTCAGGTCTCCTCACCGGAACCGACTCGACGCGGTCGCCGGAGACTTCTTCATCGATCCGCTTCCTCCGGGCGATCTGTATTGTTTGGGGAGGATCCTGCACGATTGGGCTCCGCCCGCAATTGAGCGGCTCCTTGCCCGGGTTTTCGACGCACTTCCGTTTGGGGGCGCACTGCTGATTGCCGAGAAGCTGCTGGACGATGACCGGCTTGGCCCCGTGCCGGTTCAGATGCAGTCGCTGAACATGCTGGTGATTACGGAGGGCCGGGAACGCAGTCTGCCGGAGTACCGGGAGTTGCTCGTCCGCGCCGGATTCACGAAGGTAGAAGGCATCTTCACCGGCCAGCCCCTCGATGCGGTGCTTGCGACTAAGTAGCCGGCGCGGTTCTATTCTGGTTCAGATACCCGATGAGCGTTGAGATCGAGAAGGTACCGTACGGTGGCTGGCCGAATTGCTACCGGATTTCCAATGGAGAAGTCGAGCTGATTGTCACGAGCGATATCGGTCCGCGCGTCATGCGGTACGGCTTCGCCGGCGGACAGAATCTGTTCAAGGAATACCAAGAGACACTCGGCAGGTCGGGCGAGGCCGACTGGCAGCTTCGCGGAGGCCACCGAATTTGGCTTGCGCCCGAGTTGGCGCCGCGCACCTATGCGCCGGATAACGAACCTGTGAAGATCGAAGTCGATGGCGAGGTGCTTCGCGCTACACAGCCGGTTGAGCCGAGTACCGGGATTGAAAAGACGATCATTGTGAAGCTCGCGCCGGCAGGAACCGGGGTAGAGATGGTGCACCAGCTTCGGAACACCCTCGCGTGGACTATCGAGCTAGCGCCCTGGGCGTTGACCATGATGGCGCAGAATGGAATTGCGATCACGGGTTTTCCGCCACGCGGTACGCATCCCGAGGTGCTTCCGCCCAGCAATCCTCTGGTTATGTGGGCGTTCACGGATTTGACAGACGAGCGTTGGAAATTTACCAAGAAGTACCTGATTCTCAAGCAAGACCCGAAGAACACGTCACCCACGAAGCTGGGCCATTTCAATCAGCACACCTGGGGCGCGTACCTGCTTGGCACCGATCTGTTCATCAAAAGGACGGAGAACGACCCATGCGGCACGTATCCGGATATGGGTTGTTCATTCGAGACGTTTACACGAAACGACATGCTGGAATTGGAGACTCTGGGCCCCATTCAGCCGGTTGAGCCTGGTGGAATTGTTGAACACATTGAACGATGGTCGCTGCATCGGGAGGTGCGGATACAGGGGTGGACGGACGAGGAACTGGACCAAGTACTGGCCCCGTTAGTACATTCGTAAATACCTCTTTCAAGCTATACTTTGAGATTACAGCTGACGCGCTTATTCACGCGCGGGAATGAGGTTGAATGCGGGTTACCGTCATCGGAACAGGTTATGTGGGCACTGTTACAGGGGTGTGTCTGGCCTACCTGGGACACCGTGTCACATGCGTGGATACGGACGAGAGCAAGGTCGCTCGTCTGCAAAACCATGACGTTCCGATCTACGAACCCGGATTAACCGAGTTACTTCCTTTGGCGGAGCGGGCGGGTGGAATCGATTTCACCACGCAGCTTACGTCGGCCGTGCAGGAAAGCGATGTCATCTTTATCGCAGTTGGTACTCCGCCGCTTTCTACGGGCGAGGCGAACCTGATGTACCTGGAAGCTGCGGCGCGGAGCATTGGCGCGGCGATGGACGCTTCGCGTTTTCGGGTGATCGTAAATAAGTCCACGGTCCCTGTAGGCTGCGGAAACCTTGTAGAGACGCTGGTGCGCGAAGGCATTCGCGAGCACAGCATGTGGAAAGAGCGCGAGATCGGTTTCGGAGTGGCAAGCAATCCGGAGTTCTTGCGCGAAGGTTCGGCCATCAGCGACTCTCTGTACCCGGATCGCATCGTTTTGGGAGCGCAGGACGAAAGAACGATTAATAAGCTCCGCGATCTTTATCAGCCGTTAGTGGAACAACGGTTCCCGGAAGTTCCTTTTTCGCCGCGGCCTAAGAATTTCCGGCCCGCTGTTCCCGTGGTCACTACCACGCTGACGAGTGCGGAGATGATCAAGTACGCCGCCAACGCGTTTTTGGCGATGAAGATCGGATTTGCCAACGAGATGGCAAATATCTGCGAAAAGGTTGGGGCTGACGCGCCTGAAGTCATGGCTGGCATCGGCTTGGATTCGCGGATCGGGACGTCATTCCTGAATGCTGGTATCGGTTGGGGCGGAAGTTGTTTCGGTAAAGATGTGCAATCTCTGATGCATATCGCAGGAGACTACGGTTATCAGGCCCGTCTACTCGAAGCTTCACTTGCGGTGAACCGTATTCAGCGCCAGCTGGTGATTCAGAAACTACAGGAGAAGCTCTTCATCCTCAAAGGGCGGACCATTGGCCTTTTAGGGTTGGCGTTCAAGCCGAATACGGACGATCTGCGCGATGCTCCGAGTCTGCAGATCATCGAGCGGCTGCTGCAGATGGGAGCGCGCATCCGGGCATTCGATCCGATCGCGATGCCGGTTTGCCGCGAGCAGCATCCCGAGTTAAAGATCCACTTCTGCGAGTCGGCTCTTGCCGTTGCGGAAGGTGCTGACGCTGTGGTTCTTGTGACGGAATGGCCGGAGTTCCGGAAGCTCGACTTGGAAGAGGTTGCGGGTCTCATGGCACAACCGATTCTGGTTGATGGGCGCAACATGTTCGAACCCGACGTTGCACGCGCGGCTGGATTCGATTACACGGGAATAGGTCGCGCCGACAACTCCCGCGCTAACGGCCGAAAAAACGTCGTACAGAAGATCGCGACGATTTAGGGTTAGTTACAGGCGACCGTTTCGTGCAGAGCGGTTCGAATACTTTGGATCAGAGCAGTTGGCGTGAACGGTTTCTCTAAGTAGGGAATGAGGTTTGCCGCTTTTCGCTCGATCCGGTCGTTGTATCCGGACATGCGCAATACGGGAACTCCCTCTCGAACGGCAACGAATTCCTTGGCAAGTTCCGTCCCACCCATTTCCGGCATCACCACGTCGGTGACCAGAAGATGGATCGGGCCCTGGTAGGATTGGGCGCGATCAAGTGCCTCTCTCCCGTTTGCCGCAGTCAACACGTTGTAACCATAGCGTTCCAAGACTTCCTGGACAAACTTGCGGACACCCGTTTCGTCCTCGGCTACCAGGATCGTCTCGTTACCCGCTACCGCCGGCACCGGCTGTAACGGGGTGGCAGGCTTATCGACCGCGTTCACGCAAGGAAGAAGTATCTTGAACGTGGTTCCCCGCCCGGGTTCGCTGTAAACCCAAATGGTTCCGCCACTCTGAACCACGATTCCATAGACCGTAGACAAGCCGAGGCCAGTACCTTTGCCCTGTTCTTTCGTGGTGAAAAAGGGCTCGAATACATGGGATTGCACTTCGGGCGTCATCCCGGTTCCGGTATCGCTCACCGAAAGCATGACGTAGTCTCCAGGAGAGATAGCCAAGTGTGTGGCCGAGAACCGTTCATCGACATAGAAATTTCGGCTTTCGATGAGGAGTTTTCCGCCGCCGGGCATCGCATCGCGCGCGTTTACGGCCAAGTTGATAATTACTTGATCCAGTTGACCGGGGTCCACTTTTATCCCCGCCCGCTCAGCGCGCAACGAGAGTTCAAGATCGACATCTTCCGAAATCAGTCGCGAAAGCATGCGCTCAACTTCGCGGACCATTTCATTGAGGTCGACCGTTGTGGGCCGACTCGTCTCGCGGCGGCCGAACGTCAAAAGCTGCCGAGTAAGAGCGGAGGCGCGGTTCGCGGCATGCGCAATCTGCTCCACAAAATCCGTTAACGGATTCTGCGCTTCGAGCTTGCTAAGGGCCATTTCCGAATAACCGGTGATTACGGTCAGGAGGTTATTGAAGTCATGTGCGATACCTCCGGCCAAAAGTCCCACGCTTTCGAGTTTCTGCGATTGCCGGAACTGTTCTTCCAGTTTCTTGCGGTCGCTAAGATCCAAGATGAAGGAGAGGAAGACCGGTTCCGGGGCAGCCTCGAGAAGAACGCTTCCGACCATAACGGATACACGGGATCCATTCTTGTGGAAATATTCTTTTTCCACCGCGGAGCACGTGCCCGACTGGAGCAAGTGGCTCATGGCCTTGTGCGCTGAAGAGGCATGGTCGGACGCAGTAATGCTGGGCCAATCGATGTTGCCTGCCAGCAATTCATCGCGATCGAACCCAAGCATTTGAAGGAAATAATCGTTTGCTTCGAGGATTTGATACCGGTTTGCGACCACAATCCCGACTACGTTGGCTTCTGTGAGCCGCCGCAACCGTGTTTCACTTTCTCGTAGTACCCGTTCCGACTCTTTTTGCATCGTGACGTCCTGGAGGACACCAATCTTGCGAGAACCATGGGAGACGTCGGGTACGGGTGTTTCCTGGGCGGAAATCCAGCGGATGGATCCGTCCTGCTGGACTACCCGGCATTCGATGATGGATTTCGAGCCCAAGCCCAAAGGTTGATCCATTCGAGCCATGACATTGGCACGATCGTCCGGGTGGATACATTGGAACCAATCCTGAAGAGATTCTGTCGAGCGACGACGCCCGAAGATTTCGCGTGCGCGGCGCCCCATTGTAATGGTTTGGGCGACGCAATCGACTTCCCACGTCCCCAGTTCGGCCGTATCGAGAGCAAGTTGCAGGTGCGCCCGACTCTGGAACCCAATTCGTTCAGCGTGCTTTTGGGCCGTGATGTCGTGATTGACCTCCGTGATGAACTCTGCGGCGCCGTCCGCTTTTCTATGCAGAATCCATTGGCTCGCGACCCAAACTACGCTTCCATCTTTGCGGCGGTGTTTCAGTTCGCCAGCCCAGCGCCGATTGCGCTCCAACTCCATTTCGATTTCGACTAACGGCTTGGGGAATTCGGTTTGCAGCAAAATGTGACTGATATTCCCCACCATTTCTTCGCGGGACCAGCCATAGAACTGACAGGAGCCACCCGTCACATCTAAGATCTTCCCGTTGAAAGTTCGGACAAGAGCTTGTACAAGATCAAGCGCTTCAACAAGATCCGGGTTATTTCCGGTTCGGCTTTTCTGAATGATCGTGTTAGCAAGCGAATTCATATACGTTGCGGTGGCGGAGAGTCTAACGGAATAAATGTCGCTGCAACAATAGGAATCTCTCACGCAATTTCGGATTAATATCTGACGTGAGAATTCGTGTTGCAATCGGTTTGCGAAAGCATGGGACACTGTTATATCCCTCCTGATGTCCCGTAGACTCCATACCTGGAAAGTTCGCGATCGCGAAATTAAGCTCGGTGATCGAACGTTGATCATGGGCGTGTTGAATGTCACTCCCGATTCTTTTTCGGACGGAGGGGAGTATCTCGATCCGGACCGTGCATATGCTCGTGCTCTGGATATGGAAGCTTTAGGCGCTGACATTATCGATATTGGCGCTGAGTCTACGCGTCCAGGAGCGGAGCCGATCACAGCGTCGGAAGAACTTCAGCGGCTGGTGCCGGTCCTAAAAAGGCTCAGAGAAAAGCTGACGATTCCCATTTCCGTAGACACCTACAAAGCGGAAGTGGCGGAGCGCGCTTTGGAACTCGGGGCAGACATCATCAACGACCCGAGCGGCTTTACGTTCGACCCGCTGCTTGCCAAACCGATCATTCTTCACAATGCCGGCGTGATTTTCAACCATATGCGTGGGAAACCCCAGACGTGGGCGACGCTGGCCCCGCTTCCCGACGTGATGGGGTCGATTGTGAAGGATCTGGACGCTTCGGTGAATCGAGCCCGCCGGGCCGGCGTGGATCGTATCCGGATCATGGTAGATCCGGGAATTGGATTCGGGAAGCGACGAGAGCAGAATTCGGAGATTTTAGCCCGTCTTGGGGAATTAGCACGACTTGAACTGCCGATTATGGTCGGCGTGTCGAGGAAGTCGTTTTTGGCGCAGCCAGGCGACAGCGGCACTGAGTTCGCAACTGCGGCGGCAATTACCGGCAGCATTCTGGGTGGCGCTCATATCGTTCGCGTTCATGATGTAGCTAACATGAAGCCGGTGGTCGCGGTAGCCGATGAGATCGCGCGCGCTAACGCACGGTTACAAGAAGCGCGGGACATGGCTGCCGCAGAAGCGGCACCTCGAGATCGAAAAACTCCTCTTCGCGCTCGTCAGACGTCGCACGAAGGATCGGGATCGAAACCGCCGGTACGGCCTCCTATGGCCAAAGCGCCGCCGACTACGCCCCCACCCGCGCCTGCCGTTGAATTCGACGAGCCTGCTCCGCCGGTTTCGGCACACGAGGGGTCCGACAGGCCGAGAAAAGAGTTCCATGCTGAAGAAGAGCGGCCAGGACGGACAGAGAGAGAGGATCGTCCGTTCAAGCCGCGCACAGACGAATACCGTCCACAGGCCAAGTCCAACGGAGACCGTCCGTTTCGACCTCGCCCGGAGGGTGACCGGCCGTTTCGAGCCCGTCCCGACGGAGATCGTCCCCGAGCTGCTCGTTTCGAAGGCGACCGGCCATTCCGGCCGCGTCCCGAGGGTGACCGTTCTCGCGCGCCCCGCTCCGAGGGTGATCGTCCGTTCCGGCCGCGCCCTGCTGGCGACCGACCCCGTGCTCCCCGTTCTGACGGTGACCGCCCCTTCCGACCACGTCCCGACGGTGACCGACCCCGTGCTCCCCGTTCTGACGGTGACCGCCCGTTCCGACCACGTCCCGACGGTGACCGACCCCGTGCTCCCCGTTCTGACGGTGACCGCCCCTTCCGACCACGTCCCGACGGTGACCGGCCCCGCGCTGCCCGTTCCGAGGGTGACCGACCGTTTCGACCCCGTCCCGACGGCGATCGGCCTCGTGCTCCCCGTTCCGAAGGCGACCGTCCCTTCCGACCCCGCCCCGACGGCGATCGTCCGCCTTCAGGAGGAGACCGCTCGTTTCGACCTCGTCCGGAGGGAGACCGTCCGTTCCGATCAGGGCCGAAGGGGGACCGACCCCCAGGCGGAAGACCATTCAAACCGCGCGCAGCGGGATCTAGGCCCGCAGGCGGGAGACCAAGTGGCGGTAGGCCTTCGTTCGGAGGTCGTCCTTCCGGTCCAAGAAAAGGTGGACCGCCCCGAACCAATCGTCCGCGTCCCCGCCGCGACGATTAGATCAGGAAGCCGATTGCGCCGAGCACGCACCCGGCGATTGCCAGAATCACTCCGAGCACCGGGAAAATCTTCGCTTTCGAGATAAAGAACAGCGAAGTCATCACGAGCCCGATCTCGAGTAAGCCCTCGCCGAAGTCGAAGTCGAGAGCTTTGCGCTCGACGTGCTCGGATCGCTCTTCGATACCGTGGGCTTCCTCTTGCGCCTTCTTCGATCGCTCGTCGTATTTGCTTTTGTCCGCCTGATAACGAAGCACTTTCTTCTGGGTGTCGACGGAGGGCGAGGGAATCGCGCTCAACAAATCTTCGCCGAGTTCGAGGTTGTGGTATTTCATGCGCTGCGCCTGGTAGTACGACCATTTGTCGTTGGCGTCGGTCTTTAGAAGGACACCTTCAGTGTGGGCGCGGTGCGAAGCGATGGTGACTACGCCGAGAAAGACTGAGATGATCGCCGCTACAATGCCGATCTTCTTCGCAAAAGGGTCTTCTTCATGTCCGTGCTCGTGGTGAATTTCAAGTTCCGCCATTTGCTAGGCATGTTAGCAATAGAAGCGGGTGATTTCCTCCGAACAGTTCATGCTTGAGGCGCTTCGCCTGGCCCGTGATGCAGAGGTAGCCGGCGAGGTGCCGGTGGGCGCGGTCGTGGTGTGTGACGGCGTTGTGGTGGGGCGCGGGAGGAACTCTCCCATTGCGAAAAACGACCCGACCGCACATGCCGAGATTCTCGCGTTGCGGGAGGCGGCCGAGGCACTTGCCAATTATCGTCTTGAGAACGCAACTCTGTACGTCACGCTGGAGCCTTGCGCCATGTGTGCCGGGGCGCTGGTCGCGGCGCGCGTCCGGCGGCTTGTCTTTGGCGCTCGCGATCTTCGTTTCGGCGGCGTGCGCAGCAAATTTCGAATTGCCGACTCCGAGCTATTGAATCATCAGGTAGAAATCGAAGAGGGCATGCTAGCAGCGGATTGCGCGGAGTTACTGAAAACGTTCTTTGAACAACTACGTTCGCGCTAAGATTCGGTCACATGGGGCCGGTGCTTGAACTTCAGCATGTCGTGAAAGAGTTCGCTACGCACCGGGCCGTGGACGATGTTTCACTAGCGCTGGAACCAGGGCGGTTTTACTCGTTATTGGGTCCGTCCGGCTGCGGGAAGACGACGACGCTCCGGCTGATTGCCGGGTTCGAGACGCCGACCTCCGGAGAGATTTTGTTGGGAGGCACAAGTGTGAATGAGAAGCCTCCGTATCAGCGGAACGTAAGCACCGTATTCCAGAGCTATGCGTTGTTCCCTCATCTCACGGTGGAGCGCAACATTGCATTCGGACTGGAGGAACGCGGGGAAAAGAATGTCGGCGCCAAGATCGGGCCGGCGCTGGAAATGGTGCAGCTCACGGGCAAGGAGAAGCGTTTGCCCGCGCAACTCTCGGGAGGCGAAAAGCAACGGGTGGCGCTCGCGCGCTCACTCGTTCTCGAGCCGTCGGTACTGCTGCTGGACGAGCCGCTTGCAGCGCTTGATCTACAACTCCGAAAAGCTATGCGCACGGAACTGAAGCTGATGCAGCGCCGTACCGGCATCACGTTCCTATTCGTCACCCATGACCAGGAAGAGGCGCTGGCGATGTCGGACGAGATCGCGATCATGAACCGTGGACGCATCGAACAGTCGAGGCAGCCCGCAGGAGGTCTACCGCTTACCCGCGACGCGTTTTGTCGCCGAATTTCCTGGGCGCGATGAACTGGATCGGAGGCGCGGGGCTGCGCCCCGAAGCATTGAAGCATCTCGCGGCGACGGGACGCTCAAGAAGGTGCACGGCGCGCGTGAGGCAGTCGCTATTTCTGGGGAACTCGCCGCGTTGTGATGCGGCTCGACACGGGAGAGGAAGTCACGGCCGAAATACCCGCGGCATTCGGCGGACTACCGGCCCGGCGAAGAGGTAGGCGTTGACTGGTCACAAACGGATGAGATGCATTTTTCCGAATGAACCGGCTGCGCACATGGGTGCTTCTTCCAGCGCAGGTCTGGATGGCAATGTTTTTTCTCGCGCCCCTGATGATTGTCGGCGCGTATAGCTTGCTTACGCGCGGCGAGTACGGCGGTGTCGAGCAGCCCTGGACTTTCGAAAGCTTCTCGCGAGCCCTCGATCCACTCTACGGATCGATACTGCTACGTTCTCTCGCCATGGCCTTAGCTGCGACGGTGCTGTGTTTGCTGCTGGGCTTTCCCTTAGCGCTCTTCATCTCGCGATCGGGCACTCGCAAGGGGCTCTATGTGCAGCTGGTCACGCTGCCGTTCTGGACCAGTTTCCTGGTGCGTACCTATGCGTGGCTTTTTCTCCTTCGCGATACCGGACTGGTTAACACGTCGCTCCAACAGTTAGGCTTGATCCACTCACCCGCTGCCGTTGCTCTATAACAACGGCGCCGTCTTGCTCGGGCTGGTGTACGGATACCTTCCGTTTATGGTGCTGCCGCTGTATGCGACTTTGGAGCGGCTGGACCCGGCGCTTCTGGAAGCCGCGGCAGATTTGGGCGCGCGACCTTTTCACGCTCTCAGGCGAGTCACGCTTCCGCTTTCGCTTCCCGGGATGTTTGCCGGGCGCGTTCTTGTTTTTATTCCTTGCCTTGGCGCCTACTTGACGCCGGATCTGCTGGGCGGCGGACAAACAGTGATGGCCGGAAATCTGATTCAGAATCAGTTCACAACGGCGCGAGATTGGCCGTTCGGGTCGGCTGTTTCGCTCGTGTTGATGGCGATCAGCATGCTGCTTCTGCTGCCGGTTTTGCGCCGCGGCGAAGGAGATGCTTTGAAGCGCGGCGCTCTCTTTTTATGCCGCTGGCGGCATTCGCCTTCCTCTACGTTCCGTTGACGTGCTGATCGCATTCAGCTTTAACGCCTCCCGGTTCACCATCTGGACGGGCTGGTCACTGGAGTGGTACCGGGCGGTTTTTCGAAATAGTGAGATGGCGGAAGCGACATGGAACAGCGTGGTGATAGCGATCCTCTCCGCGGCGATATCGACGTGTGGTCGGTACGCTTGCGGCCTATGGGCTTTGGAAGCGCCGCAGCCCGGTGTTGGCCACCACTCTCCTGCTTTCGTTGGTGACGCCGGAGATCGTCACCGGGATTTCGCTGCTGGCTTTTTTTCAACTGACTTTTCGCGTCGCTGCATCTGAATCTTGGGCTCTATACAGTCGTGATTGCGCATGTAGCATTTTCGATTGCGTACGTAGCAATCGTGGTGTCCGCGCGATTGCGCACGCTGGATCCGGCGCTTGAAGAGGCCGCGCTCGATCTTGGGGCGACACCGTGGCGGGCCTTTTTCCGCGTAACCTTACCGGCTTTGTGGCCCGGGATCATCGCCGCTGGTTTACTGGCATTGATCGTCTCCTTCGACGACTACGTGATTACCAGCCTTGTCGCAGGAGTTGATTCCGAGACTTTGCCGATGGTCATCTACGCGATCGCGCGCCGGGGCGCGAGCCCTATGCTGAACGCCGCTTCTACCTTGATCGTGGTGTTGTTTGGTTTGTTAATCCTCGTCTCCGAGCGGGTGAGGCGCGCGTGAACCGTCGGGCCTTTCTCCTGTCGACGGCCGCTGCTTCGGCCGGCTGCCAATGGGACCGACGTCCGCGCTTGAACGTCTTCAATTGGTCCAGTTACATCGACCCGAGAAGCCTCGATCAGTTCAGCGCCGAGTACGGTGTTCACGTGCGCTACGCCGTGTACGAGAGCAATGAAGAAATGCTCGCGAAAGTCATGACGGGAAATTCCGGCTGGGATGTCGTCTTTCCTACGCACAGCCGCATCCCGCCCATGGCGAGAAAGGGATTGCTTGCCCCGCTCGACCACCGTCTGTTGTCCGGGCTCGACCACCTCGATCCGCTTTTCCGGAGGCCGGTTTGGGATTCGGAACTGCGATGGTCGACTCCCTACATGTGGAACGCAACAGGCATCGCTTACGCGCGATCGCTGGAGCCAGCACCATCACGCTGGGCCGATTTGTGGTCGGACCGCGTGCGCGGACGACTCACGATGCTGGACGATCCGGAGGATGTTTTGGGAGCATGCCTGCTCAAGATCGGCCGGTCTTTCGATGCTCAGAGCCGGGAAGATTTGTTCGCAGCGCGGGCTCAGGCGATTGCCGAGAAGCAGTATGTGCGTGCCTATCTCAACGCTGAAGTTCGGGACCAGCTGGTTGCTGGAGATGTGCTCGCAGCCCAGTTATGGTCGACGACGGCCGAGCAAGCGATCTTAGCCGAACAGAGTTCTCATCCCTTGGCGTTTATTTATCCCGCGGAGGGCTTCCCGTTGTATTGCGATAATGCCGTGATCTTAGCGGAGAGCCACCGCCGCGAATTGGCGCACAAGTTCCTCGACTTTCTGCTGCGACCCGCGGTGGCTGCGGCCAATGCCACAGTTGGCGAATCTGCGACGTGTAACGGCGCTGGGCGGCTGCTCTTACCCGAGAGCAAAAGGAATAGCGCGACTTTATACCCGAGCCCTGAACTGCTTCAACGGGGGATCTGGCCCGTTGCTCCGCCCGCGAACATTCAACGTCTACGGGATCGGATCTGGACCGAGATCAAGGCTGCTTGAGTTTTCGCGTACCCAGCGCAGCATTCCGCGCAACGCTTTTCCGCGATGACTGACCGCATCTTTCTCTTCGTCGGGTATTTCGGCCAGCGTGCGTCCTAATGGTGGATAGAAGAAGAGCGGATCGTATCCGAACCCGCCCACACCGCGGCGACCATCGAGAATCAGACCGTTTACCTCGCCGCGAAAACTCTTCAGCAATCGGCCTTCGCGGGCGAGACTGATCACGCAAACAAACCGTGCGTGGCGATTGTCGCAGTGCGAGAGGCGGTCGAGCAGGAGAAGGTTGTTCTCGGCAGTGGTTGCATGAGGACCCGCAAAGCGAGCCGAGTACACGCCCGGTGCGCCGTTAAGGGCAGAGACTTCGAGGCCCGAATCATCGGCAAACAGAAGACCGGAGACGAAGCGACTGTAGTAAATCGCCTTACCTTCGGCATTCTCCTCGAAAGTGGAACCGTTTTCCGGGTACGGGTCGATATCGCGCATGTTCGGAATGGCTTCGACATCCGTGCCAGCCAAGGAGAATTCGCGCAGTTTGCCTGCGTTCGTGGTAGCGCACCAGAGCTTCACGCGATGGGGGCCGACCCTTTCTGAATAGCCACGAGCTCCGCAACACCGGTTCGAGCAAGAGAAAGAAGATTCGTCATCTGAGCGTCGTCGAACGGCTCCTGCTCCGCCGTCCCTTGCAGTTCGACGAAGCGGCCGCTTCCCGTCATGACGACATTCATATCGACATCGGCTTTGGAGTCTTCCTCGTAGCAGAGGTCGAGCAACGCCTCACCGCGGTATAAACCGACGCTCGTCGCGGCGAGGTAATCGCGTAAGGGCATACGCTTGATGGTCTTCAGGGAGAGCATCTTTCGGAAGGCGAGCGACAGCGCGACGAAGGCGCCAGTGATGGATGCGGTGCGCGTTCCGCCATCGGCCTGCAGCACGTCGCAATCGACGATCACCGACCGCTCACCGAGGAGAGTGAGATCGGTGACCGCGCGGAGTGAGCGCCCGATCAAGCGTTGTATTTCATGGGTTCGACCGGAGAGTTTTCCTTTGTTTACCTCGCGCGAAGTGCGCTGCGCCGTGGCTCGCGGGAGCATGGAGTATTCGGCCGTGACCCATCCTTTTCCGGCCCCGCGAAGGAATGCCGGGATAGAGTCTTCGATCGTGGCGGCGCAGAGCACGCGCGTGTTCCCGACGCTGATCAACGCAGAACCTTCCGCCGTCGCAAGGTAGCCGGTCTCGATCGTAACGGGCCGCATTTGTGAGGGCGTTCGCCCATCAACTCGCATATTTCATCACCAGGAACAACAGTAAAAAGATTCCTATCAGAATGCCGACAACGATGATCAGGCAGGGCAGCCCGGCACGCGGCGCGGGTACCGGTTTTTTCCCGGTTGGCGTTCGGAATTTAGCCATTTCGGGTCGTCCAGAATAAAGAGGCAGATGGCCAAACAAAAGCAGTGGTGGGCAACACACAGTTTACTGACTTCTGTTTTGGTCGCGTCGGCCGTATTGGCGGCGACCGGATGCAAAACGGAGACCACCGCCCCGGATCTTCCCGCGTCCGTGTCGCCGGGATGGAAACTCGAGACGGTTGTCCGTACAGGGAGCGACTGGATCGCGACTTATCGGGCGACCGGAACAGCGCACCTTCGGCTGCATTCCATCCATGGCCAAGCCGAGGGCCTGGATCTTACGCAGAAATGGGCACCCAAGCCGAACGCGGTGGTGTTTTATGGAGAAAGATACTTTGCGGTTCTCGATTGGGACACCGTTGAACGGGACCAAGCCGCGGCGCTCGTGAGGACGCTCGAGCGTCGGATTCAATAGAAGATCAAATGACGGGATAATGGGAACGTGGAGCAGAAGGTTCTCCCCGCGATCGAGAGTTTCTTCCAGTTCGCTTTACTCGGCGTAGTGGCGAGCGGCTATCTGGCGATTGCGGGATCCGGTTACGTCGATGCCCCGACTGTGATTCTGGCGGGTGTCGGTCTCCTGTGGCGCGCGGCCATCGTCTCCGGAGCCAGGCGTTTACAAATACCCGAGCTCGCCGTCACGATCGCGACGATCGCTTATATGGCGTTCGCGCCGATCGATTACTTCTTTCTTTCACACACGTGGATTACGGCTTCGGTGCATGTCGTTTTCTTTGTGGCCAGCGTGAAGACTCTGACCGCGCGATCCGCTCGTGATTACCTCTTCGTTGCAGCAGTGGCATTCATCGAGCTTCTTGCTGGGGCACTGTTTTCCGCTAGCGGAACATTCTTCTTCTGCCTCGCCGCCTATCTTCTGTGCGCTGTAGCCGCGCTTTCGGCGTCGGAAGTTCGCCGGATGCAACCAGCTCGCGTGGTGGTGGCGCGAATGGGACAGGTGCACGCCCCTTCGCGGCTCGCGGCCATGGCGCTGGTGATGACGTTCGGCATTTTGCTGCTGAGCGCGGGGTTGTTTTTCGTGTTGCCGCGAACAGCGAACGCGGCCCTGCGCTTTCTGGCCTCCAACCGTTACCACCTGACCGGATTTTCGAACGATGTGACGCTCGGCGAAGTTGGCGAACTCAAGAGCGACTCGCGCCCTGTCATGCATGTGAAGCCTTTGCCCACCATGCAAGGCGGCAAGTTGACCAGGGAACTCCCCCTCAACCAGAAGTGGCGCGGACTTGCTTTGGAGCATTTCGACGGACACCGTTGGTCGACCGACCCCTCTAGCTTCCGCACGGCACGGCCCGAGGATGGGTTGGGACTGATCAAGCTGGTGGACGATTGGCAGCGGCGCCGCGTTGGTAATCGGTCCTTGTATCGGGTGGAGATACAGAATGTGGATGCCGACGCGCTATTTGTTGCCGGCACGCCGGAGTTCCTGAACGCGGGTGGCACGCGCGTTTCCCGGTCGGCCAGCGGCGCTCTTCGTTTTGGATTTGTTCCGACCGATACCGTGCGCTACGAGGTATACAGTTTTCTGCGGCCGGGTGGGGGCCCCGAAGAACCACATCGGATCGCGCTGACGTCCGCCGAGCGCGAGCAGGATCTGGTACTTCCCCCGATTGATTCGCGGATCGGACAATTGGCGCGCCGCTGGACCGCAGGCGCCTACGACGATGCGCAGCGCGCGGCGATCGTGGAGATGAGATTGCGGCGCGATTACGGTTACTCTCTTGACCTCCCGGCCTCGGAGCCGCGTGATCCGGTCGCTTCGTTCTTGTTCGAACGGCGGACGGGCTATTGCGAATATTTCGCGTCTGCAATGACGGTGATGCTGCGGACGCTGGGCATTCCGGCTCGGCTGGTGAACGGATTTCAGAGCGGCATCGCGAATCCTTATTCCGGGACGCTGGTGATCCGGGCATCCGATGCGCACACCTGGGTAGAGGCGTTCTTGCCGCAGACGGGATGGACCGTGTTCGATCCCACACCGCTGGCTGGGCGCGTACCTCAACAGACCATCTGGAGCAAGCTTGCGTTGTACGCGGATGCGGCGGACACGTTCTGGCGGGACTGGGTGCTCAGCTACGATCTGGGGCAGCAGTTGACCCTGGCGACACGGGTTCAGATGCGGGCGCGCGATCTGCGGCAGAACGGATTCATGGCCGCTTTCGAATGGGTCAAGGATGGGGCACGGACGGTCGAAAAGCTTCTGAAAGTACATGCGGCGGTTCTGGTTTCTCTGTTGCTGTTAGGCACCTTGGCGCCGCTGCTCATTCGCCGGATCCGCTTCGTACTGCCCAAGAGAATCGCCCGACGGGGCCGCTCAGCCCCGAAGGACGCAACAGTGCTTTACGAGCGCATGTTGGAGACCTTAAAGCCGCAAGGCTACCAAAAGCCCGCCTGGTTCACTGCCGACGAATTCGCGGTGAGCGTTCACGCGGAAGAACTGGATCGTTTCACGGCTGCGTATTACGCGGTGCGATTTGGCGGTGACTCCGGCGCGGCTCGCGAGATGGTGGGTGCGCTCGACGACCTCCATTCACGGAAGGTCCGCAGAACTCCGGTTTAGGGCTTATTCGATGATGGGCGGCGGCGCTCCCGTCATTTGCTCTATTTCGATTGCGGGTCGGTTAGAGTGAAGAAATACAATGACCGACGCGATACGGAATGTCTCACGACGCTCGTTCCTGGCAACTGCGGCGGGAGGCGCATCGATCCTAGTCGCCAACGAGCTATTCGGCGCGCCCACCGACACTTCGAGCAAACCGAATTCGTCCCTGGTCAACCTTGGCGCGGTGGCGCTGACCGAAGCGAAGAAACAAGGGGCTACCTACGCGGACATCCGGATTGGCCGTTACCGGAATCAACTGTCGGGATATCGCCTCTCGCCAGAGCGTGGGAGCGACCGCACGAGCGAAGTACCCATTGTTACGGACCGTCAGAGCTTTGGCTTTGGGGTGCGCGTCATTGTGAACGGTCAGTGGGGTTTTGCCGCTTCTCCCTTGGTCAACCCTGAGGAGATTGCACGCATCACGCGGGAAGCGGTGGTGGTCGCGAAAGCGAACTCCGCGCTGCAGTCTTCCCCTCTTCAACTCGCGCCGACCAAGGCTTACGTGGATCGGTGGACCTCGCCTTTCGAGAAAGATCCGTTCACCGTTTCAGTCGACGAGAAGCTGGAACTGATTCACGGCGCGGCGGTGGCGATCAAGAAAGATCCCAAAGTCTTCTCGTCAAACGGCGCACTTGGCTTCCGGGGGGAGGACAAGTATTTCGCATCCACCGAAGGTTCCTCTATCCAGCAGTACAACATCCAAGCTTCGCCTCGTTTGGGCGCTACCGCGGTGGACTTTCAAAAGGGCACGACGCGGACGCGGAATTACAAGATCGAACCGCTTTCGGCTGGCTGGGAAGCGATCCCGAAAGCAAATTTGGGCGAGAACGCTCCGCGGATCCGCGCAGAAGTTCTCGAGTCGCTGGCCGCCTCGCCAGTTAGTCCCGGCAAGAAAGATCTCGTCTTACTCCCAAGCCATCTTTGGCTCACGATTCATGAGTCAATTGGTCACTCCACGGAACTGGATCGCGCGCTGGGCTACGAGGCCAACTTCGCGGGCACCAGTTTTCTCACGACGGAGAAGATGGGAAGTTTCAGTTTTGGCAGCGAACATGTCACTGTCTTTGGAGATCGCACGAACGACGGGGGTCTCGCGACGGTGAAGTATGACGACGATGGCGTCCGCACGATGAAGTTTCCGATTATTGAGAATGGCGTGTTCAAACACTATCAAACGATTCGTGACCAAGCCCACCTGATTGGGGAGAAAGAGTCACGAGGCTGCTGCTACGCCGACTCGTGGTCAAGCGTTCCTTTCCAGCGAATGCCTAACGTGTGGCTGGCGCCCGGTCCATCGACGGTTAATTTAGACGACCTAATCTCAGGGGTAGATGACGGCATACTAATCGAAGGGGACGGCAGTTTCTCCATCGATCAGCAGCGCTACAACTTCCAGTTCGGCGGTGATGCATTTTGGGAAATCAAAGGCGGAAAGAAACGTGGTATGGTCTCACGGGTTGCATATCAGTCGAAGACTACCGACTTTTGGCATGCCTGCGATGGAATCGCGAGTTCCAGCTACTGGCAGCAATTCGGCGCTCCCAATGATGGCAAGGGTGAGCCTGAACAGATTAACGCAGTCAGCCATGGCTGTTCGCCCAGCCGTTTTCGCCAAATCAACGTTTTGCTGACCGATTAGAAAGGTCTACGATGCTAAGCCAGCAGGACGCCAAAAATCTCGTCGACAAGATCGTCGGCTTTGCCAAATTGCCGGGTTGCGAAGTGAATGTCGCTTCCGACGAGAATGTGTTCATTCGGTTCGCCAACAACGGCATTACGACATCGGGCTATCAGTTAACCCAGAGCGTGGCGATTACGAGTACGACGGACGATAAACGCCGCGGCAACGCGGTGGTCACGGAGTTCACGGACCAGGCCCTGAAGGATGGAGTTGCCCAGTCGGAACAACTGGCGCAGATCTCGCGGCCTGATCCAGAAGATATGCCGGCACTTGGTCCGCAGAAATATCCCGGTTTCCAGAACTTCGACTCCTTCACCGGTTCAGCCCGCAACGACGTGATGATTCCTCATGTGCGGGCCATCATCGATAGAGCGAAGGCCAGTAAGCTAGTGACGGCCGGCTTTATCGAGCGCTCGGCTAGCGCCGCAGCCGTGGGGAATAAGGCTGGGCTCTTTGCATTCCACACGTTCACGGATTCGAGTCTTTCGAACACCATGCGCACGCCGACAGGCACTAGTTCCGGGTGGGCTTCCCAGGCGTCTGTGTCCCTGCGCGATATCGACGGCGCCGCGGTGGGCCGCACATCCTCCAACAAATGTCTTCTGGGCGCAAACACCAAGCGCAAATTGGATCCGGGCAAGTACACCGTGATTCTCGAGCCCTCGGGAGTGAGCGATCTAGTTGGGTTTCTCGGCTTTGGTTTCAGCGCGCGCCAAGCAGAGCAGGGCCAATCATTCCTAAGCAAACAAGGCGGCGGCACACATTTAGGGGAAAAGCTCTTCCCCGATTACGTTACGCTTCGCAGCGATCCGTTTAACCCGAAGCTCGCTGCATTGCCGTGGGCTGGCGGAGGCCGTGGATTTGGTGGCGGCGGAGGCAGCCTGCTGCCCAACGACAAAGTTGTTTGGATTCAGAACGGAGTGGTTCAAAACCTCTTCTACGACCGCTTCTGGGCGAGCAAAGCGAATAAACAGCCGACCCCCTTTCCGGGCAATCTGGAATTAGACGGCCAAAACCACACTCTAGAAGATCTCATCAAGTCTACAGACCGCGGATTATTGATTACCCGCCTTTGGTACATCCGATTTCTTCAACCGAAGACTCTGCAATTGACGGGACTAACGAGAGATGGTGTGTTCCTGGTCGAAAACGGGAAGGTCACCGATCCGGTCACTAACTTCCGCTGGAATGAAAGCCCTGTACGCGTGTTGCAGAACGCGAAAATGATGAGCAGCTCAGCGCGCGCGCTTGGATCTGAATTTGGATCTTCGATCGCGCCCGCCATGGTTGTCTCCGATTTCAATCTGGCAAGCGTCTCTGACGCAGTCTAGCTCGCAACTCCTCGGTTGCGCGCCGATGGCAGATCAGACAAAGCGTGCGGATGTTCTCCAGATCGCACTCGCCACCGCCTTCCGCCACTGGAAGAATATGATCGGCGTCCCACAGGCTGCGGCGCGTCATGGCGCGGAGACCCCATTTTTTGAGACGCTCCTGGCGGCGAATGCCGCGCGCCCGCTTCAACTGAAGATGCGCCTCAACAGTATCGACTTTGCATAAAGCGCAGACTCCCTTGTCCCGCCGAAAGACGCGCTCGCGGAGATAGCCGGGATCACTTCTGAGCCGCCACTCGTGAACACACCATTCCGAACAGAAAGTGCGTCGCGGGGGAGGCACTTCGATGGCGCACCATCGGCACAACGGCCGACCACCTGGTCCGGTTTGCAGTTCACCGGACCGCACCCGTCCACCCGGCATTTTGCGCGTGGTACTCATCTGAAATCGAAGAATAGCCGATTCATAGAATTCGGCCTAAATCAAGTAGCGGCGGCGTGACGTTTAGGCTACAAACGTCAAGAGTCTCGTGCGAAGAGCTTCGGCCGTCGGCGCATCCGAGGTCACAATGAGCACGGTATCGTCACCGGCTACGGTCCCGATCACTTCCGCCCAATCCTGCGAATCAAGGGCCACGGCTACGGAACTGGCATGACCGGGATCCGTCCGCAGAAGCAATAGGTTCTGCGCGACGCGAATGTCACTTACATATTCGCTGAAAAGACCCGCGAGATCGTCGGCTGGTTCTTCACGGGTCATCTCCCGGTAACCTTCTTGCGTCTTGACCAGACCCAGTTCCCGCAGATCTCGTGACAACGTGACCTGCGTTGCCGGAACACCGCGCTTTCCCAGCTCGGCCGCGATCTCATCCTGCGTAAAGACGGGTTGCTCTCGGATCAGCTTGAGGATTTGTCCCTGGCGAAACTTCTTGCTCATCGCTGCAAAGATTGAAGCCGCACGCGCGCTTCGGCCAGGGCGTCGCGCACGGCGCGTGGCCCCGTGCCTCCCACTATCTCCCGGGACTTCATTCCTTCGCTGGGCTGAATCAGCCGGGCCATATCCGGCGTGAAAGCAGGGTCAAAGCTGCAGAGCGAGGATTCGTTCCAGTCGCCCGGAGACTTTCCCTGCTTCACGCTTTCGAGAACAAGACGGCCGACCAGTTGATGGGCCTGATGAAAAGGGGTGCCGGCACGTGCGAGCGCTTCCGCCAGATCGGTGGCCACAACCCAACTGCGTTCTGCGGCTGCGAGGGGAACACGAGCATGCAGCACCACGGAATCGGCTATAACACGCGCCATGGCTAGTGATCCGGACATCTGATCGGCGGCCTCGAACAGCGGCTCTTTGTCCTCCTGCATGTCGCGATTGTAAGTCATGGGAAGCCCTTTCAGCGTCATCATCAACGCTTGAAGACAGCCCGTCACGCGACCAGTTTTTCCGCGAATCAGCTCGAGTGAATCCGGATTTTTCTTCTGCGGCATCAGGCTCGAGCCGCTGGTCACCCCGTCACCCAACTCGATCCAGCCGAACTCCTCGGACGAGTAAAGAATCCAATCTTCCGCCACCCGGCTTAGATGAAGCATTATCACCGAAGCTGCAAACAGGAAATCCAGCGCGAAGTCGCGATCCGCTGAGACGTCCATGCTGTTGCGGGTAACCGCCGCAAATCCGAGGTCACGGGCGATCGCCTCGCGGTCCAAAGCAAAGCCGCTTCCTGCCAGCGCTCCCGAACCAAGCGGCATTACGTCGGTCCGGCGGCGTGCTTCGAGCAATCGTTCATGGTCCCGCATGAACATTTCGAAATATGCCAGCAGGTAATGCGGCCAGAGCACCGCCTGGGCGCGCCGCATATGGGTGTAGCCGGGAATCACGGCATCCGGATACCGTTCCGCGAGATCCAGCAGAGACTTCATCCAGGCCCGAAGAAGATCGCAGGCCCGGTCACATTCGTCCCGCAACCAGAGGCGCGTATCGAGAGAAACCTGCTCGTTGCGGCTACGCCCGGTGTGAATCTTATCCGCTACATCGCCGGCGTGCTCCTTCAGCTTGCGAATGACGAAGAGTGTGAACATCCTCGTCCTCCGCACCGACGAAGAAATCGGGATGGCGGGATTCTTCCCGGAGGGCTCCGAACGCCTCGAGAAGACGGTGGCATTCGGTTCCATCCAGAATGCCGGCGCGTTGAAGGGCGCGCGCGAATGCCTCGGACCCACGCAGATCGGCTTCAAGCAACCTGCGATCAAACGAGAGCGACCCGGAAAACCGCTCGAACACTTCCGAAGGGCCGGTCTCAAACCGGCCGCCCCACAGTTTCATTTTGCTTTTGGCAGCGACGCGCGTACCTGAATCGGCAGGCCGATCAGATTGATAAATCCGCGCGCGTCTTTCTGGTCGTATTCGGCGCCCATCGTGAAGCTCGCAATGTCTAACGAGTAGAGCGAGTAATCACTCACTCTGCTCACGGGTTCGATGTTTCCTTTATAAAGCCGGAGCGTAACCTCGCCCGTTGTCGCCTCGCTCGCCTTCGCAAAGAACGCGTCGAGCGATTCACGCAGAGGCGTGAACCACAATCCGGCATAGACCAGATCTGCATAATCAATCGCCATCTTCTGCTTAAAGTGCATCGTCGCTCCGATCGAGCGTCAAGGCTTCCAACTCGCGAAGGGCGCTTACGATCAAGGTTCCGCCTGGAGTCTCGTAACAGCCGCGGGACTTCATGCCCACAAAACGGTTCTCCACGAGATCGATCCGGCCAATCGCGTGTTCCCCGCCGATGCCGTTTAACTTGACTACCAGTTCCGCTCCGGAAAGCTTCTCGCCGTTGACCGTCACCGGAATGCCTTGGTGAAAGCCGATCGTGACTTCACCCGGCGTATCCGGGGCTTCCTGCGGGCTGCGCGTGAGCATCCAAATGCGGTCGGGAGCCGCGTTCTTGGGGTCTTCGAGTTCACCGCCCTCATGCGAGATATGCCAGAGATTGCGATCGCGGCTGTAGATTTTGGTGGTTGACTGTGAAACCGGAACGTTGTGCTTTGCAGCGTATTCGAGAGCGTCCTCGCGCGAGACAATATCCCACTCACGCCACGGCGCAATTACAGGAAGCTGCGGGGCTAACGCTTTATAGGTCAGCTCAAAACGCACCTGGTCGTTGCCCTTGCCGGTACAGCCATGCGCGAGCGCATCGCATCCGGTTGCCAAAGCTACTTCCACCTGCTTCTTGGCTAAAAGCGGTCGCGCGATGGAAGTGCCAAGCAGGTACTTATGTTCGTACACGGCTCCTGAGCGCACCATGGGCCAGAGATACTCATTAACGAACTCCTCACGCATGTCCGCGACGTGAACTTCCGCGGCGCCGGTGTTGTGAGCCTTCTCTTCGAGCCCGGCAAGTTCATCGTCGCCTTGCCCGATATCTCCGCACACGGCTATCACTTCGCATCCGTAATGCTCCTTTAACCACGGGATGATAATGGACGTGTCTAAGCCGCCGGAATAGGCGAGCGCTACCCTTTTCGTCATTGATCCTTTCCAGTCTATTGGAGGAACTACCCGCTTCGATTAAGCGGCCAGCAGCATCAACAGTAAAGCCTTCTGCACATGGAGCCGGTTCTCGGCTTGATCAAACGCGATCGAGCGCGGCGACTCCATGATTTCGTCCGTGACTTCTTCGCCCCGCTTAGCCGGCAGGCAATGCATAAAGAGAGCGTCAGGAGCGTGGGAGAGCAGTTCGTCGTTGACCTGGTAGGGACGGAAAATGCGACGCCGCTCCGCAGCCTCACTCTCCTGCCCCATGCTGGCCCAAACGTCCGTATAAACTACGCTTGCGCCGTCCAGAGCGGCGGACGGGTCGATCGTTACCCCAATCCGCGATCCTGAAACCGCGCCAAATGCACGAGCTTGCGCAGTGATTCCCTCGCTCGGAACATACCCGGCCGGTGTAGCCACCGTGCAGTCCAGACCCAAGCGGGCCGCGCACAGCATCAGCGAATGAGCCACGTTATTGCCGTCACCGACAAACGCCAACTTTCTGCCCCGGAACGATCCGAAGTGCTCACGAATCGTCATCATGTCAGCCAGCGCCTGGCAGGGATGGTACAGATCGCTAAGAGCGTTCACAACAGGTACTTGCGCCCACTTCGCCAACAACTCAATCGTCTGTTGCTCGAAAGTGCGCGCCACGATCACATCGACCCAACGAGCCAGATTGCGAGCGACGTCTGGAAGCGGCTCCCGTACTCCGATAGGACCATCTACTGTCACAACACTGCCGCCTAGCTGCTGTACGCCTAGCTCAAAGGTCAGCCGCGTACGAAGCGAGGGCTTCTCAAAAAGCAGCGCCGCGCTTTTTCCGTCCAAGGCATTCAGGAAGGCGCGAGGTTTCCGCTTCACTTCGAGAGCAAGATCCAGCAGTGCAATGAGCTCGTCCTGCGAGAGATCGAGATCGCTGGTGAAATTTGCAGCTGTGACTGGAATTATCTTTTGCGCGACCATGAGAGTCTCCACTGAATTTTTATTCAGTTAGCTGAATAATTACACAGAATGAACTGGCCAGTCAATTTGCCAGGCGGCGCAACCGTTTCAACTTGTACGTAAAATGGGTTAAGTGTCGGAAACCAGTGTTCTGTGGCTTCGAGTAGCGGCTGCGCTGTATTCCGTCGGCTTGCTTTACGCAATTCTCACGTTAGTGCAACGGCGACAGCACCTGTTTCGGATCGCGTTGGGCGCCTTCGGTGTGGGAGGGGTCTTCCATTTCGTTTCGATCGTTGACCAGGGTCTTGCTCTTTCCCACTTTCCCGCTACTAACATCTTCGAATCGCTTTCGCTGTGCGCATGCGCGGTGACGGCGCTGTTTTTGCTCGCGAGTTGGCGGTATCCGCTCGAGAGTCTCAGCGCATTCATTTTCCCGCTTGTTTTCATGATGACAATGGCGTCAGCCCTCAGCACCCCGGTGGGAAGCTGGTCCAGCCCGGCTATGCGGAGTGCCTGGCTGATTGCTCACGTCGTTGCGGCGCTTCTCGGCTATGCGGCGCTTTCGTTTACGGCCGTAGCGGCGCTCCTGTATTTGCTGCAGGAACATCAACTAAAAACCAAGCAGCTGGGCAGGCCCATGGGAGGTTGGATCCATCGTTTGCCTCCGCTCGGCATGCTGGACGAGATCATTTCGCGTTCCATTGGTGTGGGGTTCGCCTTCATCACGGTCGGAATGCTGGCCGGTACGATCTGGGCGTTTGTTGAGTTCGGAACGAAATGGGTCACCAACCCCAGCATTGGACTGTCGTTCGTGACGTGGGGGATCTATCTTGCCTTGGTCTTCTTTCGTGCGAGCGCAGGCTGGCGAGGACGTAAAGCGGCTGTGCTGGCGCTGATCGCACTCTGCTGCTCAGCCATGACCTGGGTGGCGCATGCACGTTTGGAGTACATGCTCGCTCAATGAAACTACTGATTGCGGGCGTTACACATCGCACGGCCGGGGTAGATGTTCGCGAGCGCCTCGCCATTTCGGAGCAGGCGTTGCCGGAAGCTCTGCGGTCGCTCCGCCGAGCGCGCGGAATCTCCGAAGCCATGGTGCTCTCTACCTGTAACCGTGTCGAATTCGCGATGGCGGCCGACGACGACGCCGACCCGTACTCGGCAATTGCGCAGTTCTTCGACTCACGGGACATCTCTCTGGAATCGCTGGGAACGCAGTTCTTTCGGTGTGAACAGCGCCATGCGATTGAACACCTTTTCCGCGTGGCTTCGAGCCTCGACTCCATGGTTGTCGGCGAACCGCAGATACTCGGGCAACTGAAAGCGGCGTACTCCGCCGCAAAGCAGGAAGGGGCCGTGGGCGGCCTGCTGGAATCGGTAATGAGCCGGGCGTTCTTCGTGGCGAAGAGGGTTCGTACGGAGACCGGGATTGGGCAGATGGCGGTCTCGGTCAGCTATGCCGCGGTGGAACTCGCGCGTAAAATTTTCGGCTCGCTGTCCGGCAAGAAGGTGATGATCGTTGGGGGCGGCAAAATGTCACAGATCGCAGCTCGTCACCTGCGACGGAGTGGCGCATCCCACATCTTTGTTGCTAACCGTACCAATTCCCGCGCGGAGGAGTTGGCGGAAATGTTTCAGGGTACGGCGGTCGACTACTCGCGCTTCACTTCGATGCTGCCCGAGATCGATATTGTGATCGCGTCCAGCGCGGCTCCTCACTTTCTTCTAACTACCGACGATATGCACCGCGTCATTGCGGCCCGGAAGAACAAGCCGATTTTCCTGATCGATATTGGCGTTCCACGAAATATTCAGCCCGAGATCAACAAGATCGACAACGTATTTCTCTACGACATCGACGATCTTCAGGGCGTGGTCAATAGCAACCGCCGGGAACGGGAACGAGAGGCGACCCGCGCCGAGGAGATCGTTCAGCAGGAAGTGGACGGCATGATGTCCCGTCTCCGCGCCCAGGAGATCGGACCCACCATCGCTTCTCTCCAGGAACAACTGGATGAGATTCGGGAGTCGGAACTCGCTCGAGCCACGCGCCGGCTAGGAAACCTTACAGTCGAACAGCGCGAGATCATAGACATGATGACGCGTTCCATCGTCAATAAAATTGCGCATGGGCCTATTTCGGAACTGCGCAAGCAAGCGAGCGATCCAGAGGGTGTCCACGTCATCGACGCCATTCGCCGCGTGTTCCGTTTACGAGATCACGCACCGAAGTAGCCGGTCGCGCGACAATCGGGAGAAGAGATGTTAGTCATTGGTTCGCGCGGGTCGCAACTCGCGCTATGGCAGGCTCATTACGTACAACGGCGGCTGGAGTCGCGGGGCTTTGAATGCCGCATCGAGATCATCCAGACCACCGGCGATCGCATTACGGATGTACCGCTCGCGATGGTGGGCACCAAAGGTCTTTTTACCAAGGAGATCGAAGAAGCGCTGCTCGACGGCAGCATCGACCTGGCCGTTCATAGCCTAAAGGATCTTCCGACGGAGCAGCCGCCCGGATTGATCATCGCCGCCACGCCGGAACGCGAGTTTGCAAACGATGTCATGGTGGGCCAGCGCCTGCGCGCCCTCCCGCCGGGATCCACCATCGGCACCAGTTCTCTTCGGCGTACTGCGCAACTGCGGCGATACCGGCCCGATCTCAAAGTGGAATCGATTCGCGGAAATATCGATACGCGCTTGCGGAAGCTGGATGAAGGGCAGTACGACGCGATTGTGCTTGCCGCTGCTGGTCTTCGGCGGCTCGGCTGGAACGACCGCGTGGCTGAGGTTCTTGCGCCGGAGGTGATGTGTCCCGCGGTTGGCCAAGGCACACTGGCGATCGAGACGCGGACGGAAGGTCGCGGCTTTGACGCTTGCGCCGTCCTCGACCATCCCTGGACACGTTTTTGCATTACGGCGGAACGTGCCGTCCTGTCCACGTTGGGTGGGGGATGTCAGATTCCCATGGGCAGCTTCGCGCGTATTGTCGACAACGAGATGCAGCTTACAGGAGTGGTGATCGCCCCCGACGGAAGCAGCCTGATTCGCGAACAGATGGAGGGTGACTACACGCAGCCCACCAAGCTCGGGCGCGAAATCGGGGAGCGCCTGATTGCGCGCGGAGCTCTCGAAATGATCGGCCCCGCGCTGAGCGGCCAGCGCGATAACGAGGTCTGATGACCGGCAAGGTTTACCTGGTGGGCGCCGGCCCAGGTGATCCGGAACTGCTGACGTTGAAAGGCCGGAGAGCACTCGAACGGGCCACGGTCATTTTTTACGATCATCTGGCACCGGAGCAACTGCTGGATATTGCATCTCCTTCGGCTGAGCGCGTCTATGTCGGCAAGAAGCGTTCACAGCATTCGTTCACTCAGGATGAGATTAGCGGAATGCTGATCGAGCGGGTGCAGAGTGGTCATACTGTCGTGCGGCTCAAAGGCGGAGACCCGTATTTGTTTGGCCGCGGTGGTGAGGAAGCCGAAGCGCTCGCCAGTGCGGGAGTACCCTTCGAGGTCATCCCGGGCGTGACCTCGGCAGTCGGGATCGCGGCATATTCCGGTATCCCGCTCACGCACCGCGATCACACTTCCGTTGTCAGCATCGTCACCGGCCACAACGCCGACAGCATCGACTGGGAGCGCTTCGGCAACTCGGAGACACTGGTGATTCTGATGGGTTTGGCCACTTTCGACACGATCTCGGCCCGGATTATGGCCGGAGGGCGGTCTCCCCAAACACCCGCTGTCGCCATTCGGTGGGGCACGCGTCCCGATCAGCAGACCGTAGAAGGGACCCTCGCCACGCTGCCCCGAATGATTCACGAACAAGGGCTCAAGCCGCCGGCCACCATTATCGTTGGCGGTGTGACGAGCCTGCGGGCGCGCTTGAATTGGTTTGAAAAGCTTCCGCTGTTCGGACAACGCATCGCGATCACGCGCCCGCGTACTCAGTCCGCCGAGATGGTCCTGAAACTCCGCGACCTGGGAGCACAGCCGATTGAATTCCCCACGATCTCGATCGAGCCCGCTTCCGACTATGCACCTCTCGATCGAGCCATCGCTCACCTGTTCGAGTATGACTGGCTTCTGTTCACCAGCGTGAACGGCGTCCGCGCATTTTTCGACAGGCTCGATCGATCGGCTGTGGACCTGCGGAACTTGCGCGCGCGTCTGGCAGCTATCGGACCTGCCACCCGGGAAGCGCTCGAGCACTGCCATCTGAAGGTCGACGAGATGGGAAGTGAGTTTGTCGCAGAGAGTCTTCTGGAGGCGCTGGCCAGGCACTCTCTCTCGGGCAAGCGTGTTCTTTTGGTACGCGCCGCTGTGGCGCGCGACGTGCTTCCGCAAAAACTCCGCAGTCTGAAGGCGGAAGTCGAGGTGGTCGAAGCTTACCGGACGCTTCCGCCGGCCGATATCTCCTCGCGTGCCGCCGAGATTAGCGCTCATCCCCCGGACTGGATCACTTTCACGAGTTCCTCCACCGTCGAAAACTTCTTCGATGCAGTAGCGGCGTCTTCGGTCCGTTCTTCTCGTTTCGCATCCATCGGCCCTGTCACATCGGCCACGCTCCGCAAGCATGGCATCGAACCTTCGGCCGAAGCAGTTGTGTATACAGTGGATGGCCTGATCGAAGCCATTCAAAGCAAATGAGATAATCGGGACGTGAGATTGGGGCTCGTCCTTGCTGCCGCTTTTGTGGCGATTTTCTCAGTGGCTTGCGGCAACAAACTGCAAACGCGCGAAGCCGTTGAGCGCGGCGTTCTGAAAGGTGTGGCTTCCCGGGGCATCAACCCCGATTCGATGGACGTCAGCGTTACGTCCGTGAAATTCCACGGAAACGCAGCGGATGCCGTTGTGTCGTTTGCGCCAAAAGGTGGCAAGATTTCTGACGGGCTCACCATGCGGTATCAGTTGGAGCAGCGTGGAAATGAATGGGTCATCACTGGACGCTCAGCGCTTGACATGAAGCAGCACAGCGGAGGAATGCAGTCGCCTCCATCCATGATGGATCAGAACTCCGGTGCTCCCTCGCCCGATCCTGGCATCATGGGCCGCCCGCTTCCCCCAGGTCACCCACCTCTCACGGACACCTCCAAATGAAGACTGTCGCCGTTCTAGGTGGCGGTCCCGCCGGAGCATTTGCGGCCGAGCGTTTGGTGGCGCAAGGGTTGCGCACCATCGTTCTGGACGAGAAACTTGCCTGGGAAAAGCCCTGTGGCGGCGGTTTGACTTACAAAGCTTATAGCCAGTACCCGTTCCTGATCGACAACGACACGCCTAAAAAGTTTGTGCACGAGACCATGCTCGCCGCGCATAATGCGGGAGAAGTGAGGCTAAAGCTTGACTCGCCGCTAATCATTTACTCGCGCATGGATTTGAACCAGTTGCTATTAACTCGTGCCGAAAAAGCCGGAGCTCAGATCGAAAAGACCCGCGTCCTCGGTCTCGAACGGCATGGTGACGGCTGGCTGTTGCAAACACAGTCCGGGCGGATCCAAGCCGACTACTGCATTGTCGCGAACGGCGCCCGCAATTCGCTGCGCAACGTTGGGACACAACTTTCTTCGAGCGACACGATGTCCGCTCTCGGGTATTACGTCCCTGCACAACGCGACCGGATCGACATTCAATTTCTTCCTGAACTTGAGGGCTACATCTGGGTGTTCCCTCGCTGCGGACATCTCTCGGTCGGCATCTGTGGCAAAGGTGAGCCCGCGTCATCCCTTCGCCGCCGTCTTGAACTCTACATGGAACAAAAAGAGCTCAGCCGCGAAGGCGCAAAGTTCTACAGCCATCTCCTGCCCAGTCTGGAGACGCCGGCTTGGCAGCACAACCGCATCACGGGACCGGGGTGGATGGCCGTCGGCGATGCAGCCGGCCTTGTGGATCCCATTACAGGCGAAGGTCTCTACTACGCGATGCGCTCCGCCGACCTCGCCGTTCAGGCGCTTGTGAGCGAACTGCGTAACTGCGAAGTTGCATCCGCCGTATACCGCCGGCTGCTGGGCCGCGACTTCGCCAACGATCTGGAGTTCGGTTCCGGCATGGCTGCGCGTGTTTTTCGCGGGAAGTTTCTCTTCGCCTCCGTGCCCAGCCGGATGGTACAGTTCACGCGGCGCAGCCCGCGATTTACCGCAATGATGCAGGATCTGTTTGCGGGACGCCAGAATTACCTCACATTGAAGCGGCGATTGCTTTCTAACCTGAACGGAAGCCTGCTGGAGATAGCCATGAATCTCGGGTTCAGCCGCATTCTTCCACACGCGCGCGCAGAAGACTAATCGATTGGCTCACCAAAACTCTCAGCACCTATTCGAACGCGCTCAGCGTTCCATACCCGGCGGTGTCAACTCTCCTGTACGAGCATTCCGCGGAGTTGGCGGGACGCCGCGCTTCATCGTTCGCGGAGAAGGCTCGCGTATTTACGACGCCGACGGCAATGAGTATATCGATTACATCGGTTCGTGGGGCCCGCTCCTCTTCGGTCATCGTTTTCCACCAGTAATCGAGGCCCTCGCCGAGGCCGCTACCCGCGGTACTAGTTTCGGCGCCCCAACCGAGCAGGAGATAGACCTTGCCGAACTGGTTTGTGAGCTAGTTCCCTCGGTGGAGATGGTGCGTCTGGTCAACTCCGGCACCGAAGCCACCATGAGCGCCCTACGCGTTGCCCGTGGATTTACAGGCCGGGATCTCACCATAAAATTCGAAGGCTGTTATCACGGTCACGTCGACTCTCTGCTCGTGAAAGCGGGTTCAGGCGTTGCCACTCTCGGGCTGCCCGACTCGCCAGGTGTTCCTCGGGGATTCAGCGACACAACAATCGCCATTCCGTTCAACGATGTTTCAGCGGTCGAAGCGGCGTTCGATTCCAATCGCGGAAAGATCGCGGCACTAATTCTCGAACCGGTCTGCGGCAACATGGGCTGCGTTCCTCCGAAACCTGGATTTCTGCAAGCGGTGCGCGAAATCACCACGCGTCACGGCGCTCTACTGGTTTTCGATGAGGTGATGACCGGGTTTCGCCTCGCTCCCGGGGGAGCTCAGCAGCTCTATAACATTCATCCCGACCTGACTACGCTGGGCAAGGTCATTGGTGGCGGATTACCCATCGCGGCGTACGGCGGCCGGCGCGACATTATGACGTTTGTGGCGCCAAGCGGTCCCGTCTACCAAGCGGGCACGCTTTCCGGCAATCCTTTAGCGGTGGCCGGCGGACTCGCCATGCTTCGCCACCTGAAATCCAATCCGGACATTTACAAACGGCTCGACACGATCACTGCCCAACTTGCCGCCGCTGCCCCGGACGGCGTCACTGTAAATCGAGTCGGATCCATGATGACGTGGTTCTTCACCGCAGTTTCGGTGGACGATTACACGAGTGCTCTTACTAGTGATCGCGAGCGATTCGGACGATTCTTTCACGCCATGCTCGATCGCGGGATCTATCTTCCCCCCTCCCAGTTCGAGGCTCTTTTTGTCTCCGCCGCGCACTCCGACGAAGACATTGCCCGAACTATAGAGGCCGCTCGGGAATCCTGGGCGATCACTGCTCGCCCATCAGCTCTTTAAGTCTGGCGTAGCCTGCCCGGCTCACCGGAATCTGAGCACCATCCGTGAGCACGGCGATTCGCATGTCCTTCGTGTAAGCCTCGATTTTCGTGACACGCTCCAGATTAACCAGGAACGATCGGTGGACGCGCACGAATCGCGTAGGGTCGAGCGCCGCTTCCAAGCTCCCTAACGCCTGCTGCTTGAGGTAGGACTTCCCGGCACTATGAATTGCAATGTAGTCATCCTGCGCTTCAGCGTAATCCAGCTTCTCCACGGGGATGACATGAACGCGGGTCCCGTCCCGCACCACGACCCTTTGCGCATGCTGATCGGCCGGCCGCGCCTCCCGGATCAGTTCGTCCGCTGAGGCTATCGGCTGCTTTTCTGCCAACCGCCGCCGGACGCGCATAAGCGCCGTACGGAACCGATCCAGGCTGAATGGCTTCAGCAGGTAATCGATCGCGGCCGCGTCGAATGCCTTCATGGCGTACTGGTCAAAGGCCGTCACAAAAACAACGGCGACGTCGCGTCCGATTAGTTCCAGAACTTCGAAACCATCCAGCTTCGGCATCTGCACGTCGAGGAACAGCAGGTCCGGCTTCAGTTCCGTAACCGCCTTCACGGCGGCGAACCCGTTGGCACACTCCGCCACAATCTCGACGTCGTCCTCTGATTGAAGATATTCCCGCAACAACCCGCGCGCCAGATCCTCATCGTCTACGATCACCACTCGGATCATCCTCTGCTCCCTCGACCGTCGCCGCACGGCAGCCGTAGTTCCACGCGATAACGGTTCTCCTCGACCGCGATGTCAATCCGCGCCGCATCTCCAAACCGCGCCTGCAATCGATCGCGCACATTCCGCAGACCTAAACCGTTTTTCCGCGATGTCGGCGCATCCGGATCGAAGCCGTTTTCGATAACGAACTCCATGCCGTTTGCAGACCGTTTCCCGGTAATCGTAATTTCTCCACCATCCACGAGTGTGGCGATGCCGTGTTTGATCGCGTTTTCGACCAGCGGCTGGACCAACAGTGGAGGCACCACACAATCCGCGCAGCCGGCTTCGATCTGCTCTGATACGCGGAGCCGCGAACCGAACCGGACCTGCTCCACTTCCAGGTAAGTTCGCGCTAGTTCGAGCTCTTCACCGAATGAGATCGCCGCCTTTTCTCCCAAGCGGAGCGAGGTCCGCAGGAAGTCCGATAAGCGAATACACATATCTCTCGCTTTCATCGGATCGACGGCCGTTAAAGCGCTGATTGAATTCAAACTGTTGAAAAGGAAGTGGGGGTTTACTTGAGCCTTCAAGGCTTTCAATTCCGCCTCGCGCGCCAACACTTCGGCTCGCCTCGAGAACTCGATTGCCAGCACGGCGTAGTGAAATGCGATCGAAAGCACATACAGCAGCACCGCCATCACCGCTACGAGCGGCATAGCCGGCCGGAACTCCTCGTCCAGACCGGGGAACACATCGGACAGACTCAGGACAAGCCCCTTGGCGATCAACAGCACCAGGGCGCTGGCCATCACTGCGCCAAGTGAATGATTGACCAGCAATTTCACCGCGGATGTCGAGCCAAATGGAAGAAAGCGGCACGTGTACCACGAGGAAAGACACACGAAGGCCAAGATCACGGTGAGAGGCGTGGTCATCGCCAAGCTCTCCGCCCAGGGCAATCGCCCGGACATGGTCAGCACCATTCCGAACATTGCCCCCAACGGGACCCACGCTACTAGATATAAAAGGAAATTCGTACGACTGGCAAAAATCGGATGCATGGAGACTTACTCGACCACTACACCTCCGAAAGCCGCGTAGCCTGTGATGACCAGTTGGGGCGCTGTTGATTCGGCCCTCCGCGCCCGCAGAGTCTTGTCTTCATATCCCCCGAAAACGCCTACTCCCCGAACGGCCACGCGCCATGTATCCGGCACTTTAACGTTGACTCCCCCGAAAGCCGCATTCACATCCAGCATCACCGGCCGGTCTCGCGGGATGATCTGCGCCCGTCGCAAATCGATTTCGATTCCTCCGAAGCAGGCCATCAAATGACCACCCTTGAAATCGGGCGTATCCAGCACACGCTTTACACCACCGAAGATCGCCCACTCCTGCAACACGCTATCCGGATCGCCCTCATTCGGGTGCGTGTCGTCGTGGGCATTCATCGCAAAGGCGTCACGTTGCGCTATCGATCGGGACAACATTAGGACGCCTACCCCTACCAGGATCAATGGCCAGAGCATTCGCCCATGTATCGAAAACAGGCCAAGATTGACCATCAGGAACACGCAGCCAATCACGATAAACATGATTCCGTGCAGCGACCCCGGCATACCGGGGGTCTTGGACAACTTCGTCAAACCCACCACAATGAGGATGACCGGCCAGTATGCGAATATGTCGTGCATACGCAACAGGCCGAGATTGCTCAAGAAGAACAAGACACCTAGCGCGATTAGCGCCACGGCCATCACGAGTCCTGAATTTCGCGGAACGCCTCCCGACGGAACGGTTACCATCCCGCCCGAAGCGCGCGAGCCCTGTCGCACTTTCTCGCCGTTGGGGTAGCGTTCGCCCTTTGCGTAGCGCCTCCAATCGGATTTGCGTTCCCAGCTTTCTTCGCCGTTTCCCTTGCTCTGATCATCAAATTCGTCGGCCATATTCTTGCCTCGTCTCGCGCAACCCATGCTCAGGAGTCCTTCTTTTCCTGCCAGGAAAGAAGATCCAAAAGGCCCACCGCCACCAGCGTCAAAGGCCAGAACCTTTGCAACTGTACGAGGGAGATTATCCCCGATCGGGTACCGAGCATAAGCGCGGCCATCGCGACGATCACCAGGATTGTCGAACCGATCGCCTTGAGCCGGAACTGAAAAAGACTGGATTGAAAACGCTTCATAACTGCCTCGATTCCGATCCTAGCCACCCCTGGTCCGCGCCTCATCTACTTTTCGGTGAATGCCGCCTGCAGGCGGGCGAATGACGCAGGCGCCGGGGAACGCCGCCAAGTCTTGGGCGTGCCGGCGACCCGGGCGAACCGCCTAACATGGAGATAAGCTCCCGTGTTATCTCTCCTCTTAAAAAACCGTAAGTTGGTGCTGACCATCTTGTTGTCCGGCTCCTTCCTGCGAGCGCAGGTTGCACCGCAGAACAACGATCCGGAACAGGCATTCCAATCCAAAGATTGGTCCAAAGTGGTCGAACTTTATACGATTGTGACGACTAGTTCCCCCACTGATGGCAGCGCTTGGTACCGTCTTGGGCGCGGGCAGGAAGAGCTCGGCCGATTTCAGGAAGCTCTTACCGCTTTTCAAAAGGCTGCGGCTTTAGGCTTTCAGCCGGCGCTGACGAATGTCCGTATTGCCGCATGCTTTGCCGGACTCAGCCAACCCGATAAAGCGCTGACGATCCTCGATCAACTCGCCACCTCGGGCTTCCCTTTGAAGCAGGTGATCGATGACGAACCCCGATTCGCCGCGCTTCAGCTGGACAATCGCTATAAAGCCATCGTCGACCGCATCGACATCAACGGCGCGCCTTGCAAGAACCCCAAGACACCGGAGTTCCGCCAGTTTGATTTCTGGCTTGGCGATTGGGATGTCTTCGACGCCAACGGCAACAAAGTCGCGACGGACGACGTGCAGCTGATTCTGAAAAGCTGCGTCGTCGCTGAAACCTGGACCGACATGCTGGGAGCGGAAGGGCGAAGCTTCAGCAAATATAACGCCCCCATGAAGCAATGGGAGCAGTATTGGGTGGACGAAGGTCCTACCCGTATGTTCTTCACAGGGCACTTCACTGGCGGCGAAATGCACCTGGAGACGGAAGGCTTCACAAACTCCGGTGAAGCCGTAAAACGGCGTCTCACGTTCATCCACAATCCAGACGGCACCGTTCGTCAACTTGCCGAAGTCTCGAAAGATGGTGGTAAGACCTTTAAGACCGAGTACGACCTAACCTACAAGCCCCGCGCAGCGAGTTGAACCTCGCTTGGCTGGCGAGTCGGCGATTGGTGTTTCCCGTTACACTAAAACATGCCGGAAGTCCGCCACTCCGTTTGCGCGCTGGATTGTCCCGATACCTGTTCGCTTCTGATCAATGTCGATGAAAGCGGTAAAGGCTCCAAGCTGCGCGGTGATCCCGCGCACCCGATTACGCGAGGGTTTCTGTGCGGCAAGGTAGCGCGCTACCTCGAACACCAATACTCAAGCGAGCGACTGCTGTACCCGCAACGCCGCATCGGAGCCAAAGGCAGTGGCCGCTTCGCGCGCATCTCATGGGACGAGGCGCTGGACGAGATTGCCCATCGTTTGCAGCATCTGGCATCCGAGTTCGGACCGGAATCCATCTTGCCGTACAGTTATGCCGGCTCTATGGGCCTGCTCACCGCCAGCGGAATGGACCGCCGGTTTTTCCACCGCTTGGGAGCCTCCCGCCTCGACCGCACGATTTGCTCGTCGGCGGGTGGAGCCGGACTAATGGCAGCCTTGGGCGTGCGGTACGGCACCGAGCCCGAACAGTTTGCTCACTCCAAGCTGATCATCGCGTGGGGCGCAAACATCCTCGCCACCAACGTTCACCTCTGGCCTTTTATCGTCGAAGCACGACGGAACGGCGCGCGATTCTACACCATTGATCCCGTCCGGCAAAAGGTTGGCGCGCTCGCCGACAAGCACTTTTCCGTTCAGCCTGGGTCGGACGCCGCGCTGGCTCTCGGGTTGATGCACGTCATCATTCGCGAAAAACTCTTCGACACGGAATACATTCGCGAGCACACAACAGGGTTCGATGGACTGGCCCGCAAAGTCGAAGATTTTCCGCCTGCGCGAGTTGCCGAACTCACCGGGATTGCAGCGGATGACATCGTCTCCCTGGCCTGTGAGTACGCCACCACGCGCCCCGCGGTGATTCGCGTCAACTATGGCGTCCAACGCTCCGAACGTGGCGGCATGGCCATACGGCTGGTGTCGCTTCTACCCGCTTTAACTGGATCGTGGCGCGAGGTCGGCGGGGGGCTGCAGCTTTCTACCTCCGGTGCGTTCCGCCTCAACAAAACGAGCCTCGAACTCCCCGAACTGCAGCGCATCCCGCTCGGGCGCGAAGCCCGCATTGTGAACATGTCGAAGCTTGGCGATGCGCTGAACCGTCTTCAGGATCCGCCGGTCAAGGCGCTCGTCGTGTACTGTTCGAACCCCGCCGCCATCGCCCCCGATCAGAACCAGGTGTTCCACGGCCTCTGCCGCGATGACCTTTTCACAGTTGTTCTGGAACAGAAGCAGACCGATACCGCCGATTTCGCCGATATTCTGCTTCCGTGCACCACGTTCCTCGAGCACACGGATCTTTATCTCGCGTACGGCCACTATTACCTGCAGTTGGCGCGCCCTGCCCTGGTCCCGCCCGGTGAGTGCCGATCGAACGTCGACGTGTTCCGTGACCTCTCGCATCGCATGGGATTTCTCGATCCGTGTTTCGACGAGTCCGAAGACAGCATGATGCGCGGACTCCTCGCTTCGGGCGATCCGTTTCTCGAAGGCATCACGCTCGAACGCTTGGAACGAGAACGGTTTGTTCGTCTGAACGTCTCTCCTGTGGGACAACCTTTCCAGCCTTTTGCGGAGGGCGGCTTCGGGACGGCTTCTGGAAGATGTGATTTTCGCGCCGAGACAATCTCTTACGAGCCGCCGATGGAGTCCCGACACGGCGATCCCAAGTTGCGCTGCAAATTTCCATTGGAACTCGTCTCGCCCAAGAACCACGACAGCATGAACTCCACTTTCGGAGATCGCGCGCACGTTGATCAGGACACCAGCGCCGCCACGCTGCACCCAAGCGACGCTGCCGCACGGCATATCGCGACCGGAGATCACATCCGCGTCTTCAACGATCGCGGAGCATGCATACTTCGCGCGAAAGTCGAAGATAACGTGCTGCGTGGCGTGATCAGCGTTCCTTCTACGCGTTGGACCCGCCGCGCTCCCGACCGCCTCAACATTAACGCTCTCACCAGCCAGCGCCTTACAGACATCGGGGGTGGTGCGACGTTCTATAGTTGTTTGGTTGAAGTGGAAAAACTTGAAATTGCAAATGCCGCCGATTAAAGCCGGCCCGATTCGTTCGGGAGTACTTATCTCGCTCGTGCTTCTTACGTCGGGAGCCTGCCAGCGCAAACAACATGTCGACACGAACGAGGAAGCGCCCCCGCTGAGGAGCACCGTCGCCATGAACGATTCCCGGGCCCAGGCGCAGCTTTCCAGTGGGTTCTACTCAGTTGAAGCAGGGGCATGGCGTTGGACAGCGGGCAAGTTCTCCGTTGTGCTTCGCCCGCCTGCCGGAGCATCGACCAAAGGAGCTACCCTCAAACTGGCTCTCAACATCCCGGAGAGCGTCATTCATGCGGTCAATGGTGTAACCCTTTCGGCGAAGGTGGGGGACACCGCCCTTCCGCCCGAAAGCTACAGCCGCAACGGCGATTATACGTATTCCCGCGACGTCCCCTCTTCCGCGTTGCAGGGCGACAACGTGCGAATCGACTTCTCTCTCGATAAATTCATTCCACCGACCGGAGCCGACCACCGCGAACTCGGTCTCATCGCCAAACAGGTCAGTCTCATCTCAAAATGACGCGGCTGTGGAGCCGTGTGTTCTACTGGCTTTCTCCTTCGCTGCTCCTCCTCACCTTTTATTGGCCGGCGGTACACGGCTGGTTTCGCGCGGACGACTTTGCGTGGCTTTCCGCCGCTCGGTCTGTCCAGGATTGGCCCTCTATGCTTCACGCCCTGTTCGCGCCCACGGCATTAGGAACCGTTCGACCGTGGAGTGAACGCTTGTTCTTTCTGGTGTGCGACCGGCTTTTTGGTTTCGATACGGCGTATTGGCATGTATTCGTTCTGTTGAATGCCTGTGGAGTTCTGTTTCTGTTGCAGACCATCACGCTTCGGCTGACTGCGTCTCGGCTCGCCGCTTGGATCGCCCCCGTTATCTGGGCGGTGTCTCCGGGTGTTCCAATCGACATCGCTTGGCTGTGCGCGTACAACGAAATCCTGTGCCCCCTTTTTCTGCTGACCGCTTTTCTGCTCCGCTTGCGACGCGCGTATGTGTGGGAATTGGTCGTCTTCGTCCTCGGGTTTGGCGCATTGGAGATTAACGTGGTGTACCCCGCGATTGCGCTTGCCTGGGTGCTGATCGCCCGTGATCGCCGCCGCCGTTGGCGCGATTGGGGTGAAGTGGGCGGTCTGTTTCTTTTCTCGGCTGTTTATCTAGTAGCCCGATCTTTCTGGACCACTTCCATTGCCAACGGTCCTTACGCCCTGCGCTTCGACGCGCGTATTCCCGGCACTTTCGCGACCTACTGGGGTTGGCTCTCGGTTGGTCCCGAGTGGGATTCCCTTACGCCTAACGCTCATTGGGCAGTCCAGTTTGCAGTCGTAGCATTTACGCTTGGCTTCCTCCTGCTAGTCACGCGCGAACGACGTGTCTCCTTGTTCGGGCTCGCATGGTTTGCTATCACACTTGGACCTTTGCTCCCTCTTCCCGAGCATGTCAGCGACTACTATTTGACAATTCCGGCCATTGGCACTTCAATCGCCCTGGCAGCCGGAGTGGGATCTCTGCGGAAGAAGACGCTCCGTGCAGCCGCTTTGGTTCTGGTCGCTTGCCTCGTTGTGGCCGACGCCGTCGGATCGCGCCTAGCCGTTGAATGGTGGGTGGACAAGAGTCGCGAGGTCCGCACACTAGTGCTCGGTGGCGAAACGGCTCACGAGAAACATCCCGGGAAGGCAATCCTGATCGACGGAGTGGATCAGGATCTCTATGGCTCCTCATTCGCGCACAATGCGTTTGAGGTTCTCGGGATTCCTTCAGTCTATCTCTCGCCGGAAACGTCCGGTCGGATAAGGGCCGCTGACTACCTTACGCCCGTTTCTCACTACATTCTCCCTAGCGGTCCAACGATGCACGCGCTCGATCACGATCAGCTCGTGGTGTACCGCGTGGCGGGTAACCATCTTCAAAACGTGACTCCGCTCTACCGCGCGGGTATTCGAAATCGGCTGGAGGATCTGGCTCCAAGGATCGTCGACGCTGGAAATCCGTTACTCGCGTACCTGCTCGGTCCAGAGTGGTACCCCCTTGAGGGCTCACACCGCTGGATGCCACAGATTGCTACGCTTCGTATTGGGCCGCCAGCGAACTCTGATACGAAACTGGTTCTTACCGGCGATTGCCCAGCCGCTTTCGTAGAGCAAGGGCCGCTCGAGATTGGGGTCTCAATTAATGGACGGTCGCTGCGGTCGCAGGCAATCTCAAGACCGGAGAGTCCCTTTACTCTTCAGTTTTCGCTTCCCGGGAAAATTGATAGGGCGTCAGTATCGCTTATTCGCATCGAGCTTAGCCGAACCACCGTGCCCCCGGGCGATTCCCGGCATTTGGGTCTTGCATTCGGCAGAATTGAATTCCTGCCGTAATTTCGAATCTTTATGCGATTTTTGTAAATCCTATCAAAAGCTCGTTGACGGGAGCAGGTACCCAATGCCATACTTCATCGGTTCCGGTGTTGATCGACAACCCGGTTCAATGCACTTTCGCCACGGGATCGGGAGTTGCTCCCTCCCTTCCTGTCTGGCAAATCAGAATGCAATCGCTTCTGTATTTGTGGGCGAGTAGTCGATCGCTGCCGACGAGAGTTGATGTCTGGTTTCGCCCTAATTGCGAATCGGCATTCCACGTAACGTGAAAAGATTTTCGATATCATTTCTCGTTGTCCGACACTAAAGGAGTTTGGCAATGTTCGTGCTTAATGCGATTGCCAGTTAGGCTATTGATACCGCCTAGTGTAAAGATGTTAGTCTCTTACCCTCAAATTATTTGAGTGTGTGATGAGAGTTTTGAAACTTTTTCAGTTTTATACCGTCTTATTGATTTCGTAAGGATTTACGAGGAGAGTTTGGAAATGACCAAGATTGAGTTGGAGAAGTTTAAAAACATCCTGGAGGCGCGTCGGGCCGAGCTCGGCGGCGCCTTGCGGAATCGCGAAGATATCGCGATTGAAAAAACGCCGGACGCGTTGGACGAGGTTCAATTGGCTGGTGAACGCGAGCTGGCGATTCGAAATCTGGACCGTGAGTCGAACTTGCTCCGTCAGGTGCGCGGCGCTCTGGCGCGCATCGCCGACGGTAGTTACGGCACGTGCATGCATTGCGACGAAGAGATCAGCATCAAGCGCCTCAACGCAGTTCCGCAAACATGCTTTCTGCATCCGTTGCCAGGAAGCCGCCGATCGCCACGAGTTCGAAGAGCAGGAAACGCTCGACGGACTGCTCGCCAACGCGGCTTAAGTGGCGTAGCATTCCAAATTTGAAAGCGCGGATTACCTCCGCGCCTCTTTTGATTTGGAATCCCGCTCTTCTTCACTCGGGACCGCACGCAATCCAGGAAATCATCCTTCCCGCCGCTTCTCGCTCTTTGCGGAACGAGAAAAACAGGTCCGGGTTGCACACTGTGCAGAAAGATGCTCCGACGATCTGGTCTCGGGCGCACTCCGGCCGCCTCCAGTTGGCTTTGATTTGCCGCTTCGAGATCGAGGTGGGTCTTTTCGACCGCCCCGGCCAATTCGGGCCGCCAGAAAGCGAACTCGCCGCGCGACTTCGGGTCCCACTTCGAAACAGCACTTCCCGATTGCGGGACCAATCGCCGCATACATCGACCTTGGGTGCGTTGCCGATAAAGATCGGTCATGCGCGCGATCGCTAGGCCGCGACGATTCTTTTCTCCGTGCCGCGCCAGCCCGCGTGCACGGCGGCGACGGCGCGCGTTCCCGCGTCGGCGAGCAAAATCGGACACGCAGTCGGCAGTTTTCACCGCCACGTCTGATTTCCGGCGTGGCGCTCACTAAGAGCGTCGGCTTCACCGCGGGCCCGGACGGCCGTCCGCCGCAGATCATTTCGCTCGAAGTGAATTTGCTTGACCGCGGCCATGGGACGATCCGCACGGACGGCGCCGCGTTCCGAAACCATGAGTCAGCCAGCGGAGTTCAGCGAGTAGCGGCGAGATCAGCGTGCCGCTGACGTCGAACCGGAATGCGCCGTCGCTCAAGCCGGGTTCTGGACTTGGGCGATACGGATCTGATCTTTGAACTCGTCTAGCATGGATCGTCCAGCCGGACATCGGTGGGTGGCTTCACCAGCGTCTCATCCGGTCGATCTTGTCCTGCAGTTTGAGCAGCGCGTAGAACAGATTTTCAGGCCGCGGCGGGCAGCCGGTGACGTAAACATCGACCGGAACGATCTTGTCCACGCCCTGCAGCACCGCATAGGTATTAAAAGGACCGCCGACGCTCGAGCAGGCGCCCATTGAGATCACCCACTTCGGGTCGGCCATCTGATCGTACACCCGCTTCAGCACCGGCGCCATTTTCAGAGTTACGGTTCCGGCCACAATCATCAGATCGGCCTGCCGGGGGCTGGGCCGAAAAACTTCCGCTCCGAAGCGCGCGATGTCAAACCGCGAGGTGGTGGACGCGATCATCTCAATCGCGCAGCAGGCCAAGCCGAACTGCAGCGGCCACAAAGCCGACTTGCGCGCCCAATTGAAGACATGATCCACCGACGTGGTGATGAAATTCCGGTCGAACTGGTGCTGCAGAGACACTGGAAGCCCAGTTTCACGCCGGCTTACAGTAGGGGAATGCGCATTCCCGCTCTCGCGCATTGCTCATACCCGTTCGGGCGACAAGGGCGACACCGTCAACATCGGCGTGATCGCCTATCGGTCCGGAGGAATACCCGTTGCTGGTGCGCGAGGTGACGGCGGAGCGCGTGAAAGCCTGAGTTCGGAGATCGCGTGAAAGGCGCGGTCGAGCGCTTCGAGTTGCCGAATCTTGGGGGCGCTCAACTTTCTGCTCCACGAGTCGCTCGGCGGCGGCGGAACGGTCACGTCTGCGGATCGACGCGCAGGGCAAAACATTCGGCGCCGCGCTCTGGGGATGGAGATCGATGGCGATTGAAACACAGCTCTCCGGCCGCGTGCTTCCGCTCCGGCTGAACCGGCCGGAGAAGCGCAACGCGCTCGACATCGCGACGTGCCGCGAGATCGTAAGCTCGGTGCGGCGAGCCAGTTCCGACCGCCGTGTGGGGCCGATGCTGCTCTCCGGAGCGGGCAAGGCCTTCTGTGCTGGTATGGACCTGCGCGAAGCTGCCGGGCGCGATCTGGAACGCCTGGCGAAAGCGCACGACGAGCTGTTCACGTTCGGGAGTGGTCGTCGAAGCCGGTGATCGCCGCGGTGCACGGGCCGGCGCTTGCCGGAGGAACCGGCCTGGCCGCGAACGCGCACATCGTGATCGCGTCCGAGGACGCCAAATTCGGGCTGACCGAGATTCATCTTGGCTTGTGGCCGGTGCTGATCTTTCCGGCGATCGCGGCCGCCGTAGGGGAGAGCGCCGCGCCATCGAGCTGGCGTTGACCGCGCAGGCGTTCGGCGGCGGTTGAAGCGGAATGATACGGCTTGGTGAGCGCGGTGGTGCCTGAAGACCTTACGTCGAGGGCGTCCGAAGTCGCCGCCTCGATTGCCGAGGGGAGCGTCACGGCGATCCGCTCGGGGGCTGGAGTACGTCAGGCGGATCCGCGGGAAATCGGCCTCCGAAGCGCAGCGCACCGGCCGTTTTGTCCGGGACGAGATGATGCGGCATCCGGATTTTGCCGAGGGCCTTCGGGCGTTCCGGGAAAAGCGAAAGCCAAAATGGCCTCCTCAGCTATAATCTGGTTACAACATAGGGAGTGCATCAACGTGTCCTACACAAATGTTGTAGGCACTGCTACTTGATTTTGCGGCGCTGGTTCAGACATGGAGCAATCCACGGTAGCGAGAGGAAGTTTGCTGAAGCTCAAGAAGGTCGAAATCCAAGGTTTCAAATCGTTCTGTGATCGCACCGAACTGCGCTTCCGCGGCGATGGCATCGCGGCGGTGGTGGGCCCCAATGGCTGCGGCAAGAGCAACCTGAGCGACGCCATCAGCTGGGTTCTGGGCGAGCAATCCGCCAAGAGCCTGCGCGGCGCGCCGCATGGAAGACGTGATCTTCGCGGGCACGCGCGACCGGAAGCCGGTCGGGATGGCTTCGGTCACGATGACGCTGCTCGATCCGGCCGCAGCACCGAGCACGCCGAAGCCGTTACCGCATCCCGAGATGGCAGCCGCGTAGGCGAACGCCCGGTCAGCGCCATCACGCGCCGCGCACGAAGCCCGCCGAGATCACCATCACCCGCCGTCTGTTCCGCTCCGGCGATAGCGAGTATCTGATCAACGGCCGCGCCGCGCGGCTGCGCGACATCCAGGACCTCTTCATGGGCAGCGGCCTCGGCCCGGAAAGCTACGCCATCATCGAGCAGGGCCGCATCGGCCAGATTCTCAGTTCCCGGCCGCACGATCGCCGGGCGGTGATCGAAGAGGCCGCCGGCATCACCAAGTTCAAGTCGCGCAAACGCCTGGCGGAAGCCAAGCTCGAAGGCGCCAAGCAGAACCTGGCGCGCGTGTTCGACATCCTCGAAGAGGTCACCCGGCAGGTCAACTCGCTGAAGCGGCAGGCCGCTCGAACCAAGCGCTACGGCGAACTCAAGACCGAGATGGACGAGCGGCTTCGGACCGTGCTCGCGGGCCGCGTTCGCAACAGCTCGAGCGTGGAAGTGGCCCAAGCCGCCGCCGAACTCGAGACGGCCTCTGCGAACTTCGCGAACTCACCGGCCACGTGCGGCCGAGAGCGAGCGGAGCCGCGAAGCGCTCCAGAACGCCTGTTACGACCTCGAAGCGCGGCTGCGCGGAAGCGCGCAAGCGGCTGGCCGATCTCAACGTCGATGCTGAACGGACCCGCGGGAAACTCGAAGCGCAGGTGCGCGAGAGCGGCTGCTATCGAGACGCCGCATGGCGCCGCAACGAGGACGGAGACGCAGGAACTCGAGAACGCGGCTGCAGCACGTCGACGCCGAGCGGGCCGCCCTCACGCGAGACCGCGGCGTGAGCTCGAGACCGAGATCACCGCATCCCGCGGCCAGATGCTTGCTAGGCAACCAGGCGCGCGAAGCGCTCCAGAACAGGGTGCGCGAGCAGGAAAAATCGATCGAAGACTGGCCGCGTCCAGGTGCTGCGCCTGCTCGGCGAAGCTTCCACGCTGAAGAACCAACTCGCGCAAATCGACGAATTCCTGGCCGGCATCGACCGCGAGACAGCGCGCGTGCAACGCGAGGAAGAAGGCGCGGCTACCGAAGTTGCGCGCCTGGCGACGGCTCGCGAGAAGCTATCGCGCGATCTCGGCCAGCAGCAGCTCGAAATTGAATCGGTGACCGGGGAGCGTAAACGGACCGAGTTCGACTTGGCCGACAAGCAAGCGAAAAGCGGCGCGAGTTGCGCGGACTGATGGACCAATTGCGCGGTGAGACGTCGCGACTCCGCGCCCGCAAGGAGTCGATCGAGAATGTCCTCTCGCATCACTCCTACACGACGGAGACGACCAAGCGGCTCCTGGGCGCGATCGAGCGGAGCGGCAAGGGCATCAAGCCCGCTGGCGTGCTGGCCGACTTCGTGGAAGTCGACCCGCAGTTCGAACGAGCGGCAGAAGAGTTCCTTCACAATGAGCTGGAATACGTGGTGATGAAGGACTGGGCCGACGCCGAAGCCGGAATGCAAATTCTGCGCACCGATCTGGAGGGCCGCGCGACGTTCGTGGTCGAGAAGGCGAACGGCGACAGCATCTCCTGTCGCCGGACCGAGACTTCCCCTGGCGCGGCTCACCGAACACCTGCGGCTTTCGAACGGCCTCACGGACCAGGCTGGCACGCTGCTCCGCGGATTGCGAACTGTTTTATAGCGGAATCCGCCGGAACAGGCGCGGCAGTTCGCGGCCGAGAACCCGTCGTTGTACTTCCTCCTGGAGGACGGCCGCTGCTACCAGGGCTCGACGCTAACCGGCGGCCGCAAGAAATCGTCTGGCCCGCTGGCGCTCAAGCGCGAAGTCCGCGAGGTGACGGCCGCGCTCCTGACCAAGGAACGCGAGCTTTCGATCCAGGCCAAAACCCAGGAGGAACTCAGCCGCCGAGATCACCCAACTGGAAGCCGACCTCGACCGTCTCCGTCACGTTCAGCAGGCTCACGAGAAGGACGCCGTGGCGCTCCAGGCCGAGCAGCGGAAGCTCGACCGAGGAGCACAACCGCGCACAATCCCGGATTTCGGTGGCGCGGCTGGAACTGGAGCGGCTTCAGCGGGAAAAGGAGCGCTCGGCCGCGCAGCGCGCGCGCAACCACGAGGCTGTTGCGCAGAAGGATAATGAGCGCGAACGAGCGCGAGCGGGCGCTTGAAGCGGCCCGGTTTGAACTGGAGTCGCTCGACGCCGAAGCGTCGCGGGTGCGGGAGGAGCACTCGGCTTTACGCGCCGGACTGGCTGGTCTCGAAGAGCGCTTCCGCGCCCAGAGCACCGCTTTCCAGCGCCTCGACGCGCAGTCGCTCGAAATAACTAACCGCCGACGCAATCTCGGGGCCGAGATCGAGCGCATGGGCGAGCACCGTTCGCGATTGCTGGCCGAGAACATCGAGCTTGACAAGCGCGACGACGCAACTGGCAGAGGAAATTCTTCACCTCGAAGCACAGGTGGCCGAGCTGGCCAACGACGAGACAGCGAGGCGCGCCGAACTGGCTGCCGTGGACGAAGCACTTAGGGAGCTGCGCGTCCGCATCGAAGCGGGACATGCACGGAAGAACCAAGTCGGAAGTGGACGTAGTCCGCCGCCAATCCGAGCTGCAGGTTCCTCGACGAGACCAGCCGGAAGGAACTGGGCATTCCGCTCGCGGAGCTTCCGAAACTCGAGAACACGCTCGACGCAGAAGCGCTCGGCGAAGCCGAGCGGCTCTACAAGGAAGTGAAGACCAAGATCGAAGCGCTGGGGCCGATCAATCCTTCGGCGCTCGAAGAGTACGAGGTCGCCTTTCAGCGCCAGGAGTTCCTCACCGCGCAGCGGAAGGACCTGATCGATTCGATCCGCGACACCGAGAAGGCGATCGGGGAAATCGATCAGGTCTCCAAGGCGAAAGTTCGTGGAAGCGTTCGACGCCATTAACAAGAATTTCCGCGAGTGCTTCACCACGCTGTTCGGGGGCGGCACGGGCGAGATGCGGCTCACCGACGCAGAGAACGCCAACGAGAGCGGGATCGACATTGTCGCTTCGCCTCCCGGCAAGAAGCTGCAGAACGTGCTGCTGCTTTCGGGCGGCGAAAAGGCGCTGGCGGCGCTAGCGCTGTTGATGGCGATTTTCCGCTATCAGCCGAGCCCGTTCTGCGTGCTCGACGAAGTGGACGCGCCGCTGGACGAAGCCAACATCGGTCGCCTCACGCGGCTGCTTGCGCGAGATGAGCGTCGATACGCAGTTCATCGTGATCACGCACTCCAAGAAGACGATGGAGTCGGCGCAATCGATGTACGGCGTGACCATGCAGGAAGCCGGCGTTTCGAAGCTGGTGTCGGTCAAGTTCCAGGGCGAGCGCGAGCCCGCGCCGCGCGAAGCGGCCGTAGCGTAAAGAGCCGCAGACAAGAACAGCAGCAGAGGAGAGTCCATGAACAGGCGCGAATGGCTTCGACTGGCGGCGGCGGTACCGCTGGCGGCCGGAAACATTCGAGCCGACCCAGGCAGCAAAGGCCCACGCCTGAGCAGTTGGCTTGGCAAGACATGGAGTTGTCCATGTTTGTCCATTTCGGTCCGGCGACGTGGCAGAACCGGGAGTACGACGACTTATCTACACCACTAGGTCAGATCAATCCATCGAAGCTCGACACGGAGCAGTGGGCGGATACGGCAGTGGCGCTTGGCGCCAGGCAGATCGTGTTTGTGGCGAAGCACACCGGCGGTTTTTGCTGGTGGCAGACGGAGACGTCGAAATACTCTGTCGCGAACACGCCTTGGCGCGACGGGCAAAGGCGACGTGATGCGCGACTTGGCGGTGTCCTGCCAAAAGAGAAATCTACGGCTCGGCGTCTACCTCAGTCCGCAGGACCGATCCTTAAAGGTGGGGCTTGGCGGTAAGGCGGACGACCCTGCCCAACAAGCGACTTACAGCAAGCTTTACCGGCAGCAACTTACCGAGTTATTGAGCCGCTACGGCGAGATCTCCGAGATATGGTTCGACGGCAGCAACGTCGTCGACACGGGCGACTTACTCCAGCGGTACGCACCACATGCGATCATCTTTCAAAGTCCCTACGCGACAATCCGGTGGGTGGGCAATGAGGATGGGATCGCGCCCGATCCGAACTGGAACCTTGTATCAGCATCCGCCGCCAGGAGCGGCGTGGCTACGGCTAAAGATGGCAATCCGGGCGGCAATACCTGGCTGCCTTGTGAAGTAGACGCGCGCATCCATAATACGTGGTTCTGGAACACAGAGAGCGATGCGCACTTAAAGTCGCTCGACCGGCTGATGACGATGTACTACCGCTCGGTGGGACATGGCGCGCTACTGCTGCTCAACAACACGCCCGATACGACAGGCTTGATTCCAGCGCTTCATGCCAAGCGAACGGAGGAGTTCGGCGCGGAGATTCGAAGGCGATTCGACAAACCGATCGCGCAGACGCACGGGTCGAACGGGACGATGGAGTTGAAACTGCCGCATCCGACAGCCATCGATCACGTGGTCCTCATGGAAGATCTCCGCAAAGGCCAGCACGTGCAGGCCTACAGTGTGTTCGGTAGAAACGGCAACGACTGGCACCAGCTTTCCGAAGGGACGAGTATCGGCCATAAGAAGATCGATCCGTTTCGGGCAGTGACGGTGTCGAGTCTCATCGTGCGTTTTCCGAAGCAAGACGGTGACACGGTTCTTTCTAGATTCGCGGCTTACGCGGTAGGGAGTGGATCCGGAGCCATCGGTCCCACACCAGAGACACTGACTTATTCCGTCATTTACAACTGGCAGCCCTCGTCCTTTGATTCCGGGCACACGACCTGGGATATCAGCTTGAACCAAGCAGTGCACGACGCGGGGGAGTACCTGGTGGAGTTCGTGGTAACTGGGGGCGGAGTGATCGTTAAGTCGGTGACTCTGATCGCCGAGGGGACGGCGCACGACGAGTATGTCACGCGCGTGAGCGACCGCATGTACCGCCTGAATATCCCGGGCTTGGGCACCACATTGGACTTGCGAGCGGTAATCACACCAGAGCCTGGCGATCCGGCCTTCGGGCAGATCGTTCTTTCACGCGCGAAGTAGAGCACATTTACCGATGTTCTCCATCATGGGCGCGCCACTGGTGCGGCTCGGAGTGTCCGTCCTGACTGAAGGATCCGCGTTCATCCGCGGACCAACTGCGTAGAACCCTCTTCCAACCGGGATTGGGCCTGAACCTATGTACTTAAGGTTTTTGGTTGCAAAGATCAACGAAGACTCCGGACGGGACCTGGGTGTCTTTCACGCTTTACGGAGCTTGCGAAACGAAGGAAAGCTTGCTCCGCAGGAAGAAGAGCGTCATGACTGCATCCTTGAGTGGTTCGACACGCATTTGGAGAAGCCGTCACGTTTTACAGCGTCTAAACCTCCGTTCTATCGCAAGCAGAGTAAGGCTCTCTCGTGGTTCAAACATACTTCACACGAACATCTTGCCCACGTTCGCGAATTGGTTGTGATGCTGGAACATCACGGAATCGCAGTGCAAATGCTTAAGGCGACCCGGGTCGGTTATATCGTGTACGAGGATGAATTTCAAATCGTGGCACAGCCTTTCTGTGAAACATGAAGTTGAGTTTTTCAGATGCGTTCGGCGTTGGCTTAGTTGGAGCGGTCAGCGTGAACCGTTACGGAACGAGCGTTCTCGCGAGCGCAATCCACTCGGCGTCTGCCCAGTTTGCGCCGGGTTGAGCCGCAACGCGTGCGAACATCCACAGCCGAACGCGTTCGGGATCCACATGAACAAGGTACGCCATTGGTGGACCGTGCCGCCTGGATCCGCGTGTAGGCGGCCCCAGGAGTTGAGCAAGTGCTGCGTCATATTGCGAACGCAGGATATTGCCCGCGTGCAGGTCGGTTGCCAGCAACAAATCCGTTCAGAGCGTCCCACGGGGTAAGTCTCGAAACAGCCGCAGACCTTCGTGGATTAATCCGGCATCGGCCCAACGATCCCCGTCGGCAAACGTCTCCTTGCTCAAAAATCTCCCGTCATGAACGACAAAGGCCGAAATGGGTGAGGGGTGGGCGGCGACCGCGAAAGGCGTCGCAGCAGCCGTGCAGCGTCCAAGTCATGCTCGGAGCTCGACAACGCATGCAGCGGCTTTCCTGGAGCACAACGCTCCAGGAGCATCGCCTCCCATCCGGGGTCGAAATCCCGCAGAAGCACCGTAGGATTGCCATTCCAAAACCGCAGTCCTTCTGTCTAGTGCTTGCCTAACATGTGGCTCCCAAGCTTGAGGAGCGCAACGGCCCCGCCGCAGAGTGCGACCGGGTGCGACAAATGAACAGCTTGCTTGCTCGTAGTAGCCGCATGGAACACCGAAGGTCAGAGACCATCGGCGCTTTAGGTCTCGAACCACTCCAGGCAAGCGTATGAGCCATCTCGCGAGCTCGGGCGTGTTTCGACACGCGTCAACCCGGCGACTCGGGAGCTTCACTTCTATTTCTTGTATTTGCCCACTCCAAACCCCGAATGTTGTCTTTGGAAGACGGAGCGCAAAGATTGGTCGATCTGATCGACAATCAAAGGGATCGATGCCTTCGATGTTCACCCTGTCTTCGTTCGAGAGCTTGCAGTGGGCCTTCCCGGTGGCGGTCACGTTCCATCACATTGAAGAGGCGATTTGGCTCGCACCGAGGGCCGGTGAACCGGGTAAAGGATTACCTGTGCGTTTTTCAGTGAGCTCTTTTCGCGCAGGGCTGGTCGCGCTGACGATCGCCGCCTACGGGATTACCTGGCTGAGCCTCGAGCGAGGCCGCGGAAGCGCTTCGACTTATGTCTTTGTCGCGTATGTGTTCGTGATGTTTCTAAACGTCTGGATTCCGCATGTGTCTGGAGCGATTCTGCTGAGAACGTACGCGCCGGGAGTGGTGACCGCGGTGTTTTTAATTCTACCGATTACCTCGCTGCTGCTGATGCGAGTCGGGAGGGACGGGATCGTGCGAACTCGATTGGGAGAAGTGCTGGTGTTCGGTTTTCCACTGCTTTTGGCTGAAGCTGCAGCAATTTGGTTCGCTAGCCGCGGGAAGCCGCATACTTCAAGAAGATGACTGCTCCTATCAGAACTACTGATCCGCCGGAAACCGGATCGTGGCGCTAGGGGCGGCGGGATAGTTTGGCCCCGGGTTCGAGAAGATGAGGCGCTCGATCTCGACATTCTCGTAGATGGAGGTTGTGGATCCGGCGAGTCCGTCCAGGTGGGAACCCTTCCCAGTCTTTCGGCCTCGCTCGGAGACGGGAACTAGCTCGCCGAGAAGTAAGTCGAGAGTAGCGTCGTCTAGCGCTCGGTCACTGCCGATCCGGCTAAGGGCCAGCCCGCGAAGATTCCCAGATCTTCCGTAACTCGCCGTCACTTTGATGCCGGGCCGCATGGTGAAAACTTCCTGAGATGTGTATTCACCGCCATCTGTGGAGATTGGCGCGCCGTACTTCGCATGTAATGTTTCTGAAGACACAGAAGCCGCAAGCGCAGTGTGGGCAAGTAAGAATATGCTAACGACGAAAGGAGCGGGTTTAACGAACACATCGATTGTGTTCATCGTACAGGACGGAACGTTGATTTAGGCAGGGGCAGCGCTGATCTGAGTGAGCCCGCGGATGTCTCGGGAGGTGAGGATAGGACGCGGCGCTCCATAGCGAGCTGCGTCAACCATGGCGCGGCCGATTTGTCCGTGGTCAGGACCGAGTCGGGAAAGAAGCAAAGCAGGAGCGGGAACAAGGGCGCGGTAATTTGGTAAGCGATGCGGTAGAAAGTGGTTCGAGATCGGATGCCGTGAAGCGGCTGAATGATCCGGGGCGGAACACATAAGCCGCATAAAACGGGAGCCTTAAGATCGCATTTTCAGTTTCGCCTTTGAGGCGCGCCCACGCAATGCGTCCGCGTTCCGTGCTATCAGTGCCGGCGCCGGACACGTAGATGAGCGTCATTTGCGGGTTCAGGCGCGAAAGGGTTTGCGCAGCCGCGAGGGTGAGATCGTAGGTGACGTGTCTGTATTGTTCTTCGCTCAGACCGGCGGAGGAGACACCAAGACAAAAGAAACAGGCATCCGAGCCGGGAGAGATGCCTCGATCGGCTGGTAATTCCAGAGTCGGGATGAACGGTGTCGCGCAGCTTGGGGCGCTGCTGTCCCACGGGTGCCCGCCCCACCGTGTGCACAAAGTCAATCGCAGGATCGAGAAGTCATTCGCGCAGGACCCCTTGTCCGAGCATGCCAGTTGCGCCGAAGAGGATGACTCGCATGGCTTCGCTTTATTGTGGATCAAGCGCTGAGCAGCAGGGATGGTCGAAGACGATTCTTTGGTGATTTTGAGGCGATGACGGATCGGTGGCGCATGCGCGGGTATATCACTCGTTCAACATAGTAGTGGAAGTCGGGCTTAAGACAAGGAGTGGCGGCGATGAGGGCGAGACGATGAGAAATCTGATGTGGTGCGGATTGGCGGCCCTGGGGGAAATCGCGGGTTGCTTCTCCTTTTGGGCTTGGCTGCGGATGGGCAGAAGTCCAGCGTGGGCAGGTCCGGGGACGGGCGCGCTGATTCTATTTGCCTTGGCACTGACGCGGATCGATATGATAAACGCCGGCCGGGCATACGCGGCGTATGGCGGGGTCTATATTCTGTCTTCCCTACTCTGGATGTGGATTGTGGAGCAAACGCGTCCGGACCGGTGGGATGTGACTGGAGCCGCGGTCTGCTTGGCCGGGACAAGCATCATCCTGTTCTCGAAACACGGTTCAGCTTAGGCCTCAGAGCGACGGCTCACGTGCGATTGCGGGAATCTGGTATAGATATCAGCTTCTGACCACGATGCGTAAATCCATTGTTGTTCCTGTAGTCTGCATGGCGGCGGGGCTAGCGGCCCTGGTCGCGCAGCAGCAGCCTAATCATGATCTTGGGTTCACGGACACGCCTATTCTGCCGGGGCTGCCGTGGCATGTACACGATCCGAATCGCCCCCACCCGCCGGTAATTACGCCGGCGACGACACCGGGCGGGCCGCCGTCGGATGCCATTGTGCTGTTTGACGGTAAGGACCTGTCGGCGTGGACGGCGCACCACAGCGACATCACCAAAGCCGGCGGCACGGGCGGGCCGGAGTGGAAAGTGGAGGAAGGGTATATGGAGGTGGTGCCGGGAACCGGCGACATTGTCACCAAAGAGAAGTTCGGCAACTGCCAACTCCATGTAGAATGGGCCTCGCCGGCGGTGGTGAAGGGCAACAGCCAGGGGCGCGGAAATAGTGGCGTGATTCTCCAGAGCCGGTATGAGTTGCAGGTTCTGGATACGTACAACAACCCGACGTACGCGGATGGCCAGACGGCGGCGATTTACGGACAGTGGCCGCCGCTGAACAATGTAGCGCGCAAGCCGGGCGAGTGGCAGACCTATGACATTGTGTTCGAGGCGCCGAAATTTGACGGGGACAACCTCGCAGCGCCTGCCTACTTTACGGTGTTCTGGAACGGCGTGATGGTGCATAACCACAAGGCATCGATGGGTCCGATGGTGTACCGGCATGTTGCGCATTACACGTCGCAACCGGCGGAAGATTCCCTGCTTTTGCAGAACCATGGCGATAAGGTGAGATACCGGAACATCTGGATCCGCCGCCTGCACGATTACGATCAGCCGGAGAACCAATGAGGGTGATTGGCTGGCTATTTGACGCTGACACGACGGCCCAAGCAGCTATCGCCCAGAGTCCCGCGTTAACAGCACGCCAGGTGCTTGACCGAATTCAGCAACACGCGGACGGTCCTTGGCATGGGGATACGGTAGACACGATCAAGGCTGGCGATCCGGAGACACCGGTGACGGGGATCGCGACGACGTTCACCGATACCTATGACGTGCTCGAGCGGGCGGTGAAGGCGGGAGCGAACCTGATCATCAGCCACGAGCCCACGTTCTACAACCATCTGGATGAGACGAAGGCGCTGGTCAATGATCCGGTGTACCGGGCAAAGCTGGGTTACATTCAGGAACATCACTTGGTAGTTTTCCGCTTCCACGATCACTGGCATTACCCGCACATGAAGCAGGACGGGATCATGCAAGGAATGGTGAACGCCCTGGGGTGGAAGGAATACCAGAATAGCGATAACCAGATGCTGTTTACGACTCAATCGATGACGGTGGCGGAGGCTAGCGAAATCAATCGAAGGGAAGCTCAAGATTCGGACGCTGCGGGTGGTGGGCGATCCGGAACTGAAGGTGCGACAGATTGGATTCCTGCCGGGGGCGTCGGGTGCGGAGCGACAGATTGCGGCGCTCGAGCGGCCGGAAGTGGAAGTGCTGGTTGTCGGTGAAGCTCGGGAATGGGAGACAGTGGAGTATGCGCGAGACGCCGCGGCACAGCACCGGCCCAAGGCGTTGATTATCATGGGGCACGACGTCTCAGAAGAGGCCGGGATGGATTACTGCGCAACTTGGTTGAAGGAGTTTTTGCCGGGAATCCCGGTCACTTTCGTGCCTGCAGGGGAGCCGTTCTGGCGTCCAAGACAGTGAGCTTCCGGACTTGGGTGGAGAGTGTTCTCGATGTACTCGGGCTGATCGGGTTTACGGTTCGATCGGACAAGCATAAGAACGCCTGGAAGAAACTGGACCGGAGAGTTTGGGGCAAAACGGTGGCGGGGTTCACATTGTCTGCCCAAGCAGAGCCGTCCGAGGTAACAGGCGACCACCCAGTGAAGCTACGCGTGGCGCTGCGCAACGATACAGGCGCGGAAGTGCGCGAGCAGATTTCCGCAGGCTTGGGATTATTCGAAGTGCGGTTAGTAGGACCGGAAGGAAAGCTTCGGGAGCCCACGAATTACGGCCACAGGCTGATTCGCGACGCAAAGGGAACCAGGATGAACTTGGTTTTAGCACCGAGCGAAGCTATTCAGAACGAAATTCCAATCAGCGAACTGTTCGAGATGAGCGCGCCAGGAACGTACCACACCAGAGCGGTTTGCCAAGTACCCGGCGCCGCTCCCGGCTTGCACTGCGAGTCGAATGAAGTGGCGGTTAAACGCGTTTAAAGACTAGGCGCTGAAGGAACTTCCACAGCCGCAGGTCGATTTCACGTTCGGATTATTGAATTTAAAGCCGGAACCTTCGAGACTTTCGATGTAATCGACCATCGCGCCTTCTAGATATAGCATGCTTGCTTGATCGACGAAGACCTTGAGACCTTCGTAATCATATGTCTTATCGAGCATGTTGGGCTTGTTTTCGAATTGCATGGAATAGCTGAATCCGGAACAGCCGCCGCCCACAACCGAGAGCCGCAAGCCAGCAGGTTTCGGGCTCTGCGCGTCCAGGATTTCCTTGACTTTATTCACTGCTACTGGGGTCAGTTGAACCATTGTTGTCTCTACTCCGTTCGGGTGATGAACTAATAGTATATCGATTTCGGCGAGGTCTTGTAGGTTGCAGAAATCGAAAGCTGGACACTGGCAGCCCCTGGGCGGGCGGATGTTACCCTTCAGATGGAGCAGGAGTTGGAAACCCGCTGGCATTGTGGCGCGTCCGTCACGATGTATGGGAACGGTCACCGGCGCATTGGCTCTCCCGGTTCTGGGTACCCCCGCAGGAATCCGGGCCGCATCTAAGAGCAGAGTGGACTACGAGAATACCCAGGAAGGCGCGTTGGTGCGCCGGGCGCAAGCCGGCGACGAACTGGCGTTCCGCGAGATTGTCGAAAAATACCAGTCGAAGGTCTTCTCGATCATTCACGGCATCGTGCGGCAGCGAAACGATGTGGAGGATATTGCGCAGCAGGTATTCGCAAAAGTTTACTTTTCGATCCGGAACTTCGATTTCCGCAGTTCGCTGATTACGTGGATCTACAAGATCACGGTGAACGAATGCTTCGATTATCTTCGCAAGAAGAAGGTTCGCAAGCTGGTTTACGAGAGCGACATGAGCGAGGACGAAGTTCGCCGCGTGGAGAACACGGAACCGGCGATCGACCGCTGCACACGGGCCGATTCCACGCTGGCGCGCCGGGACTACATCGTGAAGCTGATGGACCGGGTTTCGGATGAGGAGAAGCAGCTGCTGATGCTGAAAGAAGTGGAAGGGTATTCGGTGGAGGAACTCTCCGGAATGCTGAAGATGAATGAGAATACAATTAAGGTAAAGTTATTCCGGGCGCGGCAGAAGCTGGTAAAGGCGGCGCAGCGGTTGAATCATCGGGTAGCATGACCGTGGGGGGAGAAATCAGGCGAAGAATATGCACGACGTAATTGAAAAAGGTCTAGAGGAATATCTCGGCGGTTCGGTGAACCGGGAGATGGAAACTCATCTTGCTCAGTGCGAGCGCTGCCGGTCGGAAGTGGAAGAGATCCGCCAGTTATCGAGCCTGCTGGGCACGTATCTTGCGGAAGCGCCGATGGAGCCGGCACTCGGATTCAGCCAACGCGTGATGCGGCGCGTCGCCGAAGACAAGGGCCGTAGCCTCTGGAGTGTCCTCAGCGTGGATCCGGGTTTTGCCCGAAAGCTGGTGCTCGCATCATTGCTGAGCTTGGCCGCTTTGGGCGGGTACCTGGCAACGCAGCCGTTGGAAGGCGAAAACCACACCCCTGAGTCCGTACTGGCCAGCCACGATGTATACAGCACGGATCAGCAACAGCACCTGGATGGGATGCTGGTAACGCTCGCCACGTACCATCAGTAAGATGACAGCCACCACGTCGGCCATTGCCGCGCGGCCGAAGACGACACTGGTCGCCCTCCTGGTAGTCGCATTTTTGTGCGGGGCGGCTGCGGGAGCGGTGGGAATGCGTCAACACGCCTTTCGGGTGGCGCGGAAAGACGTTTTAGTGAAAGAGGGCAAGAAGATGACGCTTGCCCGGTGGCGCGATCAGCTACACCTGACGGACGATCAGGTTGCGCAGCTTGCGTTGATTCTGGACGATTTCAATAAGTATTACGACAATGTACTCGCCGAGGGGCATGAGCGCATCCTCCAAGTGCTCACTCCGGAGCAGCGGACGAAGTTTGAGCGGATGGTTCACGAAAGGTACTAGGCGCATTCGCTAAAATCGAGAACGATGCACCGCGCGGTTGCCGTTCTCGTTCTCACCGGTTTGCTTGCCGGGTGCAACTCCAGTTCAAACCAGGTGCAGGTTTACAACCTCGGTGACCGAGTGCAAGCCGGGCCTTTGATCTATAGCGCTTACGACACGCACTGGTATGTGACGTTGGGCCCCCCGGAGAACCCCCGCATTCCGAATAGCCGGTTTATGGTGATTCGGATGATGGTTACTAACAGCGGCGCCACTGACTCAACCGTACCCACGCTGACTTTGATCGACGACAGCGGCCAGAGCTATAACGAACTGGCAGATGGATCGGGCGTGCCGGATTGGCTGGGCGTAATCCGGAAGATCAAGCCCATGGAATCGGAAAGGGGCAACGTAGCGTTCGACGTGGCGCCGCGGCATTACAAGCTGCGGGTGGCTGACGAAACAGGCCAGATTGTATCGGATATCGACGTACCCCTCAACGTGCTTTCGGATGAAAAACAGTAGCTTACGTTCCGCGCTTTTCTTTCTGTGCGCCGGAGTGGCCAGTGCGGCCGAACTGAAGATCGAGCAGGCGGCAATTGAACGATACGCTGATGGGCCGGCTGTTTATCGATCGGAATCCTTCACGGCTGGCGAGGTGGTGCATTTCAGTTTTTTCGCGGGAGGCGCGACGCGGAAGGGCGACGCGGTAAGCGTGAGTTTCGAGGCGGAGGCTAAGGATCCCGGAGGATTGCTGCTAACACCGCGAATTACGGGCGAAGAGAAGTCAACGCTTTCCCCGGAGGACAAGGACTGGAAGCCAAAGCTCCGGGGGAGTTTCGCTTTGCCGGGAATTCTGCTTCCCGGGGAGTACTCGATCGCGGTGCAATTGAAAGATGCCCTGGCCGGGACGACGACGACCGCGGTGCTTCCGTTCCTGGTTTCCGGTCCCCGTGTGCAACCGGCTGCGGCGTTGTCCATTCAGAATCTCGGATTCTATCGGAACGACACGGACGAGAAAGCATTGGAAACGGCCGCGTACCGAGGGAATGAAGAAGTCCATGTGCGTTTCTTGGTCCTCGGGTTTAAACACGACGAGAAGGGCGCAATCCGCGTGACCTACGGGATAGCGTTGGCGGATGCAAGCGGACACAAGTTGTTCGAGAACCCAAGCGCGGCGGCCGACGAGGGCGCGGAACTGTACCCTAAGCCGTATGTCCCTGGCATGTTGAGTTTTACGCTCAAACCCGGAACACCGCCCGGGGAATACACCCTGACCGTAACGGCGCGTGACTTCATCGGCAGCCAGCAAACCGAGGTTCGCCGGGCATTCCGGTTAGAGTAACCCGTTGTCAGCGCTGCTCTTAGCCGTCGCGGTGGGGCTTCTGTTAGTGCTGCTGGTGCTGTGGGCGTTCATCTGGCGTCGGTAGATTGCACTAAACTCCGGTGCATTTCCGCCGATGAATCCTCTAGATGCGTAATACAACTCTCCGGACCCGGTTTTTGTTGGGGATTCTTGGGCTAGGATCAGCGACCCTGCTCCTAGCGGCTGGATCCTTTTTCGCGGTGAATACTCTGGATCGCAGTTTGAACCGGATCGCGCACGGAGACACGGTGCGCATTGAAAAGATCGGGAAGCTAGTAGACAGCATTTTCGCTCTGGCGAACCTGCATGCCAACACCCTGCAGCATGGAGAGACCGGTTCGGCGCGATTGGCGATGGCGGAGACCGAAGGGCAGATGAACGAAGCTCTGAACGCACTTAGCCAATCGTTCGATACTGCTGCCGATCGTGAATTATGGGGCGCACTTCGGAGCAGAGCGGATGAATTAAAGCGGCTTCGTTTCGAGGTGGACGAATCGGTGAAGGCGGGAGACGAAAAAGCGCTCGGGCGATGCTCGCCGAAAAGGTCGCGCCTTTAGATCAGCAAATGCTGAAGCAGGCCAGCGATTTTCGGGTTGAACTTCGGCGACGGCGGGCTGAAGACGCGGCTCTCGCGGGACACTCCGCATTCAGGGATAAGTCTGTGATTTTGTCACTGGGATTGATCACGCTCGCGATGCTGGGCGGGTTCGTTTTCCTTATCCGCAAAATGACGACGGATCTGACTGGCGTTGCAGTGGGGCTAGCGCGGGGAGCGCAGCAGATCACGGATGCGGCGTCACAGGTCAATAGCATCAGCCATTCGCTGGCTCGCGGCGCTTCGGAACAAGCCGCATCGCTGGAAGAGACGTCCGCATCGGCAGAAGAGATCAATGCGATGGTAAGCCTGAACGCACGGAACTCGGAAGAGACGGCGCGCCTGACCACACTTTCGGAGAAGTTGTTAAGCGAGGCGAACCTGAAGCTGGATCAGATGCTGGCGTCCATGCGAGACATTTCGGATTCCAGCGAGAAGATTTCGAAGATCATCCGCGTCATCGATGAGATTGCGTTCCAAACGAACATGCTTTCCCTCAACGCGGCTGTGGAAGCGGCTCGCGCTGGAGAAGCCGGGATGGGGTTTGCGGTAGTCGCGGATGAAGTTCGAGGATTAGCGCAACGCTGTTCCCGGGCGGCGCGCGACACTTCGGCTCTGATCGAAGAGTCGATTGACCATGCTCGAGTGGGAAGCATCCGGGTGGACGAGGTGGCGATGGCGATGCGGCAAGTAACGGAGACATCGACAACGGTGGGGCAACTGAGCCAGGATCTGAGCGTCAGTAGCGCCGAGCAAGCGCGGGGGATTCAACAGATTTCGATCGCAATCAGCCAGATACAGATGGTGACTCAGAAGAACGCTTCGGATGCCGAACAGGGAGCAACAGCTGGGAGCCAGATGACGGACGAGGCACAGCGGCTGAAGTCGACCGTAGAGCACTTGCAGTCTTTGGTCGGTATCGGAAAATAGGAAACTCTTCGACCGCTCGTCGAACTCCTGCGGGACAATAGGCGGGGATGCCTCGCAACCGGCACGCCGTTCTGGACGAGATTCAATCGGGTACGCTCGATGTGTTCGTTATGGGCGGGGGGATCAACGGAGCCGGTGTCCTGCGGGATTTGGCTCTACGGGCAGAAGCGGCAGGCGTTCAACTGCGGACGGCGCTAGTCGAGAAAGGGCACTTCAGCTCGGGCACCAGCGGGCGCAACTCGCAGCTCATTCACGGCGGGCTGCGGTATCTCAAGAACTTCGAATTCAAACTCGTGTCGGAAGCCCTGGCGGAACGGGCGGTTCTGCTCCGAACAGCACCGCACCTGGTGGAACCGCTCGCCTTTCTGATCCCGCTAAGGGATCCTTTTTCAGCGGCGTTCTACGAGACAGGCCTGTATCTTTACGACTTTCTCGCTGGCGCTAACCGCATCGCCAGACACCGGCATCTTTCAGCCAGCGCACTGAATCAACGCGAGCCAAGGATGCGCCGCTTCTCCTCAGGTTCCCGCTTCTTCGACTGCCGAGTCCATTCAGCACGCCTCGTCCTTCTAAATCTCCGAGATGCCGCTATTCGAGGGGCCCTGCCCGCCAATTACGTTTCGGCTGCATCTT